>NZ_JBHTKM010000063.1:1884122-2196787 GCF_042675845.1 Winogradskyella rapida | reverse complement strand
CTAATAGGAATTATTCTAGTACTCTAAATGATTTATTCTCTTGTTTTTAATTAACCGTTTCCAGTTAATTTTTACGCTGTCAATTCAATATGTTAATGAACTTATTTCTTTACTTTTGCTTAACATTGTTTTGTTAAGCGGGTGCAAATATACAACCCTTTTTCTTTCTCGCAAGTGCTTTTTGGATTTTATTTTTGTTTAATTTTTAAAGCCTTAAAACCCTGCGATTTAAAACTAAATAAAATTACAGCTTTTCTATAGGTTATGATATTCTTGCTACTCTTTGCCTATAAAATGATTTGTAAACCTCTCAGATTACTGTTCCCTTTTTTTTCGCATTAGCGGTAGTAGCGGCATCCTTTTTTTTTGAAGGTGTCATTGTTGTATTGTGAGCTCTTGTTATTTTAAAGCTTAACAACTGCTTTGGTCTTTATACGGCGCAAAAAAAAAGATATAGCGGATGACGCGGCACTTTTGCTGCTGAAAAGCAAAAGTGCAATGCCCAAACTATTTTATAGAAAGAAATCCCAGACTAAACCAAAACGAATGGTAAGGTCTCTGTATGGATTATTTGGTGCGGAGAAATAATCGTAACCTGTGATAGAGGAATTGAAATGTTCTAGCTTAAAAAAAATACGAGTTTGTCTGACCTTGGCGTTGAGAAAAAAGTCTAATCTTGGAAAGGCGCCAATCTCTGTTGTGTTTTGTGTGTAGAATTCTGCTAGCAATGGATCGTAACCATCCATATAGTATGTTGTAAAGTAATTTAATGTGACTCCGGTTTGAAACTTTAGAGACTTTTTAAATATTTCATCTGAATAATAAAGTGTATTCCTCGTAATGAAATCTGGGACATTAAGAACATCTGCATCACTAACGACGTTTTGATACATGATTGTATTGTCTAAGCCGAATTTACCAAACTTGAATTCTTTCTGAAGTTTAAACCTTAAGTATTGTAAAGGTTCTGTGTATTGATTTGGTCGGATAACGTTGACATCATCTACGGTTTCGTCTAGATTGAAATAGGTATAATTATCGATATTAGAAATGTCTAGACTTGCGTTGAACCATTTATCGGATTGCAACTTAATATTTAGTTGTTGGGTATTAACATTTTTAAAATCTTCTAAGTTATACCAATTGTAGTTGACGTAATCACTTTGATACAGTAAGAAATTATAATTGGCTAATCTGGAATTGATGGCTAATCCTCCTGAGAGTTGTATATCGTCATTGAGTTTTAAACTTATATTACCGTCTATATAACTGCCCACAAAACTGTCTGACAAATTAAGGGCTGCATTGGCAGAGAGCTTAAATCCTTTATACGTTTTAGCGTAAGCGCCTTCCACTCCGAAATAATTGGCTTGAATACGGTTGGGAATGGTTTCTCCTGGGAATAACACTAAACTATCATAACCGTAATTGAGATCTGTATAGTTTAGTGCAAACTCCACATCTCCTACTATATTATTGGCATATAGAAAGCCTACAGAGGTTTTAAAGTCTTCTAGTGTTACCTTATCATAGATACTTGTGGCAAATGCATCGCCATAGAATGAAGTTGCTGCTGAAGTTTGACTGTAACGGTAATATTTATCTTCGAACGAGATTTTATTAAACAGTGTAATTTTATTTTGCGCTAAGGAATCTTGTTTCTTTAACAGATCATAAGAATGTTCTAAATGAAATCTTTTCCCTTCTAATATATTCTCAGCATCTTGAAATTGTGGATCGAAAACCGAACGGTCTAAAAATTCTTCATTACCCGATGTAAAATTAACCAGGTCTTCAGTTAATAAGCCTCCATTTTCATTGTTTAGTAAATCTTGCATAACGATATACCCCTTTGCATGGTATTTATCGTTTTTAGAATTGTAATTAGAGGTAAATCTAAAATTACCGGTACTTGTTAACACGTTTTGATAATTCCCTAGCGATCTTAATCCTTTATAAGCGATAGAGAAGTTAAACTGCTTAGTGAGGTTAACTGTAAAAAAGGCATCGAGGAGCTGACCTTGTTCAAATGCTGTTTTATAGGTTAGACGTGTCCAAGGTGTAGGCACTTCATAAAAGTAGATATCCTCGTGCTCCAAGTAATTAAAATGTCTGGCCCGTGCTGCAAATTGGGGTGCGGTATGATTAGACCAAGCATCGAAACTAAGGCTATTATAAGTTTGTCCCATGTTGGCAAAAGGCATAAGCCCAAAATTATCTTCTTGAAGATAATTAAACTTATAATCTTTCTTTAGCGTTAAGGTGGTGTCTACCGCTATAGAGTCTTCAGCATTTTTAAACTTCAGATACATATCTATTCTAGCAACATCTTTATAAGCCTTAGATTTTTTAGTTGCCGAGGTATCGGTTCTATTGGGTGAGTTTCCTGTTGTTAATTTAGTTTGTGCCGCGACAGGAACTAAAAACAAACAAAAAAGGATAACATATAGATTTTTATGATGCATTTAAAACTTTATAAATTTCAAACAAAGTAAACTATAAAATATTGTTTAAGAATAAAAAATTACAAATTAGTTAACAAAAAAAAACGGCCAACAAATAGATTGTTGGCCGTTAGTTAGCAAAATGCTTTACTTAGATTATTCAATAATAATCTTCTGAGACGTTTTATTAGCGCCTTGAGCGATATTAGCAACATAAACTCCAGAAGCAACTCCTGTTAAGTTTATGGTTTTATTAAACTGTCCGTTTACGTTTGCAAAGGTATTTTGATACACTTTACGTCCACTGATGTCATAAATATCAATAACAACATCTGAGGTTGTTGCTAAGTTAGAATCGAAACTAATTGTAAACTCACCTTTATTAGGGTTAGGATACACCACTAAGCTGTTAGAAAGTGCGTTTTCTTCTGTACTTAATGCTAAGCTATTTCCTGTAACTACTAATGAGAAATCTTGATCTTTTGGATCGAAGAACCCACCAGTTTCGCTAACTAATGTTCCTTTATGAGAAACTGTTAAAGTATAAACCCCAGTTGAAGGTGCATCGATTTCCACAATTTCTACGTTATCTACTACATTATCTCCTTTTGAGTTTGAGAACCCAGAATCTGCAGCATAGTTTAATTTCCATGGCATGAATGTGTCACCATCTTTAGTAATTCTTAAATCTAAATCATTAACTAAACGTGCTGTAGCGTCATTTACGTCTCCGTTGTTAATACCTCCAGATACATCAGTCCAACAGATTGTAGCTTTTAACTTATCTCCAGCTTGTGCTGAAAATGTCATCGTATAGGTTTCACTTTGTTCTAAATTTAATTCATCTAAAACTGCTAAATCATTATTAGCATCTAAAATAGTTTCTGCTGATGCTTTAGCATCTAAGAATCCCCATCCAAATTTAGGATCTGGTCCAATTTCTTGACTATCATCTACTGCAGTATGACACACTAATGCCTTTAAGGTTGCAGAGTTCATGTAAGTACTGTGCAACTGATTATAATACTGTTGTAATAAAACTAATGTACCAGTTGTATTTGGTGCTGCCATAGAGGTACCACTATAAGTTGCATAGGTATCACCAGGAATAGGAGAATATAAATTAGTTCCATCTGCAGCGATGTCTGGCTTCACTCTTAAATCATCTGTTGGTCCTTGACTACTTGATGTATTAATCAGTAAAGTTTCTAAATCGTAAGTAAATAATGCTAAGGAAGGATTAGCATTGGCTATAACAAGATTATTTTTTGCGTTTTTATCTGTTGTTAACTTATCGTATCCTGGGTACATCCCACCGTCATAGGTCGTTGTTCCGCTATTACCAGCAGAGGCTACGATTAAATATTTAGGATTTTCGCGAGCAATATCATCAATATCTTTAGCATCTTGAGAATAAGCACCCATATACCAAGCTGGTAAATCTGTACCGTTACTACTCTCTACAGGTACACCATAAGAGTGATTTGATAAAATAATAGGATTAGTTGCCGCATTTACCGCAGAAACCATTTCCGTCTCATCATTATTCCAATTATAAGATTTAATGTTAACGTTAGTTGCCATTCCTTTAGCATTAGCATCTACACCTTTTGCTCCAATAGTACCCGAAACGTGTGTTCCATGACTACTAAATTCTTCATCAGAATCTTCAGCAAAAGCATTATCAATAACAGTTATTCTAGAACCTGTGTTTGTTGCATTTTGAAATTCAGCGTGCCCAGCGTATGCTGGTCCACCATCCCAAACTCCAACAGTCATTCCTGTTCCATCAAGATCTAAACCTAACTGTCCTCCAACTTGTAAATAAGATGTTTTAGTTCCACGGCTTGCCAATAAATTGTCTGTAGATTTGTATAATACCACACCATCTACCACATCGTAGATTCGACTTAAATTAATCCCGTCTTTAATGGTGAGTTTTGCCTCTGGATGTGATTTTAAATAGGCATCAACTCTTGCAGATCTTGCCTGCTCTTGAGATTCAAACCTTTCAATCAATGCTAAATTTCCTTTTGATAATTTGTCTTTTTCAGCATTTTGACTATTACCCGAAATACACAAGGATAAAAAGGTAATAAATAGTAAATAGTTTTTCATAGTAAGGGTATGTAATTTTTGATGCAATATACAGTAATTTTAAATTAATACATAATGCCATCTTTAATTAAAAAAGCCACCATATTAAATATGGTGGCTTTAATTTACTTAAAATTATAATTGCAATTATTCAATTGTAAAAACTGAAGAAGAATTTGCACTTGTTAAGGTTGTAGGTTCAACAAACACCGTTGAACCAGAAGTTACTGTATACGTACTTCCACCGTCACCGTAAGAATCGAAAACTACAACTCCGTAAGTTCCTGGTAATAAACACCATTCATTATTAATCGTTGTGAAATCATCATCAGGGTTTACATAAGGACCTCCTGCATAAAGTGATACTTGACCTGAATCTAAGTTAAATAACTCCCAAGAAGTTTCATCTGGCCAATCATCAGTAGTGATTGATAAAGTTACATAAATACTAGGACAAGCTTCTGTTACATTGATAGAAAAACTATCACCGTTAGCAACACCAGCCGTAGGCGTAAAGTCTATTGTTAACACTTGTGCTACTGCATCATCAAAACTTAAGTTTTCATCATCTGTAACAGTTACAGAGATCACACCTTCGTTTGTGTTAGCAGGGATGGTTACCGTAGCAGGTACAGAATATGTCGTTGCTAGTGTACTCGTTGGATCCACTTCTAAAGCGAATGTACGATCTGAACTAGAAACTTCACTTGCGTAAACCTTTACATCTACACTACCAGTGGAATTCTGCTCTAAGACTAAGTTTGTAGGGCTCAATTCAAAACCTACATAGTTACTTAACTTAGATTCGTCGTCTGCCTCACAATTGAACATTACGACCGCTGTGAGCACAGCAAGATATTTATAATATTTTTTCATTTTAATAATTTTTAGTTTTGACCAGTAATACTAGGGTTGTTATCGATTTCGTTTTGAGGAATCTGGAAAGACATCTCATCAGAATCATACTCAAAAGACTCACCAGCTCTAAACACGTGGTTAGTACCTCTAGTTACAGTTGCTTGGTTACGCTTCATAGCGAAGTATGATTTACCTTCACCCCATAACTCAATACGAGTCTGTAAATAAATTGCATCAATTAACGCTTGCCCAGTTAAAGGTGTTACGTAAGTTGTAGCATCAGCACTTCCCATACGGTCAGTTAACATTGTTAATAAGATGGCTTTAGCAGCAGCTTCATCACCAAGATTAGCAGACGCTTCAGCACTTAATAAATACATTTCTTCAGAACGCATAAGAATTAAATCCGTAGAAATTACGTATTGTCCTGCAACCGTTCTACCCGGATCAAAAAACTTGTTGATTGGTTGTAATGGTGCAGCACCAGTACCGAACTGTGTTTTTCTTACATCGTTAGCTGAGATTTTAGAGTATAATAAATCATCAATTGATTTTGTATCTCCTGCCCAAGCATAACTATATGTAAAATAATCCATTTGTCCCCACCAGTCAATTAATTGGTGACCTAAATCTTCAGTTAAATCATAACCCCAGATCCATGACGCAGCGTTAATATCATTAAACCCTGAACCTGAACCAGGATATGCTAATTCTCCTGTTGTTGTTAAAGGATAACCTGCATTAATTACAGCATCAGCATAAACTTTAGCATCTGAATAGTTCCCCATTGCAGCGTAAGTATAGGCTAATAAACCTTGTGCTACTGTTTTGTCTAACTGATTTTTAGACTCACGAGAATATCCATCTAAAAGACTAGTTGCATCTGTTAAATCAGAAATGATCTGATCATAAATTACAGAAGCTTGAACTTTTTCTAAGCTATAAGTATCGATGTTATAAAATGGTAATACTTCTTGATCTGGATCATAAGCTCTTTGGAATAACTGTACTAAGTTATAGTATGCATAAGCACGGTATCCTTTTGCTTGTCCCATGATACGTTTAGCATCATCACTTTCTGGTATAACGTCGTTACCACCACTACTCTGAATTACATCATTAGCAATTTTGATGATTCTGTAATAGTACTCCCAAATTGTAGAGTTAGTATCATCTGTATAATCTACAGTTGAAACTAAGTTTGATGGTGCATTATACCATCCGTATGCACTTGCAGACAATGCTACATCACCACATACGATATCTGTCCAGATATCAACACCTTTCTGACCAAAGTCATCATGGCTAGATCCAGTGATACCAAACGGCTCAATAATTAAACTGGTAATACCGTTAAGTGAACCATCTAATAATTCTGTATAAGTTCCTGAGTGCTCAGAAATACCTTCGGCCGTTAAGACACTTGTATTTTCACCTTCAAGGAATTCATCATTACACCCCATAAACATTAACGAGGATAATACTACTGAATAAATTAACTTTTTTCTCATAATCATTTTTTTTTTTAAAATTCAATTTTAGCACCTACACTAAATGCAGTTCTAGGCATATAAACACCTGAATTTGACGTACCAATGAATGTTGTAGGGTTAAGACCGTTTCTTACTGATAACATCATAACATTATCACCTGTTACGAAAATGTTGAAACGTCTTAATTTCATAGCTTCTACAGCATCACTTGGTAAAGAGTAGCTTAACTTAATGTTATTTAATGATAAATAATCTGCTTTAGTTAAGAAACGAGAAGAATAAGCACTATAATTTACATCTGTAGCATAACCTGCAGATAACCTTGGGATATTAGTAATATCTCCTGGCTCCGACCATGCACTAGCTGCATCAGTATGGAAGTTATCAGAACCTATTAAACTTCTGTTATTCATTAACGTTGCGTAACCTGCATCATAAACATATCCACCAATACTATATCCGAATTGTGCAGATAAGTCAAAGTTTTTATATCCTGCATTTAAACGGAAACTACCTCTTATCTTAGGAATAGCTGATTTACCAACGTAAGCTTCAGTCGCTCCTAATTCTGTTTCATCAGAATAAGTATAAGAAGATGTTACAGTTTTAACAATGTTTGCATCTGGATTATTTGATTGGTATAATGTTAAGTTAGAAATACTCTCATCTCCGTTAGCAGAGTTAAAAATACCATCGTTATCAACATCATTAAAGTAAGCATGCCATAAACCAGCTCCTGTTGCAGGATCTACACCAGCCCATTCTCTCATGTTCCACTCATATAAAGATCTTCCTACAGATAAGTTACCATCAATGATTTTATCTTCTCCTGTAATGTAATCTTTTGGCATTGTAACAATTTCATTGTCAAACATCTCACCATTTACATTAAGTGATAATCTCCAATCTTCATGGTTTTTAATAATAAATACCTGAGCATCAAATTCAAGACCTTTGTTTCTCATTTCACCATCATTATATCTGATGAATGAATCTCCAGGAGATGTTGGTAACTCTTGAGTAAAGAATAAGTTTGTTGTATTCTTAACGTAGTAATCAACATCTAAGTTTAAATAACCATCAAACCAAGTTGACTCTATACCAAACTGTGTGATTTTAGAAGTTTCCCATGTTAAATCTGGGTTTGCAGCCTCACCCGTTGGAGAGTAAGAAATAGATCCATCAGCAGTAGAGTTAATCGTGAAGAAATTGTAACCGTAAAGTGTATTTACACCTTGATCACCAATAACACCGTAACTTCCTTTAGCTTTTAAGTAATCTAAGAAATCTACATTAGCAAAGAAATCTTCGTTTGAAACAACCCATCCTAAACCAACAGATCCGAAAGTACCCCATTTGTCTTGGATAAATCTTGAAGATCCATCACGTCTAATAGACCCTGTAAAGAAATACTTTTGGTCATAGTTGTAGTTAAACTGTGAAAAGTAACTATCTAAACTTCTTCTTAAAGTATAACTAGAAGCTTGACCTACTGCAGTTGTATACTGATCTAAACTTGTAGATCTTGGGATAATTGCTGTTTGAGCAGCAGCAGATAAATAGTTATATCTGTTTACTGTAGATTCGTGTGCTACGAATGCCTCTACATTATGACTTCCAAATTGTTTCGTATAACGTAACATTTGTAAGAAGTTCTGGTTAATGTTAGTAGACTCTCTTTTAAATAAGTAACCTTGACTAGACGCTCCACTACCATAATATGGGTTAGACATTGACGTATAGTTAGAAGTGTTAATTTGACCACTGTAACGTGTTTCAAATTTTAAGTTTTTAGTAATGTCAACACCAACATTGAAGTTACCTAACATTGTTACTACATCTGTACGTGCTAAATCGTAAGTAGCATCACCAATACCATTGGTAGAGTTCCATGCTCTTCTTCCGTATTCAGAACCGTAATCAAACTGGTATCCTCCATAAATAGGATCGGCAACTAAATCACCATTAGCATCTCTTAAATATACATCGTAGATTGCTGGTGTTGTATTTGTTAAAGCGAAAATATTTCCAGAACTTCCTGAAGATCCTTCATCACTAGAAGAGTTGTTATACTTACTTCCTGTAAAACCAATATTAGCTCCTACTGTTAACCATTCTGCTGGCTTATCTTCAACATTTAATCTTGTTGTGTAACGGTTGTAACCAGAGTTGATTGTAAATCCTTCATCATTTAAATAACCGAAAGACGTAGAAAAACGTGTTCTTTCATTACCTCCACTAAGTTGTACGTTAGCTTCAGTTCTAATTCCTGTACCAAAAGCAGCATCTGACCATTTAGTTGGTGTATACTTACGATTAACACCTGAGTTAAATTCTCCTGTAGCAGGATTAATTAAGTTAGCACCATCTGTATCCCAGATATTGTATGCACTGTTGATACCTTCTGTAGTACCGTATAAGTTTGCACTTGCCCAAGCAGCAGGATCTGCCTGCCCTTGTAATGTTCCTTTATTTTTAAGTGCTTGCCAAGACAATTCAATATATTGCTCTGGAGACTCAACAATATCATACTGAGGTAATGATAATGTGTTAACACTTGTTTTAAAATCTACAGAAACAATTGTTTTTCCAGATTTCCCTAATTTCGTAGTAATAACGATTACACCGTTAGCACCTCTTGAACCGTAAATAGAAGTTGCCGCAGCATCTTTTAATACAGTCATGCTTTCGATATCTGCAGGGTTAATTGAAGAAAGGTCACTCGCATAAGGAGCACCATCTACAATATATAAAGGATCTGAATTTCCATTTACAGAACCGAAACCACGAATTCTAATTGTAGCATCCGCTCCTGGCGCACCACTATAAGAAATTACGTTTACACCGGCAACCTCACCTCTTAGCGCTTCAGAAACGTTAGAAACCGCTTTAGCTTCTACATTTTCTGTCTCAATACGAGTTGCAGTACCTGTGTATGCTTCTTTAGTTGTTGTTCCATAACCTACAACAATAACTTCATCTAAAGCACTATCTTCTTCAATTGAAACATCATATGTGCTTCCTGAACCAATAAGAACTTCAGCATCTTTCATACCTACGTATGAAACTACTAAAATATCTCCTTGACTGACTTGAATGGTATACTTACCATCAAAATCTGTTTGTTGACCTCTAGAGGTCCCTTTTACAATTACACTTGCACCTGGAAGAGGTAAACCATCCGAAGCCGTTGTAACTGTACCTGTGACAGTTTTCTCTTGTGCAAAAGAAAATTGCATCACGAACGCCATAAAAAGCGTTAATAACCATGTTAACTTTAATTTCATAAAACAATTATTTGAGTTAGTCTAGTTGCAAACATCTTAATTAAATATTAAATAAGCAAACGTTTTTGCTAAAAAAATGTTAAGTATGTTACGATAATGACAACAATTCCAACAATACAATTTTCTACTGTTTTCGCGGATAACTCACTTCTTAGATGTAAAAAAACCAAAAGGGTTGCGTTAAAATTTTAACTTTGTTCAAAAATTAACATTTTGGCCCTAAAATTTCAATATTCAAATCATAAAATAGAGTGCGGAACAGATGAAGCTGGCCGTGGGTGTTTAGCAGGTCCGGTTACAGCCGCCGCTGTTATTTTATCTAGACAATTTAACAACAGTATCTTAACAGATTCTAAGCAGCTCTCCAAATCTAACCGAGCCTTACTAAAACCCCTTATTGAACAAGACAGCATCAGTTTTGCGGTTACCCATATTTATGAAGAAGAAATTGACAGCATTAATATTCTTAACGCTTCTATTTTGGCCATGCACCAATCTATTGAGAAATTAGAGACATCACCTGAGTTTATTATTGTAGACGGGAATCGGTTTAAGCCCTTTAAGAACATCCCTTATGAAACCATTGTTAAAGGTGATGGAAAATATATGAGTATCGCGGCCGCCTCCGTTTTGGCTAAAACCCACAGAGATGCCTACATGGAAAAAATACATGAAGAATTCCCTATGTACAACTGGAAACAAAACAAAGGCTACCCTACCAAAGAACACCGAGCCGCTATTGAAAAATACGGGATTACAAAATACCACCGTAAATCCTTTCGCTTATTACCTGAACAATATGAATTAGATTTATAAGCCAAAGCAACTTCATTAGCTTTAGCTTTACTATTATTAATGCGCCGTTTTAAAATGAGACTGCATTTTACTTTTTATATTTGTCCTTTAATTAAAAACTCACTTTAATGAAGCGACTTGGTTTTTTATCGATTTTACTCCTTTTCCTGATCTCGTGTCAGAAAGATTATAATAAAACCAAACACTCCTATCAATTTATTCCACCGAATGCTGAAGCCGTTATTCAGATTAATGAATTAAATGACTTTTTAAACAGTATTACTAACAATACGATTCTTGAAACTGTTTACAGCAACAACCTTAAAGCTGTCTCTCCAATCTTAAAACAGTTTAGCACCACAGCACCAGTTTATCTTACCTATAAAGATTCTACCGTAACGGATTATCTTATTCTAACAAAACACGACAGTACCTTATTTGTTATAGACAGCCTCCCAAACCTTATTTCTGAAACTTTAGCGAATTCTAAAATTACGAAGACCCAAATCGATGAATCTGTCATTTACCATACAGTCATTGGCAATACCTTTGCAGGTTCTAACGATTTAAACCTCTTGAAAAATTTAAATGCTGAAAATGAAAATATCGCATTAAGTCAACTTATTGAAACGACCGATACCAAAGCGGTCGCCTCGATTGTTTTTAAGTCCGCAGCCGTTAATTATTCAGAATTATTGTTTACACCGCTTATAGAGGAGGATCATTCTAACTATACAGTTTTAGATTTTACCCCACATAACAAAGGTCTAAGCTATCATGGTATTTTAACCGCGAGGGATTCTATTGCCAATTTTATGGATCGTTTTAATTTCACTATTCCACAAAAAATTAACACACCACAAATTGCACCAAAAGCCACCAAATCCTTATTAAGTATTACCTACGACGACTTTTCGGTATTTCTTAAAAATAATTCGTCTAAAGAGCTCAATTTAAACCCTGAAACGCCTACATTTTTAAACTTTACAAATGAGATCGCGCGTACCGATGAAGCTCTGATTCTTCATTCTTTAGACCCCAAACTTTTGGTTGAAGCTATAGAGGAAAAATCGCATTTAGAAACCTTTAGAGATCTGGATATTTTCAATTTTGAGGACCCTGATTTCTTTAAGACCATTTTAAATCCATTTATCACGTTTGAAGAAGCTAAATATTTCGCTGTTTTTGAAAACTTTGTCATTTTCACAGCCGAACCCGAAGCTTTAAAATCTATTCTGGTTAATGCCCTCAACCGGCAAACCCTTTCAAATTCTGAAGCCTTCATTAACATGCAAACCCAACTCAGCGATGAGGCTTCCTTATTTATATATAAAGACTCAGACGCCCTATCTTCTTACCTCGATGCATCTTTAAAAGGCTATGATGCCAATGCTGTTCAGTTTATTCATGAAGATCATTACACCCATGTTCACGGTATAATTCAAAAATTTAAAAAGAGATCGGCCACCAACTCCGTTAATGAAGCGTTTACAACAAGCTTAGAACACCCACTAATTATGGCGCCACAAGTGGTAAAAAATCATATTACCAAGGCCCACGATATTGTAGCCCAAGACACAAACAATATTTTATATCTTATTTCCAATACCGGAAATATCCTTTGGAAAAAACAACTACAAGGTCAAATTTTAGGCGCTATTGAACAGATAGACATGTATAAAAATGGCCGCTTGCAATTGGCTTTCGCAACAGAAAATAGGGTTTATGTTCTAGACCGCAACGGTAATGACGTATCTCCTTTTCCTTTAAAATTTAACGATCCTATTACTCAACCGCTTTCAGTTTTTGATTACGACAAACGTAAAGCCTACCGATTATTAGTGACACAAGGCAAGCACTTACTGATGTATAACGCTAAAGGCGAATCTATAAAAGGATTTAACTATAAAAACAATGGTGCAGCCCTAAAAACTCAGCCCCAACATTATCGTATTGGCACAAAAGATTATATTGTTTTCGCGGCGGGTAAAGACTTAAAAATTCTTAACCGACAAGGACAAAATAGAATTAACCTTAAGGAAGGTTTTCAATTTTCTGACAATACCATTTATTTATACCAGAATAAATTTACCACGACCAATACGCTAGGGCAACTTGTACAGGTAAATACCCGAGGAACCATCACTAGAGAAAACCTTAATTTAACGGATAAGCATAACCTGAGTACCACCAGCAAAACTATGGTAACCCTAAATGAAAATAAGCTTACCATAAAATCTAGAACTATAGATTTGGATTATGGCGATTATACCGCCCCAAGAATTTTCTATTTAAACGATAAAATTTATATTACAACAACAGATAAACAAGCTAAAAAAGTTTACTTATTTGATAGCCAAGCGAAACCGATTCCTAATTTCCCTGTTTTTGGTGTAGGTGCCGCCACCCTAGAAAAATTAGATGATGAACGAGATTTAGAACTCATTACGCAAAGTGATGACCAAACTATTGTGGTCTATAAAATAAACTAAGATCTAAAATTGTTTATCCTTATTTCATAATAATTAATACGCTATAAAGCCACAGATTTCCCATGATAAAAAGACAAAAAGCTTCCATAAAAAGTTGCATTATTCATAAAGTAGGTAACAAATTTAATGGCACTAAAAATGCATTTTCAGATGCTGTTGTAGATTTTGACGAGGCGACCTACCACCTTATGCTTCCTTACCTTTTAAAACCTTTTGTTAGTGTGGCTGAGAGCTATCGTTTTCACCATCATAGCGATGTTGCTTTAAACGAAATCAACACCTATAGCGAGCAATTGTTTAAAGACGATGCCGATTTTGTAGACCTTTCTAAACATATTGTTAACCATTTGTTTGAGCAGAGTAACTCGGCACAAATAAAAACTGGCGATGTTCTTATTTGCCATTTTGATAACATTCAGTACGAAGACTATTTTACGGATGCCATTGGGATCTATAAAATTGAAAATAAAACTGAATTTTTTCAAACGTATCTAGAGGACGGTAACAACTACGACATTCTAGTACAGAAAGGTATTCAAGCTAAAAAAGTAGACAAAGGCTGCTTAATTTTGAATACTTCCGATATGGAAGGAAAAATTGTGTTTAGTGTAGATAACAATAGCTACGACACACAATATTGGATTAAGAGTTTTTTAAACATAAAATACCCTGACGATAGTAATCAACACACAAAGAATTGTATTGAGTTATGTAGAGAGTTCTCTAAAGAGGTGCTTCAACCTAATTTTGGCGGTCAAGAGCAAAGTAATTTCTTAGCTAAAACGGTTGACTTTTTTAAAGAAAATGAAATTGTTAATATAGAGACCTTTAAAGAAGAAGTTTTTGAGGAAGAAGATAAAATTCAGCTATTTGAAGACTATAAAAAAACCTACGAATCGGACAACAAAGTCCTGATTAGAAATCAGTTTGACGTGTCTGAAGTCGCCCTAAAAAAGCAAAAACAGAAGATTAAAACTGAAATAAAACTCGACACGAACATTCAAATAAAACTTGATGTAGATGCACCTGATGCTTCTGCTGAATATTTAGAACGTGGTTACGACGAGGACAAGAAAATGCATTATTACAAGGTGTTTTTTAACGATGAAAATTAAGCCTTAATTATAAAAATTGAGCGCAATATTTCACCCTTAAAACCCTAATTATTACTGAAGGTATAACTACAAATTAAAAACCCATGTTTAGACACCAAGGCACTAGCAGAACCTTAATACACAACCTGCGGATTGCCACGGTATTATCTTTTGTGGCCGGTATTGTTAATGTTTCTGGTTTTCTAGCCTTTAGTCAGTTAACCACAAACGTTACAGGCCACTTTGCGTTTTTTATTAGTGATGTTGCCGATTTTGAATTTTGGAAAGGCACCATCTACGTGGTCTATATTTTCTCTTTCCTAACAGGGGCTTTTTGCTCAAGTTTTTTAATTGAACGCTTTAGAGAAAGCAAGAAACTTAATGTATTTGTATTACCTACGCTCTTAGAAGTTGTTATTCTTATTTCTATAGGTCTATGTAACTTAGAAACGCTAAACACTGTTGCTAATCTTGTTGTCTGCGCCCTCTTATTTGCTATGGGACTTCAAAATTCATTGGTAACACAGATCTCTGATGCCGTTGTAAGAACCACACACCTCACAGGCTTATTTACCGATTTAGGAATCGAATTATCGCAGCTCTTTTTCAAGAAATACAAGGCAAAGCATCAGGCCTTAAAAGCCACAATAACCTTAAGACTATTTATAATCTGCTTCTTTTTTTCTGGTGGCTTAATAGGAGGCTTTATCTACTCTAGATTAGAGTTTAACATCCACACGCTAATTATAGGAGCAATTATCCTACTGATTAGCTTGTTCTATGACGATTTTAGGTATCAGATTATCCGCACTACACGTAGGCATCAACAACGTAAAAAAACAACCTACTAATACGCCTTGTTAGAATTAAATTCAGCTTCAAAAAGCGTACTAAAATGTTTTAAAATTTTAGCTTTTACAGCGTCCTCATCAACACGCTCTACTCCTAGTTCGTTATTTAAAGTCGTAACAGCCTTCCCTTTAATTCCACATGGAATAATATTGTCAAAATAACCTAAATCAGCATTGACATTTAAAGCAAAACCATGCATGGTTACCCAACGGCTCGCTCTAACGCCCATGGCACATATTTTACGAGCAAAAGGTGTTCCTACTCCTAACCAAACACCGGTTTCACCAGGACTACGTTCAGTCTCTAAACCGTAATCTGCAAGGGTTAGAATAATGACCTCTTCTAAAAAACGTAAGTATTTATGGATGTCTGTAAAAAAATTATCTAAATCTAAAATGGGATATCCTACAACTTGTCCAGGTCCATGGTAGGTAATATCTCCACCCCTATTTATTTTATAAAATGTAGCCTCTTTCTCCGCTAATTCAGCTTCAGAAAGCAATAAATTAGACAAATCTCCACTTTTACCCAAGGTGTAAACATGTGGATGTTCTACAAACAAAAAGTGATTCTGAGTCTCTAAACTCAAATCCTCTCTTCTGTTTTTAATCTTCGTATCTAAGATGGCTTTAAAGAGGGTTTCTTGGTAATCCCAAGTTTCTTTAAAATCTTTTCGTCCTAAATCTTCGAGCAGTATGGTTTTGTTCAAAATAATATGATTTTAATCCTCTAAAACAACTTCTATATCTAGTAATTCAGGATTTTTAAGCATCTCTAAAAATCCAACTTCAAAGCTTACCGTTTTTTTATCTAAACTATACATAGCGCCCTCTTTTGAAAAGGATTTAATGGCCTTAGGAAAATGGTATTCAATTTTATATTTAGACGATGCAAAAAGCATTTCAGACTGCCCTAAACTATCTAAAGCTTGTTGATGCTTCTCGGCGTCTAAGATTTCAGCCTTTCGTTCAAAAAGCCTTCCGTCGTAGGCATAACTCACCGCTGTTGCTCCGTCATTTCCTAAGTTAGAAAAAGGACTAAATGCTGAATTTTCACTTGCATTTTCAGCCCCCTTAAAATCATTAAAACTATTCATCGCTTTAAACATATCTCTAAGCTCATTCGGATTCTTAAAATCGGCCTCGATATCAAATAACATTTTATCCTTATCCGGATCCATCACCATATGAAGCTTATAATCTTCCATGGCTTTTATCTTTTCTTGTTCCACCGGAGACAGAGACGCAATACTGTCTTTATACGCGACTAAAAATTCCTTAAAGACAATTGTAGAATCTACAGCCTTGTCCATTCCTTCTGAAGCATCATCGCCCATCTGCCCCATAAAACCCATCATTTCTGAAGCGTCCATAGAAAATACAACCTGACCACTACCATCCTCATTGATGTAGATCTTTTCTGAAAATTGACAACTTGTCAACAGCATTAAGGCTAAACCTGTAACTAATGTAACTATTGTTTTCATCGTAGACATAAAAAAAATTAAGACTGCAAAGGTAGGCTTTTTATCGCTTCGGATTATTAAGAATAATCAATGCTGCAATAACCCCAGGAACCCAACCACAGAGCCAAAGGAGAAACGTAATGATAATAGATCCGCAGCCTTTATCTAAGACTGCCAAAGGTGGACAAATAATGGAAAGAATAACACGCCAAAAACTCATATCTAGGGATTAATAGGATTGTTGTAACTATTTAGACGAAGGTGCCCCTTAATTGTTACATATTTAAATAAGAAACCCCGAATTAAGAACCTTTAACCTTGCCATTGGCCTTACAACCTTAAAAAAAATGAACCTAGAGCTAAATCAAAACCAAAAGGAGCTCATTAATTTTTCTAAAAATTGTAATTTTGCACCTGCTTATCAAAAAAGTGGAGATAAGCCATTAAAAATCAATAAGAATGCAACTTTCAGAACAAGAATTGGTCAGACGCCAAAAGTTAGAAAAGCTAAGAGCTTTAGGGATTAACCCTTATCCAGCGGATTTATATCCAGTTAACCATACTTCCAAACAGATTAAATCTGATTACGAAGAAGGTAAACAGGTTATCATTGCTGGTCGTCTAATGGCTATTAATATTCAAGGTAAAGCTTCTTTTGCTCAACTACAAGATAGTGAAGGTCGTATTCAAGTTTATTTTAACCGTGATGAAATCTGTGAAGGAGAAGACAAATCACTTTACAACGACGTTTTTAAAAAGCTTTTAGATTTAGGTGATTTCGTGGGTATTGAAGGCACACTTTTCACAACTCAAGTTGGCGAAAAAACGGTAATGGTTAAAGATTTTAAACTTTTAAGCAAAGCTTTAAAGCCTTTACCTATTCCGAAGCAAAAAGATGGAAAAACCTATGATGCTTTTACGGATCCGGAGCAACGTTACCGCCAGCGTTATGCTGATTTGGCTGTAAATCCGCACATAAAAGAAGTTTTTATAAAGCGTACTAAACTTTTTAATGCTATGCGTCAATTTTTTAACGACGCTGGGTATTTTGAAGTAGAAACACCAGTACTTCAACCTATTCCTGGAGGTGCTGCAGCACGTCCGTTTATAACACACCACAACAGTTTAGACATTCCATTATATATGAGAATTGCTAATGAGTTGTATTTAAAACGTCTTATTGTAGGAGGTTTTGATGGGGTTTATGAGTTTTCTAAAAACTTTAGAAACGAAGGTATGGACCGTACGCACAATCCAGAGTTTACCGCTATGGAAATCTACGTTTCTTATAAAGACTACAACTGGATGATGGACTTCTGTGAGCAACTTTTAGAGCATTGTGCTGTTGCTGTAAACGGAACTTCTGAAGCGACTTTTGGAGAACATAAAATTAATTTTAAAGCCCCTTATAAGCGTATCACAATGCGCGATTCTATCCTAGAATTTACAGGATTTGATATTTATAATAAGACCGAAGATGAAATAAGAGCCGCGGCCAAAGCCATGCACATTGAAGTGGATGAAACGATGGGGAAAGGTAAACTTATCGATGAAATCTTTGGGGAGAAATGTGAAGGTAATTATATTCAACCGACCTTTATTACGGACTACCCTAAGGAAATGAGCCCGTTATGTAAAGAGCACAGAGAAAACCCAGAATTAACGGAACGTTTTGAGTTAATGGTTTGTGGTAAGGAAATTGCCAATGCGTATTCAGAATTAAATGACCCAATTGATCAGAGAGAGCGTTTTGAGCACCAATTAAAACTAGCTAAAAAAGGGGACGATGAAGCCACAGAATTTATCGATCATGACTTTTTACGTGCTTTAGAATACGGAATGCCTCCTACATCTGGAATGGGAATTGGAATGGATCGTTTAATCATGTTCTTAACCAATAACCAAAGTATCCAAGAAGTATTATTCTTCCCACAGATGCGACCAGAAAAGAAAAAGGTAGATCTTAGCGATAATGAAAAAGCCATCTTAGAGGTTTTAAAAACGGAAAAACGTATGGATCTTAACGTCTTAAAATCACAATCAGGATTAAGTAACAAAGGTTGGGATAAAGGCATCAAAGGTCTAGGAAAACACGGACTAACTAAAGTAGAAAAAACAGACGACGGCTTATTTGTTGCGTTGGTTTAAAGTCTAAATAATATATCCATTACAAAAAAGAGAATCCTTCAAACGATTCTCTTTTTTTTGGTCTCACCCCACCTGCACGCCGCTGTTGATAAAGTTTTTACTAACTTAGCAACACACTATGGATCAACAACTCACCACTCATGATTAGAAAAATTGGCTTATTATCTCTACTTTTTGTCTTACTAAGCGCTTGCTCTAATGACGATGCCGACCAACTTATTGCAGCTTGCGATACCCCTACCGATGTTACTGCCACAGCCATTTCTCATCATTCTATAACGATCACTTGGTCGGCAAACGACGCCTCTTCATCTTACCGGGTAGAATATGGCCTTTCTGGGTTTACCGTAGGTAACGGAACCGCACTCCTAACCACCAATCCTACCGTTCTCATTGACCAACTAGAACCTAACACTTCTTATGATGTTTATGTGCAAAACCTATGCGACACCAACAATGAAAGTCTGCGTACCGCCTTGTATAATTTAAGTACCACATCAGCTCCTGTAATTCCTGAGTTTAAACCCCAATTATCTGAATTAAATTTATTTCTGGGGCCTTTAAACTCACTCAGTATTTCACCACAAGCCATTCCATACGAACTTAGCACACCGTTATTTACCGATTACGCCCATAAACAACGCCTTATCGCCTTGCCCGCAGGGACAACGATGGCATTTAACGGTGACGGACTCCCTATTTTCCCGGACCAAACAGTTATTGCTAAAACCTTTTTTTACAATAATGACGAACGCGACCTCAGCTTAGGACAACACATTATTGAAACACGAATTTTAATTAAAAGTAACGGCACTTGGCAAACCGGAAATTATATTTGGAATGAGGAACAAACAGACGCTACATTAGACTCAGAAGGCAGCACCCTTCCCGTATCTTGGATAGACATGGAAGGTACCCCCCAAACAGCGAACTATAAAATTCCATCAAACACAGATTGTTTTACCTGCCACGCTAATGCCAATACGGTGAAGCCCATAGGTCCAAAATTAAGATCATTAAATTTTGACATTAATGGCACTAATCAGTTAGAACAATGGATAAGCAATCAGCAGCTATCTGGAGTTTCAAGTAGTGCTTCCGTAAGAAGCCTTCCTAAATGGGACGACTCTAGTGTTTCCCTAGAGGAAAGAGCGAGAGCGTATATGGATATCAATTGCGCTCACTGCCATATTCCTGGTGGGCATTGTGAAGATTTATCAACACTTAATCTGGCTTATGAAACCCCTTTAGAGGATAGTGATATTGTAGAACAAGCTTTTCTTATTGATTATAGAATGAGCTTCTATTTAGACGGGATTAGTATGCCACTAATAGGCACCTCCATGCAGCACACCGAAGGCGTAGATCTTATTCAATCTTACCTCAATACCTTAGATTAAACCGCGTTAAAAAAATACTAAAGTCAGGCCCGTTATTAACATAACATTAATAGAATATGTATTTTCAACCGAATTTAAAAAAATTGACTATCTTGAAACACCTAAACTTAAGGCTACTCCTTGTAGTTACTACTTTTTTAGCATTTTCGTGTTCTACGGCTAAAAAAGCTGGCAAATCTAAAAAAGATGCCACCGCAACCACACAACGCTCAGGTAAAAAACCTGGAAAAAACGACCCTCAACCTTATGCTAAAGTCATCACTAAAGATGCTAAAAGCGACCAAGGTTTATTCACAGTACATACTGTAGACGACAAATTCTTCTACGAGATCCCTGACTCACTTTTCGATAGAGAAATGCTTATGGTGACTCGTATTTCTAAAACTGCATCAGGACTTGGTTTTGGTGGAGGAAAACTAAGTGAGCAAGTCTTACGATGGGAAAAGAAAAACAAAAAAGTGCTTTTACGTATGGTATCTCACCAAGTTGTAGCAGCCGATTCTTTACCTGTGCATGAAGCTGTTGAAAACTCTAATTTTGAACCTGTTATTGCAACCTTCCCAATTAAAGCTTTTAGTACAGATTCTTTAAATACTGTTATTGATGTAACAGACTTATTTGCAAAGGATGTTAAGCCATTAGGGTTTCCACAACGTGCGAGAAAACAATATAAAATTTCGCGTTTAGATGGTCAGCTTTCATTTATTGAATCTATTAAATCTTACCCAACTAATATTGAATCTAGAACGGTAAAAACGTATTCTGCAGGATCACCACCATCAAATTCTAACACCGGTGCTATCTCAGTAGAAATTAATAATTCAATGATTCTTTTACCGGCTAACCCAATGAAGCGTCGTTATTTTGACAAACGTGTAGGTTGGTTTACAAGTAGCCAAACTGATTACGGTTTAGAAGACCAAAAGAGTAAATCTGTTGAGTTCTTAGACCGTTGGAGACTAGAAGTTAAAGATGAAGATATTGAAAAATTTAAACGTGGAGAACTTGTTGTTCCTAAGAAACAAATTGTTTACTACATTGATAGAGCCACTCCAGAAAAATGGAGAAAGTACCTGAAGCAAGGTATTGAAGATTGGCAAGTTGCCTTTGAAGCTGCTGGTTTTAAAGAGGCTATTATTGCTAAAGACCCACCTTCTATAGAAGAAGATCCAGAATGGAGCCCTGAAGACGCACGTTACTCTGTAGTACGTTATTTAGCGTCTCCTATTCCAAATGCCAATGGACCTCACGTTAGTGACCCAAGAACTGGTGAAATCTTAGAAAGTGATATCAACTGGTACCACAATGTTATGTCTTTATTACGCGGATGGTTCTTTGTACAAACAGCGGCTATAAACCCTGATGCACAGAGTCCACAGTTTAAAGATGAAGTTATGGGACGTCTTATTCGTTTTGTATCTGCTCATGAGGTAGGTCATACTTTAGGTTTACCACACAACATGGGAAGTAGTGTTGCTTATCCTGTTGAAAAATTACGTGATGCTGAATTCACTAAAAAATACGGAACAGCACCATCTATTATGGATTATGCTCGTTTTAACTACGTGGCACAACCTGGTGATGAAGGTGTTGCTTTAATGCCCGAAATAGGAACTTATGACAAGTATGCTATTTCATGGGGTTATAGACCAATTTTAGACAAAACACCAGAAGAAGAAAAGCCTGTTCTAAACGAATGGATCACCAAGCATGAAGGTGACCCAATGTACCGTTTTGGACACCAACAAGCTGGTGATGTAGTAGACCCTAGCTCACAAACAGAAGATTTAGGTGATGACGCTATGTTAGCGAGTGAATACGGTATTAAAAACTTAAAACGTATTGTACCTAATCTTATTGAATGGACTACTGAAGCTGGTGAAGATTATGACGATTTAGATGAAATGTATGGACACGTTGTGTCACAGTTTAACCGTTATATGGGACATGTTTCTAACAATATTGGTGGTGTTTATGAACATTACAAGACCTCAGAGCAAGAGGGTGTAGTTTACACTGCTGTACCTAAAGCACACCAGAAAAAAGCAATGGCTTTTATTCAGAAGCAATTGTTTGAAACACCAGAATGGTTAATAGACAAAAACATTTTTGATCGTATAGAGTTTACAGGTTCTGTTGAACGTGTAAGAGCGATGCAAGCAAGAACCCTAAACAACATTTTAAGTCTAGGAAAAATGCAACGTTTAATTGAAGCTTATACTTACGATAATAAAGCTTACGCTTTAACCGATATGATGAGTGATCTTCGTCAAGGAGTGTGGAGTGAATTACGTACCGGTAAAAAAATAGATACCTACAGACGTAATTTACAACGTGCTTATATTGACCGTTTAGAATATTTAATGGCTGCAGAATCGCCAAGACAAAGCAGAAGATCTAGTGCTTATGTAAAGGTAACACCAGTAAACACAAGTCAATCTGATATTAGAGCCGTTGTTAGAGCCGAATTAAAGACTTTAAAGAATCAATTACGTTCAGCTCGTGGTGGAGATACGATGAGTAAAATCCATATCGCAGATGCTATAGAACGTATCAACCTTATTTTAGATCCTAAATAGATTTAAAACCTTATTTACTTTATATAAAGACTTCAAGTTCGCTTGGAGTCTTTTTTATTTACGCCTTTTTGTACGTGCCGCAAACCTCATAAAAACGCCCCTTCTAGCCCGTTCTAATTTATTACAGACTGTTAAATTCATTGTTAAAATACCATAACGTATTAAACGTTTTAACATTTATAGCATCTAAACAGATATAACAATAAAATAAAACAACATGAAAAAATTAGTAATTATTGCCCTAGTATTGGTTACTGCTACCGGGTTTGCACAGAGAAAAGACCGTAAGAACAACGATAAAGGAACGCGTTCAGAAATGAGAGAAACAATGTCTGCTAAAGATATTGCTGACCTAAAATCTAAAAAACTAACCTTAAAGCTAGATTTAACCGAGGCTCAACAATCCAAAGTACAAAAGGTTATTTTTAAGCAAGCTGAAGCTAATGAGAAGTTAAGAGCTGCTCATAAAGCGGCAAGAGCAGAAGGAAAACAAAAGCCTACAGCTGAAGAGCGAGTTGCTCGTGAAAATCACAGACTTGATCAGATGATTGCCATGAAGCGTGAAATGAAATCTATCTTAACCGAAGAACAATATGCTAAATTCGAAAAAATGAAACCACAACGTGATCAAAAAAGAAGAAAGCATAACGGCGATCGCAAAGATCGAGGAGATAGAAAATAAGGTATAGCCCATTAAGCTAAAAGAAAAAAAGTATCGTCAATGGCGATACTTTTTCATTTTATTGATTTAAATTGTTACTTTAGTCTTCTAATTTTAAATAATTAATCCATAATGAGAAAAATAATTACGCTTTGCCTATTTGCTTTTGCACTTTTTTTAGGAACACAATCTGCTGTGGCACAAAACAGTAAATTAGAAAAAAACACGGAATTAAATTCTATAATCAACGCTAAAGCTGCTCAGAAAACAGAAAGTTTGGCAAAAATGATTGATCTTGAAAAAGAGCAGTTAGATGATGTTTACGATGTTGTAAGAACTTACACTTACGATTCTTACATGATTAATCAAACTAAAAACGAAGATAATAGAGAAGCGATTGCTGCTGTTGAAGCACAATTTGAATCTGGTATGGAAGAAGTATTGACACCAACACAATACAAACGTTATAAAACTTTAGTGAACCATTAATTGTCGTTTCACTCATAAAAAAAAGTCTCGCCAATGGCGAGACTTTTTTTTTGTTACAAGGTTTTAGCAATATCCTCTACGGCTGCTATGGTTTCATTTAAATCCTCATAAGATAAGGCATCGGTTATAAACCAAGTTTCAAAGGCACTCGGTGCAATATAAATACCACGATCAAGCATTCCATGAAAGAAAGCTTTAAACGTCTCATTATTACCTTCTGCTGCGGTGTCAAAATCCGTGACTGCCGTTTCAGCAAAGTGAACAGAGATCATTGAACCTATACGGTTAATGGTATAGGTAATATTATTTTTATCTAAGGCCTGAGCCATTCCTTCATGAAGGTATTTGGTTTTTGCTTCTAGCCTTGTCATTAAATCAGCATCTGCATGAATCGATTTTAGCATTGCTAATCCGGCTGCCATAGCCAATGGGTTACCACTTAATGTTCCTGCTTGGTACACCGGACCTAAAGGCGCCAAATGATTCATAATTTCATTCCTAGCAGCAAAAGCTCCTACTGGTAAGCCACCACCAACAACTTTACCAAAACAAACGATATCGGCATCTACTTGCATTAATTCTTGCACCCCACCTTTAGCCAATCTAAAACCGGTCATGACTTCATCAAAAATCAATAAGATATTATGAGCATCACAAAGGGCTCTTAAGCCTTCTAAAAAGCCATCTACAGGTGGAATACAACCCATATTACCCGCAACAGGTTCTATAATAATGGCTGCAATTTCATCTTTATTTCCTTCTACAAGTGTCTTTACATTATCCAGATCATTATATCTTGCTAATAACGTATCTTTAGCTGTACCTTCAGTTACTCCAGGACTATTAGGTGTCCCAAAGGTTACCGCACCACTTCCGGCAGCAATTAAGAACGAATCGCTATGCCCATGATAACAACCTGAAAATTTTATAATTTTATCTCTTTTCGTATAGCCACGTGCCAATCGAATAGCACTCATACAAGCCTCTGTACCCGAATTTACAAAGCGAATTTTATCAATATTAGGAACCATAGAAACCGCTAATTCAGCAATTTCAGTTTCTATTGCTGTAGGCATGCCAAAAGAAGTTCCTTGTTTTGTTTTTTCTACAACAGCATCGACAACAGGTGGAAACGCATGCCCTAATAACATAGGTCCCCACGAGTTTATATAATCTATAAAACGGTTACCATCTTCATCGTAAACATAAGCCCCTTTTGCAGACTTCGCAAAAATCGGAGTTCCACCAACAGCATTAAACGCTCGAACCGGAGAATTCACACCTCCAGGAATAACTTCTTGAGCCGCTTTAAATAAAGCACTACTTCTTTGATATAACATAAATTAATTAGGAATAATAAGTTTCTGACCTATGGTTAGGTCATTTGATTTTAAATTGTTTTTGGATTTTAAAGCCTCAACTGTTGTCTTATACAAACGCGAAAGCGAATATAAGGTATCGCCTTTGGCAACAATATGACTCGACGTTTTATCCTTTTTAGGCCCTTCAATAAGGGTTGTTGATTTCCGACTTGAAGTTCTCTTAGTTCCACTCAACACTTCTTGGTCATATTGATATAACTTATAGCGTTCAATTAAACTGATTAACTTTTCTGGGTATTTTCTATCGGTAGCATATCCGGCCGCTCTTAAGCCTTTAGCCCAACCTTTATAATCGTCCTGATCTAATTGAAAAAGCTTAGCATAACGACTACGCCCGGTAAGAAATAAAGAATGATCCTCATAAGACATTTCGGCTTTATCGTATTTTCTAAAACACTCTTGAGAGCGATCATCATCATGGTAAATTTTTGCTCCTTTCCATCCGTGACATTTAATTCCGAAATGGTTATTTGCTTTTACAGCCAAGCGCCCACTACCCGAACCCGACTCTAAAATTCCTTGAGCAAGTGTAATACTTGCCGGTATCTTATGACTGTGCATTTTAGACTTAGCGATCTCGGCATAAAGACTAATATACTTCTCTACACTACTTGGTGGTTTTGATGTGGTAACAACGGTTTCTTTTGGCGCTGTAGGTTCCACAGTTTTATTCGTTTCTTTAGCAACGGTTCGCTGAGACGAGCTACTTTGTTTCTTTTTGGTTACAATTCCTTTCTTAGGACCACAACTCATGGCTAAAACAGCCATCAATAAGATTACAGACTTCAATTTCATATTTTATACTTCAATTAAGGGGCGATTTTTACGTTTCAACATGTTATTAACACCAGCTATTCCTTGTAAACCTCCGGTATGAATAGCCAATATTTTAGAATCCTCAGGGAAATATCCGCGATCTATTAAATCGAAAATACCGAAGAGCATTTTACCTGTGTAAATAGGATCTAAAGGCAACTGATAGGCCTTCTTAAAGTTATTAATAAACGTTACCAATTCAGGCTTTATTTTACCATAACCTCCAAAATGATAATCCTTAATCAGGGTCCAATTTTCTTGCGTTGCAAACTTACGAATATCTTCTTGCAAAAAATCACCTTTTAAAGCCGGAAAACCCAATATTTTCTGATGCTTTTGAGAAGCATTTATCAGTCCTGCTGTCGTACCACCAGTACCAACCGCACTACAGATATAATCAAATTGTGCATCTTCGGGTGTTAAAATTTCTTCGCATCCTTTTACGGCCAAGTTATTGGTTCCGCCTTCAGGAAGAATATACACGCCTTTAAATTCTTGTTCTAATTCCTGTAAAAACTCAGGATTCATTTTATTTTTATAGACCTCACGCGTCACATACTTTAAATGCATTCCACAAGATTGTGCAAATTCTAAAGTAGCATTTAACTTACGCTTGGTCGCTAATTCCTCTCCACGGATAATCCCTATGGTTTTTACGCCGTAGGTTTTACCAGCATAGGCAACGGCCGCAATATGATTAGAGAAGGCCCCGCCAAAAGTGAGCATTGCTGTTGCGCCTGTAGCTTTTAGAGCCTCTAAATTGTATTTTAATTTTCGAAATTTATTTCCAGATATAAAAGGGTGAATTAAGTCTTCACGTTTAATAACAAGTTCTATAGACGAGTGCTTAAGCTTTAAAGCTTGATTTTGAATGGGAAAGTGAAACAAACTATTAGTATTTTACGGCACTTGAATCTTCAATGTTGTGACCTTGTAACACCATCTGAACCCAATACAACCTCAGGATTGAACCTCTATTATTTTTCGCCTTAAAAATAAGATTTAAATTTGAAAACAGGTCTAGATTTTAGATACTCCGAATCTTTTTCATGGGCATAAGCCTCGCGCTCAAAGCTTAAATTCTGATAAGCACGTTGCCAATTTTTATAACGGATTAATCGTATTAAAAATTCCAACGCATAGATTAAATAAAAAGGCAATACCAATAATTCCAATTGTTGCCTAAGGTGAATACGTTCATGATTAAGAAGAACCTTATTCTGTTTTAAGCTCCTATCTTTTAAAACAATAAATGGAAATAGTGTAATCCCCACATACCCTCGTGGCACCAAAAATTTTGAAATTACAATCATACACTTCAGACTTCAAAAATTAAACCATTCTCTAAAAAACAAGCTAAAGCCCTGTAAATACCTGTATTAGACGCACTCCATTTTTTCTTATAATTAGCGTATCTTTGTTTACCTATGAAAAAATATGTTCCTATTGAAGACGGCGACTATTATTTAACCCCTGAAGGCTACCGTTGCTTTACAGAACAATACCACTTAAAACGCGGGTATTGTTGTGAAAGCGGTTGTAGACATTGCCCGTACGGGTTTAATCCATCGACGACACTCAAGGCCAATAAAAATACCATAAAAAAGAAGTAATGCAAAGCACCAAATTATCTTTTAAAGACCAAATATTAGAAGGCATTCCTAACATCTTACCAGCACCAAAACCTTATGACGCTGCTATGAACCACGCGCCTAAGCGCAAGGCTATTTTATCTGCTGAAGAGAAAAAATTAGCTCTTAAAAATGCCTTACGTTATTTTGACAAGAAAGATCATAAAACCTTATTACCAGAATTTAAAGCAGAATTAGAGACCTATGGTCGTATTTACATGTACCGCTTAAGACCGGATTACAAAATGTATGCGAGACCTATTTCTGAATATCCTGCACAATCCTCTCAAGCGGCAGCTATTATGCTTATGATTCAGAATAATCTGGATTATGCCGTTGCACAACACCCGCATGAATTGATTACCTATGGTGGTAACGGTGCGGTGTTTTCAAATTGGGCGCAATACCGCTTAACGATGAAGTATTTAGCGGAAATGAATGACGAACAAACCTTAGTGATGTATTCTGGTCATCCTATGGGACTGTTTCCATCGCATAAAGATGCGCCTAGAGTTGTGGTCACTAACGGAATGATGATTCCTAACTATTCGCAACCCGATGATTGGGAAAAGTTCAATGCCTTAGGCGTTACGCAATACGGCCAAATGACAGCCGGAAGTTATATGTATATTGGACCGCAAGGTATTGTACATGGAACAACCATTACTGTACTAAATGGTTTCAGAAAAATTAAAAAACCCACCAAAGGTCATCTTTTTGTTACCTCTGGTTTAGGTGGTATGTCTGGTGCACAACCCAAAGCCGGAAACATTGCTGGTTGTATTACGGTTTGTGCTGAAGTGAATCCTAAAATCACACAAGTACGACTGGATCAAGGTTGGATAGACGAAAAAATTACAGATCTAGATGCGCTTGTCGCCCGAGTTAAAACCGCGAAAGTTCAAAAAGAAACCATTTCTATTGCTTACTTAGGTAATGTTGTAGAAGTTTGGGAAAAATTTGATGAGGCTGAGATTCATATCGACTTAGGAAGTGATCAAACCTCTTTACACAATCCATGGGCCGGTGGCTATTATCCGGTTGGTCTTTCTTTTGAAGCGGCCAATGAAATGATGGCGCAAGACCCTGATCAATTTAAAGAAGCTGTACAAAACTCTTTGCGCCGCCATACGGATGCCATCAATAAGCACACCGCTAAGGGGACCTATTTTTTCGATTATGGAAATGCTTTTCTCTTAGAAGCTTCGCGCGCAGGTGCAGATATCATGGCTGAAAATGGTATTGATTTTAAATACCCAAGCTATGTTCAAGATATTATGGGACCAATGTGTTTTGATTACGGTTTTGGCCCCTTCCGTTGGGTATGTGCTTCAGGAAAACCTGAAGATCTAGCCAAAACAGATGCTATTGCTTGTGCCGTTTTAGAAGACATTAAGAAAAATTCACCTGAAAAAATTCAGCAACAAATGGCTGATAATATTCAGTGGATTAAAGGCGCTCAAGAGAATAAGCTCGTCGTAGGCTCACAAGCTAGAATTCTCTATGCTGATGCCGAGGGACGTATGAAAATCGCACAAGCCTTTAACGATGCTATTGAAAAAGGTGAAATAGGCATGGTTATTTTAGGTCGTGATCATCACGATGTCTCAGGAACCGACTCTCCTTATCGCGAAACTAGTAACATTTATGATGGCTCGCGCTTTACAGCAGATATGGCCATTCAAAATGTGATAGGCGATAGTTTTAGAGGTGCGACTTGGGTGAGTATTCACAACGGTGGTGGTGTCGGCTGGGGCGAGGTCATTAACGGAGGCTTTGGTATGGTTCTTGATGGTACTATGGAAGCATCAAAAAAATTAAAACAAATGCTGTTTTGGGACGTTAATAACGGAATTTCTAGACGAAGTTGGGCTAGAAATGAAGGGGCTCTTTTTGCAATAAAACGCGCCATGGAGATCGAACCAAACTTAAAAGTTACTTTGCCTAATTTCGTTGATGATGGACTCTTAAATTAAGTATAATTAAATTCAAACCCATTATGAAAAAACTACTCAAATTCACTCCAATGTTTCTTTTATTCATAGGATTAGCCTCGTGTAGCTCCGTTAAAGTGGCTGCAGACTACGACCGAGAAGCTAATTTTGATAATTATAAGACCTTTGCTTTTTTTAAACCGGGTATTGATAAGGCCGAAATAAATGATTTAGATAAACGCCGCATCTTAAGAGCCATTGAAGCAGAACTCATGGCAAAGGGGTATACCAAATCTCAAAATCCAGATATGCTAGTTAGTATTTTTACCAAATCTAACCAACGTGTAGATATCTACAACAACGCCTGGGGCCGTGGAGCTTGGGGCTGGGGTGGTTACGGTGGTTGGGGCTGGCGTACCGGTTGGAACAACAACCAAGTTTCTACAACTACGGAAGGCATGCTTTTTATAGATCTTATAGACGCCGATAAAAAGGAATTAATCTGGCAAGGCTCTGGAACAGGATCTCTTGAAACCAGAAATATGGAAAAGAAGGAAGCACGGATAAAAGAGTTTGTCTCAGAAATGATGCTCCTTTTCCCTCCAGACAAACAATAATGATACACACTATTTTTAGACAAAGCATTGGAACCTTCCAATGCTTTGTTCATTTGAAGACATCAGTTATTTTAGATTAAATTCAAAAAGTCTACCTTTGCCGACTTTTAAAAGCAAAAATTATGTTCGGTCAAAACACCCTGAAAACCTTCACCAAAAACCCTAAAAACGATATTCTAGCGGGTATCACGGTATCTTTAGCAATGATTCCTGAGGTGGTTGCCTTCGCCTTTGTGGCGCAAATAAGTCCTATTGTTGCCCTTTTTGGTGCCTTTATCATCGGTATGATTTCTGCACTTTTTGGTGGAAGACCTGGATTAATCTCTGGAGCGGCTGGAGCCGTTGCTGTTATTTTTGTTCATATGATCCAAGAAGGCCATGCGAAAGGCTTATTATTTGATTCGCCTGTGGAAAATATGGGTTACTTCTACCTTCTTGCCGCCGTTGTCCTTATGGGAATCATTCAAATATTAGCCGGTGTTTTTAAGCTTGGTAAATTTGTACGCTTAATTCCGCATCCCGTAATGCTAGGTTTTGTTAATGGTTTAGCTATCGTCATCTTTATGGCACAGTTAGGTATGTTTAAAGAAAATACCAAAGACCTCTTTGGTCAGAACATGCGTCAGACCGAATCTCAAGAATTAATTTATAATGTTAATAACAACAGTGTAAACGATTTAATTTCAGACACACAGTTGTTCTCTATTGACGGCCAAACTGTAAAAAATAGTAATACCGGCGAAGCGGTATTTATCATTTCAGACCATCAAGTCTACGATGTAAACACTAAAAAAGTGGTGTTTAATTATGAAGACAATGGCTTTTATTCTGTAAAAGACAGCGGCGTTGTAAAATCAACAATGCAGGGTAAGAAATTATATATTATGATAGGCTTAGTACTCTTAACGATGCTTATTATTTGGGGTCTACCACGACTTACTAAGAAAATGCCAGCGGCATTAACCGCTATTTTAATTGTGACCTTAATTTCAATTTTTGGTGGTTTAGAATCCATTAATGTTGGTGATTTCATTAGAGATGGTGGAGGTGCTGGTTTAAATGGTTTTGATGAATTGTCTAGCAAACTTAACCTCGGAGAACTTTGGAGCCATCTTCCATTCAATTTAGATACCTTAAAATTTATTGCTCCTTATGCCTTTTTAGCAGCTTCTGTAGGACTTATTGAAACGTTAATGACTATGAATCTTGTAGATGAACTTACCGATACAAGAGGTGATGGAAACAGAGAGTGTGTGGCTCAAGGTGCAGGAAACATGGTTAGTGGTATTTTTGGTGGTACTGGTGGTTGTGGAATGATTGGACAAACCGTTATTAACATCAACGCTGGTGGCCGAGGCCGTTTATCTGGTGTTATGATGGCCGTAACCCTTTTAACCTTTATTTTATTCGCAGATAAATATATTGAGCAAGTCCCTATTGCTGCCCTAGTTGGGGTGATGTTTATGATGGTGATTGAAACTTTTGCTTGGTCTAGTTTCCGTATCATGAAAAAAATACCGGTTTCAGATGCTGTGGTGTTAGTCATTGTATCCGTGGTGACCGTAATTTTCGATTTAGCAATTGCTGTTTTTGTTGGGGTTATCATCTCGGCATTAGCCTTCGCTTGGGAAAATGCTAAAAAGATTAGAGCGCGTAAACGTATTCAAAACGATGGCACTAAAACCTATGAAATCTGGGGGCCTTTATTCTTCGGAAGTATTACTGCGTTTAACGAGAAATTTGATATTAAAAATGATCCTGATAATGTAGAGATCGATTTTGTTGAAGCACGTGTTTCCGACCACTCTGCTATTGAAGCGATCTTTATTATTGTTGAAAAATATCAGGCTGAAGGTAAAACCATTCGATTAAAACACTTGAGTGAAGATTGTAAAATATTACTCTATAAAGCCAATCCTAAATTCAAAGATGTTATTGTTGAAGCTATTGATGATCCGCGTTATCATTTGGCCGCTAACCCAGAAAAATTTACAAAACCCTTGTCAGAATATAACGTTTAAGGTTAAAACCGCCTTTAAATAGGCTAGAGTGCAGGTTCTGTAAATTTAAAATAAACCTATTAAATCAATTGAATTTCAATTAATTACACTATCTTTGAGCCTTAATTTAATATATTTTAATATGAATACTGGTACAGTAAAATTTTTTAATGACTCTAAAGGTTTTGGATTCATAACTGAAGAAGGAAACAAAAAAGAGCATTTTGTACATATTTCTGGTTTAGTCGATGAGATTAGAGAAGGTGATAATGTAGAATTCGATTTAGCTGAAGGAAAAAAGGGTTTAAACGCAGTTAACGTAAAAGTTATCTAAGCATATATCTTACAATCTTTTTAAGAATAAAAGCCTATCTATTTTAGATAGGCTTTTTTTTATGCTTTAGTTTATAAGACCACGAAGCGTTTTCATTTACAACGGCAGGCCATTCTGTAGATTATAAAAGACAGCATCTTTAAGTCGATCTTTTAAATATGAAATGGCAGCACCACTTCGCTTTCCGGTTTTACAATACACCACCACAGGCAAAGCGGTATTAATGTCTTGATACCGTTGTGGCAAATGGCCTAAAGGAATGTGTTGCCCGCCAATGTGGTGCGCTTCTCTTTCAGCATCTTCTCTTACATCTAATACATTATAGTGCGCACGATTTTTTTCTAATTCACCATACGTGATATGCTGTACCGGGACAATTCCGCAGAACCCCTCATAATCTTGCTTTAAATCCGTAACGTGTATAGTCGTATCTTTTTCAAAATTTAAAGCCTGCTGCTGCATACTTAAGGCGTCAAACAGCAACAATTTATTGGTCATTACCGCACCTAGTCCTGTAATCATTTTAAGGACTTCATTAGCCTGTAAACTTCCTATAATCCCTGGTAGCACCCCTAAGACCCCTATCTCTGAACAGTTAGGCGAATCTTCCGGTTTTGGTGGTGTTGGATACAAACATCGGTAAGTAGCACTTCCTAAATAATTAAAGACACTCACCTGCCCTTCAAACTTAAAAATAGCGCCGTAGACCAAGGGTCTATTGGTTAGCACTGCCGCATCATTGACTAAATAACGTGTTGCAAAATTATCACTTCCGTCTACGATAATATCATATTCACTACATAAGGACAAGGCATTGTCAATACTAAGTTTTTTGGCATAGGTATTAAAGTGTACAAAAGGATTTAATAGCGATAAATGTTTCGCTGCAGTTTTTGCTTTGGAGCGTCCAATATCCTCCATAGTATATAGGATTTGCCGTTGTAAATTACTTTGATCAACAACATCATGGTCTATAATCCCAATGGTGCCTACACCAGCAGCCGTTAGATATTGCAATACCGGACAGCCTAAACCACCGGCTCCAATAACTAAAACCTTAGCTTGTTTAAGTTTTAATTGCCCAGATTCCCCGATTTCATTCAGAATAAGATGGCGGTTGTATTGTTTTCGTTCGTCACTACTAAGCGTCATGATCATTATATGTTTTCAAAGTGTTCCCAATCTTTCCAAACAACTTCCAAACCTTGATTTTTTAACATGTTAACAATGGCTTCCGTACTGCGTTCATCTGAAATTTCAAACTGCTCTAATGACTGAGGTTCTACCGTATAACCTCCTGGGTTTGTTTTAGATTCAGCACTAATGGAAGTCGCCCCCAATTGAACCACATTGTTCCTAAATATTTCATTTTCCCTTGTAGATAAAGACAACTCTACATCCTCATCGAGAAGACGAAAAGCACAAATTAACTGCACCAAATCCTTATCCGTCATTTCCACTTTGGGGTCTAGACCACCTGAATGCGGTCGTAATCTCGGAAAGGAAATGGAGTACTTTGTCTTCCAATAGGTTTTCTGTAAATATTTTAAATGTAAGGCGGTAAAAAAGCTATCGGCACGCCAATCTTCCAAACCAAACAAGGCGCCTAGACCTATTTTATGAATTCCCGCTTTTCCTAACCGATCTGGCGTATCTAAACGATAATTAAAATTAGATTTCTTTCCTTTAGGATGATGTTTTTTATATTCGTCTCTATGATAGGTTTCTTGGTACACCAAAACCGCATACAATCCATGTTCTATTAACAACTCATAATCCTCCTGATCTAAAGGCTGCACTTCTATAGTAATATTCGAAAACTGATCACGAATTAATGCTATTGCATTCTTAATATACTCCACGCCAACCGTTCTATTTGCTTCCCCAGTTACCAACAAAATATGATCATAGCCTTTTGCTTTTAGAAACGCCACTTCTTTTAAAATTTCAGCATCCGTCAACGTGCGCCTAGGTATTTTATTGGTCATACTAAACCCACAATAGGTACATATATTTTGACACTCATTACTTAAGTACATTGGGGCATACATTTGTATGGTATTACCAAATCGTTTTTTAGTTAACCTACGACTTTTCTGTGCCATTTGCTCTAAAAAGGGCTGAGCAGCCGGAGAAATTAAGGCTTTAAAATCTTCTAAATCTAGCTTTTCTTTTGCCAAGGCACTTTCTACCTCAGCTGTAGTTTTACTAAAGATACATTCTAGGGTATTATCCCAATTATAGGTATCAAAAACTGTTTTAAAATGAGCCATAATTTTAGTTTAAGAAACTTGTTAGAGGACTACTAGCCTCTGCTTTATTTTGAATCGGTGCCAGTTTAGCTTCATAAGCCATACGCCCTGCTTCCACGGCCATTTTAAAGGCTTTTGCCATAGCCACTGGATCTTGAGACACAGCAATTGCGGTGTTTACCAAAACGGCATCGGCTCCTAATTCCATCGCACAAGCCGCATGTGATGGCGCCCCAATACCCGCATCTACAATCACGGGCACATTAGACTGTTCTATAATAATCTCTAAAAAGTCTTGTGTTTTTAGACCTTTATTACTGCCTATAGGCGCCCCTAAAGGCATAACACATTGCGTCCCCACATCTTCTAAACGTTTACATAATACCGGATCTGCATGAATATAAGGCATCACAACAAACCCTAATTTCACTAAGGCTTCTGCGGCTTTTAGCGTTTCTATAGGATCTGGTAATAGGTATCTAGGATCAGGATGAATTTCTAATTTTACCCATTGGGTTCCTAAAGCTTCTCTTGATAATTCTGCCGCAAAAATGGCTTCCTTAGCGGTTCTAACCCCAGAGGTATTGGGTAATAAATTGATATGAGGTTGTTTTAAATGGGTTAAAATATCATCGTCATTATTTTGAACATCCACCCGTTTTAAAGCCACGGTTACAAGTTCACTTTCAGACGCCAATAAGGCATCCTTCATTAAGCCTGAAGTGCTAAATTTCCCTGTTCCTGTAAACAACCGTGAGGTAAATTCTTTATCTGCTATTTTTAATCTCTTATTCATTTTATTTTTAGTTCTGAATTCCGACACCATTTTTTGAATTCGGATTCATAATTATGCTCTAATCAGCCTCAACTACTCTGGGTATCGTATAAATTTTGAGCTTTACTTGAAATGGAGCTTACTTAATGTGTGACTTAGTTTAACAGCGCTTTAAATTTAGAAATGCAAGTCATATCCTTGGTAATACTCCCCGAAACAGCCACGCCATAAATACCCGTTTTAAGAAGGCCCGACACGTCTTCTAAACCAATACCTCCAATAGCGATTATAGGTGTCGTATCGTTTAAATTAGTGAGGAGCTTCTTATACCCCTCAATGCCTAAAATGGGACTTAAATTCTTTTTTGTTTCCGTAAATCGGAATGGCCCAACGCCGATATAATCGACCTTCTTTTTCACTAAGATTCTACAATCCTCTAAAGTATTGGCCGTTCCTCCTATGATAAAATCATTTCCTAAATAAGCTCTAGCAATTAGCGGACATGCGTCTGTTTTTCCTAAATGCACACCATCGGCATCCACCGCTTTCGCTATTTCATAATGATCATTTATAATAAGCTTTACTTTAAATTTCCGCGTCATGTCTCTCGCTATTTTAGCGGTTTCTAAAATGCTTTCCGTTGGCAATTCTTTTAAACGAAGCTGTACCCATTCAGCACCGTGTTCACATGCTTTTTGTATGTGTTCTAAATGATCTTTTGGGGTTTCTCCCTGAGAGATATAATGTAATTTACTGAGCATTTTCTGTATATTTATGTGTTCCTAGCAAGGATTGGTTTGAATTTAAAAACTGTTCGGTATACCATTTTACATTTTTACAAGCCTCCTCTATAGGACGTTCTTGAAGTAGATTTGAAGCTAATGCTGCCGATAAAACACAACCGCTTCCATGTTTTTGATAGACCGTTTCAGCGAAAGGCGGAATATTTAGTTTTACGATTTTACTGTAATAAACTTCATCCCATCCTTGTTTATCGGTTCTATGACCTCCTTTCAAATAGATATTGGTTCGTTCTGAAATAAATTCAATAGTCGCTTCAATAGATTTCTCCGGAAATAAAGCTTGAATCTCCTCATAATTTGGTGTGATAAAATCACAGTGTTTTAAAACCTCTTCTAAAGCCTCTAAATCTTGATCATTATGAAAACTAAAGCCTGCACTCGCTTTCAACACCGGATCTAATATAATTTTGATACTAGGATTGTAGGTTTTTAAGCTTGTAATAACCTCCCTTAACACAGACCAAGATTCAATGATTCCTATTTTTACCGCAGTAATGCTAAACCGTTGAAACAAGAGTGCTATCTGACTTAAAATGGTTTCCTTTTCAATCCAAATACAGTCCTTGAATTCGATATCATTTTGGACCGTTATTCCGGTACAAACAGATAAACCGTACAGACCATGCGCTTCAAAGGTTTTAATATCTGAAGTAATTCCGGCACCACTCGATGGGTCTAAACCTGCTATTGTTAAGATGTAGTTTTTTAGATTCAAATTTTTAATTTATTTAGTTCTCGACTGCGCTCGAACTGACAATCGGAAATTATTATTTGGTTGTAAAAGCTTGATAAGAACGTTTTATACTTTTAAAGCTCTCAACAGGATTTTCTGTATTCCAAACACCACCTAAAACCGCAATCCCCTTATAGCCTAATTTTAAAGTTGGAGCTATGGTTTCTGGAACGATACCTCCAAGACCTATGATGGTTTTATCTATAGTCTTAACATCAAAACGCCTTCCCTTATACCCTTCTTTAGAAATGGATGAAAAAACAGGACTTAACAGATGGTAATCAAATTGAAAAGGGCAAGTTTTTAAATCTTCTAGATCATGAAATGAAGCGCTGATGGTTTTTTGTAATAGGTTTAATTTTTTTAAATAGGCATCGAGATGATCTCCATGATTTTTTCTTATTTGTTCTTTAAAATGAATGCCTTTTAAATTGAAATCGTTAATAAGTTCATGACAGTGATGCACTACAATTCTATTGTGGTAAGCACTATCAATATCATTTAAATACGACAACAATTGGCTGAATTTTTTACCCGGTTTTCGTAAATGATAGCAGGTTAATCCCTCTTGAAACAATTGGTGTAACATTTCAATCTCATTGGGAATGTCATTTTCTGGAGCAATAAGAATTATCATAATTTCTATTATTAAAAGCACCGATAACAACATCGTGCTACCAAGGAAAGACGCCCACGCTTTTTTATAAGCGTGGGAACCTCCTTATCATTTTACAAATAGACTTCAGATCCTTTTTCTTTAAACTCTTTAGATTTCTCCTCCATTCCTTTTGCAATAACCTCGTTATCCACAATGTTGTTAACAGCCGCAAAATCGCGTACCTCTTGAGAGATTTTCATGGAACAGAATTTTGGACCACACATAGAACAGAAATGCGCAATTTTAGCTCCTGCTGCAGGTAGGGTTTCATCATGGTACTCACGTGCACGTTCGGGATCTAAACCTAAGTTGAACTGATCTTCCCAACGGAATTCAAAACGCGCCATACTTAAGGCGTTGTCTCTATGTTGTGCTCCAGGGTGACCTTTAGCCAAATCTGCGGCATGCGCTGCTAATTTATACGTCACCACACCTACACGAACATCTTCTTTATTAGGCAAACCTAAATGCTCTTTTGGAGTCACGTAGCACAACATAGCGCAACCGTACCAACCAATCATAGCAGCACCAATTCCCGATGTAATATGATCGTAACCCGGAGCAATATCTGTGGTTAAAGGCCCTAAAGTGTAAAAAGGCGCTTCATCACAAACTTCAATTTGCTTTTCCATGTTTTCTTTAATCATGTGCATTGGCACGTGACCTGGACCTTCTATAAAACACTGTACCTCATGTTTACGTGCAATCTGCGTTAATTCTCCTAAGGTTTCTAATTCTGCAAATTGAGCTTCGTCATTAGCATCGGCCACAGAACCTGGACGTAAACCATCTCCTAAAGAAAATGCCACATCATAAGATTTTAAGATTTCGCAAATATCTTCAAAATGGGTATATAAGAAACTTTCTTTATGATGCGCCAAACACCATTTCGCCATAATGGATCCCCCACGAGATACAATCCCGGTAACACGATTCGCGGTCATTGGCACATAACGTAACAAGACTCCTGCGTGAATCGTAAAATAATCCACACCTTGTTCGGCTTGCTCGATTAGGGTATCACGGAAAATTTCCCAAGTTAAATCTTCAGCAACTCCGTTTACTTTTTCTAAAGCTTGGTAAATAGGTACCGTTCCTACAGGGACAGGTGAGTTACGGATAATCCACTCGCGTGTTTCATGAATATTTTCTCCCGTCGATAAATCCATAATATTATCAGCGCCCCAACGGCAGGCCCAAACAGCTTTTTCTACTTCCTCTTCAATAGACGAAGTGACGGCGGAATTACCAATATTCGCGTTTATTTTCACCAAGAAATTACGACCTAAAATCATAGGTTCTGCTTCGGGGTGATTAATATTTGATGGAATTACAGCACGACCTCTTGCGACTTCTTCTCGAACAAATTCTGGTGTTATTTTCTCTGGAATCGCCGCTCCAAAATGTTCCCCTTTATGTTGCTTTCGTATTTCAGTCATTTCATCGATACGCTGGTTTTCACGAATAGCGATGTATTCCATTTCTGGTGTAATAATCCCTTGTTTGGCGTAATGCAATTGGGTTACATTCTTACCTTTTTTGGCACGTAATGGCTTTTTTAAAAGCTTAAATCGCATATGATCTAAGCTCGCATCGTTTAAACGCTCATTGCAATACTGAGAAGAAAAGGAGTCTAATTCTTCTACATCCCCACGCTCTTTAATCCACGGTTCACGGATGCGCTCTATACCACTGTGTACATCTATGGTTTTGTTAGGATCTGTATACGGTCCGGAAGTATCATAAACGGTAACCGGTTCATTTGGGGTTTTCTTTTTGGTCATGGCATCTACCGTATCGCTTAAGCTAATCTCGCGCATGGCCACTTTAATTTGCGGATAAATTTTTCCGCTCACATAGATTTTTTTAGAATTCGGAAACGGCTGTCTTGTAATACCGTTTTGTTTTGGTGCAGTGTCTTTGTTCTTCATTTGATAAGTGGTTTCTTTTTAAAATAAAAATCATCCTCCTTGAGTAGATTTTATAATTAAAATATCATCGTTATTCTGAAGTAATCTTGAAGACCAATCTGTTTTTCTCACTACAGCATTATTTATAGCAATAGCGATTCCGTTTGTTTGAATTTTTAAATTTTCAACAAAGGCTTGTAAGGTGGTGTTTTCTAAAATGTGGTGGACTTCTTGGTTTACTTTTATAGCAATCATATTTATAAAATATTACTGTAAACCAAAATGGTAGTATCTCGATATAAGATCGAACATAACTTTTTCCTACGTTGGTATTAACCAAATCAGGTTCTAAGGATGTTTCTCAAACTAATTTAATAGCTACTCCTAAAGTTTACACTCCAAATATAGAAGATTATTTAGGACTTTAAAATGCTTTTTAGTTAATTTTTAAAATCGTTGGTTTTTGAAAAATGAAATTTAAGGCCCCGCTATGACTGTAAGAATTCTGATTATTTAGGGCACAAAAAAAAGGGTTTCATCAGTGTAAATCACAGTGATAAAGCCCTTTAGCATTTCTTAATTAAAAACCGTTATACTATTGACAATTAATAATTCAGCAAGGTTTCAATTTTAGATTTTACTTTTTCTGTTGAAGGAATCATGGTTTGTTCTAAAGTAGAATTCAACGGAATGGCTGGCATATTTTCACTACCAATAGTCATCACTGGCGCGTCTAAATACTTAAAGCATTCTTCTTGAATTTTCCCTGATAAGGCCCTAGCAAAACTATTATTAGAAGGTTCTTCGGTCACCACTAAACATTTTCCTGTTTTCTTCACCGATGTCATAATCGTGTCTTCATCTAAAGGAAATAAGGTCCGTAAATCAATGACTTCAATTTGGTCTTGCATCCCTAAGGCTTCAGAAGCATTCATAGCCCAATGTACACCCATACCATAAGTAACAATGGTTAAGGTTTCTACATTTTCTTGTTTCCATATTTCTTGTAAAACCCATGCTTTTCCAAAAGGCAAGACATAATCTTCACTTGGCTCTACAGAGGTTGCTCCCTGCGTGCCTGGAACTTTAGACCAATACAAACCTTTGTGCTCTAAAATCACGACCGGATTTGGGTCATAATAAGCGGCTTTCATTAAACCTTTTAAATCGGCTCCATTACTTGGGTAAGCAATTTTAATACCTCTAATATTGGTAATCACAGATTCTACAGAAGATGAATGGTAAGGTCCACCACTTCCATAAGCTCCAATTGGTACACGAAGAATCATAGAAACGGGCCATTTTCCGTTACTTAAATAGCAACTTCTACTCACTTCGGTAAACAACTGGTTTAAACCTGGCCAAATATAATCGGCAAATTGCACCTCAACAATTGGTTTTAATCCTACCGCAGACATACCAACAGTGGAACCTACTATAAAGGCTTCTTGTATGGGTGTATTAAAAACGCGATCGTCTCCAAATTTTTGCGCTAAGGTAGCAGCTTCTCTAAAAACACCTCCTAGTCTTCCACCAACATCCTGTCCGTACAACAAGCATTCTTTATGCTTTTTCATCAATTCTTCAACGGCAAATAAAGCGCAATCTACCATCACCACTTTCTCGGCACCTTCTGGCGCGCGTGTACCTTGTTCTTCGGTTATGGGTGTTGGTACAAAATCGTTAGTAAATAAATCTTCCGGTTTTGGGTCTTCGGCTTGTAAAGCTTTTTCGAAATGTGCTTGTACTTCTGCGTAGGCAGAAGTCTCAATTTTTTTCACTTCACTCTCCGAGAAACCAACATCTAACAATTGTTGTTTAATTACAGGATAAGGATCACGAGAGCGTGCTTCCTCTAAATCATCACGATACCATTCCATTCTTACACCAGACGTATGATGATTTAGTAAAGGCACTTTAGCGTGAACTAAAAATGGTCTGCGTTCGGTACGAATAGTTTCTATAACTTTTTCTATGGCTTCATAGCTTTCTGTAAAATTAGCACCATCTATAGAAATCGCTTCAAGGCCTTTAAAACCTTGTGCATATTCAAAAGCACTTTGCGCTCTTGTTTCTGCGGCATTGGCAGAAATATCCCAACCGTTATCTTGTACCAAATACAAAATTGGCATTTGTTTTAAAGCGGCCATTTGAAATGCTTCTGCAATTTCACCTTCGGTTACAGAGGCGTCGCCTAGAGAACAAACCGTTATTGGCTTTAGAGCGTTCTCGACTGCGCTCGAACTGACAGGATCTGATTCTAAACTATAATCATCTAAACCTTGTAATTCTTTGTACTGCATCCCCATCGCAACGCCTGTTGCAGGAATAGCCTGCATACCTGTTGCCGAAGATTGATGTGGAATTTTAGGCTTATCATCATCCTTTAAACTTGGGTGTGAATAATAGGTGCGTCCACCAGAAAAAGGATCGTCTTTTTTGGCCAATAATTGCAACATTAAATCGTAAGGTTCTAAGCCGAACGATAATAACATGGCATCGTCTCTATAATACGGAAATGCATAATCTTGAGGTAGCAATTGCATCCCTAAAGCAATTTGTATGGCTTCATGACCACGAGAGGTGGCATGTACGTATTTAGAGACTTGTTTAAAATTAGCTTCGTATAATTCTGCCATCGCTTTTGCTGTGCAGAGTTTTGAAAATCCTTTTTTTAGTGTTTCTTTTTTCATATTCATTTCCCACGAGAGTGGGAATCTCTTTAATTATACTTATTCTTCTATTCTGGCTTCCTGCCTTCGCAGGAATGACAATCTCTCGTCAGTTCGAGTAGACATTGCTTTTTCTTGTATTGTATTTAATAAAAATATCTACTAGATGTTCTTATTAAATCGTGTATCGAGAACGGTTTTATTTAAGCTTCTCGACACAATTCCGATGCAAAAATCGGAATCACTCGAAGTGACCTTATATACTATTGTATTGTTACTTCCGCGTTAGCGATTGATGTGGCATCCTTTTTTGCCCTTAAAAGCAAAAAAGATATAACGGAAAGCGCGACCCTTGTGGTAACGCCCAAATTATTTTAAACTAAAACGCTTTCTACTTTAGTGACCCAATTAAATTTATCTTCAATCTTTCCAGTTTTAATGGCGTTTAAAGTCTCATTTACGTCTAATCCTACCGGACTCTCATCAGACACATGAATGATGGTTTCACCAACACCGATATCCTGAATATAGGCAATCCCGACTGCTGTACCGGTTCCGAAGGCTTCTTCTAAAGTGTTATTTTCGGCTGCTTCTTGAATCTCATCGAGCGTAATGGCGCGTTCTGTAACCTCGTAACCCTTATCCCTTAAAATGGTAATAACACTCATACGCGTAATCCCATCTAAAATGGAACCATCGCGTTGTGGCGTGATAAATTTACCATCAATTTTAAAGAAAATATTCATGGTCCCCACTTCTTGAATGTACTTGTGCTCCACAGCATCTAACCATAAAACTTGGTCAAAACCTTTCGCTTTTGCTAATTCTGTTGGACGTATGGCTGCCGCATAATTCCCAGCTGCTTTAGCTTCACCTGTACCACCATTGACGGCACGGATATACTGCTTCTCTGCCCATAATTTAATACGCTTACTAAAAAAGGGTCCTGCTGGTGAGGCCATGATTATAAACTTATAATGGGTGGCGGCACGCATCCCAATAAAAGGCTCATCGGCGTACATAAAAGGTCGTAGATAAAGTGCACTTCCGTCTGTTGGCGGAATCCACTGACGCTCTAAATCGACCAACTGTTTTAAGCCCTCTACAAATAAATCTTCCGGAAAATGGGGCATTCCCATACGGTCTGCACTGGTATTTAATCGTGCGGCGTTCTTATCGGCTCTGAACAACATTGGGTTTCCTTCTTCATCTACCGTCGCCTTCATCCCTTCAAAAATAGCTTGTCCGTAATGCAAGGCCATGGCTGCTGGATGTGTTGGTATTGGTCCCATAGGCACAATCCGTGGGTTGACCCATTCGCCATTATCATAATCGCAAATAAACATGTGATCGGTGAATGTTGTTCCTAGTGGTATATTGTTGAAGTCTAAGCTTTTAACTTGTGATTCGGTTACTTTGGTGATTGAAATGTTGTGTTTCATAATCTATATCATTCTTGCAGAAGCAGGAATCTATTTTATTAATTTGATTTTTTTGGATTCCGTAATACGCGCGGAATGCCTGTATTATTTTAATTTTATTGATTCGAGTGGCATTGTTTATTTTACAATTTTATATCGCGAAGTTTATCATGAGCTTCTCGATACAATTCCGATGAAAAAATCGGAATCACTCGAAGTGACGATACATGTTATATTTCTCGGTTTACATCAAACTGCTCAAAATAATCAGCAACACGACGCACAAAACTTCCACCTAAAAAGCCATCAACAACTCTGTGGTCGAATGATAATGATAAATACATCATACTACGAATAGCGATTTCATCGCCATTTTCGGTTTCGATAACTTCTGGTCGTTTCTTTATGATTCCTAAAGCTAAAATGGCAACTTCGGGTTGGTTAATAATTGGCGTTCCCATAACACTACCAAAGGTGCCTACGTTTGAAATGGTGAAGGTGCTTCCTTTAATATCGTCTCCCGCTAATTTATTTTCTCTTGCTTTTCCTGCTAATTCATTGACGTTACTAGCAATCGTTTTTAAATCTTTAGTATCTGCATTTTTTACCACAGGAACAATTAAATTTCCGCTAGGTAATGCCGTTGCCATTCCAATATTGATGTCTTCTTTTACGATGATATTATTCCCATCTACAGAGGCATTGATATTAGGAAAATCTTTTACGGCTTTAGCAACAGCCTCTACAAATAAAGGCGTAAAGGTTAAACGTTCGCCATACTTTTCTTGAAAGGCCACTTTGTTGGCATTACGCCAATTGACCATATTGGTTAAATCGGCTTCTACATAAGCGGTAACGTGTGGCGAGGTGTGTTTAGAATACACCATATGGTCTGCAATCATTTGACGCATGCGATCCATTTCAATGACTTTTCCTTTGCCTTTATCGAATTGTAATTGTGGAATTCGGTAGGCTGTTGGATCTTTTTCGGCAACTGGTTGTGCGAATTTGTATGGTCTACCGTCTTCTATATAGTTGAATACATCACTTTTACGAAGTCGGCCTTCGTGTCCTGTTGCAGGAATACGAGCGAGTTCTTCAAAACTAATATGATGTTCTTTAGCGATTTTTATGATTAATGGCGAGAAGAAGGTGTTGGTGTTTGACGTTGAAAAAGACGTTAAAGTTGAAACCTTTTGAACTGGTTTTGGTCTTTTAGTATCTTTCTTCTTTACCTTAGACGCTTCGACTGCGCTCAGAGTGCCATCTTTCTTTTCTGAAGTTTTAACGTCTTCTGAAACTTCAAGAATTGCTAGTACTTCTCCCACCGGAACCACATCTTTAGCTTGAAATAAGTTTTTAACCAATGTTCCAGATGCTGGTGCAGGTACTTCGTTGTCCACTTTATCTGTAGCCACTTCTAGAATAATATCGCCTTCTTCAAAGGTATCTCCTTCAGCAATTAACCAATTGATGATGGTACCTTCAGTTATACTTTCGCCCATTTTAGGCATTTTTAATTCAAAAGTCATTAGGCTATATAAATTTATAATTCAAGAATTAAAGATAATACATACCCCTATTAACAATTGTTAAAATCTATATTTATCACTTTAAAAAGGATTATATTCTTTTAAAGAATACAACTGCAGAAAATATAACTTTTAATTCTTAAATTTACCCTGTTAACCAAATAATTTCCTCATGGCGCATACCCTCGATAAAATAGACACGCAACTCTTAGATATTCTTCAAAAAGACAGCAATAGAACGACGAAAAGCATTGCTGAAGAACTCGGTATGAGTACTTCACCAATATTTGAACGCATTAAAAAATTGGAAAAAGAAGGTTATATTGAAAAATATGTGGCGGTTTTAAACCCTAAGAAAATTGGACTAAAATTGACCGTTTTTATTGGGATTACCTTACAAGGGCATACCCGAAGTTATTTGGAAAAATTTGTAAAAGAAATCAATGGTTTTCCGGAGGTTGTAGAGTGTCATAGGGTGAGTGGTAATTTTGATTATCTCCTAAAATTGGTGGTTGAAGATATTGAAGCTTATGAGACTTTTATTATTTCGAAACTAACCTTACTTCCTTATTTGGGCAATGTGCAAAGTTTGATTGCGATGTCTACCAGTAAGGCAACTAATGCTATTGATTTGAGTCGGGTGTTGTAGTCTTGGAAGCTTTCAAAACCTAATAGTCTTTATTTTTGAGAATTGAGTTACGGCTTCTCGATACAATTCCGATAAAAAAATCGGAATCACTCGAAGTGACGTGACCCTATTTCTTAAACGTTTCTCGAAGCGTTTTGTATACCTCATCTTGAACTTTCATGTTTTCAGGAACTTCACGAAGTGGTTCTACCGCTTTTAATGATTCATGGCAATCTGAAGGTAATTGCTGATACAGTTCTGTGCCTTTTGTTTTCCATATTATCATTTTATCGTATGAGAATTAAATTACGGCTTCTCGATACAATTCCGATAAAAAAAATCGGAATCACTCGAAGTGACGTGACGCTATTTCTTAAAAGTTTCCCGAAGTGTTTTATACACCTCATCTTGAACTTTCATGTTTTCAGGAACTTCACGAAGTGACTCTACTGCTTTTAATGATTCATGACAATCTGAAGATAATTGCTGATACCGTTCTGTCCTTTGTGTTAACATGCTATCATTTTATCGTTTTGAGAATTAAATTATGGCTTCTCGATACAATTCCGATAAAAAAATCGGAATCACTCGAAGTGACGTAACCCTATTTCTTAAACGTTTCTCGAAGGGTTTTATATACCTCATCTTGAACTTTCATGTTTTCAGGAACTTCACGAAGTGGTTCTACTTCCTTTAGAGATTCATGGCAATCTGCTGGTAATTGCTGATACAGTTCTGTGCCTTTTGTTTTCCAAGCAATCATTTCGTCGGTAACACCACGGATGATTTTTGCAGGATTTCCAACCACTAAACTTCTGTATGGAATTTTAGTTTCGGCTTTTACAAAAGACATGGCACCGATGATACATTCATCACCAATTTCGGCATCATCCATGATTACAGTGTTCATACCAATAAGGCAATTACGTCCTAAATTAGCGCCATGAATTATAGCACCATGGCCAACATGAGCACTTTCTTTTAACGTGATGGACTTGCCAGGAAACATATGTACGGTACAATTTTCTTGTACGTTGACACCATCTTCTAAAATAATTTGTCCCCAATCCCCACGAATAGCTGCTCCTGGACCTATATAACAATTTTTGCCAATGATGACATTGCCTGTTACTGCTGCAAGCGGATGTACGAAACTGCTTTCGTGTACGACTGGTGTGTAATTTTTGAAACTGTAAATCATATTTTTTAATTATGTCATTGCGAGGACGAAGGACGTGGCAATCTCATCATGAGATTCTTCGCTTTGCTCTGAATGACAGATTACTTAAACCCTTTCAATTTCTCTTTTGTAAAATCAGAAAGTACAAGTCTTCCGCTAGTCGCTGCGCGTTCTGCTAATAAAGCATCCCAATGGTCTGTTCCTTGCCAGAATACTTTTTTCATTTCTAGCATCGCTTCGGTATTGTAAGTACATAAATGTTCTGCAGTTGTTTTTACCGCTTCGTCTAAAGCTTCTGTACTATCAAAAACATGAGTATATAAACCTTTGTCTTTAGCAAATTTTGGCGTATAAAACGTATTCGCGTCGATAGCAATTTGCGACATGGCGCTTAACCCCATTTTACGTTCAATGGCTGGTCCGACAACAAACGGCCCAATACCAATATTTAGCTCACTTAATTTAATGGCTGCAAATTTAGTGGCCATACAATAATCGGTTGCAGCTGCTAATCCAACACCTCCTCCCACGGTTTTTCCTTGGACGCGACCGATGATGAATTTTGGACATTTACGCATCGCATTAATCACATTAGCAAATCCGGAAAAGAATACTTTACCTGTGGCTTCGTCATTAATATTGATAAGTTCATTAAAACTTGCGCCTGCACAAAAGGTTCTATCGCCTCCACTTTTAAGAACGATTACTTTAATTGCATCATTAGTTCCTGCATCTGTAATGGTTTGTGCTAGTTCTGCTAATATATCTCCTGGTAAGGAATTGTGAGCAGGATGAAAAAATTCGATGTAGCCTACTTCGTTTATTATTTCTAACTTAACATAAGGGTCTCTCATATTTTTATTTTTTACTGTCATTCCTGCGTAGGCAGGAATCTATTTTTAGTATGTCAATGCGCACGTGTTGCGCATTCGTATTAATCATTGTTCTTATTATATTTAGAAAGATTCCAACCTAAACTCAAATCCTTCCATTCCGGATTCATTTTCGTTATTAGGTTTCTCTTCCAAACTTTTTTCCATTTCTTAATGGTCTTTTCTCTTTTGATGGCGATTCGTATATCAGAATGCGCTTCAAAATAAACTAATTTTTTAATGTTATAATATCCAACATGAGTTCCAAAAGTTGCTGCTTTATGTTCACTCATTCGTCGTTCTATATTATTTGTTACACCAACATAAAAGATGTGATTTCTTTCATGTGTTAAAATGTATGTATAATATTTTTTAGACATTGCACTTACATTAAAGTCACTGCATTAAAGCTTTTCGTTAACATTAATGCGACTGCGCAACACGTGCGCAGTGACTTTCTATTAATAATTATATCAATCCAAACTGTTCAAAGTGATGATTCAAATGCTTTCGCTCTAAAAGATACGCTTCATATTTATTCAATACTCCGAAAACCAAATTTTTCAATTTAGCTTCTGGATGTTCTTTATAATATTCTATATATTTTTTTCTTTGTTCCTTAAACTTCTCAATAGCTGTTGATAAATCAGCATGTTTTAAAGGTTCTAAAGTATCTTTTTCTAATTGTGGAAATTGACTGTTCTTCGGAAATTTATCGTAATTATATAAACTGTGATGTACTTTTTCTAAGATTTTTTCCGGTGTTGCAATCTCAAAATCTTGAATCTCTCCGGAAGCAATCTTATAGGTATATTCTAAATGCTCAATCATATGCTGAGGCGTCATAATTCCCCATTTTGGTTTAGCATCTTCTTGTAATGCAGAAAGACATGCATCTATTTTATCTTCTGTCATTTCCACAAAAGTTTCTTGTTTTTTCTCTACCATCGTCAAAATGGTTGCAACAGCGACCAACGGACTATCTTTTTCGGTTTTCTGACTATCGGGACGGTTTTCAAAATTAGCATCAAAAACCTCCACATGCCATTTTACAATTCCGCTAGGATGTTCTGCAGAAGCTACATCTCTATCTACTTTTTCTTTACAGGTTAAACGCACATAAATAGTATCGTTATGATATAATGGTCTTAAAAATCGAATACTATCTAAGCCATAATTGGCTGCTACAGGTCCTTTATTTGGATACACAAATAATCCTGCTGCAGCCGAAATAATGAAATAACCATGTGCTGTTCTTTTTTCAAAAATACTTCCGTCTAAGGATGTAATATCCGTATGTGCATAAAAATGGTCCCAAGTTAAATTGGCAAAATTCTGGATATCCGTATCTGTTAACGTACGCTTATGGGTTTTTAGAGACATTCCTGGTTGAATATCTTCCCAATGGTATTGAAACGGATGCTGTTCTGCTTCTTTGTATTTTGCATTTTGTTGGTAAACTCCAGTAATTTCGGTAATAGTTGTTGGCGAACCTTGAATGGCTGTACGTTGTAAATAATGTTTAATACCACGCATTCCTCCCATTTCTTCACCTCCACCAGCACGTCCTGGACCACCATGGACTAAATATGGTAATGGCGAACCATGTCCTGTACTTTGCTTTGCACTTTCTCTATTTAGAACTAAAATTCTACCATGATGCGATGCTGCATTTATAACATAGTCTTTAGCAATTTTATCATCGTTGGTTGCGATGGAAGAAACTAGTGAACCTTTACCCATTTGAGCTAAAGTAATCGCTTCATCTAAGTTTTTATAAGGCATTATGGTACTTACTGGACCAAATGCTTCGCGTTCGTGAATGACTGTATTTTGAAAAGGGTTATCTGCTCGTAATACAATTGGACTAATAAATGCGCCTTTTTTGGCATCTGCTCCAATGGTATTTATGTCGTCTAAATTACCATACACAATTTGAGCTTCTTTTGACAAATCGTTTACCGAATCTCGAACGGCTTGCACTTGTTGATGACTGACTAAAGAACCCATTCTGACCTCTTTTAATCTTGGGTCTCCAATAGTTACTTTATCCAATTGTTTTGCTAATGCGGTTTGCACATCGTCTACTAATTTCTCAGGAACAATGATGCGTCTAATTGCTGTACATTTTTGTCCAGCTTTAACCGTCATTTCTTTTCTAACTTCTTTTACGAACAAGTCGAATTCTGGTGTTCCAGGAACCGCATCTTCTCCTAAAATGGAAGCGTTTAAAGAATCGGCTTCCATAGTAAAAGGTACCGATTCTTGAATTAACCTTGGATGCGCTTTTAACAATCTTCCTGTTTGTGCAGAACCTGTAAAGGTTACCACATCTTGAGATTCTACAGTATCTAGAATATTTTTAACCGTTCCGTTTATGATTTGTAAAGCGCCTTCTGGTAATATTCCAGAATCAATAATAGTTCTTGCAACGGCTTCTGCTAAATACGAAGACGAAGGTGCAGGTAACACCACAGCAGGAACTCCTGCCATCCAGTTTACCGCACATTTTTCTAACATTCCCCAAACTGGGAAGTTGAATGCGTTAATATGTACTGCAACTCCTTTTTTAGGCACCATAATATGATGCGCCATGAAGCGTCCGCCACGTGATAAATCGATAGCATCACCTTCTACATGATAAGGTTGATTAGGGAATAATTTACGCAACGATGCATTAGCGAATAGGTTTCCAAAACCACCTTCAATATCTATCCAACTATCTACTTTTGTCGCTCCTGTTCTGTAGCTTAAATCGTAAAAAGCATCTTTTCTTTTGGTAAGATATAATGCTAATTTTTTGAGCATGTTACCACGTTCTTGAAACGTCATTTTTCTTAGAACTTCTCCTCCTTTGGTTCTTCCGTAGTTTAGAATTTCAGGAACATCTAATCCTTCGATTGCAACGCTGGTGAATGCTTCACCTGTTATTGCATCTAGAATTGGTGTTCCTTCTTCTTTTCCTGTGGTCCAAGAACCTTGGACGTAGTGTTGTATTTTATTCATCTTAATGCCCACGAAAGTGGGTATCTGTTAAATTAGACTTCTATTCTTTTATGGCGTTACCTAAAGGTCGGGCTTTCCGCTATATCTTTTTTACTTGTTCTCGATACAAAATTGCCAAAAAGCAATTTCACTCGAACTGACGTAAAAAAGGATGCCACGTTAATTGTGCAACACTCACAAATTCCTATTTAATAGAATAAATGAGTAATCCCTAACGCATTAATTTGCTATGTTTATTTCTTAACCAAAGTTTATTTTCTTTTTGTTAAGAGATTCCTGCCTACGCAGGAATTAGACTCTTTCAATAACGCAAGCGTAACCTTGACCAACGCCAATACACATGGTTACCAATGCATATTTTTTGTTCTGTGCCTGCAACTCTAAAGCCGCAGAATAAGCAACTCTTGCACCTGTAACACCAAGCGGATGACCAATAGCAATGGCGCCTCCATTCGGGTTAATTCTTGGGTCGTTGTCTGCCAATCCCCAAGCGCGAATGCACGCCAAAGCTTGTGCTGCAAAGGCTTCGTTGAGCTCAATGACATCGATATCTTCCATGGTTAAACCTGCTTTTTCTAATGCTTTATTAGAGGCTTGCACAGGTCCAATTCCCATGATTCTTGGTTCTACACCAACCACTGCAGAACTTACTATTCTTGCCAATGGTTTTAGGTTGTAATTTTCAACTGCATCTTGGGATGCTATGATGGTTGCTGCTGCACCATCATTTAATCCAGAAGAATTTCCAGCGGTTACACTTCCACCTTCTTTTTTAAAGGCTGCTCTTAGTTTTCCTAAAACTTCTAAAGAAGACGTTGGTTTTATGAACTCATCTTTTGAAAATTGGATAGGGTCTTTTTTACGTTGTGGAATTTCTACGGTTACAATTTCTTTTGCTAAACGTCCGTTTTCTTGTGCTTTGCTTGCTTTTTGCTGACTCCAAAGTGCAAACTTATCTTGGTCTTCGCGAGAGATATTATATTTTTCTACCAGGTTTTCGGCAGTCATTCCCATACCATCAGTACCATATAATTTCTGCATTTTCGGATTGATAAAACGCCATCCAAAAGTAGAATCGTACATCTTAGAATCGCCTCCAAATGCTGTAGACGGTTTTGCCATAACGTAGGGTCCGCGTGTCATGTTCTCCACACCTCCAGAAATAAACACATCGCCATCTCCTGCTTTTATGGCTCTGTTGGCATGAATGATTGCAGATAGTCCTGAACTACACAATCGATTTACGGTTTCTCCAGGAACGCTAAATGGCAATCCTGCTAATAACGATGACATACGCGCTACATTACGATTGTCTTCTCCTGCTTGGTTTGCACAGCCCATAATAACATCATCGTATGCTTCCTTTGGGATGTTTGGGTTTCGTTTTACAACTTCTGAAATTACTAATGCTCCTAAATCGTCTGTACGAACCGCAGATAATGTGCCTTTGTAATTTCCTATTGCTGTTCTTATGCCGTCTATTATGTATGCTTCTTTCATAATTAATGCCTGCCAAACAGGTATCTTATTAATTCCTAATTATTTATTTTGGCGTTACCTAAAGGTCGGGCTATCCACTCTATCTTTTTTACTTGTTCTCGATACAAAATTGCCAAAAAGCAATTTCACTCAAACTGACGTAAAAAAGGATGCCGTTACTATCCCTAACGCACTTGCTTGCTATCTTGTTTCTTATTCCAAACTCATTTCCTATTTGCTAAGCGGTTTCTGCCTTCGCAGAAATGGTTAGTTTAATAAAGCAGAAAATGTATCTCCGTTTCTAATATCACCTGTGTTATAGCCTTTCATAAACCACTCCATACGCTGCTCTGAAGTTCCGTGTGTGAAACTGTCTGAATTGACGCTTCCGCTCATTCGTTTTTGAATGGCATCGTCTCCTACAGCATTGGCTGCACTTAGCGCCTCTTCTATATCGCCTTCTTGCAAATATTCTTTATTGTGGTGTGCCCAAACACCAGCATAAAAATCGGCTTGTAACTCTTGAGCTACTGATAATTTATTGGCTCCTGTTTGATTGGTCTGACTTTGTAATTGTCGCACTTTATTAGAAGTGCCTAGAATGGTTTGAATATGATGACCAACCTCATGCGCCGTAACGTAAGCAATCGCAAAATCGCCACCTTGGGCTCCGAATCTTGTTTTTAATTCATCGAAAAACGCCAAATCCATATATAATTTTTGGTCTCCCGGACAATAGAAAGGTCCAGAAGCTGAAGTTGCACTTCCGCATGCCGTATTCACTGCATCGGTAAATAAAACCATTTTAGGTTCTTTATAATCGCCTAAGTTATACTCTGTAAATATGGCATTCCAAACATCTTCAGTATAGGCTAAAACGGTACCCATAAATTCGCCCATTTCAACTTCTTCGCTAGTTAATTCTCGTTCTTGCACTTGTTGTGTGGTCTGACTATTGGCAACCTGCTCAATAATTGGCGCTATTTGTTGCCCTGTTTCACCACCAAATAATTGTAAAAGAATTACAACTACAGCAATGACACCACCTCCAGCAACAACTTTTCCTTTGCTGCTCATACCACGTTGGTCTTCTAGATTACCACTTTGACGTCTACCTTTCCATTTCATAATGTATTGTTTTACTATTTTATTCCCAATCTTTTTGTGTTCTGTACACCACACCTTTAAAAAGTGCGACTAATTCTTCTCCGCGTTTGACTTCAATAATATTAAAACCTAATCTGTTTTTAACGCTTTCAATTACCGATTCAGCAACGATATAATCGCCTTCGTTCAACGCTTCAATATGATTAATACTAGTTTCAATAGAAACGGCATATTTACCATGTGTGTTTGCAGCAAATCCAAAAGCGGTATCTGCCAAAGAATAACTGATGCCTCCATGGGCTTTACCCATACTGTTTAGCATTTCCTTTCTAATGGTCATTCCGACTTTACAGCGTCCGATTTCACATTCTAGGATTTCTATGCCTAGCCACGTGCTGTAGGCGTCTTGACTTAACATTTTATGTGGGATTTGTTCTGCTGTCATATGTATTCTTTCGTCACTACGAGTGATTTGTGAGTTTCGAGCAAATTGTATCGAGAAGTTTCATTTGTTCTCGATACAAAATTGCAGAAAAAGCAATTTCACTCGAACTGACGTTATATTAAAAAAACGTTTTACTTTCTTTATTCATTTTGCGTAGCAATGGTGAACATCTATATCTATCTTCATGATATTCGTTATATAATGCATCTAATGTAGACACACACCAAGCGATACCTTTTTCATCTGCCCAAGCCAATAAGCCTTTTGGATAATTAACGCCTTTGGTCATGGCGTTGTCGATATCTTCAGCGGATGCGATGTTTAAAAATAAGGCGTCTGCTGCTTCGTTGATTAGCATGACGAGGACGCGGTTGAAAATGGTTTCTGCTAAATCACTGTTATGTGATTTCTCACTTTCGTTCGAAATGACACGCTTTCCATTTTCATCATAATCGTAAAAGCCTTTTCCTGATTTTCGTCCTAAATAACCTGCTTCACTTAATCGTTTCTGCGTAAAACTTGGTTTGTATCTTGGGTCGAAATAAAAAGCGGTAAAGACGGTTTCGGTAACGGTGTAATTGACATCGTTCCCTATAAAATCCATCAATTCAAAAGGTCCCATTCGGAAACCACCTAAGCTTTTTAAACTGTTATCGATGGTAGCAAAATCGGCTACACCTTCTTCATAAACACGTAATGCTTCGCCGTAAAAAGGTCTTGCTACACGGTTTACAATAAAACCAGGTGTGTCTTTAGCGACTGCGACTACTTTTTTCCAATCCTTGATGGTTTGTATTGATTTTTCTAGCACAGCTTTAGACGTTTGAATGGCAGGAATAACTTCCACCAACTTCATTAAAGGTGCTGGATTGAAAAAGTGAATCCCTACACAACGTTCTGGTTTTTTTAGCGATGCAGCAATAGACGCAATGGACAAACTAGAGGTATTTGAAGCGATAATACAATCTTCAGCAACATAACTTTCTAATTCTGAAAACACTTTTTTCTTGATCTCCAGATTTTCAATGATTGCTTCAATAGTAAGATTAGAATCTGCTAATTCTTTTAAGTTGCTGACGTAAGTGATGTTTGACTGAATTCTATTTTTTTCAGTAGCATCTATGCGTCCTTTTTCGATTAAACGATTTAATATTTTCTCTAAACCGCTTTTTGCTTTATCTAAAGCTGTTTGATTGGTATCGTATAATTTCACTTCACAACCCGAAGTTGCAGCAACTTGTGCAATGCCACTTCCCATGGTTCCTGAGCCTATGATTCCAACTCTATTGATTTGAGATTGTGGATTAACGATTTCTGATTTTTGATTTTCACTCATACCTGATATTCCATCTATATTTTATGATTTCAACTTGTTTGAAGCTGTTTTAATACTAACAACAAAAATTGAAATTAATTCATCATTTTCTTTTAATATTTTTTCTAAAAATTCAAAGTCTTTGATAAGATTAGCTCCTTTTAGTATTCTTAAGTTTATAAAAGACTCTCTTAATTCTTTTAAGCAAATTTTCATTTTATGAAGAAAATCTCTTGTAGATTCTCCACTTCTAGCTTCTCCATAATTTAAAGCTGAAGACGTTGCTGAACGTATTAATTGTTTAGCTAAATGTTCTGATGCAAAAGATTTATCTATTGTTTTACACAACAGAATAATCTCAATTGAAAATTGAATCAATCGTTCTTCTAATTGATTAGGTTTCATCTTTATTCTGTTTAAGTTCAATAATCATAAATCAACAATCTTCAATCGTTAATCAAAATGGTAAATTTCTCACATCTACATTGCCGCCAGACAAAATAATGCCGACGTTTTTAGTTGTAAATTCTTCTTTATGTTTTAATACGGCTGCTAAAGCCACAGCACTTGAGGGTTCTACAATAATCTTCATGCGTTCCCAAATTAATTGCATTGCCGTTATAATTTCATCTTCTTCAACACAAATAATCTTCTCAACGTGCTTTTGAATGATGGGAAAATTACAATCTCCTAAATGGGTTCTTAGACCATCTGCAACGGTGTTAAAGCTGGTATTTGCTTCAATATGACCCGAAATCAACGACCGATAGGCATCATCAACCTCTTTGGGTTCGGCTCCGATGACCTTACAGTTTTTAGCAAAATGATGCGCTGCTAATGCTGTTCCGGCAATGAGTCCGCCACCACCAACTGGTGTTATCATCACATCCAAATTCGGTTGTTCTTCTAGAAATTCTATGGCTGCTGTACTGTTGCCATAAATAACCTCATCTTGATTCGAGGGATGTAAAAATGTTGCGCCTTTATCTTCTTTTATTTGGTTGGCTGTAGCTTCGCGTGCTTGAGGGGTCGCCTCACATTCTATAATTTCACCCCCATAGGTTTTTACGGCATTTTTCTTGACTTGTGGTGCATTTTCAGGCATTACGATATAGGCCTTCACACCTAAAGTCTGAGCCGCCAATGACACCGCTTGAGCGAAATTTCCAGAGGAATGGGTTACGACTCCTCGTTGGCGTTCTTCTTCAGAAAGTGAAAGAATCGCGTTCGCTGCGCCTCGCATTTTGAAGGCGCCCATTTTTTGAAAATTTTCGCATTTAAACACGATATTAGCACCTACCATTTCATTTATTAAGCTCGAGCTTAAGACAGGTGTTTTGTGAATAAAGGGTTTTATTCGGTTGTGGGTTTGTATGAGGGTTTCTTTGTTCATATGGTTCTCGATACAAAATTGCGAAAAAGCAATTTCACTCGAACTGACGTTCATTTAAATGTAATCAGAATTTACGCTTCGTTCTGAATGCTAATCAGTTTCCTTTAAAAATTGGTTGACGTTTTTCAATAAAGGCTGCAACACCTTCTTTGTAATCTTCACTTTGCGCGGCTTCGATTTGTAATTTAGATTCTAAGGCTAATTGCGATTCTAAATCGTTCGTCATCGATTTATTAAATAGTTCTTTAATCATACCCAATGCTTTGGTTGGCATATTTGCTAGTTTTACAGCAAGCTTCGAAATCGTTTCTTCAAATTCTTCCGTAGGAACACATTTATAAATCATGCCCATTTTCTCAGCCTCTTCTGCAGAAATCTTATCGCCTAACATGGCTAATGCCAATGCTTTTTGAAATCCGATTAATCTTGGTAAAAAGAAGGTTCCTGCACTGTCTGGAACCAAACCTATGAGACTAAACGCTTGAATGAAACTTACTTTTTCATGCGCTACAACCACATCACATGCTAAAGCAATATTTGCTCCTGCTCCAGCAGCAACACCGTTGATAGCACCAATAACAGGTTTTTTAATACTTCTAATTCTAGTGATTATTGGATTGTAGTGTTCTTCTAGTATTTTCTTGAATCCAGGGTTTAATTCGGGGTCCGTCACTTCTTTTAAATCTTGACCTGCACAAAATGCTTTTCCGTTTCCTGTAAGCACTATAGCTCTAACGTCTTCATTTTTCTCACAGGCATCTAAAGTGTCGTGCAGTAAAAATGCCATTTCACGATTGAAACTGTTGAATACTTCTGGTCGGTTTAATGTGATGGTTGCTACTTTGTTTTCAATTTTAAGCTGAATACTTTTGTTCATATTTCTTTACATTGAGACCTTTCGACTGCGCTCAAGGTGACATTTTATTTCTATTTATAAGATTCCTGTTTTCGCAGGAATGACAATGCTTTGATATGTTCTCGATACAAAATTCTAAAAAAGAACTTCTCTTGAACCTACGCTATGTTTTATAAGCTGAGATTCTTCGCTTTGCTCTGAATGACATCTTATTATAGATTCCTGCCTACGCAGGAATTTGTTACTTTAAACATTTAAAATAGTCGAATGGCTCCTGGCAATCGTCGCACTGAAATTGTGCTTTGCATGCTGTAGACCCAAACTGACTTACTAATCTGGTATTTGTGGAACCGCATTGTGGACACTTTACCATTTTTTTTCCTTCTAACAATACACTTTTATCTGCTTCGGCATCTAAAGGTGCTGCAATACCGTAATCTTCTAATGCTTTTCTACCTCTTGGTGTTATCCAATCGGTTGTCCAAGCTGGTGCTAAAATTAATTCGATTTCAGAATCGTATCCTGCTGTTTTTAATGCTGCTTTGATATCGTCACCAATAACATCCATTGCTGGACAACCACTATAGGTTGGTGTGATTTGCACCTTCACCATCTTATTTTCTATAACAGCTTTACGAACAACTCCCATATCCATGATGGATAATACTGGAATTTCGGGATCGGAAACTTTTTCCAGGATTGGAATTAAGATATCGTCTATGTTTTGTTCTGTTGTCATATTCATTTCCCCTGAAAACGGGAATCTTGTTTTATTGCTTCTCGATACGATTCCGATAAAAAAATCGGAATCACTCGAAGTGACGTTTAGTTTTGATTCATGAGATTAGCTTCGCTGAACCTAAAGGTTTATCTGCCTTGGCAGGAATTTTACCATTCCATATTAGGATAAGCGCTTTGCATGTATTGTAATTCCGCTAGCAAATACCCTAAATGTTCGGTATGAATCCCTTGTTTTCCACCTTTTTGAAACCATTTAGATTCTGGTATCTCCAGTGTCGCTTCTTCTAAAACAGCATTTACTTTTTCATAATAGGCTTCTTTCAACCCCGTAACATCTACACCAATCCCTTCTTGAACCATAACTTTATCAGCTTCGGTTTGATGAAACAATTCATCTGTATAGGTCCATAAACCATCTATAGCGTCTTGCATTTTTGCTTTGCTTTCTTCGGTACCATCACCTAATCGTTTGATCCAATCGGTAGAAAAACGCAAATGATAACTCACTTCTTTTATAGATTTATTAGCTATTGCTACCAATGTTAAATCTTTACTTTTCTGTAATTCTTGTAAAAAAAGCAAGTGATATACATCAAATAAAAACTGACGTGCCATGGTATAGGCAAAATTTCTATTGGGTTGTTCTACCAATAAAACGTTGACATATTCTCTTTCTTTACGAAGCATTGCAATATCATCTTCGGTTCTCTGGTCTCCTGCAATTTTTGCTGCGTATTGAAAATAGCTTCGTACTTGACCAAATAAATCTAATGATATATTGGTACAAGCAATATCTGTTTCTAAGCTTGGTCCATGCCCTGTTAGTTCTCCTAATCTTTGTCCTAAGATTAGAGAATTATCGGCAATGCCAAGGATGTATTTGTATAAATTGTTATTCATCTTAATGGCCCACGAAAGTGGGTAACTTTTTAATTACTTCTCGATACGATTTGCTCGTTCCTCACAAATCACTCGAAGTGACGTTTTGATGTTCTGATGAGGCGCTTTGACTGCGCTAGAGTGACATTTAGATTCTATTTCTGATTTATTTTCAAAATCGAACTATTATTGTTTTAACACCCTTATGAGCTTCGCTCGGTAGTTTTAAAACAAAAAATATTTTGTTTCTCACTAATCCTCAAGGGGACAATCCTAAACATCAAAATTTGTTTTTAAATTGATGATTTACTTTCAGTTGATGAGATTCCTACTTTCGTAGGAATTTGTTACATATGCTTCACCTCATCTGGTAAATCGTAAAACGTGGGATGACGATAGACTTTGTCTTGAGCGGGCTCAAACAGTTCGCCGTTATGTTCTGGATTGGATGCTGTGATGTGTTTCGATTCTACCACCCAAATACTAACGCCTTCGCTACGTCTTGTGTAAACATCGCGTGCGTTTTCTAATGCCATTTCTTCATCTGCGGCATGTAAACTTCCGCAGTGCCTGTGTTCTAATCCGTTTTTACTTCTTACGAAGACCTCCCAAAGTGGCCAGTTTTTTTTGTTTGACATAATATTATTGTTATATGATAAGATATTGTTCTCGATACAAAATTGCTTTGAGGCAATTTCACTCGAACTGACAACACTTTTAAACTACTTGTTTTTGTTTTCTTGCTTGTTTCTTTTCGGCATAAGCCATAGCGGCATCACGTACCCATTGCCCTTCTTCCCAAGCATCAACTCTTGCTTTCATACGTTCTTTATTCATTGGTCCGTGCCCTTTTACTACTTGCCAAAACTCATCCCAATTGATTTCACCAAAATCGTAAACGCCTTTTTCTTCGTTCCATTTTAAATCGGGATCTGGAATGGTAAGTCCGATTAACTCGGCTTGTGGTACGGTTTGATCTATAAATTGCTGACGTAAATCATCGTTAGACTTACGTTTTAATTTCCATTTCATGGATTGTTCGGTATGAATAGACTCGGCATCTGTTGGGCCTAGCATCATTAAACTTGGCCACCACCAACGGTTTAGAGCATCTTGTGCCATTTCCTTTTGTTCTGCTGTTCCGTTTGCCAATTTTATCATGATTTCATAACCTTGACGTTGGTGAAAGCTTTCTTCTTTACACACACGTACCATGGCTCTAGCGTAAGGTCCGTAAGAGGTATTACACAAGGGCACTTGGTTGATAATTGCTGCACCATCTACTAACCAACCTATAGCTCCCATATCTGCCCAAGTAATGGTTGGGTAGTTAAATATAGAAGAGTATTTAGCTTTACCAGAGTGTAATTGTTCATAAAGTTCTTCACGAGAAACCCCTAAGGTTTCGCATGCAGAATACAGATACAAACCATGTCCTGCTTCGTCTTGTACTTTTGCCAACAAGGCGACTTTACGACGTAAGGAAGGTGCTCTTGTAATCCAATTACCTTCTGGAAGCATACCTACAATTTCGGAATGTGCGTGTTGCGACATTTGCCTAATATGCGTTTTACGATATTTTTCTGGCATCCAATCTTTTGGTTCAACCTTCTCGTCTCTGGCAATACGTGCTTCGAATTGCGCTTCTAGATTTTTTATTTGTTCTTCACTCATAATATATAGTTGTTAGTGAATCGTATTTAGTGATTAGTGGATTCCTGCCTACGCAGGAATGACAAATTGTTGAAATTCCTTTTTTCTAAGGAATTTATTATACATCAAAATCAACGATAACTTTGTCTGATGTTGGTACAGCCTGACAGCTGAGAACTAGGTTTTGTGATACTTCTTTATCATCTAGTGCGTAATTTATTTTCATTTCAACGCTACCTTCTTTGACTTCACATTTACAGGTACTGCACACACCGCCTTTACAGGCAAATGGCAAGTCTGCTCCTGCGCCTAAGGCTGCGTCGAGAATATTATCATATGCTTTGGTCATGGTGAACGCAAATTCTTTTCCACCATCTACAATAACAACTTCTGTTCCTTCTACATTTTGCTGCGATAAGCGCTCAGCTCTTTTAATGTCTTCTTCTGAAAGCCCAGTTACAAAGAGCTCAAAATGCACCAATTCTTTTGGCAATCCTTCATTTATAAGGTACTCGCTCACGTAGTTGACCATCTTTTCTGGTCCACATAAAAACACTTCACTGGTATCTGGAATATCGATAAAGGTTTTTGTGAGGACTTGCATTTTTTCGTCGTCAAATCTTCCATTAAACAACTCGATATCTCTACGCTCTTTGGTTAAGAAATAATAGATTTCTAATCTTCCAAAATAAGTATTTCTTAATTGTTCTAGCTCTTCCTTAAAGATAATGGATTTTGCGGTTTTATTGACATAAAACAACTTACAAGTTGCATTCGATCCGGCTTGTAAATGCGCTTTTAACATGGATAAAACAGGTGTAATACCACTTCCTGCTGCAAAAAAGAGATAGTTTTTTGCTTTGTTAGGATTGCATTCCACACCAAAAGTTCCGCTTGGCGACATCACTTCTAGTTCGTCTCCTGCCGTTAAGGTTTCATTAATATAGGTAGAAAATTTACCACCAGGAATCTCCTTTACTGCGACTTTCCATTCTTGTTCATAAGGGCTTGAACAAAGCGAGTACGAACGACGAACATCTTCGCCATTAATGTCTGCCTTTAAGGTTAAATGTTGCCCTTGACGAAACTTAAAAGTCTCATGTAATGCTTGCGGAACCTCAAAAGTAATCACCGAAGTGTCATTGGTTTCCTTATATATTTCTTTAATCTTTAGTTTATAGAACTCTGCCATACGAATGTTTAAAACATGAAACTAACACTTGTTAGTCTGTTGGACAAAGTTAAGAAATAAATTTAATTCTCCTTTATGATGCCATTTATGAGAATTTTACTCAGGTTATTTGTTAATTCTTCAAGATGAATCACCTCCTTTTTAGGAATCCACAGATATAAGGAACGTAGGGTTGTGAGTATGGAGAACATCATAACATCAGGTTTTATAGGGCTAATTTCTCCTGCCGCTATGCCTTCCTTTAAAATCTCTTTAAAATCATTTTCGTAATCACTACGCAACTTTTTATAAGGTCCCAATTGGGCTTCGAGATGCATCCAATCGTGATTTAGAGCTGCCATACCATAGATATTCTGACTCGACACTTCAACATGAAGTGCTATGATTTTCTTTAATTTTACGATACACGAATCATTACTAGATTTTACAGCGGTCATTCCGACTGAAAATTTGCGCGCTATCCTCATGATAATCTTTTCTAAAATCTCTTGCTTAGAACTGATATGATTATAAAGACTCGCGGCTTTCATATTCATGGTCGTCGCTAAATCGCGCATGGTCACCGCACTATAGCCCTTTTCTTTAAAAAGCTTCGCAGCGACTCTTATAATTTCCTCTTGTCGTGTTTCGTTTTCCATAAGTATTTAAACCACTAAAATAGCAAGAATTTTATGTGCCACGTTATAATAATGTAACTTTGGTTACCAATGTTTCCGTGAACTTTTCAGAAGTTTGCCAAAAAATAAATACTATGGGATTATTAAATGCTTTATTTGGAAAATCGACAAACAACGTTGCGGAATATGTTGCGAAAGGTGCAGTGTTATTAGATGTAAGAACGGCTAGTGAATACCAAGGTGGTCATATAAAGAATGCCATTCATATTCCGGTTCAGGAGTTAGGACAGCGCATTAACGAAGTGAAAAAATTAAACAAACCCGTGATTACCTATTGTGCTAGTGGTATGCGTTCTGCTAGTGCCGCTAGTTTATTAAAATCTAAAGCTGTTGATGCTATAAACGGAGGAGGAATAGGTAGCTTACAACGAAAATTAGCCTAACTCTTACTGAAGTATAGCGTCTATATTATTAAGTTCAGTTAAACTAGAAATCGGTTTTTGGTTGTATTCTAGCGTCCAACCCAGCGAACGTGTTACTATAAAAAACTTGGAAAGTTCACTAATAAGCCGATTTTGAGCGTTAGATTTTAACTCGGACGCTACGACCTTTTTCATTAACGATTCTCGGACGGTCTTCTTAATACTATTGTAGTCTTTAGCTTCAAACGGATTAAGGTAATCTGCCTGCATATCGTAATATTCAAAATCTGGGCTAATTTTTATTTCTTCTTCAGGAATCCTTAGAATTTGAAGTGTTTTATTCACCTCATCAATATGGTATTCAATTTTACTTAAATTGTAACCTATAGTCACCTCTGCATTGACAATGACAACGGCTTTCTTTTCTGCTGAAATTAAATCTCCAAAAACACCTTTAGAATTCTTATAGGTAAACACTTCACTGAAGTGACCTTCAGTAACCACCAGTTTACCAACGTTTTTTATTTGCTCTTGAATGAGCGCACTGCTTTCTTTGAGCATAATTTCATCTTCTTGTTTGTTTTCACAATATCTAAATGTGAATACAACAACGAGACTAATAACAACACCGAGTAGTATTTTTCGCATAAGCGAATGTACTAAAATTAGAAGTGAATTTCTCTTAAAATAGTCTAAACACCCCTCTTTTTTAGTCATTATTAGGTCATAAACAGTCGGTTATCTATTAAATAAACCGAACATCTTTAAAATTTAACATTTAGCCTACTGTTTTGTAACTTAGGATATAAACTAATATGAACCCCTACAGTGGGCGTTTCACATCTCTATTCTCTAACCCCTAAAAGTGAACGTTATGATTAAAAACATAAGCACGCTACTTGTTCTGTTATGTTCTGTATTTAGCTTTAGCCAGAACGCCATTTTATTAAAAAACACGAATCCTAAAGCTAAAGAATTGCACCATACTTTAAATGCCACTAAAGACAGTTTAATATTACGCTGCTCGAGCACCTTAGCGAAGGTGGAAATTTTCAATGAAGATTACGATAGCAGTATAACCGTAAACACCCCGAATACTAAAATTCCCCTTAATGATCTTCCTTCTGGGAAATTTGTAATTGAAGTACAACTTCCGGATAAAATTATTAGCATGAATTTGGTGAAACGGGGTAATGAAGGCCCTTTATCAGCTTTCAAATCTGAACCCATAGCAGAAGGCATGGGTATGATGATTGATGAGAACCTGAAAATCGTTAAAGCCTCACCTCATAAAAGTATAGAGTTTCTATTAACACGGACTAAAAAATCGCCTCAGGCGCCAAAAGCGAAAAAATATTTTTGGATTGAGAGCCTAACGGTAAATGAAGTGGGCTCGAGCAAAACCATGAGACTCGCCGATCAACAACTCGTAGACAAACTGATATTAAAGCATCAACTAGAAATAAAATGTTATACCGGGAAACAAAATACATTGACGGTATGGGAAGTTTACAATACGAGAAAATTTATAGAGTCTCAAATGTCTAATTCAAATTTTGTGTATTCCCAATCGACTGAAGTGTTTAACCCTACCCCGTATTACAAAACACGTACAAAATCTATTAATTTATAATTTCAGAAACCCTAAATATCCACAATGTAATTTAGTGCTCGTAGGCGGTAGTGCCCCATAATTACAACAGCTTTATAAGCGATATCACATAATGTAAACAGACGGTCAACTTACATTTCCGCGTGGATTTTTGACTTACATCGATAGACCTAACAACTCAACCATAAAAAGGGGTTACACATCTGATTTACAATGCGCTTAACCCTTTACCCACTACCTTTGTAATCTATTAAAATTACAAAAGATAACGGCATAGTATTCATTTGTTACCCAAACACTTAATATCCTACTCATGAAACTATTATATACATCGGTGTTCCTACTTTTGACCACATTTTTGTATGGTCAAAAATCGGTATTGCTTAAAAACAACAATTCAAGAGCATTAGAATTAAGACATTATTTAAATACCACACAAGACAGTATCGTTTTTGAGGGCGAACGCACCATTTACGAGGTCATGATTTTTAATGATGATTTTGAGCGTATTATTAAAGTTAAAGATTCTAAAGCAAAGCTACTTATTGGAGATATTCCTGTGGGACGTTATGCCATAGAAGCCGTTTTAAGAGACAAACTGATTGTCATCACTTTATTAAGACACGAGATTTTCTCTAATATTCCACCGGCACCAGAGCTACAAATAGAAAATCCGGATCTCTTAGCTAGCAACAGCTCCTTTAACCCAAATACACCGAACACTTCTCATGGACCAAAGGCAACAACAGCCTTACCTGATGATCTTACAGCTCCTAAAACCAAGGTTTATGGCTCTGAAAATGCGAGGTATGCGAGTGATTTAAGGTTAGCTGGAAAAAAAGCCAATGTTCTAAATTCAAAACACATGGCAAGGCCTGCTAAACCAAAGGTATCCGCAGCTAAATATTGGATTCATTATAAAGTGAACAACGGATCTAGTTCGGAGACCTTACTTAAAATGGCTGACCAAAAGACGGTAGATCGTTTAATCCTCAAAATAGAAACGGACATGAAAACGACCACAGGACGCAATAATGAATTAACCGTTTGGCAAGTTTACGACCCTACTAATTTTTTCATCCATAAAAGAAGGCATAAAAAAAACTATATGAATGTAAATTCAGATAGTTTTGATATTCAACCTTATTACAAGGTGACCAATGCGTTAAGTAAAAAATTAGAGTAATTATTGCTTTTTAAGCTCTAATTTTTCCGCGAAATAATCACAAAAATCCTTCATAGTATCGGTCATTTTCTGATCTTGGGTTGCTCTAAAAAACGAATCGCTCATAGTTACTAAGGTTTGATGAAAAAATAATTTCATTTCATCTACGGGCATATCTTTAGTCCACAAGTCAATCTTTAAGGTCTCTTGAGCCTTACTATCCCAAACGGATAACATAACGGCTTTCGCCTCTTCGTTATTGACGCCTCCATCTTGAGCCGACCAATTTAATTTTTCTGGCACTCGGTTTTCATCAAGTTCTACGTTGAGTACGATTTTAGATTTTATAACTTTAGACATTATTTCTTTGGTTTAAATTTAGATTTTGTAAAAATTTCTTCAGGTTCTTTTTGTAAAATGGTCATGAGGTTCTCACCTGTGGCATCGGCATAAGCTTTTACAATTTGCCAGCCTATATATTGCCCCACTTGACCAGGAGATTCGTTATCTAATTCTAAATAAAATTTAGAAAAAGGGGCATCCGTTATAAAACGACTTAAAAGTTTATTATCGGTATTGTACAACAATTCTTTTTCTATAAAATAACTCCACATAGGACTTTCATTGGCTTCTGCCCAACGCAGCTGATCGTTGGTATAACCTATTTTTTCAGCATCAGATTTAAACGGAATCATTTTATCTTTAAAGTAGAGTAATTTGCCATAGTAGATCATTTCATCTAGCAAAAATCTTCTTTGTTGCTGAAAGGTGTATTTTTCAGCATAGGCTTCTGCCAAATCCACTACAATCTGTTCTTGTTTAAAATTCTTAGATAAATATACAGGGATGTTACCATCGCGATAAAAGCGGTGATCTTCTCCTAAATAATTATCCAAAGCAATAAGCGCTATAGTATCCGTTACAACAACCTTGTCCCTGTACTGTACATAATTGGTTAAGGTGACTACTCGAGGCACAGAGAATACAGGATCATAGTACTTCAAATGCTGAAATAAACTTAGAAGCTCCGAAGTGGTTTTATCAAAGTTAGCATACTTATCATTCACCTCCGTTAAAATTTCATCATGTAGCGTATCATTTAACTGATCTACCCAAACAGAATCTGGGATACGCTTAGAAAACAGAAACGGATAGTCGGTTTTTAATTGTGGTAAATCTTCGGCTTTAGCCTTAAAGAAATCAGTATCAAAACGCTCCACCTTAAAATCAACCTCAATGTTAGCAATTGCTGCTTCTACTTTAGATTCCTCTTCACAAGCCATAAAAGTAAACGCCAGGCATAAAATAATGTAAATTCTTACTTTCATTTGGTAAAACATTTTTAAACTTAATACGTTTCCGCTATTTTTGTTACGCAAAGGTACACTTCTTTGTATTAAAAATTAAAAATTATGCAGACAGAAAAGGTTGTAGAACATATTGTAGGTTGGCTAAAAGATTATGCAAACAGTGCAAAAATGAATGGATTTGTAATAGGTGTATCTGGCGGGATAGATTCTGCTGTAACATCTGCCCTATGTGCTATGACAGGTTTGGACTTGTTGTGTTTAGAAATGCCTATTCACCAAGCTCCAAGTCAGGTTAACCGTGCTTTAAATCATATTGAATGGTTAAAAGCCAAGTACCCTGCTGTTAGCATGACTCCCGTGAATCTTACCCCAGTATTTGATCAGTTAATTTCTGAATTACCTAGAGTAGATAATGAAGAGAGTCGTTTTATGGCCTTAGCGAATACTAGAGCACGATTACGAATGACCACCCTTTATTATTTTGCAGCTTTAAAAAAATATCTTGTTGCCGGTACCGGAAATAAGGTTGAAGATTTCGGTGTTGGTTTTTACACCAAATACGGCGATGGCGGTGTAGATTTAAGCCCTATTGCCGATTTACTAAAAAGTGAAGTTTACGAAATCGCTAAGTTCTTAGGCATTAATCAAGAAATTATAGAGGCTGCCCCTACCGATGGACTTTGGGGTGATGACAGAACGGACGAAGACCAAATTGGCGCGACCTACCCAGAGTTAGAATGGGCAATGCAAATGAAGGACGAAGGCAAAACTGCCGACGACTTTGAAGGACGTCAACGTGAGGTTTTTGAGATTTTTAAACGCTACAATACCGCTAATAAACACAAGATGGTCGCGATCCCCGTTTGCGATATTCCTAAAAATTTAAAATAATTATTGCTTTTTATTAATAAAAAGAGTAAATTTAATAAAATTAGTTAATTTATTACTATTTTTATACATATCCCCTTGCATTGTATTGAGATTATAAATTACCCTAAGCATTTAAACCCATAATACAATTGTCATGATACAGATTTTGATTGTTGACAACCACCCCATTGTCAGAACCGGATTAGAATTATTTTTAAATAGTAAGCCAGACCTCAAGGTCATTGGTAGTCTAAGTAGTGGAATAGAAATTTTCGAATTTGTACGCCGCCACAATGTAGACGTTATTATTTCTGAAATAGATTTACCAGAACTTAACGGAATAACCGCTCTTAGAGCCATAAAGAAGGAGAACAAATCCGTCCAGGTTTTGATGTTCAGTCATCAACCTGAAGAAATTTATGCTATAAGCACTATTAAAGCGGGAGCTTCAGGCTACTTAAACAAAGAAGCCAGTGTAGAAGACATTGAAGCGGCTGTCCGAAAAATTAGCAATGGCGAAACGTCACTTAGCGAGAAAATGGATAAACATTTCCGTTATGAAGACACGAGGAAAAGCCGAAGCCGTATGTTTAAAAAACTATCTACGAGAGAAGTTGAAGTTTTAAAACTGCTTTCTATTGGTAGAAAAAACAAAGAGATCGCCGAGGAGTTAGACATTAATGAAAAAACGGTAAGCACCTATAAAGCGCGCTTATTCAAAAAATTAAATGTCACTAATATTGTCGATTTAATACACCAAGCTAAACATCATAATTTAGCTTAAGCCCAAACCTGAATTTAACCTACTACTTTCCCCAATTTACGCGATAATAACATCTTCAAACCCACGTAGTCTTTTACATCTTCTATAATAGCCCGTGTGTCTACATTTTCTTTTAAAGTCTCATTTTTATACTCTATCACCTTCTTGTCAATTAGATGACAACGTAAACTTAAAATGGTCTGACTCACCAATTGCGCTACGGAGTCTTTTTTATTCTTAGGAATAATGAGATTGCGTTCCCAATCATGGAGGTAATAGCGCTCATCTTCCATTAAAATACTGGTTACAGCACTGGCCGAATCTTGATCGAGTTGATTGATAAAGTTTTTAGTTGAAAAATTTTCATCTTGATTTAATTTATCAATAATCGCGTAATAAAGGGCCTTAAACTGTGGGTTAGAAAATTGCATTTCATCCTCTTGGAGGTCTAAGTATATTTTTTCAAAAACTCTAGCCTCATGTTGGGTTGGTTTAGATACTAAATCGCCAGTGGCATCATCAACCTGCAAGACCACATCTTCAAACTGCTCTACCCGATCGCCGTAAAGCATCAGAATCTCAATTATTTTGCGTTCAAGTTCATACTGAACATCTATTTTGGGTTTACGAGTCGGCTCGTTTTTAACCACTTCAAATGGTGGTGGCTGTTCAGGATTAAAAGACCTTGATTTTCCAGAACTCTCTTGCGCGCCTTTATTATTAATTTGCGCTAAAGTGGTGAATAGTACGTTCTCACTAATATCCATAATACGCGCACATTCTTGAATGTAGATTTCACGTTTTATTTGATCTGGAATTTTAGCAATGCTATTTACAATTTCGCGTATGGTCTCTGCTTTTTTAATAGGATCATTATTGGCCTCTCGGACCAATAAAGACGCTTTAAACTGAATAAAATCTTTAGCGTTCTCCTCTAAATACGCTTTGAGTTCCTCTAAGGTATTCGATTTTGAAAAGCTATCAGGATCTTCACCATCAGGAAATGTACAGATCTTCACATTAACCCCTTGCTCTAGGATTAAGTCAATTCCACGAATTGAGGCTCTAATTCCGGCGGCATCACCATCAAAAAGTACGGTAATATTGTTGGTTAACCTATTGATTAATCGTATTTGATCTGGAGACAAGGCCGTCCCCGAAGAAGAAACCACATTGGTAATACCAGTTTGAGAAAACTGAATAACATCCGTATAGCCTTCAACCAAATAACAATTATCTTCTTTTGCTATGCTTTGTTTGGCATGGTACAAGCCATAAAGAATTTTACTTTTATGGTAAATTTCACTCTCTGGTGAGTTTAAATATTTAGCCGCTTTTTTATCATTGGTTAAAATTCGTCCTCCAAAACCAAGAACACGTCCACTCATACTATGAATAGGAAACATGACACGGCCTTTAAAACGGTCAAAACGCTTTTCACCTTTAACAATCGTTAAACCCGTTTGTTCTAAAAACTTAAGCTTATACCCTTTACCCAAAGCATCATCTGTAAAGCCTTGCCACTCATCTAAGGAATAACCAAGATCAAACTTTTTTATGGTTTCTTCTGTAAAACCACGTTCTTTAAAATAGCTTAAACCTATGGCTTTCCCAGGGTTTGTTTTATGTAATACATTTTGAAAATAACTACTGGCATACTCACTGACCAAATACAAACTTTCGCGGGTATCTGCTTGAGCTTTCTCTTGGTCTGTACGCTCCGTTTCTTCAATTTCAATATTGTATTTTTTGGCGAGGTATTTTATGGCCTCCGGATAGGTAAAATGCTCGTGTTCCATTAAAAATGTCACTGCATTTCCCCCTTTTCCACTTGAGAAATCCTTCCAAATTTGCTTTACTGGAGAAACCACAAAACTCGGAGAACGCTCCTCACTAAACGGACTTAAGCCTTTAAAGTTTGTCCCTGCTTTTTTAAGCTGAACAAAATCGCCTATCACCTCTTCCACACGAGCGGTTTCAAATACTTTGGCTATAGAATTTTGTGATATCATAGGTTTAGTTATTCCTTTAGAAGCAGAAATTTAACGATGTCTTATTCAGGATTTTTCACCCTTAAAAGACTTGTAAAAAACAAATTTAAGCTAAAGAAATTGTTTTAAAAATTTATCCTCTTAATAAACCGCTATTTTTATCCTAAAGGAAAAAATTAGAACTTATTTGTTCAATGCCAATTTTCTAAAAGCTCTTAATATTATGAGTTAAATTGCACGCATTATAGCAGGATTATTTAAACTATCCTTTACCTCTTTTAAGGTCTTTTCTTTACGTCTACTCTTAGTATTTCAATAATAGTCTTAAAACTGGTAGTACATTAACACAAAAAAGACCTTCATCTAAAACAGACAGAGGCCTTTTCCTACTCAAAAATTGATTGATTGATTGATTGATTGATTGATTGATTGATTGATTGATTGATTGATTTAGTCCATATCAAAGCGTAACCCTACAGAAACATTATTCTGATCTGCCGCTTGATTATTAAATAAGGGATTGAGGTCGTATTTAGCATATAAAGCAACCCCACCTAATGAGATATAGCCACTGACCCCGTAAACAAATTCATTCACTTCAAATTTATTACGTTGCTTATCTTTCTCGCGCTTGCCATTATCCTTATATTTTACTTTTTGCATGTTCCCCAAATTAACTCCGGCGTAACCTCCTAAACCTATTTTTAAGTGTTCACCGGTAGAATATCTAAAGTAATTATCTTTTTCAATCTTAGTAGAAGGCCCAAATTCTAAGTGCATTGGGAACACTAAGTTTGTAGTTCTGAATTTCACTTTATCAACATCAGTTGGATACTCTTGCAAGGCAATAACCCCATCCATGTTCACTAAATACTTATTGTTTTTAATATTTAATTTATTCCACTGAAATGAAAACCCATACTTTAAACGCCAAAAATTAGTATTCTCAAAAATTCTTGTTTTCCATGCATAGCCGAGTTCTATAAAACCAGACCCACCTATTTTGTAGGGAGAATCGCTTAATGATTCGCCTTCAATTAAGGCATTATTAAATCCGAATGCAAAGACAATATCTGTAGAGGTCCGCTTGTCGTATTTTCTGTTTTCATCGCCTGAAGGTTTGCCGAGATAAATAAAACTATCACTTATTTCCTCGTTGCCTCCAATTCTCAGGGTATAGCCTTCATCTATCGTCTCAACTGAGCGCTCTCCACCGTATCCATTGCGTTCTAATAAGGCTATTCTTTTATCTAAAATATCAATGCGATTTTCAATATTTAAGACGGCAACCTTTGCTGCCTCTTTTTTTAATGTTTCTGCAGTTTCAGCGGTAATTTCTTTAAGATCTAATTGCTTATTTATTTTTGCAATTTTGCCTTTTAAAATCTCTCGTTCCTCTTCTTCTATCGTCGATTTTTGCTGTTTTAAATGTTGAATTTTAACAGCAACTTCTGCCGATCCAATACTATCTAACGGGGTGGTTTGCGCCTGTAATTTTCCAAAAAGGGTTATTAAGATGACGTAGGCTACAACTTTTGTAATGATGTTCATAAATGTTCGTTTTTTGATTAATGATGATGATTATGATGAATTTTGATTGAATTCCTTATCGAACTTCAGTCCGAGTTCCTTATTATGATTCTTAAGAAAAACCTTAGTGATTACGTTGTGCCACCGCCGTACGTACCGTTTCAAAACTTTCCTTTAACGCTTCAAAAACCTTGGTTCTAAACGACTGTCCCATTTCAGCTTCTACACGCTCTAATAAACGGGTTGCATCTGCTGTTTGAACCCTTTCAGGTTCCAATTGCTCCTTAAAAAGTTCTTGACTGGCTAAACTTAACAAAGCATCTATTTCTGCATCTGAAACCGCACTATGCTCTAATTTTATAGCCTCCTTAGCGCTTCCTATAGCAATTTCTATTTGCGCTGCTCTTAACAAAGCTTCTGCTTCATCGTAAAGTAAGCTATCGTTAGCAGGAGACGCTTGAGTTTCCGAGGTCAATTCTAAAGACGAAGGCGCTTTTAGAGCTGCCGGAGTCTTAGTTTCTAAATTTGAAGGTTGCTCACGGTTGATACGCACCTTATTAGCCTGCTTTGGTTTAGTATCCTCTATAACATCTGTTGTAATTTGCTCAAAACTTAAGGCCTTAGGCGACTCTTGTGTTGGTATCGCTATTGCTTCTTGCACAACTACCGGAGCCAATTTTTTAGTTTCCTCTTTTTGCAACCACTGCACAGAAACAGCAAGCATTATAAGTAAGCTAGCAGCAATACTCCACCACCAATACTTCGATTTTTTAGTGGACTGAGTTTCCGCATCGAGCCGATCAGACAATTTTGTCCATGCTTCAGCCGAAGGACTTAAGCTACGCTCTTCAAGCTTAGATTTTATAGTATCTTCAAACTTAAGGGGTGCCATAATTGGGGTTATTTAATTCAATAATTCGCTTTTGAAGCATTTGTCGCGCTTTAAATAATTGCGACTTAGAGGTTCCTAAAGAAATTTCTAATAGGCTGGCAATTTCTTGATGCTTATAGCCCTCTATAGCGTACATTACAAACACAATCCGATACCCTTCAGGTAAATTGTCAATGAGTTGTTGAATTTCAGCCAACTCAATGCTCGTATTTATATTATTTGAAGTTTGATCGGTTTCTAAATGATCAGCCTCTACAGGAAACTCTAGATTATTTTTCTGCCTTAAGTACGAAATGGCTTCCCTGACCATAATACGTCTCACCCAACCTTCAAAACTTCCAGCATTCTTAAATTTTTTTAAAGATTGAAACACTTTAAAAAAACCATTTAGCATGACCTCTTCCGCCTGATGTACGTCTTTAATATAAAACCGACAGACACTAAGCATTTTAGGAGCATGCAACTCAAAAAGCAGGTGTTGCGCTTCACGATTGTTTTTCGCTGCCCTTTTTAAGAGTTGAGTTTCATCCTTATAAAGTTGAATAACTTTCATTTTCTGTAAGTACAATTACGCTTCTATTTATAAAGACGCAATTTAAGGACCAAAGGTTGCCTGGGGAATAAAAAAAGATCAAAATAAAAATTAAAACCCTATAATACAGTAGTATAAAGTTTATTTTTTTCTGTCAATTACGTAGTCCACCATAAGTTTTAGTGACGCTTTATAAGCTGAATCTGTATAGGTGGCCAAGATATCTAAAGCCTCTTTTTGAAATGCTTTCATTTTTGCAACGGCATATTCTAAGCCTCCTTTTTCTTTTACAAAAGCAATGACTTCTTTAACCCGCTTCTTATCCATATTATGGTTTTTAACGGAATTAATTAGCCAAGACTTTTCCTTTTTTGTGCAATGATTAAGCACATAGATTAGCGGCAAGGTCATTTTCTGTTCTTTAATATCTATTCCGGTAGGCTTCCCTATGGCATCATCTCCATAATCAAAGAGGTCATCTTTAATCTGAAAAGCCATCCCTATCAATTCTCCAAACTTTCGCATCGCTTCTACTTCTGGCGAATTTGGCTTTACAGAAGCGGCGCCCAAACTACAGCAAGCGGCAATTAAGGTGGCTGTTTTTTGTCGGATAATTTCGTAATAAACAGTTTCGGTAATATCTAATTGTCTGGCTTTTTCAATCTGAAGTAATTCGCCTTCACTCATTTCTCTTACCGCAACAGAAATAATTTTTAAAAGATCAAAATCATTATTATCAATGGAGAGTAGCAGCCCTTTAGACAATAAAAAATCACCGATAAGAACGGCAATTTTATTTTTCCAAAGCGCATTAATAGAAAAGAAACCTCGCCTGCGGTTACTATCATCCACCACATCGTCATGAACCAAAGTTGCCGTATGAATAAGCTCAATAACCGAAGCCCCTCTGTAAGTACGTTCACTTACCTCACCGTTATTCATCATTTTAGCGACCAAAAACACAAACATAGGTCGCATTTGTTTTCCTTTTCGGTTAACAATATAATGGGTTATTCTATTGAGTAGCGCCACTTTACTTGCCATAGAGAGCTGAAACTTTTGTTCAAAAAGCTCCATCTCATAAGCAATGGGTTGTTTTATTTGTTCAGTTATTTTCATTTTATTCTAAAATACGCGCTGCTATTGCAATATTACGAATTATCATGGTTGCAAATTAGTAAAAACTGAATAATGCTTTTTTAACACTAAAAACCAATAAATATTTGTAATTTAATAGCATTAATCTTAAAACTATAATTATATGAAAAAAATTACTCTATTATTTTGCGTTATCGCGTTGTACAGCACAGCAAATGCTCAAGAAGTCGTTTGGTCAGATGATTTTAATGATGAAGATATATCCGATTGGACCTTAATTGATTCTGATGGAGACACCAACAATTGGGGGGATGCTTTTGTTATTACCAATGAGCTAGGCCAAGCTGCAACTCCAGTATCTCTGATTTCGCGATCGTGGCAATCTGTTGCGTTAACACCTGACAACTGGGCTATATCTCCTGCTATAGATTTAAGTGCTGCTAGCGGTGCAATATCCGTAGAATGGATCACTCAGGTTGCTTCAGCAAGTTGGGACCAAGAAACGTACAGTATACATGTTGGTACTAGTAGTGATATTGCTACATTATTAACTTCCACAACTTCAATGACCGAAACGTTAGGTACGGAAGACGACCTAGGAACGCCTGAAAATAAATCATTAGATATTAGCAGTTTAGCAGGTGAATCTGAAGTTTATATTGCCTTTAGACATTGGGATAGCGTTGACCAAGATTATATATCAATAGATGATCTAACGGTAACAGCAGAGACTTTAAGCGTCGATGAATTTAATAGTAACACCTTTACTTATTATTACGACAACAATTCTACGACGTTAAATTTAAAGTCTAGCACAAGTGTTTTAACAAGTCTTGATATCCATTCTGTTTTGGGACAAAATGTAATGTCTAAATCATTATCAAAAGCTGATGAATCTATTAACTTATCAGCCCTAACAAATGGGATCTATTTAGCAGAGATTAAAATTAACGGTCAGTCTAAGACCATTAAGTTTATTAAAAGTTAATAAAACAATCTATTATAGAAAAAAGCGGCAATTTGCCGCTTTTTTTTATGTTTAACACTACCTCTTAATCCATTTGTTTTAAAAATCGTCACCTCCTAATAAACTATAGCTTGTTATCTTTAATTACGCTTTGCGATAGCCAAACCTCAAGTATATGATATACCATTAGACTAACCCTAGATCTCCAATTTGCCCTATAACAGACAACGTCATTACACCGTAGAAAGGAATAAGGCCTGGCATGGCGCAATATCCCTTCAAAATAAAACAAGAATAATTTCAGAGCGCACTATACACTCCTACTGGCTACTAAACCACAAAGCCTTATAGCGTCTTGTTAAACTTTCTGTAAAGCGGAAAACTTAAGACTATAGACGGCACAACGTCACCCTTTAATCTAAACACCGAAAAATTTAAAATGCATGGACATTTTCAAAATACTCCTAACGTCATTCTTATAAAATATTTTACACAAAGAATCAACAGCAATCAATTAAATCTAAAGTCCTCATTCACAGTCTTAACACATCACTTTTATCTTATTTTTAACTCTTAAAACCAATTCAGCACAAGGCATAATAGGATTCAAATTCGCCACATTAGCTTTGATTTATTAAGAAATAATGTAGTTTTAGGCCAATCAAACTTAAAACTTAAAACAAATGAAAAAAATTACCTTTTTATCAATTTGCTCATTGCTCTCATTGGGGCTTTCAGCACAACAAACTATTTCTTTTGAAAGTGCAGAAGGCTTTACCTTAGGAGATATACATGGACAAAGTGGATGGATTTCTACGCCATGTGGAACAGATTGTAATCTTAGTACGCAACTAATTTCAAACGAACAAGCTTCTGACGGGACCTATTCATTTAAAATTACACCTGACACGAATTATGGTACTCAAGCTGGCCCAATATTGGGTGGGTTTTATGATTTAGCGACACCTGTAACTTATTCAGATGCCACTATTTCCTTTGATATATATGCCACGGCAGCAGGTCTTTCTAATTTTAGATTCTCAGCTCTTGGAGAAGATGCAGTAGGAGATCTCTTTAATGTCTTTCTAGTTGAATTTGATTGGGAAAACAATGTTAGAGTTGTAAATTCTACTGCTACAGGCTACGAAAATCTTTCAACATGGGCAATTAACACATGGTATAACGTTAGAGTTGAAGTCTCTGGAACTAATGCGACCTACTATTTAGATGATGTTGAAATAGGACAAGCGACTTTAATTAGTAATTATAACCTTACTAGTATAAGATTTATTCATGACAACTATGGTGGTGATGCCTATATTGATAACATAAGAATCAATAACGAAGAACTTTCTGTTGAAGATTATTCTAAAGATAAAGTATCACATTTTTATGATCAAACAACTAAAACCTTTAATATTGAAACTGTAAATTCACCATTTACAAATGTAGAAATATATTCACTTTTAGGAAATAAGGTAATTTCTAAATCATTAACAAGTACAACTGAAGCTATAGATGTTTCTAAATTAAGTAGTGGAGTGTATTTAGCTAAGGTTAGTGTTAACGGATCTACTGAGACCATTAAATTCTCGAAGAATTAACACTAATTAATTCCTTCAAAAAATAAAAAGCGGCACTTGCCGCTTTTTTTTATGCTTCGTATTTAAATATCCTCCACTGTGAATAATAAGTATAAGTCCCATTGATATAAACGAAACAGAGCGCTTAAAATCTAAGCGCTCTGTTATAGGATATCTTAACGTAGATAAATTATTCTTTTATAAATCTCTTCGTTTGTGAAGCTCCATCAGTTGAGTTAATAGTCATAATATAAACTCCTGAAGTTAGGTTAGAAATATCAAATGTATTTGTATTGCTAAAATTAGAGTTCTTCTGTAATACAACTTGCCCTAAGTTATTATAAATTTCAACGCTTCTTACTGAAACATCAGTTGATAATGTAATTGACTCTTTTGCAGGATTCGGATAAACAAAAACACTAGAAAGTTCTAATTCAGCAACATCATCTAAACCTAGTAACTGATCTGTAGCCGTTGCTCTAACAGAATAATTATCAATAACATAAGAAGCTGCAACAGTATTTAAATCAACACCGAAACTATAAAAATCAAATTCACCTGGCACCATTCCTGTAATAACATTAGCGGCATCACCAAAACTAACATTAACATTGTTATAATTCGACTTCCATCTTAATTCTCCTGTTACCGAATTATATGACATCCCTATTGTTAACCACGTATTAGCTGGCAAAACCAAATCAGAATTATTTGCCCCCAAGCTCAACCCGTAAAGCCCAACAACACCATTTACAGATAAATTTGCCACACCAGAAAGGACCATCGTAGATGGATCAAACTCCACGGCTACGGCTTCGTAAGTCGAACCTGCACTATCCGCAAATACAGAAGCCCTAAAAGGCGCTAAACTCGTTGTACTACCTGTATAAAAATCAAATTCAACCTCAACAATATCATTCCCAACAGTTCTCGATGTCCAATCAGTGGCAATAACATCAAATAAGTAATTAATACCACCATTTCCATTAGGAGTAGTAAATTGAACTCCTTGAGTTCCATTATATCCAGAAGCAACTACCTGAAAGTTCGTTGCAGCAGAATTAGTTGTTGTTGAAGGCGCATCACCATTTGTTCCATAGATATAAAGCCCTCCTTGTCCGGCAGTAGCACCTGTAAGGTCTTCTGAGACGTTACCAATGGTTAAACCATCAAAATTTTCAGACGTAAAAGTCTGAGAAAATGCCGTTAGGCTAGTTGCAAATAAAAAACTAAAAAGTAGTTTTGTTCTCATAATAAATCGTTTTTTTTTTAAGTTAAAGCGAAAGATATAGCAAATATTTTGTAAGAAAAAAGAATAAAAACACTTTAACTTTTATTAGCCAGCTGCCCACAAGCGGCATCAATATCTTTACCGCGACTACGCCTTACGGTAACTGTTATATTATGAGCCTCTAACACTGACACATACATATCTATCGCTTTAGAATTAGCTTGTTGAAACTCCCCATCATCTATAGGATTGTATTCTATTAAATTGACTTTACTTGGTGCAAACTTGCAAAACTCTACCAAGGCTTCTGCATCCTTACGTTTATCATTTATTTTATCCCAAACCACATACTCATAAGTAATTCTATTTTTAGTGGCTGCATACCAATATTGTAGGGCTTCCCTTAAATCATTAAGCGGAAACGTTGCATTAAATGGCATAATAGATGTACGGATCTCATCGATAGCAGAGTGTAGGGAAACGGCTAATTTAAATTTCACCTTATCATCGGCCATCTTTCTTATCATCTTTGGCACCCCAGAGGTAGAAACAACAATACGCTTTGGAGACATCCCCAAGCCTTCTGCTGATGTTATTTTATCTATGGCTTTAAGAACATTATTGTAGTTCATTAACGGTTCTCCCATTCCCATAAATACAATATTACTCAAAGGCCTGTTATGGTAAAGACGACTCTCGTTATCAATAGCGACAACCTGATCGTAGATTTCATCTGGATTTAGGTTTCGCATGCGCTTTAAACGTGAGGTTGCACAAAACCTACAATCTAAACTACAACCCACTTGAGACGACACACAAGCCGTCGTTCTTGTTGCTGTAGGAATTAAAACAGATTCTACAATTAAATCGTCATGTAACCTAACGGCATTTTTAATAGTACCATCAGCGCTACGTTGCATCTGATCTACCTTAATATGATTAATTACAAAATTAGCTTCTAGCATTTGCCGTGTTTCTAAAGATATGTTAGTCATATCTTCAAAACTATAGGCCGATTTTTGCCATAGCCACTCGTAAACCTGATTGCCTCTAAAAGCCTTATCTCCTTGTTTTACAAAGAATTCTCTGAGTTGTTCTTTTGTTAAGGCGCGTATATCTTTCTTTTTTACTTCCATCTTATGCAAAAGTACTTAAATGAATTTTGATTTTGTTATAAATAAAAAAAGCCTCAATGAAGAGACTTTTTTATGATTCTATTACCTACGATTAGATGATTAACATGGCATCACCGTAAGAGTAGAATTTATATTTTTCTTTTACCGCTTCTTCATAGGCTCTCTTTATAAAATCGTGACCTGCAAAGGCTGAAGTCATCATCAATAAAGTAGATTTTGGCGTATGAAAATTAGTAATCATACAATTGGCAATGCTAAAATCGTATGGCGGGAAGATAAACTTGTTGGTCCATCCTTCAAACTCATTTAAGCGCCCGTTAGAAGATACAGAACTTTCTATGGTTCGCATCGATGTTGTCCCCACGGCACACACACGTTTTTTATTTTCAATAGCATCATTAACAATATCTGCAGCTTGCTTGTTAATAATAATTTCTTCACTGTCCATTTTATGTTTAGACAAATCTTCTACTTCAACAGGATTAAAGGTTCCTAATCCCACATGTAAAGTTACCTCTGCTGTTTTTATACCTTTAATTTCTAAACGCTTTAATAAATGTTTAGAGAAGTGCATCCCTGCTGTTGGCGCGGCTACTGCACCTTCATTTTTAGCATATATTGTTTGGTAGCGCTCTTCGTCTTCTGGCTCTACCTCTCTGTTAATATACTTAGGTAATGGTGTTTCTCCAAGTTCCGTTAATTTTGCTCTAAAATCAGCATAAGACCCATCGTATAAGAAACGTAAAGTTCTACCTCTAGAGGTTGTGTTATCTATAACCTCAGCAACTAAAGTTTCGTCATCACCAAAGTAAAGTTTATTTCCTATTCTAATTTTACGTGCTGGATCTACTAACACATCCCAAAGACGTTGTTCTTGGTTAAGCTCACGCAGTAAGAAAACCTCAATACGCGCACCCGTTTTTTCTTTGTTACCAAATAAACGTGCTGGAAACACCTTGGTATCATTCATGATCATTACATCACCTTCATCAAAATAATCTATAATATCTTTAAATTGTTTGTGTTCAATAGTTTGTTCTGCTCTATTTAACACCATCAATCTTGCTTCATCTCTGTGTTCTGCAGGGTGTTCTGCTAATAATTCATCTGGAAGCTCAAAATTAAAGTGGGATAATTTCATGTATTAGTTTTAATAGATTAATTGAATAAAATGAAACTTCAATAGGCATATAAGAAGACTTTGCTTCTCCCTTCTTTAGGTTTCAAATCTGTAATTTTATCTCGAACTGCAAATATACAATCTCAACATAGGCCTTGTCAAGTAAATAAAGGTTTATTTTACTTTACAACAAGGGTCTTACTGATATTGCAAGGTCTAAAAGCGGCCCAAATTCTTATGCCTTTTTGGCCCATTGAAAGCCAATAGTTTCTAAATCTTTCCAAAATTCAGGATAAGATTTACTCACCACATTGGCATCCTCTATAACTAATGGCACTTTTAATCCTAAAGGGGCAAAAGCCATAGCCATTCTATGATCGTTATAGGTTGGTATTTTTACATTGGAGTTGATACTTTCAGAGGCTTTTAGATGTAAGGTTTTATCCGTAATAATAACGTCTGCACCTAACTTTTCTAATTCCGTTTTAAGTGCCACCAAACGATCCGTTTCTTTAATTTTTAAAGTATGTAGGCCTTCCATAAAACATTCTAAACCTAAGCCAAATGCTGTAACTGCAATAGTTTGCGCAATATCTGGTGCATTTTTAAGGTCGCGTTCTATTTTAACGCTAGCCTCTACAATGCTTTCCTTCTTTAACGTTATAGCATGTCCTTTAAATTGCGTGCTTACCCCAAAACTTTTATAAATATCTGCTAAGACTGAATCGCCTTGTAAACTTTCTTGTTTATAAGAGGCTATTGTAATTTCTGTCCCCACATCACTTAAGGCAATAAGGCTATAAAAATAAGATGCCGAAGACCAATCTGACTCTACCGTTAAGGTTTGTTCTGCAATGGTTTTTGGTGCCGGTTGCACGGTTATCACCTGATCTTTAAAGGTCGTTTCTATTCCTATACTATTTAATAAACTCAAGGTCATATTAATATAAGGTACAGAAGTAATCTTACCATTTAAGGTTAACTCTAAGCCATTTTCTAATTTTGAAGCGATAAGCATTAAAGCCGAAATGTACTGACTACTTACATTAGCTTCTAGGGCCACTTTACTTTTTGTTAGCTCTTTACCAATAATTTTTAATGGCGGCACACCTTCATTTTCAAGATAACTAATATCAGCACCTAAGGTTTTTAAAGCCTCGACTAATATTTGTATTGGACGCTCTTTCATCCTTTGAGATCCTGTAATAACGGTTTCTCTTCCCTTCTGAATTGAAAAGTAAGCCGTTAAAAATCGCATTGCGGTTCCGGCATGATGAATATCAATACATGTGTCTTCAGAAATCAAAGCTTTTTGCATGACCTCAGAGTCGTCTGAATTCGATAAGTTTTCAATACGAATTTGAGGATATAAGGCTTGAAGCAATAAAAGACGATTAGACTCGCTTTTAGATCCTGTAATTTGAACGGTTTGATGGTTCTTTAGCTTTGATTTTTGGATACTGATGTCCATAGTAAATTGTAATAATAAATTGAAGCTACAAAACTACTTTAATTTATCATTATTATGATGTCTGTTATGATCTCGTTTGGTTTTTAAATCTAATTTTTTATCAAAAGCCGCTTGTAAATCAATTCCGGTTTGGTTGGCTAAGCATAAAACCACAAATAAAACATCAGAAAGTTCCTCTCCTAGATCTTTGTCTTTATCGCTTTCTTTTTCGCTTTGCTCACCGTAACGTCTCGCAATAATCCTAGCCACTTCCCCAACTTCTTCCGTGAGTTGTGCCATATTGGTAAGCTCATTAAAGTATCTTACTCCATGAGCCTTAATCCAATCATCAACTTCCTTTTGTGCGTTTTTAATATCCATTTTAAACTTTAGTTAATACAATTTGTTCTGCTTGCTTTTCTACAATTTTACCATAAAAGGCTTTAAAATCTTTGTAGTCTGAAGGCAAAATTAAAGGATTAACGATATCTAATTGGGCTTTAAGCTGAATAAAATTTCCATTTTGTTTTACGAGGTAAGAAAACTTAACATTAGCATCTTTAAACGCTACAGCTTCAGAATTTGGTAAGGACTCTACCTTATAACCTTCTGGCAACATAATATTGACCATGTATTTGTCTGAATTAGGAATCACGAAATCTACAGGATACTCACGTTCATCTAATTTAAACGGATTCTCTTTGGTGGCTAAGAAGAATAATGGTGAAAAATATAGCTTATCACCTACTTCATCAATACCATCAGAAAGTTCGTATTCATAACTTATTTTAACCGGCTTTGATACGTCATCGGCATTATTAAACGTAAGTTCATTAATCTCAATATCTCCTTTATCCTTTTCTAAAGACTTCATATGGTCTTCACTCGTAATTTTCGCATATCTATTTCTGTAGAAATACGCATTGTAATTTGTAAGTTGCTTAGATAGTTTTCCTGAAATAGAAAAATCGTCGTTAATAGAAACATTAAGCATTGCTGCCGATACCGACATTTTTTTAGGCTGTAAAGGAATCCAGCGAGACACTTTATTATTTTCAATTAAGCGTCCTTGCCAATTTAATACACGTGTTGGTAACACGTTTTCCGTGCTGTACTCTTCAGTAGCATCTAACAATAATTGGGCGTCACCACTTTGCACACTACAAATAACATAATTAAAACCTTCTCGCGTAGGAAATAGTGGAATACCATTATTTCTTGTACTTACTAATACCGGATTGGCATTTACACCTTGAGATCGTAACATAGAAACCATCATAAGGTTAATATCTGCACTATTACCTTCACCTTCTTTATAAGCGCCTCTTACCCCTTTTGAGGTGTATTTACCATAGCCTTCATTCCATTTCACTTTAGACTTCACCAATTTCTCCACAGCAAAAGCCTTTTCAAAATCACCTTCTATCCCTGCAAGTGCCTTATCTAAGTCCTCTTTATAAATGCTGAATTTCCCCAATTGTCCCCCAAAATGATCGCTTTCATAAATGGTTTTAGATACATCTTCCCAGCTCGTCGTATAAGATCGGGTTAATTGTTTCATGTTATTTAAAGTCGCCGTAAGCTCTAAAGCCATTTTACTTCTATAATTGCTGATGCTCCCCGAAAAAGCCTCTTCTCTAATCGCTGGAATATTGTCTTCATTTATAGCTAAAATATTAATCCTGTATTCAAATGGAACTTTCGTATTTTTAAAGGTCTCCTCTATTTGAGGTACAAACTTAGCTCTTAGATTAAGCTGCTTGTTATACACATAATATTCTGGTGTACCCACAGTTACTTCTAATTTGTTAACAGGTACTGAAAACTGAAAAAGAATATCATCAATACTAATTCTTGGCGATGATACTTTATACTTATATTCTATAACAGTCCCTTCCTTAACGCTAGGCATAGTAAAAGAACTTATTTTTGTGTAGTCGTTATAATCTTCTTCAAATTTACCATCACTTTTTAGCTTTTCCTTTTCAATTTTTCCATTAACAAGGTTATAACTAAAACCTTTTATCCCTGTAATTTGTTCACGCTGATTCGTCCCTTGATACAAATAGACTTTTTTAGTTGCCCAATCAAATCCATCTTTATTATAAACCTTAATACGCATATGCATCTCACGCTCTTGTATAAACCCTTCATTATTGGAATAGAAAAAGCGAATCTCTTCTTTACGATATAAAATAGCTGCAGGTGCCGCTGAATCTTTAGGATGAAATTTTTCTTGTAGTTCTGCTTTAGAAATTTTGCCAAAATCATAATCTTGAGCATTGCTATAGGTTAAGCTCATTATAAATATCAGGGCCGTTAATACTTGCTTCATGTTGTTTTGTTTGGTTGGTTTTTTGGATTTGTGTTTTGTTTGGGTTTAGGCTTTAGTCAGTACTATTTTACTTTTATCGAGTTTCACAATCTGTTTTCTAAAATCTCTAAAGGCTTTATAATCGTCTTTTTGGTACTTTCCTTTTAATAAAGAGAAGGTTCTTGTGTACTTTAGTCTATTGGCATCTAAAATTTCAAGTTTAAAACTGTAGGTCCCAAATTTGCTTGTTACTTCTTTAGAGTCCGTCATAGCTTCTACTTTTAACCCTTCTGGCAATTGAATGATAAACTCGTCTGTATCTTTAAATGAACGATCAATTTCAAATTCTAAAGTGCGTTCTCTATAACGCGGTGGAATCCCCGTAACTTTATTAAAAAAATTAGGTTGTAAAATAAGGCGCGTTCCACTTATAGAGGCATAATTACTAGCCGATAGATTTAAGTCTTCAGTATATACCACGTTGGTTTTATCATTACTGATATTAATGGCATCTATACTAAGGTTGTTAATATCACCCCAATATTCTTTATAATAGATGTGCTGATCTCTCACTGATTTTTCTCCTATCCCCTCGTGTCTACCGTATTGATAACCGGTAGAAGTAATAGCCACCTGTGCTGTAAATCCGCCTTGGCTATCTAAGTCTATAGTTGCAGCGGTATGCTGTACACTATCATCCGCATCGTAGGCTTTAGTTCGTACAATTTCTCCACCTTCAGGCTTTACTAATAGCACATCTCTATCATCGGTCCATCCTGCTGAAAATCCAAAAGGATTAGTTTGGCTGGTACATTCTAAAAAGATATTTTCTTCGCCATTAGGCACACAAAGTATCGCATGGTTTCCTTGAGCTGATGAAAATTCACGATCAATGTTTAAGATATCACGACTCCCGTATACTAAGGTATAATAGGCCGGTACATCTACAGCTTCTAATAAGGCTTTGGTATAATTGGTTAACCCTTTACAATCGCCATAACCAAGGTCATTAACATCATCGGCCATCATTGGTTTCCACCCTCCAATACCAATCTGAACACTGATATAACGGGTTCTGTCTTGCATATATTTATAGACCAATTTGGCGCGTTCTACTTTATCTTCTACACCTTCTGTAAGTTTTTTAACATCATCAATAGCTTCTTGAGGTAACTCATCCGTTCCGCTTAAAAGCTCTCCATAAACCCATTTTCCAAAATCTTTCCAGTTGTTATTCACCCCTTCTACGCCATTCATATTAAACTTTGTAAGGGCTGGTTTTATGTTGGGTGTAAATGTGACTAAAGACGGACTATAAGCTTCGTAGTCAATTGCTGGTAAATCTTCTATTTTATAATGAAATTCAGACACCTCATCTACTTTATTACCTTCAAAATTTTGCTTCTTTAAACGTAGTGGAATTTGGGAATTATTCTCAATCTGATATTCCGCATATTCAATCCCTAAATAATAACCATCAATTGGGCGCCATTGCGGAATAAAAGCAGTACTTGAATGCTTAACTTCAGAATTATACTCAATAGTATACGGGTAACTTACCGGCGTATAATCGTAATATTTTATACGACTATCAGAATACAAGGTTCCACCACTTACAGCACTATTATCTATAAAGTCATTTTTTTTAATTTTCTTAATTTCTTCCCCTCTACTGTCATAAATTCTAGCTTCAATACTTTTAATGCTTGCGTTATCGCTATAAAACTCTAAAGAATTTGCATGAGAATCACCGTATTTATTAAAAACTGTGACAATACGTTTGGTGTGAACCACCATTTCATCAATGGCATTAATTTCTATTAATTGCTTATCATAACGCACTATAGCATTAGCGTCTTCAATTAAGTCTAAAGACACCGCTGAAGCGTTATAAACACTCTCGGACTGCGAAAAAGCGAAATAAGATATAAATATTAAAAATAGGAAAAGCGATTGGGACTTTAAGCGGATAGTAGGCATGAGTTGATTTTGACGGATTTAGAAGCACAATATAAGAATGTTATTACAACTCTCAAATTATCCGTAAAAAATTTAAATGGACAAGCGATAATCTAAAAAGAATCTTAATAAATCTTTCTTATACTGCCTTATCACTGAAGCTCCGAAATAGTTTAGCTACACCCTATGCTTAGAATCTATAATAAGTGTTACCGGACCATCATTAACCAAATGCACTTTCATATCGGCACCAAACGCTCCGGTTTGTACAGGTTTTTCTAATCCATTTTGAAGTGTTTTAACAAAAGCCTCGTATAGAGGAATGGCTACATCGGGTTTGGCTGCTTTTATATAACTTGGACGGTTGCCTTTTTTCGTGCTCGCATGTAGCGTAAACTGACTCACCACAATAACATCGCCATCGACTGCTTTAAGTGATTTATTCATCACAGCATTCTCATCTGGAAAGACACGAAGATTAATGATTTTATTACACAACCAATCGATATCGTCTTGGGTATCTTCATTTTCAATACCAAGAAGTACCAAAAGTCCGTTTTGTATGGCCGCTACTTCTTTGGTGTTAATAACTACTGAAGCTTCAGAAACTCTCTGTATCACTATTTTCATAAATAAAACAAGTTTTTCTTACGGGGAACACTGTGTTAGGCTATACTAGGCCTCATCCCAATTATCGGTTCGGTAATGCTCATCTTCACCTTCTAAAATTTGAAGGTAACTACGGTATCTTGAATAGGAGATTTCATCGTTTTCTAAAGCATCCTTTACGGCACATTTAGGCTCATTAAGATGAATACAATTATTAAACTTACAGTCTTGTTTAAGGGCGAAAAACTCAGGAAAATAATCCCCAACCTCTTCTTTCTCCATATCTACAACACCAAAACCTTTAATCCCCGGAGTATCTATAATTTTGGCATCAAACCCTAAATCGAACATCTCTGCAAAGGTTGTAGTATGCTGCCCTTGTTTATGTTGTTCTGAAATGGCTTTGGTTTTTAAATCTAAAGTTGGCTCTATAGCATTGACTAAAGTTGATTTCCCAACGCCAGAATGCCCAGCAAACATACTGACCTTACCTTCCATTAAGGTTTTTACCTTATCTATATTTTTCCCTGTAGCTGCAGAAATACCAACGCACTCGTAGCCAATAGCACGGTATATACTCGCCAAGTATTTCACTTCAAATAACGTCTCCTCAGAGTAGGTATCTACTTTATTAAACAACAAGACGGTTTTAATAGAATACGCTTCTGCAGTAACCAAAAAACGATCTATAAAACTGGTCGATGTTGGTGGACTATCTATAGTAACCAATAAAAACACCTGATCAATATTAGACGCAATAATATGGGTTTGCTTAGATAGGTTAACCGACTTACGAACAATATAGTTTTTACGTTCTTCAATACGATTAATGACGCCTGTTTCTGTATTATTCTTAGTCTCTAGAGAAAAGGCGACTTTATCACCAACAGCAATTGGGTTGGTACTTTTAATACCCTCCAATCTGAAACGGCCTTTAATTCTACATTCATAGAATTTACCATTTAAAGTTTTTACAGTGTACCAACTGCCCGTAGATTTATATACTGTTCCTGTCATTACTACAAAGATGAATAATATTGTTTTAATATCGTAAAAAAAAGGCTCGCAAAATTTGCGAACCCTTCTTTAAATTAAAAAATCTTGAGTTAATCTTTTACGATTTTCTCTTGGTGGTTTATGGATTCTTGGTGAATAGCTTTAAACATACGTAAAACAAATTCTTCGCTTAAGCCTCTAGATTCGCCTTCTAGAACCATATTTCCTAGAATCTCATTCCAACGTTTGTTTTGTAAAACCGCAACGTTTTTCTGCTTTTTAAGTTTTCCAATACCGTCAGCAACTTTCATACGTTTTCCTAACAAATCAATAATCTGATTATCGACCACATCAATCTGTGCTCTAAGATTATTTAATTCTGAATTGTACTCAGCTTCCGGATCTGACTCTTTTCTAATCTTTAAGTCGTTCATAATCTGCACGAGGCTCTTAGGCGTTACTTGCTGTGCAGCATCACTCCAAGCGTTATCCGGATCGAAATGCGTTTCTATCATTAAGCCATCAAAATTAAGATCTAAGGCCGTTTGAGAAACATCTAAAATCATATCGCGCTTTCCGGTAATATGCGATGGGTCATTAATTAAAGGTAAGTCTGGGAACCTATTCTGAAATTCAATAGCCAATTGCCATTCTGGAATATTTCTATATTTTGATTTTTCGTAGGTTGAAAACCCTCTGTGAATAGCACCTAAATTTTTGATTCCGGCACTGTGTAATCTTTCAATACCTCCTAACCATAAGGCTAAGTCTGGATTTACAGGATTTTTAACTAAAACCACCTTATCAGTTCCTTTTAAAGCATCAGCAATTTCTTGCATAATAAAAGGACTTACAGTAGAACGGGCACCAATCCACAATAAATCTACATCGTGTTCTAAAGCAAGCTCTACATGATTTCTATTAGCCACTTCCGTTGCTGTTTTTAATCCTGTTTCTGCCTTTACCTTTTGCAACCACTTTAAACCTAAGGCTCCAACACCTTCAAAGTTTCCTGGACGTGTTCTTGGTTTCCAAATTCCTGCTCTATAGTAATTAACATCTGTATCTTTTAGCTCATGAGCTATTTTTAAGACTTGCTCTTCTGTTTCCGCACTGCATGGCCCGGCAATAACCAAGGGATGATTTAACTTCATATCATCTAACCATGTTCTCATTTCTTTCGTGTTTTCCATTTTTGCTTTTTTTAATCTAATTACTATTGAATTCCTTTTAATATCTCTTTAATATAATTTGTTTTTTCCATCTCATTAAAAACCTCGTTAAAATCTTGGGCTTCCATAAGTTCTTTAAAATGCTTTAAATTATTAATATATTCATCTAAAGCTTCAACCACATTGGTTTTATTTTGGTTAAAAATTGGCGACCACATCGCAGGGGAACTTTTTGCTAAACGCACCGTACTTGCAAATCCACTACCAGCCATATCAAAAATATCGCGTTCATTACGCTCTTTATCAATAACGGTTTTACCTAACATAAACGCACTGATATGCGATAAATGCGACACATAAGCAATATGCTTATCGTGAGCCTTAGGATTCATATAACGAATACGCATACCCAAATCTGAAAACAACTTTAAGGCTTTCTCTTGCAACTTAAAGGCCGTCTCTTCTACTTCACAAATAATATTGGTCTTGTGTTTATACAAGTCTTTTATGGCCGCTTTAGGGCCAGAATGCTCTGTACCTGCTATAGGATGCACCGCTAAATAATTACGACGCTTAGGGTGCGATTTTACCACCGCACAAATATCTTCTTTGGTAGAGCCCGCATCAAAAACGATGGCATCATCTGAAACCCGATCTAAAACTTCTGGTAAAACTTTTAAGGTTGCATCTACAGGAATAGCAATTATAACGACATCTGCTTTATGCAACGCCTCAAAATCTGCTTTCTCATCGATGATTCCTAAAGCTAAAGCTTCATCAAGATGTGCTTCAGTTGTATCAATTCCGAAAACCTTACAATCAGGGTGTAATGCTTTTATATCTAAGGCAAAACTTCCTCCAATTAAACCAGTTCCTATTATAAATATATTTTTCACTTTTTTTTCTCTTTGTTTCGTCCTAAGGCCACACGACCTTTAGGTCCTTATACTCTTGCAATAGCCTCTTCAATAAGGTCTTCTTCCGCACATAATGAAAACCGCACATAACCTTCTCCATTGCTTCCAAATACGGTTCCTGGTGTTATAAATAAGGAATGTTCTTTTAAGACTAAATCTGTAAATTCTTCAGATTTTATATGAGGTGGCAATTTTGCCCACACAAACATTCCCGTAGCTTCGTCATCATAGGTACAATTTAAAGCTTGTGCCAATTTATAGACCAAAGCTCTTCGTCTTTGATAAACACTATTTAAACTTTTAAACCAGATATCAGAACATTTTAAAGCCTCAATAGCCCCTTTTTGTATTCCGAAGAACATTCCAGAATCCATATTACTTTTTACTCGTAATACCGCATTTACAAAATCGTATTTCCCCACTAACATCCCAACACGCCACCCGGCCATATTAAAGGTTTTACTTAAGGAGTTTAACTCTAAACAAACGTCTTTAGCATCTCTGTACCTCATAATGCTATTAGGCTTGTCATTAAGTATAAAACTGTAAGGATTATCGTTTACAATTAAAATATCGTGACGTTTACCAAAGGCAATCACCTTATCATAAAACTTATTCGTTGCATTAGCTCCAGTTGGCATATGCGGATAATTTATCCACATAATTTTAACACGGCTAAGATCTAAACGTTCTAAAGCACTAAAATCGGGTTCCCAATTACGGTCGGCTTTTAAATCATACATGACCGGTTTTGCTTCTAACAATTTTGTTACTGCCGCATAAGTTGGATAGCCTGGATTAGGAATTAAAACCTTATCTCCTTTATTTAAAAATGCCATAGAGATATGCATAATCCCCTCTTTACTTCCCATTAAAGGTAAGACCTCCGTTTGCCCACTTAAGTGCACTTGAAAATGCTTATTATAAAAACTAGCAATAGCATCTCTTAATTCTGGCAAGCCTTGATAACTCTGATACTGATGCGCTTCAGGCTCCATTAAACTATCTTGAAGCATCATTGAAGCTTTAAATGGAGGCTCTAAATCTGGACTTCCAATACCCAAATTAATTATAGGCTTCCCTTGCGATTTTAAAAATGCAACTTCTTTTAGCTTTTTAGAAAAGTAGTATTCTTCAACTTTTTGTAAACGTTTTGCAACTTCAATCATCGTTTTGCATTTTTATATTCTCCTAATACTTTAAAATTCTCAGCCATAATGGTCATTATGGACTTCGCTTTTTCGTAATTTTTATACGCGTCAAAAGTCACATCCACAAAAAACGCATACTTCCATGGTGTATCAATTTTTGGTAAAGATTGAATTTTAGTGAGGTTCAGTTGGCAATCACTTAATACATTGAGTAAGCTAGCTAAACTGCCACGTTTGTGTTCTAATTCAAACTTAAAGGACGCTTTATTAATAAGCGCTTGGTTATTATTATCCTGAACCCGCTTTACAATAACAAAGCGTGTTTCATTTTCTTTTATGGTTTGGATACTCTGCGCTAAAATATTTAAGCCGTAAAGCGCTGCTGCCGTTTTACTCGCTATAGCGGCAATTCCTTTTAATTGTTGCTCCGAAATTTGTCTTGCAACCTCTGCGGTATCTTTAGCTTCAACCAATTTTATATGCGGATACGCTTTAAAAAAAGCCTTACATTGTAATAAGGCCATTGGGTGCGAATGCACTTCTTTAATATCTTCTATAGCCTGATTATTAAGCGCCATTAATTGGTGCTGAATATCTAAATAGTACTCCCCAACAATACTTAAATGGTTGTTATCAATTAAAGCATAATTTGGAATAATAGATCCTGCAATAGAGTTTTCTAAAGCCATTACAATTTCATCAGAAGCCTCATCCAATAACGTTTTAATCACCGTATCAAAGGTCATACACTCCACAACATCAGACTGATTATCAAAATAGTTACAAACCACTTCATGATGAAATGATCCTTTTACTCCTTGTATGGCGATTGGTTTTTTCACAATTATTTTTTTTAATTCTACAGGCTTAAAAAATTTAGGAGGCTTTCACTTCAAAAAGGTTTTAAACAAAAAAAGTCTCGATTAGATCGAGACTTTAAATACTATATTTTAAATAAAACATACTCAGTCTCGTTCCTTTAGCTAAAAAAGAAATAAAACCAGTTATAATATGCTCTAGATATGTTCATCTTAAGGGTCCACTTAGGTGGGCAATTTTAATTATAAGGCTAATGTAATTATTATTTTTACAAATCAAAATTGTTGTATTGTTTTTTTCTGAATAAATTTAATATTTTAAAGATTTAACAATAATTGCATTACAATATTCGGAAATAACTACTTTTGAATAAATTCTATTTCTATGTCTATTGAAGTCTCAAACATCACGAAATTCTACAAAGATCAGAAAGCACTTAACGAGGTCTCTTTCAAGGTCAAAGATGCTGAAATTGTTGGTTTTTTAGGACCAAATGGTGCTGGAAAATCTACCATGATGAAAATCTTAACCACCTATATACAGGCCTCTGAAGGTACTGCTACGGTTAATGGTTTTGATGTTAACACGGCTAAAAAAGAGGTTCAAGCAAGCGTTGGTTACCTCCCAGAACACAATCCGCTTTACACCGAACTTTACGTTAAGGAGTATTTAAACTTTAACGCCAATGTGTATGGTGCTCCAAAATCTAGAATAGACGAAGTTATTAAACTAACAGGATTAGAGCCTGAAGCTCATAAAAAAATTGCACAGCTTTCTAAAGGTTACCGTCAACGCGTTGGTTTGGCCAATGCCTTATTGCACGACCCTGAAGTTTTAATTTTAGATGAACCCACAACAGGGTTAGATCCTAACCAACTTATAGACATTAGAAACTTAATTAGAACGATTGGGAAGGAGAAAACGGTTTTCTTATCTACGCATATTATGCAAGAGGTTGAAGCTATGTGCGACCGTGTGATTATTATAAATAAAGGTGAAGTTGTTGCCGACAAATATTTAAAAGATCTTAGAGATGGTCAAGAACAAGTGGTCATTGTAGAGTTTGATTTTAGAGTGGAAGATGCTTTTTTATTAAGATTGCCAAAAGTAAAGTCTGTAACCAATACCTATGGCTTTGTTTATGAAATTACCTTTAACACAAAAGAAGACATGCGTTCTCATGTCTTTGATTTTGCCCATGATAATGAGTTGAAAATATTACAACTGAATCAGAAGAATGCTACTTTAGAAAGTTTATTTCAAGATTTAACTAAGTCATAGCGCTAAGGATTAGGCCCTACTCTATAAATAACTGACCGGTGTAAAAACGTTCTACATCAACCGCTAAAGGTTGGTTTACAGCAATTAAATGCCCGGTTCCTTTTATTTGCCCTGTTAAGGACAACTGCGGATTTACAACCATATCATTACTTCCACGATGGTAAACGTTAACCTGTTGGGCTACTAAATTAGCGCCTTCAAAACGACCTGCGCCGGAAAAAAAACCGATATCCAAATTTTCAACAGTTCCTTCCATATAAAAGAAGGCTAAATTATTGGAGATAATATGGAGTTCTTCTGAATTAATTTCCAATCTAAAATCGCCTATGGTAAATTCACTTTCAACATTATAACTTTCAGAAATCAAATTCAACGCTTCATATTGCAAGAGACCATCTGAAGAAATATCATACTGTGTTGAAGATCTTATGGTTTTTAAATCTGGAGCTTCAACAAACACTTTTGTTAAACCGTAAGCCCTAAAGTAATTACAGGTATTATTATCCGTTAATATCAATTGATTATCCACCACCTCAACCTTAATATCGGGCATTAGATTCTCACCGGTTTCTACGGTAACTTTATAATTTTCGGCTTGTTTTATAACAACTTCAACATCTCTATGCACTATAATACCTTCAAAACTCGGTACCATAATTTCCTGTTGCACCAAATCACCAGAAGTTTGAAAGCAATCGTTTACCTCCTCACTATTACAAGCAAAGCACAACACAATTCCTAATATGTAGATAAGTTTTTTCATAATCTTAAACCGATTCCAAATTCTACAGCTTCTGCCTTTGCCCCATGAGACTTTAAAGTAATGGCTCCAAAAACACGTTGACCAAAATAACGTTTTAAGCCCACTCTAAAATAGGTCCGGCCTTCAAAATCATAAGGGTAGTATACGTAATATCCCAATTGGGTAACGACGGACATTTTATTGATAAACAACTCATGTCCTGCAAAAAGTCCGACACGCTTATAATCTTCATCTCCTTGAACATTTTCTTCAGGGAACGATACCGATTGGTAGTAGATCAATTCTTTCAGAAATTGAGAGAAAAACACATCGGCACCAAACTGAATTGCACTTAAAGCGCTTAAACGTTTATCGGCATAAGCGGAGACAACATAGAAGGGAAATTGTCCGCTACCAATAACGTCACTCTCATTAATACCTGAACGAAAGACCACATTATACTTTACCGGTTCTGTAAATATCTCTTCGTCTTCATTTTTTATATAATCAGGCGTATTTTGATGAATTTGGTAAGTCATCCCCACATTGAAGGCTACAGTATTCACACTTGTATTAGGTGCTCTTACATTAGCGTTGGAATAATGAACAAGAGAAAGGCCGGCCTGTAAACCAAAGTGTTTAAAAATGCGATCTTTTTTATAATTAAGCATCAGATAGGTAGAGCTTAAAACATCAGAACCAAAGGCTATATTCTTAGGATTACTAATCTTATCGTAAGGATTGGTATTGTAGGCTAATCCTTGAGCCAAACGCAGCATCATATGCCGTTTAAAAAAGTAAAAATTATAATGCGCGTAAAGGCCATAACTTTTACCTAAGGTATTGTTCTTAAAATCCTGGTACATAAATGACGCCCCATAATCTGGATAATTATAGCGCTGTTGCCAAACTTTCTCGCCAAAGGTTTGTTGGTTATAACTTAGCAAAACCCCTTCAGGATGCCCAGTAATAAGATGAAGAATGTCGTTGTTGTGCAGTGCTATATTTCCGCCGAAATAATTAAAGTCAACATAACCGTACTGTTTTTTTTCTTGTCCAAAACTCACTAAGGACAAGACTATTAAAACGGCACTAAAAAAATTTCGCATTGCTAAGGATTAAGCCGCTAAAGTAATCAATAATTACAATTTTGACCTGTAGACCACACAAAGTCTGCTATACAAATAATGTGGCAAGCAGTGAAATAGCCGTTAACAACAAAAGTTGTAACACAAATCTAAAATCTGACTTATATTTATTTATCAATTTCATCATTTTAAGTTTTACCAAAATAAAGTGCTATAGTCTCTATTGGTATTAATACATTACAAATATCGAATTTAAAAAACAGCCCTTTGTTAATTAAAATCTAAGAAATAGTTATCTAATTAAAACGAGGGTAACATTGGCAAAAAATTGCGCAATATTATCCTCGTCTAAAAATTAAGGTGCTAAAAAGCTACCTCCTTTATAAAACCTTACATAATGGCTTTCACTACCGCTTTAGGCGATTCTTTTCTAGACCCATCAAAGCCATTAATTCCACTTACAGTGGTATATTTTAAAACAAATTTCTTTCCTGGGTTCAATCGTTTATAAGCTGATTGACACATTAGCGTAGCTTCATGAAAACCACAAAGAATAAGTTTTAATTTCCCTTCATAAGTATTAACGTCACCAATGGCGTAAATGCCAGGAATATTAGTTTGGTAATCTAAAGTATCGACTTTAATGGCATTTTTTTCAATCTCTAATCCCCAATTACCAATAGGCCCTAATTTTGGAGACAGTCCAAATAACGGAATAAAAGCATCCGCTTCTAGGATTTGCGTTTCACCATCTTTAGTTATAGAAACTCCTTCTAATTGATTTTCACCATGCAAAGCTGTAATTTCAGCTGGGGTGATGATATTTATTTTATTCAACAATTTAAGTTCCTGTACACGTTCTACAGAATCTAAAGCACCTCTAAACTCATTACGTCGGTGTACTAAAGTCACTTCTGACGCCACATCGGCTAAGAAAATACTCCAATCTAATGCAGAATCTCCTCCTCCCGCAATAACCACTTTTTTATCGCGATACACTTCAGGGTCTTTAATAAAATACGCTAAGCCTTTATCTTCGTAATTTTCAATAGCCTCTAAAACCGGTTTCCGCGGCTCAAAACTTCCTAAACCACCAGCAATAGCAATGACTGGCGCGTGGTGTTGGGTTCCTTTATTAGTAGTAACAATAAAGCTACCATCTTCTAATTTTTCAATTGTTTCAGCACGTTCTCCTAAAGTAAATCCAGGTTGAAACTGTTTTCCTTGTTCTAATAAATTAGAGGTTAGATCTCCCGCTAATATTTCTGGAAATCCTGGAATATCATAAATGGGTTTTTTAGGATACAATTCTGAACATTGACCACCTGCTTGTGGCAGTGCATCAATTAAATGACATTTCATTTTTAATAATCCCGCTTCAAATACGGTAAATAAACCTGTTGGTCCTGCGCCTATGATAAGTATATCTGTTTTAATCATAATCTATAATTTCTCTACTAAACCTTTAGTGAATTCATTTAATTTTTCGACTTTCTGTTCAAAGTCACCTTTAATTGTTTTTCTATATATATTGAGATTCTTTACTAAATCGTCAATATTTTCAGGGATAACGTCTTCAAAAAATTGACGTAATCGCTTTGCGGTAGTTGGGGATTTTCCATTGGTCGAAATTGCCACTTTAACATGGCCTTTAGTGACAATTCCTCCCATATAGAAATCGCAGTAGGGTGGGTTATCCGCTACATTGATTAATTTATCTTGCGCTCTACAATCTTTATAAATTTCGATATTAACCTCTGGTACATCAGTAGTCGCAATGACAATATGATGCCCTTTTAAGTAATGACTGTTATAGGTATCTGTGATGGTCTGAACATCTCCTGTACCCGCAATAGCAAGGGTTCCTTCTCTAAACATAGGCGCCACCATGGTTACCGAAGCATCAGGACTCGACTTTAATAAAAAAGTGAGTTTTTCCTCTGCCACATAGCCACCTCCTATAATGAGGACTTTAAGTTGGCTTGCTTTTAAAAAAATGGGATATAAATTGTTACGTTCCATTATGAGGCTATTCTATTTTGAGTGGTCTGTTTTATAACATCTGCTTCCTTATAAATCGCCGAGAGATCCACCCGTTGATTCACCACTTCACCAATTATGATGATTGCCGGATTGGCCAATTGCTTTTCTTCAACTATCGCTTCAATTGTTGCTATTTTCCCTATGCCTACTTTTTCATTTACTCGTGTCCCATTTTGAATAATCGCTATGGCGGTTTCAGATTTCCCTTCCGCCGTAAATATTTGAACAATTTCTGAGAGTTTACTCATTCCCATTAAGATCACCACCGTAGCGGTAGACTTTGCTGCCAAAGCGATATCTCCTGAAATTTGATGCGACTTTGTCGTTCCTGTTATCACCCAAAAACTTTCGGAAGCATGCCTTTTGGTTAACGGAATACCTTGGTACGCCGGTACGGCTGCACAAGATGAAATTCCTGGCACTACAGCGACCTCAATAGCATAATCTTTAGCAAACTCTAATTCTTCGGCACCACGACCAAAAATAAAAGGATCGCCTCCCTTTAAACGTACCACATGACCGCAGCGTAACGCGCGCTCAATAATAAGCTCGTTAATTTGATTTTGCTGATAGGCGTAACATCCGCGACGTTTCCCCACAAAAATTAATTCTGCATTTGGAGACGCATAGCTTAACAACTCGTTATTAACAAGGGCGTCATATAAAATTACATCAGCAGCCTTAATGGCTTTAATAGCCTTAACGGTAATAAGATCTACATCTCCCGGTCCGGCTCCGACTATGGTTAATTTTGGTGTCATAGTTTTAGTTTTTTTCAGCCACCTGACGCGCTCTAAACGCTCTCACAGTTTCTAAGAACTGTTGTGCTGTTTTAATATAATTACTCGCAAATGCTTCTGAAGGCGGATACGCCTTTATTTGATAGATTAGTTCTGAAAACGAAGTTCCTAAATCAATCTGCTTGGTTTCAACAAAATACTCATCAAACTGTTTGATGATTCCCGCTTGGGTATTGGTCTTTATATTTTCTGAAAGTAAAATGGCTTTTGCTGAATTCACCATAGAACGATAGGCCTCATAAATAGCTCCCGAATACACCTTATTAGCATAAGCGGTTTTGGCCTCTTCAATTTTTTCGTCACTTTCCAAAAACAAAGTCGCTATTAAATCGATAACCACTCCGGCACATTCCCCAATACCTATCGCTTTAACATAAGCTTCCTCGGTTCCCCAATCAATAAAATCGTCTTGGGTAAGATTATCTATACGCGAAAGATCAGTTAAGAGTTGGTAAAAGTATTTTTCTCCTTGCGCTTTATAATAGTCTACAAATGGAACTCCATTGGCATGCGCTTCATAATCATCTAAGATTCTACGCAGGGCTTCAGGACCTCTTCGACTTGGAATTTTAACCACTTTATCTGCAAAAAAAGCCTTACCATCACCTAAGTTTCCACCTCCTAAAAGCACCTGTAATGCTGGTGCCACTAATTTATCTTTGGTTCTTATGGACATCCCTTGAAAACCAATATTGGCCATATTATGTTGACCACAGGCATTCATACAGCCGCTAATTTTAATCACTAAGTCCCCGTTTTCTAAATATTGAGGATATTCCGCTTTAATAACGCGCTCTAACTCTTCTGCAATTCCTGTACTACTGGCTATCCCCAAGTTACACGTATCGGTTCCGGGGCAAGCTGTGATATCTACGGCTTTATTATAACCCGCTTCTACAAAACCAAGTTTCTCTAATTCAGAATAGAAAAATGGAAGTCCTTCTTCTTTTACATAAGGAATTAAAATATTCTGACGCAAGCTTAATCTTATTTCCCCTGCCGCATACTGTTCTACCAAATCGGCTAATAATCGGGCCTTATCCGTATAAAAATCTCCTAAAAGAACTTTAATACCAATAGCCACATATCCGTTTTGTTTTTGCGGAATAACGTTGGTCGACTTCCATAATTTGTAAGCCGCTTCATTTGTAATGTTGACCGCTGGAAAATCGGTATCTACAGGTTGTGATGCCTCATAATTAGACGTATCAATAGGCACTGTTTTAAATTCAATGGCAGTTTGTTCTTCTTCTACCAAACCTTTAAAGGCCTCTAATCCGATATCTTTTAATAAGAATTTCATGCGGGCTTTGGCTCTACTTTTTCGTTCGCCATAGCGGTCAAAAACACGTAAAACACCTTCCATTAAAGGAATAATTTTATCGGCCGCTAAAAACTCGTAAAACAAATCGGCATGTCTTGGTTGCGACCCTAAGCCTCCACCTAACATCACTTTAAAACCTTTTACACCATTTTCAATTTTGGCAATAAACCCTAAATCGTGCATGTAAGACAAGCCTGTATCTTCATCTGAAGCGGAAAAAGACACTTTAAATTTCCGACCCATTTCTTGACAGATTGGGTTTCTTAAAAAGAATTTAAACAAGGCATCGGCATACGGCGACACATCGAAAGGCTCATTGACATCAATCCCCGCGGTTTCACTCGCCGTTACATTTCTTACCGTATTTCCACAGGCTTCTCTTAAGGTCACATTATCGCGCTCTAACTCCGCCCAGAGTTCTGGGGTTCTGTTTAGATCTACATAATGAATTTGAATGTCTTGACGCGTTGTAATATGCAAACGGCTTCTAGAATACTCATCAGAAACTTCTGCAATACGACGTAATTGATGACTGCGCACTTTACCATAAGGCAGCTTAATTCTTATCATCTGTACGCCTTCTTGTCGTTGTCCGTAAACACCACGTGCTAAACGCAGGCTACGAAACTTTTCTTCGTCTATCTTACCCTCTTTAAATAGCTCAATTTTTCGTGCTAATTCAAGGATATCCTTTTCAACTACAGGATTTTCTAATTCGGTTCTAAAACTTTGCATCGGTGCTAGGTTTATTGAAAATGTATGCCACATTCTCGGTTAAGGAGTGCTTTTATTGGATCAAAATACTGGTCGTTTTTCGCCAAATTATTTTCGGCGATATATTGATCTAAGTCGGCATCACTCCAATAGTAAAACGGACTCACTTTTAAAATGCCGTCTTTACTATAACTTAAAATATCTTTTTTGTCTCTAAACTCGGTTTGTCTAATTCTAATATTAGTAAACCATACGTCTGGATTTTGTTCTTTTAGCGCGCGCCTGAAGGGTTCTAATTTTACAGCTTCAGAAAATAATTCGTGATTATCATCTTCAAGACTTGGCAAACCAATAGTGTTATCAATTTCTTCCTTAGTATATAAACTCTGGTACTTTTTGATATTCAGTTTATAGGTATCAATTAATTCCGAAGCATGCGCATAAGTGCTCGGTTGGTTATAAAGTGTATCGCACCACACCACTCTAATGTCCTTGTCTAGTTTAGACATGGTGCTTAATAAAACGGAAGAGTAAATCCCAAAACTGGTGGTTACAATTCTATTTTCAGACAAGCCTAAGGCCCATTTTGCGATTTCTATTGGCGTTTTATCGCGTAATTTTTTATTCCAAACGTTAATATCTATATCTATCATTTTCCCCATTTTATGTTATTCCAAGTGCGTTCATGAAAAAAGTAAAGCAACATTTTAGTTACTAATTCTACTCCTCCTATAGAAACAGCCAAGGCTAGAGTTCCGGTTATTAAATATGAAATAATAACAGTATCTAAGGTTCCTACAATGCGCCAACTGATGGTTTTAGCCACACTTCGCTTCATTTTCTCTTGATTTGTATCGGACTCATTTTCAACCTTTTTTAAGTGAGAATGAGCATGAAATATACTATTCATAATATCTAATTAATTCAAAAATCTATTACCCTATAGACTTACTAGGATAATACAAACATAGATATTATTTTTTACTTAGGTCGTTCTTTTAAGAAAAAAATATAAATGAAGGCTTTAGAAATGTCCTAACTCCCATAGGGTTAGCCGCAGTTAGCCTAGGCTATACTTACAATGTCACTTTAGAATTGGATAAATCTGCTAAGCTTGTATTTCTGAAGATTTCGAGGGTGTTATCACGAACTTTAAGCATAATTTTATTTACGGCGCAGGTATCTTCATCCGGACAATCGGCACACTTTTCATAAAAATTAAGGCTTACACAAGGCACCATAGCAATGGGACCTTCAAGCAGACGCATAACGGTAGTCATAGGAATCTCTTTAGGGTTTTTAAGAAGGTAATACCCACCTCCTTTACCTTTTTTAGAGCCTAAGAGTCCGTTTTTTTTCAAGGTTAACAAGATACTTTCTAAAAATTTTTGGGAAATATTTTCCGATTTAGAGATCGTAGAGATCTGCACCGGCATCCGATCTTCCTGCCTTGCTAAGTGCACTAAGGCTTTAATTCCGTATTTTGTTTTCTTTGAAAGCATAGTGTAAATCTAAGACAATTTTAATCATCTTAAAAAGCTAAAGCCTTCTCAATTTCGTTTTTTTAAGGTTTTCTTTAGATAATAAGGTCTTCTGTATAAATTTTAATACGTACTTTTGCCGTGAAATTAAAAGAGGAAAAATTTGTCTGATTGCAACCTCTAGTGCTGAAACCTTTTCAGTACCTGTTCATTAAGAACAGATTCTGAAATCACTTCAGAATAAAAAATGCTAAAGCAGTAAGTTTTCTACTTCTCTAGCGACCCTGTAATCGAACGGTTTTTCATAACTGAATTATTATATTTTAATCATTAGATTTATGCCATATTTATTCACTTCAGAAAGTGTTTCTGAAGGACACCCCGATAAAGTTGCTGACCAAATAAGTGACGCTTTAATAGACCATTTTTTAGCTTTTGATCCTGAATCTAAGGTGGCCTGCGAAACTTTAGTCACTACAGGCCAAGTTATACTTGCAGGTGAAGTGAAGTCTAAAACCTATTTAGATGTACAGAAAATTGCAAGAGATACCATTAACAAAATAGGATACACAAAAAGTGCTTATATGTTTGATGGCAATTCTTGTGGTGTTCTTTCTGCGATACATGAGCAATCTGAAGAAATTAACCAAGGTGTTGATAGAGCTTCTAAAGAAGAACAAGGTGCTGGTGACCAAGGAATGATGTTTGGATATGCCACTAACGAAACGGAAAACTTTATGCCGTTAGCTTTAGATTTATCGCATCGTATCTTAAAGGAATTGGCTGAATTACGTCGTGAGAATGAAGACATCACCTATTTAAGACCCGATTCTAAAAGTCAGGTGACTATTGAATATAGCGATGATAACGTGCCACAACGTATTGATGCTATTGTAGTCTCTACACAGCATGATGAATTTGATTCTGACGATGCCATGTTAGCTAAGATTTATAGCGATATCAAAGAGATTTTAATCCCAAGAGTTATTGCTAAATTACCAGCACATATCCAAGCCTTATTTAACGACGACATTACTTACCATATTAACCCTACAGGGAAATTTGTTATTGGAGGTCCTCATGGAGATACCGGTTTAACCGGACGTAAGATTATTGTAGATACTTACGGTGGAAAAGGTGCTCATGGTGGTGGTGCATTTTCAGGAAAAGATCCAAGTAAGGTAGACCGTAGTGCCGCGTATGCGACCCGTCATATCGCTAAAAATTTAGTAGCAGCGGGATTATGTGATCAAGTCCTAGTGCAAGTCTCTTACGCTATTGGTGTTGCCAAACCTATGGGAATTTTTATAGATACCTACGGAACTTGTAAACTTCCAGATTTAACCGATGGGGATATCGCCAAAAAGGTTGAACAACTTTTTGATATGCGTCCTGCAGCTATAGAAGAACGTCTAAAATTACGTCAGCCTATGTATAGCGAAACAGCTGCTTATGGTCATATGGGAAGACAACCACAAAATGTAACCAAAACGTTTCACCAACCTAACGGTGAACCTAAAACTGTAGAGGTAGAATTATTTACTTGGGAGCTTTTAAATTATGTAGACCAAGTTAAAGAAGCCTTTGGCATCTAAACATTAGATGACCATAGACCTAAAAAATCCCCTAATCACTTTAATTGATTAGGGGATTTTTTTTAGTCTTCAATACAAGATCTTTTATTGACGCTTATAGGTAATAAATGAGAAGGCATAAGCATGTTTTTCATCGGCCTCATGACGTGTTCTATTCACTTCTTTCCATTGAGAAAGATCGATCTTAGGAAAGAAAGTATCGGCATTATCAAAAGTGGCATGAACTCTTGTAATTTCTAGTTTATCTACTAAAGGTAATGCTTGTTTATAAATTTCTCCTCCGCCAATAACAAAGGGTTGCTTATCATAGCGTGCCGCATCTAAAGCATCCTCTAAAGAATTTACAATAATAACACCTGCCGGCGCTTTGTAATCTTTTTGTCTTGTAATAACAATATGGGTTCTGTTAGGTAGTGGCTTCGGAAAACTTTCAAACGTTTTTCGCCCCATAATAATATGATGCCCGTTTGTTAAGGCCTTAAACCGCTTAAGATCGTCACTTAAATGCCAAATAAGGTCATTGTCCTTACCAATGGCATTATCCTCACCTTCCGCGACAATAATGGTTAATTCTGAAGTCTTTTTTACAGCTTTAGTTCCAATGGTTTTGGCTTCATCTTTAACCTGAGCTTTCGCAATTTTCAGTTCTTCTTTAGTTAACCCTTCTTTTAGTTTTGTAATTCGGGCTTCTTGCTGGTGTACCAACTTTTCTAATTGCTGCTTTTCCCAATCTTTACCCATAAATTTATGCGTAATAAAAACACTAATAAAATGATATACGAAGAAAAACAACCAGGCAAAAATAGCATAGACAAACCAATCTATACCTGCCGGAGCAAAAGTCTCCCCGATACCTAAAACGGTATTCGCTACGATTAGAAATACCGCACCAATTACAAAAATCACGAAATGAATATACAAACGCTTTTTCTGTTTTATTCGTTTTTGAGCATTCTCAATGAGTTCTAATTGCTCTTTATCTATTGTAGAAACTTGTTTTTTACTGCCAAACATAATTGTAATTTAATAAGATAAAGATACTTTATTTTGATTAATATGATTAGGCCAACCCAAAATTTTAAAGTTTTTCAACAACAACCAACATCCGATTGATTATCAAACCAATAAGCCCCACTAAATTTACTTATTAGCAAAATATAGACCTTTATTTTACAGCCTTGAAATTAAAAGGATTACAATATTAACAAAACAATAAATCTTTAGTTTTTAGACACTTAAAGATATTAATATCGATGCCACTTTTATATTTTTGTTTATAATTAATTATTCAAAATCTAATATTATGGCCATCAAGAAACAATATTTAAAATCGAAACCAGTTTGTAAGGTCACCTTTTCTGTTCCTGCAGAAGACGCTCAAAGTATCGCCGTTGTAGGAAGCTTTAACGCGTGGGATAGTGAAGCTACAACTTTAAAGAAATTAAAAAACGGATCTTTTAAAGGCACCGTAAATTTACCGAGTGAAGCCTCTTATGAATTTAGATATCTTGTGGACGGCCACGCTTACATCAATGATGAAGAAGCCGATGGATTTGCTTGGAATGCCTATGCCGATGCAGAAAACGGCGTTCTTAACGTCTAAAACCCGATTATAAAACAAATAAAAAGCATCTTGATGCTTTATCAAGATGCTTTTTATTTAGCTTAAATACCGTACCGTCATGAGGCTATTATCTCCTGATGGAACTGTTTTTTTGTTTTAAGTCACAGCCCTTTTAGACTTCAACCTAAACTCAACATGTCGTAATCGCTATGCTGTGCTTTTGTACGGATGCATTCTCTTATTTTGTCTGAAGCGCTTCTCGTATGACTTCGAAATTACAACTTCAGAACCCCTACTTCAGAACACCTAAAGCTTAGCTTTTCCTCAAGGTATTAGATTGCCACTTTCCCTTTAATGTGTGGATGCGGATTGTAATCGACCAAGGTAAAGTCCTCAAATTTAAAATCGAAAATATCTTTAATTTCAGGATTTAAAATCATTTTTGGCAGAGGCCTTAGATCTCTAGACAACTGTAATTCTAGTTGCTCTTTATGATTGTTATAAATATGAGCATCACCAAACGTATGAATAAAATCTCCGGCTTCGTAACCACAAACTTGCGCCATCATCATGGTAAATAAAGCATAAGAGGCTATATTAAAAGGGACTCCTAAAAAGATATCCGCACTACGCTGGTATAATTGGCAAGATAATTTACCATTAGCCACATAAAACTGAAAGAAGGCATGGCATGGTGGTAACGCTGCTTTTCCGTTTGCTACATTTTCAGAAAACGATTTTGAGGTGTCTGGCAACACTGAAGGATTCCAAGCCGAAACTAACATTCTACGACTGTTTGGATTGTTTTTTAAAGCCTCAATAACCTCTTTTATTTGGTCAATTTCTTCATTCGCCCAATTGCGCCACTGATGGCCATACACCGGACCTAAATCGCCATTTTCATCTGCCCATTCATTCCATATGCGTACCCCGTTTTCATTAAGGTAATTAATATTTGTGTCGCCTTTAAGAAACCAAAGCAGTTCGTAAATAATAGATTTAAGATGTAGTTTTTTAGTGGTTACCATAGGGAAACCTTCACTTAAATCGAAACGCATCTGATACCCAAAAACACTTTTTGTTCCGGTTCCTGTACGGTCTCCTTTTTCATTCCCTTCTTCTAAAACGTGTTTTACTAAGTCGTGGTATTGTTTCATAATATTCCCCACAACAGTGGGAATTTCTTTAAGTTAAACTGAAATATGCATGTCATTGAATACTGAAAATTACTTCAGCATGACGTTAGGCGAAAATAAAAAAAAAGCATCAAATATTATATTTTGATGCTTGAGTATCTATGATTAGTTATTAACTATAAAATTTCAAATTTTGGATTTCTCAGCAATTGACTAGCCAATAATCATCCCAGCAATAGTTGCTGAAATTAAAGAGGCAATTGTCCCTCCTATTAAGGCTTTCATTCCAAATTTAGAGAGTTGTGTACGTTGTCCTGGAGCTAAAGAACCAATACCTCCAATTTGAATACCGATAGAGGCAAAATTAGCAAAACCACAAAGCATGTATGTTGCCATGATAATTGACTTCTCATAAGTAAGATGAGTAGCGCTCGCTGCATTTTTTAAATCTGCTAATTGAATATAACCTATAAACTCACTCGCGGCTAACTTAATACCTAATAGTTGTCCCATTAAGGCCATATCCTCTGAAGCGACACCAATAAGCCACATTAAAGGCGCAAATAAATAGCCTAAAAGAAATTCTAAAGAAAGACTTTCGTATGGTGTATTTTCAGCAATTATAGTGTTTAGAGAAGTAAATTTCCAATCGAGATTTAAAGCATCACTTGTAATGCCATCAAATCCCGCTATACCTCCTAGGATTCCATTAATCATTGCAATAAAAGCAACAAAGACTAATAACATCGCCCCAACATTGACGGCTAATTTTAAACCTTCAGTAGTTCCGTTGGCTATAGCTTCTAAAATATTAGAACCAATTTTTTCTTGTGATACTGTAACATCTGTATTGACGTCTTCGGTTTGAGGAAATAATATTTTTGAAATTACAATGGCACCCGGAGCAGCCATAACAGAAGCGGCTAATAAGTGTTTTGCATAAAATAATTGCAATTCGATATCATCACCACCTAAAAACCCGATATAAGCAGCTAATACAGCTCCTGCAACAGTGGCCATCCCTCCAATCATAACGAGAAGGATTTCAGACTTATTCATGCGTTCTAAATACGCTTTAATCAATAAAGGTGCTTCAGTTTGTCCTAAGAAGATATTTCCGGCCACACTTAAACTTTCAGCACCAGAAATTCCTAGTACTTTAGACAGTAGCCATCCCATACCTTTTACAACTTTCTGAATTAAACCTAAATAAAATAACACTGAGGTTAAAGCTGAAAAGAATATAATGGTTGGTAAGACTTGAAATGCAAAAATAAAGCCGAAAGATTCAATATCTAACATCCCTCCAAAAAGGAATTCACTTCCTGCTTGGGTGAACTTAAGCACTTCGATAAAGCCTTGACCTATGAATTCAAAAGCTGTTTTTATAAAGGCTATTTTTAATACCCCTACAGCAATAATAAGTTGAAATAATAAGCCTAAGCCAACGGTTTTCCAATTGATGGCTTTACGATTACTACTGAATAAAAAGGCGATAAAAATTAAAGATACCATCCCTAATGCCCCACGCCATAAGCTTGTAAAAGAAAACCCTTGATTGGGTATAATTTCTGTTTGCGCCACAAGTGCATTTTCCTCGGCGTTGTCTTCAACATTAGAAACGAGGTTAAAACTTTTGGCTTTACCTTTTAACACTAAGGTAGAATCGGTTAACTCTGTGATTTTATAACGCTGAATGGAATTCAGAGAATCATTTTGGTAGAGTACCAAAAGGTTATTTTGAAACATGTAATCGCCATCTAGATTTGCTCCCTCGTGAGAAGAAAATTTAAATTCACCTTCCAGAAATTCTAACGTGTGATACTCACTTTCCGTAGGGTTCAACTCCCATGTTTTTTCAAGTTCTTGTGCTGTTATTGATGAAAGTCCAAGAAATAAAGCAATAAATGCCTTGAAAAAATAATTCATAAATAATAAGATGTTAATTAGCGTTTAGATATTTCGTCTCTAATATGGGCAGCCTTTTCGTAATCTTCATTATTTACGGCTTCTTCTAAGAGTTGATTTAACTCTTCAAGAGATTTATTTTTAAAACCTTCTTGCTCAGCAGATGCGGTTTCAATTTCTTCTACAATAAGATCATCTACAAGAATGCTATCTTGATCTTGTTCGTCTTCCTTTTTAGGGTTGACTTTAAGATAGATTCCGGCTTTGTCTAAAATATTTTTGTAAGTAAATATTGGGGCTTGAAAACGTAATGCTAAGGCAATGGCATCGCTTGTTCTGGCATCGATAATTTCTTCGATTTTATCGCGTTCGCAAATAAGACTCGAGTAAAAAACGCCATCCACCAATTTATGTATAATGACTTGTTTGACCGTAATATCAAAACGGTCTGCAAAGTTTTTAAATAAATCGTGAGTAAGAGGACGTGGCGGACGGATTTCTTTTTCTAAAGCAATAGCGATAGATTGGGCTTCAAAAGCACCGATAACTATTGGCAATTTTCGGTCACCATCAACCTCATTAAGAATTAAAGCGTAGGCACCATTCTGGGTTTGACTGTATGAAATGCCTTTAATATTTAAACGAACTAAACTCATAATTTATAAAACACAAAGAACTGTTTAAATTTGGACTTTACCAACTGCTTTTTACACATTTGGATAAATTTTCCCGATCCTTTAAGTAAAATGACCCTAAAGCAGAGAAATCTAAATTTAAACAGCCCTTAATTAATACCTCCTTAATCATTTACGCAAGGTATTGCATATTACAAGGTAATAAAATTATGCGTTTGCAGCTTTAAAAGCTTTTAATTTTTCGACCAATTTAGGTACAACCTCAAATGCATCTCCTACAACACCGTAGTCTGCCGCTTTAAAAAATGGGGCTTCCGGATCCGTGTTAATTACCACTTTTACTTTAGAAGCATTAATTCCGGCTAAATGCTGAATAGCTCCTGAAATCCCTACTGCAATATAAAGGTTAGAGGCTACTGGTTTTCCGGTTTGCCCTACGTGCTCGCTATGAGGTCTCCAACCTAAATCTGAAACCGGTTTAGAACATGCTGTTGCCGCTCCTAACACTTCAGCTAAGTCTTCAATCATACCCCAATTTTCTGGGCCTTTAAGCCCTCTTCCTCCTGAAACTACAATTTCTGCATCAGCAATACTCACTTTATCTGTGGCTTTATCTACAGAAGTTACAGCGACTCCAGAATCCGGTAAACTAGGAGAAAAATCTTCTACCGTAGCACTACCATCAGCTTCTACAAGTCCAAAAGAATTATTGGAAAGCCCTACAATCTTAACCTCAGTATTAATTTCAGTGTTCGCAAAGGCTTTGTTAGTAAACGCAGAGTGCTTTACGGTAAATGGTGATACGCTAGAGGGTGCTTCAACCACATTTGACACATAGCCCGCTTCTAAACCTACGGCTAAAAGAGGTGCCAAATATTTACTATTTGCACTAGAGCTTAAGACCACCACTTGGGCGCCTTCATTTTTTGCCGCTTGTTGTAAAGTGGCACTATATGTTTTGGCATTAAATTCTTTTAAAGCCTCGTTATTCACTAGAAGAACTTTAGAAGCGCCGTAATTTCCAAGCGTTTCAACGTTTTCTGAATTAACAGCAAGGGCGGTAACTGAAGTCCCCATTTGGTCTGCAATAGCTTTTGCGTAAGACACCACTTCTAATGCTGCTTTTTTTAATTTTCCGTTTTCGGATTCTGTATATACTAGAATTGACATAAATTTTTAATTATAAAATTCTTCCTGAACGTAATTCAGGAACTTATTACTACTTCCTTTAACTCATGAGATCCCGAGATAAGTTCGGAATCCTGTAATTTCACTAAATCACTTTAGCTTCGGTATGAAGTAAAGTCACTAAGGCATCTAAATTATCCGCGTCTACTAATTTCACGGCTCCTTTTGGAGCTGGTTTTTCAAAACGTACAGCTTTAGTTTCTGCACTTACATCCGTTGGTTCAACCACATTTAAAGGTTTTTTACGCGCCATCATAATCCCTCTCATATTAGGAATACGTAGGTCACTTTCTTCTACCAGTCCTTTTTGTCCACCAATAACTAAAGGTAATGCCGTTTTTACAGTTTCCTTACCACCATCTATTTCTCTTACAGCAGTGGCATCAGAGCCTTCAACTTCTAAACTAATACAGTTGGTTACAAAATTAGCGTCAACCATAGCGGCTAACATTCCTGGCACCATAGCGCCATTGTAATCGATAGATTCTCTACCTGCAATAACCAAATCATAACCGCCATCATTAACTACTTTTGCCAATTGTTTTGCTACAGCAAAACCATCTGTGGCTTCGGTGTTAACTCTAATCGCTGAATCAGCCCCGATAGCTAAAGCTTTTCTTAAGGTCGGTTCTGTTTCTGGACCACCAACATTCACTACATCTACACTAGCGCCTTGTTTTTCTTTAAACCACATGGCACGTGTAAGACCGAATTCGTCGTTGGGGTTAATTACAAATTGTACACCATTAGTGTCAAACTTAGTATCTCCATCTGTAAAGTTAATTTTTGAGGTTGTATCTGGCACATGGCTAATACATACTAATATTTTCATATAGAAATGATTTATTTTAAACGTCTATTTATTCCTGACGAATATAAAAATAATTATTCGAATTTTTATTATGCACGCATAATAAAATTTTCATAAAATCATTTTTATTCGTTAAAACTATCAATTTTTCAAAAATTTAAAGATTTTCTGCTGATTATCTAGGTTAATTAGTTGAATAAAATATAACCCTGTAGATAGATTTGAAATATTGAGGTTGTTTTCTTCTAAGTAATCTGCTGTCATAATTTGTTTTCCTGCTGTGTTATAGACACAAACCTTTAAAGATTGATCATTTAGGTTACGGACTTGCAAATACGGATTCCCTTTAATTTCAAAAAGATCAATTTCCTCTAAATGATTCTCAGCTATTGACAGATTATACTCTTCTAAAACTAGCAAATCTGAAGAAAACACCGCTGTCTCCCTTTCTAAAACCAAATGACCAGTATCTACTTCGCTATAAATTGCTAAACCACCAATATTAAAACCACTACATTCAACCCCTAGTACTTGATATAGTTTTTCTTCAAAACTATGACACGCTTGGGTGGAATAAGATGCTGAAGTTACACCAGGATTGGAATACCATAACTGAAGGCCGTTTTGAAGCCCTTTATAATCCACCGAAAAAAAATTACCACAAGGCGAAGTGGTATCTGCTGTTTCAATTGTCAGCAAATCATTTAAATCATCATAACTAAACGTAATAGTGATGTCTAGAGACTCCGGTACAACAACTTCCGTGGACGGACAATACTGACCAACTTCAGGATTATTACTACAAGTCTTGATAACCCTATACGTTTTACCATCTACTAAACTAATAATAGCACTATTGATGGGCGCTGATGGATAATCATTTTCAATATGAATAACATCTTGTGGTACCGACTCATAGATTTCATTAATCAGATCTTTATTACCATGACCTATCGTATAGTACTTTAATAACACCCCATTAGACTCCGGAAAGGTTTGGTAAAAATCATAAATGCTATAATTGGCAAAAATATCCGTTATATATTGATCCGGAAATGTTAAAGAAATGGTCTCATCAGTATTATAGGAGATTGTCGGATTATTGTTGGCATCATCAATTAAAACGATGTCCGACTGTAAGGGACACAAAATTGTTTCTTGAGCCAAAACAAAATGAGAAATGAGTCCTATTAAACACAGAAAAACGCAATTCTTACCATTCATAGAATTTTAATAATTTATTTGTAAATAAAGTTACATTTTTTTTCATTATTCGATACACATTTAGTGGTATTATATAGACAAGAATTATTATTTTTGCTACACGATTAAAAATAAGAAAATGAAGACAATTCAATTTAGAGAAGCTATTTGCGAAGCCATGAGCGAAGAAATGCGCAGAGATGAGAGTGTTTATCTTATGGGCGAAGAAGTAGCAGAATATAATGGTGCTTACAAAGCATCAAAAGGGATGTTAGACGAATTTGGAGCAAAACGTGTAATTGATACCCCTATTGCAGAACTTGGTTTTGCTGGTATCGCTATTGGATCTACAATGACAGGAAACCGTCCTATTGTAGAATACATGACGTTTAACTTCTCTTTAGTTGGAATTGACCAAATTATCAATAACGCCGCTAAGATTAGACAAATGTCTGGAGGGCAATTTAAATGTCCTATCGTTTTTAGAGGACCTACTGCATCTGCAGGTCAATTAGGAGCTACACACTCACAAGCTTTAGAAAATTGGTTTGCTAACACACCAGGTTTAAAAGTTATTGTTCCTTCTAACCCTTACGATGCTAAAGGCTTATTAAAAGCTGCCATTAGAGATGACGATCCGGTTATTTTTATGGAAAGTGAGCAAATGTATGGTGATAAAGGTGAAGTGCCAGAAGGTGAATACACTGTGCCTATTGGAGTTGCTGATATTAAACGTGAAGGAACTGATGTTACAATTGTTTCTTTCGGGAAAATTATCAAAGAAGCTTACAAGGCTGCAGACACTTTAGCTGAAGAAGGTATTTCTTGTGAAATTATAGATTTAAGAACGGTACGCCCTATGGATAGAGCTGCAATTTTAAAATCTGTTAAGAAAACAAATCGTCTTGTGATCTTAGAAGAAGCTTGGCCTTTTGGAAACGTTGCTACAGAAATTACATATTTAGTACAATCGGAAGCGTTTGATTATTTAGATGCTCCAATTGTAAAAATAAACACTGCAGATACTCCTGCACCTTATTCTCCTGTTTTATTAGAAGAGTGGTTACCGAATAGTAACGATGTCGTAAAAGCAGTAAAAAAGGTTATGTACAAATAAATTGCAGATTTCTGCGTTTAATAAACTTCATTAGTGACCCTCAAACTTTTGTTTAGTAGGAGCATTAATGAAGTTTTTTTATTTAAATATGAGACTAAAATTATTTATCACCTTCGTTGTTTTCGGATTTTTATCGGCTTTAGCACAGACTAAAGTCAGTGGCTATGTTTACGATGAAAATAAAGTTCCTGTTCCCTTTGCCAACGTCTTATTTAAAGGCTCTACAGAAGGCACCATTACCAATGAAGATGGTCGGTTTTATTTAGAATCTGATAATAACTGGTCAACCTTAATCGTTTCTTTTGTTGGGTTTGAAGCCTTAGAGGTTCAATTACTTAAACGGGTTAACTACGACCTTTCTTTTACCTTAAAAGAAGAAGCCTCTTCTTTAGATGAAGTGGTCATTGTTACCGGGAAACAATCTAAAAAGGCCTCTGAAAATCCCGCCATTAGAATTCTTCAAAAAATATGGGAACGCAAAAGGGAAAACGGTCTCAGCCAATTTAACCAATACCAATACGATCAGTACGAAAAGGTTGAATTTGACCTCAATACCATAGACAGCGCTTTAATTAAAAGTAAGCTCTTTAAGGGTATGGAATTTGTTTTTAATGAAGTGGATACCTCTAATGTAACCGGTAAAACTTACCTCCCTATATTTTTAAATGAATCGGTAAAGAAAATCTCTGGTGATAATCTTATTGATAAACGCCATGAAGAACTCGTTGGAAATAAAAATTCAGGCTTTAGCAACAATCAAATCATTATCGATTTTATAGATGATTTATATTCAGAATACAATGTGTACAATAACTACCTGAAGTTTTTTGACAAAAGTTTTGTCAGTCCTTTAAGTCGAACCGGTGTTCAGACCTATAATTATGTCTTATCTGATAGTGCCTATATCGATGACAAATGGTGTTATAATATCATTTACTATCCCAGACGAAAAAATGAACTCACGTTTAAAGGGGACTTTTGGGTGAATGACTCTACCTATGCCATTAAAGAAATTAACCTTCAAGCTTCTAAAAGTGCCAACATTAACTGGGTTAAAGAAATTTACATTGAACAAGAATTTGAGGTCTTAAACGATTCGGTATTTCTTATTAAGCGCGATTACTTCTTATCGGATTTTGCGGTCAATAAAAAAGAAAAATCTCGAGGGGTTTACGGCAAACGAACCACCATCTATGACAATTATAAATTTGACATCCCCAAAGATCCAAAATCGTACGACGAGGTAGTCTATAATTATGATCAAGATGTGTATAACCGTGAAGATGAGTTTTGGACAAACAATCGCTTAGAAGCCCTCAACAAAGATGAAAAAGGGGTTTATAAAATGCTAGACACCCTAAAAACGGTTAAGAAATTTAAACGTCTTTACAATTTAGGAAGCATTTTAGCCTCTGGCTATATCGAATTCCCGAGTGTAAATTTAGATTACGGACCTATATTTTCAACCTTTGGCTATAACGAAGTTGAAGGGGTACGTATACGAACCGGTGGAAGAACTTATTTTGGCCCCAATGATTTATGGCGTGTAGAAGGCTTTTTAGCTTATGGCTTTAATGATGATAAATTTAAATACGGGATCTCCGGAAAATGGCTTTTAGATAAACGCAGCCGTCTGACCGTTTTTGGTGGAAACCGACGCGATATTGAACAAATTGGCGCCAGTTTAACCAGCTCTTCCGATGTTTTAGGCCGTAGTTTAGCCTCTTCTGCCGTTATTGGAACAGGGACTAATGATAAGCTCTCAAATATTACACTTACCAATTTTGGAGCTTCTATAGAACCGTTACGGAATTTTGAAGTCCGCGTTGATGGAAGTTTTAGAACTTTAAGTTCTGCCTCGCCGACCTTCAGTTTAGACTATAACGATCCTGATGAGCCTTCTGGTGTGGCTTCTGAAGTACAACAATTTGAAACCCGATTATCTTTAGGGTATTTCCCTAAACGACAAATGACCGGTTTTGGCGTAGAGCGTAAAAATAAGAATGATAATTTTGCACGCCTTTTTGCACAAGTGAGTCGTGGAGATCAAGACTGGTTTGAGAGTGATTTCGATTATACCAAATTACAACTCTCCTACATTCAACCGTGGCAAGTTGGTGGTTTTGGAAGATTAGTCACTTCAGTAGAAGTTGGTAAAACCTATGGAGAAGTACCATTAGCATTGCTTAGCGTGGTCCCCGGAAACCAATCGTATTTTTCAATCTATAATACGTTTACGCAATTAGATTATTACGAATTTGTCACCGATACCTACAGTTCAGTGCATTTAGAACACAACTTTAATGGCCGTATTTTTTCAAGAATTCCGTTCTTAAAAAAATATAACTTAAGAGCCATTTTAGGATTAAGAGGTGTTTGGGGTGAGTTATCGGATGAAAACAAAATTTTAAACCAAACAGGGAACCCAATGGAAATCCCACTGATTGCACCCAATACAAGAATGTATTACGAATATAGTTTTGGTGTGGCTAATATCTTTAAGATCTTACGTCTCGATTTTAATTTTAGAGGAAATTATCTAGACCGTCCAGATGCAAGACCATTTGGAATTACCGGGAGTTTCGGATTTTATTTCTAATTCTATAAAACACATTTCATAAAAAAAGCAATTTACAGTCTGTAAATCACTTTTTTTATGTCTTATAAACTTCGACTATTATGCAAACAAATCTGACGATAAATACCGATCGCCGCGATCGCAAATAATACAAACAATAGTTCCACGCTCTAAAGTTTGCGCTAATTTTAAAGCCGCCGTGGTTGCCCCACCACTACTCATTCCGGCTAAGATACCTTCTTCTCTAGCTAATCGGCGGGTCATTTCTACGGCTTCTTCTCTGCTCACTTCTATGGTTTGGTCTACTTTAGAGGCATCAAATATTTTAGGTAAATAAGCCTCAGGCCATTTTCTAATTCCTGGAATTTTAGAACCATCTGTAGGCTGTACCCCTACAATTTGGACATCTTCACTTTGTTCCTTTAAGAAGGTTGACGTTCCCATAATGGTTCCGGTTGTTCCCATTGAAGATACAAAATGGGTAATTGTTCCTTCGGTATCTCTCCAAATTTCAGGACCCGTGGTTTTATAGTGCGCTTGCCAGTTATAAGGATTAGAAAATTGATTGAAAGAAAAATAACCTTCCTCTTCAACTTTTTGAATGGCATAATCTCTAGCGCCTTCAATACCATCGGGATGCAGGGTCACTTTCGCCCCATAAGCGCGCATGGTTTGCACACGTTCTTTAGTCGCCGTATCGGGCATTACCAATTCTATATTCAGCTTATATAAACTTGCAATCATAGCTAAAGCAATCCCTGTATTACCACTCGTGGCTTCAATTAATTTAGAATCCTTATTAATTTGATTGGTCTCTAGCGCTGTTTTAATCATATTATAAGCCGCTCGATCCTTAACACTTCCGCCGGGATTATTACCTTCTAATTTAAAGTATAAATTCACATTCGGATTGGTATTTAAAGCCATTGACTTTACCAAAGGTGTATTTCCTATTTGATCTATAAGTGTCTTATTCATCTGCTTTTTTAATTTTTGAAAAAATTTCAATCTGATGGTTGTGTGTCACTACGGAATGATTTGGTACCGATTTGGTAAGCCAAGTATTACCACCAATTACACTCCCTGTACCAATCACGGTATCGCCACCTAAAATGGTAGCATTGGCGTAGATGGTCACATGGTCTTCAATGGTAGGATGACGTTTAGTATTTTGATATTGTTTTTTAACGGTTAATGCTCCTAAAGTAACCCCTTGATAAATTTTCACACTATCCTTAATAGTGGTCGTCTCACCAATAACAACACCGGTTCCATGGTCAATAAAAAATGAAGCGCCTATCTGCGCGCCTGGGTGAATATCAATCCCTGTAACCGAATGTGCATATTCCGTCATTAATCTTGGAATTAAAGGCAAGTTAAGTTGATAAAACACACGGGCCATACGATAGATAGAAATTGCAAAAAAACCAGGGTAGGCCAAGTAAATTTCTTCAATAGACTGCGATGCGGGGTCGTTGTTATAAATCGCTTCAGCATCCATTTTTAAGCTGGCATACAAGTCCGGAATCTTATCTTTAAAATCCTCCCAGCGCTTACAAGGTTTGTCTTTAATCTCAGGACAAGCCCTATTTCTAATCTTAACAAAAAGATGCTCTAGGTCTTGCAACGCCTTATGGGCATCTGTATCGCAATCATAAAATGCTTTAAACAAGAGTTTGGTGAACTGTTGTGATTCCTCTTTTAAGGTCAAGGACACTTTTATAGAAGCCTTGTGCTGATTGATAACGTTAACTAAGTTTATATCCATAGTGAAATCCCTGATTTTAAATGTCGCATAATACATCCCAACATTACAGATATAACGAAATTAGTGAAACAATATGAACAACAAAAACATGCCCCTATAATTAAAACATTGTTTTAACATGGCTCACCAGTTTGAAGAGGTAGATGTTAAAACAGGAGCCTCTTAACTCTTCTGATAAAAAAGCCTAAAACAATTAAAAGTCATGCTAAAGCCACGATATACGTAAAGTCAAACATATTTAATTGCTTAACTCCAACAATATATTATCTTTGCTGCACTTAAATATTTTATAGCGAATATAATAATGGTTCTAAGAATGTTAGAACTCCCAAATACAATTTAAAACATGTCAAAATCAGAAGAATTAACTTTCGATGTATTAATTGAAATACCTAAAGGAAGTCGTAATAAATATGAATATGATTTCAAACTAAACAAAATTAGGTTTGACCGTATGCTTTTTTCGTCAATGATGTATCCTGGAGACTATGGTTTTATTCCAGAAACATTAGCCTTAGATAGCGATCCTTTAGATGTTTTAGTTTTAGGACACCAGCCAACTTACCCAATGGTTGTTATGGAAGTTAGACCTATTGGTGTTTTCCATATGACGGATGAAAAAGGGCCAGATGAAAAAATTATTTGTGTTCCTGTTTCAGATCCTATTTGGAGCAATAACAAAGACATTAGCGATTTAAATCCACACCGATTAAAAGAAATCGAACATTTCTTCAAAGTATATAAAGACTTAGAGAAGAAAAAAGTTGATACTGGTGGATGGGGTGATGCTGCTGAAGCAATTAAGATCTTCCACGAATGTGTTACACGTTATAACGAGAGTGAGCATAAAGCCAAAAACACGTTTACCATCTAAGATTTCGGATTAAGAATCCGTATTTTTATCGGCATACATTATTAAAAAAGCAATATCATCTAATTGATATTGCTTTTTTCGTAAAAATATATTTCATTTTCATTACTTTTACTAGGCTAGTAACTCACACTTATTAAACTATTATACTATGGAAGTAACAATGATTTATATGCCTATAGTCTTAGCACTATTGGGCCTAATTTATATGCTTATAAAAAAATCTTGGGTCATGAAACAAGCCACCGGGGATGGTAAGATGAAAGAAATATCGGACCATATCTACGAAGGCGCCTTGGCATTTTTAAATGCAGAATACAAACTCCTTGCTGTATTTGTCGTTATCGTTGCCCTACTTTTGGCGCTCGTCTCTATTATAGTCCCTACCACCCATTGGCTTATAATTGTAGCCTTTATCTTCGGGGCGGTATTTTCTGCTTTTGCAGGAAACATAGGAATGAAAATAGCCACCAAAACCAATGTAAGAACCACCCAAGCCGCACGTAGCAGTTTACCAAATGCGCTAAACATTTCTTTTGGCGGCGGAACCGTTATGGGACTTGGTGTTGCCGGTTTGGCCGTATTAGGACTGACGAGTTTCTTTATTTTCTTCTTTTGGTTTTTTATGGACAGTACTTGGACCAATAACTTAGACATGACGGTGGTTTTAGAAACCTTAGCGGGCTTTTCTTTAGGTGCTGAATCCATTGCCCTATTCGCAAGAGTTGGGGGCGGTATATATACCAAAGCCGCTGATGTGGGTGCCGATTTAGTTGGAAAAGTTGAAGCCGGCATTCCTGAAGATGATCCGCGTAACCCAGCTACTATTGCCGATAACGTAGGCGATAATGTTGGTGATGTTGCCGGAATGGGGGCCGATTTATTTGGCTCTTATGTTGCCACTGTTTTGGCGGCCATGGTGCTCGGAAATTATATCATCAAAGATATGGGTGGTGCCATAAATGATGCCTTCGGTGGTATTGGCCCTATTCTTTTACCTATGGCTATTGCTGGGGTGGGTATCATTATTTCAATCCTAGGAACCCTGTTGGTAAAAATAAAATCTAACGACGCCAAGGAAGCCCAAGTTATGGCGGCTTTAAATATTGGAAATTGGACCTCCATCATACTTGTAGCTATCTCTTGCTTTTTACTTGTAAATTGGATGTTGCCTAACAAGATGCAAATGCATTTTTTTGGTGAAGGTTTAGTAGAAATCTCTGCCATGCGCGTCTTTTACGCCACTTTGGTTGGACTGTTTGTAGGAGCAGTAATCTCTTCCGTTACGGAATACTATACCGGTTTGGGTAAAAATCCTATTTTAAAAATTGTACAACAATCCTCAACTGGAGCCGGAACCAATATTATTGCAGGTTTAGCTACCGGAATGATCTCTACATTTCCGTCGGTATTATTATTTGCCGGCGCTATTTGGGCCTCTTATGAGTTTGCCGGATTTTACGGTGTGGCTTTAGCGGCCTCTGCCATGATGGCCACCACCGCCATGCAATTGGCTATTGATGCCTTTGGCCCTATATCTGATAATGCTGGAGGTATTGCAGAAATGAGTGAACAAGATCCTATTGTAAGGGAACGCACGGACATCTTAGATTCCGTAGGAAATACCACAGCAGCTACCGGAAAAGGCTTCGCTATTGCGTCTGCAGCCTTAACATCCTTAGCACTATTTGCCGCTTATGTGACATTCACCGGGATTGATGGCATTAATATTTTTAAAGCCCCTGTATTAGCAATGTTATTTGTTGGCGGTATGATACCGGTTGTCTTTTCAGCTTTAGCTATGAATGCCGTTGGTAAAGCAGCGATGGAAATGGTACACGAAGTGCGACGACAGTTTAGAGATATACCGGGTATTATGGAAGGTACGGGAACCCCAGAATACGATAAATGTGTAGCCATCTCAACTAAAGCTTCTTTAAAGGAGATGATGCTTCCTGGGTTATTGACCATCGGATTTCCTTTAATCATTGCGTTTGCGCCCCTTCTTTTTGGAATGAATAGATTACTTATTGCTGAAATGTTAGGCGGTTATATGGCCGGCGTAACCGTTTCTGGTGTATTATGGGCCATCTTTCAAAACAACGCCGGAGGGGCCTGGGATAATGCTAAAAAATCTTTTGAAGCTGGCGTAGAAATCAATGGCGAAATGACGTTTAAAGGCTCTGACGCCCATAAAGCGGCCGTAACTGGTGATACGGTTGGTGATCCCTTTAAAGATACTTCAGGACCATCTATGAATATTCTAATTAAATTAACCTGTTTAATCGGTTTGGTGATTGCTCCTATTTTAGGCGGTCACAGTACAGAAACAGCTTTGGCATCAACCAATAATACTATTGAAGTTAGAGAATCCATCTTTATAGAAACAGAAGAGGAAGGAGAAAGCATTGAAAATTTAGCAAAAGCAACGGTTACAATAACCAAAATTGAAAACGGAAAAAAAGTAAGTATAAAAAAAAGATTTGAAGGCACTTTAGAAGATGTTACCAAAAAATCTAAAGCCTATGTTCAAGATCAAAAAGAAAAAAACTAATTTTTAAAACGTCTTAACATCATTACATCCCTCAATACTAACTATAGTAACGAGGGATTTTCATTTTATAAAATATAAATAGGGCCTCCATATCTCGACGTGTTTTGTATTTAAAAATGAAACGCATTACTAAATCCCCCCCAATTTATTTTTCCAATTCTTTTTTCTATAGGCATATTGTTCATGGTTCTAAAAATGTAGTTCCAACTCATGACACAAATAAAATATGACTAGACCCTAACATTACGAGCACAATACATAGCAGTACTGCATCAACCGTTTCTCTCGATAATGGAAGCGCTATAGATTTTGATGCCAACTTTGTTAAGAAAGATAGCTCTGAATATTCAAGAGGAGTAGACAATATTGTTCATCATCTAGATTCTACCGACGACAATATGGATTTACAACGACCAGACATGTTATAGGCTTAAAGTACAAATGGTGGTAAACGTATGCTACAAATACTCGGAATGTTGATTGTAGAATTATGAGGCCCTTAAGGAGAAGAACTTAACATGCTTGAAGGTTCTAACTCAGAAATTAAAATGCATGAATAACAGGTGAGTTCACGTTCTAAGAGACTAACAAAAGTCCCTTAGAAAATCTTCACTTTTCATTACAAAAAACCGAGGGCTTTTAAATTTAGTAAGATTTTCAACGCAACTCTTTTTGCTTTTTCACATCTTAACTACAAATACTACAATCAATCATTATGAAAAAACCAACTCTCATCCTTACGTTATTAGTGCTACTATTTTCATTCTCTAATTCCAATGCTCAAAACAACTGTGCCGATGCCACATCATTATGTGGCTCTTTTGGTGTTGTTTTCCCTAATACAGTAGGCACAGATATTTATGCTGAAACTGGACCAAACTATAGTTGCCTTAACTCACAACCAAGACCAACATGGTTTTACATACCAATAGCCACTGCTGGTGATCTTAATTTTCAAATTTCTCAATTTACTAACATGGATGGTAGTGGTGAGCTATTAGATGTTGATTTTATTGTTTGGGGACCGTTTGAAGATGTCACTTGTGACCCAACAGATTTAAGTGCTTTGAATGTTGTAGATTGTAGTTATAGTAGTGTTGCAATTGAAGATGTTATGTTGACCGATGTTCAACCTGGTGAAGTGTATATGCTCATGGTTACCAACTATAACTCCTCGGCTGGATTTATTGAAATGACAGAAACGACCGATACCAATTTTTTTGATACCGTTGATTGTACGGGTTTTACGCATAATGTTTTTGTAGATGCCAATGGTAATGATGTTAGAGATGATGATGAAGTCGATTTCCCTTATGGTTATTTAAGTTACACTGTAAATTATGGAGATGAGGTAATTCTTGAAAATAACACGGGTCACCATTATATTTTTGAAAATGACATCAACAACAATTATGATTTTGAATATGTCATAGATTCCAATTTCTCAAGTTATTATTCCGTAGAGTCTGCAACAATAGAAGGTCAGCATGTGATACCTGGTGAAATTACATCTTATAATATTCCTATTGATATCATTACAGATTATGATGATTTATCCCTTAGCATTACGCCTATAAATTCTCCAAATCCTGGGTTTGATACCAATCAGCTCATCACATTAAAAAACCAAGGAAGTTCAACTATATCGGCTGGCGTAATAACCTATACCTTTGATGCCAATACAACATTTGTCAGCTCCTCTGATGAAAACACGACACAAACAGGAAATACATTAACTATTCCTTTTACAGATCTTGCTTCGTTTGAGACGAGAACGATTAACATTATTTTAAATACCAATCCACCTCCAGAGGTAAATATTGATGACATACTAACGTTTACGGCAAACATCACTTCTGATGCCATTAGTGACATTAATTTAAATGATAATGATTTTGTTCTTGAAACAGTGGTTGTAGGCTCTTTTGACCCAAATGACAAATTAGAAGCTCACGCAGGTTCTATTATCTATGAAGATTTTACCACAGAGGATTATCTCTACTACACCATAAGATTTCAAAATACAGGAACTGCAAGTGCAAAACATGTGGTAATTAAAGATTACTTATCGGATAATCTTGACGCTTCTACTTTAATAATGCTTAGTTCAAGTCATTCTTATCAGCTAAAAAAAACAGACCAAGATCTAGAATGGGAATTTAGAAATATAAACCTCGCAGATAGTACAAATGACGAACCAAATAGCCATGGCTTTTTACAATTTAAAATTAAACCGACTGCCGGATATGATATAAATACCGTATTTGAGAATACTGCTGAAATTTATTTTGATTTCAATTTACCTATCATAACGAATACAAGTGTGACTTCGTTTAGCGAAAGTTTAAGTATCGCGGATTTAGACAAGGGCTTACTCTCCATGCATCCCAACCCTACAAATTCCACTATTTTTATAACATCTGAAAATGTTATAAAACAAATTAAAGTTAACAATATGCTTGGACAAACTTTAATGCTTAAAAATATAAACGCAAAACAAACATCACTTAATTTAGAATCTTTTTCTAGCGGAAGTTATTTTATTAATATTCAATCTGAAAATGGAGAAATAACTAAACGAATTATTAAAAACTAATACATAAAAAAAGCCTTGCATTCATTAATATGAATACAAGGCTTTCTCTTTTCTTACCTGCAAACTTGTGAATTCCCCTAACGACCTTCAAGTAGTAAAAACAAAACTTCAGTCTTAGGTCTCTTCTCTAGTTTGATGGCTTTTATTAAAGCGTATATGTCAATCTAAACGTTATAAATCTTGGTAAAATAAAGGTTTCAGAACTATAAACCGAAATATTACTCGATCCGTTATTTACTTCAGAATCTATATTTAATAAGTTGGTGGCTTGCAATTGGTATTCCCATTTTGCATCATCATTTTTTCTGTACGCTAAACTCGCATTCCAGGTCTGATACGATTGCGTATCTCCTACATTACTACTCTGACTTGTGTATGAATAGTCGGTTCTAAAAGTTAATGCTTTCCAGATATAAGCATCAAACTCTACAGATGGTGCGTTGGTAATAAACTGCGTATCGTTATCCTCTCCTTGTTTGGTATCTGAAATACTAAACTGATATTTTAAGCTCACATTCGGCGCTTCTCTAAAATTAGTCCTTAATTCTGGAGTATAGCTCTGAGAGAATGTTTCGTTTACAGACCTTACATCTTCTACAAATTGGTTGCTCTTACTATAATTGAAGTTAGCACGTAAACTTGCACGTAGCTTTCCGTATGTTCTTTGTATACGTCCTATAGCCGTTACACTTTCATCTGCGAAATTAGAGTTGAAAAAGGTATTGGTTCTAATTACATTATCAAAATTAGTGTAAGAACGGATTTGATCGATGTTTTTATTATAATTCAATATGGCAAAAACATTGGTATAGTTAAATAAGTTAAAGCTGAAATAACGTAAGCTTAAATTATGAGATAAAGAGTTTTGTAACTCCGACTCACCATACTGTAAACTGTTATAATTATTTAAAACTAAACCTTCAGCTAAATTGGTAACATCCGTAAAGGCATTTTTCATTTTATAACTGAACGTTAAACTCTCACTCTTCTTGAATTGAATTTGCGTTTCGAAATCGGGAAGGACTCTAAAGAAATTATCTTCGTAAGTGGTTCCAAACTGCGTGTTTTTATTTCCGTAGGCATGGACAGAAAACCCAGGTGTAATGGTAAACTTCCCTGTTTTTAAACGGTAATGAAAACCAAGGTAAATATCACTGAAGTTATATTCCGTATCATTTTCATTCATTAAAACTTCTCCTTCTTCATCCGTTAAACTCGCCGTTGGATCAAAGTAAGAACCATCATCTAAAAACTGAAAAATATTAGAGTTAAAGGTCTGCTTACTTAAAATTGTCCCCAAAGTAAGGTTAATGTTACTCTTAGAATTCAAGATGTTATAGTAGTCTAACTTTGCATCTAACTGGTTAGATTTTATACGACGCTCTTGATTTAAGTTGTAATACGATTGGTCTGTATCTAAACCTAAACTCGTTGCTGTACTTTCAAAAGTATCTTCGTCTTTTAAACCTACAACATTATAAAAAGGATCTTCATCTTTTATTAAATGCTGTGCTTCTAAAGCAAAAATATTAGTTTCGTTTAAGGTGTAATAGTAGTTTAAATTTTGATTGATGCTAAATGGCTTAGCCTCATCGATCTGGTTAGTGTTTCCTACTACAGAAGAAAATTCATTTTGTGTTTCTGAGTCACTAGAAATTCGACCTAAAACATCATAGTTTAATTGATTACTGGCATTAGGTTTATAGCTTGCACTTAACTTCGCTAATCCTTGATTGGTCGCTTCTCTACCTGTTTGTACTGTTTCTTCATCTGGTATTCCAAGTTCTGGATTGGTATAACGTACAAAGCTTTCTTCTCTTGTATTTAAACGGTTGGCATTATAAATTAAAAACCCACTTAAATCTAAGGCTTCATTAGGCGCATAACTAAAGTTAACCGCGGCAAGTTTAGACTGTATCGATTGAGAATCGCCTACATTGGTTAACCCACCTAAACCGTTATCACCAAGATTAAGGCTGGTACCACTATTAGCACTTGGGCTTCTAAAACCACCTCCAAAGTTTCTAATATCACGACCTGTTAAAGCCACCTCACCGGTGTTATTTAAATCGCCAATAACATTAATACTGTATTTTGGACTGTAATAAAATAGCTTAGGCTGCACAAGGTATAATTCGTCATTAGGAGATGGTGCTACACCACTACCTACCGTGACATCACCAAACCAAAAGTTTTCCTTTCCTTCTTTAAGTTTAATGTTAATGGCCACATTGTCTTGGTTGTTTTGCACACCACTTAATTGACCTACCTCAGCATAATTACGCAGTACTTGAATTTTATCTACGGCATTAGAAGGAATATTTTTAGTTGCTAATTTAGAATCGCCATCAAAGAAATCCTTACCATTCACCATAAGTTTGGTTACCTCTTTTCCTTCTACTTCAATTTTACCTTCAGAAGTAATTTCTACTCCAGGTAATTTTTTAAGAACATCCTCAAGCTTACGTTCGGTACCACTTTTAAAGGAATCGGCATTATAAATTAAGGTATCCCCTTTTACCGTAACAGGCATCTCGTAAGTTAACTCTACCGCATCTAGCATATTATCGGCGAACATTTCAAAATCTTTTGTAATATCTGCCTCTTGGGTTTCTACTAAAGCGTCTACCGATTTTAAACCGATATAACTCACTTGAATACTATAGCTTCCATTTTCTCCTAAGGAGATCATATATTTTCCATTAGCATCTGTAATAGCGTAAGATTCTAATGCATTTGATGTTTTATTAATAGCAATAATATTGGCTAATTCTAAAGGTTCTCCAATACTATCTCTTACGATTCCTTGCATTTTTACTTGGGCAAAAGAACTCATAACCACTATTGAAAATAGTAGTGTTAAAATATTTTTCATATTATGTTTTGGCTTAGGTTGGTTAGGTTTAGAGCTGAAATACAATGTGGCTCCTCACAGGAATGATGTTTATCTCGTATTAGTTTCTGCCACGTCCGCCACCGCGACCATTACGACCACCATACATTTCGCGCATTTCTTCCATTTTTTTGGTTGTGATTTCAGTATATTCTGCCTGAGTCACTTCCTCACCTTTTTTAGGTTTATCAATGGTTTCTTTTTCAGCAGGATTTAAAACTATTTTAGTACATAAGATAGTTGTACGGTCTGCATTAACTTCTAAAATTAATCCTGGTAATCCCCAATAATCATCGGGTCCTTGGTTTACAGGAATTTGAGGTGAATACCATGCTACAACATCTATAGTTTTAGGTGCTGTTGCGGTAGAATCCTTCTTTTTATCTTTATCACCACCACCTCTAGGGCCTCTAAAACTTCTAAAATCTACACCTGTTGGTACGATGGTTGCCGTGGCTTTAAAACATGTATATTGACCAATTTTTTTGGTTTCTGTTCCCATCACCCATTCGAGGTTTTTCAAGTCGTCTTTAATTAAAAACTGCTTTCCAAAAAACTCTTGATTCTGAATAACCTCTTTAGTTTGAACGTTTTTATATTTAGGTCCGCCTGTAAAACTTCCGCCAAATCCACGACGTCCGCCACCAGCTCCAGGAGCTTCTAACTTTTCTTCTTCTTTATAAATAGATTCCGATTTTGTAAAGGTTAGCGTGTATTCTTTTTCTAAAAAGCTTTTCATTCGTTCTTGAATTTGCTTTTTACGTTCAGCACTCATATCCTGACCTCCAAACTGATCTAAATCTACAGTGGTTTTAGACATGTAATAGGCCTTTCCTTGGAAATCTTGTGCAAATAGGCTCGTACTAGCCATAAATACAGTAAATAATAATGCAATCTTTAGCGGTAATTTCTTCATCTTTATTAGTATAGTCAAACTCAACATTGAATTTGGTTAATCTCACGCAACGTAAGACTCTCGAAAGGAAGAAAAGTTAAACGCAACTCTGTTAAACTTATGTTAATAAAATTAACCACCTATTGAAATTTGAATCGCACCATCTTTGGATCCTCTACTTGGAGCGTAACGTTCCATCATTTCTTTGGTTTTATTTTCCATAATATCATCATATTCCGTTTGCGAGACCTCCTTACCTTTAGTAGGTACTTCAATCCCTACTTTTTCTTCAGGATTAATGACAATTTTACTACAGATAACAGTTAGTTTTCCATCGTGTATTTCTAAAATTAAACCAGGAAGCCCTTGGTATTTGGCAGGACCATTACTCACAGGAATCTGTGGTGTGTACCAAGCTGTTATAATTCGTTCTTCCATTTCTGGTTCTTTCTCTTCCTCATTTTCATCTCCGATATTTGGTTTACTATTAAAGTTTAAATTCACTTTAGGAACCTGTTTCGTATATGTTGCTTTAAAACAGATGTACTCCCCAATATGCTTAGTATCGGATTGTAATTGCCATTGAATGGGAGCAATAGAATCTTTAATTAGGAACTTTTTACCCATAGTTTCCTTTTGGTCAACATAAGTTTTATGTTTTACATTTTTATAAAACACATCCGAACCGCTACTTCCAAAAGACACCTGAAAACCACCACCAACCTGTGGTTTACTTAACTCAATCTCTTGCTTGTAAACTGAAGATGATCTATCAAAAGTTAACAGGTATGTTTTTTGAAACTGTTTTTTCATCATTTCCATCATTTGCTTCTGCATAGCATCATTCATTTTGGTGCTATCCATTTTAATATCAAAATCGCGATGGGTTTTGTAAGTTGCTATACCTTGAAAATCTTGTGCGCCAATAGGTGACACAACAGCTATTAACATTAAAATTAGAATTCTAGTAATTGTTGTCATTATGTTCTGTTTTTAAGATTATAAAATTTCAATGCAGTGGCCTTTATTTTTTCAATATTCTTTAGAAATTTTGCTTTTTCATTGGCACGCCCAACAACAGAATAGATCATGTTACCTTTTAAATTATTCTTAACCTCTGAAAAACTACAGTTTAAAGTAAAACTCAATTCTTCATTATTAGCTATCATTTTAAATAGCTCATCTATATCTTCTGGTTTAAAAATAGATTCGAGATCTTCAACTGAATCAATTGTAACTTCAATACTAATCCCATCAATTTTTAGTGCATTTTCCTCAACTTTAGACTGACTATACCCAACAACAGTAATTAATAACACTAAACAAGTGCACACTTTTTTTAGACTAAAACAGTCACGAATATTTGATTTCATTTTTTATAGTTTTATAATTAATACGTTACAAATATGAGCCCTAAGAACTATCTTTTAGGTTAACTAGTGTTAACGTGTGTTAACCGATAACTTTTACTAAATAATAAGGTTATACATTTGAAACATCCATATCTAGATTTTGATACCAATGAAATAATTATATGGATGTACCATGCGACTGTAAAAAACAATACAAACACATGAAACATGAATGATAAAAGATACCAATGGATTTTATATACCATCATTGCTGTAATTATGGCTACGATTGGTATACAAGTCTATTGGAACTATAAAAACTACCAGACCAACAAACAACAGCTGATTAATGACGTGCAAATTAGTTTAGATAAAGCGGTAGATGATTATTATACTGCTTTGGCAGAACGCACCACTTTTGGCTTTATTCTTGAAGGCGACCAACAAAAAAATGCTTTTGAAGACGGTAGTGAACTTGAAAAATTTTTTAAAACCATTGATGAATCTAAAAAAGAGTTTACCAACCTCGATTCTATAGATACCAATTCGATTGAAGGGATAACAATATTTAGAGGGCATAAGGCAGATTCAATGTCTGAAGCTCATGATAAAACACACAGTCCCGTATCAATAGATCAACTTAAATTAAAAATAGATAGTTTAAAAACCGACGATAAAGACGTTGATTTAAAAAATGCCGAATTTCTAACCTCTAAAGTGATGGTTTCAATAAAAAATGACACACTTGATGTTAAGGCTGTTGAAGAATTAATAGCTGAAGAATTAGAACGCAAAAGCATCAATGTCGACTTTTATTTGGATTATAAGGACATCCAACGTGACGTTGATTATTTTAGCGTAAACGGATGCTTACCTGAATTTGACCCTAGCCATATGTCTGATGATTATTTGCAAACAGACACAAAATCTAGATTCCTTCCAAAAGGCACCTTTTTAACCATTTTATTTACCAACACCACTAAAGCTATTCTTCATCGTATTCTCGGAGGGATTCTTATTTCAACACTGTTAGTTTTAGTCGTAATCAGTTGTCTATTCTATCTTTTAAAAATCATTAAACACCAAAAGCAACTCGCCGAAGTTAAAAATGACCTTATCAGTAATATTACTCACGAGTTTAAAACCCCAATTGCCACAATTAGTGCCGCATTAGAAAGTATTAGTAATTTTAATGCTATTAACGATAAAGCTAAAACTAAAACATACCTTAACATGTCTACTGAGCAATTAGGAAAGTTGAATGTCATGGTAGAAAAACTATTAGAAACCGCCACGTTAGACAGTGATAATTTAGAGTTAAATAAAGAACCTTTTAATATCACTAGTTTACTTGAGGCCTTAATTGAAAAGTATAGGATTCAATTTCCGGATAAGCAATTCAACTGCAATATTCAGCTTGAAAGTGTAATCGTTAATGCCGATATTTTTCATATTGAAAATGCCTTAAATAACATTTTAGATAATGCTGTAAAGTATGGAGGTGATATAATTTCTATTAAATTAATAACACGAAACACTAATTTTGATATTTTAATTTCAGATAACGGCAATAGTTTAACACAAGACCATAGAACTCAAATTTTCGATAAATTCTATCGCGTACCGAAAGGTAATACACATGATGTAAAAGGCTTTGGTATTGGTTTATATTACAGCAAAACTATTATTGACAATCACAATGGGTCTATAAACTTAGAACTGCATGAAAATTTAACCATTTTTAAAATCTCTCTTCCAAATGGCTGATAAAATCAAATTGTTATTAGCCGAAGATGAAGCGGCATTAGGACAAATACTCAAAGAAAGTCTAGAAACACGAGATTTTGAAGTCATTCTTTGCGAAAACGGTGATAAAGCTTTTGAAAAATATAAATCTGAATCCCCAGAAATTTTAGTTTTAGACGTAATGATGCCCAAAAAAGATGGGTTTACATTAGCTAAAGAAATTAGAGCTATAGACGCTACTATTCCCATCATATTTTTAACTGCCAAGTCGCAAACTACAGATGTGGTTGAAGGCTTCTCAATTGGTGGAAACGATTATTTGAAAAAGCCATTTAGTATTGAAGAGCTAATTGTTAGGGTTTATAATCTGGTAAGTCGAACAAAAACTCAAACACATTCAGAAGTCATAACTATTGGCAATTACACATTAGATTTTCCTAAACAGCATCTTAAATTTAAAGAGGATGACCATGTTCAACTCACCCATAGAGAAGCGCACCTCTTGTTTCATCTGATAAAAAACAAGAATCGCGTTTTAGAGCGTTCTGTGATTTTAAACAAACTTTGGGGTACAGACGATTTTTTCTCTGCCCGAAGTATGGATGTTTTTATTAGCAAACTCCGTAAAAAACTTTCTAAAGATAACACCCTACAGATTATTAATGTCCGTGGCTTTGGGTATAAACTTACGGATTAAACCATAGGAAACTTCTCTGTAATATTTTAGGTATCTTCGACATTTAAAAAACCATAGTGCCTTTTGACTACGGTTAATAATAAGTTAACACCTAAGGCTGCTTTTACACAGTTTACGCATTTATGGTACATTGTCGCTATGCAAATAAAATCTAAAACACTGATTGCTGGAGCTATTTTTACATTAATAGCCCTAACGGCCATGCAAGGGTATTTAATTTTTAATACCTATGATCTAAGGAAAAATAATTTTGCCGTAGAATCTAGAATGACAATAGGTAGCATTGTACAAAACCCTTATGTAGACTCCATCTCCTGGGCTTACCGCACTGAATTTGTAGATAAAATCCCCGAGTACCGCAAAGGCCAAATTAATAAAAAAGCACTTATACAAACCTTAAAAAATGCTGCTAAGGAAAGTAATAATGGTTTCTTAGACTATTTTAAAGAAGGTGCTGAACACTTCGGCTTACATGAAAATGTTCTGTTTAAGCGGTCTGCATCCTTAATACTATTTACCTATGAAAATGGCGAAACGGAAACGATTTTAGCCGAAAACGAAGACCCTGATCTCTTTTTATTAGGAACCGATTTCCCTGTAGACGAAGGCTATTTAATTAACGCATGGAACTGGTCTTTTGATAAAGGTTTTACCAATGCCAGTGGACATCTAGAAACCGTAGTTATTACCTACAGAGCAAGCCTCTACATGAAAATAATTGACTGGGATAGCATCATGCTAAAAAAACTACTCCTGCTTTTATTTGTTGCTTTTTTACTCTTTGTATTTATCATCACCTTAGTCACCTACTCCATTAGAAATCTCTTAAAGATTAAACGGATCTCGGAGATTAAAACCGATTTTATTAATAATATTACTCACGAGCTTAAAACGCCTTTGGCCACCTTATCTATTGCCACAAAAACCTTAACTAACAAATACGCTAAAGATGATAAAGCCATTTCAGATGAAGCTATTGCTACTATTAACAGACAAAATAAACGGCTTCAAAACCTTATTGATCAGGTTGTAGACAACAGCTTAGGTTACAACCATATTAATCTTCAGTTAGAACCCGTATTGCTTTCTGAATTTATAGATGAAGTTTGTGATGATTTTTCATTAACCTTACCCCAAAGAATTCAGCTTTTACGAGTCTTAGAACCTTCCGATACTCCTATTTTAATTGATAAGTTTTTTATCAGTACGGCAATTATCAATATTTTAAATAATGCCGTTAAGTTTGAAGGCACTGTGATTAAGGTTGAATTAAAGACTATAGAGGCCTACAGTGTGATAACTATATCGGATAATGGCATCGGAATTTCAAAAAAGAATAAAAAACTTATATTTGATAAATTCTATAGGTTGAGTGAAAAGAACAAGCATGATTATAAAGGCTTAGGTTTAGGACTTTATTATTGCAGTCAGATTATAAAAGCTCACCATGGAATTATAGATGTTGAAAGCAAAGAAAAACAAGGCTCAACGTTCTTTTTGAAAATCCCTACTAATCATGGAAAAGAGAATCTTACTGGCTGATGATGACATTGATTTTGGTGCTGCCCTAAAAAAATATTTAGAACTGAATAAGTTTGAAGTCATATGGGCCAAAGATGGCACAGAGGCTTTAGAATTATTTAAAATGCATACCTATGATATCTGTATCATAGACGTAATGATGCCTTTAATGGACGGTTTTCAACTCTCTAGAAAGATTTCGAAAATTAACCATGAAACTCCTTTTCTATTTGTTACGGCCAGAAAGACCAAAGAAGACCGCATAAAAGGGCTCAGTTTGGGCGCCGATGACTACATTACCAAACCTTTTGAGGTTGAAGAACTTATTCTGCGGATTAATAATATTATAAAACGAACCACACAGCAAAAAACAATTAGTCTAGATACCGAAAACGAAAGTCTTATTACCATTTCTAACTTTCAATTAGACGTTGTTAATCTTACTTTAACCCTTGCAGAGACCACCTCTAAAATCACAGAAAAAGAGGCACAACTCATTTATTTCTTGTTTAAAAATAAGAATACCTTAATACCGCGAGAAGAAATTTTAGCGAAGGTTTGGGGCCATAGTAATTTCTTTTCAGGCCGAAGTATGGATGTATTTATTTCTAGAATACGAAAACATTTAAAAGCCGATCCTTCCATTTCCATAAAAAGTTATCGCGGTGCCGGATTAGAATTTCGGATTGACAATAATTCAAACTAAATAAAATTAAAAAAGCAGCTAATAAATTAGCTGCTTTTAGGTTAAGAACGGATTGATTTGCTATTTATCCTTACGCCTTAACAAACTTTTTAATAACACTATTTCCTTTAGTATCTGTAACCTTTAAAAAGTACATTCCAGATTCTAAATTTGAAACATCCACACGGTTGGTTGACGTCGCCTGTGTCATTATGCGCTTCCCGTTAATATCCATTATAGTAAGGGTTTCAATATGATCTCCTTCAATATTTAAAGTATGAGTTACAGGATTTGGATAAAGTACTAATGAAGAATTAAGATCAAAATCATTCACGCCTAAACTCACATCAGTAATAGTAACATCATCAATATATATTGTTCTATTTGACGCTTCTCCTACAGCATGCTTAATCGCAACATAAGCATCACCTTCAGCATGTAATGGAAGATCTATAGCATATTCTAAAAACTCTACATTATAACCACCACCAGAAGTAATAGATACGGTTGAAATGGCTTCAAACGTAGACGCATCTTCTGGGTCACTCATGGTCCCGATAATTAAATCGGCAAAGGGCGCATAAGCAGAACTCTGTTTTGCAAAGAACTCAAGTCTATGAGATCCATCGTTAATTCCAGGGAATTCAGGTAAGATTAACAACATTGTTGCATTGGCATCATTTCCAGGGTTAAAAATTATAGCATTTTCTCCTGTATTCGCATAAGATGAAGAGCTGTTTACCTCTGCCAATTCAGAGCCTGTAGAGTCTGTAATTTTATTCCAGCAGAATGGAAAATCGCCATCCTCATAGTCTTCAAAATCTTCTGTAAAGTTCGCTGTAAATGCTGCACAACCCGTTCTTGTATCATAAGGTCCAAACCAAGCACTGTACCCCGAGCCTTCACTTCCTGTAGCTTCACATTGCGCACGTACAAAAACACGGTATGGGCTATTAGGGATTAAGGCATTACCATCAGAGTCTACCGTAATACTTGTTGTTAAACTATTACTCACTAATGCTGTTTCTAAAGCCGGATTAAAGTTTAATTCGGTTTGCTTTACAATAATTTCCCATTCCGTCTGGGTTTGATAGTCTAAGGTTAAATTAAGATCAAAAGCCGTAGCACTAATATTAGAAGCTGTAACATCTAACACCTCAAAACACGTTGGTTGAGCCGTAAGCACAATATCATCTAAATACACGGTTTTGTTATAGGTTGATGTGGTTTCAGGATGAAAAGCCAAATAGGTTCTTGTAGCGTCATAAGGAATATTTACCGCATAAAGCGCGTAATTATTAGTGTTTTCAGAAGAATTACTCAACAAATAAGAACTTAATTCTAAAAAGGTAGACGCATCTGTAGGGTCTGACATTAAACCTACTTTAAAGGTTGTTTCTCCTGAAGTCGTAGAGTTCACTTTGGCTGCAAATTCTACACGTTGCGTTCCATCAGCAATCGTTGTGCTCTCTGGAGAAATTAAATAAACGGTATCATCTGCACTTAAAGCCATTTCGTAATAGTTATCTGGCGAATACGATTGTGAACTACTCTCATTAACTTTTATAGATGGTGCGGTTCCGGTAGACGTTGCAATGGTAGTCCAACAGTAAGGCGTTTCTAAATCGTCTGGCATCGCATCAAAATTCTCACTAAAATCAGCAATAGCACCACAGCTAGTTCTAAAGTATACAGGATCTGACCACACACTAAATCCTTCTGTTCCACAATTTGCTCTTACAAATAATTCATAAGCCGTATTACTGTCTAAATCTGAAATAGTAATAGTGTTTGACGTCACATCAACAGGTGTTGCTGCATCAAGATTTTCTGTTCCTGAAGCTTGCACCAAGTACTGCCAATCAGTTTGTCCGGTATTTAAAGTCCAAGTTGCATCAGCAGTCATTGTAGATATGTTAGTCACTTCAACATCAATCACCTCTAAACAGGTTGGTTGGTTTACAATGGCCACATCGTCAATATAAATGGTTCTGTTAGCCGCATCACCCACACCATGCTTAATCGCCACATAGGCATCAGCATCGGCATGCATTGGAAGGTTAACGCCATATTCTAAAAAGTCAGAACTAAATCCTCCTGCGGTTATTGAAACTGTAGAAACCGCTTCAAAGGTAGACGCATCTGTTGGGTCACTCATTGTCCCGACTATTAAATCTGCATATGGAGCAGCGCTAGAATTCTGTTTTGCAAAAAACTCTAATCGACGTGTCCCATCATTAACAGCAGGAAATTCTGGTAAGATTAAAAGCATTGTTGCATTAGCGTCATTTCCAGGATTGAAAATTATAGCATTTTCTCCCGTATTTGAATACGATGAAGAATTGTTTATCTCAGCGTATTCAGAACCTGTAGACGCTGTAATTTTATTCCAACAGAACGGAAAATCGCCATCCTCATAGCCTTCAAAACCTTCAACAAAATTAGCGGCTAATGGCGCACAACCAGTTCTTGTATCATAAGGTCCAAACCAAGCACTATACCCCGAGCCTTCACTTCCGGTAGCCTCACATTGGGCACGGACAAAAACACGGTATGGACTGTTAGGGATTAAAGCATCGCCATCAGAGTCTACCGTTATACTTGTTGTTAAACTATTACTCACTAGAGCTGTTTCTAAAGCCGGATTAAAGTTTAAATCAGTTTGCTTTACCACAATTTCCCATTCGGTTTGCAGTTGCGTATCTAAGGTTAAATTAAGATCAAAAGCGGTAGCACTAATATTAGAAGCTGTAACATCTAATAACTCAAAACACGTTGGTTGTTCAGTAAGGACAATATCATCTAAATAAACGGTTTTGTTATAAGTTGATGTGGTTTCAGGATGAAAAGCCAAATAGGTTCTTGTAGCGTCATAAGGGATATTTACCGCATAAAGCGCGTAGTTATTCGTATTTTCAGAAGAATTACTCAATAAATAAGAACTTAATTCTAAAAAGGTTGAAGCGTCCGTAGGATCTGACATTAAACCGACCTTAAACGTCGTATCTCCTGAACTGGTAGAGTTTACTTTGGCAGCAAATTCCACACGTTGTGTTCCATCGGCAATCGTAGTGCTCTCTGGAGAAATTAAATAAACCGTATCATCGGCGCTTAACACCATTTCGTAATAATTTTCTGGAGAATACGATTGTGAACTACTTGCATTCACTTTTATAGATGGTGCGGTTCCGGTAGATGTTGCAATGGTAGACCAACAGTAAGGTGTTTCTAAATCGTCTGGCATGGCATCAAAATTCTCACTAAAATCAGCAATAACACCACAGTCAGTTCTAAAATAAAGTGGCCCTACCCAATCACTAACCCCATCAGTGTCGCAATCTGCTCTTAGATATAATTCATAAGCCGTATTAGAAGTTAAACCTGTAATTTCAATAGCATTAGACGCGGTTTCTACGGCGGTTGCAGCATCAGGATTCTCAGTTCCTGCAATTTGCACCACATAATCCCATGATGTTGCGGCAGACGTCCAATTTACATTTAGAGAAGACGCCGTGAGATCTGTAATTTCAATAGCACTCGGTGGTAAACATGAAATTGTATTAAAATCGAGCTCTATATTAGCTCTGTAATAATCTAAAACTCCTGTTGGTGGTGCAGCCGGATCTGGATTGGTCGTATTATTACCGTAATGTAAGACTCTACCGTAAGCTGCAGAATATCCTAAATTATGGCTTATAAAATCGTTCGTATCACTTCCGTCTTGGTTTTCATCTACAGCAATCATTAAATTTGCCGTATTAGAATAAGCAAAAGGCGTATCTAAAATAATACTCACCTCATTATTAAATACACTTACTGTCCCAGCATAAACTTGGGTTAAGTCTTCTAAAGGTAACCATCCAGAGGTCGACTCTAGCACATCGTTAGTCGTTTCTGCCATATACACCACAAGATCGTTGGAGTTTTCTAAACTTCCGTTGGTATAAAATGTAATTTTAGAAATCGTACCGGCTTGATTTATTTCTGACTGCAAATAGATATTTTGCGAATAAGAATAATTATCATCAGCATCTATAGGAGATTCTTGGTAAGAATTAGAAGACACCCCTAAAGTAACGTCATCAATTAAGACCGTTTGAGCACCTGCACTTAAGCAAAGCATTGCAAAAAGAAGCAGTAAGTAGTTTTTTCTCATGATTTATAAATTTAAATTTTAGACCTTCATAAGCCTTGTTAATTCATTAACTAGCTTAATTTAGCGTAAACATATTTACTAATACACACTTTACAAAGCTCTTATAGGTTAACGATAAGTTAATGGAATCTTAATATAACAATTTACAATTCTATTTTTTGAATTTTGTTTGAACAAAAATCACATCTCATATGACTAAAAAGTTACTTTTAATCGTTGCGCTTTCGCTAGGCTATTTTGTAAGCGCGCAAACTGATGAAGCTATTGATGCCACTCCAATTAATGCTTCTGTAAATTTTAATTGTGAAAATGAAAAAACTGGAAACTTTGCTGGTTTTACCAAATCTGAAGAATTTACATGTTTAAGCTCAGAGTATGACGAATGGATTGATGTATGGTATTCTTTTACACCAACCGAAACCCAAACTTACGCTATTGAAACCGAAGCCTTAAACGGAAGTACTTACGATGTAAGAATTGCCATTTTTACAGGAACACCAGGTAACTTAACGACTACTTCAGGCTGTTCTACACGTTACTCTAATATGACTTTAAACAGTGGTGAAACCTATTATATTCACTTAAGAGGTGCTTTTGAAAACACTCAGTATAGACTTTGTGTTTATCCTTTCCCTGAAGCTCCAATTAATGATGAACCTTTAAATGCAGACCGCTTAGAAGAGTCTACTTTTGAAGTTTGTGAATACCCTTCTTTAGGATATACGACAAGTGCAACCTATAGTAGCGAAACCATCTGTAGTACATCTAACCCTGATGTTTGGTATAAATTTACACCATCAGAAACTGCAGAATACACTTTTAAAACCACCTTAGTTAATGGATCTACACCAACTTATATTGGAATTTACAGCGGAACACCAGGATACTTAAATGCATTATCCGAAGATTACCCTTCACCAACCGTACAGTGTCAAGATATTGTATTGGCTAATTTAAATGCTGAAGAAACGTATTATATCGGTGTAACATCATCACAATCTTCACAAGCTATTTATTTCGAATTATGTGCTTATAAATCACCACCTGCTCCAACAAACGACAGCTGTGCTACACCAATTGCACTTACTGTAGGACAGAGTTTTGAAGACAATTATATCATTGCTACCAATACTTCTGCAACTGTAGATGCATACGAATCTAACTACCCAAGTTGTGGAACGTTAGACTTTACAACACGTGGTAGAGATGTTTGGTTTACAGTTGTTGTACCAGCGTCTGGAAACTTTACTGTAGAAACACGCCTTGAGCCTACCGAAACCAATATTAGTGATACGGTAATGGAAATGTATACAGGATCTTGTGGTGCTGAAACCTTAGAACCTTATTATTACAACTTACCACCACCAAACACAACAACAGCTTACTGTAATGACCAGTTTGTTATTGGAGGTGATCAATTAGCGGGCGTTCTATTTACAGATAAAACACCAGGTGAAACGGTTTATATTAGAGTATGGGGATGGGCTTTACAATTCGGTAAGTTCAGAATTTCAGCTTACGATGCCTCAACTTTAGGTGTTCAAGATTTTGATGAATCACAATTTAGTTTTCACCCAAACCCGGTGAATGAGGTTTTAAACTTAAACTACCATGAACCTATTGAAACGGTTACCGTAAACAACTTGCTAGGTAAAGCTGTACTCACTAAAACCATAAACGCTACATCAACAAGTGTTGACTTTTCTAATTTGGCCTCTGGAATTTACATTGTTACTGTAAACTCTGGTAAAGCCACTAAAAACTTCAAGGTTATTAAACAGTAAGTTTTTAAAAAAATCCCTTCATTTTTAATTTCAAACACCTTATCCTTCATTGGTTAAGGTGTTTTTTTTTGAGCACATCATAGCTTCATCCTAAGAAAGCCGAGACTGATATCTTAAAGAATCATTCAAATTTTGTATTTTTCATCCTTACAAGACCAAAAGCCATGAAGAAGCTGTTTTATATTTTTATTTTTTTTAGCGTATTCGGCTTTTCACAATCTAAAGATCAAAACACATTTTCAGCAAGTCTTATAGATTCAACCCAACTTCAAGCAAAAACCATTTTTGGGGTCGATAATTTTAAAACACTTTATTACAGTACGGATAACAATTCATTTCATAAAAAAACAAAGGACACAACCATTACGTATTCCAATTTTCAGCTTGGTGAAATCACTTCCGCCAACACCTTTAATCCTTTAAAAATGAATCTTTTTTATAAGGATTTTAATACGGTTGTTATTTTAGATAATCGCTTGGCCGAAATTTCTAAAATCGACTTTAATCTTACACAACCTTACCGTAATGTATCGTTCGTTTCTATGGGCTACCATAACACCCTTTGGTTGTTTAATCAAGATTATAATTATTTAGAACTCTATGATTATAAAGCTCAAAAAACAAAGCTTAAAACCGTACCTATTCCCTCTAATGTCTTAGACCTTAAGAGCGACTACAACTACTGTTACCTCCTTACAGAGCGTTTTCTTTATGTCTATAATTACTTCGGAAGTCTTATTCATAAACTCCCGAATCTTAATTATGAACGCTTAGCTTTTAGCGAGGCCCATTTGGTTTTAAAATCTAAAGACAAATTATATATTCTTAAAAAAAACGACAACAGTATATACCCTTTGGAACAACCTAATTTGTTAATAAAACAGTTTTTGGTAACCAATGAAACCTTGTATCTTTACCACGAAAACGTACTACGTCATTACCAACTAAAAATCAATTAAGTTATGCATGTTGCTATTGCAGGAAATATAGGAGCTGGAAAAACAACGCTCACAAAATTACTCGCTAAACATTTTAAATGGGAAGCACAGTTGGAAGATGTCGTTGACAATCCGTATTTAGATGATTTTTACAATCAGATGGAACGATGGAGTTTTAATCTGCAGGTTTACTTTTTAAATAGCAGATTTAGACAAGTAAACATCATTCACGAAAGCGGAAAAGACATTATTCAAGATAGAACCATCTATGAAGATGCGCATATTTTTGCCCCTAACTTACATGCTATGGGCTTAATGACCAACCGTGATTTTGAAAATTATTCTTCTCTTTTCGAACTTATGGAATCTTATGTAAAAGGTCCAGATTTACTTATCTATTTACGTAGTTCTATTCCTAATTTGGTTAATCAGATTCAAAAACGTGGTCGTGATTATGAAAATTCTATTAGTATCGATTATTTAAGTCGACTTAATGAGCGTTATGAAGCTTGGATTTCTAAATACAACAAAGGCAATCTTTTAATTATTGATGTAGATAATTTAGACTTTGTGGCTAATCCGGAAGATTTAGGTGGCATTATCAATAGAATTGATGCTGAAATCAATGGTTTATTCTAAAACGCTTCAGATTTTAAGATCATTACTTTTCATTATACCACAGTCCATTTGATCTAATGGGCTCACCTATAAAATAGTTTAAGCTATAAACCCATGCGCTTTAGCGTGGGCTATAGCTTCCTTACTATCTTCTACCATTAAAACCTGAGTGGTTTTATAGTTTTCTATCAGTCCTTTTACCCGAATCATCTTCTTTTTATGTTTTACACTTCGCAGATAGATGGCTAAAATGCGGTCTGGAAATTCTTCTGCTATTTCCATGTAGATATCGGGATCGTGTTCACCACTATCGCCAATTAAAATAAACGGTAAATTAGGATAAGTTTTCAGGAGGTTTAAAATCTCCTTTTGTTTTTGCGGCTTTTCATCTTGAGGTTTTTTACGAAGTAAATTCCCTAAACTTCGCAATAATATAGGGCCTTTCGGAAAATTATTCTGTCGTAAAAAAAGTTCTAAATAACGGTATAAATTCCAAGGGCTATGACTGACGTAAAAAATAGGATTCGCATTCTTACCCGAAGCTCCTCGATGTAGTTTATGGTAAAATTCCGCAGAGCCTTCTAAAGGAATTCTATGTTTGGCATGCCTAAAAATAGAATTATAAATAACACGCCACTTTAAAACAGACACCACACCCGTATGTAATATGGTATCGTCAATATCACTGGCCACACCAAAATCGGCCTTTGGCGACGGAATTAAGATTTCAGAAGGAAATCGATTACGATTCTGAATGGTACGCTTAATGCTTGCATCGTTATAAGATAATTCAAAGGACAACCACCCTTCATCATTGGCTAAAGCCTTTAAGCCTTTGATGTTTTCTTGCGCAATAAAATAACCACTATCATCGGTTGTAACCTTAATAATACTGTTATCAGGTAATTTTAAATCTAAGCCTACACCTTTAATTTCATCCGTTTCAAAACGCTTCCAGGTATTCACAATAAGGTGCCAAATATGTTGATCTTCTAAATCAATAGATTCATCTTCTAGAGCACGACCTCTAGCATAAAAATGGGTATCGGTTCCGTAACTTCGAAAACCGATAATCTGAAGGGGATCTTTTTTAAACCAACGCAATGTTATTGTCTTTTTAGAAATTTAAAGATACTAATATCGTCTTATAAGCACAGTACTAAGCCAAAGAATTCGTTAGGCTAATGTTAAATATCTCCTAATTTTATAATATTCAAAGTAATTTAGTCAGAATTAAAATCTAGACCTCTTAAACAATTTTATAAAGCATGCAAAAATCACTAAGTCTCCTGTTTTTTAGTTTATTTCTTTGTGTTATAAACGCTCAAAATAGTGACATTAAAAACCCCACCCCAACACCTAACTACAGAGCGGCAGCAAAATTCTCGCCGACCAACTTAGCCAAACTTGTACACTCAACTTCAGTACGTCCTCATTGGCTTAAAAATGGAAACCGATTTTGGTACCAATATAAAACTTCAGAAGGCTCTCAATATTATATCGTAGATGCAGATAAGCGTAGTAAAAAAACACTTTTCGACAACGAAAAAATGGCACAATGGCTTACAGAAATCACTAAAGACCCGTATGATGCTCAGCATTTACCAAAATTTGATTTCGAATTTGTAAACAACGAAACCGCTATTCGTTTCTATGTGACCTCTACAGAAAAAGTAGATGCCAAACCTTCAGATGAGGATGCCGAAAAGGAAACCGATACAACTTCAACTAAAAAGCGAAAAAAGAAAAAGCCTAAAAAAGAAAATAAAGTTTACCACTTTGAGTACCAATTAGGCGGTAATGGCTTAACGGTTTTAGATCATAAAAAGAAGGAAAAAGAACATTGGAAAAAATGGGCCAACATTGCTCCAGATAGTTCGATTGTTTTATTCTCAAAGCATCACAACTTGTATTGGATGGATAAGGCTAACTTTTTAAAAGCCGTTAAAAATGAAAAGGATTCTACCATTGTAGAAAACCAATGGACACAAGATGGTGAAGAAAACTACAGTTTTGGAGGTAGCGGTCGTGGAGAAACCAATGAAGACAAAGTAAAAAACAAGGACAAGCGTAAAGCCGTACGTGGCATTTGGTCTCACGACTCTAAAAAGTTTGTTTTCCAAAGAACCGATTCTAGACACATAAAAGATCTTTGGGTTATAAATACCACCTCTAGCAAACGCCCTACTTTAGAAACTTATAAATACCATATGCCAGGAGAAGATGAATATTACAAAACAGAACTTCATGTTTTTGATATTCCATCTAAAAGCAGTATCCAAGTACAATTAGATACCGTGAAGCAACAAAGCATTCAGGTTTACCGTGAACCTCGTTTAAAATCGAGCTATGATGACGACTTTGCTCCTTCACTTCTCTTATCTAAAAAAGGTAAAATCTATTACAATACTATTAGTAGAGATCGTAAGAAATTCGACATTTGTGTAGCAGACATTAATACTGGAGCCACAAAAGTGCTTATTGAAGAACGTTTTAATACGTATATAGAATCGCGTCCTTTAGTTTTACTAAACAACGAGACCGAAATGTTACATTGGGCTGAGCGTTCGGGTTGGGCACATTATTATTTATATGATACCGAAGGGCGTCTTAAAAACCAAATTACTTCAGGATCCTATCACGTAGAACGTGCTATTGGTGTTGATGAAAAAAGCAGAACCTTATATTTCACGGCTCATGGTATTCCTAAAGATCAAGATCCGTACTATGAACACTTATATAAGATAAACTTAAATGGAACAGGCTTAAAAGCTCTGAATCCTGGAGATTATAATACGAGTACAAATATGGCCGACTCTAATGCCTATTTCGTCAGTAATTATTCTAGAGTGAATACGGTTCCTAAATCGGAATTAAGATCTAATACCGGAAAACTTATTATGGAATTAGAAGAGGCCGATTTATCACAACTTATGGCTGCTGGCTACCAATTCCCTGAAACCTTTAAAGTAAAGGCCGACGACGGAATTACGGATATTTATGGGGTGATGTATAAACCTTTCGATTTTGATGAAACCAAATCTTATCCGCTTTTAGAATACGTTTACCCAGGACCTCAAACGGAAGCCGTAAATAAATCATTCTCTGTGCGTATGGATCGTTTAGATCGTATGGCACAAGTTGGATTTATCGTGGTTACAACCGGAAACCGTGGTGGGCATCCAGACCGTTCTAAATGGTACCACAACTACGGATATGGTAATTTAAGAGATTACGGATTGGCCGATAAAAGACATGTTGCCGAACAATTAGCCGACCAACATGACTTTATTGATATTAATAAAGTGGGAATCTATGGGCACTCTGGAGGTGGATTTATGTCTACAGCAGCAATGCTCGTATATCCTGATTTCTTTAAAGCCGCTGTGTCTTCAGCCGGAAATCATGATAACAATATCTACAACAGTTGGTGGAGTGAAACACATCATGGTGTTCAAGAAGAAATGGATGATGATGGTAACGTAAAGTACAAGTATCTTATAGATAATAACCAATCTTTAGCTTCGCATTTAAAAGGACATTTAATGCTTATTACTGGAGATGTCGATAATAATGTACACCCTGGTGGAACGATACGTATGGCTAATGCTTTAATAAAAGCTCATAAACGTTTCGATTTTATGCTTATGCCGGGACAACGTCACAGTTTTGGTAGCATGACGGAGTATTCATTTTGGTTACGAGCAGATCATTTTACTAAACACTTTTTAAATTACGAACCTTCTGAGATAGACATCACAGAAATGAATAGAGATCAACCTAAATCGAAACCTTAAATATTTCGAAATCATTCTTAAAAAAAAACCGCGTTTTAACAACGTGGTTTTTTTATGGAAAAAACTTAATAATCCACAGCTCAACTTATTGCTCATTAAAAGGTTTTGATAACGTTTCTTTTATTTAATTTTGCAACATGATAAAAGCTTTACAACTACGCATCAATTTAAACCAAGAACGACAAGCCGATGGCTTACTCCAAAAAGCGGCTTTCGATCTAGGTATGAAACCTTCTGAAATAACGGGAATCAAGATTTTAAGAAAATCTATTGATGCACGTAAACGACAAATTATGTTTAACTATAAGGTTGAAGTTTATATCAATGAATCGCTTCCTGAAAATTCTGAATACCAATTTAATTACCAAGACGTTTCTAAAGCCAAGCCAGTACATATTATTGGATTTGGTCCTGCGGGAATGTATGCTGCTTTACGTTGTATAGAACTCGGTTATAAACCTATTGTTTTAGAGCGAGGTAAAAATGTACAAGATCGTCGTAGAGATTTAAAAGCGATTAATCAGGATCATTTTGTAAACGAAGATTCTAATTATTGTTTTGGCGAAGGCGGAGCAGGAACCTATAGTGATGGTAAACTCTACACAAGAAGTTTAAAACGAGGTGATGTGAGACGAATTTTTGAAAACTTAGTTTATCATGGAGCTACGGATCAAATTTTAGTGGATGCTCACCCGCATATTGGCACGAATAAATTACCTAAAGTGGTTCAGAATATAAGAGAAACCATCATCCGTTACGGTGGTGAAGTTCATTTTGAAACCCGCGTGACTAATTTCAGCATTAAAGATCAGAAAATTGTAGCCCTTCAACTTCTTGATGGTACGGAATTAGATACCGAAAAAGTAATTTTGGCAACAGGGCATTCGGCAAGAGATATTTTTTATTTACTGAATGATAAAAACATTAAACTCGAAGCAAAATCCTTTGCTATGGGCGTTCGTGTAGAACATCCTCAAGAAATCATAGACGGTATTCAATACCACTGTAAAGGTGAGAAACGCGATGAACTCCTACCTGCAGCTTCGTACAGTTTGGTACAACAAGTTAATGACAGAGGGGTGTATTCCTTCTGTATGTGTCCTGGCGGATTTATCGTGCCAGCCGCTACATCCAATGGCGAAGTGGTTGTGAATGGGATGTCTCCTTCAAAACGAAACAATAAATTTGCCAATTCTGGTATTGTTACTGAAATTAAAGCCGAAAGAGACCTGCATAAATACGAGCATTTTGGGCCGTTAAAAGCCTTAGAATACCAAAAAGACTTAGAGCGCTTAGCCTTTACATCTGGTGGACGACGCCAGTCTGCACCCGGACAAAGACTTACAGATTTCGTTGAAGGTCGATTGTCTAATTCTTTAAATGAAACCTCTTACCAACCCGGATTAAAATCGGCCCCATTACATTCCTTATTACCTAAAATAATTGGCGGCTCCTTACGAAAAGGATTTAAAGCTTTTGGTGAAAAAATGAAAGGCTATTATACGGAAGAGGCTAATATTATAGGTGTAGAATCGAGAACCTCTTCTCCTGTTAATATTCCGAGGACAGACAGTTTAGAACATCCTGAAATCACCAACTTATATCCTTGTGGTGAAGGTGGCGGTTATGCTGGCGGTATTATTTCTGCAGCGATGGATGGTGAGCGTTGTGCAGAAGCCGCAACTACTAATTTTTAAATTGCGCTAATTAAAACGCCTGAATCCATGAAACTCATCTATATTTTATTAGCCCTCTGTTGGTCGCTAAAAGGATTCAGTCAAGTCCCTGTTAAGAAACAACAGCTTATAGATTCGGCCTACCAAATTGCTTCAAACCATAAACTTCCGGTAGACGACAGGCTTAGTGCTTATCGTTATTGTTGTTGGAAAACGGTTTATTTAGATTTCAATCAAGGTTTAAAAATTAGCGGGGAGTATTTAGATTTAGCTAAAACAACAGCCCAATACGATAAAATTGCACAAGCCCATCATTTTTTGGGCCATTCCTATTTAATGTTAGGCCAAATTGATCGGGCAGAGCACATTTTAAAAGAAGGTTTAGACTTAGCCCTTGCCAACCAGATGTATGAAGGGGTCGCAACACTATACGGCGACCTCGGGAATTTAAAAAACAGTCAAGGTAACTCTGACCTCGCTTTAGAGTATCATTTTAAGTGTTTGGACTATGCCAATAAACACCAACTCAATGTAGAATACGCCCGTGCTAAAATTAATATTGGAGAAATTTATGAAGCCCAAGGCCAATATAAATTAAGTATAGCCACTTTTCAAGAGGCCTTGCATTTTTGTACGACACACAAGTTTGGCGGATTTAAATCGTCGATCTATGAGAACTTAGGAAATATTAATCTTTCTATAAAAGAGTACAGCACTGCGCAAAAGCATTATTTAACGGCCATTTCTTACGCAAAAAGACTTAACAATAACAACCGACTTATTAGGTCTTTAAACAAATTGGGAGAATTAAATTTAGAACTTAATGATCTCGATCGGGCCTTACAAAATTATAAGGAAGCCCTTCGTGTGGCTTTAACTACTGAAGCATCCTTACTTGAAGCCAAAGTAAGAACCAATTTAGCCGAGGTGTATTTACAGCAGAACCATTTAAAAGAAGCCAAAGCCAATATTACACTCGCTATTACACAGCTTGAGAATTTAAAAATTAAAGAAGACTTAGATAAAGCCTATATCATAGCAGCGAAAACAGATCATAAACTTAATCGGCACAATGAGAGCTATAGGTATTACCAAAAAGCTTACCGCACAGCCAAAGACAATCACCATTTGCAACCTCTAAAACTAGCAAGTGAAGGTTTAGCTTTAGCTTATGAATCACGAGGCGATTTAACAAAAGCACTCACCTATTACAAAGCCTACAATAACTACAATAATCAAATAAGAAATGAGGAAGGGATAAGGGATATTATCCGTCTAGAAATGCAAGACATTTATCAGAAGAAGTCCCTTGCCGATAGTATCAATAAAGCCAATGAAATAACACTACTTCAATATCAATATGATAAAAAAGAAGAGCGAAACAGGTTAAGAAACTACACGGCCCTTTCTAGCATTATTATACTTATTCTTCTCGTTATATGCGTCACCTATTTTTACCATCAAAAAAAGAAAATTGCAGCCGTATTATCAAAAAAGAATCGCGTTATAGAGAACGCCTTAAACGATAAAGAAATCTTATTAAAAGAGGTACACCATCGTGTTAAAAACAATATGCAAGTGGTCTCTTCTGTCTTATATTTAAAATCTAAAAACACAGAGAATAACATTGCTAAAAAAGCCTTGATAGATAGTAAAACCCGAATTGATGCCATGCAGCTCGCACATCAAAAAATGTATCTTAAAGGAAATTATAAACAAATTGACGTTAAAGACTATTTTAACGACATTGTAAAGCTCTTGTTAGAACCTATAAAGACTGATGACGATACCTTTACCGTTCACGGCACTCAACTTTGGTTAGACGTTGAGCAAGCCCAAACTTTAGGCCTTATTTTACATGAGTTAATTGCTAACAGTATAAAATACGCTTGGTCTAAACCTCACCAAAAACAAGTAAATATCTCTATTGAAAAATTAGAGCAAGACATTGCATTTCGATATACGGATAATGGTTGTGGCTTACCGGAAGGTACCACTATTGAATCGAGTCAATCATTTGGATTAAAGTTAATTTATGCACTTTCCACTAGACAATTACTTGGTAAGCTAGACATTAATAATTCCGACGGATTCGACCTAAAAATCACCTTTCATGCCCGATAACATTAAATCCAAAATTTTAATTGCAGATGATGATGTTTTCATCTCGGAACAGCTGAATAGTATTTTAGAAGATTTAGGCTATGATGTTACAGCTATTGCCTTCAATGCAGAAAGCGCCATTAAAGCTCTTGAAACTAACCCACCAGACCTTGCTATTTTAGATATCAATATGCATGGGAGCAACCAAGGTTTTGAGATTGCAAAATATATCAATGAGCAGTTACAGATCCCTTTTATATTTCTCACCTCTTTTGCAGATGCCACCACCGTAAAAGAAGCCTCAAAACTTACTCCAGATGGTTATTTATTAAAGCCATTTAATGAAGCGAATATTTTTTCTACAATAAATATCGTCCTAAACAGATACGCCATTAACCATAGTTATTTCACCATTAAAATAGGTCATGAATTGCATAAGGTTAAAGAAGAAGAACTTCTTTTTATTTCCTCTTCAGACAAGTATATAGAAATACACACCAGCATTAAAAAGTATTTAAAAAGAGATTCTATTGATGCTTTTATAACCGCCAATAAACTTACAGACGTCTGCCGTGTTCATCGCTCTTACGCCGTTAAACTCACCAAAATAGACAGCGTTAAAGGAGCTGTAATCCATATTGCAGAGCATGAAATCCCTATCTCCAACACCTATAAGACGGCTTTTAAGGACGCTTACAACGCTCTATAAGCGACTAACTTATCCTCTTTTTTAAGGTTCTTAGGTTATATTAAACGATGAACGGTATCGGTTTTTAAACTCTTCTCGGACAAAACCCCACACTTCACGACATTTTTTTTTAAGAGTTTAAACAATGCCTTATTATTGTTTTAGAATCTTTAACCTACTTACTTTTGAAAAAAAATTCTCTATTAATAGGGGTATTTATAGCGCTTGCTGTTGTTCTTGTCACAGCTCAAGTTATCATCCTCGTGCAACTCAGTTTTCATTCCTAGTTGTTCTTACAAGGACAAATAAGATTTAATAAGAAGGCATCGCTCGCTTTAGATTATTTACCTAAGAAAGATTTGCTACATCGTGAACGCTAGTTTTTCAACATAAAACCCTTAGCGTTTTATAAATACCTGACACCCCTTTAGGTTCTTCCTTTTAAAACCAAGCATAGCGACCTACTTAAGGCTTTAATTTTCCTGAAGTCCTTCAGAAATAAAACGAAAACAAAGCTCTACGTATCCAAATTACACCACAGAATCGCCCGTTTATTTCTTCGTTTCAATAGTTAAAAATTAAAGCTATGAATGCCGGTTTATATAGGAGTTGTTTAAATAAATTATTATTATTTTCGCATCATAAATTTAGATAACAATGAACGCATATATATTTCCAGGTCAAGGAGCTCAATTTACAGGAATGGGTCTAGATCTTTATGAAAACTCTCCATTAGCACAAGAATTATTTGAAAAAGCCAATTCAATCTTAGGCTTCCATATTACAGACATCATGTTTGAAGGTTCTAAGGAGGACTTAAAGGAAACCAAAGTTACGCAACCAGCGGTATTTTTACATTCGGTGATTTTAGCGAAGACTTTAGGCGACAGCTTTAAACCGGATATGGTTGCCGGACATTCATTAGGTGAATTTTCAGCTTTAGTAGCGTCAGGAGCCTTAACGTTTGAAGATGGATTAAAGCTAGTTTCTCAACGTGCTATTGCGATGCAAAAAGCTTGTGAATTACAACCAAGTACAATGGCTGCCGTTTTAGGATTGGAAGATGCCGTAGTTGAGGAGGTTTGTAAAACTATCGACGGTGTAGTGGTTGCAGCCAATTATAACTGCCCAGGTCAATTAGTGATTTCTGGAGAAGTAGAAGCTATTAATAAAGCTTGTGAGGCTTTAAAAGAAGCTGGCGCTCGCCGTGCACTTGTGCTTCCTGTTGGTGGTGCGTTTCACTCGCCTTTAATGGAGCCTGCTCGTGAAGAATTAGCAGCAGCTATAGAGAACACAACGTTCAGTAAACCAAACTGTCCTATTTACCAAAATGTTACTGCATCTGCAATTACAGATGAAAATGAAATAAAAGCTAATTTAATTTCACAACTTACAGCTCCCGTGCGTTGGACACAATCTGTACAACAAATGATTAATGATGGAGCTAGCTTATTTACAGAAGTAGGGCCTGGTAAAGTACTACAAGGTTTGGTTAAGAAAATAAATCGCGAAGCAGAAACCGTTTCTGCAACCTTAGATACAAACGCCTAAACCCTAAAACTTTGAATAGGAATCTTTTTATAACGCTACTGATTATCTTCAATATTGCTATTGATCAAATCTCAAAGGTCATTGTGAGAACCACGATGATAAGAGGTAGCAAAGGGCAAATCAACGTCATTAAAGACTATTTTCAGCTTATTTGGGTTGAAAACAAAGGGGCCTTTTTAGGCATGGGTAGTGATATGAATCCAACACTAAGATTGTTGTTTCTTCTTATTTTACCCACCCTTGTATTAGGGTATGTTGTCTATTACATTCTTAAAACTAAATCCTTAGACCAACTGAGTCTTATTGCCTTTTGTTGTATTGTAGGAGGTGGTATTGCCAATGTATTTGACCGTATTGTATTTGGCCAAGTAACGGATTTCTTCTACATTAATTTAGGAGGTGTCTTTAGAACCGGAATCTTCAATGTTGCCGATTTATCGGTAACAACAGGGATGATTATGCTTCTATTCAGTGGTGTGTTTACCAATAAGAAAAAAGAAAAAGCGTTAGATTAACGCGCTAATAGGCAGTCTTCGCAGTCTTTAACTTCGCCGTAGTACGTTTCACGATATTTGTGAAGCGTTTTGTAAGGAATACTTAAAAATTGTTTCTTGATGTAAGTCACATTAGTTTGTAATGCGCCCATTTTTCTGGTGAATCGACCTTCTGTTTTGGTCTCTCTTTTAATACTAATCAATTTCATGTTGTTCAATTATCATTCCGTACAAAGTAACGGATTTAGATGACCAACTCCAAGAAATCAATGTTAAATACTGATTAACAAGCTATTGGATTATGACATCAAAAATGAGACGCCATAACCCTTAGCATATTCTTAGTTAACCCTGAGCTGCATTACACATTCAATAATTAAGATTTTTTAATTATTAACGTTAAGTCGCCACAATGGGTTTTCTTCTATTTTAAAAGGAAAGCCGTTGAAAGTCTTATTTACTTCTTATTTTTTGCTCCCATTTCCATGCCGCATCCATAGCGTCATCTAATGTTAATTCCGTTTTCCAACCTAACACGCTATTGGCTTTAGACGTTTCTGCATAGGCCGCAGTAACATCACCTTCTCTTCGGTCTACAATCTTATAATTTAAGGCCTTTCCAGAAACACGTTCAAAGGATTGTACAGCTTCTAAAACCGTACTTCCTGTTCCGGTCCCTAGGTTAAAGAATTCGTAATTAGAGTCATTTTTAACATCCAACAAGCGTTGTAGCGCTACCACATGGGCCTTCGCTAAATCCACTACATGAATATAATCTCTTACACAAGTTCCATCTGAGGTTGGGTAATCACCACCAAAAACAGAAAGTTGCTCGCGCATTCCAATAGCTGTTTGTGTAATATAAGGCACTAAATTCTGAGGCACTCCAATAGGAAGCTCTCCAATCTCGGTAGATTCATGAGCACCAATAGGGTTAAAATAACGTAAAGCAATCGCTTTAATATCGCCATTAACACGGCAGGTATCTCTAATAATTTCCTCCCCTATTTGCTTCGTATTACCGTATGGAGACTCGGCTGGTTTAACCGGTGCATTTTCAGTAATAGGCAATTCATCAGCTTGCCCATAAACCGTACAAGACGAACTAAAAATAAAATTCTTCTTCTCTAAGTCCTTTAGTTCCTGAAGCAGATAAATTAAAGTGCTAATGTTATTTTCATAATACATTAAAGGCTCAGCAACACTCTCTCCTACCGCTTTATTGGCCGCAAAGTGAATGATCCCTTGAATATCCGTATGACGCTTAAAAAAATCCTGAACATCTGCCTTCACCTTTAAATCCAATTTCTCAAAAAGTGGTTTTTTATTGGTAATTGCGGTGATACCATCTAAAACTTCAATTGTAGAATTAGATAAATTATCTATAATAACAACCTCATAGCCTTCATTTTGTAATTCTACAACGGTATGCGATCCTATAAAACCTAAACCACCTGTAACTAAAATTTTCATGTTTTTTTCTTTATTGCGTTCGTTCAATGTAAAATTCCTAAGTCTGTTAAACCGCCATGATCGTTACATCATGACGGTATTAAACGTGTCCTATAAATTGATAAAATTTAAAACCGTATCGGTAATAAAAGTAATTTGTTCATCGTCTAATTCTGTATGCATTGGTAATGAGATTACAGACGTTACCAAAGCATTCGTCACCTTGAAATCGGCTTCGTTATAACGCTCATCTTTATAGGCTTTTTGACGGTGTAAAGGAATTGGGTAATAGACCCCACAAGGAATATTTTTCTCTTGCAAGTGCGCTACTAAAGCATCCCTATCCACATCAACAAGGTTTAAGGTATATTGATGAAACACATGGCAATCGCAAGTATCACAAATGCCTTCGCAGGTCGTTAAACCTGTTGGAATAATTATATTCTTATGATTTTTAAAGGCTTCATTATATTTTCGAGCTGTACGACGACGTGCCGCATTATAGGTATCTAAATGTGGTAATTTCGCATTTAAAACCGCCGCTTGGATAGAATCTAAACGTGAGTTTACGCCAACCACATCGTGGTGGTAACGCTCATACATCCCGTGATTTACAATACCTCTAATGGTATGCGCTAAATCGTCGTCGTTAGTAAAAATAGCACCACCATCACCATAACATCCTAAGTTTTTAGAAGGGAAGAACGATGTGGATGCCGCATGACCAATAGCACCTGTTTTAGTTTTAGAACCATCACGATGTGTATATTCCGCACCAATACCTTGGGCATTATCTTCAATAACAAATAAATTATGCTCTTTAGCCAAATCCATAATAGCATCCATATTTGCTGGCAATCCAAACAAGTGTACTGGTACTATAGCTTTTGTTTTTGGTGTAATCGCTTTTTTGATGGCTTCTACATCAATGTTAAAAGTCACCGGATCTACATCAACTAAAACGGGTGTTAATTGTAATAACGCAATCACCTCTACCGTAGCGGCAAATGTAAAATCTGCAGTGATCACCTCATCACCTGGCTTTAAACCTAAGCCCATCATGGCAATTTGCAAAGCATCGGTACCGTTAGCACAAGGAATAACATGCTTAACCCCTAAATAATCTTCAAGATTTTTCTGAAATTCGTGAACTTTGGGTCCGTTAATAAAAGTGGCGCTATCCATGACCTCTTGAATCGATGGATCTACTATATCTTTAATTTTGGCATATTGACTTTGAAGGTCAACCATTTGTATTTTTTTCATTGTAAAGCTTACATTTATAATCTTAAATAGATGAGCAAAAAGCTCTAAGCGAAAATACGAAATTGTAAGCGCTATGGCAATGTAATTAATTGAAAGAAATGTATTTTAGCACAAATCTTTTTTTTTGAAACTATTCTATTCCATAGGAATTTATATCGCCAGTTGGGTTATAAAATGTGCTGCTCTATTCAATTCTAAATTAAATCAGGGCGTTAAGGGAAGAAAACAGACTTTTTCAAAACTTAAACAAGCCATTTCATCTACCGATCAAACCTTTTGGTTCCATTGCGCTTCATTAGGCGAGTATGAGCAAGGCCTTCCGGTGTTTGAAGCTTTAAAGCAGCAATACCCACATTACAAGGTGGTTCTTTCCTTTTTCTCTCCTTCGGGCTATGAGGTAAGAAAGGACGCTAAAATTGCAGATGTTGTTGTTTACATGCCTTTAGACACCCCAAGCAATGCTAAGACATTTTTAGACCTGATTCATCCTAATTATACCGTATTTGTAAAGTATGAAATATGGCCCAATTTTTTACACGAATTAAAAAAACGCAAATTAAAAGCGGTTTTAATTTCAGCCGTATTCAGAGACAATCAAGCATTTTTCAAATGGTATGGCGCCTATATGAAATCGGCATTATTTGCCTTCAACCATATCTTTACGCAAGATGAAAATTCTAAAGCCTTGCTCCATAACATCGGTTATACTGCCACTTCTGTTTCTGGAGACACCCGGTTTGATCGTGTTTCTAACCAATTAGATATAGACAATAGGATTGATTTTATAGACACTTTTAAAGCTCAAAACCGCTGTGTTACTTTTGGAAGTGTTTGGCCTGAAGATGATAAATTATATCTCAATTTCATCAACCAGTCTACCGCATCTGATGTTAAATATATTATTGCGCCTCACAATATAAAACCGAGTTATATCGCTTCATTAAAAGCACAACTGAAGGTTAAAACCATAAGCTACTCTGAATTGGAATCCGCCGACCATTTAGAGCAGTATCAAGTCTTTATTTTAGATACCATAGGCTATTTAAGTAAGGCCTATAGCTACGCAGACATCGCTTACGTTGGTGGTGGCGCTGGGGCTACGGGATTACATAATATTTTAGAACCTGCCGTTTTTGGTATGCCTATTATTATTGGTAAGAATTACGAAAAATTCCCTGAAGCTAAAGCCCTTATTACATTGGGTGGTGTGACGAGCGTTGCTACGCCTGAGGAATTTACAAATACGCTTGAAAACTTAATTAACAACGACACTGTAAGGCAAAATCAAGGCGATATTACGCAAACCTATATCCGTAGCCATCGTGGCGCTGTACATAAAATTATGGCTTATTTTAAAGCTTCAAAATCTTAAAATTTAGAATGCACCAATCGGTATAAGAGCACCGCTGTTATTTTAGCTTGTGTAGCAATAGTATTTAGGTTTCCGGTTTCATTAATGGTATGATCGCCACCACCACCTGTAAGGCCTAAGCCATCAATAGCCATATCTACATATCCTGAGGTAAAAGAAATATCAGCAGCGCCTGCTTTTCTAGGATTTACAGGCTCAACACTTCCAAACCCTAAATCTTCACTTACCGTATTGTAATAGCTTAGTAATTTTTGATTCCCTTCAGTTAAACTCAATGGCGGATAACCTCCATCGGAAAAGATTAATTCAGCAGAGGTTTGCGGGTAATGTTCTGAAACGATTTCTTGCATCACACGCTTCGCATGCGCTAATTGTTTTAGGGAAACGGCTCTTAAATCGCCACGAACGACGGCTTCTTGCGCTACCACATTGGTTTTCCCTAGCGCTTCTCCCCCAGTCCCAGTAGCATTGCCTTTAATATCTGTTCCACCTAAAATAAATCCAGGATTAAAGGTTAGATCTTTTTCGGTAGACAATTGTTCATAAAAAGCATTTAAGATTCGAGACGTTTCAAAAATAGCACCAACGCCTACGGTTTCGGTAAAAACTTGCGAAGAGTGCGCGGGTTTACCTTTTACGGTAAGCTTCCAATCTGTAGATCCTCTACGAGACACCACAATCGTTTTTGGATTATTATCCCCATTTTCAAAACCGATAGCAATATCGGAACGTTTGGCGGCATCAATAAGGTCCTTTTTTGATAAATACAGCGGTCGTCCACTTCTTTCTTCATCACCAGTCATGATAATCTCAATAGACATATCGTCTAATAGTCCCGCATCTCTTAAGGCCTGCATAGCCAAAATAATAATAACATCACCACCTTTCATATCAGCAACACCTGGGCCTTTCATGATGGAGTCATTTTGCATGGTATACGCTTGAAACGGACTCTCTAACTCAAAAACCGTATCTAAATGGCCTATAAGTAAGACCTTTGGTCCTTTTTTGCCTGTGGTTTTAGCAATGAGATGTCCTGCTCTACCATAAGCCTCTCCCGAGGTTAATGTTGTTGTGAATCCCAAGGCATCAAACTCTTTTTGAAACAACTGGCCTACAGCTTTTACGCCTTCAAAATTCATAGTACCACTATTTATAGACACGGAAGTCTTCAATAAAGAAATAGTGTTCTCTACATGTTTGTCAACTGCTTTTAGTATTTTTTTCTCGTTTCTGTGATTCTGAGTGAAGCCAGAAAGCGACCAACATAAAATAGCAATGAGTGAGAAATATTTAAATTTTAAAGTCATAATTAAAAAGGGTCTTAATATTTATTATGGTCCTTCTGTGAAGGTGGTCGGGACCACTACAAAAATTTACTTGGATTTATAGACTTCTGTAATTTACAGTAAAAATTTGAACTTGCAATGATCCAAAGGCAATAGCATCAACGTATATATCAAAGCTGTACGCGAAATACATTAAAAATTTTATGGAGTTCTCCATTAAAAATATTTTCGTACCTTAACATAAATTAACATTAAAACTATTAAAATGAAAAAAGTTGTATTAAGTTTAGCTCTAGTTGCTGTTTTAGGATTATCATTTACATCTTGTAGAGATACTAAAGAAAAAACAGAAGATAAGATTGAAGATGCAATGAACGAGGCAGAAGATGCAATGGATGAAGCAGAAGATGCAATGGAAGAGGCTAGTGAATCTATTGAAGACGCTGTTGACGATGCCGGAGAAGCATCAAGTGAAGCTTTAGAAGATGCTGAAGCGGCTGCAAGCGATGCTGCTGAGAGTATTGAAGAAGGTGCAGAAACAATGGCTGATGACGTTAAAGACGCGGCTAACACAGCTGTTGAAGACGCAAAGAAAGCGAGTAGCGATGCTGCTGACAAAGTGAAAGCTGCAGGTAACAAAGCCGTTGAAGATGCTAAACAAGCAGGAAGCGATGCGATGAATAAAACAAAAGGCCTATAATTGACCTTGACCATAAAAAAAAAGCCTGATGTGAATCAGGCTTTTTTTATGCTTAAAATTGAGGATGAACCTCTACAGATTCACTAAGGTTTAGTTCACTAGGAACTACCACGGTTCTCGATTTTAAAGTCTTATCCTTAATATTATCGATTAATAATTTGGTCGATATTTCGCCCATTTTAAAGGCTTTTTGATGAATGATCGATATTTTCGGACTCGATAATACTTGAGTATGCTCATAGCCAAAACCAACAACAGACAAATCTGATGGAATGGCACGCCCTAACTTCTTCGCCATATTAATGGCCACAATACCCGTAATATGATCTATAGATAAAATAGCATCTACATTAGGATGAGCCTCTAAATAATCATAAATCTTACGTTCTACATCGCCATCACCAGCATGATCTAAGTTTAGAATTTGGGCTTCTAATTTATGATCGTTTAAGGCTTTTGTATACCCTTCTATACGAAGCTTTCCAACACTAAGCTCTTCAATATTACTCACCAATAAGATATGCTTTCTTTTATCATGAACAATTAAATGTTCTGTAGCCGCATAAACCGATTGAAAATCATCGACAATAACCTTGTTACAATCCACATCATGAACCACTCTATCAAACATTAACACGGGAGTATCCGTTTTAAGCGTCGCTTTTATATGTTCAGTCTGTTGTTCTACTTGGCTCTCTCTAGCCACCGCAATGATAAAGCCATCCACACTACCGTTAGACAATAACTCTAAACTGCGTTGCTCCTTGTGTAAGGTCTCATTAGAAAGACATACAATGATATCGTAATCATTAGCGTTAGCTGTCTTTTCTATACCGTGTAAAACTTCAGCAAAAAATGGATTTGTAACCGTTGGAAGAATAACCCCAATTGTTTTGGATTTATTGGTCTTTAATTGCTGGGCAATTCTATTGGGTTTATAATTGAGTTTTGTGGCGAGTTCTTTAACACGAATCCTAGTGTTTTCACTAATTTCATGACTATCATTTAAAGCCTTTGAGACTGTAGAAACCGAAATATTTAATAGCGCCGCTAATTCTTTAAGTGTTGTCATTGATATTGTTATTTAATGAAATAAAAAAGAGCATATGTTATACGCTCTTTAAAATTACTTTTAAAAATTTTAAAACCTAGTTATTCACCGATTTTATTATTTCAAAATCTAAAATTCTTCGCTTTTTTTCGCAATATATAAGCCCGCTGCTAAACTATAAACAGGTTTAGCATTTAATTATAATAATAAATTTAAGATTTCGGTGCTGAAGCTTTCTTACGCTGATCTAAAGCCGCTCTAATTTCACCTGCGCGTTGTTCTGTAATATCGTAGTTACGCATAATATACATAGCCACTAAGGTCCCTGCAATAGGAAAGCCTGAAAAGAATAAACGCAATCCAATAAGGGCACTTTCGGTTTGTATTTCAACTGCAGAATCAAAACCAACCACGGTTAAAATAAGGCCACTTAATCCTCCGGCAATACCAAAACCAAATTTTACCATCCACCAATATATAGCTCCAAAAACACCTTCTCTACGTTTTCCTGTTTTTAACTCATCAAGATCAATGACATCGGCGGTCATAGACATCATAAGCGTAAAAAGACCTCCGATACCAAAGGAGAAAAAAGGAAGGGCAAATAAAAATAAATAGGGCTTTCCAGGCACAAATAAAAACCATAACATAATATAGCCTACAACGGAAATTCCTTGTGTGACCATAAAAGCATTTTTCTTCCCGAGCATTTTAGAGAGTTTAGCCACAATAGGAATAACGATAAACGTCGTGACTAAAGCTCCAACACTTCCAAATAAGGTTGGCCAAATCCCTGCCGCTCCGGCATCTCCATTAAACAAATAATAGACGATGATAAAAAAGGTAAAACTCGCTACGGTATTAAAGGCATTAAACACAAAGAAAGTCGCAAAACAAAGTTTTTTAAAGGGTACCGATTGAAAGGCTTCCACAAAATTATTTCCAATCTCTTTTAAGCTCCCACCAATAGTAGCCATAGTTAGTGGCGAATAATTTTCATTGACTGTAGACTTACTTTTTATAAAAATAGCCGGCAACATAGCACATACCCCAAAGATAACACCAACCCAAATCGCCAATTCTCTCACGGCCACATCTGCAGAAGGGTACCACTCCGGATCGTACATAATTACCCAAAACCATGGTGCTATAACCCAAGCCCATTGACCAATCCACTGTGCCACCGCCATAATATTGGTACGCTCATGAAAATCATCACTCATCTCATAACCCATGGCCACATAAGGCACACTAAAAATTGTTAACCCCAAATAGAACAAAAAGGAGGTCAATAAAAAGTAGATAAAATTATAATTTAGAGAATTATCTCTGAATAACTGCCACATAATAATGAAGGAAATCCCCATAATTATGGCCCCAATAAATACATACTGTCGGCGTCTTCCCCAGCGGGATTTGGTATTATCTGAAATGTACCCCATGATAGGGTCTGTAATGGCATCAAAAATTCTCGGTGCCAAAGACACCACGCCCCACATCCACCCAGGAAACCCTAGGTCTTTTACCAAAACAACTATAAATATACCGATAACGGCAGGAAACATTTGGTTAGCAAGCATTCCGGCGCCAAAAGCAATTTTTTGACCTAAGGGAACTTTTTGGGATGCGATGGACATAACTTTTATTTTATCACATTAATTTTTATCCGAAAGCCTTATGCTTTTGGAATGACAATAGTTTGTAGGGCTTGACCATCAATCTTTAAATTGATGTGCTTGTCGTTTAGCGTAAGGCTAAAATTCTGCGCCTTCTTTTCTTCATTGAAAACCACTACAGCAATAGACCCATCAGGATTCTGAGCTGCCGTTACAATAATAGCATCAGCGCCATTTTCAACACCAATTACCTCAGCACCTGGTCTGATGTATTTACTAAAATGAGCCATGGTATAATACAAAGGCGTAAAGTACACCTCATCTGCATCTGGATCTACAATGACTGGCGCTAGACACCAATTCTCAAACCAATTTGGTCCACCTTGGCGGTCTAAAACCATATTCCAGTCAACCCAACCGTCTACCCAATTGTTAAGACAACCAATAATATCTCTCGCATAGCGATTTACTGGCGCATATTTTGGGTGTAAATATTTGTTTTCTGGCTTCGCCCAATCGTAACCCCAATCGGTCGCTTCTTTTTTCCAATACCAAGCATCATCTTGCCACATTGGAATTTCAGAATCAATACAACCTTCAGTTTCTATTATATATTTCTCAGGTGCTTTTTGGTGCGCGTACTGTAAGGTTTCAGGAAAAACTTCATAGGTACTTTCATACCAATGGATCGCTGTCCCAGCAAAATATTTTGATGAAGCTTCGTCTTTAAACATCTCATCAACCCATTCTTTTAAACCGCCTCTATTCTGATCGTAACCTAATATATTAACATGCCCTTTACCATCAGCTTCTAACTTAGGACCTAAATGATTTTGTACAAAGTCTGTTTCTTCTTCTGGCGTAAAGTGCATACTTTCCCAGTTATTACCATTTCCGTGAGGTTCATTTTCTGGTGTTAACCCCCAAATATCAATACCTTCAGCTTTATAAGCGTCTAAATATTTAGAAAAGTATAGCGCAAACGTATCGTAATATTCAGGTAATAATTTCCCTCCTACATAAGCCTTGTTATCTTTCATCCATGGTGGAGATGACCAAGGTGACGCAATAATATGAAACCCATCTTTTGAAATGGCTTGAGCATCTTTAATCATAGGGATGAGATCTTCACGATCTTCATCAATACTAAAATGTTCTAAATCCATATCACCAGCAACAGGCGCATAGGTATAGTTATTTAGAGAAAAATCACAAGAGGCAATATGTGTTCTTGTTAAAGAATATCGTGCTCCATCTTCAGCAAAATAAGCCTGTAAAATAGTGTCTCTATTCTTTTTACTTAATTTGTTTAATAGATAAGCTGAAGACTCTGTAAAAGACCCTCCAAATCCTGTGATGGTTTGAAACGTTTGCTCTGGTCGTATTGTTACGACAGCCGCAGAATCTACATCTGTAAATTCAGTAATTCTTGTTAATTTATTTCCACCTTCTGAAGTTTCATAAACTTCAACATTTAAAGTGTCGTCCTTTTTCTCAGGAGCACAACCCACTACCGTTAGAATTAAGAGCGCCACAAGGCTGATCTTTGTTCGTTTCATATTTCTGTGATTTAATTATTCTTATGTTCTACTGTTGTATAGTGATTTTTTACCACCGTAAAAACTTCTTTCTTGTTTCTATCGATATCTACAATACCCCAAAATTCTTCATTAGGACTGCCATCAAAAGGCACACCTGTACTGTTTGGTGCCGTACCTCCGGTATCTTGCACCGCGTTGTTTCCGGCTTTCCACCAGCCATCGGTAAAAGAAAATAAAGTGACCCCTGAACAGATTTCCTGATTGTTAAAGGTTTTATCTAAAATGATAGCTGTAGCATCGGCTTGCGCTTTTTCATTGACGCCCTGCGTATACCCTTCATTTGCAATTTGCATATAACTATCAGCACCGGTTTCTGACAGATACATTGGTTTTGAACTGAGGTCTTTCCACTGTTCAAAAATGGTTTCTGGTCGGATAGAACGGTAGACATTCATCCCCCAAACATCAATATTAGGACTCATAGATCGCGCGAGTTCATTTGGCAAATCGCCATGCGCTGTGGTAACCGGATGTGACGGATCATTTTGATGTATTAAGGCTGCTGCAGCATTCATAGCCTTGTACCAATTTTTAATATCGCCATCAAACCACTCCGGATGATAGTTATACTCGTTCCCCAATTCCCACATTAATATGGCATTATGATTTTTGAATGTATTTACCAGGTCAATGAATGTGCCTGAATAGATATCGTAACGCCCACCTTGTTTGTAGCCAAAGCCCATGATGACTTTAAGGCCTGCTTTTTCAATTTGATCTAAAACATTTTTGTCTGCGATTGGTGCATACATTCTTATGGTATTGATTCCGGCTTCAACCATTAACTCCAAATCTTGGCTTAAGGTGGAAAAATCTCTTTTATTAGGACTGCCTTTTGGCACCGGATGGTAACAGATCCCTTTAATTAAATAGGCTTGATCATTGACCAAGAGCCGACGTCCTGAAACAGAAACAACCGAAGTATTAACAACCGCTTCTTTTACAAGCTGACTCTCTTTTTTGGTCTCATTTTTACACGACACAAAAGCCATAAAAAAGACCATAAGTATTGCTATTTTTTTCATGATTGTAAACGTTTATTTCGGATAATCGGTGTTGGGCACTAAAACGGTTTCCATTAAACTTTCAACATTGCCATTAAAGGTTTTGGTAATTGGCTTTCCATTTCGTGTTAAACCTTTAAAGGCTCCTTCATCAACCAAAGTCCAAAGCGGATATTTAGCTTCATTTTCAAGATTTATTAAACCGAAGTGATTTTCTGAACCTAAGGCATTGCTGGCATCTTTCCACGGCTCATCAAACGCTTCAAAATAAAAACAACTGATGTTCGCCTTTTGGGTCCATTGGCGCAGATGTTTATAATACAAGCCTTGTTTATACTCATCTGTAGCGCGTGAACCTGTTTCGCCATAATGCCCATTAGAAATGGAAGCCCAACCAGTTTCGCCAATATGAATAGGTTTCTCTACTCCTATACTTTTCATATAATTGGATACACTATCGTATTGTGCTTGTGCAAAATGTAAAGCTCGTAACATCGCAGCATCGATTTTTTCTTGATCTGATAGCGATTCTTCTGCCTCAAGGACTTTCCAGAATTCAGAATTGTAATGTGAGTTATGATACGGATAGGTATGCATAGAAATATAATCTACCGCATGAGCAAGTTGCTCTAAATCTTCTGTATGGTAACTCGCATCGCCACCTCCCCAAGAAGAGTAATCATCTGAACTTGTTATCCATAAATCCGACGGTAAATCGCCAGTTTGTTTTAAGTTTTGAAGATGCTGCACCCATTTTAATATAATATTAGGGGTTACATAGTAGCTCGTGGCCCAAGTAACCATGGCTTCGTTCCCCACCGCCAGAATTTTTACAATATCTGGATATTGGTTCGCTAAAGCTACAGCTGTATTAACCTCAACAGCATTACGTGCACTCTCTTCCGTATGAATTGCTTCTCCATCTCCCGTTCCGAAGGCATTTTTGCAATCAATCCAAATGCCTAGCATCACATACATTTCAAAATCTGGAGTTTCCGCTTTTAATTCTGATATCGCTTTTAGCAAATTGGCCGCCTGATCAAAATGCACATTATAGGTTCTGAGCACCTTAATTCCCATAGCGTTTAGAAGCCGCATATCTTCTTTTAACTCGGCAAGTGTTGGTTGCACCTCCCGCGTATTGGTTCTATACCCTCCATAAGAAATAGCCACATACTCCGGATTTCCTAAAATATCTTTAGCACTCAAAACCTGTACTTGCTCCACAGGTTTTGAATTGCTTTTTTCCTTTTTTGTATTCTGACATGAATACGCAAGACACCATATTAAAATAAATACCGCTGATTTTATAATTGAATTCATGTCTCTATTTTTATTTTTGAATAGCCACTTTAATATGATCTACTTTTCCTGAACGCTTAAAAATGTGATCAGAACTATTTTCATCCAGTTTTAAAGCGTTGAAGCTTGTTACCGTTCCATCATTTAAGACCACTTCAATTTTATTTTCTGAAGCTAATTGATAAATAATTGGCACTTGACAATAGGTAAAACAAAGGGTGCCTTTCTCTAATTGAAGCGTTTTAGAAACCTTATCAATCGTCGTATATGTGAATTCTGAGGCCGATTTCAAAAACTCGTCCTTTCTTAATAGTCTTGGATTGAAGTAGAGTTTTCCGTCTTCAACAAAAACACCTAATTCTCCAAAACGACATAATACATCTTCTTTTACCTGACCTGTCATTCCTGGTTGCTGTGCCCCTTTTCCGCCTGGCGTATGCGAATAAGGATCCGTTGGAAATGCCCCGTATAATTCTGGAGATTTATGAACTCCAATACCTTCACCTATTTCGTAATAATGGTCTAATAATCCACCAATTACCGCTTCATCTTCGTTAGTATTAATTGCCTTAATACAATTTTCTTGTACGGCTAATAATAACTTAGACACCATATGCCAATAGATTGATCCTAAACCTTCATAGCCATAAAAAGTTCCAGAACGTCCTGTAAAGGATTTATGATTAAATACCTTTTCAAAAACAGCTAAAAGCTGAGCACGTTCCTGGTCTACTAAAGGTTTAAAGTCTTCCGGCAATTCATTTAAAGCCGCTTTTAAACTGTTAGCATTATTGAAATTACCATTAAAATGATACTGTCCTAAAACATCCTTTTCAATGATTTGTTTGTTATTCGATTTTAATAATTCTTGTAATAATTGAGAGGCATTAACCGCAGTATCTGGAATATTATTTCGGTCTACAAAACGTGGTAACTGTTTATTAGGATACAGAATATAACTGTACTGATCGGCTCTAAATAAAGCACTTGCTTTTAAGGCATTTAAAACTTCTAAGGCTTCCTCAGACGTTAAATAACCAGAACTTAAGACGGCAACTTGGCCTTCTAACATTTCAGATAAATAAGAGATAGAGACTTCCTTATCGTTTTCAACCGTCATTAAATTATACGCATGATACAAATCATCTGAACGCTTATTGGCCTTTATAGTATGCTCTAAATATTGTTTCGTAATTCTAAAAAAGTCTAATAAATCGCTTTTAGAAATGGATTGTTTTTCATTTTTAAAACCAGATGCATAAATGGCCATACGGTATACACTACCTGCTTGCCCTAGACCATCTAAAATTGTTTTTCTGTCCGCATTAGAAATAGCAGCACTTAACACCGCTTTATGACGCTCTAAGGTTGTAACAACTTCAGTGAAAAACACATGTAATTCTTCTGAAATTTCAACCGTATCTAGGCTAGCATTAGAAACCACGTTTTCAAAGAAATTTAAAAAACGTTCTAAGTAATATAAGGTTACCATAGAAACCCCGTTACCAACAAGCGCGTTATTAGCATCGTTCCATTCTGGTCGTTGTGTATTTAACCAAATCCCGCCTTCTGGAATAAAGTTAGAGACTTTGGCTAATACGGTTACTAATAGTTTTTCTATTAAGTTGACCTTATAAATGGCCTTATTTTGGTCTTTTAATAACGCTCCATCAACACCTAGTTTTGCGCGTTCTTCATTAATTTCTTGATTTAAACGGTGGTCAAAATCAATTGTATCTTTTGGATTCTTTAAGGTGTCTTCATAACTTTTAATCTTATAAGGCACATTAGCAAACACAAAAACGTTGTCTTTAAAAGATGCTGCTAAGCTTGAAGGATAATGTTTTTCTATAAACTCTAAGAATTTAAGTAAATAGATGATTTGGTGATCGCCCCAATACCCAATGTAAGACCAAGGATCATCTTCTTCGATGACCTCCCAATCAAATCCGTCTTTAGTAACACGGTAAGGATTGTAACCTTCAAAAGTAGTGGCATTTAAAAACTTATGAATCATACCTTCTATAAACTCAGGATAAGCATGCGCTAAGGCTTCCCAATTCTGAAAAATATCTCTCCAGTTCCCTTGATAATCTAAAATTTTAGAACCATCAATTTCATTAGTGGTATTGATTGAGAATTTATTCCACGGACGACTTGGGTCTCCATGTCTTCTACTAAATTTTAAGGGTAAATATTCAAGGCAAAGTCTTTTAAAATCAGAATTACTATCCTTTTTTGCAAGCGCCTTAAGATCTTCAACCGTAAATAGTTCTGGTAAGGCCTGTAAAATTTCGGCTTTATCTTTAGCAACAATGGTATTCGCTTTGTTGATATAAGTTATAAAATCGGCTTTTTCAATGGTGTAATTATCATCAAAAATACCACCACGCATCACATTAAAAAGCGTGTTTGCAAAATGTCTTGTATTTCTTAATTGATCTTCTCCAAGTTGTACCCCATCTGCAGCACCAGCAATTTCAATAAGGTTTTGCGTTCCAGCATCGATATCCTTTTGTACGGTAGTCCAAAGTTGAGAATCGTTTTTAATTTGTTCTGAAATGTCACAGATATGACCTGCCGTTTGATTAACGTTAGCCACAAACATCCAAGTCTGTTCTGCTCCGGCGTCTAAGCTTAAATCTGAAGACACGAAATACGCGCCTTTTTCAGCTCTAACATCTTCTTCCTGTTCAATTTCTAACCCTTTTCTAAAGTTATTTAATTGAAGTGAAGAGATGAGATACTTCGGATGATCTAAACCTAAAGACCAAACAATATTGGCTTTTAAGGCTTCACTTGGTTCTGCTTTATCTACTATAACAGCACTTAAGGCAAAGATGCCAATACCCGTATCTTTTTGTAATTCGTTTTTCTTATAAGCATCGACCAGATTGCTATATTGGTTTTGCATATCAGCACCAATACCAAATGGCACAATGTTTTGTAAACCATCTAAAAGGGTTACCTCAACCTTTTCTGAGGTTGTATTTGTTAAGGTCGATTTTTTTACAAACCCATAACGCGTACTCGAATTCCATTCGTATTTAAAGCTTAAGCCTAAATCCGTATTAATTTCTTCAAAAACAACTTTATTTCCATAGGTGTTTTTGTACAAATTTCTTTTAATAGCATACACGCCTTTATAGGCCTCTGAAAACGGTTCCCATAAAAATGTTTTATCTGCTTTGTGAACTTGAAAAATAGTTTTTGGCCCAGTAACATCGGCAAACTCGGTAATCTTATCATCCGTATAGTAAGGGAATAAGGCATATTCTGAATTTTTTCGTCCTGCACTTAAGCCTCCATTACTAGAGATAAACATCCAATGGTTAGAATTGCTCACGAGACTCATAAAAAAGGGTCTCATTTGATCACTATTTGATATTTTATAGAATTCTTGATGGTCAAGACGTACTAATTCACCTTTAACTTCAGTACTTTGTAATGAAGCCTTTTGGGTTCCGATATAAATGGGATTTTTAGTCATTTACTAAATTATTGATTCCAGAGTAAGCGGCACTATTGCAAACTAGCGTCTCCGTGCAAGGCTTACCTTTTTATTAAAAAAAATATGTGTAGATGGTGAAAGGTAGCCCAATGGATTTCTAATGCATTGGGCCACTTCCAAACTAACTATTACAAAACAACGATAACTCTATTATTGATATACTCTTACATAATCAATCTCCATGCTATCTTCTGTAAATGTTGGGTCGATATCACCGCCTAGGGTTCCGCCCATTGCCACATTTAAGATGAGGAAAAAGTCATGTTCGAAGGGTAAGTCTGCTGAATTTTCTACGGTATGAAATACGGTATCATCAACTAAAAAGATAATTTCATCAGGGGTCCACTCTACCGTATAGTTATGAAATTCTGTTGTAGAACTTGTTAATGCTATACTTCCTGAATCTCCTGCTCCTGGAGAAACGGCAGGATGGTGTACGGTTGCTAGAACCGTATTTTTATCTTGTCCTTTTTGCTCCATGATGTCTATTTCTCCAGAGGCTGGCCACGTATTGGTTTGGTAATCGGCACCTAACATCCATATTGCAGGCCAAGTTCCGATAGAGGCTGGTAATTTAGCTCTAACTTCAACTCTACCGTAGGTAAATTCAAATAAACCTTCAGATTTAAGACGTGCAGAAGTATAACTTCCGTTAGCTTCCTTCGCGGTGATTTTTAAGAAACCATCTTCAACACTAACATTTTCTGCATTATCAGTATACGATTGTGCTTCTCCGTTACCCCAACCATTACTTCCTGTTCCAAGATCGTAGGTCCAGTTAGCTGCATTAGGGGCACCGTTGGTATCAAACTCATCCGCCCACACTAAATTATCGTAAATGGTTGTAAAGGAATCTTCTTCAGCTTCTTCTTCCGTTGTTAAAATAAACCACCAGTCAAAATCGCCATTACCATCCGTTGTTTTTAAAGTAATCTCATTAGGAACCGAACGGTCAAAGATTTCATATCTATGATTTCCACCGGTATAGTAAGAGATAAAAGCCGTTCCTGATAAACTAATTGTTTCTGCACCTCCTGGGGCTATAAGCGTCCACTCTTCAGTATAATCGTTATAAGGTACATTTTCAACATCAGCACCGTTTTCTGTTCCTCCCGAAGCAATTTCAGTAACTAAACCTCCACGACCAAAAATAGTACCTGATGTATCTGTTGTTGGATCGTCATTAGTATTGTTAGTGATATGCGTAAAAGTTCCATCGGCATTAAACATAAAACGATCATCGTACATCCCTACACCTACTTTTTCATAAGCTCCGGCACCATACCATTCTGACACTACGGTTCCGCCTACAGGACCAAGACCAAAATGTCCTGCTGATTCTGCTTTCATTCGCCATACGTTGTTACCATCACCAATTAATTTATCTAATAATTCTTGTGGTGGTGAATAGTCTGCAAAGACTTCTACAGAAACAGAGGTTAATGTAGAGGCTCCACCTGTACCGTAAGCAATTACAGTAACATCGTAAGTATTAACACCAAGGTCTGTAAATAGTGCTTCGTAGTTTCCTGAAAGAGTGTTATTTTCTACCCCATCAATAATAAATCTATAGCTCAGTGCATGATCTGCCACGGCCATAAAATTAACAATACCACTTCCATCGCCATAAGGATTAGCATCATCTTGCCCTACAATATCAGCGGTTACCACTAAATTAGTTGGCGCTACGATGTCTCCAAATTCTGCATCATCTTCTTGGCATCCCCAAAGAACCCATAAGAGTCCTAGACATCCCATTAAAGTATATTTTATATTTTTCATATGTCTTTAAGTTTTAATTTAGTGTTATATCATCAAGGTAAATGGTGTAGTTTGAAGACCCATCACCAACGATTTCGTTATCCATAATTAACACTAGGTTATACCAATCTATAGCGGTGTCAATTCCTGAAAAATCGAAGGTTAACGTCTCCCACTGATTGGCTACAGTTGTTGTGGCTGTAACCTCTGCACTTGCTGTTACGTCTGGCCAAGCGACATCATCTTCAAATTTTAATAATAAGTTTAAGCCCGTTCTTGGCGACCATACTTTTAGAGTCACTACTGAAGCACTTGTAACTTCAAAAGGACTTGGCACAGTGATTTTAGACCCTGCCCAAGACTGTCCATTTCCTTTTACTAATTCAGCAACCATTGCTGAAGGATTACCATTAAGATCTGGATTTGCTATGACTGACATTGCGCCACCATCAAAACTACTTAAGGTAAAATCGGGTTCGAAATCTAACATTGGATCTGTAGAAATATCATCGATATAAATGGTGTAATCTGCACTACCATCACCCATGATATTGTTATCCATTATCAACACGAGGTTATACCAATTGATAGCCGTATCAATGCCTGAAAAATCAAAAGTTAAAGTCTCCCATTGATTCGCTACTGTGGTGGTTGCTGTAATCTCTACTGTAGAGGTTACATCTGGCCAAGCCACATCATCTTCCATTTTCATTAACAACTCTAAGCCTACTCTTGGCGACCATACTTTTGCAGTGACCACCATTGATCCGTTAACATTAAAAGGAGCAGGCATTGTAATTTTAGATCCGGCCCAAGTTTGTCCGCCACCTTTTATCATTTGTGCCACTGTTGCAGAGGCATTTCCGTTGGTATCAGGATTTTCTACTAGTGCTATGGCACCACCATCAAAACTACTTAACTCAAATTCGGTTTCAAAAGTAATTGGGGTTACACCATCTGAAGGCGCTTCACCTTCTCTATAGAAATATAAGTTATCTACAAATAAGGTTTCACCACTAGGATTCCCTTCAAGTTTAAATTGAATGATTGTTGAAAAATCGACTAAAGGATTTTGATCTGTGAAATACGACAGAGGAATATCAAAAGACGACCACTGTTGTGCTGTTAAATCTAAATCGTAAGCGGTTTCATTAGGACCAGAACTTATAGGAGACAGTTTTGCTTCGCTCTCCCCTGAGGTCCAAACATCAATATGAATATATTCCATTTGTGAAACATCTTGTGGCGTTCCAGAAAAGTCAATGCCTTGGTAATTTATATTGGTATACTGAAGCATTGCATCGCCATCTAAATCGAAAAGATTAAAGGTTGTTGCTTGTCCCCAGTTTGGATAGAAATCTACCCCTTCAATGTCAGTATAAGCATCACTAAAAATAGACACGACATCGGTAGCTACTCTAGAAGGCTGTGTTGGCGCAGAAACTAAAGGCTGAACAATTTCAGTCACCTCAAATTCTTCTGAATAACTTATTGTTTCAATCGCGGCACTTAAGGCTACCACGGTTATGGTATACACCCCAGCTTCTTGATAAGTGTAAGACGCCGTTTGGTCATTATTAAGAATGGTTGGTTCTGCATCAGGATCTTCTCCAAAAGACACTTCGTAGAAAGTTGCAAAATCGGCATAAGCCTGAACATTAACCGTTTTAGAAATTGCGGCATCATTCTCTATAGTAACCACTAAATTTTCTGGCGCCTGAAAAGCCACCACAACGGTTTGTGTTACCACTGTTGACAGTCCGTTTAAAGCATAAGTTGTAATCGAAGCTTCATAGGTTCCTTCTTCGTAAGTATGACTCACGCCTGCACCGGCTTGAAGTTGTTCTGAACCTTCCGATCCATCACCAAAATCGACTTCAAAGCTTGTTAAGCCCTCACCTAATGGTGTAATGGTGACTAAACCTGTATTGTCTTGTGTAACGACCACATGAGCAGAAACATTAGTTGGGGCTTCAATGCTATCTACAAAATCGGTATTCGAATCATCTTCTGAACAGCTAAATAAAACCAGCATTAGAAGACATAATCTTAAAGTATGTTTTAATATTTTCATGAGTTTTATTTTTTTAGTATCCATCGTTTTGCGTCAAATTAGAAATATCGATTTCTCTCTGAGGAATTGGGAAAAGTCCGTTAGTCGCAGGGTTATAACCTCTACTACTTAAAATACTGTTGGCCTGTCCTGTTCTTACTAAGTCGAAGAATCGGTCACCTTCCATTCCAAGTTCTAAACGTCTTTCTTCCCAGATGGCTTGAACGGTTGCAGTAATTCTATGGTCTTGATCACCAAAAGCTCTATCTCTTACCATATCTAAATAGGTCTGTGCTAAAGCTTGATTTGTTGAAGATGCTCTTAAGTTAGCTTCTGCCGCCATAAGCAACACTTCAGCATAACGAATGGTACGTTGGTTATTATCGTAGTTAAGCTCCACTTGTCCGCTTGTTTGTCCTTTTCTAGGTAAATACTTTTTATTGTATAAACCTGTGTTTTTATAAGGCGCTACTTGGTAAGTAACATTTAAACTTGGATTGTTGTTAGCATAAGCTTCTACATCAAACGTGGTGGCTTCTTTTCTTTGGTCTCCTTCTTCATAGGCATTAGCAAGGTCTTGAGTTGGTAAGTTAGTACTCCAACCCGAGTTGTATGGCATTTCAGCAGTACCACTCAATCCTCTTACACCACATTGTTGTACGGCATAATTTCCTTGACCTCTTGTTTGCCCCGCCCAATTGTAATACGGTTGCCCGTTTGAATATTGTACTTCGTACACAGATTCGACTCCATTTTCACCTTCTGGTAAAAAGATATCGTCCATATTAGGTACGAGACTAAAAGGACCATCAACCACCTCTTGTAATACAGGAACCGCTTCATCAAATTTTTCTTGATATAGGTATATTTTTCCTAATAAGGCTTGCGCTGCATATTTGGTAATTCTACCTTCTTGCGATTGTGATGTTGGTAAGACTTCTATAGCCTGAAGTAAATCGAGTTCCATTTGTGCATAAACCTCTTCTTTAGGAGAACGTTGTAGCGTACCGAAATCTGTAAGTCCTAATTTATGGTCTGTGAATAACACCACATCACCAAACATCTTAACCAGGTTAAAATAATAGAAGGCTCTTAAAAAGTAAACCTCTCCGTAAAGGGCTTCTTTCCCATCAAAATCGACTACGTTTCCTAAAAGGTTAACATCCTTATGATCAATTAAATAGTTAGTTCTATTTACGCCTTCATAAGCCGACTCCCATAAATCTTCAAGCGTACTGTTATTGGTTAAAATAAGGTAGTTATCAATTTGTTGTAACGACACCACATCTGAGGCATTTTCTCCACCTGCAACGGCATTATCTGAAGCAATATCTCCAAGGACAATAACGCCATTTAACCATTGTGTTGGTGTATAACAACTAACAGCCATCGTTCTATAATCGGACTCTGTTTGTAGATAATCTAATTCTGTAACTTCGTATTCATCATGCGGATCAAATTCTACAACATCAGAACAACCCATAAAGATTGAAAGTATGATGATTAATCCAATACTGTTTTTTATATTTTTCATACTATTATATTTTTTGGATGTTAAAATTTAAGGTCTAGACCTAATAAAAATGTTCTCGCTTGTGGATAAGCACCACGATCAATACCGGTATCTAAAATTCCACCTGATATTTCAGGATCGTACCCTGTGTATTCGGTAAGCGTTAGTAAATTTTTAGCTTGTGCATAGAGACGGACTTGACTAAAGAAAATATTTAAATCTTCTGGTAAGGTATAACCTAAGGTTAAACTCTTAATTTTAATAAAGCTTCCATCTTCTACATATCTATCAGAAGGTCTAATATTACTATTTGTATCTTCAAAAGTGTATCTTGGGTTATTGGCATCATTTGTTGTGCCTTCCCCTGTCCAACGATTTAAAACACTTCTGTCTTTGTTCGTAAACTGTGCATTACGCTCGTAAGCTTTAAAGATATCATTACCTACAGAAGCATAAGTAAACATATTGAAATCAAAGTTTTTGTATTCTAAACTTAAATTCCATCCAATGGTAAACGTTGGGAACGGATCACCTATTTTAGTTTTATCTGCGTCATCAATAACACCATCATTGTTGACATCTACAAAACGAATATCTCCTGGCTGTGCCCCAGACTGTGTAGCATGGGCATCAATTTCGGCTTGGTTTTGGAATAAGCCATTGGTTTGGTAGCCATAAAAATAACCTGGTGTATAACCTTTTTCAAAACGTGTGGCATCTTGTGGTTGTCCATTAAAATAAGAACCCCCAGCTACAAAGGCTGTACCATCACTATTAGTTTCTGTAACTAAGTTTTTAGACGTTGTAAACGTTAGAGAGGTATTAATCTTAAATTCTTTAGCACCAAAATTGGTATAGCCTAAACTTAAATCGACCCCTTTACTTTCTGTACTCCCTATATTAGAAGTTACAGGCTCTGAAGTTCCGGCATAAAGCGGAGGGGCATCGGTAAATAATAAACCTTCAACCGACTTATTAAAGTAATCTGCCGTTAATGAGAATTGATTATCCAAGAAGGTCATATCAAAACCAAAGTTGTATTGGGTTTGCTCTTCCCAACTTAACGTAGGGTTACTAAACGAGTTTACTGTAGCTCCAGAAACAAATTCATCTCCAAAGGTATAACCATTACTATTGGCTGTAGAATTGTAACTTGGACCTCCTACAGTAATACCAACATACTGCGGATCTACATTTTCATTACCAACAGTACCGTAACTTCCTCTTACTTTTAAGAAATTAATCGCTTCTACATTAAAGAAGTCTTCATTAGTCACAATCCAACCTAAAGAACCCGCATAGAAATTGGCAAATTTGTTGTCATCACCAAAGGCCATTGAACCATCACGTCTTGCAGAGAATGACGCTAAGTACTTGCCTTGGTAGTCATAATTAATTCTACTGAAGTAAGACATATTTCTACGCTCTAAGTCTTGATAACTGTATCCTGTATAGGCATTTGTGTTTAAAGCCGTATTAATTCCGGTTGCCGCACTAATATCAGCCCAAACCCATGAATTATCACGTACATCCTGACGTGTTACGCCAAATCCTTCCCCTGTAGACTTACTTGTTGAAACCCCAAGAACCACATCGAAATTATGAATCTCATTAAAGTTAAAGTTGTAGCTTAAGAAATTCTCGAAGGTATAATTAAAGTTAGACACCGTATTTTCACTTACACTATTATGAAATGAAGGAATTATACTTGTTGTTCCGTCTGAATTGACAACTTCTTCTGTTTTTACAGTTCCATCAGGATTATAATCACTAGACACGTTATTAGGTCCGTAATACGCTAAAGGCGTAAAACTTTTCCCTACCTGATCCCACTTGGTATATCCAAAACGAGATGTAACTTTTAAGTTTTTAAGGATGTCGTATTGTAATTCAAATTTCCCGTATAACTTATTCCCATTACTTTCGTTATAGGTGTTTTCTAAACGTTGTACAGGATTAAAAATTTCTGACAACAATAAGTTACTATAACCATAAGTCGCAAAATCATTTGGATCTGTATTATACGGTGTTACTGTAGGATCAAAGTTAATCGCATTACCTAAGATAGAGTTGAAAGAATTTTCAGCAATAGATTGGCTTTTAATATTTGCATAACTCGCGTTTAAAATAAATTTCAACTTAGAGGTCAATTGAAAATCAACGTTCGCCGTAAAGTTTAAACGGTTAAAGTTAGATTTATCTTCACCCCCAACAATACCCCCTTGACTAAGGTAACCTGTTGATAAGAAATAGCTAATTTTTTCTGAACCACCACGTGCTGAAAGCGCATAAGAGGTAATACTAGCATCTTTAAAAATTTCATCTTGCCAATCTGTACCTTTACCTACAACGGAAAGATCTGGAAAAATAAGCTCTCCACCAGCAACGACACTACCTTCATTTAATAAGGCTGCATATTCTGATGCGTTTAATAGGCCTAACTTTCTATCTACCGACTGGATTCCTGAATAGGTATTGAATGAAAACTGTACTTTTTCATTTTTACGACCCGATTTGGTAGTCACTACAATTACACCATTTCCCCCTTTAACACCATAGATCGCTGTAGAGGCGGCATCTTTTAGAATGTTTAAAGATTGAATGTCTGACGAATTAATAGAGTTTAAATCGTCTAAGGTTTGAGGCACACCATCTATAATAACTACAGGATCGGTACCTGTGAACGAAGGAATACCACGAACTAATACCGTTGGCTTACTTCCTGGAGAACCACTTTGCACCACGGATACCCCTGAAGCATTTCCTTGTAGTGCTTCTTCCACACGGGTTGGATTTAATTTCTCAATGGATTCGGATTTCACAGTAGAGATAGCCCCCGAGACATTCGTGACTTTCTGTGTTCCATAACCAATAACCACCACCTCACTTAAAGACTCTGTATCTTCTACAAGAGTAATCGCTAGTGGCGTACTGTCTTTAATTGTAATTTCTTGTGGTACAAAACCAATATAAGAAATTACTAAAATTGAATTGATTGGTAAATCAGTAAGAGTGAAGTTACCATCGAAATCTGTTGTTGTTCCTTTCGAAGTGTTCTTAAGGATAATGTTTACACCCGGTAAAGGCTGTCCTGAACCTTGTTCAATTACCGTACCAGATACATCTACATTTTGCCCGTTTACTGCCATTGTTAAAATGAAAGCGAAGAGCGCGAAAAGTTTTATTTTCATAGTTCTTAGTTTAGACTATGCAAATTATAACAAATTCTTAATGTTATCTTAAAACCAAACACTACAAAAAACATACAGCACAAAAAAGTACGGTCTAAAATAGAGATATCACATTAAATACCCCTTTATTTTATGGTTTCAACATTATTTATAGCTCTCTAATTAAAATGAGGACTTTTAACCTACAGCAGCTAAAAACAGCGTTTGTATAGGTAATGTATAGGTAAAAAAGGAGGATGTATAGGTGCTATAACTCAATAATATAGCTCGATAAGCTGCGATCGTGGTCTAATTCTAACTTTTTACGCAAACGATAGCGCTTCACCTCAACACTTTTATGAGAAATGTTAAGAAGTGGAGCTATTTCCTTAGAAGAAAGGTTTAATCTTAGGTAGGCACAGAGTCGTAAATCACTCGCCGTAATCGAAGGGTGCAAGGCTTTAATTTTCTTCATAAAATCCTTGTCCACATTGTTAAAAGCTTCTTCAAACAATTGCCAATCTCCCGTATTATTAATGCTCTTATTAATTAACTTGATTACATTATTAACCTCAGGCATACTTTTACTGTTGGCTAACTGTTCCTTTATATTCCCTAATAACTCATTTCGCTTTACCAAATTCATGGTTGCCATACCAAGTTCTCTATTCTTATTTTCGATATCCAACTGTAAGTTCTGATTTTTAAACTGAATCAGTTGACGCTGACTTTCTAATTGTTCTAAAGCCAACTCGCGTTCTTTCTTTTCAATAATTTTCAGTTGCTGCTTTTTAAAATGACGTCTATTATAGAAGTATAGCACATAGATAATCAGTAAAACGAAAACAACATACAACACAATAGCCAACGGTGTTAAATACCATGGTTTTTTAATACTGAAGGCATAAGAAACAATATTCTTAGACAGCACGCCATCGGTGAGGGCACGCGCTTGAAAGGTGTATTCGCCATAAGGGAGGTTCTTATAAAATACTTCAGACTCTGTAGACCAATCACTCCAATCGTCATAAAAGCCCAATAAACGACTTTGGAATTTTGACGTTGACAGTTTGTTATAGTTCGTAACGCTATAATTGAAGCGCACATTATTATCCTTATTCTTTAAAGGCTCTGTATTAGAGAAATCTAAAGCCGACATCTCATCAGGATACGCCCCGTATTTTACACTGTTTAAATGCATTTCTAAGGGACGCTCCTCGACTTTATCCAAGTCTATTTTAAGAAATCCATCCGTGGTTCCTATAAGGTAGTTTTTAGGTCCTAGGTAGAGGATATTTTCATAACCCGACTTACTTTTACGCACCTCACTAGAAAGCGCAATAACATTAACCTTGGGTTCAGAGGAGAGTTTACCTGGTTCTACAAAAACCAACTCACTTTTAGAAAAGCCCCAAAGCTTATTCCCCACAACATCATTAAAGAGTTTGCCCGATATATATTTATCGCCTGTAAATAGCGCGCTTAAGACCGAATCTTTTTGAAAGGCATCAGCAGAAGGCTTGTATTTATAAACCCCTAAACGATTACTGTATAAGATGTCATTGTTATATTTCACCATTCCTGATTTCACACCTTGTGCCACGGGCATCTTTTGTGTAGACTTTACGGTTCTATAGTTTGCATCTAATGTGATTTTATAGACGCCTTTATGCTCATGACTTACAAAAACCTCATGAGGGTTGAGTAATTCAAAATACTTTGATGAGATATTAAATCCTTCAACTCGATTTCTATATTGCCATGTACCATCAATCTTTTCTAACACATTTAACCCCTTATAATTTCCTTGAATCAGTAAATCAGGTCGTCCTTTTATGGGTTTAACACCCCAAGTACCGATAATATCAGATACCTGCTTTGCGGTGGTATTTTCAATAATAAATGTTCCTTTGTCATGTCCGCAGAACAAATCATCCTGAACCATAGACAAACTCCAAACTTGGCCTTTAGTGCCGTCTATCATTTTAAAAGGCACATTAGAATCAATAGCCTGATAAAACAAACCTTGATTTGTCCCTAAATACAGAAAACGATCGGTTTTGGCTGCTGCATAAACCGTCCCCAAGACCCCTTGACTATCAGTATACACGCGAAACGGGGATTTTAAATTCACCAAATTAATACCGTTATCTAAACCTAGCCATACACTGCCATAACCATCTTCAAATACAGACAGTACGGTATTATTACTTAAACCTTTCCATTGATCTATCGCTAAAACCTCAGCCCCTGACGCATCCAATTGAATGATTCCATTAGCGATGGTTCCTAATAAAAATCCACCATCCGCCAACCGAATACTACTGTAAACACTCAACGTGGATAACAAAGGATCTGACGGAATCGCCCATTTGGAAACCGAATTATTTTCATATTTATAAAATCCATGCTCCTTAGATTGCATCAATAAGCCTTGAGCTAATGGAAAAATATTAACCAACTCGTAACCTAAAATAGCATCCTCGGGTAGGATTAAAATCTTCTTTCCATTTTCAATCTTAAAAATACCGACTTCTGTTTTTTGAAAATAGACCGTTTCACCAACTTTAAACATCTTGTTGATGCGGTAATCTGAATTGATAATATCAAAACGATCTTCGTGTATATTATAGATATAAATACGCTCAAAAGACTGAAACAACACAAACCCTTCAACATGCAGCAAGCCCCAAAACTCCTCATCTTCGCGAATAGAAAAGTTTTTATTCTCACTTAAAGAGCTGTATTCTAAAGTGCCCTTATTGTTTTTGGTCCAATACCCAAAATCCATATACCCACCGGTATAAATGCGATCTCCAACCACCTTAACCGAACGTAAAATCCCATCGTTTGGTGAATTATACAGTTTCCATAAAGCCCCATTATACTCTAATAACCCACGATTATTAGCCACATATATAAAGTTGCTATCTGACTGGGAAATGGCCCAATTTTGATCTTCAGCATTATAATCTTGAGGGGTAAATATTTGAATAGGTGGAATTTCTTGCGCGTAAGAAGCTAAACTACAACACAGTGCCACACAAAGACCGTAGACATAAATTTTAAAATTCTTTAGAAGAAGCATGAAAAGCAGATTGAAAATATCATGTTAAATTAATCAATTTATCATTATTCAAAATATCCAGAATAACAGTAAAGGGTATAAATGTATACTAATTATACTAAAATTGAGCGAAATGAAGCCATGGTTTTAACTCCTCATATCATATTTTTCTCAGCAATACCAACTACTCCGAAGCTTTATGGTTTAAAATACGGGTTGTAATAATCAACTAAAATCACAAGTCAAGAAACTCATTTAACCCCTATTTTGAAAAGTTTCGATCCCCATAAAAAAAGAGTAGCAAGCCCTTAATACTTATCGATAAGCAGAAGTGCCGCTATACGCTAATGCTCCTCAAGTCCTAATAATGAAAGTCAAAAACCTCAACCTTTCCCAAAACCTAGAAAAGCCCAAAAGCCGTCCCTATTCCGCGTAAAACCGAGGACTAAATCACTGATTTCGTGCGGTATTGTAAGAAAATTTTGCGATATTTATAACAACACACTAGAACTAAACGAGACAACTATGGAAGGATTTGACATTTTAAACTTATTCATTGTGCTTCTCGCCGCATGGGGAGGTGGCGCCTTAATTAAACGCATTGGCTACCCAGCAATCTTAGGGGAACTCCTTATCGGGGTAATCATTGGCCCTTCGTTATTAGGATTTGTAGAGAGCTCTAGCACCCTTGTTATTTTAGCAGAAGCAGGTGTTATTCTACTCATGGCCTACATTGGTATGGAGATTAATTTCAAGGATCTCGGAAAAGCCTCATGGGCAGGACTTCTCGCTGCTGTAGGTGGCTTTGTGGTTCCTTTTGCTTTAGGGTATTACGTGGTGACTTTATCTGGAGGTACTAGCATGGCCGGCCTATTTGTGGGAATTGCCGTTGGGGTAACCTCATTAGCGACTAAAAGCCGGATTCTTGTGGACTTAAACCTATTAGACACCCGTATTGCTTACGTCCTTATGGCGGGCGCGCTAATTTCGGATACCCTAGCTTTAATCATATTTGCCGGACTCTCAAGTTTTATTGATGCCGGTGCGGTAAACATGTCTGAAATCTTATTAATTATAGGAAAAATCATTCTGTTTTTTGGCTTTTCTACCGCGTTTGGACTTTATATCCTGCCCCGAATTGGACAATGGATGGCCAAAAAAAATATAGAAAACCGCACCACCTATTTCACGCTATTGTTACTCATTGTCTTTGGACTTTCTGAACTTGCTGAACTAGTAGGTCTTCATGGAATTTTAGGGGCCTTTATTGCTGGGGTCTTTATTAAAGATGGGGTCTTTAAGGACCAAATCACCAAAGATATTACTCATGTCTTCCACGATGTTTCTGTTGGTTTTATGGCTCCTATATTTTTTGTTACGGCAGGTTTTCATGTCACCTTAGATGTTTTTCAAACCGATTTAGGATTACTATTAGCTATTGTAGGCGTTGCTTTTGCTGGTAAAATATTAGGTACCGTTATCTTCTATCTTCCTAGTCGCAATGGTTGGCGCGAAGGCTTAGCTGTGGGCACAGGAATGAACGGCCGTGGAGCCGTAGAAATTGTTATTGCCGGTATTGGACTACAAAAAGGAATTATCTCTCAGGAAATCTTCTCTATCCTCGTCTTTATGGCCATCATTACCACATTATCCGTTCCTGTTTTATTAACCTGGTCTACCAACTGGCTTAAGAAACGCGGCGAACTAGTTAAACAATTCTCTAGAGAAGGCTATTTAATATTAGGTGCCAATCCGCTTGCCTTATTATTAGGAAAACATTTATCAGAGCACAATAAGGTCGTTTTTATTGATGCGAATAAAGGCATCTGTGAAAATGCAAAGCACAAAGGTTTTAATTGTGTGCATGGTAATATTTTAGACGAAGCCACACTAAAAGAAGCCTCAGCTAAGGACTTTAGAACCTTTTTAGCCTTAACGGTCAACAATGAAATAAATCTATTAGCCTCGCAATTGGTGAATGACACCTTTTACATTCCAGAAAAATATATTGTGATTTCTCCCATTACAGAAATTGGTGGTAGCATTAACTTATTACAATCCGTATCAGCATCAACTCTATTCTCAGGAAAAGTAGATCTTCAGCCTTGGATTCAAAAGGCGCAAGACTTAAATTATAAGGAAGTGGAGGTAACGAGTGATAAAAAAATTGCCACTCGCGAGTGGGTAAAAACCCAATTCAGTAAAAACAAGACTGTTCTTCCGTTGGTTATCGTAGATATTTCAGGCATAAAACGTCCGTTTAGATTTAATGATAGTATTGAGGAAGACGAAAAGGTGATTTATATTGTGTAAGTTGTTTAGCTTCGATTAAAATAATATATAACACCAATAGATAAATTAACACAAACCTTATGTCAAAACTAATATTTTTATTGTTGCTATCTACATATCAAACCTTCAGTCAAAACTTAAAAATAGACTCATATTTTATTCAGTCTGGAGTTATTTTGAATAAACCTGGATTAAACGGAGAAAGCATTGCCAATTTTAACAAGAAAGATAAATGTATTGTTATTGATTATGTCGGTTACAATTATTATAAAATAAAATCAAAAAAAGCAACGGGATTCGTCTTATCTGAGTTTTTAAACGTTACAAATGAAATGAGAATCTTCATGAAGGACTTTGAAAAAACGCGAAAATTAGAACGAGAGAAGGCAAGAAAACTTAAAGCTGAAAAGCTTAGAAAAGAATTAGAAAAAGAAAAACAAATCAGGTTATTAAAATTAAAAGAAATTGAATCTGAAAAAATTAAGGTCATTGAAACTACATATTACAGTATAACCCTTGATTACTACTTATCGGTAAAATTAAAAAAGTATGGTAATAAAAATTATATATACTTCAGTCTGAATGCAGACTTAGGTTGCGCTAGTTCCTACAAAAACAGTCAATCGTATGTAAAAATTTATTTAGATAACGACGATATTATCACTTTCTATCATTACGGAGATATTGATTGTGCTGATTTTACATTGAAAGGGATCTTAACCTCAGATGATATAAGTAGATTAAAAAAATCCACAATTCAATCGATAAGATTACAAGGTACAGATTATCGTGAAGATTTAGAAACTATTGATTACAAAGAGTTTTTCTTAGACAAATTAAAATGCATTCAAGAATAAGGAAAAGTATAAAACTAAAAAAAGCCTCTATCTTTCGATAAAGGCTTTAGTACTGAAGACGGGACTTGAACCCGTACGTCCTAATGGACATTGGATTTTAAGTCCAACGTGTCTACCAATTCCACCACTTCAGCATTATAATTACAAATTAATGCAATCAATTGGTATATTTTTGTATTCAGAGCGAAAGATGGGATTTGAACCCACGACCTCCACCTTGGCAAGGTGATGCTCTACCCCTGAGCTACTTTCGCAATTTTAATGAACGTTTCGCCCTGTAAGCGGGTGCAAATTTACACTTTATTTACATACCACCAAACTTTTTTCGAAAAAAAATTAAAAAAATTTTAAACTGGCTTTTTCTTCATCAACATTCGCTTTATCTCATTGAGCTTCATTAAGGCTTCAACAGGGGTTAAAGTATCGATGTCCGTATGAATGATTTCGTCCTTAATTTCAACGAGTAAGGGGTCGTCAAGGTTAAAAAAGCTCAACTGTAAATCGTCCTTTAAGCCCTTCACTTTATCCGTAAGTTCTTCACTAGAATGCGATTTTTCTAATTTCGATAAAATTTTATTTGCACGACGAATAACTTGTTGTGGCATACCCGCCATTTTTGCAACATGGATACCAAAACTATGTTCACTTCCGCCTTCAACCAGTTTCCGAACAAAAAGCACATTGTCTTTTAATTCTTTTACAGCCACGTTAAAGTTTTTAATCCGACCAAAGGTTTCGCTCATTTCATTTAACTCGTGGTAATGCGTTGCAAAGAGTGTTTTAGGTTTAGAAGGATGCTCGTGTAAATACTCACTAATAGCCCAAGCAATAGAAATACCATCATAGGTACTGGTTCCCCTTCCTATTTCATCTAATAAGACTAAACTACGATCTGATATATTATTAAGAATAGAAGCCGTCTCATTCATTTCTACCATAAATGTAGACTCCCCCATGGAGATATTATCACTAGCGCCAACTCGCGTAAAAATTTTATCAACCAAACCGATTCTCGCTTCGCCAGCAGGCACAAAACTTCCTATTTGTGCTAATAAAACAATTAAGGCCGTTTGTCTTAATATGGCCGACTTACCCGACATGTTTGGTCCGGTAATCATAATAATTTGCTGTGTTTCTCTATCTAAAAACACATCATTAGCAATATAAGGCTCCCCAATTGGTAATTGTTTTTCTATAACCGGGTGACGTCCTTCTTTAATTTCTAAATCGTAACTATCGTCAATTTGCGGATATACATACTTATTACTCTTAGCTAAGCTTGCAAATCCACATAAACAATCTAACTGCCCTATTAACTGTGCGTTTTGCTGTACGGAAACAATAAACTGATGCATCCACGTTACCAACTCACTAAACAATTGCTGCTCTATGGCTAAAATACGTTCCTCAGCTCCCAAAATCTTTGCTTCGTATTCTTTAAGCTCTTCGGTAATATAGCGTTCGGCGTTAACTAAGGTTTGCTTTCTAATCCATTCTTCAGGCACCTTATCCTTATGCGAATTACGGACTTCTATATAATACCCAAAAACGTTATTAGACGCTATTTTAAGGGAGGTAATCCCTGTGCGTTCGCTTTCGCGTTTCAACATATTATCCAAGTAGGTTTTCCCAGATTGCGACAAGCCTCTTAACTCATCTAACTCTTCTGAAAAACCAACAGCAATTGTATGTCCCTTAAGCACATTAACCGGTGCTTCTTCATTTAAGGTTTCTTTAATTTTATCGCGTAACAAATCGCAACGGTGCAAATTATCACCTAAAACTTTTAAAGCCTCATTATCGCAAGTTTCCGCCACCGCTTTTATAGGCACAATAGCGTCTAAAGAATTTTTAAGTTGAATGACTTCTCGTGGCGAAACCTTAACCGTAGCTATTTTTGAAATAAGACGCTCAATATCTCCAATTTGTTTTATTTGCGTTTGAATCTTTTGAAGAACGGTCTCATTATCTAAGAGATATTTTACAACCTCATGACGTTGTTTAATTTTTTCGGCATGCTTTAGCGGTAAGGCCAACCAACGTTTTAAAGTTCGGCCGCCCATAGCCGATATTGTTTTATCTATAACATTAATTAAGGTGACCGCATTGGCATTAGTAGAATGGTATAATTCTAAATTACGGATAGTAAATTTATCCATCCACACATAATCATCAGTAGCAATTCTTGAAACCGTAGCAATATGCTCTAATTTACTATGACGTGTTTCCCCCAAATAATGTAAAACCACACCAGAAGCGATAATCCCTTCGTATAAATCTTCTATCCCAAAGCCTTTTAAGGTTTTTGTATTGAAATGTTTGGTTAAGGTTTCATGAGCATAATCGGCTTGAAACACCCAATCCTCTAGATAAAAGGTATGAAAATCATTTCCGAAGGTTTCTGAAAACAGCTTCCTGCTTTTCTTGGAGATTAATACCTCACTTGGACTAAAGTTCTGCAATAACTTATCGATATATTCGGCCTGCCCTTGAGAGGTTAAAAATTCACCTGTAGAAATATCTAAAAATGAAATCCCGATGCAGTCCTTTTCAAAATAAACTGCCGCTAAGAAATTATTGGATTTAGAATGTAAAATATCGTCATTAAAAGCCACACCTGGCGTTACCAATTCGGTTACCCCACGTTTTACAATTGTTTTGGTTTGCTTTGGATCTTCTAACTGATCGCAAATCGCCACACGCTCTCCGGCTCTTACCAATTTAGGTAAGTAGGTATTCAAGGAGTGGTGCGGAAATCCTGCTAGCGCGGTTTCATTCTCACTACCAGCGCCACGCTTGGTTAAAATAATGTCTAAAATCTGAGACGCTTTAACAGCATCACTACCAAATGTTTCGTAAAAATCGCCGACTCTAAACAACAATAAAGCATCAGGATATTTCACCTTAATAGCATTATATTGTTTCATTAACGGGGTTACTTTTTTTGCGGATTTAGCCAATGGTAATCTGGTTTTAAGTTATATTTTTGTCTTGTAAATATTTGAACATTGCAAGTTTGCTAAATTACTTATATTTTAAGGCTTATTGAAACCGAAAGACTAGAAGTTATTTACAGATGTTTATAATTTCACTTTTCAGACCTCTTAGGTTTTTAAAACTGTAGGGCCTCGTAAAATGAAAAATGACAACCCTAAAGCTCCCTATTGGAAACAGTCTTACTGTTGCGATTAAAAAAATCCAAACGGTAGTTTTAACCATTACCCCTTAAGAAGACTTTAGGCTTGTTTCAAAAATTAAATTAAAAAATTAAGCTCAATTGAAAAGAAAACTAAAAAACGAAGAGTTAGACCGATTAGAAGTTTCAGAATTTAAAACTGCTAAAAAATCACCAATTATTATTGTACTTGATAATATTAGAAGCTTAAACAATATTGGATCGGTTTTTAGAACTAGTGACGCTTTTTTAATTGAAAAGATTTACCTCTGTGGTATTACGGCGCAACCACCGCACAACGACATAAGAAAAACCGCCTTAGGCAGTACTGAAACCGTAGCTTGGGAATATGCCGAACACACTTTAGAGGTCATTGAAAAATTAAAGCAAGACGGGGTTCAAATCTGTGCCATTGAACAAGCCGAAAACGCAACAATGTTAGATCAGTTTAAACCGCAAGCGCAAAACAAATATGCCTTTGTGTTTGGCAACGAGGTTAAAGGTGTTGCCCAAGACGTTGTTGACGCTAGTGATGTTGTTATAGAGATTCCGCAATACGGTACAAAACATTCCTTGAATATCTCGGTGAGTTGTGGTGTAGTGATTTGGGATGTGTTTTCGAAGTTAAAAGTGAGTTCTTAGTTGTTGGTTGTTGGTTGTTCAAAATAGCAAGACGTTAAACAAAAGAAATGAAAACACCTTGGCCCACTAAAGCTGTCATGGAACAGATTTACGAGCAGCACCTTTGGGGCGGCAAAGACTTTGATTTTTATTCTGGAGAAGGCTCACATCACACCGCCATTACCAAACCTTATATAGAGGCCGTGACCTCCTTTCTAAAAGCACACCATAACAACTTAACAGTTTGCGACTTGGGTTGTGGTGATTTTAATATTGGAAAACAGCTTATACCATACAGCAAGACTTATATTGGTATTGACATTGTTGAAAGCTTAATTGAAAGAAACAAAACCGTATTTAAAGCTAAAAATTTAGAATTCCGCTGTTTAAACATTGTAGAGGATGATTTACCTGAAGCCGATTGCATTATCATTCGGCAGGTGCTTCAACATTTATCTAATGCTGAAATCCTTAAAATTGTTCAGAAATTAAAACGCTACCCTTATATTATCTTAACCGAACATATCCCTCAAGGTGAGTTTGAAGCGAACAAAGATAAAATTTCAAGTTTGGGAATTCGACTAAAACAAAACAGTGGAGTTAACCTGTTAAAACCGCCGTTTCATTTAAACGTTAAGCATGTAGAGCAACTCACGGTAAGCCTTCCCACAAATCAAAAAGGACAAATAGTAACCCTCCTATATCAAAACGAAGTCTAACCTTAACGTGATTATTAAGATTGAGGTACAAGTGCCGCCTCACTAATTTGATTCAAAAGCCATAAATAATCTTCACGAGATTTTACAAAATCCTTATCAGAGATATCAATAATTTTCACGTTCATCTCTGGCTGGCTCTTTAAGAAATCGAGATAACCTGCATTAATTTTCTCCAAGTAATCGTCTTTAATATCCTTCTCGTAATTACGTCCGCGTTTTTTAATATTAGCCTGTAAACGTTCTGTGTTTTGGTATAGATACACATACAAATCTGGCTTGGCAATATCTTTATATACTTGGTAAAACAATTTTCTATACAACCTAAACTCATCTTCAGCTAGGGTAATTTTAGAAAAGATTAAAGACTTAAACACATCATAATCACTCACCATAAAATCCTTAAAGAGATCGAGCTGCGATAAATCATCACTGATCTGCTGATAACGATCGGCTAAAAATGACATCTCTAGAGTAAAGGCATAACGCTCTGGTTCTTTATAAAACTTTGGAAGAAACGGATTATCTGCAAAGCGTTCTAAAATAATTTTAGCATTAAAATCTTGCGCAATCTTATGTGTTAAACTGGTTTTACCGGCCCCTATATTGCCTTCAATAGCAATATAATTATAGCGTTTAAAACGGAACGAATCTATAGGATTCTCAAGTTGAACATTAAGTACTTCAATCACCGAAGGATCCTCGCATTCTTCCCATAATTGCTCTAATGATTTTTGAAGCACAGGATGTTGAAAATCGGTAGTGATATCTCGTAGCGGCTGCAACACAAATTTACGCTTGTGTAACTCGGCATGCGGAATCGTTAAGGTGTTTTCTTGAAGGATTTCATCTTCAAAAAACAAAATATCTAAATCAATTTCACGAGAAGCATACCCTTCCGTTGTTTTAGATTGTCTCCCCAAAGCCGTTTCAATAGATTGCAAAGCCTTTAAAACCTTCTTGGGCTTTAATTCTGTTTCAACCGTGATGCAAGCATTATAAAAATCATCACCATCAAATCCTAAGGCTGGGGTTTTATATACTGAAGAAATCTTTTTCACCACACCTACATGCTCAAAAACAGCATCAATGGCCTGTTGCAAATACTGCAATTTCTGCCCTTTGTTACTTCCTAATGCGATGTGAATGGTTTTGCTTGGCTTCATAAATGGATGCCGTTTCTATGACGAATCGGGAGGGACAAAATAACTAAAACTAAACCTATTATGCTAATGATTTCAGCACTGTTCTTTCAAATAAAAAATTAAAAATAACAACAAGGCTTTTAAAACCTATTAAAAAGAACAACCTACTTTAAACCCTACACACAAGGCTATCAATAAGATAAACCCTCCAACCCTAGAATTTAATCCCAAGGAATAAGAACTCCGCATGAGTCGCTTGGTCTTAAGGCGCGTTGGCTCAAACAAATTCTTTATATTTACACCTCACCCCAAAAGCATCTGAATGACATTAAGAGACAAACTTTTAGCACAACGCATATATCTGCTACTTGCTGGTCTGTTTATTACGTCTCTTGTGGTTTCAAATTTAATTTTTCAGAAATTCTTTTATTGGTATCCTTTAGACATAGAAATCTTTGGCACTAAATTATTTGAAATCTCCGTGGGGATTCTACCCTACCCAATCACTTTTCTTATTACAGACCTGATCAGCGAAATCTATGGTAAAAAGCGCGCTAATGATATTGTGGTGGTCGGCATATTTGCGTCTTTATTTTCATTACTCATCATTTATGTGGCGGCTCAGGTCCCTGCAACGGAATGGTCTTATGTAGACAATGAATTATTTCATACCGTTTTTGGAAACACCACCATTGCGGTGTTTGCAAGCATGCTCACCTATTTGTTTGCTCAATTTGTAGACATTCAGATTTATCATTTCTGGAAACGCCTTACCAAAGGCAAGCACTTATGGCTTAGAAATAATTTTTCAACTTGGTTTTCTCAATTTATAGACACCCTAACCATTGTTACGCTACTCTGTAGCTTTGGTATTATTGATTGGGACAACTTCAAAGGTCTGCTGGTTAGTGGCTTTCTTTTTAAAGTGATTGTCGCTATATTAGACACACCGTTTCTGTATTTAGGTGTGTTTCTTTTCCGCAAGCGTTTCCGCCTTAGAACAAATCAAGAAATAGATTTACTTTAAGAGCACAGTCTTTTATTTCCTTATATATTAAAGACGAAATACTTTTTAGGGCGAATAAATCATTAAAATCTTCTTAAACTTCGTAAAACAAGCAACTTTTGTACAGAAATTTGCGTATATATTACAAACGAAAATTCACCAACTTAATAGACCTTATGAAAAAACTACTGAAAATCATTGGAATTATAGCCGTCTTATTTTTAGCCATTCTTATTGCAATACCCTTCGTTTTAGAGTCTAAAATAGACAGCATTGTGCAAAATTATGCCGATGAAAACTTAAATGCCGATTTATCATTTGATGACATCAGTCTTAGTCTTATAAGTAGTTTCCCTAAAGCCTCGGTCAGCGTAGACAATTTAAAGATTACAAACCGCGCGCCTTTTGAAGGTGAAACCTTAGCTACAGCACAGTCGCTTTCGTTTGAAATGGGCATGATGCAGTTATTAAATGGTACCGATACTCCACTAGAAGTCAATGAAATTATTGCTAATGAACTGCTTTTGGTAATTAAAACAAATAATACCGGAGCCGTGAATTACGATATTGTAAAAGAAAGTGAAACCCCTGAAGCAACTACAACAGCACCTGAAAGCACGGCAAGTTTTAGTTTTGATATTGAGCATTACGAACTTAACAATAGTGCCTTCACCTATATAGATGACACGTCTAATATGGCTTTTTACCTTACTGAAATTAATCACTTTGGAACCGGTATTTTTTCAGGAAACACATCAGAGCTCGATACCGAAACAGAGGCTCATGTTAGTTTTGTAATGGACAGCACCGCTTATTTAAGCAATAACACCGTAAAGCTAGACGCCTTAATCGATTTAGATTTAGACCAACAGAAATACACATTTAAAGAAAACAAAGCCTTCATCAATGCGCTACCTTTAGAGTTTGACGGCTATATACAATTGGTTGAAGCCGGACAACAAATAGACCTGAGTTTTAAAAACCCAGGCGCCACCTTTAAAGATTTCCTTGCGCTTATCCCAGAAGCCTACGCTAAAGATGTTGCCGATGTTAGTACTACCGGAAACTTTACTGTTAACGGCATCGTTAAAGGTTTAGTTTCTGAAGAAACCATTCCGACCTTAGATATTAATTTACTTTCTGAAAATGCATCCTTTAAGTTTCCACAACTTCCTAAGAGCGTTAAAAATATTGGGATAGACGTTTCAATAAAAAACAGCACAGGGAATGTTGATGACACCTTTGTGAATATCGATAAATTTAATTTTCAGATCGATGAGGATCTTTTTAAGGCCAAAGCTTCCCTTAAAGATGTCACTAAAAACATGCTTGTTGCGGCCCAGTTAGAAGGTGTTTTAAACTTAGGTCACCTGTCTCAAGCTTATCCTATAGAATTAGAGAATGAGCTCAGCGGAATTTTAAAAGCCAATATGAGTACCTCGTTTGACATGGAAGCCATTGAGACCAACGCTTACCAACGTATTAAGAGTACCGGTGAAATAGGACTTTCTGATTTTGTATTTTCTTCGGAAGACATCTTAAATCCCATTCAAATTAACACTGCTAACTTAACCTTTAAACCCGGAACCGTTAGTCTTAATAGTTTTGATGCCTATACTGGAGATAGTGATTTCTCAGCGACCGGAACCATCAACAACTTACTTGGCTTTATGCTAAGCGATAAAAACCTAAAAGGAAATTTCAGCTTAAATTCGAATACCTTCGCGTTATCCGATTTTATGACGGAAGAGACCACCACACAAGAAACTTCAGAAAATAGCAACACAACGACTTCGGCAAATGCGGAAGCCCTTAAAATTCCTGCCTTTTTAGATTGTACCATTTCGGCTAATGCAAAAACAGTGGTCTACGATAACTTAAATCTAAAAAATGTAAAAGGGCAATTAGTGATTAAAGATCAAACGGCGCGCTTAGAGAATATGACCACCGATATTTTTAATGGCCAATTAGGGATTACTGGAAATGTTTCTACGAAGGGCGAGAAACCAACCTTTGATGTTAAACTAGGAATGGAAAACTTTGATATTTCTCAATCTTTTTCAGACTTAGAGATGCTTAAAGCACTCGCTCCGATTGCCAAGGTATTACAAGGTAAATTTAATTCTACTATAGATATCAGCGGTAATTTAGATGATAGCTTTTCACCAGATTTAAGCACAATTTCTGGTAGTGCTTTAGCAAAAATATTAACCGATGAGATAGACACAAGCAACAGTCCATTACTCACTAGCTTAGACAGCAAATTAAATTTTATAGACCTTGAGGCTTTAAACCTAAAAGACATTGTAGCCAATTTAAGTTTCGAAAATGGTAATGTAGCCGTAAAACCTTTTACATTAAGCTATAAAGACATTCCTATTGAAATTTCAGGATCACATAGTTTCAGTAACACCATGAACTATAATGCCGTTTTACAGGTACCTGCGAAATATTTAGGGAGTGATGTAAATCAGTTAATCGGAAAAATTGACGATAGTGAAGTTAGCAACCTAAGCATCCCTGTCACGGCTAATATAGGCGGAACTTTTTCTAGCCCTAACGTGCAAACCGACCTTTCTTCTGGTGTTACCAATTTAACCAAACAGTTAATTGAAATTGAAAAACAGAAATTAATTGATCAAGGAAAAGACAAAGTTAAGGACTTATTAAGTGGATTGACCAACGGAAATAGCGAGGCCACTAAAACAGATTCTACGGCAACGGCAACAGAAACCACTGAAGACCAAACCACGAAAGACAAAGTAAAAGAGGGTGTTAGCAATATTTTAGGCGGACTTTTAGGTGGTAGTAAGAAAACAACCACAGCTCAGGATACCACTAAAACCAATTGATGGTTGCAAAAAATAACAAATTTCTCTCAAAAAATGTTAATAAATCCATAATTTTTTGGAATTCTTAATAATTAGGTTACATTGAAGGTTCACAAAATTTCAAAGAATACATGAGGCAATTAAAAATCACCAAGCAAGTTACCAACAGGGAAGACAAATCTTTAGATAAGTATTTACAAGATATAAGTAAGATCCCGTTGATAACTGCTGATGAAGAAGTGGAATTAGCACAACTTATTAAAAAAGGTGATCAAGCTGCATTAGATAAATTAACAACAGCCAATTTACGATTTGTTGTTTCCGTTGCTAAGCAATATCAGAATCAAGGTTTAAAATTACCCGATTTAATTAATGAAGGTAACGCCGGATTAGTTAAAGCGGCAAAACGTTTTGATGAAACAAGAGGTTTTAAATTTATTTCTTATGCCGTATGGTGGATTAGACAAGCCATCTTACAAGCCTTAGCAGAACAGTCGCGTATTGTGCGCTTGCCGTTGAATAAAATTGGAACTATTAATAAAATTAATAAGGCCTTTTCACATTTAGAGCAAATTAACCAAAGGCCACCAAACGCTGATGAAATTGCCGGAGAATTGGACCTTAGTGTTCGAGAAGTAAAGCAATCCATGAAGAATTCGGGACGTCACTTATCTATGGATGCACCGTTAAAAGATGGTGAAACCTTTAGTTTATATGATGTTGTAAGTTCTGGAGAGTCTCCAAGACCAGATAGAGATTTAATGCGCGAATCTTTAAATGTTGAAGTTGAACGTGCCTTAGAAACCTTAACACAAAAAGAGAGTGATGTCATCCGATTAAACTTTGGTATTGGCGATCAACCTCCAATGACTTTAGAAGAAATTGGAAGTATTTACGACCTAACGCGCGAACGTGTAAGACAAATTAGAGAAAAAGGGATTCGTAGATTAAGACATGCGAGTAAAAGTAAAATCTTAAAGACCTATTTAGGGTAAAGTATAGGCTTGGCCTCATTATTTAGATAAACTCTGAAAACGAAGCCCATACCCTAAGCATAGTACTTTCACTACGACGCTTTTAAGTTTTAGTTGTAGTGAAATATGCAATTTTGAAAATAAATGTTTAAAAGTTTCAATTAATTTTTTATTTTCAAATAGTTAGAGTATATTTGCCGACCATTTGCAAGAATTAGTTAACAAAAATATATCGATATAATGATTAAAATCGAAATTAAAGAAGGAGAAAATATAGAACGTGCACTTAAGCGTTACAAGCGTAAACACAGAAATGTGCAAATTATGCAGAACCTTAGAGAGTCTCGTTATTTCACTAAACCTTCTGTAAAGAGAAGAAGAGAAGTTCAGAAAGCTGAGTACATCCAAGGCTTAAGGGACGCAGAAAACGTATAGTTTTCTCATTATAGCATTTAAAAAAAAGAGTAGCCTACGCTACTCTTTTTTTTGCTTAAAATTGAAATAAAATTGGGTTTTAAGCTTTATCTTTAAGGGTATATTTAAAACCTACCCATTATGCCACTTATAAAACCTGTTCAAGGGAAACACCCACAAATTCCAGAAGATTGCTACGTTGCCGAAAACGCTACTATTGTAGGCGATGTTAGTTTAGGTAAACAATGTAGTATTTGGTTTAACGCCGTGATTAGAGGTGATGTCCACAGCATTATTATAGGCAATAAAGTTAATATACAAGACGGCGCCGTAATCCATGCGACCTACCAAAAATCACCAACCACTATTGGGAATAACGTCTCTATTGGTCATAATGCCTTAGTCCATGGATGTACCATTAAAGATAACGTCCTTATTGGAATGGGGAGTATTGTTATGGACGATTGTGTTGTAGAGAGCAATAGTATTATTGCCGCAGGCGCAGTGGTGACTAAAAATACCCATGTAGAATCTGGAAGTATTTATGCTGGTGTTCCGGCAAAAAAAGTAAAAGATATCAGCGAAGCTTTAATCTCAGGTGAAATTGATCGTATTGCTAATAACTATATAAAATACTCGAGTTGGTTTAAAGAAGAGTAAGCCTTTCACCTCGGCTTATTTAAGCTCTTTTTCAAGGCTCGCTATCAATTCTTCTAAGGAAGCCATAGCATTTAAACGCTCTGTCTCTAAAAACGGCTGAAGGGCGTTGTTTTCATAACGTAATATAATAGGATAACTGAGCTCTAAATTTGGATATTTAGCCTCAAACTCGTCCTTATGGTAAAACTGCATGTCTACAGGGCTCTCCGATCTAAAACGTTTCCAAAGCTTATGCTCTGTAAACACGCCATGCGTTAAGGAACACAGTTGGCAAGAATAGGTTGAAGGGCTCCATATCTTATGGCCCATATCAAATAAGCCATTCCATTTTCCGGAGTTCGCATTATAAACAAAAAGTAACGTCATACGCCCTTAGTGTTACAAAGCAGCAAAACCTTACTAAAAATCTAAATAAGAAACTTTAAACTGATGCTTAACAATAGCCTCTAAAACCGCGGTATCACTATTTGAAAACAACTGAATATTTGGTTTCTGGGTATTAGTTGTTAATAAGTCGTTTTGGGCCAATACCGCTTTAGTTTGTTGGGCCACGGCTCTACCCGAATCTATAATCTTGATATGGCTAGGCAGCATTTTAGAGAGCATAGGAATTAAATATGGGTAATGCGTACAGCCAAGGACTAAATAATCTATATCCGCCTCTAACATGGGCTTTAAATAGATTTCTAGTAGGCCTTTCATTTCGTCAGACTCTAACCTCCCCGTTTCAATAAGAGAAACAATGCCGTCCCCAACTTGTTCAATAATTTTAATCCCTTTAGAGTAGAGATCTGTTGTTTTATGAAACAACTGGCTGCTCAAGGTCCCTTGGGTGGCTAAGATTCCAATAGCTTTAGATTGGGTGTTTAGCGCCGCAGGTTTAATAGCGGGTTCAATGCCAATAAAAGGCAGCTTATAAGTTGCTCTTAAATACGCAATAGCATTGGTGGTTGCCGTATTGCAAGCCACAACAATAATTTTACACCCCTGATCTATTAAGTATTCCGTGTTTTTAATACTTAAACGAAGAATATCTTCTTTAGAGCGGTTACCATAAGGGGCATTTTTACTATCGGCTAAGTAAATACAAGATTCATAAGGCAATAAGGCATGGATTTCCTTAAAGATGGAGGTTCCACCAATGCCCGAATCAAATAGTCCTATAGCTTGCTTATTACTCATGGGTACAAAAATAAAAAGTCGCTTAAGATTAAGCGACTTTCTAAATATTTATTTTAATCAGGATTACATTCCTAATTGTTTTTTAACATCTGCCATAAGGTCTTTACCATCGGCAACGATTAACATTGCAGCATCCACAACGTACTTAATTCCTTGTGCTTTAGCAACGGCTTTAATTGCGTTATCTGCTTTAGCAACGATAGGCTTTAAAAGGTTAAATTCTTTTTCCTGTAAATCCTTTTGTGCTTGTTGTTGAAACTCACCTAAGCTCTGCTTAATCCCTTCAACTTCTTGCATACGCTTCATGTTTTCTTCTTCAGTCTTAGATTCTGCCTCAGCATTGTATTGCTTTAACTTCGTATCTAATTCTTTAATTGAAGATTGTATTTGCGCTTCATAGGTTTTCCCTAATTTTTCAATCTCAGCTTGTGCTTGAGCATAAGCTGGCATCGATTTTATTAACTCTTGCTTATTAATATGGGCAACACTGCTTTGCGCTGAGCTAAAACTTGTAGCTCCGATAAAAAGTACTGCTGCAAATAATAAAGATTTTAAATGTTTCATTTGATTTAAATTGATTTTAATGTATTACTTGTTATTAATTATTGTCTTCGTTTTTCTTAGCTTTCGCTATAGAATCGTTTATTCTTACTTGTTCTTCGCGTTCTTTACGCGCTTGTAATCTTTGATTAATTATTTTTTGTTTACGCTCTTCTAAGGCTTTTTGGCGTGCTTCGCGCTCTTTTAATTTTTTAGCACGTTGTTCTGCGGCTAACTCTGCAGCGGTTTTTGGTTTCTCTGTTTTCACAGAATCCTTTTTAACAACCGCCTCTACTTTTGTACTGTCTGATTTTATAAGCTTCACAGGTCCAGAAATACTATCCGTTTGCACCGTTTTAGAAGCAACCTCTCCATCTTTAGTACTTGTGTCTTCAGAAGTTTCCGTTCCATTTCTTAAGGCTTCTGCTTTAGCACGACGTTCTTCGGCCTCTTTTCTTCGCTCTTCTCTTAAAGCTTCTTGTGCTTTTTTACGGTCTTCAATTGCTTTTTCACGCTCTGCACGTTTAGCGGCGAGTTGTGCTTCACGTTCCGCTTTACGAGCGTCTAAGGCTTGTTGACGTTCATCTTTATCACTATCCACATCAGGAACAACAGCTTCCTCTTCTAAAGCTTTTCGTTCTTTCTTGTTCTTCGCCTGTGTACGTTTAGAGCTTCTGGTAATCGTTCTTAAAACTTGCTCACTGATATCGTAGCGTTCTGCTGAATACAGCATCACAACATCTGCAGACTTATCAAATACAAAATCGTATTTTTTGGTATCGGCAATTTCTTGTACCGCTGCAAAAATTTGATCTTGGATTGGCTCAATAAGCTGGCGTTTCTGAATCATTAAATCTCCTTCTGGCCCAAAACGTTTTTGTTGGTAGTCTAAAACCTCAGCCTCTTCAAAAGAAATATCTTCAAAACGTTCGTCATATAATTCCTTTGTAAGAAGTACACTTTCATTGTCGAGCTCATTTTTCTTCTGCTGAATCGCTTTGAGCTTTTTTTCAATTTCAGACTTCCATTGCAGTACTTTTTTATCTAACTGTGATGAGGCTTCTTGATACTCGGGTACATTTTGTAAGATGTATTCGGTATCGATATAACCAATTCTAACGCCACGTTGTGCAAATGCGCTAAAGCTAGTTAACCCTAATATGGTGAGTAAAAAAAGAACTTTAAATTTCATCATTTGTATTTTCATAGTTTGAGACAATTTAACCGTAAAACTAAATGGATTATCTACTTAGCAATACTAATCTTCAAATTTAACGAAATATAATCTTAAAAATTTTAACAAACTGATGAAATCCTTATTTTGATATTAGAAAATATCGTGCCAAACTTAAAATTGTTGTCCAATGATGAAGTGAGTTTCCCAATTTTTAACGGCTGTTCCGTAAGGTGACTCATCAAAAGCATGACCGAAATCAATTCCTAATAAACCGAATGCTGGCATAAAGATTCTAAGTCCAAAACCTGCCGATCTTTGAAGTTTAAACGGATCGAAATCTTTAAAATCATTAACTGAAGACCCCGCTTCTAAAAATGATAAAGCATAAATCTTAGCCTGTGCTCCTAAGGTAATAGGGTAACGAAGTTCTAAAGAAAACTTGTTGTAAATAGATCCCCCATCTGCATCGGATAACGATTGGTTTGGATATCCACGTAATTGTACCACTTCTCTTCCATCTAAAGAGTAGTTCGCTAGACCATCACCTCCTAAGAAGAAACGCTCAAAAGGAATAACACCACGGTCACTGTTATAAGCGCCAAGGAATCCAAATTCTATACTAGGACGTAAGACTAACTTTTTCGTTAAGGCTTGGTACCAATCCGCTTTGAATTTAATCTTATAAAATTCTAACCATTTAAAACGTTCTTGGTCAATTTCAGAGATTCTTTCATCTGTAGTATTAGAATCGGCACGCTCTTCAGCTAAAGCTTCATAATCTACACCGTTAACTAAAGAGTAAGGGAAAGAGAATTTTGCTGACACTGAGAAGTTAGAACCTCCTGTTGGATAAATAGGATCTGTATAAAGGTTATTTCTACTTAAACCAATAGTATATGATAGGTTGTTAGACGTTCCATCACCAAAGGTAAATAAACTAGTACTATAATTCTTTAAGTTATAATGCTGGAAACTAATGGCTTGAGATAATAAGAAGTAATCATCTGGTTCTGCTAGACGTGTTGATAATCCGAGGGTTAGACCGGTAATGTTAAAACTTTTACTCTTATCGGCACTTCCTGTTGAAGAATCGTATAAAAACTGTCTTGAATACGAAAGTGAAGATGATAATTGGTATGGTTTTTTACCTCCTAACCATGGCTCACTAAATGAGAAACTATAGGTTTGGTAATACTGACTCGCTTGAAGTCTTAAGGCTAAACTTTGACCGTCTCCACGAGGTACCGGCTTATAGGCATCTTTCTTAAAGATATCTTTAATAGCAAAGTTATTAAATGAAAGTCCTAAGGTTCCGATAAAGCCACCGCCACCGTAACCCCCTTGTAGTTGGATCTGGCTAGATCCTTGCTCTACTACAGAGTATTCAATATCTAAGGTTCCGTCTACTGGATTTGGATTTTTTACATTCGGTGCAATTTGTTGTGCATCAAAAAATCCTAATTGTCCTAACTCTCTAATGGTTCTGATAATTTCAGATTTTCTATAAAGTTCTCCTGGACGGGTTCTTATTTCTCTATAAATCACGTGATCATTAGTCACATCATTACCTACAACAGTAACATTATTATAGTAAGCTGGTTTTCCTTCAGAAATACGAATCTCCATATCAATAACATTACCTTCCGCACTTACTTCTACAGGATTGATAGAAGAGAACATATACCCCCAGTTTTGGTAAGCATTAGTAATATCATTAGCATCTGGATTAGAATTATCTGCAATACGCTCTCTTAATTCTACACCATTATAAGTATCGCCTTCTTTTAAACCTAAAAGATTAGATAATTGTTGATCTGAATAAACCGTGTTTCCTACGAAAGAAATCTTTCCGAAGGTATACTTCTCTCCTTCTTCAACTTTAATGTCTAGGCTAATGGTTTTATCATCGATGTAAGAAATAGAATCTGAAATTATTCTTGCATCTCTATATCCATTCTCTTTATAGTAATCAATAACACTAACAAGGTCTTCTCTAAAATCGTCTTCTATATATTTAGAACGTTTTAAAATACGGATAAAGTTCTTTTGCTTCGTATGTTTCATGGCTTTACGAAGCTTCTTATCTGCTATTTTCTCATTCCCATCAAAATTGATAGACTTGATCTTTACCTTTTCACCTTGATCGAGAACCAAACGCATATTAACACGTTCTTTTTCTACAGAGTCTACCACTTCAGAGGTCGTAATTCTTACTTTGGTATTTAAATATCCTTTTTTACGGTACTTATTAGTAAGGTAGTTTTTAGTGGTAGCAATAAGGTTTTCTGTTACCTTTTGTCCAGGCTTCAGCTTATTTTCATTAATAATCTCATCTCTTTTACCACGCTTTACCCCTACAATGGTAAGTTCTTTAAGCTCAGGTAAATCGCTAAGATTAATTTCTAAATTAGCGGTATTACCCTCTATATTCGTAATATAAATATCAATACTACTAAATAGGTTAGACTTCCATAAGGTCTTTACAGCATTGGCTATTTTTTCGCCTCCAACCTGAATTTCTTCATCCTTTCTTAATTTAGAATAGGCAATAATAGTTTGAGCACTAAAATTGGTGTTTCCGGTAACATTAATTTCCTTAATTAAATAGGTCTCTCCATCTTCTACTTGTCCATAACTACTAAGGGAAATTGTAAAAAGGAGTGCAATGCAAATGCGTTGAATAAATGACGTCAATACTGCGTGGTTAGGTAAGTTGTTCGCTTGTTTTTCCAAATCTTCGTTCTCTGTTTTGATAATTTATAAGGGCCTCATAGAGATTTTCTTTTTTAAAATCTGGCCATAAAATATCTGTAAAATATAATTCTGCGTAAGCTATCTGCCAGAGCAAAAAGTTACTAATTCGTTGCTCTCCACTTGTGCGTATAAGTAGGTCTACATCTGGTAAATTTTGCGTGTAAAGATGCTTATTAATAATTGATTCGTCAATACTTTCAGAGGAAATTATATTATTTTTAACTTTAACTGATAATTCCTTAATAACATTAACAATTTCTTCACGAGAACCATAACTTAACGCCAAAGTAAGCGTCATATTTGTATTCTCCTTCGTTTTCTCAATAACATCTAAGAGTTCTTGGTGCGCCTTTTTAGGAAGATCTTTAAGGCAACCGATAGCATTCAGCTTAATATTATTGTCCTGTAAAGTTTTAATTTCTTTCTTTAAGGACTTTACTAAAAGTTTCATTAGGGTTTGTACTTCTAGCTTCGGACGGTTCCAGTTCTCTGTTGAAAAGGCGTAAAGCGTTAAGTTTTTAATTCCTAATTCTGCGCTAGCTTCTACGGCTTCTCTTACGGATTTTGTTCCATTTTCATGACCAATAACTCGCAATAAACCTTGTTGTTTTGCCCAACGCCCGTTACCATCCATGATGATTGCTACATGGCTTGGTAATTTCTTTTTATTTATTTGTTCTTTTAAACTCATTTAAAAATTGCAATAGCAAGGCCTTCTTCCAAAGGTGTAAGTTAATGTAATTCCCGAAAACATATACCAATCATTATTATTCGTATTCCCAAAACTTAAGGTTTCGCGATCTTCTGAGTCGGGCACACTACCATCTAACTCATCAGAAAAAGTATAGCGTGCTCCTAGTTCTGCTGCCAGAATAAACTGATTGGCAATACGCGCTTTATAGCCTAGGGTCATCGGAATACCGAAAGCCCAACTACTTGTCCCTTCTGAAGTATAGGTCCCGTTAGAACTAAAATAATAATTATCGTGATTGGTTATTGTTATTCCTGAATACAAATAGGGCGTTCCTTTAAATCCGGGCGTATGCAAATCAAACTCCACAAATGTAAATTCCATACCTGCTGATAGTTCTAACATATCTGTACTAAACTCGTAATCACGAGCTATTCGTCTTGGATCGTCAGATTCCGCATCAACGCCTTTAAGTTCTGAAAATAAAATTGAGGCTCTAAACGAATGCCTTGCACTTCTATTCCATTTCCCTAGGATCCCAATAGCAAACTGATTGGGCGCTATATAATCGGTTGCTCCAACATCACCTATAACGTTAGTTCCACCCGCAATGATACCAACCTCATAAATTTGAGCATGGACATTTCTAGTGGCGATAGCACCTAATAAAAACAAAATAAAGTACTTCATAAAATTTTCAAAGTTTGCAAATATAACAATTCTGATTTGCGTACAGTCATCTGACGCAAATTTGGTCTTATAAATAAACTGTTTTTGAAACTAATTATTGTATTATTTGCAGTTAGTTACGCCTATCTTCTCCCCAAAGTAACTTTTTTCTAAGCGTTGCCAAAAAGGACTCGTCTAGCAATTCTACCATTTTTATAACAAAGTCTGCTTTTTTTACCGTTACCGTAGTGGTATTAGAAAGCGTGACGATACGCGAATCTAAAGACATTAAAAACTGATCTTCCCTCCCGTCTACTCTTAGCGTAACCGTTTTACTATCGGGCAGCACTAAAGGTCTTGCACTTAAATTATGAGGAGCAATCGTAGTTAATACAAAATTCTTTGCATTTGGCGCAATAACAGGTCCACCACAACTTAGAGAATACCCTGTAGATCCCGTTGGTGTAGATAAAATAAGTCCATCGGCCCAATACGTGGTAAGAAACTCATCATCTAAATGGGTTTCTATAGTAATCATAGAGGTGGTATTTTTTCTACTAATCGCAATTTCATTGAGGGCAAAATGGGTTTCTACAACATCTTCATGTTCGGGATCTGTAGAAACACTAAGTAAAGCCCGTTCAGAGATTTTATAGGCCCCATTAAAGATCTCGGTTAAGGCAGACTGAATATCATCAATCTGAATGGTCGCTAAAAATCCTAAACGTCCGGTGTTAATCCCTACAACAGGAATATTTAAATCCCGCACATAGGTTATCGCTCTTAATATGGTTCCATCGCCACCCACACTAATAAGCAAATTAAAACTAGCATCTAAGGCATCAAAAGTTTTGATTTTAGCATTGGCTTTAACCTGCTGAAATTGGGTCTCCAGAAAAGCGGCTTCCACATAAATTTCGGCCTCTTTTTCAATTAAAACATCGATTAATTTCTCAACAGCCTGCTGTGTGATTTCTTTTGAATAATTCTGACCGTATACTGCGACTTTTATCATTACATATTAAGGTATTTATCCAAATACTGAGAACGCGATTTAAGACTTTCTAAATACGTATCATCTTCATGCCCCGAAATAATATTATAACTATAGCGTCTGAAGGTTTGGATAATTTCATTAAGGCTAATATTGCCTATTTTTAAGGTGATTCTTACTAAATCGCCATCAATTTTAGACACAAAAGCCCCTAATATTTTAGCATCATTAGATTCTACAATTTGGCTAATTTCACTAAAGGAATAATCATTAATGCCTTTTTCAACAATAATAACCCCACCAGGTTCTGAAAAGAACGGCGTCTCATTAAAGAGGTGGATAATATCATTGAGTTCATAATACCCGAGATAGCTGTTTTTTTCATCTAAAACCGGCATTATATTGGTGTCATTTTGAGCAAAGGCTTCTAGCACATCGAGCCAAATTGTGGTAGGCCTAACAAAAAAACCTTCCATAGCATAATGGCAATCTCCAATGGTCTTTTCAGCTTCAAAACAATGGGCATCCGTTTCTGAGATACATCCCATATAAACCCCATCTTTATTAATAGGAATATGAGAGTACGTCAGCTGATTAAAAAGCATTTTCACGTCACTAACCTTATCTGTAACACTCAAAGGTTTGATATCATTTATGATGTAATCTTGAAGTTCCATAAAACGGTATTTATAATAAGGTGCAAATTAATGAAAAATAACCACAATACGGCCTTCAAAGGTAGGAGAACTCACATCCCTATTTCCTCTAAAAATGTAAAAAAGCAACAAAAAGAACCTAAGGCTTACTGAATCTTTTCTCTTAAAAATTAAAACTAAAGCGGAGTTCTGTATTTTTGTAAGATAAATTAAGATACAGATGACTAAGTTAAGTGTTAATATCAATAAAATTGCGACATTAAGAAATAGTCGCGGAGGCGATGTCCCAAACCTCATTCAATTTGCTAAAGACGTTCAAAGTTACGGTGCAGAAGGTATTACCATACACCCTAGACCCGATGAAAGACACATCCGTTACCAAGATGCTTACGATTTAAAATCGGAAGTCTACACCGAGTATAATATTGAAGGGAATCCTATTCCTAAATTTATGGATTTGGTTTTAGCCATTAAACCAACACAAGTGACTTTAGTTCCAGACGCTACAGATGCCATTACGTCTAACGCAGGTTGGGACACTGTAAAACACAAGGATTTTTTAACCGAGGTCATTCAAACCTTTAAGTCTAACGGAATTAGAACATCAATATTTGTAGACCCTGATTTGCATCAAATTGAAGGTGCCAAAGCCACAGGTACAGACCGCATAGAACTTTACACAGAAGCCTTTGCACACCAATATGGCTTAGGTAATAAAGAGGCCATTAATGCGTATATGGAATGTGCTGGTCTAGCCAACACCTTACAGTTAGGAATCAATGCAGGCCATGATTTATCCTTACAAAACATACAGTTTTTTAAAGAAAATATTCCTGGTTTACAAGAAGTCTCTATTGGGCACGCCCTTATTGCTGAAAGCTTATATATGGGCGTTGAAAAGGTGATTAGTTCTTATTTAGAGAAACTAAAATAAACCACAAAAGACCACAAACAATGACATTACACTCTAATATTATAGGCGAAGGGCAACCCTTTATTATCCTTCATGGTTTTCTAGGAATGGGAGACAATTGGAAAACTTTAGCCAAGCAGTTTTCAGAATCTGATTATGAGGTCCACCTTGTAGATCAGCGTAACCACGGCCGTAGTTTTCACTCCGAGGACTTTAATTATGATATTTTAGCCGAAGATTTAAAAGCCTATTGCGACAGCCATGAGCTTAAGGATATTGTTTTATTAGGCCATTCTATGGGTGGAAAAACCGCTATGCTTTTTGCCTCTAAATATCCAGAATTGGTAAAAAACTTAATTATCGCCGATATCTCACCACGTTTTTATCCGGTGCATCATGATGCCATTTTAGAGGGCTTAAGTGCGTTAGACTTTACCAGCCTTAAAACGCGCGGCCAAGCCGATAAAGCTTTAAGTGAATATGTGGATGATGCCGGAACCCGAATGTTTTTACTTAAAAATTTATATTGGGTAGAGAAAGGCCAATTAGGCTTACGCATTAACCTAGAGGTCTTAAAAGCTAATGTTGCTGAAGTAGGGGAAGCCTTCCCAACACACGCTACTTTTGATAAAGCAACTTTATTTTTAAGAGGTGATCGTTCTGAGTACATAGGGCAAACGGATGAGGCTTTAATACAGCGTCATTTTCCCAATTCAAATATAATTACCATTGCTAATGCCGGACACTGGCTACATGCTGAAAACCCAAAAGATTTCTATGCCGCCGTCATGCAATTTATCGCTTAACACCATAAAAACAACACTATTATGAATCTCATTTTAAGACTTTTACTAAATGCATTAGCCGTTTTTGTCATTGCTAACATCCTTAATGGGGTCACTGTAGACGGTTATGTCGGTGCCATTATTGTTGCGCTCGTCTTGGCAATTCTCAACCTATTGGTAAAACCTATCCTAGTTATTTTCACCTTACCTGCTACGCTTTTTACCTTAGGCCTATTCTTATTAGTTATTAACGCCGTGATCATTTTAATAGCCGATAAACTTGTTGACGGTTTTGGCGTCTCTAGTTTCTGGACGGCTCTACTCTTTAGCATACTCTTATCTATTTTACAATCTTTATTACAATCGTTCCTAAAAGAAGATAAAAAGTAGCTTAAAGCCAAACATTTAAAACTGTTGTTGGGTTGCAAAAAATATTGTATTTTTGCAGCCCAATTTTAGTTTCAATAAGAATGAACATTACAAGAGAAAACATCGATGCATTAAATGCAGTTGTGAAAGTGGATATCGCTAAAGAAGATTATAGCGATAAAGTAGAGAAAATTTTAACGGATTACCGTAAGTCTGCAAACATTCCTGGTTTTAGAAAAGGTCATGTACCAATGGGAATGGTAAAAAAGCAATATGGTAAAGCCGTATTGGTTGATGAAGTAAATAAATTATTACAAGATGCTCTTGGAAAATATTTAGTTGAAGAAAAACTAGATGTTTTAGGAAACCCTTTACCAAAAGCTCAAGATGATTTAAACTGGGATGCTGAAGCATTTACCTTTGAGTTTGAATTAGGTTTAGCTCCAGAATTTGAAGTAGAGTTAAAAAGCAAAGAACCAATCACACACTATAATATTGTAGCGGATGACAAAATGATCGAAGATCAGATTGCACACATCCAAAAACAATATGGTAAAATCGTTTCTCAAGAAGAGGTTACTGAAACTTCAGAAGTTACAGGTACTTTTACTAACGAGGAAAAAGAAATTGATAATACCGTAACCCTTACTTTAGATAAATTAAAAGGAAAAACAAATCCTAAGAAATTTATCGGAGCAAAAGTTGGAGACGTTATCACTTTAAAAACAAAAGGACTTTTTAATGACGATCATGATTTAATGACCTTCTTAAAAGTACCTCATGATGATGCTCACGGTTTAGAAATCGAAGTTAACTTTACAATTACTGAGATCAACGAACGTGAACTAGCTGATTTAGACCAAGAATTATTTGATAAATTATTCGGAGAAGGAAAAGTAACTTCTGTAACGGAATTAAAAGATAAAATCAAAGAAGATTCTGAAAAGCAATTTAAGCAACAAGGTGACCAAAAGTTATTAAACGACGTTACTGAAAGCTTAGTAGAGAACACAAAATTCGATCTTCCATCGGCATTCTTACAAAAATGGATGCAAACGGCAGGTGAAGAAGTGATGACTGAAGAGCAAGCTAAAGAAGAGTATGAAAAGTCTGAAAAAAGCATGCGTTACCAACTTATTGAAGGTAAATTAATTCAGAAGCACGACTTACAAGTTCAGTTTGAAGAATTGAAATCATTTGCAATGGAAATGATTAAAGGACAGATGGCTCAATTTGGTCAAATGAATCCTTCTGATAAAGAGTTAGAAGACATTGCAGCACGTATCTTAGGAAACCAAGATGAAGTAAAGCGTATCTCTGAGCAGTTAATGAGCCAGAAATTACTTAACTTATATAAAGCTGAAGCTAACACAGAAACTAAAGAAATCACTTATGATGATTTCGTAAAAGAATTCTATAGCTAATTTTTATTTCAATTTTAAACAAAATCTTAAATGTTTAAAATGTCATTACCGTGAAAACGGTAAGCTAAAAATTATTAGTATCTTTAAGGCGTAAAACTAGTCTAGTTTTACGCTTTTTTTAATACTATTTTTTCGTTGAAATAGTGTGGCGTTGAAAATAGTTTAGCGTCTAAACAGAACAACAATTATCATTAATTTAAAGCCTTAGAATTTATATGGATTACGGAAAAGAATTTGAAAAATTCGCCACTAAAGATCAAGGAATCAACAGTAATTATTACCAAAAAATAATTACAAGTATGAATCCAACCAACTTAACGCCAAACATTATTGAAGAACGTCAGATGAATGCCGTAGCAATGGATGTGTTTTCGCGTTTAATGATGGATCGTATTATCTTTTTAGGAACAGGTGTCAATGACCAAGTTGCTAACATTATACAAGCTCAATTATTATTCTTACAAAGTGTAGATGCTTCTAAAGATATTCAGATTTATATCAATTCTCCAGGAGGAAGTGTATATGCTGGTTTAGGAATTTACGATACAATGCAATTTGTAAAACCAGATGTCGCTACAATCTGTACAGGTATTGCAGCGTCTATGGCAGCCGTATTATTATGTGCTGGAGAAAAAGGAAAGCGTTCTGCCTTAAAGCACTCTCGTGTAATGATTCACCAAGTAAGTAGTGGAACACAAGGGCAGTTAAGCGATATGCAGATTGCTTTAAAAGAAACGATAAGAGTTAAAGAAGAATTATATACAATTATTGCTAATCACTCCGGAAAATCTATTGAGCAGGTTGAAAAAGACTCTGATAGAGATTACTGGATGCGCTCTCAAGAAGCTTTAGATTACGGAATGATTGATGAAATTTTAGAGCGCAAGTAATCCCCATTACTTTCGACTAAAATTTTATAAACTAAAAATTAATAAGCTTGAAGCGCATCTGCTTCAAGCTTAAACTAATATTAAGATGGCAAAGGAAGAATTAGAATGTTCATTTTGTGGTAGGAAAAAGCCGGAAACAAGCTTGCTCATTGCAGGTTTAGATGCTCATATCTGTGATCGCTGTATAGAGCAAGCCCATGGGATTGTTGTTGAAGAATCTAAACAATCAGGGAATTCAGATTTAAGCGCAGAACTTATGCTTAAAAAACCGAAAGAAATTAAAGGTTTTTTAGATGAGTATATTATAGGACAAGACAACACCAAACGTGTGATGTCTGTTGCAGTTTACAATCATTACAAACGTTTATTACAGCCCCCTTCTGAAGATGATATTGAAATTCAAAAGAGTAATATCATTATGGTTGGGCAAACCGGTACAGGTAAAACATTAATGGCTAAGACCATTGCTAAAATGTTAAATGTACCTTTAGCTATAGTTGATGCCACGGTATTAACAGAAGCTGGTTACGTAGGTGAAGATGTAGAAAGTATTTTAACCCGCTTATTACAAGCCGCAGATTACAACCTTGAAAAGGCCGAACGCGGTATTGTTTTTATAGATGAGATTGATAAAATTGCACGTAAAAGTGATAACCCTTCTATTACAAGAGATGTTTCTGGTGAAGGCGTTCAGCAAGCTTTATTAAAATTATTAGAAGGAACCGTGGTTAATGTTCCACCAAAAGGCGGACGTAAACACCCTGATCAAAAATTTATTGAAGTTAATACAGAGAATATCTTATTTATTGCCGGTGGTGCTTTTGATGGTATTGAACGTGTTATTACAAAACGTCTTAATATGCAAGCTATTGGATATAGCGCTATGAAGACCGATGTTGTTGATAAAGACAATATCCTTCAATATATTATCCCTAAAGATCTTAAAGACTTCGGATTGATTCCTGAAATTATTGGACGTCTTCCTGTATTAACATACATGGATCCTTTAGATGCTAAAACGCTACGTTCTATTTTAACGCAACCTAAAAATGCCATCATCAAACAGTATAAGAAGTTGTTTGAAATGGATGAGGTTGAATTTACCATTACAGATGGAGCTTTAGATTATATTGTAGATAAAGCTATTGAATATAAATTAGGAGCTCGTGGTTTAAGATCGCTTTGTGAAGAGATTTTAACCGAAGCCATGTTTGACCTTCCTAGTTCTGAAGAGACAAAATTAAATGTGACCAGAGCCTATGCTGAAGATCGTTTAAATAAATCTACACTTAAAAAACTGAAAGCCGTTTCTTAAGTCAAGATATACTACAAATAAAAAAGCCACAATTTCTTTTTAGAAGTTGTGGCTTTTTAGTGTTTAGGGAATGATTAATTAATAAATATTGCGTGCCAAAATCTTACGTGGTCTTAAACAATGTTATCATAATTGCACCGCAGTGCGTTACGAATATATAAGCAATTATTAAGTAAGAAAATTTTTACTCTATCTTTTAGATAAAACTCTTAAGAATATCGTTATAAGGTGTGCTTATACTTTTTAAACCGATTAAGGACCAACAGCATCAATCAGTAAGGTATAGCGAAACGGATTGCGCTGAAGACCACAGACCCCCCCTTTAATAAGCCTTGCTTTAACACAAAGCGCTATACACGATTAATAGCCAATAATTCTTCAACATAGACGCGTGAATTAGACAAGCGCGGTACTTTATGTTGTCCACCCAATTTATTATTCTGCTTTAACCAATCGTAAAATAAATTTGGTCTAGCACTGTGAATTTTAGGTTTATTTAAGGTCATATTATTAAAGCGCTTGGCCTCATAATCCGAATTTAAAGACTTTAAAGCATTATCAAAAAGCTCTTCAAAATAAGGCATATTGCTCGGTGGGGTTTTAAACTCAATAATCCACTCGTGCGCCCCCTTTTCTTTACCATCCATAAAAATAGGTGCTGCCGTATAATCTACAATTTCCGAAGCCGTTCGTTTACAAACCCGTTTAAATGCTTCCTCTGCATTTTCTATAATAAGTTCTTCACCAAAGGCATTAATATGATGTTTGGTACGCCCAGAAACTCTAATTCTATGCGGACGTAAACTCACAAACCGAATGGTATCTCCTATTTTATAACGCCACAATCCGGCGTTGGTGGTAATCACCACAGCATAATTGGTATTCAACTCTACCTCACTTAGCGGAATTATTTTTTGAGCCTCCGTACCATAAGCATCCATAGGAATAAATTCATAGAAAATCCCATAGTCTAGCATCAGTAATAAATCGCTAGAATTATTCTGATCTTGAATGGCAAAAAAGCCTTCAGAAGCATTATAAATTTCGTAATATCTAAATTTATCGGACGGTAAAATAGCTTTATACTGCTCTACATAAGGGTTAAAACTAACCCCTCCATGAAAGTAAACTTCAAGATTAGGCCAGATATCGAAAATACTATCTTTCCCAGTTTTATCGAGCACATTATTAAGCAACACCAACATCCAAGACGGCACACCGGCTAAGCTCGTCACATTTTCTTCAATGGTTTCTTCAACAATAGCCTGCATTTTAGTCTCCCAATCGCTCATAAGCGACACTCTACTGCTCGGCGTACTACTAAATTCCGCCCAAAACGGCATATTATCAATAAGAATAGCGCTTAAATCTCCAAAAACGGTTCCTTTCTCTTTGTAAAGCTCCTTACTTCCCCCTAAACGCAAGCTTTTACCTGTAAACAATTGTGCATCTTCATTGTTATTTAAATACATGCACAGTAAATCTTTACTGGCGGCATAATGACAATCTTCAAGCGACTCAAAACTTACAGGAATAAATTTACTTTGGGCATTAGTCGTCCCACTAGATTTGGCAAACCATTTAATAGGTCTAGGCCAGAAGATATTTTGTTCGCCATTACGAGAGCGCTCAATTAAGGGATGAAAACCTTCGTAATTTACAACAGGCACCCGTTCATTAAATTCGCGATAGCTCTTAATAGATTCAAAATCATATTGCTTACCAAGCTCTGTATCTTTTGCGATTTTTAATAAACTAAAAAGTAATTCATTCTGAACTTCGTTTGGGTATTTTAAAAACAATTCAATTTGATGAAACCGTTTTTTTAAAAACCAAGACGCAATAGAATTTACAATAGGAATTGGCATGGATTGGCTATCTTTACGCTATTAATTAATGCTAAAAATACTAAATTCTTTTATGGTTTACTCAGGAGTTCTCACAAAAATGCAAACCGAATTTTCAGAGCCAATTCAATATTATCTGGTCTTTAAGAACGACTTTATCCACGTAAATCAATTACTCAATAAAACCATCAGTATAAAGCTCATTGGGCATCAATGCTTAAGCTGTGGCTTAGATCGTCCTATTTACAGACAAGGCTTTTGTAAATCTTGTTTTTTTGATAAGCCTATGGCTGGCGATTGGATTATGCGTCCAGAATTAAGTACGGCCCATTTAGATCAGGAAGATCGGGACTTAGAATACGAAAAACGCGTACAGCTACAACCTCATATTGTTTATTTAGCAAACTCTAGTAATGTTAAAGTAGGTGTTACGCGTAAAACCCAAGTGCCCACCCGATGGATTGACCAAGGGGCACATGAAGCTCTAGAAATAGTTGAAGTTCCTAACCGTTATTTAGCAGGAATTACCGAAGTGGCGTTAAAAGATTATGTGGCCGATAAAACCAATTGGCGTACCATGTTAAAAAACGATATTAAGGATGAAGATTTATTAGAATGGAAGCAAAAACTAAAAACTTATATTCCTGAAGAAGCCCTGCCTTATTTTATTGAAAATAATACGGAAACCCATATTAATTTTCCGGTAGAGCAATATCCAACAAAATTAAAAAGTCTTAACCTTACTAAAACTCCAGAATACTCCGGAAAATTAGTAGGCATAAAAGGACAATACCTCATTTTTGAAGATCAGACCGTGTTTAACATTCGTGCTAATGAAGGTAAGGTTGTAGAATTGGATGTTTAAATTTTAAATCTACTATCGGTCGGTATTTTAGACCATTTCGTTTTAAATCGCGCTATTTTAATGCTTATATTTAATAGCAAAACGCCATATTTAGAACCTTATGTATGTTACTTTATTTAAAACACTGCTCTTATTTTACATCAGTTTTGCTATTTATGGTTTAGAAGCCCAAACCTTATACGGCCACGTACAGACAGCAACCGCAACGCCCATTGTAGGCGTTGAGGTTCATCTTGGTCCTAACATTATTTCCAAAACAAATGCCAAAGGTGTATTTGTACTACCAAATACTATCAAACCGCCCGTAGAACTTACACTACGTCATCCGGAGTATCAGCAAAAGAGTGTCATTTTTAAACGCACTAACGTTACATTTCAGCTTCAGCCTTTAGAACAGGTTCAGAACTTGGCGCCCGTAAACCTTTCCTTTAGTTCAGAAAATAAACAGAAACTCCTTGCCGTTACCACAACTTTAAATGCTGAAAATTTAGAACGCTATAGCCCCATTGATTTGGTAAGTGCCATTAATGAAACTCCTGGAGTCTATATCCAAAATGGCGCTTTAAATACCAACAGAATAGTCATTAGAGGTGTAGGCTCTAGAACCCTCTATGGCACAAATAAAATACGTGCGTATTATAACGGAATCCCGATTACGAATGGCACAGGGAGCACCACCATAGATGCTTTTGATGCTGAAAACCTACATAGCATAACCCTTATTAAAGGCCCAAAAGCCAGCACTTATGGCACTAATTTAGGGGGCACATTATTGCTTAACACCCAACATGCTGAAAAAGGAACCACACAATTAAAAAATGCGCTTAGTTTAGGAAGTTTCGGACTGATTAAAAACAGTTTTAACTTTGCTACCGCCGATGATGAGTTAGAGTTGAGTTTCAATTATAATTATTTAAAAACAGATGGATTTCGAGAGAACAGTGACTACAACCGAAAAGCCGCTTTCCTTCAGGCAAATTATAAATTAAATGAAAAAAGCCGTCTAGGGCTACTTATTAACCACATCGATTATGATGCCCAAATAGCCAGCTCTATTAGTAGAACAGACTTTGATAACGACCCTAGCCAAGCCGCTTACACTTGGAAGACTGCCCAAGGCTATGAAACCAATAAGTACACTTTAATTGGACTGAATTACACCCATCACTTTTCAGAAAATTTCAGCAATACCTCATCCGTATTTTATAGTTATTTAGACCATTACGAACCACGGCCTTTTAATATTTTAGAGGAATACACACACGGTTACGGGGCAAGAAGTTTGTTTGAAAAAGATTTTACATTCTTAAACCAATCGGCCCATCTCTATTTTGGAGGCGAAATTTATAGCGATGCATACCGTTGGCACACTTTAGAAAACCTCTACGAGACTAATGGCAACAACGGAAGTCTTGAAGGCCAAGTTCTAAGTGACAATGTAGAATACAGACAAAACCTGAACCTTTTTGCATCTACAACCCTTCCTTTTACACCGCAGTTTAGCGCCCAAATAGGTTTAAATATAAACAACACCAACTACAGATTTAGAGATCATTTTAATTCCGGAACTCTGAATAAAAACGCTAATCGTAATTTTGAAACCATTGTGGCCCCAAGCCTGAATCTTGCCTATCAATTTTCTACAAACCTAAAAACCTACCTCAGTATTAGTCGGGGATTTAACTACCCTAGCATAGAAGAAACCTTAACCCCAGAAGGCCTCATTAACCCTGATTTAGGTCCTGAAACCGGCATAAATTATGAGCTTGGTAGCCAGATCTTTTTCTTTAAACGCCATGTAAAATTAGACATCGCCGCCTATATTTTAGATATTGACAATTTACTTGTTGCAGATCGGGTTGGAGAAGATCAATACATTGGTCGCAATGCAGGAAAAACCCAGCACAAAGGACTAGAATTAGCGCTATCATCACAACATCAGCTCAACGCCAACTTTAGCCTTTCCCCCTATGTAAACACCGAACTTAACGACCATAAATTTGTTGAATTTGTAGATAACGACTCTAACTTTTCGGGCAATGCCCTTACGGGAGTTCCTACATTTAAAATGAATGCCGGATGTGTTATTCGTTATAAAAACATTCAACTTAACACCAACGGTTTACATGTTGGCACCATGCCCATGAATGATGCTAACACACTTTATACAGCCCCTTACACGGTTCTAAATTCAAAATTAAGCTACAACAACAACCTCAGCAAACAGCTTGCTTTAGACCTCTATTTCGGACTCAACAATATAACTTCAGCACATTATGCCTCGTCCATACTCATTAATGCTGTTGGCTTTGGAGACGCAGAACCACGCTACTATTACCCAGGAATGCCGAGACATTGGTACAGTGGTTTCAAACTGCGTTATAAATTATAATGCTAGGACACCATAGCAGCGTCTTATACCAAAGCACAATCTAAAATCACAGCCAAACTTACAACGCGATACAATGTCCTCCACCGCCTTTTAGAAATGAGATCTCATTAAGGCTTTCAACAGCATGGGTCTAATTTTGAGACCTATGACCACTTTAGCCGTAGATTAATTCAAGATTAAAAAAACATTATAAACCGTATTAGACATAAAAAAAAACCATCGGAACGACAGTTTTCTTTTACCCATAGGCTTTTAAGATTAGGACTTCCCTAACATTAAAAGCTCATTACACACCACTTCTGTAATGTAGCGTTTAATCCCATCTTTATCCTCCCATGAGCGCGATGTTAATTTTCCTTCAATAGCGACTTCTTTTCCTTTAGTAACGTATTTTTCTAAAATTTGTGCTGTTTTGCCCCAGGCCACAACATTGTGCCATTGCGTGTCTACAACTTTCTCTCCTTTAGCATTTTTATAACTTTCATTGGTGGCTAAAGTAAATTTCGCTAGCATTTTACCAGATTCAAAATTTGTAATTTCTGGATCGTTTCCTAAGTTCCCAATTAACTGTACTTTGTTTCTTAACGTGTTCATAATTTCTAAGTTTTAATGATTTAACAGATTATGTTTTTAGAACCACTTCCGATTCTACACTACAAAGATCTAGAGCTTCACAAGGAACATTCGGTATTTACATATTTACATCCATTTGTAATTACTTGTAATCGTTTGTAAATAACTAAAGACCTATTATTACTGACTTTATCAACAATTTGTTACCATTCCACATTCTTAAACTAAATTCTATAATTATCGTATTTAAATCCTTTTATAGCGCTTACGCTTAACGATTTGCCATAAAAATCCAGTGCATCATCAAGGCAACATGCCCAAATAAATGCAAGAGAAACCTAAGGGTAACACCTAATCTCCTCACCCTCTACGTCATATAAAATGATCAGGAAGTTGACCTCCTTTCGTTATTTTATTTAAATTTTCTTACATTAGTCTCCATTATCACTAAGCCTAAGACTTTTAAGGCCTAAAAACTATTCACAATGACAAATCACTTCTTAATGATCGGACCATGGCAACTCATTCTAATATTAATCACCCTTGGCTTAGGAGTCATCCCTATGGTTATCGCTCTTATTGATATTTTAAAACATGAATTTAAAGGCAATAACAAAATTGTATGGACCTTGGTTGTCCTCTTAGCAAATTTTTTAGGCGTACTACTCTATTTCTTTATTGGAAGAAAACAAAAATTAAGCTCAAAGTCTTAATAACCTCATTCCTTTAATTAACACTGGGTCTTTCAATATTATATCGAGGTCTTATTGCTTATATTAGGATGTTGTGCATAATTTAAGAAAAATCTCGAATTGAAGAAAATAATAGGAATTATACTGACAATTTCACTTCTGATTTCTTGTAAGAATTCGGAAAATACAAAAACGGAAAATAATTCTGAATCTGAAAACAAAATCACTCAATCGGAATTTAAAAAAGTAGGAACTCAAAATTCGCTGAACTTGGAATACCAACTTTTGGACGAAAATGACGAACAAATAAATTTTTCAAGTTTAAAGAAAATGCCTGAATTTCCGGGCGGACTTGATTCGCTGACTAAATTTATACAACGGAATTATAAATTTCATCAAGGATTTACGGAATACATAAATGGAAAAGTCAAATCGACTTTTGTAGTTGACACAATCGGAAAAGTAGTTGATATCGAAATAATAGAAGGTTTGAGAAAAGATTACGATACTGCTTGTTACAAAGTAATATCTAAAATTCCTGACTGGAAACCAGCGGAAATAGAAAATAATAAAAAAGTGAAAGTAAAATTTCTTCTACCATTCAAATTTGTGGCTGAAGAATAAAAACTATGCACAACAACATATATAATTTATTGCTAGTTCTAGCCTACTTACGAAAATCCTCGCGGATTTTCTATTCGGTTTTTATTTACTAAATTCAGTGCTTAAAACACGCAACAAATCATATATAAACACGTTGTAGCCAATTAAAACAAAATACGAATGAACAAAATAATTTTTATAATAATTCTTTCTTTAGGATTTTCAAACTTTTCTTTTTCTCAACAAAAAGAACTTGATAGTATCAAATATATTCCAACCGAATTTGTCAAAACTTTATTGAAAGAAAATGATAGTTTAAAAATTACATTTAATAAAACGAAAGAAAAACTAACAAAAGAGCAAATTGAAGGAATATTCTCAAAAACTAAAAACAAAGAATATGACATTAAAAAAACTCGAATTGCACTAGAATTGACCTCTGTATTAGGTGATAATTGGAAGTTTGATGAAACTCTTAAACCAGAAAACAGTTTGAATTTCAAAACTACTGAAGAGTTAGAGAAATTCAACAACTCGATACTAACTTCAGAATCAGTCTCTTTTAAAAATGATGGTAGTTTAGAAAAAAGAGAAAGAACTTTTAAAAATGGTTCCAAGGAGATTATCGAAAAGGATGAAAATGGAAATTATATTAAAAAAACAATAGATGAAAATGGAATTCAAACTATTGAAAAAATTAAAGACATTTCTGAGATAAAAATCACAAAACCAAAAGGAGTAAAAGATTAAAAACGGGCTACAACACCATGTATAATTAATTGCTTGATCATCGCCGACTTACGAACATTCCTGCGGAATATTCTATCTGTGATTTATTTGCTAACTTAGTTGCCTAACCACGCAACTAACCATACACAAACACGTAGTAAAGCATTACTCAGTGTCAAAATAGCAATTTTAGTAACCTGAATTGATAACGGATACTCTAGCCAAATACAATGACTTTTATACTTTGGTTAATTGTACACAATGCAGTATTTGAAAAATGAAAAAATTACTACTTCCTCTATTTCTATGGTTAGTTTCTTTACCCTCATTTGCAATAGATATAGCGAGCTCTTCTGCCTCGCCAATTACAGGAGGTTTAAATGTAAATGTTGAAACTTTTTGGGAGCAAGGATTTAGTTTATTAAGCAGTGATTTTTCAATAGAAAATAATATCATAAATCTTTCAATTTGTTTCAGAGATGAAGGCACCTTGGCGTATCACCAAGAAGATAATGATTTTTTTATCCCACTAACTCATAGTGGTGATTACACGATTAATATTGATGTCATGGTATCTTCACTGGGTTCAACAACATGTGATTCAACTGTCGTGACAGACACTGATTCAATTAGTGCGGAATACAACTCTTTATCAACCCAGGATTTTGAAGATTTAGAAAAGGAAAGTTTTATTATATTTCCTAACCCTGCATCAACAATAGTCAATTTAAAAGTTGAGAAAGTTTTCTTCAAACGAATTTACGTATTAGATAGCTTTGGTAGGGCCATAATAAGATTAGATAATTTTCATAGCGAAACTATTGAATTTGACATTTCTTACTTAAATCAAGGTGTCTATTTTATTGCAGTCGAAACTGACAATAAAGTGTTTTATAAAAAACTGATTAAAAAATAACAAAATATGACAACACGTGTAATACTTGTTTATTAACTGAACTAATGTACTGTACTTTTTTACTAGCTATTCTAAATGACTGTAAAAACCTGTTCTTTAGATAAATTTCCGAACAAAATGAATAAAATAGGTCTAAAGCGACGAAACATTTATTTTATATTCACAAAAAATAACGATTTGCCAAATTAACGCACCACACACAACACCTCAAACCATTCAAGAACACCTCACAAGGCAAAGCACAACATTTACAGTCTATAGTCTTTAAACAATGGTTAACTCCACTCCTAATTCAATTAAACGACTTTTCGTTTTCGCATCAATATTAGAATCCGTAATTATTTGATCCACTTCATTGAGTTCACAAATTCTACCAAAGCCTTTTTTATTAAATTTTGAAGCATCAGCCAAAACAATAATTTTCTGAGCCGCCTTTATCATCGCTTTATTTAAAGACGCTTCCATGAGATTGGTTGTTGTAAGCCCATACTCCAAATCGATACCATCAACGCCTAAAAACAATTTAGTAAAGGTAAATTCCGCCAACATCTTCTCTCCTATAGGTCCAATTACCGAAGCCGAACTCGGACGCACCACACCACCCAATTGCATTACTTCAATATCTTTATTTTTCGCTAAAATTAAAGCCGTACTCAAGGACGCCGATAGCACCGTTAAGCCCTCTAAAGGTTTTATATTCCTCGCAAATTCTATAACAGAAGTTCCAGAAGCGATAATAATACTATCATGCGGCTCTAAGGTTTGCACAGCAGCCATAGCAATCTTATTCTTCTCCGTGGCATTAATCTTCTCCTTAATTTGTACAGGGTTCTCTGTAATATAAGGATTCACCGGAATGGCTTTTCCGTGCGAGCGAAAGAGTAATTTTTTTTCTTCGAGAAGTTTAAGATCTTTTCTAATAGTCACTAACGATACGTTAAACTCCTCACTGAGGTCGTTTACGGTTACAAACCCGTCAGCCTTAAGCTTTTTTAAGATCTGTTTGTGGCGATCAATGATATTTAGGGCCATAATCTATGTTTTATACAAAAATAATAGTTCTCCTCTTCAAACACCTATAGAAACCCTAAATAATTTCGAAACCTTTCCCTTTTATATTCACAAAGCCCTTATCAAATTCGAAAAAACAAGCGCTACACATTCCTAATTTGAGAAAAAACACATCGATTTATTACGTAAATCTAGTTTCGAATTGAAAAAAAACTGAAAATAACAATAAAAAACTTTTTTTAAGTTTCGTTTTGTTGTAATTTTATGCTCTGAAACAAAACATAACAAAACCATAACCCCTAATTAATATAGCAAGTCATGGATAGAAATAAAATGATGAAGGCGCTAAAAAGCGAATCTAAAACTTACGACTTCGTAATTATAGGCGGTGGCGCCACCGGGATCGGTATTGCACTTGAGGCTTCTGCAAGAGGCTATTCTGTAGCACTACTAGAAAAATCTGATTTTACAAAATCAACCTCAAGTAAAGCAACCAAGTTATTACATGGTGGTGTAAGGTATTTGGCACAAGGTGATGTCGGACTCGTAAGAGAAGCCGTTGTAGAAAGAGGACTCATGCTTAAAAATGCTCCTCATATCACTAAAAAACAGTCTTTTATTATACCTACTCATGGTTTGTTTGATGAAATCTTATATACAGTAGGCTTAACCTTCTATGATTTATTAGCTGGAAAATTAAGTTTAGGACGTTCTAAAAGAATTTCAAAATCGAAGACTTTAAAACGTATTTCGCTTATTAATCCTGATAAAATTTCGGCGGGTGTTGTGTATTACGACGGTCAATTTGATGATTCTCGTATGGCAATAAACGCCCTACAAACTGCCGTTTCTATGGGTGCAGAAGCCGCAAATTATTGTGGTGTAACCGGCTTACTAAAAGATACTGCAGGAAACGTTGTTGGTGTAAAAGCTAAGGATGAAGTTGACGGTTCTACTTTCGAAATAAAAGGAAAGCAAATTGTTAATGCTACCGGCGTATTTGCTGATGATGTGTTACGTATGGATAAACCGGGTGCAGATAAAACCATTGCACCAAGTCAAGGGGTTCACCTTATGTTAGACAAATCTTTCTTACCTGGAGATGATGCTATTACAATTCCAAAAACCGATGATGGTCGTGTCTTATTCTTAGTGCCATGGCATAACAGAGTCATTGTAGGAACAACAGATACACCGTTAAAAGAAGAATCTTTAGAACCTGTAGCTCTTGAAGAAGAAATTGGGTTTATCCTTAATACCGCAAGTCGTTACTTAACCAAAGCGCCTAAGCGTAGCGATGTTTTAAGTGTATTTGCAGGATTACGTCCGTTAGCCGCACCAAAATCTGACGGTAGTAAAACGAAAGAAATTTCTAGATCTCATAAAATCTATACAGCAGACTCAGGCTTATTAACCATCGTTGGAGGAAAATGGACCACCTTTAGAAAAATGGGAGAAGATCTTGTTGATAAAGCTGAAAAGAACCACGATTGGAAACATATCCCAACAAAAACGAAACAATTAAAAATCCATGGTTATAAAGAAATAACCAATTATAACGACCCCTTATATTTTTACGGAAGCGACAAGGCGCCTATTGTAGAACTCTCTAAGCAAAACGGATGGGACACTCCATTAAGCGATACCATGAAAGTTATACCTGCCCAAGTGGTATGGGCCGTAAGAAATGAAATGGCTTTAAACATTGAAGATTTTCTTGCTAGACGTGTACGTTGCCAATTACTAGATGCTAAAGAAAGTCTAAAAATGGCACCGGAAGTCGCAAAAATCATGGCCTCTGAATTAGGCAAAGACGATGCTTGGCAAAAGCAACAAGTTGCAGATTACACCAAAACAACGTCTAACTACATTATATAAACAACAAATTCTAATCACTAAACCGAACTAAAATGAAGGACAAATTAATTTTAGCACTTGACCAAGGTACAACCTCCTCTAGAGCTATTTTGTTTAATCACAGCGGAGAAATCGTAAAAGTATCTCAAAAACCTTTTGAACAAATATTCCCTAAACCAGGTTGGGTAGAACATGACCCTAATGACATTTGGTCGTCACAAATTTCAGTGGCAGCAGAAGTTATTGCACAACACGGTATTAACGGAGAATCTATTGCTGCTATAGGAATTACCAACCAAAGAGAAACTGTTGTAGTTTGGGATAGAGAAACTAGTGAACCTATACACAATGCTATCGTTTGGCAAGATCGAAGAACAGCACGTTACTGTGATGAGCTAAAGGACGCTGGGCATACAGATATGATCAAGAAAAAAACAGGTTTAGTTATTGACGCCTATTTTTCTGCAACAAAATTAAAATGGATCCTAGATAACGTTGAAGGCGCAAGAGAAAAGGCTGAAGCTGGAAAACTTTGTTTCGGAACTGTAGATTCATGGTTAATCTGGAAACTTACTAGAGGAAAAATGTTTATCACCGACGTATCTAACGCGAGTAGAACCATGTTGTTTAACATCCACACTATGGCTTGGGATGATGAGTTATTAGACCTTTTCAATATTCCTAAAGCGATGCTTCCTGACGTTAAGGAAAGTAGTGAAGTATACGGAACTACAGCAACGACATTGTTTTCAACAAAAATTCCAATTGCTGGTATTGCAGGAGATCAACAAGCTGCTTTATTCGGACAAATGTGTACAAAACCAGGAATGGTAAAAAACACCTACGGAACAGGATGTTTCTTACTGATGAATACTGGAGAAGAAGCCGTGTATTCTAAAAACAACTTACTAACGACAGTCGCTTGGAAAATAAACGGGAAAACAACTTACGCTTTAGAAGGTAGTGTATTTGTTGGAGGTGCTGCTATACAATGGTTACGTGATGGTGCTAGAATGGTAAGAACCGCCCCTGGAATTAATCATTTAGCTGAAATGGCTGAAGATAACGGAGGTGTTTATTTTGTCCCTGCATTAACTGGTTTAGGAGCTCCGTATTGGGATCAATATGCACGTGGTGCTATGTTAGGAATCACAAGAGGAACTACAGACGCCCATATTGCTAGAGCGACGTTAGAAGGTATTGCTTTCCAAGTTTACGATATTGTAAAAGCAATGGAAGCCGATTCTGGTAAAAAGAGTATAGAACTTAGAGTTGATGGTGGTGCTACGGCGAGTAATTTATTAATGCAGATTCAATCGGATTTATTCGGATTTAAAATCATAAGACCACAAACCTTAGAAACTACCGTAATGGGCGCTGCCTATTTAGCTGGTTTAGCTGTAGGCTACTGGGATAGCATTGATGATATTCAATCGCAATGGGTTATAGAAAAAGAATTCTACCCAAAAGCACCTCAAGAAAAAGTTGACAACATGCTTCACTATTGGCATAAAGCCGTGAAATGTGCACAAAACTGGATTGAAGAATAAACGACTCTAAACAACAACTATAAATCTTAATAAAAATGTCAATATTAATAGCAGAAATATTAGGCACCATGATCCTCATAATATGTGGTAATGGTGTCGTTGCAAACGCCGTTTTAAAAGGCACTAAAGGTCACGGCTCTGGTTGGATTGAAATCACAACAAGTTGGGCTCTAGGTGTATTTTTAGGCGTTATTGTTGCCGGCCCTTATAGTGGCGCACACTTAAACCCAGCCGTTACCGTAGCTTTAGCGACTACCGGTGGAATATCTTGGTCTCTTGTACCAGAATATATTGCAGGGGAATTAATTGGTGCCATTTTGGGTGCATTCTTTGTATGGGTTGTCTATAAAGACCACTTTAAAATCACGGACGATGAAGGTGGAAAATTAGCCTGTTTCAGTACCGGACCAGCCATAAGAAATACCGTGTCTAACCTAACCAGTGAAATTATTGGAACCTTTGTATTAATCTTTGTGATTTTTTACATCGCCGGACCAAGCATTAGCTTAGGTATAGAAGGGACTACAGATGCCATTATAGGACTTGGTTCTATTGGCGCTATCCCAGTGGCATTTCTTGTATGGGTTATCGGTTTAGCACTTGGTGGTACCACGGGCTATGCTATAAATCCGGCTAGAGATTTAGGACCAAGAATTGTACACAGTCTCCTTCCTTTTAAAGGCTCTAGTGACTGGTCGTATTCATGGATTCCTATTGTTGGCCCAATTATCGGGGCCCTTATAGCATCTTTTCTTTACATGGCTTTAAACAATTAACTGTACAACAAATGAAAAACTTATTATTTCTTTGCTTAGCACTGATCACAGTGCAAATGAGCTATGCTCAAGAACCTGAACTTAAAGACAGTCCAATTGATTTTAATTTAGATCTAAAGACCAATCACTTGTGGCGAGGCTTAATTATTACTGATAAACCAATGGCGGCTGTATTTTCACAACTTAAATTGAATAACACAGGAACTTTCACCACCGGGTTTTGGGGCGGAATGGCTTTTTCTAACGATAGTGATGGAACGTCTTATAAAGAGATTAACTATTACGTGCAATATGCAGACAACGGCTTATCTATTGGATTATGGGATTTGTTTAATACCCGTAGCGTGGAAACTCCAGACATCTGGAATTATGACCAAAATACCACAACCCACTTAATTGATTTAAGAACGTCGTATGTGTTTCAAGGTTCATTTCCTTTACGTTTAGAAGCAGACGTGTTATTGTACGGAACAGCAGATTCGCAATTTGATACTGATGGAGATCGTGAGCAACGTTACTCAACTTATGTAGAAGCGTCTTACCCTATTATCACAGATTCAAAAGTTAATCTAAATGCGTTTGCCGGTGCAGCCTTTTCTTTAAATGGCGACACCCATCTTTATGGTGATGGCGAACAAAATTTCGACTTTGTAAATGTTGGTTTTACCGCTACAAAAACACTTAAATTTTCAGACATTAGCATACCTGTTTCAGCAACAACGATGTGGAATCCCTCTCAAAAATTAGCCCGCATACAATTGGCTGTAAACGTGTTTTAAACCCTCTCATTATAATGAGTATGATAAAACCCTATGGTTTGAATGAATTCAAATCCTAGGGTTTTGTTTTTTTATAGAATACAAGCTTCAATAGTCTCACCACTAAAAAAACTAGTTTCTATAAACACATAACCTGCAGATACAACAAAGGCTTCGTAGCTTGTTTAATAACGCGCTACAAAGCCTTAATCTTATGTCTAATACGCTATACGTTTAAATAGAATACAACGCTCTTAAAGCATTTTTAAGGTATTAATTTCTTGTTCTGTTAAATGCTTCCAGTGTCCACGAGGAATGTCCTTTTTAGTTAAATGCCCAATGGCTACACAATCGATTCTTACAATATCGTAATGTAATTCATCAAAAATAGTACGTAAAATAGTATTTCCGGTATTTTTAATCTTAATACCCACTTGGTTTTTAGACTCCCCTTGAATGTAACTAATCTCTTCAACAGAAATTAACTTTCCTTCTACTTTAAAGCCTTCTTGAATCTTTTTTAAATCTTCAAACTTTAAATTCTTATCAAGTTCTACCTGAAATAATCGTGATACACCATTTTTAGAATTGGTGAATTTCTGCACCACTTTATCATCATTAGTAAACAATAATAACCCTAAAGAATTTCGACCTAAACGTCCAATAGGCTTAATTCTAGCACTAGTAGCATTGGCTACCAAATCCATAACGGTTTTACCTTTCCCTTCCGCTGTAGTCGTCGCAAAACCTTTTGGCTTATTTAGCAATACATAAACACTAGGTTCTGGCGTAATACGTTGTCCATCGTAACGGACTTCGTCACTACGTTTTACTTTATAACCCATCTCCGTGACTACCTTGCCATTAACAGAGACTAATCCAAGTGCTATATTCTCATCCGCCTCACGACGTGAACAAACACCAGAATTGGCTATATATTTATTTAAACGAATCTCATCAGATTGAGATGGTTTATTCACTGTTTTTTTCTTCACGGGAGCATTACCTTTAGCAAAACTATTTGTTTTACTATTCGCATTTCCTCTTCCTGAAATTTTTCCTTTGCCTTTGCTTCCTTGATTTCTGCTCATGTTCTAAATTTTTCGCAAAGGTAAACAATAGTTTACATCTTGCCGTTATTTATTAAAGTTGTTTAAGCCCAATGCCCTACAATATTAAAAATAGGCCAATCTTCATTCTAAATTCTATTTAAAACAATAGAAACATCGATAAGCAGTATTGAAAAAACACCTGTAACGATGATAAATTTTAAAATATTATGAAGGATTAAATAATGGGGTTTTTTATTTGAAATTAACAAGATTCCGAGGTAGAGTATAATTAATGCCATACTCAAATAAAAGAAATAATACATATGCCCTATGTCGAAAAACAAGACCAACAATACTGCCGAGACAATGGTTAAGACCCCGACAATGGTTAGCATTAATTTGGTACGTTTCTCTCCGTACACCACAGGAATCGTTCTGTAATTTAAGGCCAAATCGCCTTTAATATTCTCTAAATCTTTAGTGAGTTCGCGCATAGAAATCAACAAAAACAAGAACACACCATGTGCAAAAACAACAGGTTCAAAATTTTGATAGTAGATAAAAATGACGAAAAACGGGGTTACCGTAAGCACTGCAGAGACGAGATTACCCACGATAGGTCGTTTTTTTAAACGGTGGGAATAAAACCAAATGGCGAAAATGTAAATAGAAAAAAAGATCACCGCTTTAAAGGAGACATAACTCGCAAAAATGACGGCCAGAAAATTTAAGATGAAGTAAAACGATAGCTTTGTATTCTGACTAACCAAACGATCGAGCATTGTTTTTCTAGGCTTATTAATTAAATCTTTTTCTGAATCGTAGAAATTATTAATAATATAACCAGAAGCTATAGTTGCTGAAGACGCCAAGACCAACATGAGTAAATTAAGATCTAAAAGGACTTTTTTAACCGGGATATGATGTGCAAAAATATAAACTGCCGCTAAGTACTGGGCAATAACAACGACAAGTACATTATACCCTCGAACTACTGAAAACAGGCTGAAAAATTTAAGAAAAATGTGTTTCTGCCGTCTTGATAACATGTTGTCTTAATGAAATATTCTGAAATACTTTTGAGTTGCCTACACCAAACGCTAGCTTAGTGCAACAAAATTTGAATACTAAGGTAAGACTAAAACCTTAGAAATTATAAACAACTTCTAATTTCTGACCCACAAGGGCTTTTCTAGCTTTATCAATATCTTCGGTAAATCCTAAGATATAGCCACCGCCACCAGAACCACAAAGTTTTAAGTAGTACTCATTCGTATCTAAACCTTTTTTCCATAGCTCATGAAATTGCTTAGGAATCATTGGCTTAAAGTTATTTAAAACCACTTTAGACAATTGTTTGGTGTTTTTAAATAAAGATTTTACATCTCCTTTTAAAAAGTCATCAACACAAGCATCCGTATGTTTGATAAACTGATCTTTTAGCATGCTACGGAACCCTTCGTTTTTCATGTTTTCCATGAAAATACTCACCATTGGTGCCGTTTCCCCAACAATACCACTGTCTATTAAAAACACAGCGCCTTTACCTTCTGTTTTTTGCGAAGGAATACCTGTGGCTTCAATATTATCTTTAGAGTTGATTAAAATAGGAAGACTTAAATAACTATTTAAAGGATCTAAACCGGAAGATTTACCATGAAAAAAAGATTCCATCGCCGAAAAAATCGCTTTTAACTTTAAAAGTTTTTCGCGGGTAAGATTTTCTAAAACCGTAATCTTATCGCTTGCATATTTATCATAGATCGCTGCGACTAAAGCACCACTACTTCCTACACCATACCCTTGAGGTATAGAAGAATCAAAGTACATGCCTTCCTCGAGATCACTGTGTAATTTACTGGTATTAAAGATCACCAAATCACTATCTAAACCTTCTAAATACGTAGCAAAACGTTTTAGGCTGGCATTAGAGGCTTTAGCTTGCTCGGTGTGGTTATCACTCAGTTTCAGTGCACCATTATAAAAATTATAAGGAATAGATAAGCCTTTGGAGTCACGGATAATTCCGTACTCACCAAATAAAAGAATCTTAGAATAAAATAATGGTCCCTTCATGTATTTAAAGCAATTACTTTAACAAATATACGTATTAAAATTAGATTTGGTTGGCACCCAAGCCTATTTCGTCGCAAATATAATGTTCATTTTGACAATAGCTAACCAATTCATTCTTAATAAATTCTAAGACATTTTCCTTTTCTTGCTCTGGATATAACAGGTGTACATTAGCCCCCGCATCTAAAGTAAAACACAGCTTAGAATGCTGAGCTTCTCTATAGGCCCAAATTTTATTAATAATTTCTAAGGTATTAGGTTTCATTAAAATAAAATAGGGTAAACTGGTCATCATCATGGCATGAAGCGTTAAAGCCTCACTCTCTACAATAGTGATAAAAGCTTCTAAATCTCCAGACGCTAACACCGCTTTTAACTTGGCCAAATTATCATGGGCTTGTTTAAAACGCTCTTGTGCAAAGGGATGCCCATACATTAACTGATGCCCCACTGTGCTGCTCACTTGTTTTTCACCTTTATCAACCAATAAAATAGTGTCTTGGTAATTTTTAAAATTAGGATGAACCGACTCCGTAAATCTAACGCCGTATAAATCTGAACTGTCTTTAATACTCTCATTAGCGCCCCAAACAACAAGCTCACCTTCTATACTTCTACAAGCACTACCCGAACCTAAACGTGCCAAAAAGGACGCTTTTTGCTTAAAGTAGGCCGAATCTGAGCTTAGGGCATTTGACTCCTCACTTAACTGCGCTTCTATACTCATTAAACACAAAGCAATAGCACTCATTCCTGAAGCCGAGGAGGCAATACCTGAACTGTGTGGAAACGTATTTGAAGTATCAATTTTAAAATGATAATCCTTTAAAAACGGCATATAGACCGCTATACGTTCAAAAAAGGTTTGAATTTTAGGTCTAAAGGCTTCATTTTTTTCCCCTTCAAAATAAACATCAAACTGAAAGCCGTCATCTTCTTTTTTAGTAAAACTAATTTCAGTTAACGTTTTACAATTAGAAAGTGTAAAACTTATGGATGGATTTTCTGGAATTTGATCTGCTTTCTTCCCCCAGTATTTTACTAAAGCAATATTACTTGGTGAAGCCCATTTCACGGTTCCGTTTTGAAGATCCGTGTGATAAGATTTAAGAATAAAGTCTTCTGCTGTCATGTCTCTTTTAAATATCGGACAAAGATAATAGTTTTACTATGGTATTATAGTTTCTTCCGGTTGCATTGACATGAAGTTTTTTTTCAAAATAACTTAAATTGAATTTAGTTTGCCCATAACCCTGAGGACAATACAAATAAATACACGGCCCGTGAATGCTATAGACATCATGCGGATAGGTTTTTTTTGACGCTTCTAAGACGTCTTCCTCACGCGGAACAGCGCTGAGCAGTACAAAATAATTCTGTTTTTGATCTTCCGCTTTATAAGGATTCTGGTCAAAAATAGCCTTTAACTCTTGCTGTGTTAAGACCACCACAGGGACGTCTAATCCAAAACCTTCCCTTATAAGTTTTTCTAAACGCGCTTTTAAAACAAGCTTATCTTGTGCTTTAGCTTGGAAGCCTACATTCCCGGTTTGAATATAAGTTTTCACCTTAGTAAATCCGGCTTCAGACAATAAGCTACGCAGCTCAGCCATAGCTATTTTACGGTGCCCTCCCACATTTATACCTCTTAATAAAGCGATATAATTTTGAGCTGATTTTTCTTCGTTCTCCATGGTTTTACTAAAGTTTATAGCGCCAATTGCCTTATAGGTTTGAAACCTAAAAGTTTAAGCTGTAAAAATCTCAAAAATATGTTTTTTTTGAAGAACCGCTAAAAACAAGTACAACACCCTAAATCACAGTCAAATAAAGCTCAAAAACAGAGTCAAAAACCCGTTTCAGTGTTAATTAACATCTTTGAAATGCAAATTAATTCGACAAAGTGTGTTTATATCATACGAAAACGTTAGTTTTACAGCCTTAAACGTTGAATTACATGTTTTTCCCTAAATCCAACGCTTTTATAATTTTATTGGCTTTCTCTGTTTTAACCGTTTTTAATGTCAATGCGCAAGAAACGCCAGCAACAAATCATAAGAGTAAACCTAATTCATTTGACAGCTACAGACTGGACTGGCTCGTACGCAAAGACAGCCTCTACGTCGCTACCATGCTTGTTAATGACGCCATTAGTTTTTCAAAGAAAAACAATTTAATTACAACTGAAGCTCAAGCATACAATGCTTTAGGAACCGTCTTAAATAAGATGTCTAATTATAAAAAGGCAGAAACGTATTACAGTAAAGCCTTTCATATATTTGATTCCCTTCAAGATAATAAAGGAAAAGACGTGGCTTTAACAGGATTAGTTGAAGCCTATACAGGGAGTAAGAATTATTCTAAATTTGACAGCTTATATCCCATTGCAAAATCCTTATCTAAATCCTTAAATAGCGAAACCTATTTTATAAATCTCAACAACCTTATAAAGCGCTATTATTATAGCAATAGTAACGACAGTTTATTAGCCACTACGACTAGAGCTGTAAAAATTTTACAGCGTCAAGATTTTTCAAGCTTAAACAGTTCTAAAGGTTACCGCGAAGAAAATCTTAAACCCAAGCTTGTACAATCGTTTAAATACTTTAATGCGATTGCTAAAATTAAGGTAGATAACAAAGATCCTAAAAACTACAAGGACATCTTAGCCATTAATGACGAGGATTTCAAGGCCATTTTAAATTCAGATATTAGTTCTTACAGAAGGCTTGCTACCCTTAACTATTATAAGTATCTCTATTATACTGTTGCTCAAAAAGACTTAGATTCTGCCACTAAATATTTACTAAAATCAGATAGTTATAAGTACGAGGCTATTATTGAAATAGAAAACGAGTCTACCAGAAATGGGGAATTGGTACACAAAATTATCAATGCTGAACAAAAGTTAAATTTAGCGCAAGAAACCCAGCGAAAAGATGCTAAAAATTCTAAGACCTTTTTAATTACCACCATCGTTTTTAGTATTTTATTTATTATAACTCTAGGCACATTTTACTTCTATTTTAAAGCTAAAAAGAACATTGAAAAAATGAATAAGGCTCTAAAAGCCTCTAATTCAAAATTTGTAGCCATTGATAAAGATCGTTTGGAGTTTTTCTCCATTTTAAGCCACGAGCTCCGCACCCCGATTTATGGAATTAGTGGGCTAGCCACTTTAATAGATCAAGAGAATGATAAAGAAAAGAAACAGTCGTATTTAGATTCTTTAATATCCTCTAGTAACTATTTATCTATTTTAATTGATAATATTCTTCAGGCTAACCGTTTAAAGTTTGATAAGAAAAGTCTCCGACTCAAGCCTGGGAAAATGAGCAAAATTGTTCAGCACGTTATGAGTACTGTGGCTGTCGCTGCTAAAAACAAGGGATTAGAGCTTAAAGTTCATATCGATGAATCGCCTGAAGAGGAACAAATTCTTATTGACAAGGTTGCTTTTAGTCAAATTCTTATCAACTTAGCTTACAACGCTATTCGTTATACTAAAAAAGGACATATTGCTATAAATGTTTTTGAAAAAGCGCGCACAGAAGATACAATTACCCTAAAGTTTGAAATAAAAGATACAGGAATCGGGATAAAAGAAGAACACCGCCCTATTGTGTTTAGTGCTTTTGAAAATAAAGCCTTCTTAAATAAAAACAGTAGTGGTTCTGGTTTAGGCTTACATATTGTGAAGACCTTACTAGAGAGTCACAACTCGGAAATAGATTTTACATCGGCTCCTAATAAAGGAACTTGCTTTTTCTTTGAAATTACGTTTGACCTCATCACCGTGGCCAGCGAAAATAAAAAGGTCCTTACTACTGTAACCCCTAGTAAAGACATGCGTATTTTGGTTGTAGACGATAATAAAATCAATCTTCTGATTACCAAAAAGAACATTGAAAAAATTGAGGGCTATACCTGCGAAACGGTCTCCAACGGAAAAGAAGCGATATCCATTGTAAAACGTATGGATTTTGATTTGATTTTAATGGATATTAACATGCCCGATATGGATGGTTATGAAGTGACCAAGCATATACGAATGTTTAATACAAGCATTCCTATTTTAGCGCTTACGGCCTTAAATTCTAATGAAATTGCGCATAAAACGGAAGCAGCAGGCATCAACCATATTATTACGAAACCTTATATTTTTGAAGACTTTAAAACGGTAATTACCACCTACAGTCAAACCAACAGTATTTATCGTAAGACTATAGATTCTGAAGCAATATAAGCACTAGTCCAAGCATTCTGAAAATTAAATCCTCCGGTTACAGCATCAATATTGAGGACTTCACCCGCAAAATAAAGATTAGGAATACGACGACTTTCAAAAGTTTTAAAATTCACTTCTTTTAAATCAATACCCCCAGCCGTCACAAACTCGTCTTTAAAGGTACTTTTTCCAGTAACTTTAAAAACAGCTGAAGTTAATTGATTTGCTAAAGCTTCTAATTGCGCTTTATTTAAATTAGCCCAACGCTCATTCTCGTCAATATGAGCTGCTAATACTAATTGTTTCCAAAGGCGTTTAGGCAGATTAAACAGTGCTAAATTCACCACATTTTTCTTTGCTTCTTCCTGTTTACAGTCTTTTAACTGTTCTAAGCAAGCTGGAGCATCTAGCCCGATAAAATTTATTTCAATGCTGAAGTTATAATTCATTTGTGCCAGTTCTACAGCACCAAAAGCGGAGAGTTTTAAAATGGCCGGAGCACTCATACCAACATGTGTAATTAACAAAGGCCCTTCCGACTCTAGTGTAGTGCCTAAGACTTTTACTTGCACATCTTTTGCCACCACTCCAGGAATATCTTTAATCCGTTTGTCTTTAATATCAAAGGTGAATAAGGAAGGTACAGGCTTCACGATGGTATGTCCTAAATTTTCTAAAAGTTTCCACACTTTAGGATTACTTCCTGTGGCCAATACCACTTTACCCGTTTCAAATGCACCTTGAGACGTTTCAATGGTAAAACCCTGATCTAAGGCCTTTATAGTTTTTACAGCGTGGTTATATAAAATTTCTACCTTATGCTTTTTAGCTTCATAGAGGAAGCAATCAATAATAGTTTGTGAAGAGTTTGACGCCGGAAACATGCGACCGTCATCTTCAATTTTCAAGGCCACACCACGCTCTTCAAACCAAGCAATCGTATCTCCTGTCATAAACTTATGGAAAGGGCCCAAAAGTTCTTTTTCACCTCTAGGGTAATTGTGTACCAATTCCGACGGTATAAATTCGGCATGGGTAACATTACAGCGTCCACCACCAGAGATTTTCACTTTCTGTAATCCTTCTTTCCCGCGTTCTAAAATAGCGACGGATAGTTCAGGATGCTTTTCAGCAATATTAATCGCCGCAAAAAAACCTGCAGCTCCTCCACCAATTATTATAACATCCTTGACATTAGACATAGACTGTGATTTACAAATTAAGAATTCCACCTATAAAATGTAAACAAGCCCTATTAAATATCAAAGGAATATTCTGAAGGCGTTACATTTTTAAGCTTCGCAATATAGGATTTAATCACTTCAATATCTCTATCATTTTGGTGATTATTTAAAGCGTCATTTCTAAGATGAATCACTTCTTTAATAATACATTCTTTGTACCCCGTGTTTAAAACACTTTCGGTTTGCAAGAGGTATTGAAACATCACAAACAATTTCTGAACCACAATGATATCGTGCTTACAATAGGTTCTCATGGCTGCCATAACATTATAGAGTAAGTCTTCAAAACTTACGGTTTGAATATGAATAAGCGCTTCATCATCCGAATTGTAATAATAGCTACGGTCTTTTTTTTGCAAGCGTAAGGCAAACAATTCCGTTAAATAATCTATAGCATTTATACAGGTTCCGGGGTCATTAATTCCTGGTGACATGGCTTTTAAAGCAATTTCGGTAATTTGCTTAAAGGCTAAAATATAGTTATCTTCAATAAGCTCGTTATTAGAAAAGGTAATGGCTTCTACCAATCGTTTTTCTAAATCTAAATCGTCGTCTTTATCCTTATCAACCTTTCCTTTATACTTTAAAACCGGTAAACCTTTTAAGATATAAGCGCCTTTAACGGGCACAATGGCAATTTTCAGTTGATGCTCTTCTGCTAAGGTCATTAAACTCTTTAAATTCACATCTTGCATATACCCTGTACTTACCGCGGAAATAGCTTTCCAATCTGAAGTTTCTTCAAAGTCTACATCAATATGTTTTTCTGAATCTATAAGATGTTCTAAGCGTCGTTTAGAGGCTCTAAAAATCTTATCCATCATGGTATTAACCTGAATTTCTTGAGAAATGGAATGGATAAAATAAATAAACGCTCCTAAACTAAGGGTCATAAAAATGATGGATAGCAATACGGAGAACCCTGGCACTTGATAAGACTCGCCATGTGGCGCGATAGAAACTAAAATAAAAATGCAGTATAGTAAGGTGGCATTATAAATCCCTAGTATGGTCTGATGCCGTCTATTAGATATTAACCCGGGTAATACCCTTGGTGAGAAATTACTTGACGCCTGGTTAAGTAAAATCATCACCATGGAAAAACTAAATACCATGATAGAAATTAAACCCGCAATAAATGTGGTTAATAAACTTCTTGCCGTTTCCGTATTATTAACAACTAAAATGGGGGCGTGCTCTACTAAATATTTGGAGACTCCACGACTTTCTAAATAAATCATAACAAAGGCAAACATTAAGCCTAAGGCACTGATTATAGAAGGGTAAAAAGCAATATTACTTTCTAGTTTTTCTAGAGAATTCCATATTTTATAGAGGTAGCTTTTCAATATATAAGATTAAAAGTTAAGACCTAAGCCAAACGAAAACCGAAGCCCATCTTCACCATTAAATAAATTAAAGGTTCCGGAAAGCGACTCTGCTGCGGTGACCCAAAATCCACCACCATAATCGTTATGCCATTTTTTAGAGGTATCATCTCTTAACCATACTCTACCAACATCGAACCCGCCAAAAACGCCAATTTGCAAAGGCAGCACTTTAGTCTTAAACGAATTAAAACTATATCGCAGATCAGCACTACTCACTAAAGACTTCATTCCGGTAAAACGTTCCGTTCTGTAACCACGTAAGCCGGAGTGTCCACCAATATTTGCGGCTTGGTAAAACATCATATCATCACCAATTCTAAACTGACTTCTAACATCTGTTTTTAAGACTAATTTTCTGTTCTTAGAGATGGCATTATAAAACCCAAGGTTCGCATTGATATAACCATAGGTTTGATCAAAGTCATCGATATTCGATTTCCCACCAGCGTGAATAAAGAATTCCATCCCCCGTGTTGGATTTAAAGGCGTATCATAACTCTTGTAATTAAATTGCCCTTCAATACCTGTAAAATATTGTCGTTCGTAGAATTCTTCTGAAGACTCCGGTACAAAATCCGTAATAAATCGGTTCGCTGTGGCCTCTAATTCTATAGCTTCAAAAACAGCTTGAATACCGTAATCGCTACCAAAATTTCCTTTTTTAGAAATCCCAACATGGCCTTCAATAATACTGGTTTTTACACGGTTATAATCCAGGTCTAAGTCGTCATCATTATTCACGGTTTCATTTCCATACCCAAAAAAGTTATTGGTGTAATTTTCTGAAGTAAATTGGCCTCCTACCTGAAGATTCCAATCATTCATAATATTTGAAAACTCACCATCATAATTTAAAGAGAAGCCTTCGGTTGCAAAAAAGTAACCCCCTTTAAAACGGTGTTGACTTGAAAAAGGATTACGCTGAAATCCGTTTTTGGTTAAAACATAAGATAGTCCTAAAGACACCCCATCATCAGGGTTATAATTAACCGCCGGGGTCAATACACTTTGATAAAGGATATTCTTATTAAAATCGAATAAATTCAACTTATAAACATCCGTTAAACGCACTACAGCACCTTTATTTTCTTCAATGGTATTCTTTTTGCTTTCGTGATCGTAGACCTTAATACGTTGGCCCGACTTTATTTTATAAGTGTCGTTTTCTTGACCTCCTATTAAACGTGTAAATATTTTTCGGCTTCCTTTTCCGCTTACTTCAAAGACATCTTTATCATCTAAACCATAAACCCAAAGCTCTTTCGTAATGTCTTTATTAAAAATCCGATCCACAATAGTATCTTCTTTTTCCCCACCTTTAATTCTAGAAATTACGACACGGGTTTCCTTTTTACCTTGGCGGATCACTTCTATATAATCATCTTTATCCGTCCCTGTTAGAATGACTAATTCATTTAAATAATTATGATAACGTGTGGCAATATCCACCAGATTACCGCGTCTTCCGATTAAATTCTGTTTGATTTCCTCTAAAGTTTTATCCTGAACTTCTTCAGGCACTTTTTTAAAGGCCTTTTCAATAACCGCATCTGTAATATGATCTTGAAGAAACTGCGCTTGCTCTACCCATGTTTCTATACCCGATTGTTGAATAAGCGTACGGTCTAGTTTGATCCCCGCGTTATTCATCCATTTAATATTCTCTAACTTATCATCATAAATTTGAAGTTGCTTTGCTGAGCCTGCTATAGTACGCATCACATCTAATAAAGCACCGTCAAAATTTGAAAAGACTTGATCGCGATCTCTAGGAATAGGCCTATAAAGTTTATCGCCGTTAGGCTGATCGAATTGCGCCCAACGCCATTGATCTTGGTGGCGGTCCCAATCTCCAATGAGCATATCGAATAAACGGGCACGTATAAATGCCACCTCATCAATTTTATACTCCTCGTCTTCTCTAACTTTTTCAATAATATCGTGGGTACTTTCAATATCATCCGCATAGCCAAAATTACGCTCGTGGGTATAATTTTCTTCAGGACGTTCTTCAATCATATAAAGTTCGCCACCATACTCTTCGTTGTAATCCCCTAAATATTTATGTTTAGGAATAAAGAAAAGTCTAGGGTTGGTATGATAGACCTCAGCCGCATCAGATAAATCTGGAACAACAGAAAAGGCATAAGGATGCGCTGCCGTATAAAAATCTAAAACGAGATCTTCTACCTGAGTGCGTTCAAATTCATCTTGAATATAAGTTTCTTTGAATAATACAGTTTGCAAATATTGCGTCGCACTTTTTCGTAGCGCTCTCATATTTAATTCGCGACCATCTTTAGTTTTTAATCGCATGGAGCGCGTTTGGTGCCCTCCCCCTTTTCGTACAATTTCTAAGCCGCCATATAGCGTATCTAAAGTGGCCACTTTCGCTCTTATTTTAGTGCTATACACATCTCTATAATGATCACCCCAAACAGATTCAAAAAAACCAGATTTCTCAGTTTCCTCTTTACTATACACCGATACAGTCACTTCATTAGGAAAAGTATCGGGTAGTTTTGAAATGTCGTAAGAAGGTTTTAAGCCTATAACTTCATGCTCAAAAACAAGCGTTGGCTCGTCATTTTCAACCGTGAAAAATTTCACCCAAGAGCTTCCATCTTTATACACAATCAACTCCGCAAAACCCTGACCTCCATAACTAAATAAACCATGAGTCCCTAAAGCTGCCGCCCCATTTTTTGAGCCCGACCCTGATACAATTTGTTTGATATTTTCATTTTCTAGATACTGTAAAGTATGCTCGTGTCCCGAAACAAAAACAATATTATCCTTATCAAAAGTTAAGGTTTCTATACGCTTCATTAATTCATTATAACGCTCATTATAGCGGTCTTGAATGGACACCCCTCCTTGTGTTCTTACTTGTGTAATTAACGTTGCTAAGCCAGGAAGTGGCACTTTACTTTGTGTAGGATAAAGGTGTTTCTCTGCCCCATAATAGCCTCCATGAACGCCATTGGTATACATGGGGTGGTGCATGGCAATCACCGTTGTTCTATTTTGAGCTTTTTTTATTTCACCTTCAAGCTCTTCAAAAAAACGTTCTCTCGTTTTTATTTCGCATTTATCGTTAATCGTGGGATTCTTATTCCAATTTTCTAAATACCATTGAGTGTCTATAATAATTAGCTTGATATGATCTCCTATATCAATATCTTCAAGTGGACAGCCACTTTCAGGTTGAAAGGTGTTTTTCCCTAATGCATCTTCAATATATTTTTCTTGACGTTTTAAACCCTTTAGGCCATTAGAATACCAATCGTGATTTCCTGGGATAAATAACACATCGCCTTTAAAATCTTTTACAGCCTCCACCTGAACATCTAAAGCTTTTTCAGCTTCAGCTCTATCGGCATCTCCTTCTTCCGGCAGCCCAACAGGATAAATATTATCGCCTAAAAACAACACCACATCGTCCTTAGTTTCTTTTCCTGCTACATAGGATTTAAACCCTTTAAGGCCTTTAGACATTTCGCCTTCATCTACCTTTCCGGCATCGCCTATGAGATAGAAGCGTCTTTCTACTTCTTTTTCGGGTGCTTTATTTTCTTTTAAAGAATCGTTTAAAAACTGGGCTTCAAAGGTGGCACACGCTGTAAAAAGCGATAAGGTAAATAGTGCTAAAGGTAGATAGTGTTTTCTCATAGGTTTAATAAAATACAAAATAAGATGTTTAAAAATGAAAGTATTAACTCTTATCCTTATAAAATTAATCTTTATCCTTTTTCCCAAAGACTATCGGTAAAGTAGTGTTTGCAATCTAAAAAATTAGCATTCACTTTAAAGGCTGTTTTATGCGCTAAAGCTTCAATCTCGTTTAACGCGTATTTTTTGGATAATTCGGTCCAGATTAATTCATTATAATCAAAGGTAATTGATTTATTAATAGCTTTAAGTTGTACGGTTTGGGCCCTAAGACTAATAATATAACTTTTTACATCTCCGGTTATTGGGTTGTAATGGGCAAAGAAATCGAAATCATCAATTTTAAAATCGGCTTCTAGTTCTCTGTTAATCCGCAATAATAGATTTAAATTAAAACGTTTGGTAATGCCATGCGGATCAAAATAAGCTTGTTGAATGGTAATTGGGTTTTTCTTTAAGTCGAAACCGATGAGGAGCTTATCTCCTTTTTTCATGTTTTTGTTGAAGAGCTCTAATAACTCTTCGGCTTTTGGCTCTAAATAATTACCAATATTACTCCCTAAAAACAATAATAAACTTGGAAATTCGCTTTGCTTATTTTCTTTTAGGATCTTGAAATAATCCCCAACTTGAGGTTTTATATTAAGCCCAGGCAAACGCTCTTTTAAGCGTTTTTCTAGGATATCCATGGCTTCTTGAGAAATGTCTATAGGCACATAATTAAAATCGATATTTTGCGCTACCAAGTATTCCAAAAGTTTAAAGGTTTTAAACCCATCACCAGCACCTAACTCTAAAATATTAAAAGGTTCTGAAAACTCTAAAGCTTGAACAATTTGCTGACATTGCATGGATAAAATTTCGAATTCTGAATTCGTTAAATAATATTCGGGCATGTTCATAATATCCTGAAATATGCGGCTGCCATTATCATCATAAAAATATTTAGATGGCAAATGTTTCTCTGTCGCCGATAAGCCCTCGAGAATATCTTGTGCAAATGTGTTGGTCATAAAGGTGTAAAAATTAGTGAAGCGTTGTTTATTGTTGTGTTGGTCTATTTATTTAGTGAGTCTAATTCCTGAAAATTGCCATCGTAAGTGTGCTTGAAAAAAATTGCGATAGGTGGCTCGGCTATGATTTTTGGCGGTTGCTACGGAAGCTCCGCGTAACACCATTTGATTCACCATAAATTTACCATTATACTCGCCTAAAGCGCCGGGTACTTTTTTATAATGTGGATATGGCAAGTAAGCACTATTGGTCCACTCCCAAAGTTGACCATAGTTAAATTGACTTGAAGCTACTTCCCATTCAAACTCGGTAGGCAGTCTACAACCTTTCCATTGCGCATAGGCAAAAGCTTCGTAAAGCGACACGTGGACAACGGGCAAATGACCATCTACCGCAGTAAAACCGCCAAGGGTATACTGCATCCATGCTCCATTAACTTTATGCCAATATAGCGGTGCTTTTATTTTTTCATTTTGAATATAATCCCATCCCTCAGCATGCCAAAGGTTAAAATCTTCGTAACCTCCTGCTTCTATAAACTCTATATATTCTGCATTGGTCACCAAACGGTTTGAAATGTTATAAGCATGAAGAAAGACTTTGTGCTGGCCTAATTCATTGTCAAAACAAAAGCCTTCATTTTGATGCCCTATGGTATACAAACCTTCTTCAACTGGAATAAAATCTTGTGTTTGAGGCTCTGCCGTTAATGGCACCGTATGATGAAGCGTTGGGAAAGTGGGTTGATTTCCAAAGATGTATTTAATATCGTAAATTAATAACTCTTGGTGTTGCTGCTCGTGTTGCAAACCAATTTCTATAATATCTTCCAGATCTGACGCCAAGCCTTTTTGAATAAAAGAGGCCATATGTGCATTGACATAAGCTCTGTAATCTAAGACCGATTTTAAAGTTGGCCGAGTCATTAACCCACGTTCTGCTCTTAATACGCGGTCTCCCACCGTATTGTAATAGCTATTAAAATAGTAGGCATAATCCGGATTAAAAACTTTATAGTTTTCATCAAATTCAGAAAGTACAAATTGTTCAAAAAACCAAGTGGTATGCGCCAAATGCCATTTGGGTGGCGATACAAAATCGGCAGGTTGTAAGGCAACATCTTCGGGCTCTAATGAGCTACAAATCTGTTCGGTTTTACTTCTGATTTCTAAAAATCGTTCTGGTGTTATGGAAGGAATGGTCTTAGCTTGCACGTGTTTGATTTATAAGATTTCTGTTTCAAAAATAACTTCGCTGGCAATCGTTTTATGTACTGGACAACGCGAGGCTATTTCCTTTAAGCGTTGGGCTTGCTCTTCACTAATATCGCCAATAAATTTTAACTTCTTACTGATATGATCGAGATACTTCGGTTGTTCTAAAACTAGATTTAAGTCGGCACTATGTTTTCTAGAATGTGAGATATACACATAAACTTCTTTTAAGTCCCATTGTTTTCGTTCAGCATACATCTTTAAGGTCATAACCGTACAAGCTGCGAGTGCCGCATTGAGATACTCGTAGGGCGAGGGTCCGAAATCACTTCCGCCAACACTGACCGGTTCATCGGCAATAAGCGTGTGATTCTTGGTTTGAATAGAAGTGGTGAAATTATCTTCAGCAATATTTAAATGCCCAACAAGTTGTTCGCCTTCGGGATTCAGCATTACATTTTCAACCTTAGGAAAATAACGCTTTGCCCAAGTTCCTATCATTTCCCCAACATACTGACTATCGCCATCTTGCGTAAGCAAATGATCAGCTTGATCTAAAGTGATAAAACTCTTAGGATGATGAGCAGTTTTATATAAGGTTTCGGCATTTTCAATCCCCACCACTTTATCAAAGGGCGCATGCATAATTAATAAAGGCTTACGCAATTTCTCTACTAAGGATGGCAGATTTGTTTTATCGAATTCCGCTACAAACTCCTGATTAATTACAAAAGGGCGTCCTCCAATAGAAACTTCTACCGGACCTTTTTCGTCGGTCTGTTCTACTTGATGAGAAAATAAATTCTTAACATGCTGTACCGTTGCTGGGGCACCTACTGTTGCTACGGCTTGCACACTTTCTAATTTTGAAGCTGCAACTAAAACTGCGGCCCCACCTAAAGAATGTCCCACAAGTAAGCCCGGAGCTTGGTAATGCTTCGCCATATAAGCATGCACGTCTAACAAATCTTCCACATTGGCAGAAAAGTGACTGTCTGCAAATTCACCTTCACTTCGTCCTAATCCTGTAAAATCAAAACGTAAAACGGCAAAGCCATTTTGGGTTAATGCACGACTTACATTTCTAACGGCTTTTAAACTACTACTGCAAGTAAAACAATGCGCAAATATGGCGTAGTAATTCGGTTTCTGATTGGCTGGGACTTCTAAATGCGCATTTAAGGTGAGTCCTTTTCTATTTTGTATTTTGAGTTTTGTACTTTTCATATCCTCTGTTTAATCTTCAATTTGAACGCCTTTCCAAAACGCCACATAATTTTTAATTCCTTTTGCTAATTCTGATACTTCTGGATAAAACCAGGCGGCATCTTTATTTTCTTTGCCTTCAACGTCTACGGTATAATAAGACGCCGTTCCTTTCCAGGGACAAACAGATTTAGTGTCACTAGGCTTAAAAAAAGCTTTATTAAGACTCTCGTGCGGGAAATAATGATTGTTTTCTATAACAATGGTTTCATTACTTTCGGCTATAACTTTTGAATTCCAAATGGCTTTCATGGCGTTTATTTTTAAATGATTACAAGAGGTATGGAAACGCAATTAGTGCCTCCACCTAAAATTTTATCTATATTCGGGGTTCTCAAAAGACCAATGCGTACCGCTATCCCAGGCCTCTCGGGAGTTTCCATAATTACTATAACCTTTGTTTTCATCTAACAGTTTTGCCAGATGCAGCAGATTATAGGTCATAAATGTGGTATTTCTATTGGTAAACTCGGAATCGAAACCTACTGGTGGATTAATTTCCTTGTCCTTCCATTTCTTATCTCCATAACTCGGCCCTGGTCCAACTTCTCCAATCCAACCCGCATCAGCCTGAGGTGGTATAGAATACCCCACGTGTTGCAGCGCATACAGAATTCCCATTGCACAGTGTTTTACACCATCTTCATTTCCGGTGATCATGCAGCCTCCTACTTTACCGTAATACACATATTGACCTTTCTCATTGGTCTCTCCGCTCATCGCATAAAGCCGTTCTATTAATTTTTGAGCTTCAGAAGATTTCTCTCCCAACCATATTGGAGTTCCAATAATTAAAACATGAGCTTCTTTTACTTTCTCGTAAATTTTTGGCCAGTCATCCTGTTCCCAACCATGATCGGTCATATCAGGGTAAACCCCGGACGCCACATTATGATCTATTAAACGAATGGTCTCAAAGGCTACCTTCTCTTTTTTAAGAATATTCTGAGAAACTTGCATAAGTGTTTCAGTGTGGCTTTTTGCGGGGCCCTTCTTTAAGGTGCAATTAATATACAGTACTTTAAGCTTTGAGAAATCCATCGTTTAATTTTTTAATTGTTACTATTAAGAGCTACAAGACAACATAGAACAGCCTACCTTATGTCTCGCCCAATCTGGGCGTTTGGCAAACCATTGCTCATATTGTGGTTGCTCCTCGTAAGGTGACTTTAACACCTGAAACAGCTCCTCTACCAAGCTAAAATCGCCACCGTCCGCTTTATCTATAGCTAATTGAGCCATATAATTACGTAATACATATTTGGGGTTAACGGCATTCATTTTGGTTTGTCGTTCTAAATCAGTTAGCGTCTCGTTTTGTAATTTTGAATCATAAGCCTTGAACCAAGTCTCCCATTGCTGTAAGCGTTCTCCTTGTATTTCATTAGGATGGTAGAAGGCGTCTTTAATTAAGGATACCCCTTGTTCTGGAGTTCCTTTTTTGTATTGCGACAACAACCTAAAAAATAAAGTCATATCGGTTTCAGACAACAAAAGGCAATCTTCCAATTGCGTCATAAGTTGCGCGTCCTCTTGTGAGGCCTTTTGGATGCCTAATTTAGAGCGCATCATTTGCAAGGATTTCGTTTCAAAATCAACTTGATATTGCTTTAAAATGGCTTCTATAGGTGCGGCATCCTCAATTAGAGGATACAAAGCATTGGCGAGTTGCAGTAAATTCCAAAGTCCCATATTAGGCTGATTGCCATAACGATAGCGTTTATTTTGATTGTCTGTTGTGTTTGGTGTCCAACCAAAATCAAAATCCTCTAACCAACCATAAGGACCGTAATCTATGGTTAGGCCTAAGATAGACATATTATCCGTATTCATTACGCCATGTACAAATCCTACGCGTTGCCAATGAATAATAAGATCTAAAGTTTTTTGGGTCACCGTCCTAAAGAACTCAATATAGCTCGTTTTACTTGGTGGCCCTAATTCAGGATAAAAATGGCTAATGGTATAATCTGTTAGTTTTTTTAGATTTTTAATATCGTTTCTGGCGGCGAATAATTCAAAATTTCCAAATCTTATAAAGCTTGGGGCCAGTCTACAAACGATTGCACCTTTTTCATAATCGGCATTGCCATTATAAAGCATATCTCTAAGCACATCATCGCCAGAAGTCATTAAACTTAAGGCTCGTGTTGTGGGCACACCTAAATAATGCATAGCTTCACTACAAAGGTATTCGCGAATGCTAGATCTTAAAACGGCATAACCATCACCTTGGCGTGAGTATGGTGTTTCTCCGGCACCTTTAAGTTGCACGGCCCAGCGCTGATCTTGGTGCACAACTTCAAATAAATTGATAGCACGCCCATCGCCTAATTGCCCCGCCCAATTTCCAAATTGGTGTCCGGCATACGCCATGGCATAAGGTTCGGTTCCCGGATAGATTGTTGCTCCTGAAAATACTTTTAAAAATTCATCGGACTTAAGATCTTCATCGGTTAACCCAAGTGCTTCGGCCATGGCCTTAGAAACATGGTGTAATTCAGGTTGCGAAGGTACTTTTGGTTTGACGTATGAATGTGTTGCTTCATGAACCTGACGTCTAGAATTTTCGCGTTTTGGATCGGAAGGTAATTCACAATTAAAAGTATCTTGTATATTTAATTTCATATAGGGAATTGTTGCGCAGTGTAAATTTCTGATATTAAAAAATGAAATGTTACCACATATCAGTCGACTATTAACTCAGAACATTTCAAAAGTTATTTTTTTATAAAAATACAATTTGATTGTAACTCATTTGAGAAACATCTTATTAAGTCTTAGAACTTTTTTGTAAATTCACCTGATTACTAAAACCTAAAGCACCTCATGTCAAATTCTTTAATTGAAGACACTCAAAATTTTGTATTTAACTTGCTTAAGACGGAACTTCCTAATTCGTTTTTGTACCATAATTACACCCATACCACACGGGTTTTAAAAAGCGTTAGAGAGATTGTTGAGCATTCAGAATTAAGTGATGAGGAGATTTTAATTTTAGAATTAAGTGCCTTGCTACACGATACAGGCTACACAAAGAGCTGTGAAAACCATGAAAAAGAGAGCGTAAAGATTGCTACGGCGTTTTTAAAAGATAAAGACGTAGACGATTCGGTTATTGAAGAGGTTAACAAATGTATTTTAGCCACGGATATCAATGTAGAACCAGAAACACAACTTGAGAAAATTCTACGAGATGCTGATGCCTCTCACTTTGGAAAGAAATACTTTAATGAAGCTTCTGAATTTTTACGAAAAGAGTTAGAGTTACTAGGAAAAAGGAGTTTTAAGCCTTCGGAATGGCGACGTGAAAACATCAAAGTTCTCACCGAAAAACATAAATACTACACCGATTACGCTTTAAAAAACTGGCAAGCAACTAAGGATAAAAACTTAGCAAAGTTGCTGAAAAAGAAAAAAAAGCGCAAAAAGAAATTAAATGTTGAAAAGCTAAAGGCGAAATATAAAACCCAGTATAAAAATGAAAGTCCAGAGCGTGGTGTTCAGACTTTTTACAGAACAGCTTTACGTAATCATATAAAACTAAGTGATATTGCAGATACTAAGGCCAATATTTTGTTATCGGTAAACGCCATTATCATTTCGGTGGTATTAGCGAACCTTATTTCTAAATTAGATAACAATCCTTACCTGACTTGGCCAACGGTTATATTCACCTTGTTTTGTGTTATCTCAATGATCTTATCCATTATTGCTACACGCCCTAATGTTACAAGTGGGCAGTTTACCAAGCAAGATGTTATTGATCAGAAAGTGAATTTAAGTTTCTTCGGAAATTTCCATAAAATGGAACTTGATGAGTTTGAATGGGCCATAAAAGAAATGGTGCGCGACAAAGATTATATCTACAAGGCATTAACCAAGGATTTATACTTTTTAGGCGTGGTTTTAGAACGTAAATACCGCTTACTACGTATTACCTATACCGTTTTTATGATTGGTATTATTGTATCGCTGATCTCATTTGCAATTGCTATAAAAAACAATCCAGGGGTAGATATTGATGATGTTATTCCAGAAACCACTCAAATAGAGCAATCCAACATCTTAGAAAATAACATGACGATAGCCGCTTTTAAGAGGCTATCGTAGTCATTAAATCATCGTAGGTATAAAAGTTTTTCTCGTCATGATCTTTGTGATACAGTAAACTTACGCGTAAGGCTTTTAAACCCGTTACACCCTGTAAGTCTTCTAATTCTATAAATTCTAGATCATCTGCCAAGACATTTTTAGATTGTAGAAACTTAATATATCTTACATATTCTGCTTCGTCTTCTTTTTGCGAATAGACAATTGTAATTTTTCCGGCTTGGGTAATTCGTTCTTCAGTGCCTTTGATAAACGCTTTATCCACACGTTTTTTCACCACTTCATAACGGGCATTGTAAGTGCCATCGACATCAAAACGCTTTTCATCCATTCTAAACCGAACCGATAAAGGCTGGTTAAAAACCAATATCATAGAAGCCACTTCTAAGGCCGTAGGATATTCGTGCTGACCGTGGTAATACTGATTTTCCATTTCGCACATAACTTGCAACTGCCATAACCTTAAATTGTACAGGTAAAGCATATCAAAGCTATCCTCTTTGGTAATAGACTCCCCAATGTACATGTTATGTTCAACACCATCGGTTTTAAAGCGTTCAAAGAAATGCGGATACATCTTCTGAGCCTCTATTTGTTTTTCGTCTAATAACGAAGACATATTTCTATTGATCAGTTTTACGGTATCATCATAATGCTTACGGTAGTAATAAATTACGCCGAGATCTGAATCAATTTTATTGAAATAATCTTCTATATCAGGTTGAAGGACCTGTTGGGTTTTCGCTATTAATTCGAAAATAGGCTTAATTTCATTTTTCAGGTAAAGTGAAATTTCATGTTCACTATCCACCTTAAAATTAGTAGTTAAGTCTTTACCAAATTCTGAGACCTGAAACATCACCTGCTCGTAGATAGGCAAGTCTTTTTCATCAATACTCTTTTGAAGAATTTTCTTCGCCAGATTTAACTGTAACAGCAAATCTTTTTGAGTCGCAGAATTACGGGCATCAGAAGAGCCTTTCACATCAATTTGTCCGTATAACGGATAAACATTATCAAAAGTGATTTTCTTAAAGGTTGCCGATTCGTTCTTATTGGCCTGAGCTCTAATATAACTTTTAGCTTCTTCAACAAATCTCCAATACACACTAGAATGAATTGAGGTACATTCTTTTTGGATTACAGCTTCAATTAAATTGGCCTCTTCCGTTTTAGAGCGTTCTATAGCCGATTCTATAAACGGCATAACGTCCTCTAATTTATTCGCATTAATACTATTTAATACCTTAGGTTTTTCAGAAACAATTTCTAAAATTCCCATCAAGCCATTCTCATTAGCAATAGGCGCAAAAATAGCACTCTGAATATTCTGCTGATCAAGAACTTTAATATGTGGTGGCTGCTTATCATTTTTAGCTAAAGCCCGTTTAACATCAGACACCGAGAAATACTTTTTCTCCACCAACAATTGGTTATAAGACCAATTACAAAGTGCGTCTGAACAATGGGCTGTTTCTAACTCATTAAGCAAATAACTATTAACGCCAACCCCATAAAGGCGTTCAAAAGAATCGGTTTCTTTAACATACATTGAAAACCCAACCTTAATGGATTTTAAGCCTAAAAGTGAACGAAATATCTCTTGAAAATTATTGAGAAAACTTCGGTCTTTCCCCTTCACTTCTTTAATTAAGCCCGATTTAATATTGGAAATCGATTGATCATCCGTAACATCGAACATATTAGAAATGATAAAGCCTTCAAATTCGTAACTATTAGGCGGAAATTTCTCCTTCCATAAGTCAATATTATCAAAATTATCTATCAGCTCATCGTAGTCTGCTTGTGTAATCTTTGGTGCTCCAGGCTTCGGTTTTATTTCGGTAAAATCTGCATTATATAAGATCTTATAGTAATGCATAACGCCGTGTTCATCTGGTATTTCGTAGAAAAACGGACGTTTAAAATTTAAGGAATAACCATAACAAAAATTAAGAACAATGCTACACGCAATGATATAGGTTTGCTCGGTAGGCATATTTCTAATCTCTAATTCAAAATCTTCGCCTGCCGATTTTAAGATGGACTTAAAGCGTTCTGATGGATTAAAAACAAAATTATAAAACGGCAAGGCTGCTGTTTTAATTTCATTCTGGGTTAACAACGGATTAAAAGCATCTTGTAAAATGCCTTCAATTTCCTTTTCATGCGTTTTAAACACAGAAAATTCACTAAACCCTTCTCTTAAAATAGGATGTTCTTCTGCTATAGCAAGGACACGTTTAGCGTTACCAGCAATAAAATCGTTATCGGCATGAATTAATTCTTCATACCGTTCTAACATTTTATTAAAGCTCACTTTAATAGTAAAAGGGGATTCTATGTGATTGTTAATGTCCAATTCTAAATTATTGATGTTTACCTAAGTTACGAAAAATAAGTTAGTCGTAAACTAGGCGCTATTATTACAGCGCAAAATTAATGTAAAAACGAACATTTTAACCGAATTCTCGGTGCTATTATTTCTTTTTTAAACTCATAGCAAAACCACCACCTTCAGCTAACTTTAACCTTAAGGTTGCATCTTTTTTAAGCGCTACAGTTTCAATCACGATATCTAAAGGATTCTTATCCCAATGTGCCGCTTCACCATCCTTGTAAATACGTACCTCATAGGTCTGGTTCTCCTCTAAAAAGTCTAATGTTAGGTCTATAGTTCTAGAATTCTCATCTGTAATACCACCAATAAACCAATTGCCCGTACCACGTTCTTTCCTTGCAATGGTTACATAATCGCCCACTTCACCGTTTAAAACTTTAGTAGTTTCCCAATCGACACCTACATCTTCAATAAACTGTAAAGGTCCTGGATTGGCTTCATAATGCTCTACCAAATCGGCAGCCATTTGCACCGGACTGTAAATCACCACATACAAGGCTAGCTGTTGCGCAATGGTTGTATTAACCTGATTGTCTTTCTTAAATTCATCAAATTTAATATTGAAAATCCCTGGTGTAAAATCAATCGGTCCCGACAGCATTCTCGTAAACGCTACAATAGGAAGGTGCTCTGGAGGATTTCCCCCATCAGTAGCCCAAGCGTTAAACTCTTGCCCTCTTAAACCTTCTCGAGAAATAGTATTAGGATAGGTACGTCTTAAGCCTGTAGCTTTAATAGGTTCATGGGCATTGATTGCCACCTGATACTTCGCGGCTTTCTCAACGGTGTTGTTATAATGATTCACCATATATTGCCCGTGATGATATTCGCCTTTAGGTAAAATTTTACCCACATAGCCCGTTTTAACGGTATGCATCCCGTACTTCTGCATTAAAGCAAAAGCCGTATCTTGTTGTTTGGTATAGGTTTCTGTAGCTGCAGAAGTTTCGTGGTGCATAATAATATCCACTCCTTTTTCCTTTCCGTAACGGACCACTTCATCAATATCATAATCCGGATATGTGGTTACAAAATCGAAAACGCCTTCACGATCTTCAAAACCAATCCAATGTTCCCAGCCTGTATTCCAACCTTCAACTAAAACTCCACCGATATTATGTTTTGCTGAAAAATCAATAAAACGTTTTACATTTTCGGTGTTGGCGCCATGCGTTCCATTAGAAGTTCCGCCATCGGTCCAAGTACTCATATCTTGCGTCATACCATAATCCCAAGATGATTTCCCCAAATGCATTTCCCACCAAACTCCGGTATATTTCATAGGTTTAAACCAAGATACATCCTCTAATTTATTCGGTTCGTTTAGATTCACAATCAGTTTAGATTCAATTAAATCTGGTGCATTATCCGTAATTTGAATGGTTCTCCAAGGCGTGTTAAATGGCATAGTACGCTTCACCTTATAATCTCTATTTTCCGACCCCACTAAATGACTTTCGAGATTAAGATTTTCGGTATCTACTTTTAACGTCATCCCTGAATAATCAACTAAAGCCGCTTCATGAAAACTCAAATGCGTGCCGTCACCTCCTACCATAGTTACTGGCGTATTGACTGCATTTTCTGGAATGTAAGTTTGTGCTAAATTCTTATGATTAGCGAGTTTTAAAGCATCAATTTCAGACAGTTTAGTGGTGTTATATAAATGCTCGTAGATATCCCAATCTCCAGGAATCCAAAAGGTTTTATAATCTTCAGTAAGGTTAAATTCGGTGTGCTCTTCCGTGATATACACCTCCCCTTTTAAGCGACTTTGTTTTGGGAATTCATATCGAAATCCTAAGCCATCATCATAAACCTTAAAAACAATGTTTAAAAACCGTTCTGGACTTGTCTTTTCTTGAAGTTCAACCTTAAGCTCGTTATAGTTATTAACCACATCTAACTGTTCTCCCCACGGCATTTGCCACGTTTCATCAAAGCTTGAACTGCTTGTGTTTTTTATGATGAAATTTTTATGGAATGCAGGCAGATCTTTAAACTCGAAACCTAAATAAGAGGTATCAACAACCGTTTTATTTTTGAATTGCACCGTATAAAATGGTCGTCCTTCACTGTTCACATTAAAATCAACCTTCACATTAGCGTTAGGCGATGTGATTGCAGTGACTTTTTTTTCTTCAGAATTGCACGAGACTAATGCTAATGCCATTACTAAAATTGAAATGTAGATTTTCATGTTTATCTTTTTTGGACCTGCTAAGTTTTAGGTTATTGATTGTCATCAACGTTAAAAACCTAATAGGTTCATTTTCGTTTATTTGTTACTTTCTAATTTAGACCTGTTAGGTCTTAATTTGTTAATAAGACCTAGACCTGCTAGGTTTGAAAAACCTGCTAGGTCTTATTAACCTGTTATGGTTTTATTCCTTTTCCAAAAGTACCACATCAAATTCTGTATCTAAAGTAATGGTCCCGTTTTCTACAGTTGCTGTTTCTCCTGAATAGGCATCACGTAACATAACACGTTCTTGAAAGACCTTAGAAACATCAATCACTTTTTTACCTTTTTCAAGCTCTAAACCGATAACAACCTTATCCTTAAAATCCCCTTTTTGGTAACTTCTAGAAAAATAATAAGGCGCTTCTGAAAGCATTTGGTGCGTACCGGCTCCAATAGCAGGATGTTGAGCTCTAAATTGCCCTAATTTTTGCCAGTGCGTTAAAATGGCTTTTGTTTCAGGTTCTGTAGCAATCGCCCCCCAATTCATAAACGAACGTAAGGTAGCATCGCCTTGGGTCCCCTCTACCACCAAAGATCGTGCAGATTCATCGCCATAATAGACTTGTGAAGTTCCCGGTGCCAATAACAATGTATTAGCGGTAACATAAGGCTTTGTTCTTTCGGCATCAAACGGACTTCCGTCGTCATGAGAACTTAAATAATTAAGCGTTCCGAAACCTTTTAATTCATCCTTTAAAATTTCAGAATAATAAGCAAATAAGGCTTCGTAGCTTTTCTCTTTTGCGTTGTACTTAAATTCAAAATTAATTAAACTTTGAAAACTCGGCGGATTAAAATAATTCACTTTTTTGTCTCCAAAATCATAATATTGTCCACTACTTACCCCATAGTTATAGATTTCACCAACCAGGTAAAATGGGTTATCATCAAGTACTTTATCGGGATTATTTTTCTTGAATTGTGAAAAGGCATAATCGCATTCTACCTTAAACTCCTGCCATACATATTCTTCCGTATGTTTTACGGTATCTGCTCTGTAACCATCTACACCAAATTCTGTAATATAATCCGTTAACCACTTCATAATATAAAAGCGTGGTGCTCGTGGATGTCCGGTACGCTCAAAAAACGCATCGAGTTCTTTAACCTCTTGTTCATAACGTCCTTCAGCTTTCCATTTAGCCACTAACTGCGGTGGTAAATCGACATCCTCATTACGCTCTGTTCTTATATCCGGAAGGTTCGCAACCAAAGTACAGCTAATGGTATTGTCATAATTATCATATGAACATTGCTTATCTGTACGCACCCATTCTTCTGGCCATACCGGATCTTTTTCCGTTACAGGTCCTGTGTGATTAATTACAGCATCTAAAACAATTCTTATCCCTTTAGCGTGGGCTTCTTTTACCAATTCGTGTAAATCTGCTTTCGTTCCAAAATTAGGATCTATAGCCGTCCAATCTTTAGCCCAATAGCCATGAAATCCATAACTTAAGCCTGTACCTTCATCAGTACCACCATGAATTTGCTCTACAATAGGCGTCATCCATATGGCATTAATGCCTAAATCGGTAAAATAGCCTTCTTTTATTTTTTGAGTAATCCCTTTAAGGTCTCCCCCTTCAAAACCTCTCAATTTCCCTGGAGTTTCGGTCCTATCAAAATTAACATCGTTAGTAGGATCTCCATTATTAAACCGATCCGTTAATAAAAAGTAGAGATTAGCACCTTCCCAAACAAAAGGTGTTTCAATAGTGTGTTCTGGCTCTGCAATAGCAACCTTGTGTTCCGTATCATTGTTTTTACAACTCAAAGCGATTAGGATTAAGGTTAATAAAAATAGTTTTTTCATATGTTTTTTTAATTGCTTCTCGATACAAATTTGCTCATGCTTCACAAATTCACTCGAAGTGACGATTGGTTTTATATATTGAATGTCCTGCTAGGTTTATGAAACTTACTAGGACTTACTTTGTTTTATGTCTTGCTAGGGTTATGAAACCTGTTAGGACTTACTTTGTTTTACGTCCTGCTAGGGTTATGAAACCTGCGAGGACTTACTTTGTTTCACGTCCTGCTAGGTTCTTGACACCTGCGAGGACTAGACTTTATTTAATTTTTAATATAAACGACTCTAGAGGTTTAATATCTATTCTTACTTCCGCTTTGCCGTTTTCAATTTTTAATGTTGAAGTGTATTGCTGATACAATTGGTCTTTTACCTCATATTCACCGTCTGTAAGTTCTAATTTCTGAACTAAATCTTCAGGTAATTGCAATTCAAATCCATAGGTGTTATCGGCATTGAAGTTTGAAATGATTATCAGTTTTTCATCAGCACTCCAACGGACAAATGACAGTACTTTATCATTATACCATTCGGTGTGTTGCTGGTTGTAATACTGAATATCTTGATAGTCGCCCATTAATGCCGAACTATTAATGGTGAAATTCAACAGGCGTTTGTAAAAGTCACGAAGCGCTTTTTCTTCTTGAGTAGACTGTCCGCCATCAAACTTTTTATCATTAACCCAACGCACCATACTTGGTACACTTCCGTAGTCGAAAATCGAGGTTCGTGTTGGATCTCCAAAACCTAAATCTTCTACCGCTGGCTCCCCAAATTCTTGTCCGAAATAAATCATGGTTGGTGCCGTAGATGATGTTGCTGAAACCACCATGGCTGGTTTTCCTTTTTCTGCATGACCCGCAAAATCTGGACTTGCTATACGTTGCTCATCATGATTTTCTAAAAAATGAAGCATATGATGTTCAATATCGCTTAAATCGTCTAAAATTGGTGGCACGTTATCCGTACTTCCGTGGCCTTGCATCACGTGTTTTAAGGTATCGTACAATTGGACTTTATCATACAAATAATCCATTTTTCCTTTACGGATGTAATCGCGATACAAACTCGGGTTATACACCTCAGCGAGTAAGAATGCGTCTGGATTTTCCATTTTAATGTGTGAGTTCATATAACTCCAAAACTCTACAGGTACCATTTCAGCCATATCATAACGGAAACCATCAACGCCTTTTGCCGTCCAATACAAGGCAATATCCTTAAATTTTATCCAAGAACTTGGAACGGTTTTAGCATTCCAAAATTCGTAGTGTTTTTCGTAATCTTCGTTATCAAACCCTTCTGGTAACTCGTCAAAACCTTTTTCTCCATCAGGACTAATCCCGTAATTCACTTTTACGGTTTCGTACCAATCGTTCATATCGGGCTGTGATGCTCTAGAGCCGTTTCCTGTCCATTTTGCAGGTATTTCTTTAAATTTCCCATCAGCCATAACATGGGCTTCCCCTCCTAATGGTTGGTAGTCATTTTTCCATTCTGGAACCTTAAAAGCTTCCCCAGGATTGTAATAAAAATTGTTATTAACGGCATAAGTTTTTGTAGTATCATCTTCAGCACCAAAATCCGTCGTTCCTTCAGGATTCGTCAGACTTTGATAATTCCGTGCCACGTGATTAGGAACAATATCAATAATCACTTTTAAACCGGCCTTATGAGAACGTGCAATTAAGGCTTCAAATTCTTCTAAACGCTGGTCCACATTTTCAGCTAAATCCGGATTTACATTGTAATAATCCTTCACGGCATAAGGAGAACCGGCACGCCCTTTTACAATATCTGGATCGTCGTTAGAAATACCATATGCGGTATAATCTGTAATAACATCATGATGCGGAACACCTGTATACCAAATATGCGTCACTCCTAAATCTTTAATTTCATTTAAGGCTTTATCCGTGAAATCGTTAAATTTCCCAACCCCATTTTCTTCTAAAGTTCCCCAAGGTTTATTGTTGGTATTTGTATTACCGAATAAACGTGTAAAGACCTGATACACGACTTCTTTTTTCTTCATTTCTTTTTTCAGGCTAGTGTTATTTAATTGGGGCTGCATATCTGATTCTTTGGTTTCATTTTTACAAGCTAAAAATAACACAAAAACCAGTGCCATAGCGTTAAGAGTTCTTATCTGCATCTGATTATTTTTTTAATTTAATTTTTACTACAGTATTTTCATGTGGACGACGTTCTACAGGAATCTGAAGGGTTTTAGTGGCTTCAATCCAAGTAAATTCACGGCTTTTTCCCACACGTACTTTTCGAGGTTTTTCTTGAAGGCCATGTATTATAAGTTGAAATACGCGGTCCTTCGCTTTGGTGTTTTCTCCTACAACGACATTAATATGAAACTCTAATTGCTTAGCGTCCTGCTGCATTTTAAATTTCAGTATTTCGTAGTTCTCATTCGCTATAGGCTGAGGTGTTAAACCATTATCTGTATAAATATCTCGAGCACTCGTCGTGATGCTTTCATCATAGTAATAGTGAAGCTCATAAAACGTATCCTTATAATCTAATGTAGTTTGAAGTCCCGCTGAGCTTGGAATGAAAGCCCCTGCTCTCACAAAGGTGGGGATGGAATTCTCTTTTAGTGGAATCGTTTTTGTTTGTCCACCTTCAATTTTCTCCTGGGTATAGAAATCAAACCAGACCTGATCTTTCGGAAAATAAACCTCCTGCTCCGTTAATCCTGCTTCTAACACTGGGGACACCAAAATGTCATTTCCCCATAAATAGGTTTTTGAATAGTTGAATAATTCAGGATTATCAGATTCTTCAAAAAACAGGGGACGCATTAAGGGTTTTCCAAATTGATTATTCTCATACACCAAGTTGTAATTGTAAGGCAACAATTTGTAACGTAATTCAATGGCTTCTTTGGCTAAAGCTTTCGCTTTTTCGCTTCTAAAAACGGGCTCACTAGGTACATCTTCTTGAGCGTGTGGTCTAAACACAGGATTAAAAACACCGTATTGTAACCAGCGCACATAGAGTTCATCATCTAAATTATCGCCTGCAAACCCACCTAAATCTGAGTGCATATACGCCAAGCCTTGCATGCCCATTTGCAAGGCGATTTCGGGCTGACTTTGTAAGCCTCCCCAAGTTCTATTGACATCACCAGACCACGGAATCATGCCATAACGTTGAGAACCGGAATAGCCTGCACGCATTAGAATAAACGGTCTTGTATTTGGGAAATCGCGCTGATAACCTTCATAAATCAATCGTGCCCAATCATGTCCGTAAATATTATGAACTTCATTAGCCGACCCAGTATGATGTTGTACCCAATCGGGGTGAACCTCAGGCTCTCCTAAATCGCCCCATATGCCAGCAACGCCCATATTAAGAATGTTTTTATAAATGTCCCAAAACCACTCTTCGCCTTCAGGTTTGTAAATATCTATAAGCCCTGTGTTTCCAAAGTAAAAATCGTATTGCGCCGCTTGCCCTGTGCTATCGGTGGCAAGGACTTCTTTTTTAACCGCTTCATCCCATTTTTTAGAGGTTGTTAACACGAAGGGTTCTGTGATGGTGATGGTTTTTACACCATTACGATTAAGACGTTTTACCATACCTTCAAAATCTGGAAATGAATCTCGGAACACTTCTAAATTCCCCATCGTACCTTTAAGGGTTTTACCAAACCAATATAGATCCAGAATAATAGCATCCACAGGAATGTCTTCATCCTTAAATTTTTGAATGGTCATCTCCACTTCCTCTTGAGAATGGTAACCAAAACGGCTAGAAAAGTTCCCCAATGCCCAACGCGGTAACATGGGTTGCTTCCCCGTTAATTTGGTGTAGTTATTCGTAATATCGTACCAAGAATCTCCAACAATAAGCTGATAGGTTTTGCGGCCGGAAATGCTTTCGTATTTTAAGGTATTATCTCCTTTACTATCTAAGTCTAAAAATCCGATTGGAGCATTATCAAAATGAAGCATATATTGCTTTGAAGACAAAACCACCGGCATGGTATAATTCATTAATTCGCTATGCGTTTCATAACCATAATGCGCCCGATTATAAAGTTGCAGGCGATGACCGCGACGGTTCATCCCTAAAGCTCTTGCGCCGGCGCCGTATAAGACTTCATCTTTGGTAAGATTAAATTGAAGGGTTTCTAAACTGTCATTTTTGACATAGCCTTTTTTTTCTGAAATTAGCGGTTGATCCTTATAATAATAGGCAATCTGAAATGGTGTTTTAGTAATCACGATCTTTACGGCATCAGTACGAATAGTGATGCTTTTATCGGCTTCTGAAACTTCAAAAATGGAAAAATCAGGCTTAGCCACCACGGCATGCGACTTGGTATTACGCGCCTCGCCCTCTGGAATAAATGTGGTTTCTATGATTTCTGAAGTATAGGCTTTAAACACATAAACTCCATCATTAACAACTACCGTCGGTTGGTTATCCTGATGCCACGCAAAGGCTTCAAACCTACGGTCTGAATTTTGAGCCGTTATGGCAATCGTAAATAACGCTATGCTGAATACTAAAAGTAAATTTCTCATAAATAGATTTTAAAACTATAAGGTTTCTGCAACCTTGTAGGATAGTATGACGCTGCTTTTCGCTTTTAACTGTAGGGTTTTATCCCAAACAATGTTGTCGTGGGTTATAATATTGGTCAAGGTCTTCCCTTGAAGTCCTAACTCTTCAAATCGAGAGAGCTCTAAATCTTGTGGGCTTTCATTCTTATTTATAATATGAACTACGGTTTCATTAGCCACACTACGCGCTAAAACATAAATCCCATTTTCAGGGGCAAAATGCAAGGTTTCCCCCTCTTGCAAGGCCATACTTGTCTTTCTATAATTAAGAATCTGTTTTAAAAACAACTGCATCTCTTTCTGTGCTCCCGACAAACCTTCTCCCGTAAAAGCATTGACTTGGTCTCCTTGCCAGCCGCCCGGAAAATCTGTACGGATAAGCCCATGATCTCCTGGATTATCAAAATCATCCATTAAAATTTCGGTACCGTAATATATTTGAGGAATTCTAGGCATGGTTAACAAATAACTCAAGGCCATTTTCGTTTTTTCAAGATCACCATTGAGTTCGGTATACACCCGACTTTTATCGTGATTATCTAAAAAAGCCATAATAGATTTTGGCGCGGTGTATGCAAAATCATTAGCGAGACCTTCATACATTTTAATAAGTCCTTGGTCCCACGATTCGTCTTCATTTAAAGCCTCAATAATATTCTTTTGCATGGCAAAATCCATCGTAGAACTTAAATAAGATTGATACCCATCGGTATTGTGATGCCCTTCTTGCCAATACCCAATTAATAAGGGATTATAACTCCACTCTTCCCCAACAATTGAAAAATTAGGATATTCCGTCATAATAGCTCCTGCCCACTGACTCATAAACGTTTTATCGGGGTACGGATACGTATCTTGTCTTATACCCCCTAAGCCCAAAGTTTCTACCCACCACAGACTATTCTGAATGATATAAGTTGCCATAAACGGGTTGCGTTGATTAAGGTCTGGCATATCGGAAACAAACCATCCTTCAGTCATTTCCTTATAATCTATTTTAGAAGCGTATGGATCTTGATTTGTGGTACGCCTATGGTTAGAAGTTATGGTGGATTTCCAATCCCAATCGGACTTATGTTTTTCGTAATTTTCTTGATAATTCACCCAATCTTTAAACGGTAAATCTTTCATCCACCAATGCTGTAAGCCACAATGATTAGCCACCTGATCCATAATAAGTTTCATATGACGTCCTTTTAAATTTTCTGCTAATGCTTTATAATCGGCAAGCGTACCAAAGCGCGGATCTACCTGATAGAAATCTGTCATTGCATAACCATGATAGGAGCCCGAGGGCATATCATTGGTTAATACAGGACAAGGCCAAACCGCTGTAAAGCCTAGGTCTTCTATATAATCTAAATGTTCAGTAATTCCTTGTAAATCGCCACCATGACGCGCATAATTATTAGACCTATCAACACCCTGTTCTAATAAACCCTCTACCGTATCATTTTGTGGGTTAGCATTGGCAAAACGATCTGGTGTAATGAGGTAAATAGCGTCTGAACTCTTGAAGCCCACATAATCTTCTGCCGATTGCGGTCTTGCTTTTAAGGTATAGGTTTGAACAAGATCGGGTTGATCTTCAAATTGAAATCTAATATTAAATTGACCTGGAAGCGTATTTTCAGCCAGCTCTAAATCTAAAAACAGATAATTAGGACTCTCTGCTTTATGCACTGCTGTTATTGAAACGCCCGTATAATTTATTTGAGGACTTGCATTTCCTATTTCAGGATGATGCACGAGCAGTTGTAAGGTTTTATTTTTAAAGCCCACCCACCAATGTGGAGGCTCTACACGTTGAATATCGTTTTTTATTTCAGTAACTTTTTCAGTGCTTACTTGATGTTTTGAAGTCGTTTCTGTACAAGACAAAAGACTAAGACCTATAACAATTCCTATAAGTTTTAATGCATTCATATAATTGATATTTAGACTTTCACTGCACTGAAAAATGAGTTGCTTTCATTTAATAATGAAAAAACACCTACAAGGTTTAGAAAACCTTGTAGGATATTAAAATATATGATGTAGACTGAAATAAAGCCTTACATCAGGACTAACCATTTAAACCGTAACTAAATTGTTAGGGCTAATTGTAATTTCCTTACCATGAACTAAAATCTGTAAGTCTTCATCACCTGCCAACTCAAAACGGGTTTCATTCTGATTGACACTAACGGTAATAATTTGATGTCTAAAATTCACTTTAAACGAGTATCCTTCCCACTGTTGTAGTATTTTAGGCTCAAAAGACAAGGTATTATTCTTAACACGCATACCTCCAAATCCTTCTACAATACTCATCCAAGTTCCAGCCATAGAGGTAATATGTAAACCTTCATGTACTTCATGATTATAATCGTCTAAGTCTAAACGCGAAGTTCTTAAATAGAAGGTGTAAGCTTGCTCCATACGGTCTAATTTTGCCGCTTGAATACTATGAACACAAGGTGATAATGAACTCTCATGAACGGTAAACGGTTCATAAAAATCGAAATGACGTTCTAACTCTTCCATTGAAAACTGGTCTTCAAAGAAATACATCCCTTGTAAGGTATCCGCTTGCTTGATATATGGCGATCTTAAAATGCGATCCCAAGACCATTTCTGGTTAATTGGGCGCTGTGACTTGTCTAAATCTGCCACAGTAATAAGTTCTTTATCTAAGAAGCCGTCTTGCTGTAAGTAAACATTGTGTGTTTCTGAAAATGGGAAATACATATTATTTGCCACCTCTAACCACTCTTGCACTTCCGCTTTAGACAGTTTAGCCTTATTCATAATACGGGTATAGTCTGAACTGTATTCAGCCTCTACTTTTTCAATATTTTCAGCCGCATATTTAATACACCACTGAGCAATATAATTGGTATAGAAATTATTATTTATGTTATTCTCATATTCGTTAGGTCCGGTAACACCAAGGATAACATATTTATTTTTATCCGCTGAAAAAGTTGCTCTTTGGTGCCAGAATCTCGCGATACCAATTAACACTTCTAAGCCCATTTCTGGAATATAACTGTAATCGTTAGTAAACCTGTAATAATTAAAAATAGCAAAAGCAATGGCTCCATTTCTATGGATTTCTTCAAAGGTAATTTCCCATTCGTTATGGCATTCCTCTCCATTCATAGTTACCATAGGATATAAAGCCGCTCCATTTTTAAACCCAAGTTTTTCGGCATTTTCAATTGCTTTTTGTAAATGATTATGTCTATAGGCTAATAAATTTCTAGCCACACTTTGGTCTTTGGTTGCCATATAAAATGGAATACAATAAGCCTCGGTATCCCAATAGGTACTTCCGCCGTACTTTTCGCCAGTAAATCCTTTTGGACCAATATTTAAGGTTTTATCCGTTCCTAAATAGGTCTGGTTTAAATGGAAAATATTAAATCGGATCCCTTGTTGCGCTTTAACATCCCCTTCAATGGTGATATCTGCCATGTCCCAAATCTGAGCCCAAGCTTGTTTTTGTTCTTCTAATAATTCTGAAAAGCCAACCGATTTAGCGTCTTTTAAAACTTCTGAAGCTACCGTGATCAATTCATCTTTATCGTGATTACGATCTACAGTATACCCTCCAAATTTATGAATGGTATAAGCCTCACCTTTAGCCACCTTATGCGTGTATGAAAATGCAACTGTAGTGTCTGTTTCCTCTATTTGAGAGGCAATTTCAATAAGGTTACCATTACTAAACAATTGCGACTCCATAAAGGTACAGGTGTAAAATTCTGTCTTCATGGTTTTAGCCTCAATAAAGGCTTTTTCACCATCTTTAGAAATCTTTAAAGTATCCCAAAATTTATCGTCCCAATTGGTATCTTCATTAGTAATACCACTATCTATATAAGGTTGGTATGTAATTTCAGCGTCCGTATTTAAAGGCGTAACGGCGTAATGGATTACTCCTAATTCGTCACGTTTTAAACTTAAAAAACGTTTCGCTTCAACTTTAACGGTAACATCATTAGGAAGTGTAGCTGTAAAACTTCGAGACAACCAACCTTCTTTCATATTCAATTCGCGCTTAAAGTCCTCTACCGCTTTACACGTATGTAGATCTAAATTTTCGCCATTAACAGACACGTTAATCCCAATCCAACTCGGTGCATTTAAAACTTTAGCGAAATATTCTGGATATCCATTTTTCCACCAGCCTACTTTGGTTTTATCAGGGTAATAGACCCCTGCGATATAGCTCCCTTGAAAGGTAGGACCAGAGTAGTTTTCTTCGAAATTAGCACGTTGTCCCATGGCACCATTTCCGATGCTAAATAAACTTTCTGATGCCTTAACTTGTTGAGGATCGAATCCTTCTTCTAAGATTGACCAATTGTTTGGTATGATATAATCTAGATTCATTAGTATACTATTTTAGTAGCCTCTTTTGAGACGTTTATTTTTATTAATTTTCAATTAAAGATTTTAAGAAATCGTCAGACATCTCAGTGAAGTCGTTAAACACATAATCGGCATGTCCTAAAACATCCTTGCTTCCAATCCCTATAGAAATCATATTAGCCGCATTGGCCGCTTCTACACCGGCAACTGAATCTTCAAAAACAATACAGTCTTCGGGTTTCATGTTAATTTCTTTAGCGGCAATTAAGAACACCTCTGGATCGGGTTTTGCTTTAGACACATCGTTACCATCTACAATGGCATCAAAGTCTGAAATAATATGAACGCGCTCTAAAATGGTTCTTGCATTCTTACTTGCTGAACCTAAAGAAATAGGTTGCTTATTGGTTTTGAGGTACTGTAAAACTCTAGGAACATCGGGAAGAATTTCACTATCATCCATTTCTGCGATGTAGCCTAAGTACTCTTCGTTCTTTTTCCCCATTAAATCTTGAAACAGTTGGTCTGAAATGGTTTTATTTCCCCAGGTCAAGATTTTCTCTAAAGACCGCACGCGGCTTACCCCTTTTAATTGTTCGTTTTCTTTTTCTGTAAAATTGATATCTAAGCCTTTAGCTAACTTTTGCCAAGCTAAAAAATGATATTTTGCAGTATCTACGATGACACCATCTAAATCGAATATGAATCCTTTTTTGTTCATTTACTTTTATTTTTGAATGACGTCATCAACGTCTTTTACTTTTGAAACTAAAGCTGCCGCGATTAAAAAGCTGACCCCACTGATCACTAAGGCAAATATGGCCTGATCGCCGTAAGCATATTTTACGAGTGGCCCACCAATAAGGGCATTGATAATTTGAGGGATAACAATAAAGAAGTTAAAAATCCCCATGTAAACCCCCATCTTTTTTGGAGAAATAGAGCCGGCTAAAATAGCGTATGGCATAGCCAAAATACTAGCCCACGCAATACCTACACCAATCATAGAGACGATAAGCCAATTTTCATCGGGCATCACATAGACCGAAAGCAAACCAATACCTCCAATAATTAAAGAGATGGCATGGGTACGCTTACGTCCAATTTTCTTAGCGATATACGGTAAGGCAAAGGCGTAAAAGGCCGAAACTAGATTGTAGATTCCGAAAAGAATCCCTACCCAATCGCCGGCATCTTGATACGTAGAACTACTACTATCTGTAGGTGGTAAGTGATAAATATGCTGCGCAATGGCTGGGGTTGCAAAAACCCACATTCCGAAGAGCCCAAACCAAGAAAAGAATTGCACCCAACTCAGTTGGCGCATGGTGACAGGCATTTGCTTAAAATCGTCTAGAATATCTAAAAGGCTCGATTTTTCGTCCTCAGACACTTCAAGACCATCATGTTCCGGATGTTCTTGATCAAAAGCATGCATTTCTTCAGGAGAATACTCTTTTGTCGTGATGACGGTAACTAATATTGAAATGATCAATATTAATGCGCCAATAATAAACGACCAAATAAGATTTGCAGGCACGGCTCCTGCTTCGGTTTGGTTAGAAACACCAAACCAATTTGCTAAAGCATAAGGTAACCAAGACCCTATAACAGCGCCAAACCCAATTAAGGCTGTTTGAATACTAAACCCTGCGGTACGCTGATCGGTTCTAAGGTTATCACCGACTAAAGCACGAAAGGGCTCCATAGCGATATTAAACGACGCATCCATGATCATTAGCATTCCTGCCCCCACCCAAAGTGCTGGCAAAAAGGCAATAAACATATCGGCTTGCGGCATAAGCACTAAACCTATAGACGCTAAAATTGCACCGACTAGAAAATAAGGTTTTCTACGGCCAAATTTTCCCCAGGTCTGATCGCTATAATGCCCAACAATAGGCTGAACAATAAGTCCCATAAGGGGTGCTATGATCCAAAACCATGACAGTTCATGAACATCAGCTCCGAAAATTTGAAGTATTCTACTTGCGTTGGCATTTTGAAGGGCGAAACCCATCTGTATTCCTAGAAATCCAAAACTCATGTTCCAGATTTGCCAGAAACTTAATCTACGCTTTTCCATTAAATAGTATATTAATATTAATACTATTCTGACAAGCTTAGCTTATCAAAACTTATTTCAGTGAGAAGTGAAAATATAAGTTTTGATTATGCCACAAAGATATAAAAGATTTTAAAACGGCAATAATAAATTTCTACTTGGTAGATTCGCGCTCCACCAAATCCGTGGTAATGACTACGGTTTGAAAAACCTCATCGGCACTGTTAAATTCTTTTTCTAATTTATCAATTAATAGCTCTGCAGCCTTTTCTCCCATTTGTTGCGCATGTTGACTTACCGTAGTGAGACTCGGGGTTGCATGCTTAGACAAGACGCCATCTGTAAAGCCAATAACCTGAACATCATTAGGAACATCGTGCCCTAAACGACGTGCAATTTTCATGGCTAATAACGCATAAATTTCATTTACCGCAAATACGCCATCTAAGTTAGGATTGGACTTAAATAAGTGTTCAATTTCACTTTCAAGCGCTTCCATATGGGCTTCATAATCTAAAGATTCGTCGATTTTCAGAATTAATTCGGCTTTCGGAATAATGCCATGCTCTTCCAAGGCTTCTAAATAGCCCTGTGTTCTTAATTTCCCTACACTCACGTAATCTTCGGTAGTAATTAAGGCAATAGACTGACATCCATTATCTATTAATTTTCTGACCGCTTTTTTAGCGCCATTAAAATCATCTACAATAACTTTATCACAGTTTACATCAGAAACCACACGATCAAACATCACTATAGGCATCCCCTGCGTCATGGTTTCATTAAAATGATGGTAATCCTGTAATTTTAAAGTTTCCTTAGACATAGACAGAACGAACCCATCAATACTGCCGTTGGCCAGCATTTCCATATTAATTACTTCCTTAGAAAACGACTCGTTAGACAAACCTACAATAACGTTATACCCTCTTTTATTAGCCACCAGCTCTACACCACTAATTACTTTAGAGAAAAAATGGTGTACAATTTCAGGAATAATAATCCCAATAGTATTGGTTCTTCGGTTTTTAAGACTTAAAGCAATATTATTAGGCTTGTAATTATAGAGTTTCGCAAAGGCCTGAACTTTCTGTTTGGTATCATCACTAATTTCGGCACTATTCCGTAAGGCTTTAGAGACAGTAGAAATAGAGACATCAAGTTCTCTGGCGATTTGTTTTAAGGTAATTTTTCGTTTCATAGAGGTCTAAATAATCGTAGCTAAGATACAACTAAAATAAGTGTATTTTAAATTTTAGAATTTTGGAGTTCGTAATTTTTATATCTTTTTAATATAATATGCTCAGTTTTTGATAAATATCCTGAGAATGTTAATATTCAGGAAAAGTTTTTAACACGAAAACGTTTTCGTGACTTTCATCATATTTTTTACCCACGTATTCACATTAAATTTACATAGATTTAACCCGAGAAGTGAAAATATAAACTAATTAACTAAGCAATTAACTTAAACACATTGTATGAAAACAATTTTAAATGCTTTACTATTCTGTCTCTTAATACTACCAGCATCCTTGATGGCACAATCAACTGTCACTGGTACCGTTACAGATGAAGCAAACGCCATGCCTCTACCTGGTGTAAATGTTGTAATTAAGGGAACCTCCCGAGGAACATCGACAGATTTCGATGGTAATTACGCACTAGAAGTAAGTCAAGGAGAGATATTAGTGATTTCGTATGTCGGTTATATGACACAAGAAATCGTCTTTAATGGCCAAACACCAATTAATGTAGTCCTAGCAGAAGATTCCGCTCAATTAGAAGAAGTGGTTCTTATTGGTTATGGCTCTGTAAAGAAAGACGATTTAACAGGTGCAGCCGACTTATTAAAAGCTGAAGATTTTAACCAAGGACCCTTAGTGTCTGCTCAACAATTAATATCGGGTAAAATAGCCGGTGTTTCTGTAACCTCATCAAGTGGATCTCCAGGAGATGGTCAGAATATTGTTATTAGAGGTAATGGATCTTTATCCTTATCGAGCAATCCGCTTATCGTTTTAGATGGTATTCCATTAGACCAAGGTGGTGTAGCTGGATCTAGAAACCCATTAAACCTTATTAATCCAAATGATATTGAAAGCATGACGGTATTAAAAGATGCCTCTGCAACCTCTATTTATGGATCTCGAGCTGCCAATGGTGTAATTATGATTACGACTAAAAAAGGTAAAGACTCTGAGTTTAAATTCAACGCTACAAGTTCTGCTACGGTACGTACCGCTGTAAACCGTGTAGACGTTTTAAATGCTGACCAATTTAGAAGTATCGTTAACACGCACCCTGGAGCTGACGCCACTACAATTGGCCTTTTAGGAAATGCGAATACCGATTGGCAAGATGAGATTTACCAAACCGCTTTTGGTCAAGATCACTCCTTTAGTGCTTTAGGTAGTTTATACGGTGTTCCAATGCGTGTGTCTTTAGGACATTCTGATCATGATGGAACTTTAAAACGTGATAACTTTCAAAGAACAACAGCGTCATTAAACTTATCACCAAGATTATTTGACGATCACTTAAAGATAGATATTACCGCTAGAGGGAACTACACTGAAAACTTTTTCGCCAACCGTGGTGCCATTTCTAGTGCGAATAGCTATGATCCTACACAAGCCGTTTACGATCCTAACTCGCAATATGGTGGTTATTTTTCTTGGATTGATAGTTCAACAGGACAGCAACCTAATTTAGCAGGAACAAACCCAGTAGCTTTATTAAACTTAAATGATGACAGCTCTGAGGTTAGACGTCTTATTTTAAACGGTAAAGCTGATTATAAGCTTCATTTCTTTAACGACATTACAGCAACTGTAAGTGCCGGTATCGATAAAGCTAACAGTCATGGTAGAACTTTGGTTTCAGAGCTTATACCAACTTCAGATTTAACTTGGAATGGATCACGTAGCACGTACACCAATAACTCAACAAACAAGTTATTTGATGCCTACTTAACCTATAATAAATCTATTAACGATATTCACAACATCACTGCCGTAGCAGGGTATTCTTACCAGTCTTTTGAATATGACAACTACAGTTATGATAGTGAAGCGGAAGAAGATGGTAACGACTTTGAGTTTATTGATAAGTCTAAAAATGTACTCCTGTCTTACTTTGGACGTTTAAACTATGATTATGACGGTCGTTATTTAGTTACTGCAACGTTAAGAGCCGATGCATCTTCTAAATTAAACCCAGATGATCGTTGGGGTTATTTCCCTTCTGTTGCTTTAGCTTGGAATTTACATAATGAAGAGTTCTTATCAAACAGCAACAATATAAATGAGTTAAAATTAAGATTTGGATATGGTGAAGTTGGTAACGTTAATGGTTTAGGAGATTATTTATTCTTAACCCGTTATACCGGTAGTCAGTCTACAGCAAACTACCAATTTGGAAACGCATTCTACCAAACCTACCGTCCAGACCCATTAAATGAAAACTTAAAATGGGAAATTGGTAACACCTTAAACGTTGGTTTAGATTACAGTTTCTTTAACCGAAGAGTTTCTGGTTCTGTAAATGTGTACCAAAAACAAACTAAAGATTTAATTGCCTCTGCTTCTGTAGATCCATTTACAAACTTTGGTTCAGCTATTGAAAAGAACATTGGCGATATGCAAAACCGCGGGTTTGAATTTGCTTTAAATCTAGTTCCTGTAAGAACAGATGATTTTGAATGGTCTTTAAGCTACAACATTGCATTTAATGACAATGAAATTACAAGCCTTCCATTCGATCAAGAAACTGGAGGTATCAGTGGTGGTGTTGGTAACAACGTACAATTACATACAGAAGGTGAAGCGCCATATAGCTTCTACGTTTTTCAACAAGTATACGATAATAACGGAAAACCAATTGAAGGTGCTTTTGTAGATCGTAACGGTGATAACGTTATAAACGATTCGGATAAATACATCTATAAAGATCCATACGCAGATGTTATTATGGGATTAAACACCAACTTAAGTTATAAAAAATGGGATCTATCTGTAGTGACTAGAGCCAACATCGGAAACTATGCTTATAATGATGTAGCTGCTGGAAATTCTTACTTAGATGGTATCATTCCAACAACCAATAACTTTTTAACAAACATCCATGCGAGTTATTTAGAAAACGGTTTTGTAAGCCAATCTAATGAAAACACCTTTTTAAGTAGTCACTATATTGAGGAAGCTTCTTTCTTTAAAATAGACAACATTACTTTAGGTTACACTTTAGACCAAGCCATTAAGGATGTTTCTGTAAGACTTTACGGCTCAGTTCAAAACGTGGCTACAATTACAGATTATAAAGGCTTAGACCCAGAAATCACTGGAGGTATTGATAGCAACTTCTATCCAAGACCAAGATCATTTGTATTTGGAGTCAACGTTGATTTTTAAAAAAGTTTGAATTATGAAAAATAGAATGAAATATATAGTTTTTATTGTAACTATCTCATTGTTTATGACCGCATGTCATGATGATTTAGATCAAGATCCTATTGATCCAGATAGTTTTACAGAACAGGATGTATTTGTTAATACAACCGAAGCTAAGAAAGCCTTAGCCAAACTCTACGCGAGTTTAGCGCTAACAGGACAACAAGGTCCTTCAGGACAACCAGATATCTCTGGTATTGATGAAGGTTTCTCACAGTATACACGTATGCTTTTTAATCTTAATGAGTTAACCACAGACCACGCCGTTGTAGGATGGGGAGATGCTGGTTTACCAGATTTACACGGATTATACTGGTCTGCAGGAAATGACTTTACCGGAGCCATGTACCTGCGTTTAGCGCAAGAAGTATCGTTTACTAATGCGTTTATTCAAAATGCGTCGGAATTACCAGATGCCGAAGCGCAGACCTTTATTGCTGAAGCCCGTTTTTTAAGAGCTTTTGCTTATTACAACTTAATTGACTTTTACGCTAATGTGCCTTTAGTAACTCAAATTACTACAGACTTACCGTCACAAAGTTCTAGAACAGAATTATTCGATTTTGTAGAGTCTGAATTATTAGAAATTCAAGATTTACTTTTAGATTCTAATGAGTACGGACGTGTAGATAAAGTCGCTGCTTGGGCTTTATTATCGAAGCTTTATTTAAATGCTGAAGTATGGACGGGAACTCCACGTTATTCAGAATGTGTTACCTTTTCAGAGAATGTATTAAATTCTTCTTATAGCATTAATATGAATGACGCTAATGGTAACGGAAATGCTTATGACGAATTGTTCCTTGCTGATAACGATACCAACGGGGCACAACAAGAATTTATATTCGCTTTAAACTTTGATGGTATTCAATCACAAACTTATGGAGGATCTACATTCTTAGTACACGCTGCCACAGGTGGAAGTATGGATCCTTTAAGTTTAGGAATTAACGGAGGCTGGGGAGGTCTAAGAACCACTAAAGCTTTGGTTGAAAAATTTGAAAGTTCTGAGATTGATGTCCCTGCTTTAAATAGTCAATTAGGCGGATCATTATCCGATTGGGGTCTTGTAGGAGATCTTAACGAATGGGGTGAGGAAGATGTTGAGATGTACGAAACCTCAACGGACGTATACCAAATCTACATTACCTTGGCTGATGGTCAATTAAAATTTAGATTCAATGAAGATTGGGGTAACAACTACGGCGATAATGGTGCTGATGGTACCTTAGAAGCAGGTGGTGAAAACATCACCGTAACTGCAGGAACCTATCTTGTAACTCTTAATTTAGCTACACTAACCTATAGTTTTGAAGCTGTTGAAGCTGCTGGAGACAACAGAGGAATGTTCTATACAGACGGACAAAGTTTAGAAATTGGTAGCATCCCTCCTTTTGCAGAAGGTTATGCGGTAACTAAATTTAAAAACATCGATTCTAACGGAAACCAAGGAAGCGATAGTAGTGGTGACTTTGTAGATACGGATTTACCTGTAATTCGTTTAGCTGAAATTTACTTAAACTATGCAGAAGCGCACTTAAGAGGTGGCGGTGGTAGCATTAGTACAGCAGTAGATAAAATAAACGAATTAAGAGAAAGAGGTTATGGTAATACGAGTGGTAATATCACTTCTGGAGATTTAACTTTAGACTTTGTACTTGATGAGCGTTCAAGAGAATTGTATTGGGAAGGTCAAAGACGTACCGATTTAATTCGTTACAATTACTTTACTACAAATGCTTATTTATGGCCATTTAAAGGAAACCAAGCTAATGGTACGGCGGTAGATGCTTATAGAAGCATATTCCCTATTCCAACAAATACCATTTCAACCAACCCTAATTTAATTCAAAACGACGGATACTAATATAAACAACAACACTATGAAAACAATAAAACTTATAGCCTTACTATTACTTGCTGCCATTGGTTTCAATGCCTGTGAGAGTGACGACAGCTTAACTTATACGGCACAACCTGCCGGGGAACTAAGCTTCACTAATTCCTTTTTAGAAGAATATGTATTAATTCCTTCTGCCTCTGGAAACCTTGGAGAGCGTTTTACATGGAATGATGCTGACTTTGATGTTGAAACTAGCATTAATTACGAATTACAAAAATCGATTTCTGGTGATTTTACAGATATGGAAGTTGTAGGAACTACAGCAGAAAACTCATATGCTGTAACAATTGGTGAATTATTAGATTATGCTGAAGAAGCAGGATTAGATAACGATGCCACTACAGAAGATATGCCAAATACAGGAAGTATTTACTTTAGAGTAAGAGCAACCATTGGTACCGATGCTGCTTTAGAAATCGTTTCTGATATGCAAGCCTTAAATTTAAAATTAATTGAAGGTGATGGTGGTGTTGTAGAAGAGCCTTTATTAAATTTATTTTTAGTTGGTGATGCTACTGCTCCAGGATGGAGTGAAAACAACAATAACCCAGCCTTAATTAGACATGCTGATAACACTAACATGTACACCTATAAAGGTTTCTTTGTAGGCGGTGGTGAAGGTTTTAAATTATTAGAAACTTTAGGACAATGGCAACCACAATGGGGTGCTGGAGAAAACCCAGGAGAAGCAGCTGTAAACGATGGTTCTGGAAGTGATCCTTCTGCATTCGCAATCGCTGCAGATGGGTATTACGAATTTAACATCAACATTGATGACATGACGTATACCTTAGTAGATTACGATGCTTCAGCGGCCGCAACATATACTACAGTTAGTATGATAGGAGACTCTACTCCTGGAGGTTGGGATGCTGATACAGATTTAACGCAATCTTCTTTTGATAGCCACATTTGGAGTGCTACTGGTGTTGAGTTTTTAGATGGTGAACTAAAGTTTAGAGCCGATAATGATTGGGCTGTAAACTGGGGAAGCGCAACTGCAATAAGTGGATTTGGAACTCAAGACGGTCCCAACATTCCGGTTTCTGCAGGAACTTATGATGTTTGGTTTAACGACCTTGACGGTGGATACATTCTTATCCCTGTAGAATAATATCATTTTAACAAACAAAAAAGGCTATGAATACTCATAGCCTTTTTTTAGATATCTAAAATATTATGAAAAAACACTTACTCTATTTATTTGTACTACTGCCGCTATTGGCCTTAGCACAGGTAACCACTAATCCTAGTCCAATACTCATAGATCAACCTGTAACTCTTACTGTAGATCTTAATAGTACAGACACGGATTGTAACAGCATTAGTAACCCAACTAAAGTCTATGCCCATTTAGGTGTTGGTGACGATAACGATGAATATGGCATTGCCGTGGTTGGAAACTGGGGCGAAGATGATGGCATTGGCGAAATGAGCAATAACAACGACGGTACTTGGAGTATTACCTTCACACCTAATACCTATTTCAATTTAACGACGGAACAAGAATCTACAGTTACTAAAATGGGAATGGTATTCCGAAATGCCGCTGGTAACCAAGAATTAAAAGCTTCAGGTTGTAGCAATTTCGTCTATAATATTGGGGCCTTTCAGGTGAATATGATTAACCCTTCTACAAATGCAAATGGTATTGTAGTGGTTGATAATGGTGCAAATACACAGATTTTAGCACAAAACACAGGCGGACCAGCAGATTATGAGTTGTTTGCCAATGGTGTTAGCATACACACACAAAACAATACCACTTTTTATAATGGGTATTATTTTAGCAACTTAACAGAAAATCAATCTTGTGAATTAGTGGTGACCCAAGATGGGGTAAGCATTACAAAAACATTCACAATCATTGTTAATAACACTACAGATCAGGCATTGGCTTCTGGATTAAAAGATGGTATTAATTACGACGCTACAGATGCCACTAAAGCAACTTTAGTCTTAACAGCACCAAACAAAGATTTTGTTTATGTGGTTGGTAGTTTTAATAATTGGGAAGCCACTAGTGCCTATGCGATGTATAAAAACCCAGGTACTGATCAATTTTGGTTAGAGCTTACCGGCTTAACACCGCAACAAATTGAAACTTACCAATATTGGGTAGGAGACGCCGCACCTATTGCAAATTCACCGTCTTTAGTAAAGGTCGCCGATCCTTATTCGGACTTAGTATTATCACCTTTTGATGATGCCTACATTCCTGAAGCGTCTTACCCAAACAGACCTGCCTATCCTGCTGGTCAAAACTTTGAAGTTACCGTTTTACAAACAGGACAAACGGCCTATGATTGGCAAGTGACTGATTTTAGCAAACCCAACAAAGAAGATTTAATTATTTATGAAGTTTTAATTAGAGACTTTGATGACGATAGAAATTTTCAAGATTTAATTGATAAAGTCGATTATTTTAAAAATCTAAATATCAATGCTATTGAATTGATGCCAATAATGGAATTTGAAGGTAATGAGAGTTGGGGTTATAACACCGCTTTTCATATGGCGCTTGATAAATTTTATGGCAGTCAAGAAAAATTCAAAGAATTGGTAGACGTTTTTCATCAAAACGGAATAGCCGTCATTTTAGATATTGCCTTTAATCATGCCTACGGAAGAAATCCAATGGTAAGAATGTGGATGAACGATCCTGATGGTGATGGCTGGGGGGCGCCTTCTTCAGAAAACCCTTATTTTAATGAACTTCCTACCCACTCTTACAGTGTAGGAAACGATTTTAATCACAGTTCTACCTATACTAAAAACTACGTAAAACAAGTGGTTTCTTATTGGATTGAAGAATACAAAATTGATGGTTTCCGTTGGGATTTAACCAAAGGTTTTACACAAAATTGTGGTAATGGTTCGGAGTACGGTGATGAAGGTTGTACCGGAAGCTACCAACAAGACCGTGTTGATGTTCTAAAAGAATACGCTGACCACTCGTGGGCTGTAGACCCTGATCACTATGTTATTTTTGAACATTTAGGTTCTGATAACGAAGAAAAAGAATGGGCTAATTACCGATTAGATGAAGGGAAAGGTGTAATGATGTGGGGCATTATGAATTCGCCTTACAGCGAACTAACAATGGCGCAAAGTGGTAATAAAAACATCAACCGTATGGGACATAATGCGCATACAGGATTTAATGGACCTCGCGTTGTTGGTTATGCTGAAAGTCATGATGAGGAACGCCTAATGTACAAGAATATCGCTTACGGAAATACAAGTACAGCAAGCCATAACGTGCAAGATTTAAATACAGCCTTATCAAGAATGTCTGCTTTAGGTGCTGTAAGCGTGCTCATCCCAGGACCTAAAATGATTTGGCATTTTGGAGACTTAGGTATGGACCTGTCTATTTTTACCTGTAGCGACGGCAGTTATAATAACGACGGATGTAAGCTCTCTACAAAGCCACAACCGCAATGGACGAATAACTGGATTACGGATGCTTTAAGAAGTGAAATTTATAACGATTGGTCTAAATTCCATGCTCTTAAAACAGAAGAACCGGTGTTTGAAGGGGATTACAGTATGACCTCAGGAGATTTCACCCCTAGAATTGACATTTTTGATACTTCAATTTCTAATTCTGAATTAAACCATGTAATCATCTTGGCTAATTTTGATGTAGTCTCTCAAACGGTACCGACAAACTTCCCAAGTGGACTTACCGCAACGTGGTATGATTTAATGGATGCAACAGGAACCACAACCGTGAGTAACAGTGAGACCTCCATTACAATTCCTGCGGGTCAATTTAGAATTTTGGGTAATAAAGCTTCAAATGCCTTAAGTGTTAATGAAGTTGAAGCCATGAGCTTCCAGTTGTTTCCTAACCCAACATCAAATGCTTTTAGCATTAACGTGAATGTCTCTCAAGTTGAGATTTATGACTTAACCGGAAAACGTGTAAAGGCGTTTCAAGGGCAATTTACACAAACAGATAGTTTTGATATTTCAAGCTTAAAATCTGGTGTGTATCTTGTAAAAATTGAAAACAGCAACCAACAGACTTTAACCTCAAAGCTTATAAAGTTATAAGGGTTATAACCTAACACAAAAGTAAAAGAGCTTCCAAATGGAAGCTCTTTTTTTTTATTCTTTCCTCATACAAATAAAGAACGTCTAATGACTTTTATTAGGAATTAGATTCACACAATACGTTATCCTTTTTTCTTTGTTTCTGTTTCCTATACATCAAAATAGTAATGGCTATGACGGCTCCAGAAAACGCTAAGGAGGCCCCAACAAGAGACGATGAGGTAACGCTATGTCCAAAAGCAATTGGTAATCCCGCCAAATAAGCGCCCATAGCATTCCCCATGTTAAAGGCACTTTGATTCATAGAAGAGCCTAACATCTCAGCACCTTTAGCCGTATTAATAATAGCCATTTGTATTGGCGTAGAAATACTAAAAGCAATTAACCCGATGAGGAAGGTTAGTAGCAACGCTAAGACCGCGTTAGAGGCCAAAAATGAATTCACAACTAAAATGAAAGCCATTCCTAAAAGACTGATCATCACAGCGCGTAACGGCGTAAATGCATTGGCCATTTTCGCACCTAAAAAATTACCAATAAACATCCCTAATCCCGCGAGTATCATGGCATAACTTACCACATTTTCAGAAAAGTGAGCCACATCTGTAAGTAAGGGCGCAATGTAACTGTACCAAGCAAAAAAACCGCCGGTCCCAATTGTGGTCAGTGCAATCAATGCCCAAAGTTCAGGGTTCTTTAATCCTTTATGATCGCTATTTTGAGGGGCTTTCTCTTCTTTTTCAAACTGAGGCATCCAATAAAAAATACTTGCTAAGGTGATACATCCTACAACACCAACCATAAGAAAAGAAGCACTCCAATGGTACTGATTTCCTATATAGGTCCCTATAGGAACGCCAATAACATTAGCTACAGTTAATCCTGAAAACATCATTGCAATAGCCTGGGCAGACTTACCTTTCTTCGCTAATTTCCCTGCTATAACGGCCCCAACTCCAAAGAAAGCACCATGTGGAAGCCCCGATAAAAAGCGCATTACCAATAGCATATTATAATTTGAAGAAAATGCAGAAAGCGTATTAAATACCGTAAACCAAACCATAAGCAACAATAGCATACGATGAGGTTGAAGTTTATGACTAAAACTGGTTAATAAGGGCGCTCCAACAACAACCCCTAACGCGTAAGCCGAAATAAAATGGCCTGCCTCTGGAATTGTAATGTTTAGAGCATGGGCCACATTGGGTAGAATGCCCATAATCACAAATTCGGTAAGTCCTATTCCAAAACCACCAATTGCTAAGGATAACAATGCTTTTTTATTAGAAAATCCTTCTTTCATAAATCATTTTTTGTGTTGTGTATTCCAAGGGGCAAATTTCCACAGATCAACCGGAATTAAAACCAAGTCGCTTACCTAATATCTATGCCATTTTAACCTTAGTATTGTAAGGCTGCTAAGGTCCCGAGAATTATGTACAGCCTTAAAAAGTAGAAATAAAAAAAAGCTAACTCGTTAAAGTTAGCTTTTTTACTCTGTACAGGCGGAGAGACTCGAACTCTCACACCTCGCGGCACTAGATCCTAAGTCTAGCGTGTCTACCAATTCCACCACGCCTGCAACTTCCAATTATAATTGGGATGCAAATATAAACAATAGTTTTAATATACAAATATTAAATTTTTAAGTTTTTAAAGAATTTCACATTTTTATTCGCATTCTATAGAATGAGGGACTTACAATCAGATTTTTAACCTCTAAAAAACTAAAAAAAGCCCTGTAAAATAAAACTTAAAGTTGTGTACAGCCGCCCTTATCCATCTTATAATTCTTATTTTTGTTACAAACCGAATACTTAATTATGCAAACCATTCAATCTTATATCGAAGCGAATAAAGATCGTTTTTTAAACGAGCTTATCGATTTATTAAAAATACCATCCATTAGTGCTGATTCTGCTTATAAAGATGATGTTTTAAAAACTGCCGATGTGGTAAAATCTAGTCTTGAAAAAGCGGGTTGCGACCATGTTGAAATCTGTGAAACAGAAGGCTACCCTATTGTTTACGGAGAAAAAATCATTGATAAAAACTTACCAACAATTTTAGTTTATGGCCATTACGATGTGCAGCCACCAGATCCTTTAGATTTATGGAACTCACCACCGTTTGAGCCGGTTATTAAAACGACCGAATTACACCCAGAAGGTGCTATTTTTGCTCGTGGTGCTTGTGATGACAAAGGTCAAATGTATATGCATGTCAAAGCCATGGAATACATGACCAGCAATAACGAATTGCCTTGTAACGTTAAGTTTATGATTGAAGGTGAAGAGGAAGTTGGTAGTGTTAACCTTGCTAAATTTGTTGCTAGTAATAGAGAAAAATTAGCCAACGACGTTATTTTAATCTCAGATACGGGAATGATTTCTAAAGACGTCCCTTCAATTACTACAGGGCTTCGAGGTTTAAGTTATGTTGAAGTTGAAGTCACAGGACCAAATAGAGATTTACATTCTGGATTGTATGGTGGTGCTGTAGCCAACCCAATCAATGTATTAACAAAAATGATTGCCTCACTACATGATGAAAACAATCATATTACCATTCCAGGATTTTATGATAAGGTAGAAAACTTATCGGATGCTGAACGTGCTGAAATGGCAAAAGCCCCGTTTTCTTTAGAGGCTTACAAGAAAGCGTTAGACATTAATGCCGTTTACGGTGAAGCAGGCTATACCACCAACGAGCGTAACTCCATCCGCCCAACCTTAGATGTTAATGGTATTTGGGGTGGTTATACCGGTGAAGGTGCCAAAACTGTGATTGCGAGTAAAGCTTATGCTAAAATCTCTATGCGTTTAGTACCACACCAAGAGTGGGAAGAAATTACCCAATTGTTTAAAACACATTTTGAGAGCATTGCTCCTGAAGGGGTAACCGTAAAAGTATCGCCTCATCATGGTGGACAAGGCTATGTAACACCAATTGATAGTTTAGGTTATAAAGCGGCTTCAAAAGCCTATAAAGAAACCTTTGGAAAAACACCAATTCCACAACGTAGTGGTGGAAGTATTCCTATTGTTTCACTCTTTGAAGAAGAACTAAAAAGTAAAACGATTTTAATGGGCTTTGGTTTAGACAGTGATGCTATTCATTCACCAAATGAACATTTTGGAGTTTGGAATTACTTAAAAGGTATTGAAACCATTCCGCATTTCTATAAATACTTTACAGAATTATCCGAATAAATAAGCGACCTAATTAACGCTTTTCAAATTACTAAAAGCCCTATGATTATTACTAATCATGGGGCTTTTTCTTCTTAACAGGCCCAAAACCACTTCCACAATAGCAGTATCACAAGTTTACAGTTGACCTATTATTCCGTCTATTTAACTTAAAACATTTACGACTAAAGCCGCTTCATTGAGGCTTTTTTCATCTAAACATGTAACAAACCCCATGCTTTAGCGTTCTAATAGTCAATCAATCAGCCTAATTTTTAGGACAATCAAAAAACGAACACTTATGTTAAAGCAATTCTTCATCCTTTGCTCTGGCGCTGACACAGACATTTTAAAGGACTGTTCCATTGGCGAACAAAACAAATATGCCGGTATTGGAGCCACCGTTTTCTTTACCGCCGTTATGGCAACCATTGCTGCCAGTTATGCCCTTTTCACTGTATTTGACAATCTGTATACTTCTATTTTCTTCGGACTCATTTGGGGTTTACTCATTTTCAATCTGGATCGTTATATTGTGTCCACCATAAAAAAACGAGATAATATTACTCAAGAAATTCTTCAAGCGACTCCACGACTATTCTTAGCACTTATTATTGCTGTGGTCATTTCAAAACCTTTAGAATTAAAGATTTTTGAAAAGGAAATTAATCAGGTGTTATTAGAACAAAAAAACGATTTAACGCTAGCCAATCAAAATCAAATTGCGGAGCAGTACCATCCTCAAATTGCAACGCTAGAGAATGAAATTTCAGGTTTAAATGCTCAAATTGACCAGAAAGAAGCCGAAGTTAACACCTTATACAACACTTATATTTCGGAAGCTGAAGGAACCTCAGGCACCAATCGTTTAGGCAAAGGTCCTGTTTATAAAGAAAAACGAGATAAACATGATGTAGCACTAGCAGAACTACAACAATTAAAAACAAGTAATACTCGTAAAGTTGAAGCCTTAGAAACTCAAATAACAAACCTTCAAAACGATTACGCTACTCATTTAGAAACCGCCCAACCCATTATTGATAATTTTGATGGTTTAATGGCACGGATAACAGCATTAAACACTTTACCTGGGTTACCGTCATTCTTTATTTTCCTCTTATTCTTAGCGATAGAAGCCTCACCAATCATTGCAAAATTATTAGCACCAAAAGGAGAGTTTGATTATAAGTTACAAGACTACGAGACCACCATACAAACCTGGAGCCAACAGAAAGTTGCCGAACGACAATTACTATTAACAACAGATAACGCCATTAACAATAAAGTTTACCAGGAGATTGCAGACGAAGAAGAGGTTATAAACTACAAGCGAAAGCAGGCAAGACAACTCATGCAAAACCAAGCCGATGCTTTTTATAAGCAACAGAAAGGTGTTTTATAGAATGGCTTGACATTTAGAGTACACCCTTAAAGATCATTCAAAGGGGACATTTTGTAACAATGAGTTATACGCTAGTCTATTAGAGATGTTGATAAAGTGTTCTGTAACAAACTTCATAAATTAATTAAACCTTATTATCTAAATTGTTCTTATTTTAGATTGAACTAAAACATTCAATTCTATGAAATATATCATCACTTTAGCAATAGCTTTATCCTGCTTCAGTTGTATTAGCATTAAAGCAGATGTCACCAATACAGAATCTATTGAACAAAGCGAATCACAAGCCAGTGCAGAAGCCGCTATTAGACTGGTCATGGCAGAACAAGAAGTAGCTTGGAATACTCATGATTTAGAAGGTTTTATGCAAGGTTACTGGAAAAGTGAAACCCTTAAATTTTACGGAAGCAGTGGCCTTACGCAAGGTTGGAATCAAACTTTAGCCAATTATAAAAAAGGCTATCCTTCAAAAGCCGAAAGTGGAACGCTTAAATTTGAAATTAAAGACATTTCAAAAATTGAAGGGGACAATTATTGGGTGATGGGAGCTTATCACTTAAAACGAGATATCGGTGATGCCCATGGTCCATTCTTAATTATTTTCAAAAAAATAAATGGCGAATGGAAAATTATCGCAGATATGTCTTGTTAACATCAACCCATAATCATGTTAATTCATCTAAATTCTATTCAGAAATAACCATAAAAAAAGCCTGAATCTATTACGATTCAGGCTTTTTTATGGTAGAATATTCTTTCCTTTATAATAGAAAACGGGAATTAAGTTTTCTTTACGTATTCGGTAATAATTACAATCTGTTGTCCATCTACACGACCTTCAATATAAGTCTCATTTTCATGATCTAATCTAATGTTTCTAACCGCTGTACCTTGCTTGGCCACCATGCTAGAACCTTTTACTTTAAGATCTTTAATAAGGACCACGGAATCTCCATGCTCTAAAATAACACCGTTAACATCTCTATGAACAAGTTTATTTTCATCATCTTCACCATCACCAGACGCTTGTGCTAACTCTAGCAAATCGTCTTCCATATACATCATTCCTAATAAATCTTGCGTCCAATCGGCATCAATACGATGTAACATTCTCCACGCCATGATTTTTACCGCATCATGTTCGCTCCACATGCTATCATTTAAACACCTCCAGTGGTTAGGATCAATGGCGTCAGCATCGTTCATTTGTTCTATGCACGTTTTTGATGCATACAATGCTGTTTTTAATCCGTTCTCTTTTACATCTGGAACGATGTAAACAGATAAGTTTTCTTCACTTCCACTAAGCTCACATTTTGAGCCGCTGCGCTTTTGTAGTTCTCTTTCTAATGACATAATAAATATTGTATTGTGCAAATGTAAAATTAATTCAGACTTTCCCTATCTTTTTTACATAAGCCTTTTAAATCCATGCCCTAAGATTAACAAACCAACCCTTACACGACATCTAAAGGCATAAAAAATCCTGCTTTTATTAAAACAGGATGAATCATTTGTTATTTTGAATAAACTTATGGGTTAAGCAGAGGTACTATACGAAGAAGACTTGATTATATCTTGTAAATAGCCTACCACAGAAAAAACACGTTTAAGTAAGGTTTTTCTAACTTTTTGACGCGCTAAAGTCTCAAGATGCAGCGATATGATTTCGTCTTTATGACGAGAGAAATGTTCTATGGTATCAGAGAAGGTAAACCCTTGCTGTTTTAAGGCATTGGCATCTATATACCCCAGATGTTTTAAATTAAATTGATTAAACATATACCGTGCTCCTGCTTTTATAGCTGCGATTTCTGAGCCTTTCTTTTTTATTTCAATAACAGACACCTTAGCCACACAAGCTTCTTTTATATCATCGAGCAGGCTTAGCGTGTTGTCCTTACTGGCATTATCCACCAGGCACAACTCAGTATCTTCTAACGTTTTTATCTGATTTATACATAAGGCCGTTTCGAGCTCTGTTTCATTATTGTGAAATACAATGATAACTCCAATTTTCATAAGCTATTTTCTAGAGTTAACTTTAGGCAATCTCTAAGTTTTCAGTCGATTTATTCGCTGTATTTTTTGATCTATACACCCAAGCAATTTGCGCTAATTGACCTACAATTTTTACAGAATCCTTCATGGATAATTTAGAACCATCAGCATGAATCCAACGCTTTAAAGGTTGTTCACATAACATCGCTTTAGCTTTTTTCAATCCGAAGTGAATACTCATGCGTTTAAAAATTTCAACATCAAAAATCCATTGGGTCACAAACTTTTCTCCAAACGCAATTTCAATAACATCCTTACTAAATATTTTAGCGCCACACTGGGTGTCTTTAAAATCCATTTTTAAAATCTTACGGATTATAAAGTTAATGGTAAGACTTATTATTTTTCGAGCTGATTCTTTAGTGATATTAGCGCCCATTCTAGAGATTCTAGAACCACTAACAATTTTAAAATCTGAATTTTCAATCGTTTTTACTAAGTCATCAAAATCTGATAAATCGGTAGATAAATCGGCATCTAAAAACCCAATATAATCCAAGTCTTCTTTTTGAGCCATATGGAGCATTCCTAAACGTACTGCTTCAGCTTTTCCTCCGTTTTTCTCACAATTATACACGGTAATAAAATCTTCTCTACCTTTTTGCAACTTGTATAATAATTCTAAGGTATTATCCTTACTCCCATCATTTACAAAACACAAATGGTAACCGGTATGCTTGTCTATATAGCTAATAAACTCGTCACTAAATAAACGCTCTTCTTCATTATAACATGGAATAACAACACCTACACATCGTTCTTGGATCATTACATCATTATGAGCCACGGTATGTTGGGTTTCTGGCGCCCCGATTAAGCGCTTAACACGCGCACTAATTTCATTAAGACTTAGAGGTTTTTTCATATAATCATTAATCCCTAACTCAAAGCCTTCTGTAATGGTTTCATCACGGGTGTTGCCAGACAATACCATAATTGGGGTTTGCGCATTTTTGGTAAGTCTAATATGTTTTACAAAGTCGAGTCCAGATAATCCCGGCATGTTGATATCTACAATGACTAAATCGGGTTGAAAGGCTTCGTAAAGTTCTAACCCCTTAGTGGCATCGGTTTCGATTTCTACCTCATAACCTAACTCTACTAATCGTTTTTGTAAAGGAAGTAATACTAACTGCTGGTCATCTATGGCTAAAACTTTCATAATAAACTGTTTTTTGTATTATTGATAGTTCAAAAGTACAGGAGTAAAGGGTTAAAAAATTCTTATTTAGTTTAACCTAAGGGTAAGTGTAGATGAATGGTCGTTTTCTGTAGTTCATTAAAAACTGAAGCCCTTTATAAATTATATATCTTTACCCTATTGAAATTGCTTAGGCCTTTAATGAAAGAAACCTCGAATAAATATTTAATATCTGCGCTTCTCTTAGGATTGGCTTTTCATGGTAGTGCCATCTTTTTTACCTTGGAAACAACTTATGATGCCTTGATCCATTTATTTTTTGCAGATCATTATGCTAATAGTTGGTTTGAGCCTTGGAACTACGAATGGTATACGGGTTTTACCGTTCAAAGTTATCCCCCTTTAGTGCATCAGTCTATAGGATTACTGTCTATGATTGCTGGTTTAAAGTTTGGTTTATTTAGCGTAGCTTTAATTGCTATTGTGCTATTTATTACAGGAACTTATCGGTTTTCCTTATTAATGACGGGTAATAAAACTGTAGCGGGCTATGCGACGGTTTTGGCTGTGTTTTCCTCATCCTTTATTGAAACCCTTCATATTTTTGGACAGCTTCCTAGTATTGTAGGCGTTTCGGTATTAATGCATGCCTTACCCGAAATTTACCTTTGGTTAAAAACCGGTAAAAAATGGTATTTAGCCACCAGCTTATCACTTATAGCCGTCACAGTAACCTCACACCATGTCACCCCTATTTTCGGAATGGTATTTTTTATTTTTCCGCTTATAGGTATGGTTTTAATGGATGTCTCTAGAGAACAAGTGAATTCTATGAAGGAGGTCACGTTTAAACGCTTCCTCAACAGTTTCTTAAAACTTTTTAAGCGTATTGTTAGTTTTGGCTTGTTGTCTTTAGTCTTAATCGTGGGCTGTATTTTCCCATATTGGCTAAACTCTAAAGCCAACCCCATTACCCAAGTTCCAATTCCGCATGGTTCTCGGGATAATTTCCTTGAGATCACCTCTTCTGGTTTGGTTTTCTTTTTAATTCCTTGGGGTATTTTACTGGTACTACTCCCTTATATATTTTACAGATATTACAGTAAACGTTATTTGTTTTTTGGGCTGTCCGTTACTATTTGTACGGTTTTAGGAACGGGAGGCACAACCCCTATACCTTTAAAAATGTTAGGCGAAACTGCGTTTAATATTTTAACCTTAGACCGCTTTACACTTTGGGCGTCTATTTTGTCGATTCCTTTAATGGGGGAATTTGCCTATCGTTTTGTGGAAGGTGATTTGAAGGTTTTAATTCAAACAAAATTTGGAGCTGTCTATCATAGAATTATTGGCGGACTCTTAGCCGGACTTATGGTATTTATGGTTATTTTCACCATGAGCCTAAACTACTTTAGACCCTCACAACCTCAAAAAATTAAGATGTTACCTATTGTGAATTTCCTCAATCAGGATGATCATGATAAATGGCGTTTTTTAACTCTTGGTTTTGGCGACCAAATGGCATGGCTAAGTGCACAAACCAATGCTTTAACCGTAGATGGAAATTACCATTCTGCACGACGACTCCCCGAATTAACCACAAGACCTATAGAACGATTAGAAAATTCTAAATTTAAAGGTGTTGCCGGTATTGGATCCTTACAACAGTTTTTAACCACTCCAGAAAAATACAATCTGAAATATATTTTTTCTAACGATAAGTTTTACGACCCTATCCTCTACTTCTGTGGATGGCAACGCCTTAGACAATTAGAAAATGGGATTATGGTTTGGGAACGCTTAAACATACCGCCTATTTCATCTATTTTACCCAAGGACGATGTGGCCCAATGGCTAAAGATCCATTGGGGAATTATGCCTTTTTTAACCGTGTTAGTCGCTTTTATACTTAACATACAAATGCTCTGGGTAAACATGTTAAAAACACGCTTTAAACCCATCCCGGATTTTTTAAAATATCATTGTTCTTACGAGTCCTTTAACAGGAACGTATTAAGAATTACGCATTTGTGGGCTTTATTTTTAGCCCTCGTTGTGGGGTATGGTATGTATTTATTTTACTTAAAAAACGACACCCAACGTAGTCCTGAAAATGCAATTATAGCCTATTATGATGCTTTAGATTTTAAGGAATTTGAAAAAGCGCACCAGCTTATAGATCCTAAAAGTCAGCTTCCTATTGCCCAGTATATGTTAGAAATTTCAGTCACCGATGGTCTATTAAGTAGCTATGCTAAAATGGATGCTATTGAAACTGAAATCACCACCTATAACGACAGCACGGTGGCTGCTAAAGTCACTACCCAATGGATTACACCTTTAGAGAAAATTAAAAAAGTAGATTATAAAACGCTTTCAAAACGCCGTAATAAGTGGTACTTACAACCCGACGATTTAAATAACGATTTACCACCAGATCAACTCTACTCGGCGCACGGCACCAAATATTTTAACCAAGGAAGGCGCCGCATTACTACAGAACAAACCCATCACGAGGATGTTTTAAAGCAACCCGTTTTAGAGGTGCTCTCTGCCAAACTGGTGCATTATGATGGACATTATGCTATTATTGGGGAGGTTCAAAATATAGACCATGTCCCAGCTGATGTCATTTTAAAAGGGACATTGTACAACGACGATAACAAACAACTTGCCACTTACAATGCTAAATACCATATGAAGCATAAATTAATGCCGAAAGAAGTGAGTAGTTTTAGAATTAATTTTGAAGGCATAGCGTGGTCTAAAACACAAGATTCGATTCCAGATACTTTTAATCCGGATGAATTTACACCTATTGAATTTGAAGAACAACCCACGAAATTCAACCTTCAAGCGGCCGGAAACGTTTCGGGTTCTGACCTGTATAAAAGTGTTGTTTTAAGTGCTATGAGCATTGAAGACCATACCATAAAAGGTCATTTATTTAATAGTGGTGTGCAAGAAATTACCATACCTCAGCTCTTAATCACCTATTATAATGCCGATAAAAAAATGGTTTGGGTAGATCACTTATTTGTTAAAGAAGGTATCCGACAGCAACGGAAGCAAGATTTTGAATATAAAATTTTAAACCACGGAAAAGTGAAAATTATCAACGAGGATATGAGCAATATTTTTGTAAACGGCTTACCCAACGCTGCCATTGCCGGTAAGGTGGTGCCTAATAGAATAGAAAATCATTCTGAAGCCGAGTTGCAAAACATAGATCATCCCGATTTTAGTTATATTAAACTAGATATTAACACCTATATAGGAAGTCCACATTAATGCCAAACAAATACACATATCTGTTTCTTTTAGGATTGATGTTCTTATCCTCCTTTGCTCTGCTCCAAAAGCAAGAGCCTGGGAACTATGAGTACCTAAGCAAGACCACCGAGTTTGAAGTTGGAACCCCTATAGTTTTAAAATTTTCCGCACCCAATTCTGAAAAACCTTTATTGTATTGCTCTAATAGTTATGGCGCCACCCTTATTACACCTGTTTTAACCTCTGGAGCTTTAACCTACACGATCCCTGAAAACATGAGTAAAAAAATAGGGATTTTAAATTGGGAATTACGCTCAGACTTCAGCAATAATTCCGGAAGCTTAACCCTAAACCCTAAGGCCGAAGTGGCTAGCATGGAGACTTATATTGGACCTCCAAGTATAGAGGCCGGTGGCACAGATTACACGATGCTAGTTATTATCCCCACCGACAGCTTGGATAATCCGGTTCCTAATAACACCTTAGTCACAGAAACGCATCAGTTTTTAGACGCGGAAGAAGCGAATTCCATTTACACCAACAATTTTATTGCCTTCAAAAATCTTTATTCTGAAAAAGAAAGCGGACGCCTTTTAGTTGCTTCAGAATGTTTAGGCGTTCACTCTAAAGAATTCACCATAAATGTGGCTGCCGCTATTCCTACAGATTTCAGCATTTCAGCCACACGTCCTCATGCTTATGCAGATGGCAACCAGATTACCACCTTTACAACGTCAATTTTAAAAGACGAACACAACAATGTGGTGAGTGATGGGACCTTTGTAACTTTTTTTATCACCGATCAAGATAAGCATATCTTAAAGACCACAGGAACCACTATTGATGGGGTGGCACAGGCAAAAATTATTCATCCCGATCATGAAGCACAATGGGAAATCAAAGCCTATGTTGAAGGCATGTCTGAAAGCCCAAGTATCGCATTAACATACCACCAGGTAATTAATGATTTTGAGGTTGTATTTTCAGATAAAAACAGAACTATTAACGTTGGTCCATTACAAAGTTTTATGGGGCAAATGATTCCAGATGGGCTCCACGTTACCCTGCATATTTACAAGGACAAGACTTTAGTAAATAGCATTGTAAAAACCAGCTTCAATGGTTATGTGCACTTCAATTTAAACCCTGCTATTTACACGAACGGTCATTATAATTTCAGCATAGAAACGGCTGGAAAAACAAAAGAATTCAACACCAAAAAACTATGGTAAGTCTTAATAAAAACATATTACGCGCCATATTAATTCTCTCATATATCATGGTTATCGCCTTTATTCTCTCTGGTGTTAGCGCCTTATTTAGTTATTTAAATACAGGAGCAGACCGCAGCACAATGCTGCATACCGAAATTCAAAATGTAGAACAATATCAACCAAAACTCACATGGCAACCTTTACAAAATGAAGGTCGACCAATGGATGAGGAAAATTTAAAGGCTTTAGAAAACGATTATCTCGATGCTTGGTACGTAAAACAAATGGCCTATAAAACAAATACCACGGCTGGCATCAAAGATTATTACACCGATAATGCTAGAAAAAACCTCTATGATTTTATATCCCTTAATAAAGCTAAAAATATCACTGTAGAGTCGACCACACTTCACCATAACCCGACTTTAGAGTTTTTTAGTGAAGATGGACAATTAGCCATCCTAACCGATAGGCATGTCGTAGAATACAAACGCCTTTTTAAAGCGAAACAATTGGTTTTAGAAACTACGGAAACCTCAACTTATAAAATTGTGCTTTTATTGGAAGATGGATTTTGGCGTATTCGGCATATGGTGAAAGAAGAAAATGCACAGTATAATTTTGAAAACGCAAGCATAAACACCGACAGTTTAAATATTAAAGGGATCAATTACTACCCACAAGCAACGCCATGGGATATGTTTGGGGATCAATTTTCAACAGAAATCTTATCTAAAGATTTTAAAATCATTAAAAATGCCGGCTTAAATGCCATACGTATTTTTATACCTTATGAGGATTTTGGGAAGGCCAATGTGCAGCCTGAAAAGCTTCATAAACTAAAACAAACCTTAGATATTGCTGAGGCTGAAGCATTAAATGTTGTAGTGACGCTATTCGATTTTTATGGTGATTATTCGGTGATGGATTGGACCCTAAACCAACGGCACGCAGAAACGATTGTATCGGCATTTAAAGATCATAAGGCTATTATTGCTTGGGATATTAAAAACGAACCCAATTTGGATTTTGAATCGCGCGGAAAAGCAAACGTAATGGCTTGGTTAGATCAGATGATTCATTTGGTAAAATCTATAGATACCGTTCACCCAATAACCATTGGTTGGTCTAACGCCGAAAGTGCCCCTTTATTAAAGGATAAAGTCGATTTTATATCCTTTCATTATTATGACGACTTAGAACAATTTGAAGCAGCTGTAAAGACCTTAAAATCGAAAGTTCCTGGTAAACCTTTAGTCCTTCAAGAATTTGGTTTAACCTCCTATTCTGGATTTTGGAAACCTTTTGGAGCTTCTGAAGAAGACCAAGCAAATTATCACAAAAAAATCCAAGAACTTATCGCAACCAACAATCTGCAATTTATGTCTTGGACTCTATATGACTTTACATACATACCAAAGGAAGTTGTAGGTCGCCTCCCTTGGCGTAAAAATGCTCAGAAGCATTTTGGGTTTATTGATAAAAATGGAACAAAAAAGGACGCGTTTAATTATATCACTCACCAATAGGTTCAACCCTTAAAGTCGCCCTATTCTGAGTTTAGAGGTTTTTATTTATTACAAGAGTTTAAAACCATGGCTGTAGCGCCTTTTCTCTTCTCTATAATCTCAGTAAACGTTTCTAAATACATATCGGTTATTTTAGACATTGGGTGTGCTGTAGCCGCCTCATAATTAATTCTAGAAAGTTTAACTCTATAAGCGTTATCCGTAACTATGTTTTCTATAGCAGCGGCTAAACTCTCTACACTTGTTGGGTTAAAGAACTCGCCTCTGTACCCTTCATCTTGTACCAATAAGGCTAAATCGCCTAAATCTGGCATAACTACCGCTTTCCCATAACTTCCTGCTTGGTGTAAAACTCCTGAACTTCCTGTGGTTGAAGTGTAAGGAAAAACGACCACAGCACTTTCATTAAACAAGGTTGGCACTTCACTTTCTTCAACATAACCTGTAAATCGTACTTGAGGAACATGTTTATAATCGGCTTGCACCTTAGCCAAATATCCAGGAACATTAGGGTTATCCGTACCAGCAATCACCACCTCTAAATCCATGCCTGTTTTAGCTCTCACCATTTCTACAGCTTCAATCATACCTTCGACCTTTTTATAGGTTCCAAATTTCCCAAAGGTCATAATTTGCATAGGCCCTTCTGGTAGATTATAATTTGGTTTTTCTGCAATTTCAAAGGTTCCGTGTGGAATTAATTTAACATTAGGAGCTAAGTATTTTACTTCTAAAATATTCACGTATTTCTGCATGGTTACAGCTACCGTATCCGCTTTCAAAATCAATTTTGTTAAGCTTGTTCCTATAAAACCGTATAGCTTTTGCATCAGTTTATTCGATGTAAAACCAGCACTTCCAAGATCAACTTCTTCAAGAATATTATGCAATAACACAATATTTGGTATCTTTTTTAACTTACACACTAACGGTAACATTAAACCTAAAGCTGCAGCGACTTTTTTATCTCCAAACTTCATAAACTGTAAATTGAACAATACCGCATCAGGGGCTGTGGCGTTTATGGCTTTGGTAACTGAAATTATATTTTTATAACTATTAAAAGACCAGCATTCTTTTACCGTAATCTTACAGCCGTCTTCACTAAACATAATGTCTTTAGCTCCTTCAGTTTTATCCGTTAATAGAATTAATTCTGAAATCGCTTCCTTTTGTCTAAAGTGCTTTACTAAATGATAAGCATACTCGTTTAAGGTGACTTTACTTGGTGGATATGCGGTTACTATTGCTAGTTTCATAATTGCTGAATTTTAAATGTTTTAATTAATTATAGTGCTAATTTCAGATTTTATTCCTCTAAAAATCAACACTTTCGTTGGAACAACCTTTACTGTAGACGAATGGAATTATTCTTTAGATAAAGCTTTTTTATGTGTTCCTATTTCAATTCTAAAAAAGACTAACTGTATGATTAACAGCAAGGTCATCGCTACAATTTGCATGTGTACCACTTGCTCTAAACTATCGTGAAAAAAGATCACTAGCCCCATTTGCAACATTCCGAAGACCCCAGAAATCACCACCGGAACATATTTATCTAAAGAGAGGTAATAGTAAGCGAAGATGTTAGAAATCGCAAACATAGAAGTGGCAATGGCGTATTTCCATAACAAGGGAGCCATGGCAATATACTGTTCACCAAAAAGGATTTTAATGATCAACTCCGGAAACGATAAGCAGGTTAACACAATCACAATGGAAATGCCTGCAATGTAGCCCACATACTTAAACAGCACTGAAGCCGTTTCTTTGCCTTCTTTTTTTAAGGCGACCACAGAGGGCAACAATAACATTACGAACATCCAAGCTATGAAATATACAATCCGACCTATTAAGGCCAAAGAGGCATATAACCCCGCTTCATAAGACTCAAAATAATGCTTAACGAGTAGGATATCGCTATTGTTAATGATAATTTGTGTGAGTTCGTAGAATGCTGTTAACAAAAAGAAATTCTTAATGTGTTTCTTGTCAACTGAGGCTAATTCATGAGATGCTTTAAAGCTGATATGTTCCGTTTTAAATGGAAACATTCCAAAAATGAAGGACAACGCAATACCTGTAGCAATGATTGCAGAAGATTGAAGATTAAATAAAAAGATAAGGCCTAAGGTAATGAGCAACCGGCTAAGCATTTCGCCTTGATAGGTTATCGATAAAAATTTATAAGCTTTTTTTCCTTGAAAAGCCCCTCTGTTTACACTCATTAAAAAATAAAGCGGTACACCACAACCAAAAATAACAAACATTGAAGCGGAGGAGGTGTTAAAAACAACTTTTAATTCGGGAGCAAACACAATGATTAAAACGCCTAAAACAAGCCCTATTACAAAAGCCTGTTTATAAATTTTAGAGATAAAGGTTTTAAACAAAGTATCCTCAAAAAGTACAGAGAATTTGGCCGTAACCAACTGAAACGTCATCGCCACGAACGACAGCACCAACAGTAGAGTTATAAGAACCGCAGCATCTGCAAATTCTGCCGGTCCTAAGACACGTCCTAAGATAAGGTTGTATAAATAGTTGCCGCCATTTACAGTTAATACACTTAACATAAACAACTGCTCTGGTGTTACCTTTCTCGATTTTAAGACCGCTAATAATTGCATCATTTTTATAGGTATTCGTTTAAATCTGACACAAATATCTTATGTAATTCCGTGTATGTTAGCTATATTTCGACGGATGACTGCTTGCTGTAGATGAATGGAGGACTTATGTGCCGTAACTTGCAAATAGAAAATAATACGAATATTATGACTTTAAAATCACGGATTACTTTAGCATTCTTATGTCTGGTTTTTGGCATTTCAGCACAAAATATGCAAGAAGGATTTACCTACTTAGAAACCGGTAAATATGCTAAAGCAGAGGACTTTTTTCAAGAGGTCTTAAAAGAGCATCCGACCAACAAAACAGCACGCCTGTGTTATGGTAGAGCTATTGGCCTTAATGGAAATTCTGAAGCCGCTTATGCCTTATTTACAAACTTACTTGCCGATTACCCTAATGATTTTGAAGTAAAATTAAATTATGCCGAATCCTTATTATGGAATAACAACTTTAGCGAAGCTAAAACCTATTATAAAGGTTTAGTCAAGGAAGAGCCAAAAAGTTTTGCCGCTTTATTGGGGTTTGCCAATACACTGTCTAATTTAAAAACTTATGAAGAGGCTTTAGAAATGGTGAACAAAGCCTTAGAGGTTTCACCTGGTAACCCTAACGCTCTAACCTCTAAAAAATATATTTACTTGGGCTATGCCTACCAAAATCAGCAAGCACAACAGTACGAAAAAGCGGAAACCTTACTGCTTACAAACTTAGAACTGTTTGAAGATGATAAAGACAGCTTACTAAATTTAGCCAACCTTTACCTTATCTGGAACCAGCTAGACCGTGCTGAATCTACATACCATAAACTGGCACAACAGCCCGAACATAACACCGTAGCTTTAAACGGTTTGGCATTAGTGGCCCACCTTAACGGAAAAGAAAAAAAGGCTTTAGAACTGAGTACAACAGCCTACAATAGCTTATCCTCAACCGCTGCACCTACCGTAGTACAACAAACGACAGAACGCTATGCACAGGCCTTAATTTGGAATAAAAAATTTAACGCTGCCCAAACCTTAATCGATAGCTTAATAACAAAATATCCAAACCAAAACTGGGTACTCGCGTTGCGTGCCACACTTAATATCTATAAAAGTAATTTTAAAGCAAGCTTAAACGATTACAACCAAATCTTAGTAAACGACAGCACTTCTTTTGATGGGAATCTCGGGAAAGCGAATGCTTTAAAAGCTTTGGGCCAAACCGAAGGCGCCTATACCGCTGCAGAAAATACTTTAACCTTTTACGACGATCAAAAAGATGCGGTGAATTTTATTAAACAATTAGACCAGAGCTTTACGCCTACCCTAGAATCTAAAGTGGCTCATACCTTTGATAATGGCGATAACCAAGCCTTCTCATTTGATCAGAGTGTGAATGTTCCGCTCTCTACAAAATTAGCCTTATTAGGAAACTACAACTACCGAACCACAAAAAATACGGTAACCGACAACTCGGCAACGTCTAACAATCTTTCTTTGGGGGTTTCTTATAAACTGATTCCGAGTATCACTTTTAAAGGAACCGCAGGCCTCTCTTCGGCAAAAGCTGAATCTGCTAATTATACACAACTCTTAACTGATATTTCCTTCGGAATTAAATCTTTTAAATTACAGTCATTAGAAGTGGGTTATAAAAGACAGATTGAAAGTTTTAATGCCGACTTGCTAGACCGAGAGATTGTACAGAATAATTATTATGCGAATTATAATTTGGCCACTAATTTTAACTTAGGATGGTTTACCCAGTTAATGTATACCTCACAGAATGATGGGAACAGCAGACAACTTCTATTCACCTCATTATACTATAATTTGCTTCCTAAGCCTTCATTAAAAGCGGGTATAAATTACCAACACATTACTTTTGAAGATCAAGTGCCTAGCATCTATTTTAGTCCTGAAAAATTTAATGCGGTTGAACTTTTTGTCAATATCATTAAAGATGAAGCGGCAGCCAAACCGAAAACCTGGTTTTACAATGCCACCGCCGCTTTTGGTTATCAATTTATTGAAGACGACCCCAAGCAGAGCACCTACCGATTACAAGGTGCATTTGGATATCGATTTTCAGAACGTAGTTTATTAAATGTTTACGGAACCCGTAGTAATATTGCCTCTGCAACAGCAGCTGGATTTACCTTTACAGAAATAGGATTACGTTTTAAATGGATGTTTTTAAAGAAGAAACTGTTTCAAAGAGACTAACACCGAGTTCAAATAATTTTAAAACTTTACCTCAACCTTACGGGAAGCTAATTATAGCTTCCTTTTCTGTTTTATAGAGAACGGCTTGCTTCATGTTTATCCTAGACGTCACTTTAGCTTAAGCCATCACAATGATGTGCCGATTAAGCTCTAAGTTATTAGGACCTTAAAGTACACTAAGTGCTTTAGAAAACAAAGCGCTTTACTGATCAACCAGAATAGATAGAAGTTAAAGGCTTAAAATTTCCGTTAGAAGTTCATTCTATAATCCTCTTAGGGTTTCCAATAGGGATAACAATTTATAGCGTATACCTTCCTCCTCAACCTCTAAATACTTCTAATAAGCATCATCTACGTCTGTACACTTTCAACTTAAAACATTTAAAATCTATATGACTTTAACGTATCGTCTTCGTCCGAATAAGAGTGGGTTTACGTCGCGTATTAGCCCCATTTAATTAACTCTTAAGTGTCAACCTAATGCCAATTTGAAATCAGTCGAGCTGTTCTGCACGCCCTGCTTTTTTTCGACAATATTATTTTCTGAAGGTGACCAATTCTTCTGGGTTAGAGACCTCAAAACACAACCATATTTTCTATAGACCGCTTTATGTGATTTCAAGATATAGAAAAACCCTTAAGGAACTAATAAGCCCTAAAGGATATCTATAATTTTCAACTTCTTAATACGACCTACACCAAAGAAAAACACTTAGGTTCTAAACTAAGACTCAAACCCAAACCGCTATAAAACACAAAAGGCAAAAGCTCTCGCTTTTGCCTAATGCCGGGGTACATAACGCAGGGGTTATTTAACCATTAACTTAAAAGTTTTAAAATCGAATTGTTGACTTACAATCTTGCATAAATACAAGCCTGAACTTAAATTCTCTCTATTCACTTTTATCGTGTTTACTCCTGAAACTACATCGTGATAAGCTGTGTAAACAACCTTTCCGGTTTGATCATAGATTACAAACTGAACTTTTTCGCTATAATTAGCTTTAAAATTAATAGACGTGTGCGTGGTCATGGGATTTGGGTAGGGTTTTAGGGAATTCGGGTTTGGGGTAATATCTGTTAGGGATAGGGTTTCTGTCTGTGAAAATCTTAGGTTGTTTAACACCATTTCTTTTGATGTCGCTGTTCCGTTCTCTGCCACCATGGTAAAGACTATAGTAACCACATCGTTTAAATCTACAGGTGTAAAGGTGCTATTCTCTAAATCGGCTATAGAGATCGTAAAATCTTGAAGTGTATCCGTTAAGCTAATCGTGGTTTTAAACTGGTCTTCCCACTCAATTACACTTTCTTTTACAAATGTTATTTCTAAATTCCCTGTACCTTTCGCGCTTAATTTAAAGCTATTAAAGTCAGACACATCTACAGCTTTAAAACGTGGTGTTAAGGCTCTGTAAGTGGCAACGTAACTGCTGGTTGTTGCATTTAAGGTCACATTTCTTTCTACCGGATAATCAGAAGTTTCAAAATCAAAATCATTAGTGGTAACATCGTAAAGGCTTACTGTAGTTCCATCTTGTGAAGCATCTACACCCCAAGGGCCGTCAGACATAAACAAATCATCTGGAGTGGCTAGGCCATCGCCAATTCTAAATCCGATATCGAAAAGGTTCCCAGTATCTACTCTCACATTGGTGATATAATTACCGCTCAATGCTATGGTAGAATTTAGGTTTCCAAAGTCTTCAGTTTCTGTTGCTCTATAACCCGCATCTAAAGTCACATTTTGTGTCCCGTTGGTATTAATAATTTGAAGATCTAAGCCGCCATTGGTATAACTTCCCTTTCTTACAAATACCGTTGGAGGTGTAGAATTGTTATAGCTAGAAATGGGTTTCTGAACCGCTAACAAATCCAAAACTTCTTGTCCTAGGGTGTACAAATCGTCTACAGTATTAGACCAAATCTGGAAGTTATAGAAAGTAACATTTGCTTCGTATTCGTCAAGATTCCAGTGGCTTTCTACGGCAAATTCAGCTTCATTATTCACAACTTTAGCCGATAAGCTTAAGACAAATTCATAGGTACCATCTTCATTTTTAATAATGGATTTTATAAATTGTTGTTCGTTAATATCAATTGTAGAGACAGAGATCAGTTCAGCTCCTAATAAACGATCACAGATATATTTAGTATGCTCATAAACGCCATTTTCTGTTTTTAAAGCCAGTACAGACGCCACTGCAATATCATTCTTCATATAATCAACCGCATAGATTTCAGTCGCATTAGTGATTCCTATTAAATCTGATGGTGTCGCTTCAACCGCTTCATCTTCATTGATACTTGTTAGAGGCACAAAGTCTTGTAGTACAAAACTAGAATTCGCATTTCGGTTAGCATAGGTTAATCTTCTCTCTACAATAGGTGCTGTAGCAGCATCAAATTTGTATCCGGTTTTTGCTCTTTTGAAATTACGTGCATTAATTTGTTCTGAAAGACGACTATTACTTTCTAATCCTCCATCATTAGAACTTGATGTTGGTGGCTGAATCACATCACACAATCCGAATCCAGAACATGAAGGATCTTCACAATCAATAAGCCCGTCCCCATCATCATCAATACCGTTATCACAAATCTCTTGCATTACAGGAGCCGTAGGACAACGTGCCCCATCATTACTAGAACTTGAAGGTCCGAAGGCAAATAAATTAGCCTCTATAATATTTAGACCGTTTAAATCTTGTACGGCTTGGATAACATAAATGGTTCCGGTTTGGTTTGCTGAGATATAAAAACGACCTTCATTATCAAAATAAACCGCTCCGTAGACATAGTTTAATCCCGATAAAATTGGCACAACTCCTAGAGGGGTTACCACACTCGTTTCAGGATTAATACGGTATAGAATATTACTGGTCTTTTCTACGGCGTAAAGTTGCCCATCTACAGCATTAAACGCCCAATCGTGAATATTAAGACTTTGAGATAAGCTTTCCGTAGCCTGATACTGCGTGTAATTCTCAGATTCCGGATTTAAATCAATTTTATAGTAAGTGCTTCCACCGGCTTTTAAATAATAAATTCCTTCTGAACTGATATCCCCTACATAACGGTTGTTGTTAGGCAGCTCACTAATATAATAAGAAGTCGTATTGAAATTTTCACCTATTCTTACAATGGTTTTTGATGGCGAACTTAAAGACCCCCAAATAAAACCATCTGCAGGATTGTAAGCTGTAGCATTAATATTTCCTGGGGTTACATCTTCTGCAACTTGGTAGGCGTTACCTGAAGCAAGATCAATGGCATACACATCGTTACGTTGAAATAGATAAGCATTATGATCGCAATTAAAAGGAACATCTTGTGCTTGAACTGTAAAACTCCACAATGCTATAGCACTAAGGATTAACTGGTTTCTTAAAGTGTAAAGTATTTTCATCTTCTATTTCTTATTAGGTTCTAGGACAAAATTAAAGCGATTAAGCGCCTGATTTTTTAATTTTCGATTGTTACAAATGAAGACACGGTGGTTGGCATTTAACTATCGATGAATGGTTTTGGGCGCCATTTACCTTGCTTAAAAAATAGGCTTATAAAAAAAAGGCAAAAGATTTCTCTTTTGCCTCAATCAAAATTAATTAACCCTCTTAATTCTTGTTATTAATCTAATGAACTAATGAACTGGTGTCAAAATTAAGAGAGATCTAGATGGTTTTCGTTTTAATTCGTTAAACCCTAATCTTGACCCGTTAGATGACCGAGATGTGTAGACGAATGGTAAACGCGCTAACCCAAACTGAGTGGGATGAATGCAAAAAAATATAGCCCGGATAGGCTATATTTTTTTATGAGCATGGATATAAATTAGTACTTATAGTAAATTAAGACGTTTCATCAGTTCTGGTCGGTTAGAACGACTTACCGGAATAACGTCTTTCTTTATAAGCACGCTGTTATCTTCAATATCAATAATCTTATCGACATTAATAATATACGACCGATGAACTTTTAGAAATAAACTGTCTGGGAGTTTATCAGCGATTTTCTTTAAGGTAGAATGCACCGTATAGTTTTTATCTTCGGTTTTAATTTGAATATAATCGCCTTTCGCTTCTACTAAATAAACACTTGGGATGTCTATTTTAATTAAACGTCGGTCTATATTCACGTAGAGATCATTGCCAGATGTGCTTTCTTCTTTTTCTGAGGTCAACTTTTCACTAGGTGTAGGCCTATGCGAAGAGGCTGCAACTTTTTGAATGGCTTTTTTAAAGCGTGCTGGTGTTATAGGCTTCACCAAATAATCAACAATACAATCGTATTCAAAAGCTTGAATAGCAAACTGAGGATCGGAAGTCGTTAATATAATTTTGGGTAGATTTTTTAGGGTTTCAATAAAATCGAAACCTGTAAAATCGGGCATATGAATGTCTAAAAATATCAAATCAACATCATGCTGATTTAAAAATTTTATGGCTTGCATAGCATTAGGGAATTCTTCTAAAATGTTTAAGCTATCTTCACTTGCGCAAAGTTGGCCTATAATGGCTCTTGCGGTAGCTTCATCATCAATAATAATACAATTCATGTCCTCCTAATTATAACTGTTGCAAATAATTGGTCATGGTCGTTAAAATAGATTCGAATTCTTCTTGAAGTGTAGTACGGCCTTCTAACAAATTGTTTTCGAATGCTACTGCAGTCTCATAACTCTTTTCAAGGCCTAAAATACTAATTTTATGTTTAAGTTTATGGACGTTGTCTGCCGTAAGTTTATAGTTTTTAGCCGCAATATTGGCGTAATAAATTTCCTTTTCTTGAGGAAATTCTTCATTGATGATATTAATTAACTTTTGCTCAAAATCTTTATCTCCGCCAGACATGCTGTGAATATAAGATAAATTAGGCTGTTCCATTTCGATCTTTTTTTAACGTAAAATAGAATGTTGTCCCTTCACCTAAAGTAGACTCTAGCCATATTTTACCCTCGTATAAATCTACAATTTTTTTTACAATAGACAGCCCTATTCCTGTAGATTCTACGTTATTTTCAAGTTTTTCGAATGTTTTAAAGATTTTTTCAAAATAAACAGTATCAATACCTTTACCATTATCTTTGACAAAAAATTTCCAATAGTCCCCTTGTTCAATGGCTCCCACTTCTATAAGCCCCTGGGCTTTATCATTATAGGCAATTGCATTTCCTATTAAATTTTGAAAAAGTTGTTGCAAACGGTATTTATCACCTTGAAGAATGGGCAACGTGGCTCTGGTGACTGTAATATGTTTTGGAATTTCAATACTACTTAAAATATGGTCCACGAGTTTGTTAAGATCTACATCATAAACTTCCATCTGATCTTTACCAATGGTCGAGTATTCTAAAATACCATTAATAAGGGTATCCATTTTTTCTACATTGGTTCTAATAAGGTCTAGCGTTTGCTGACCATGCGCATCAAAGGCAGCTTTATAGTCTTCTTTTAACCAAGCGGTTAAAGCATCTATACTTCTTAAGGGAGATTTTAGATCGTGAGACACCATATGCGCATAATCACTTAATTCTTGGTTTTGATGGGCCAATTCATCTAAAAGCGATTCTTTTTGCTTGTTCATTTCAATAATCTCCTTAGTCTGCTGGTCTATAAAACTCACCAATTCTGAACCTGTTAACGGCACAGCATCGGCTTTTTCACTTTCTTTTAGATTATAAAATTTAAGCGTATTGATAACGTCTTTAAGTTTATCTATAAGTTCTTGTTGCTCTTTTGCTTCGTTTTGTAACTTTTTATTGGCCGCAAAAAGCTCATCGGAACTAATAGACATAGCCCTTTGAATCATCGTAGACTGCTCATCGAAATTATTATAGGAACGATCCACAGCCGAAAGAAATTTTTCTAAATCTTTATGCGCCTTTAAATCTTCACTTAAATATTTTCGTATTTGCCGTTTTAGTAACGAATTCATTATTCACTAATTAGCGTTATCGTCATGGTTTGGTTATGTAACTGACAAGCGGTTTCGCCATGAAAAGGAGCGATCTCTCCATAACTATAAAACCCACTTATCGTAGTGCCTTCTCCTAAAATTTCAATAACCTCATCAATCTCTTCTTCTACGCGTTGGTCTAACACCAATTTACGACCAATACAGCTGACCAATAAGGCAACTTCAGGTTTGTTTTCTCTAAATTCTAAGGCTTGTTTCGCTGCCCGTTCTGATGCATTTGCAATATGATCTACATTGGTCATCATCAGTTGTACTTGAGAGTTTTCTTTAATATCTCCGGCTAAAATAACAGCATTCTCTTCTTCATTGATATTTAAAATAGAACGTACTATAGCGTGGTTTTCATCTTCTGATTTTACATTTAAAGGATATAACAAGGCCGCTCCTGGCAAATCTTTAGCCTTATCACCTAAATAGGTTTTGTACAAATCTAGTGCAGGCTGCCCGTCTAATTCATAAAGCACATTGCCTTCAGATTTTGTTACCGTGCGTTCTGGACCAAATGGCGTCCATCCGCCATAGATAGAAAAGGATATTTCTAAGCTTTCCCCATAAAATCCGATAGCTACAATTTCACCTTCTTTTGGGTTTTCATTATAAGAGGCTAGTGTTTTTTCAAATCGGGTATCATCTCCACACAACCCTCCAGTAATTAACAAATTGTCATCATTGGGTTCGCTCATTCCTTTGGTAAGTTGACTTCCGTTGATAAAGCTTCCTTCAGAAATCACAAACACATTTTTTAAACCTTCCGACGGAAATTGATTAATGAGATCCTTACCAGTTTTAAAACAGTCTAAATCTGTATTTAAGACGTTGCTGGTCTTAATCATGAATTTACTTTTCTCAAATTCAATCGCGGTAATCGTTATACTATCTTCATTCACCGTACGCAGTGAAATTTCTGCACAAGCAGATCCGAAAACAAGATGTCCATCTGGAAATAGCGCTTTAATCTCTTGGTAAATTAAGGGATCTTCTAGCAATAAGCGATTACCAAAAACTAAAACCAAAGGGGCTTTTAAAGGCTGTGCTTTACCAACATAAACCCAGTCTTCCTGACTGTGTTTAACTAATTGAACTGTTTTCATTTTTATTTTTTAAGGGTGAAGTAAAACGTAGTCCCCACTTGAGGCTCGCTTTCTAACCAAATTTGACCTTCGTGTAAATCCACAATTTTCTTTACAATAGACAACCCAATACCTGTAGAGTCTTTACTCTTATTTAAGGCATGAAAGATTTTAAAAATCTTATCGTGGTATTGTTTCTCTATTCCCATCCCATTATCTTGAATTGAAAATTTATAATGACTTTTTAAATCTTCGAAATCTATAATAATACGGCCCTCTTCCTTGTCTATAAACTTTATAGCATTACTTATTAAATTCTGAAATAATTGCTGAAGTTTTGTGGCATCCCCATGCACCATAGGTAATGGGTGAACGGTATGTATACTTATATGCTCTGGAATGTAAAGCATAGACAGAATGTTGCGAAGTTTTTTACTTAGGTCTACTTCTGCTTTGGTATTGGCTTCTGTCCCCACACTTGAATAATCGAGAACATCAGAAATTAGCTGTTCCATCTTTTCTAGCGTTGCTTCTATAAGCTCAAAGTTTTTAAGGCTTACCGCATCAAGCTGGTCTTTATTATCTTCTTTTAGCCAATTAACTAAGGCATCAATACTGCGTAATGGCGATTTTAAATCGTGCGAAACGATATGCGCATATTCTTGTAATTCGTCATTACTACGCTCTAACTTTAGAAGTAATTTTTCTTTTTGAAGCTCTAAGGTTTTTAGTTCTGTAATATCTATATGCACGCCAATAGAGCCAACAACTTTCCCTTTAATATCATAATTAGGAGCGCCACTAATAAGCCAATATCGGTCATCTCCGGTCTTGGTTTTCACCTTAACTTCATAGGAGTTGGATTGCCCGCGTTGACGTTTTTCATTTTCTATAGCGATGATATCTACAGCTTCTTCACTATTGAAAAAAGCACTCGCATCTTCCCCTAATAATTCGGACTCCGAATACCCGGACATTTCCACAAAACTCTGGTTGACCATTAAGATCTTATTATCATTATCGACCTCTACTAAGCCCAAATTCATATTGGCAATAATGCTATAATATTTTTGTTTTTGAGTTTCTAAACTCTTGCTATAGGAACGTTTTAAGGTTACATCTGTAAAGGTCCAAAGGAAACCTTTAGACTGTTCTCCAATAGTAATGGGCAGGTAGTTGCGTTCTAGAATTTTACCATCTAACATTTCTAATTCATCTCCGAAAACGGCTTCTTTTGCCTCATCAATAACATGCATGCGTTGCACAAACGCCTCCGGATCTTTAAATAAGGTTTTATTCTGTTCTGCAGCTTCTGAGCAGTCCATACCATACAGATCGCCAAGGGCAATATCAATATTTAGGAGTTCGCAAAATTTATGGTTGGTAAGCACCACTTTACGATTTTCGTCTTCTAAAAGAATACCACTATCTAAGTTTAAGACTAGGGTGGACAGTCTGTTTTCGGATTCAATAAGTTTTTCTTTGGCTTCCCGTTCTTTAGAAACGTCTTCTACGGTAGCGACTTGATATTCAATTTCACCTTTAGCATCTCTAACCGCTGTAACATTGGTTTTTGCCCAAAAGATATCGCCATCTTTTTTAATATATCGTTTTTCTAAATTGTATTTATCAATCTCCCCATTAAAAAGTTGCTCTCTAAGTTTAACCGTCAAGGCTTCATCATCGGGGTGTGTTATATCTTGGGCTTTTACCGTTTTAAGTTCTTCTGCGGTATAACCTAACATATCAATTAAGGCCTGATTAATTTGTAACAAGCCCACATGGTCGGTTTTAGAAAGTGAAATACCAATAGGAGAATTATTGATAATAATACTCAATTGGTTTTTTTGTTCTTCTAGCTCTCTTTTTAATAATTTTTCTTGGGTAATATCGCGAACAATACCTTGTGCTGCTATTGGTTTTTTATTTTTGTCGTAGACGACACTCGCATTGATATGAACCCATTTTACGGCTTTATTTTTAGTGTAAATACGGGCTTCGTAATTTTTGAAGAAACCTTTAGTCCTTAATTCTTCAAAACAAACCATGGCATACTGATAATCATCTTTATGCACCAGGTCTATAACATTTACTTTTTCGCTTGAAATATCATAACCGAACAATCGGGTTGCGGCTTCATTAAATTTTAAAATATGACCGTTAATATCCATTAAGACAAAGGCATCAACGATATTTTCAAATACGCCTTGAAGTTGTGTGGATTTTTCGTCTAATAATTCCTCTAAGTGTTGTGAAGTGACGTAGAGTTCTCTAGATTTCTCTTCAAGGATTTTTTCAGCAGCTTTTCTTGCTTTTTTTTCACGCTCTAAGGCGCGCTTTAAAATGTCTGTTTGGGCTTCACTCATTAATTTTTAGTAATAATAAATCGGACTTCAGTACCGTCTTCTTTTATTTTTTCTAATTCAATAGTGGCTGTTGTATTAAAGTGTTCAAACGTTTTGTTCATTAAACCCAGTCCGAAATGATGCATCGCTCTACTCGATTTATAATCCATAACAAGCGAATTTTCGGTTTTGTCTATCACCTTAAAGGTTGGAAGTTCGGCATCAGGATAGATCTTTCTTACTTCTATATGAATATGATTTTCAATGGAAGATAACATCTCTATCGGATCTTTATACGTCGCTAACAAACCCGGATAACTGTCTTCTATAACACCGAAAAAATGTTCCGCATAAACCAGAAGAAGGTTGTCTATAGAAATCCCTGTATTTGCACTAAGATGCTGCAAGAGTTGCAACATTTCTGAAAAGCGATAGGTCCCCACTGAGGTGTATGCACCTTCAGATTCTAGCTCTGAACTGGTGATAATTTTATCTACCATTTCTAAACCAAACTTTTCTTCTACCAGATCTAAAAATTCTGTAAAGACAATACCTTTCATTACACCGTGATTAATTCATTGATACTCCAATACGAAAGAATTTTATCAATTTTAAAAACATAATCCTCATACTTTAAAGGCTTTAAAACATAACCTGCAATCCCAATTTTAAAACACTCTAATAGATCTCTCTGGTTATTAGAAGTGGTTAAAATAATAGTGGGGATATATTTTAAACGTTCGTCTGCTTTTAAAATTTTTAAAAATTCAATACCACTAATTTTTGGCATGTTTAAATCTAATAAAATAATATCAGGTAAACTATCTTTATTTTCAAGGATTTTTAAAGCTTCTTCTCCGTTATTAGCTTCGGTAATATTATGTTTTAATTGTAAAGAAGCTGAAGCACGATTAAGTTTCATAACTTCAATCATATCATCTTCAATAAGTAAAATATTAAGGGTTTTCATCGCCTAAAGGGGGTTTTAATACCGGACTAAATTAAAACTATAGATTTAATCCTATTTTTTAATTCGGTTGACTGGCTTTTAGTGTCGACGGATGGTAGAAAAGTGTCGACTAATGGAAATGCAAAAATGAGCTAAATAGCCGAAATCGCCTATAAACCCACAAGTCATACAGGTTAAAGCCTTCAAAAAACATAGCCCGAGAAGCGCTATTTACAGGAACTCTTAAAGGGTATCTCTTAGCTTTTTTGGCAAGCCTTTGACCACCATGGCATAGGAGTGGTCTATAAGTTCTTTTATCTGGGCTACAGAAAGTTCACCGCTGCGGAGATACACTATTCCACAGTTTTTTATGCATGTGATAGCCTGGTTTGATGCTTTGGTATTCCGCTCTCAATTCTTGTGCGTAATCAGGATCACACTTTAAATTCACAAAAGGCTCACCTTCTTCCCATTGTTTTAAAGAGGTTAGTGCAAACATTTTATCACACACTTTAAACACAAGCGTATCTTTATCAAACGGAAAATGCTCGGTAACTTCTTTTTTAGTTAAACAATATGCTCGGTAAGCTTCAATATCCATAACAAAGCATTTTACTTTAATGTTTTATTAGTCTCGCCGTCTATCTTTAAAGCGGAATAATCAATCTTCCAACCAATGGTTTCCACCAAATTCTCAATAAGATGGATAGCCTCTAGAGCCTCTTGCTTTGCCACATTAAAAAGGCCACTTTCTGGCACTTTATCTATAATATGAGCTTTAGCTTTGGTATGAAGATCCGTTAAATCTGCGGCTTCAAACCGATTGAACATCCCATCTCTTTTATCGTAATAATTAATATTACTTTCTATAGATAAAACTTTAGGTTCAGGGAAATGCGATAAAACTACGGTTTTGGTCTTCGCATTAGCCTGCATTTTTATTTTACTTAAATCAAAACCCACATAGGCTTTCGCATTAATAACCACTAGGGCTTTTTTACGACTAGAAATAAGTTTTAAAAACTTGGCCTTTACATCTTCATAATGGTAAATTTCAGCGAAATCCCCTTCCACAGTAACAAACTTACAAACCCTTTTTATTTTATCTAAAAGTAAAATGGACTGTTCATTAGCTTCATTTTGGGTTTTCCACGCTTTATAAACCGTAACCAATCCTAGCGTTACAAGGATACTGATAATGATGATAATAAAGGTTTCCATAGTGCTTTAATTATAGGACACAAGTTACTTATAGAGGTCACATAAGACTACTCCATAACTTTGTATAAGATTGGTTTGCTAGGACTGGCGTCATTTTCAAAAGGAGCAATTTGAAGGTTAAGTATGTACTTTCCGTCTTCAATTTTATTAGACACATAAATAAATTCTGTGATGGTTGCATCTAAACGCAATTTCCCTTTTGTATTCCAAAACGCGTTATGCGCTAAAAGTTCGCCTCCATCACTCTCTTTATCAACACTTGGCAAATCTATAAGCAAATGTTTAATGCCTTTCGTTTTTAAATAATTGGCCGCATCTTCTAATAAATACGTCGGATTGGTATGAGAATATTGTCTAGACTTCTTCTCCTTAGTATTAGGCAGCGTACGGATTACAATGGCTTCTCGCTTTTTATTTCCTAAAGCAAATTGCAATTGCTTTTTAGAAATCACATAATCCTCATCCAATTTTTCTGGAGCTACGGTAACCACCTCAGCTAAAAAGAAAAACTGTTTTAAATGTTTGTTGATGCTATATGTTTTCTCTGTAATATGCCCAACGGTTTCGGTATGCGTTCCATGAGCATGCGGATTAAACGTTATGGTATTGAAATTAACCACCGCCCCATCAGCTACACTTATGGTTTTTCCTTCTGTTGTTTCTGGTTCAATTTTAGGCGGCCCAATATACCAAGCATTCACATTACTAGCTTTACCCGTTAATGGAATTGAAATATCTAAAGGTTGCTTTAAATCTATTTTTAACTTTCTGGAATTGTATTGTATGGTTGTTATCATCGATGCTAAATTTACGAACACTAATCTTTAATTAATGTTTGAGTCTCTATTGGTCTAAAATTTCAAAAAATGTGTCTTACAAAACTACTTTATTTTAATTGTAATTTAAAGGATCCTCCTAGGCGTTCAACCTAAAGAGCTCAGAAGCAATACCATCGCACAAAAATTGCCCTTTTTTAGTGACGCATAAGTGGTCGTCTTTAAGATCTAATAAACCTTGAGAAAGAAAACTCTCTGCATTTTTAAGGAGATAGTCTTTAAATTCTGTTCCGAAATCGCGCTGAACTTTTGCTATAGAAACACCCCAAATGGTTCTTAAACCAGTCATCACATATTCGTTATATTGGTCGGTGTCGGTTAAAGTTTCAAGCTCTATTGGAAGTTTATTAGCAGCAATAGCAGCGAGGTATTTTGAATTGTTATTAATATTCCACCCTCGTTGTTTTCCATTAAACGAATGTGCAGACGGCCCAATACCAATATAAGATTTGGACTGCCAATAAGCCGTATTATTTTTACTAAAGTAGCCTTCTTTACCAAAATTAGACAATTCGTAATGTACAAATCCGGCCGCCTCTAATTGATCCTTTAGGAGGTGAAATTGTTCATGCGCCTGATCATCGTCTACATTGGCAATAGCGCCTTTTTTTATAAATGCGGCCAAAGCCGTTTTAGGCTCTACGGTTAAAGCATAACTAGAAATATGAGGAATACCAAAACTTAATGCCATTTCTATATTGGCTAGCCATTGGGCATTAGTCGCTCCTGGTATACCATAGATTAAATCTAAGGAAATATTATCAAAATACTTTGTAGCTTCTTCTAAACAGACTTTTGCTTCTTGGGCATTATGTGCCCGATTCATTAGTTTTAAATCGGCTTCAAAAAAGGATTGAATCCCTATAGATAAGCGATTAATTCGGCTTTTAGAAAGTTCTATAATACGTTGTTTAGATAAATCATCTGGGTTAGCTTCGAGAGTTATTTCTGGGTTTTCAGAAACTTTATAATGTTTGTAAACAGCATCAATAATAAACTGAATTTCATTATTTGATAAAACAGAAGGCGTTCCGCCTCCAAAATAAATAGTTTCAACAGTTATCGCTTCAAATTCCGATTTCCGAAGTTCTAATTCTTTAGCTAAAGCTTGCACAATGTCTTCCTTTTTCTTCATGGAAGTAGAAAAATGAAAATCGCAATAATGACACGCTTGCTTGCAGAATGGTATGTGAATGTATATGCCTGCCATTTTGTTTTTAATATTCAAATTGATGTTTTCTATTCTTCAATCAAATCATATAAAGTTGCAATCCTCAAATCGCAATAGAATTTCATAAACTGATAATACAGCATATCAAACTGACTTCCATAGATTTCTTTTCTAGTTTCCCAAGACTCATATTCAGGAAATTTAAGCCGAAACTGTCCTTCTACAAAACTTTCCCAAAGCTTCTCTGAAGTATTAAAAGTTGAAATATATGTGGTATCCGTTGAGTTAATCTTTAGTAATTCTACGACTAATGAATCTTTTATTTTTAATGAATTTGACCAGTTTTGGTGAGCAATATCATTAGCTTCTACTTGTCCTTGACTAAAACAAGAAAATGAAAAGCAGAAAACTAAAAGTATGATTAAGTATTTCATTTTACACTATAGATTGCTGTCTTCGCAGTAATGATTAAAAGTTATTTTTTTACACGATCTTCATTCTGTTTTACAAAAGAAGCCCAACCCGAATAACTCTTACCAACTTCTACACGTCCTTCATTATAAAAATGACAAACGGCCGCCGCTAAGCCATCCATAGAATCTAAGTTTTTAGGTAATGATTTTAGTCCCAACATGCTTTGTAACATTTTAGCCACTTGCTCCTTACTTGCATTTCCGCTTCCGGTAATGGCCATTTTAATTTTTTTAGGAGCGTATTCCGTAATCGATACTTCGCGAGACAAGCCTGCCGCCATAGCCACACCTTGTGCTCTTCCTAATTTCAACATACTTTGAACGTTTTTCCCATAAAAGGGTGCTTCAATAGCAATTTCATCTGGGTGATAAGTATCTATAAGCTCTACAGTACGTTCAAAAATAAGTTTTAATTTAATGTAGGGATCATCATACTTTTTCAGCATAAGTTCATTTAACTGTAAGAATTCCATCTTCTTACCTACCACTTTAATGAGTCCAAAGCCCATAATTGTGGTTCCGGGATCAATCCCTAAAATAATTTTCTCTTTAATCATGCTTTTAATTACAGTATCGGCAGCCATCCAAAGAAACAGCCAAGCCAAAGGTAAGGTTAAAAACACTACCATTAAAAGCCCCAAGCCCCGTAAGTGCCGGATCGTAATCCTCTAAAGACGTTAGACCATAAATATAAGCCACATCGCTATAGACGGCCACCTTTTCGTTTATAGCATAATGCAATTCTAAACCGCCTAAAAGATTGGCATAAGTTTGTTTATTTTCCTTTAAAGTCCCCAAAGGTTTAGCAAAACTAATTCCCGGGCCAGCATGCACAACGGTACGTATTCGGAGTGGTAGAAATCCTAGATACTCGGTAGGATCAAAGACAAATTGGGCATTAATACGAGAGTAGTTAATTTTAAATTCTGGAGTCTCACTTGCATTTTTAAATCGGTTAAAGCCAAAATCTAATTTTACACCATAACGGCTAGTAAGCATATGTTGCACCCCTAAATTTACGGTAGGGAAATTTACAGATTTTGCATAGGAACCCTCCACAAAGCCATCCGTAGTTGCGTAATTAAGGCCCACCGCAAATAGAGCTTTCCATTTAGACGTTTTACTATATTGGGCGTAACTTGTAAAAGTCATCACAAGGCAAGCCAAAATAAAAATGTATTTTTTAAAAGCGTACTGCATCTCTAAGTTTTTGATTTTATTTGTACTATGAATCTCAATAAACACTACAAAACTAAGCAATTATTGGTTTTACTCCTTAAGCTGAGTATTGTAGGGCTAGCATTCTATTTTATATCTCTTAAATTAACTGAAAACAATGATTTTCAGTGGAATGAATTTATGGCTTTTTTAAATGAAAACGCTGTTTTTTCATTTAAATTCATCGGGTTTCTAATACTATTAAGCATTTTAAACTGGTTTTTTGAAATCTTAAAATGGAAAAACTTAGTTGCCCCCCTATCTCCAATCACCTTAAAAATGGCTACGGAACAAAGTTTAGGAGCGCTTACCGCTTCTTTAATAACCCCCAACCGTATTGGTGATTATGGCGCCAAAGCCTTATTTTACCCAAAAGCCTTACGTAAAAAAATAGTACTCCTCAATCTTTTAGGAAATCTGGCACAAATGGGGGTTACCACCGTTTTAGGTTTTATAGGGCTCTTATGCTTTATACAACGCTATACCTTAACTCTAAATTATTCTAAGATTCTATTTTATAGCCTCGTGCTTTTGGCCTGTGGGGTTACGGTTTGGGGATTAACCCAAAGTAAACGGTTTAAAATTAAAGGCTTTTCTATACGTGCTGTTTTTAATTTTTATAAATCCATAGAGCGTCACCGCTTACTTAAAACCCTGCTATATGCCTCAGTGCGCTATCTTATATTCTCTTTTCAATTTTATGTTTTACTACAAATTTTTAATACGTCTATATCCTACACCGAAGCTATGATTGGTATTACAAGCCTGTATCTTTTGGCTTCAATAATCCCTGCAATTTCTATTTTTGACGTCGTTATAAAGGGCAGTCTTGCTGTATTTTTATTTGGGTTTTTAGACGTAAACGAACTCACTATTTTAGCGATTACCACACTGATGTGGCTATTCAACTTTGTAGGCCCGAGTATTCTTGGTAGTTATTTTGTACTTACATTTAAAACTCCGAAACTGATCAAACAATGTTAGTCGTCTTTTTTATTTGCAGCATCCTAGCCTACGTCATTGTAATAGGCCTACTGCGCTATGGTTTTGATCAGGTGCCAACACCGAGATTTCAACATACGGAAGCTAAAACACGTTTTACTGTGATCATTCCTTTTAGAGATGAAGCTGAAAACTTACCCCAATTACTCGCTTCCATTTCAAACTTAAATTACCCCGACGCCTTATTTGAGGTGTTATTGGTTAATGACGATTCTAGGGATGCCTCGCTAGCGGTGATAGAACGTCAACGTTCTTCAACCTCCAAAACCATTAGGGTTATTAACAACCAAAGAACCTCAAATTCTCCAAAAAAAGATGCGATTACTACCGCTATTGCTTTTGCAAAACACGAGTGGATTGTAACAACTGATGCCGACTGCATTTTACCTGAGTTATGGTTAGACACTTTTGATGGTTACATTCAAAATCAACAGTCTGATTGTATTGTAGCGCCAGTAAATTATCACGGCGAGACTTCTGTTTTTAACCGCTTTCAGACCTTAGATGTACTAAGTTTACAGGGTGCCACAATAGGGAGTTTTGGTATTCATAAACCGTTGATGTGTAACGGTGCCAATTTTGCGTATCGGAAAACGACTTTTGAGGCCGTTAATGGTTTTGAAGGGAATACCAATATTGCTAGTGGCGACGATATGTTTCTTCTTGAAAAATTTGTAGACCATACGCCGCAGAACGTGCATTACTTAAAAGCTGAAAACGCTACTGTTTCTACCCGTTTAGCAGAAGATTTTAAAAGTTTAATTCAACAACGTATTCGCTGGGCCTCTAAGGCAAGTAGATATAAATTTTGGTTTTCAAAACTGGTGGGTCTTGTAATTTTTGCTGGTAACCTTGTCTTTTTAGCTTTGCTTATTGCATTAATATGGCCTTATATTCCAATAGAAATTAGCTTATCCTTATTGGTTTTAAAATGGAGTATAGACCTTATGCTCTTATATAAAACGACGCGATTTTTTAAACAGGAATCGCAGCTTCGCGCTTATTTGTTGTCGAGTTTTTTATATCCTCTGTTTAACGTTAGTATTGCTTTGTTATCGCTGTTTACCACCTACCAATGGAAGGGGCGCCGTTTTAAACAGTAAGCTTATTGAATATTGACGATTATAGGCAGCTCAAAAGCTGTGGTCACCTCTTGGCGTCTTTTAATAGCCGGATAAATGGTGGGTAAGTGCATTAAACTTTGATGTAAGAGACTATCAATTTCTGGAATTTCCTGACGCGTTTCCGGTGCAATGACCATAGAGCTTATGTTTAATTTCCCGTTATTATCAATAATAATCTGAAGTCTAATGGTGTCGTTAACATCTTTAGTAACAAAAAGATTCTGTGCTGCTAAATAGCTATTCACGTTTCCTATTAAGGTGTTCTGAAAACAATCGCGCTTGTCCTCTTTTTCTATCAAGGCCTCACAATTTCCAAAAGTAGGATACGTGTCAACTTCGTTCCAATTAAAGGTTTGCAGTTCTTCTTCAAGCAAATCTTCAGGATAGACTTTTTTCTTTTCAAAATAATTGCAAGAGGTTGCAATAAGTAAGATTAAAAGACAAACAATTCGATTCATTACGAGTATTCTGATAGCGAAAAGTACGATATTTTATTCAAAAAGTAATGAGACAGTTCCCTTTTAGGTGGAACGCTATGGTCTAGTGCTTCATTTTACTGAAGGCGTAAGCTTGAGTCTAACTTTTTTAATCGTCACCCTCCTTTTTGCTATTTTTATTTATGTCTTAGATTATATTATTCCCGCTATGGGTACCAAACGTTTTGGCGGTAGCAAAGCCGGAATGCTTGGCACTACCTTAGGATTGCTTATCGGTTTAATTTCACCAATTCCTTTTGGTATCATCATTGGGCCTTTTAATGGTGCGCTTATTGGCGAGCTACATCGTAATGATTTTAATAAAGCCTTAAAAGCGGCCTTTGGAACATTCTTAGGATTTATAGCCTCAACTTTTAAAATTTATAGTGGTCCTCATTTATTTGGGCTGCTTTATTGTGGAGTTATCAGACCATAATTCGGCCTGGTATTAGCCGTAAAAAATAGAAAAAGCCTAGTTATATAAGAGATAACTAGGCTTGTTTTTCTTGCTATTAATTCAACAATAACTTAATAAGGGATTAATTAACTTTTGCTGATGGTACAAAGATATATAACACATTTAACTTTGAACTGCGGAAAAACCGTAACCCTGTTGTGGTAAAACCGTACTTCCCTTATTTTACTGGGGTTTCAAGCGTTTTAAAAATACTAAAAAAGCTATTTTTTAACATTTTTATTTATAAATAGCCTTTTTCACGAGCTTCTTTTAGTAGCGTTTCATCTTTTCCATCCTCGATTTCAAACAAAACTTTAAGCTGTTTTTTTCGTTTTTCAATAGCACTGGTAGAAATATCAAAATATTCATTGAGATTTTTAGTACGAATACCCTGTGCTAATAAATGTAGAATTTTTCTGTTGATATCATCAACGTAAATATCACTTGTAATGGTCTTTTTTATATAACTCTGTACCGTGCTGCTGTAATAGGGAGGCGATTCTAAAATTTGCTGAAAGCCATCAGCCAATTCCATAGACGTTAAATCACTTTTTATAAGAAAGCCATCTGGGTTAATTTCTTTAACGATATTATGAATACGGAAGGTCTCATTAAACATCGTTAAAATAACGATTTTAGTTCTTGGCATAAGTTCTCTAGCCAATAAAGCGAGATCTTCTCCAGAGGCATACTTTCCATCTTCCGATCCGGGTAAACTTATATCAAAAAAGCAGACGTGATAAGGGTATTTTTTAGAAGCACGTTCCATCATTGCTACTGCCGTATCGCAATTATTCGCGGTGTCAATATACAGGGTTTGATCGTCCTTTTTAGTGGCCGTCAATACATTTTGATAGCCTTCAATTATAATCGGATGATCATCGACCATTAATATTTTAATGTGTTCCATGAATTATAAATTTATATAGGGGAATTTTACATTTACAAGGGTACCATTTCCTTTTTCAGAGGTAAAAGTGATGGTTCCGTTTATATCTTCAACGCGCGATTTCATGTTTTTTAAGCCAATACCCTTCTTCGTTTTTGAACTATCAAAACCGTCACCGTCGTCTGTGATATTTAAGCAAATTAAACCTTTTTCTAAAGAAATACTAATCTCAATTTGGTTTGCATTGGCGTGTTTATAGATATTCTGCATCGACTCTTGAATAATTCTATAAATATTGATTTTCGTTTTATTTGAAATCTCATCCCAATCAATATCATCCGTAAACTTAAAGCTGTACGCTAAATCATAAGCTACAGCCTGATTTTCAACCAACTCCTGAACAATATCCATAAATCCTGATCCAGAGACAAAATCGGTATTTAATTCATGAGAAATTTTCCGAATATCCTGTTCTACATTCTGAAGCTGTTGAATATACTTTGCGCGGGTTAACACCGCATCTTGACCTTCCTTTAAGTTAATACTATCTAAACTTAGGCGAATACCAAAAAGTCGCCCTAAAACACCATCATGTAACTCTTTAGACACTCTAACTTTTTCTTTCGCTCGGGCTTCATCAACTTTATCTTGCTGCACCAACATTAAATTATAGATGTCTTCATTGGCTTTCTGCTGCATCTGCAGCATTTCTAACTTTCTATTTTTTACCCGTTGTAATATGACGATATAGAGCAAAATCGCAAAGAAAATTACACCTAAAGTTAGCATCACTAAATACAGATTTTCTTTAGAGATTTGTGCATTTTCAGCTTCTATTCTTTCATTTTGAGCCTCTAATTCATCAGTTTCAAATTCTATACGGGCATATTTATTTCTTACGGCATGGTCAACCTCCAGCAAACTATCTGAAATTCTAATATGTTCTTTTAAATAGTATTTTCCTTTGTCGCCATCATCGGTATCAGCAAGTAATAGCAAAGCTTCTTGCTTAATTTCATTAGACGATACTTCATAAGAAATCGTTAAGGCTTCATTGGCATATTTAACCACGGAATCTAAGACTTGCTCCTCCTTGTATAACTTTGCCGTATGCAGTGCGACGTTCATTTTAAGCACGTCGTCATCCAAATCATTCGCCATACGATAAGCATCGCTGAATTGCCCTTGAACAGTATCAAAATTATAGTTACCCGATTCTAATTCTGTATCGGCTACATTATTTAGTATTGTGGCATAAAAGGACGGATCCTCACCTTCATACTGGTTCCGGGCTTCTAAAAGGGATTCGTAAAGTTCTATGGCTTTAGCATAATCGCCCATTCTTCTATAAACGCCCGCTTTGTTATTAATGGAATAAATTTCGTTGAGATAGCCATCATCAATAATATCGGTATAGGCATTAGACTTATCGTAATAATCAATAGCCGCTTGGTAATGTCCTAGTTCTTTAGAAATAATCCCTAAAAGATTGTAGGCATTCCATAATTTATCGGATCGAACTTTGTTTTTAGGGAGTCTACTTAGAATTTGAATAGATTTAATGGCAGATTCTTCAGCTCCCGCATAGATTTTTTCAATCTGAAGGATATCGGCAATATAAAGTAAGGCGGTCGCCTTTTTTTCAGAAATTTCGTTGGGTGAAAAATATTTTAAGGATTGGGAATAAAAGTAATAAGAGCTATCATTTTCTTCAAAATAACGATACGACGAACCCAAATTGGAGGCGGCTACAATTATAGAGCTTGAATCGTTAAGCTTCTTAGCAAGTTCAAAATTTCCACGGTTAAGACTTATATATTTATCATATAATTCTGAATGAAAATAAGACACAGACAAATTTCTATTCGCTTTTAAAATCAAAGAATCTATCTGAGTCTCTGTGGCCAGTTCCGATGATCGAAGCGCAAATTCTAGACGCTGATTCGCATCAAAATTCAGGTCTTGCGACTGCTCAATTAAGGCATTTATTTGGTTAAGGGCTTTGTTTTGAGCTCCAAGGTATAGAATGCTACCAAAACATAGGAAGCCTATAAAAATGATTTGTTTCAACAAGGTCTATTGATTTATATCAAAAATAGACTAAAATTATAATATAGATTCTTCTTCCCTATAGAAGGTTTACAAATCCTCCTGTCTCTCAAATACTAAGCGTGTGTTTCTAAGATTTTTTTCTTCTTGTCTGTAGCCAGTAAATCTTTTGGAGAATACGTTTTGTAAGTCGGTGCATCGTCACTTGGAACTACGTTGTCAGAATTTACGACTGAGACTGCTAAGACTAAGATGGCGATTAAAGCGAAAGTAATTTTTAAAGTTTTCATAAGGATTATAAGTTTTTGAATTAGGGATTAAGATTAAGCGTGTGTTTCTAAGATTTTTTTCTTCTTGTCTGTAGCCAGTAAATCTTTTGGAGAATAAGTCTTGTAAGTCGGTGCATCATCAGTTGGAACTACTGTATCAGAATTTACGACTGAGACTGCTAAGACTAAGATGGCGATTAAAGCGAAAGTGATTTTTAAAGTTTTCATAAGGATTGTAGGTTTTTGAATTAGGGATTAAGATTAAGCGTGTGTTTCTAAGATTTTCTTCTTCTTGTCTGTAGCCAGTAAATCTTTTGGGGAGTACGTTTTGTACGTTGGTGCATCATCGGTTGGAACTACGGTATCAGAATTTACGAATGAGACTGCTAATACTAAGATGGCGATTAAGGCGAAAGTAATTTTTAAAGTTTTCATAAGGATTATAAGTTTTTGAATTAGGGATTTAAGATTAAGCGTGTGTTTCTAAGATTTTCTTCTTCTTGTCTGTAGCTAGTAAATCTTTTGGAGAATAGGTTTTGTACGTCGGTGCATCGTCAGTTGGAACTACCGTATCAGAATTTAAGACTGAGACTGCTAAGACTAAGATGGCAATTAAAGCGAAAGTGATTTTTAAAGTTTTCATAAGGATTGTAGGTTTTTGAATTAGGAATTAAGATTAAGCGTGTGTTTCTAAGATTTTCTTCTTCTTGTCTGTAGCCAGTAAATCTTTTGGGGAGTACGTTTTGTACGTTGGTGCATCATCGGTTGGAACTACGGTATCAGAATTTACGAC
>NZ_JBHTKM010000063.1:1082517-1884112 GCF_042675845.1 Winogradskyella rapida | reverse complement strand
ATACTAAGATGGCGATTAAGGCGAAAGTAATTTTTAAAGTTTTCATAAGGATTATAAGTTTTTGAATTAGGGATTTAAGATTAAGCGTGTGTTTCTAAGATTTTTTTCTTCTTGTCTGTAGCCAGTAAATCTTTTGGAGAATACGTTTTGTACGTTGGTGCATCGTCGGTTGGTGCAACTGTATCAGAATTTACGACTGAGACTGCTAAGACTAAGATGGCGATTAAGGCGAAGGTGATTTTTAAAGTTTTCATAAGGATTGTAGGTTTTTGAGTTAAGGATTAAGATTAAGCGTGTGTTTCTAAGATTTTCTTCTTCTTGTCTGTAGCTAATAAATCTTTTGGAGAGTATGTTTTGTACGTCGGTGCATCGTCAGTTGGAACTACCGTATCAGAATTTACAACTGAGACTGCTAAGACTAAGATGGCGATTAAGGCGAAAGTTATTTTTAAAGTTTTCATAAGGATTATCGGTTTTTGAATTAGGAATTAGGATTAAGCGTGTGTTTCTAAGATTTTTTTCTTCTTGTCTGTAGCCAGTAAATCTTTTGGAGAGTATGTTTTGTACGTCGGTGCATCGTCAGTTGGAACTACCGTATCAGAATTTACAACTGAGACTGCTAAGACTAAGATGGCGATTAAGGCGAAAGTTATTTTTAAAGTTTTCATAAGGATTATAAGTTTTTGAATTAGGGATTAGGATTAAGCGTGTGTTTCTAAGATTTTTTTCTTCTTGTCTGTAGCCAGTAAATCTTTTGGAGAATACGTTTTGTACGTTGGTGCATCATCAGTTGGAACTACCGTATCAGAATTTACAACTGAGACTGCTAAGACTAAAATGGCGATTAAGGCGAAGGTGATTTTTAAAGTTTTCATAAGGATTATAAGTTTTTGAATTAGGGATTAGGATTAAGCGTGTGTTTCTAAGATTTTCTTCTTCTTGTCTGTAGCCAGTAAATCTTTTGGAGAATACGTTTTGTACGTTGGTGCATCGTCGGTTGGAACTACGTTGTCAGAATTTACGACTGAGACTGCTAAGACTAAGATGGCGATTAAGGCGAAGGTGATTTTTAAAGTTTTCATAAGGATTATAAGTTTTTGAGTTAGGGATTAAGATTAAGCGTGTGTTTCTAAGATTTTTTTCTTCTTGTCTGTAGCCAGTAAATCTTTTGGAGAATACGTTTTGTAAGTCGGTGCATCGTCGGTTGGAACTACGGTGTCAGAATTTACAACTGAGACTGCTAAGACTAAGATGGCGATTAAGGCGAAAGTAATTTTTAAAGTTTTCATAAGGATTATAAGATTTTGAGTTAAGGATTGGGATTAAGCGTGTGTTTCTAAGATTTTCTTCTTCTTGTCTGTAGCCAGTAAATCTTTTGGAGAGTACGTTTTGTAAGTCGGTGCGTCGTCGGTTGGTGCAACCGTATCAGAATTTACTACTGAGACCGCAAGTAATGCCACAGCGACTAGGGCGCAAGTAATTTTTAGGGTTTTCATAAGGATTATATTAGGGTTAAATTTTGTTAATAGTTAAGCTGTAGCACAATAGCTGCGCTAGAACGAGGGAAGAATGGATTATTAACTATTTTTCAGGCATAATGCCCAAAACCATTTCACAACAATAGCGAGGGAGGCTACCAAACTAAAATAAGTCTGCATGTAAAATGAACAATTAGCCCTAACAAGCTGAATTAAGGCTTATTAAGCAGGACAATTATAAAACTAAATTGTTGATAAAGCAAGTTTTTTACTACAAAATACAGGTTTTCATCGACGAAATACTATAGTTATTAACAATTCAAGGAAATTTCTAGCTTTTAGAACAAAAAAAGAATCCTAACTCCTTCACACTTAACAGAAGGCCTTCAGATTTTAAAAAATTAAGGAGAGAAAAACAGCATCAAGATCATGCTTCGCAAGCTTGAGAACTTGCTTTAAAACAAAAAAGCATCCCGATCTTCTTATTAAGAAAAAAGGAAAGCCTTTCATCGGTAAGACCCTAAATTAATTAGGACGCTTACAACTACTCTAGGATCGCTCCTAGAACAACACAACATCTTTATAGTCGCCAAAAAAAAGCCTCAATTTCTTGAAGCTTTCATTTTGCAATTTTAGCGGTCTGGACGGGACTCGAACCCGCGACCTTCGCCGTGACAGGGCGACATTCTAACCAACTGAACTACCAGACCGTTGCGTAATTGCGAGTGCAAATATACAACCCTTTTTCAATTCCACAAGAAAAAAATGAAAAAACTTTAAAAAAAATTAAATAAATTTTTGACGCTCGATCATATAGGTCGTCAAAATACTATCAAAACCCGCATTTATATCGGCCTCTACATACTTAATTCGGTACTGACCACACTTTATCTTCAAGTCCTTAAAGTACGCATTAACAGCTGTTTGGTAATTATTTTTTACCGTATCGGCGTATAAATTAATATGTTCTCCTGTTTCAATATCTATAAATCGCTTTGGTTTATTATCAAAATCAAAACTTAGCTCTTTACTTTTATCAAAAACATGAAATAAAACAACTTCATGTTTATTATGTTTTAAATGTCTTAAAGCTTCGAACAACTTTTCATCAGATTCTGACGACTGAAACATATCGGTAAAAACGAATATTAGAGAGCGGCGATGAATTTTTTCAGCAATTTGATGCAAATAACGATAGGTTTCCGTTGTCTTAGCTTCAGATGTTTCCATCACCGTTTCGTTTAACTTATGAATTAACATCTGATGGTGACGCTCACTGCCCTTTTCTGGGGCGTAAAAGTCATATTGATCACTATAGACACTTAAACCCACAGCATCGCGCTGTTTCTTTAAAATATGCATCAGTGAGGCGCTCGCTAAAGCCGAAAAAGCGATCTTGTTTAAATTCTCTAACGTGGTTCCTGCAGATTCCGGATAATGCATAGAAGCGCTATTATCTATAATAAGATGACAGCGTAAATTAGTTTCTTCATCGTAGCGTTTGGTGTATAGCCGATCTGTTTTAGCATAAAGCTTCCAATCAATATGCTTGGTACTTTCACCTGGATTATAAATTTTATGCTCTGCAAATTCTGCTGAAAACCCATGAAACGGACTTTTATGCATCCCTGCAATAAATCCTTCTACCACTTGCTTCGCTAATAGCGCTAAGTTTTTAAAACCACCGGTTTTATTAAGTTCCTTTTGTAAATCCATATCCATAATATAATAATCTGCATAGCAGACTTGCCAGACCTCAGCCTTAACACAGGTACAAACTAAAAAAGGTTTGCCGTATAGGCAAACCTTTTATCATATCTTTTAGAGTAAGGACTATAAAAGTGCGTCGATAGCTTCAGCGTACGCATTTTTAGGTGCAACACCAACTTGGCGACCTACAACTTCTCCGTTTTGGAAAACTAATACTGTAGGAATGTTTCTTACACCGTATTTAGCAGCGAATTCTTGATTTGCATCAACATCTACTTTACCAACAACAGCTTTACCTTCATACTCTGTGCTAATTTCATCAATGATTGGTCCAACCATACGACATGGCCCACACCAAGCAGCCCAAAAGTCAACCACTACAGGCTTATCACTTTTTAATACTGTTTCTTCAAAATTTGCATCTGTTATCTCTAATGCCATAATGTTTATTTTTTATGTTTTGTACTTCAATTTTCTTCTCTCCCTTTTGGGAATGGAAGTACAAAATTAGTCAAAATATTCCGCAAACCTTACAAAGCCTGTATATGTTTTAATTATAGCCTTATAGAGCATTTATATATTCTAAGGTTGATGCCTATAGCTTCTAGAATTCAGCTCATAAAAGCCAAGGTTCCTATTTTCAAAAAACACAGGCTTTATATTGAAAATCATTCCTTTTGAAAGCCCCCAATGAACGTCCTAAACAATCATTTAATTCAGTTTATATTTTACATCATGCGCTTTTAAAGCGTTTAATAATTCTTGAGAAATCTTCACTTTGTTTTTTCGGCTTGGCATATGCACCTTAATTTTTTCCGCATTATCATAGATTAAGAAACTTAACGGTTTTGTTCCTTCGTGAAGCGTTATCAAATCGTACAAGGTGCTTACCGTCTCTTCTTTTAAATCGCGAATATTAAGTTGAATAGATAATTTACGTGCATAAGTTTCCATAACATCATGCAACAACTGAAAACTATTAAACTGGATTCTAGGATCTCCTTTTTTACCCGTATCTCTGTTTACCCAACCTTCTCGTACAAATGCTCTTACATACACAAAAGAATTCACCACAAAGAAGTGACGGAATTTTAAGTAATCTTCTCCAAAAATTCGGAACTCAAAACTATCCGTATAATCTTCAATAGTAAAAATAGCCCAGCCTTTCCCTTGTTTACTCACACGATGTTGTACATCGGTGACAACTCCACCAAATGTAATTTCACTATTAACAATGGCTTCTAAATTATTAAAATGCGCCACCACACCGTTACAAAAGGAATTCATTTCAATAGAAAAATCATCTAAGGGATGCCCTGAAATATAAATACCAACGACCTCACGCTCTCGAGACAGCTTTTCCATGGTTCCCCAATCTTCACAAGGTGGCACTAACGGCTCAGCAATTTGCACATCACTCGCCGCTCCGAATAAACTGACCTGTGCCGAGTTTTCATTTTCTTGATGTTTAGCACCATATTTCACGGCCTTTTCTAAAAAGGTGACGCCATCACCTTCATGCGCAAAATACTGCGCTCTATGGGTTTCTTTAAAACAATCAAACCCACCGGCATTGGCTAAACCTTCAAAGGCTTTTTTATTGGCCGCTCTTAAATCTATACGTTTGGCTAAATCGAAAATAGACTTGTAAGGGCCGTCTTTTTTACGGTTATCAACAATCGTTTTCACGGCACCGTGACCCACACCTTTTATCGCTCCCATTCCAAATCGGACCGCATTATCTTGGTTTACGGAGAACTTATAAAAACTTTCATTAACATCGGGTCCTAATACAGGTAAACGCATTCTTTTACACTCCTCCATAAAGAAGGTAATGGTCTTAATGTCGTTCATGTTATTAGACAGTACCGCCGCCATATATTCCGCAGGATAATGGGCTTTTAAATACGCCGTCTGATAAGCAATCCATGCGTAACATGTGGAGTGCGACTTGTTAAAAGCGTAACTCGCAAAGGCTTCCCAATCCTTCCAGATTTTCTCTAGCTTGGATTTATCTAAACCTTTGGCGCCGGCTTGCTCAATAAATTTCGGTTTCATCTTATCCAGAACCGCAATTTGCTTTTTACCCATGGCTTTTCTCAAGACATCGGCTTCACCTTTGGTAAAATCGGCCAATTTCTGAGACAGAAGCATTACCTGCTCTTGGTAGACTGTAATTCCGTAAGTTTCCTTAAGGTATTCTTCCATTTCGGGTAAATCGTAAACAATCTCTTCATCCCCATGTTTACGCGCAATAAAACTTGGAATGTATTCCATTGGTCCCGGACGGTACAAGGCATTCATGGCAATTAAATCATCAAAAACCGTTGGTTTAAGATTCTTCATGTGCTTCTGCATTCCGGGCGATTCATACTGAAACACCCCTACCGTTTCACCGCGTTGGAAAAGCTCGTAGGTCTTTACATCATCTAGCGGAAAACTATCCGGATCAAGATCTACATTATGTTTGGCCTTCACCAACTTAACCGTATCTTTAATTAAGGTTAAGGTCTTTAAGCCCAAGAAATCCATTTTCAATAAGCCCGCGCTTTCTACAACGGAGTTATCAAATTGTGTCACGTATAAATCTGAATCCTTAGCTAAAGATACCGGTACATAGTTTGTAATATCACCTGGGGTAATAATAACCCCACAGGCATGAATCCCGGTATTTCTCACCGATCCCTCTAAAACACGTGCCTGGTTTAAGGTTTCCGCTTGTAAATCTTCACCATCAGAGATGTTTAATAATTCATTAATTTTCTCTAAATCTTCAGCACGGAATTTCTTAGCCAATTCCTTTTCGTCTAACCCAAATATTTTTCCAAGTTTAGACATCAGCGGAATTAACTTCGCTAAGTGATCGGCTTCATTCAGTGGCAAATCGAGTACTCTGGCCGTATCTCTAATCGAAGATTTTGCGGCCATGGTTCCGTAGGTAATAATCTGTGCCACCTGATTAGCCCCATACTTTTCGATTACGTAATCCATAACCCGACTTCGACCTTCATCATCAAAGTCAATATCAATATCGGGCATACTCACACGATCTGGATTTAAGAAACGCTCAAAAAGTAAATCGTACTTAATAGGGTCAATATTGGTAATCCATAAACAATAGGCGACTACAGATCCTGCTGCAGATCCACGTCCAGGTCCTACGGAGACGTCCATTTTTCGGGCTTCGCGAATAAAATCTTCAACAATCAAGAAGTATCCAGGATACCCTGTGTTTTCAATTACACTCAGCTCAAAATCGAGACGCTCTTTAATATCTTCAGTAATCTCACCATATCTAATTTTAGCACCCTTATAGGTAAGGTGTTTTAGAAATGCATTTTCTCCACGCTTTCCATTATCAATGTCATCTTCAGGAAATTTAAACTCATCAGGAATATCGAAGGCCGGTAATAAAACGTCTCTAGCCAACTCATAAGGTTCTATTTTATCTACAACCTCTTGGATGTTTACAATAGCCTCTGGCACATCCTTAAACAAGGCTTTCATTTCTGCCGTAGACTTAAAATAATACTCTTGATTAGGCAGTCCGTAACGGTAACCTCTACCACGACCTATTGGAGTGGCCTGTTTTTCACCGTCCTTTACACAAAGTAAAATATCGTGAGCATTAGCGTTTTCTTGGTCTACATAATAGGTGTTATTCGTGGCTACCAATTTAACCTCATGCTTTTTTGCAAATTGAATAAGAACAGGATTAACACGGTTTTCATCTTCCTGGTTATGACGCATTAACTCAATGTATAAGTCGTCACCAAAAGTTTCTTTCCACCATATTAAGGCTTCTTCAGCTTGATTTTCACCGACATTCAACACCTTACTAGGCACCTCTCCATAGAGGTTTCCTGTTAAGCAGATCAGCTCTTCCTTATACTGTTCTATTAATTTTTTATCGATTCGTGGTACGTAATAAAACCCATCGGTAAAGGCTGCTGAAGATAATTTAGCAAGGTTATGATACCCTTTTTTATTCTTCGCCATCAATACAATTTGATAGCCATTATCTTTACGGGTCTTGTCCTTATGATCTTCACACACAAAGAACTCACAACCAATAATAGGCTTTATCAATTTGCCTTTTTTCTCTAAGCCCGCTTCTTCTGCGGCTTTATGCTGAGCTTTTATGCCTTTATTATGATTAGACACAGCACTCACAAAATGAAAGGCCCCCATCATATTTCCGTGATCGGTTAAGGCCACGGCAGGCATACCTTCTCTTGCTGCAGCAGCGACCAAATCTTTAATGCTAATGGTAGATTGAAGAATGGAGAACTGCGAGTGGTTGTGGAGATGTACAAAATCGACATCAGCCACCTGAGATGCGGCTTCCTTGTCTATCGTTACAGGGGTTTCCGCAGCTTGCGCTTTCTGAATCCGCGCATTAATTTTAGCACTTTCGCGCTTTAAATTAATATGTTTAAGCCCTATAAGTTGTATCTCGGCAGGATGCGCTTCTTTAAAACGCTCAAAATAATCGGGCGCTACATCTAACTGCTCTACGGTGTACTGTTCTTTTCGTATTAATTCGAAAAAACATCGGGTGGTTGCCTCAACATCGGCAGTCGCATTATGCGCTTCTGAAAAGGGTTTATTAAATAAAAACTCATGCAACTCCGTTAAGGTTGGTAATTTAAACTTACCATAACGTCCCCCTGGAATCTGACATAAATTAGCGGTATGCTCTGTACAGGTATCTAGCACCGGAAGCTCTTGCAGTTGATTGTCTACGGTCTCACGGACGAACTCCGCCCCCATAATATTTAAATCGAACTTAACATTTTGTCCAACAACAAATTTGGTTTTAGAGAGCGCCTTATTAAATTTCTCTAAGACCTCTGTAAGTGGCACCCCTTGTTCTTGTGCGAGTTCCGTAGATATACCATGGATTTTCTCGGCATCATAAGGAATATTAAAGCCTTCAGGTTTTACTAAATAATCTTGATGCTCAATACAGTTTCCCATAGCATCGTGTAATTGCCAAGCAATTTGAATACATCTAGGCCAATTATCCGTATCCGTAATTGGAGCGTCCCAACGTTTTGGCAATCCTGTGGTTTCAGTATCAAATATTAAGTACATAGCGCTATTGAATGTTTTATATTGAAGGGTTCTTTACTATTCTATGCTTTTCAGAATAGATTGTAAAAACCGGTTCTGCTTATTTTTTCAACATTTAAAAATTTCTTGAAGCCTTTTAAGAAGATAAGCACACCTCCAAAAGCCTCTAAAAAATTAATGGACAAGCACTTAAAACCAAAATATTGACTTTAAAGCTTTTCTAAGTTTGAAAAAAAATGAGCGGATAAAATTACATAGAATTTAAACGCTTATAAAATGAATTTTAGTTTTTAAGCACAAAAAAAAGCCAACTTTTTAGAGTTGACTTTTTTATTTCTATGAATTATCCTTTAGGCCAATAATTCTTCTTCCACTTTTTCAGTGTTAATGGCCGCTTGGATGGCATTTTTATGTTTTAATAACAAGGCATCAATACTTGGTGGCAAGTTAGGTTCTTTAATTAAATCGTTATACTCTTCTAAACTCGCTTTTTCACCTCTTAAGGCTTCTTCTAAAATAGCTTCCTCGTTATTACTGCTAAAGGTCGATTTTAGGGACATCCAATTCCTATGAACAGCTCCTTTAAAACTTCCTGAGTCTTCGGGAATTTCACCATATTGTAAAATTTCCGTTCGTAATTCTTTGGCAAATTCACTACGTTCCGAAGCACGGCGCTTAAAAAAGATCTTTAAGTTCTTACTTTCTACATTATCAGCAGCATTTAAATAACCTTTTTCTGCATCGTAGTTTTTTTCTAATAATTCATTTAATTGATTTGAAATTTCTTCACTATACGTCATAATATCTTTATCATTTTGAGATTTCAATACCTTTTTTAATGATGCGTATTGTTTCACATCATCTTCAAGATAAACGTTATAAACGCCTTTAGAAAATGAATTAACATCTTTAACAAAGTCTTAATGCTATTTAACAAAAAAGCGCTAATCCCAATGAATTAACGCTTTTAAAAAGTTTATGTTTTAGACCGGTTAGGCTTGCAAATAATCTGGTACACCGTTTCCGTCTGTATCAAGAGCATCATCTGGATTTCCATCACCATTTGGATCTGCACCTTCATTTGCTGTGAGCACACCATCACCATCATCGTCGTTATCTAAATAATCGAAATCACCATCACCATCTGTATCTACCGGGTTGCCATCAGCATCTTTAGCTTCATAGAATGTCAGTACCCCATCGCCATCATCATCGTTATCTAAATAGTTAGCAATACCATCATTGTCTATATCATCATTATCTAAGTCGCCATCAACATTAAAATCCTCAAACACATCTGGCACACCATCTGCATCAGCATCACCACAATTTAAACTGTCTATTTCTGCTTGAATACTTCCATCAGCGTCACCACAAATATCTATTTGTTCTTGTAAGTATAAACTATACTGATCACATTTTTCAACGTAATTTCCAATGGTTGCTGTGGTGTATTGTGCTTCAGCTTCAGTAACATTTGCTACAGCTAAATCACAAGGAAACGCACAACCATCTAAAGCTTCTATTGCTGCTTGTAAGCTACCATCGGCATCACCACAAAAGGTGCGTTGCTCGGTTAAAGCTTGACTGTAAGCACTACATGCCGCTTCAAAAGCCGCTCTATTTACAAATTCTAAATTTGGAGAAAACGTCGCTTGGTACGCCAATAAAGCCGTTTGCGCAGCCGTTTCTACATCTAAACAAGTAATTGGGTCCGTTGGCAATTCACCAGAAAGCAAAGGAACTTTAAAGAAGATCCCATTGGTAAACCCAACAGAATTTAATCCAGACGCATCAAACGCTAAAAAACGATATGTTCCTGTAAATGTTTTATTCACCACATCAATTTCTTCTATGGTAATTTCACCAAGCTCAGGATATACTGAGACACTTTCATCAGGCGTATTTGTGGTAGAATATTCAGCTCCGAAACCGTCGGTATATTTGGCTTCAATAACATCTATATCTCCTACAATAAATTCCGATTCAATCACCGAAGGCACTGTAAGTTCTACCGTTTCGTAATTATTAGCACCGGTAATGGTAAGAAAGCCATTGGCATCTATACTTGCTGAAAAGCTTTTAGCTCTCCAAAGTTCATTTTCACGGTCTCCTTGAAAAGCAGGAGTGTTAAATTGAACTTCGTCGCCGCAGCTATACATCGTTAGAAAAACAAGGGATAGGAGAAGTAGTTTTTTCATATTCTGTAAAATATTTTTGTAGATGCCCCCAAATATAGGGAAACAAGAGCGCCAAAAATATAATAATTTTTCATAATGCCTTTAAATAGGCATTTCTTTTTACACCTTACAAATTATCTTACTGAATATTAAAAATTTATATTATCTTTGCGCCCTCATTAATAACAGAGGTCGAGAACCTCATTAATTAATTATTATGCCTGTAAAAATTAGATTACAAAGACACGGTAAGAAAGGAAAACCTTATTACTGGATCGTAGCAGCGGATTCACGCGCAAAAAGAGATGGTAAATACCTTGAGAAATTAGGGGCTTACAATCCAAACACTAACCCAGCAACAATTGAGTTAAACGTAGACGGAGCCGTACAATGGTTACAAAACGGAGCTCAACCAACTGACACAGCAAAAGCAATTTTATCTTATAAAGGTGCTATGCTTAAAAATCATTTAGCTGGTGGTGTAAGAAAAGGAGCTTTAACTGAAGAGCAAGCTGAAGAGAAATTCAACGCTTGGTTAGAAGAAAAAGCAGCTAAAGTACAAGCTAAAGCTGACGGTTTATCTCAAGCTGATGCTGAAGCTAAAGCTAAAGCTCATGCCGCTGAAAAAGCTGTTAATGAAGCACGTATCGCTGCAGCTGCACCAGTTGTTGAAGAAGAAGTAGCAGAAGATGTTGCAACTGAAGACACAAATGCTTCAAGCGAAGAAGAGTAAAAAATAATATTTTTTATACTTTTAAACCCAGACTTTATTAGGTCTGGGTTTTTTTATAATGTAATTTGCAATAAGGCCTTCTTAAAAACGCCTTATTATTTTAACCTTCAGTTGTAGGGCTTTACTAGATGTTTTAGTCCCTAAACCCTGTAATAATTAAGATATTTTGAAAAAAGACGATTGTTTCTACCTCGGTAAAATTGTAAAAAAATATAGCTTTAAAGGCGAACTTTTAGCCAAATTAGATACAGATGAGCCTGATTTATACGATCAGTTAGAGGCTATTTTTGTAGATTTAAGAGGTAACCTTGTTCCCTTTTTTGTAGAATCGTCGCAATTACACAAATCCGATTTATTGCGTTTAAAATTTGAAGACGTAGATACGGAAGCCGATGCTGATGCGCTTATAAAAACCGATTTGTACCTCCCTTTAGATTTACTGCCTAAGCTAGAAGGTGATAAATTTTACTTTCATGAAGTTATTGGGTTTAAAATAAAAGATCAAAATTTTGGTGCTGTTGGAACCATAACCGGTATTAATGACTCTACCGCTCAAGCTTTGTTTGAAATTGATAGGGATGGCATTGAAATTTTAATTCCTATGAATGACGAATTTATTGTAAACGTAGACCGTGAGCAGCAAACCATAGAAGTTAAAACTCCAGAAGGCCTTATTGACCTCTATTTAGAATCTTAGACTGCTGTTACTACAAAACCATGAGCAAACCATTTCAATTTAAGGAATTTACTGTTTCCCAAGACCAATGTGCTATGAAAATTGGCACCGATGGTGTATTACTTGGCGCTTGGACCTCCTTAGACCACCGACCATTTTCTGTTTTAGATATTGGTGCAGGTACCGGTGTCTTATCTTTAATGATTGCCCAACGCAGTGCAGCACAAAATATTGAAGGTCTTGAAATTGACGATAATGCTTATGAACAATGCTCGGAAAATTTTGAAAACTCACCATGGGCAGATCGCTTGTTTTGCTACCATGCTTCACTTTTAGAGTTTGTTGAAGAAATTGAAGACCGTTACGACCTTATTATATGTAACCCTCCTTTTTATTCTGAAGATTACAAAACTGAAAATCCTTCAAGAGATTTAGCGCGTTTTAATGACGCGATGCCTTTTGAACATCTTATCTATGCAGTGGTAAACTTACTCTCTGAAACAGGAGTTTTTTCTGTGATCATTCCGCATAAAGAAGAGACCAACTTTATCGCTTTAGCCAAAACAGCAGGTTTGTTTCCACAACGCAAACTTCACGTAAAAGGCAATCCCGATACAGCTGTAAAACGTAGCTTAATAGAATTTTCTTTTGAAGAAAAAACCACAGAAACTTCAGAATTAATTATAGAAACCGCTCGCCATCAATACACTGAAGACTACATTAATCTTACCAAAGATTTTTATTTGAAAATGTAAGATTGCTTTGTAGGCTGAAAACGATTTCGTTATTTTTGTTTGAAACTAAATAAACAACATGAATTCCTTGAGCTACTGTTCTTGGATTTGACACGTTTATAACCAACAAAACACTCTAATGAAACCAGACTTATTCGAAGCACCGGACTATTATAACCTTGACGAATTATTAACTGAAGAGCACAAATTAATACGTGATGCTGCCAGAGAATGGGTAAAACGAGACGTCTCGCCTATTATTGAGGATTACGCTCAGCGTGCCGAATTCCCAACTCAAATTGTAAAGGGGCTTGCGGAGATAGGAGCTTTTGGCCCTTATATCCCTGAAGCTTATGGTGGCGCAGGATTAGATCAAATTTCTTATGGTTTAATTATGCAAGAAATTGAGCGCGGCGACTCTGGGGTTAGAAGTACTGCCTCTGTGCAATCGTCATTAGTTATGTATCCCATTTGGAAATATGGAAATGAAGACCAACGCCAAAAATACTTACCTAAACTCGCCTCAGGGGAATGGATGGGTTCTTTTGGATTAACCGAACCCGATCACGGTTCTAATCCTGGCGGGATGGTAACCAACTTTAAAGATATGGGCGACCACTACTTACTTAACGGAGCCAAGATGTGGATTAGTAATGCCCCATTTTGTGACCTAGCTGTGGTATGGGCTAAAAATGAAGAAGGACGTATTCACGGCCTTGTTGTAGAACGCGGTATGGAAGGTTTCTCTACTCCTGAAACACACAACAAATGGTCGCTGAGAGCCTCTGCTACGGGCGAACTGATTTTTGATAATGTCAAAGTCCCTAAAAAAAACTTACTCCCAAACAAATCGGGATTAGGTGCCCCTTTAGGTTGTTTAGACTCTGCACGTTTTGGTATTGCTTGGGGCGCAATAGGAGCCGCTATGGATTGCTATGATACAGCCTTACGTTACAGTAAGGAACGCTTGCAATTTGATAAACCTATCGGTCAATTTCAATTGCAACAAAAGAAACTTGCTGAAATGATTACCGAAATCACCAAAGCTCAATTATTAGCGTGGCGTCTTGGGGTTATGCGCGAAAATGGTAAAGCAACCTCAGCCCAAATCTCAATGGCAAAAAGAAATAACGTTGATATGGCCCTTAACATCGCTAGAGAAGCCCGACAAATGTTAGGCGGTATGGGTATTAGTGGTGAATACAGCATAATGCGACATATGATGAATCTTGAAAGTGTAATTACCTATGAAGGCACACACGATATTCACCTTCTCATTACAGGGCTTGATGTTACAGGTCTTAATGCTTTTAAATAAGCTGAGAACTTCAGACTTTAAAATCTACTCTTATTTATTAAACGAAAAAAAATGCTTCTCTACCATAGAGAGGCATTTTTAGTTACATTTATACCATGTCTTCACAAACCCGCTTAGATCGTGCTTATAAAAATGCAAAACGCTTAACGTTTAATGATACTTCTAAGATCATTCTCTTTAGCGATTGCCATCGCGGAGATAATAGTTTTGCTGATGATTTTGCCAACAATAGAAACATCTACTACCATGCTTTAAGACATTATTACCTGAAAGGGTTTAGTTATTGCGAGCTTGGTGATGGAGATGAACTTTGGGAAAACTTATCGTTTGAATCTATTTTTAAAGCTCACAAAAACGTGTATATGCTAATGAAGCAGTTTCATGATGAAGACCGTTTACACATGATTTGGGGCAATCATGATATGGTCTATCGAAATCCTAAATATGTTGAAAAAAATCTCTATTCTTTTTTTGATCCTAAAACCGGAAATAACGAGGATTTATTTTGCAACCTCCGCTATAATGAAGCTATTGTTTTAGAGCATACTGCCACCAAACAACAACTTTTTCTTACACATGGTCATCAGGCCGATTGGTGGAATTTCTTGTTTTGGAAATGGAGTCGTTTTATGGTTCGTGTGTTATGGAAGCCCTTAAATGTTATGGGCATTGCTGATCCTACCAGTCCGGCAAAAAATTATACCGAGCTTATTAAAATTGAAAAGCGTACCAAAGAATGGATTATAAAAAATAACAATGTTATTACCATTGTAGGCCATACACATCGGCCACGATTTCCAGAGCCTGGTGACATCGCTTACTTTAATGATGGGAGTTGTGTACACCCAAGAAGCATAACGGGTTTAGAGATTGAAAACGGAGCCATTTCATTAATTAAATGGCAGGTTGTGACCTCTGAAGATGGCAATTTAAAAATTGACCGCTTTGTTTTAGAAGGACCTACGCCTTTAATGGATTATAAAACCACCTAAGCAACGGTTTCGCTATTAGCTCTCTGGAGCAAGCTCTACTTCTAAGCCCTCCATTTCTGGTGTCATTTGAATCTGACAGCCTAAACGAGAGTTCTCCTTTACATCAAAGGCTTCAGAAAGCATCGCTTCTTCATCATCTTGCATCTCAGGCAATTCCGTTTCACTGAGAACATAACACTGACAAGAGGCACACATGGCCATTCCGCCGCAAACACCTATGGTTCCTTCAGGAGCAAGCTCATAAGACCTTACCACTTCCATTAAATTCATAGCCATATCAGTAGGAGCCTCTACTTGATGTTTTACGCCTTCTCTATCAATGATTGTAATATTAATATCTTGTTCCATATGCTTTCCCTGATTCTTCAGGTCTCTTTATTTCAAACGACGACTCGTAGTTCTTTAAATACCTTATTTTAAGCCCGTACGGCTAAGGTAGGTAAAACCTTTAATAAAGAAAACCAACAGGTTCCCAAAGTCTAACCTTTTTTGGGAACCGTGTATGATTGCTTCTCTTTTAATCTATTGCTTTTACAACCGCTTTTGGCGCTTCTTTACGTGTACCATCAAAACCATTGACCCCCGCAACCGTGGTATATTTTAAAACATAACGTTTCCCTGGGTTGATGCGTTGGTAAGCCGACTGACACATTAATGTTGCCTCGTGAAATCCGCAAAGAATAAGCTTTAATTTCCCTGGATATGTATTAACATCGCCAATAGCATAAATCCCAGGTATATTAGTTTGGTAATCTAAAGCATTATCCACTTTAATAGCATTCTTCTCTATTTCTAGTCCCCAATTGGCAATCGGTCCTAATTTTGGAGAAAGGCCAAAGAGTGGAATAAAATGATCACATTCTATTTCAAATTCCTTTTCTATGTGCTGTGCTTGTTTGACGACAACCGCTTTAACACTTTTATCGCCAACAATACCAACAACTTCAGCCGGTGTTATTAAATTAATTTTGCCCTTGTTTTTTAACTCTTGGACTTTTTCTACAGAATCGAGATGCCCTCTAAATTCATTTCGTCTGTGAATAAGAGTCACATTAGCTGCAACATCGCTTAAAAAGATACTCCAATCTAAAGCTGAATCGCCTCCACCTGCAATCACCACATTTTTGTTGCGGTACATTTCAGGATCTTTAATCATGTATTCCACACCACGATCTTCAAAATCAGCAATGTTATGAATTAAAGGTTTTCTAGGTTCAAAACTTCCCAAACCACCAGCAATCGCCACTACAGGCGCATGGTGCTTGGTCCCTTTATTGGTCGTTACTACAAACGTATCGTCCTCTTGCTTCTCTATAGTCTCAGCCCTTTCCCCTAAGGTAAACCCAGGTTCAAACTGCTTACACTGCTCCATCAATCGGTGTGTTAAATCGCCTGCTAAGATTTCAGGATAAGCCGGAATATCATAAATAGGTTTTTTAGGATAAAGTTCTGTACACTGCCCTCCAGGTTGTGGCAAAGCGTCAATTAAGTGACATTTAAGTTTTAATAAACCAGCTTCAAAAACCGTAAAAAGTCCGGTTGGGCCAGCGCCAATAATAAGTATATCTGTTTTAATCATGCTAGTACTGCCAAGGCATTTCTTACTAAAAACACCTCTTTTTTTAAGTATTAAAAACCTACAAGGTTTACATACAGAAACATATTCAGTACAGGCCTAGTAGGTGTTTTTAAATTACGATGGTTTCAAGAACAAATGTAGCGATGTTCTTATAGAGACTTGGTGACAAAAGTCACATTAAAGCTCTACATTAACCACTTGTTCTATTTGCGGTGCGTATTTCTTAATAGTCATTTCTACACCTGACTTTAACGTCATTTGATTTACGCTACAAGAGGTACAAGCCCCTACTAATTGTACTTTAACCAATTTACCGTCATCAATAGACAATAAGTTAATATCCCCACCATCACTTTGTAAAAAGGGACGGATTTCGTTTAATGCTTTTTCAACATTACTTTTAAGTTCTTCTGCGCTCATTTCCTCTTTTTTTATTCATTCGGAATCTAAATTTCTTTAAACTGAATGACTATTTCTTCACAGCAGAGCAACCTGCCATTGTTGTAATTTTTATAGCTTCTGTTTCAGGTAAACTATCGTTACGGTAAACCACTTGTTGCACCACATCTCTTGTGATGGTTTCAAATGCGGCTTCTATAGCGGTAGCCGTTTGTAATGCTGCCGGACGACCTAAATCTCCAGCTTCTCTGATACTTTGTACCAATGGCACTTCACCTAAAAACGGTACGTCTAAATCTTCTGCTAAATATTTAGCCCCTTCTTTACCGAAAATGTAATATTTATTCTCAGGAAGTTCTTCAGGAGTAAAATACGCCATATTTTCAATAATCCCTAAAACAGGAACGTTGATACTTTCTTGCTGAAACATAGCCACACCTTTTTTAGCATCGGCTAAGGCCACATTCTGCGGCGTACTCACCACAACAGATCCTGTTATTGGTAAGGCTTGCATAATACTAAGGTGAATATCTCCGGTTCCAGGAGGTAAATCAATTAATAAGAAATCTAATTCGCCCCAAGCCGCATCAAAAATCATCTGATTTAAAGCTTTAGACGCCATTGGCCCTCTCCAAATTACAGCCTGATCCGGTTTAGTAAAAAATCCAATAGATAAAACTTTAACCCCGTAATTTTCTACAGGTTTCATTTTAGATTTTCCATCAACATTAACCGACAGAGGACGTTCATTGGCCACATCAAACATAATTGGAATTGAAGGTCCGTAGATATCCGCATCAAGAACTCCAACTTTAAAGCCCATTTTAGCTAAGCTTACCGCTAAATTAGCCGTAACCGTAGATTTCCCTACACCTCCTTTACCAGAAGCGACCGCAATGATATTTTGTATCCCTGGAATGGCCTTTCCTTTAATTTCGTTTTTTGGTGCTGCAGCAGGGGCTTCAACTTTAACGTTAACCTTTATCTTGGCTTTTTCATAAACCAACTTATGGATGGTTTGTAAAATTTCAACTTCAGTTTTTTTACGCGCTTGAAGACTTGGGTTTTTAATGGTAATATCAACGATAACCTCATCGGCAAAAGTCACGACATTCGTTACCGCACCACTATCTACCATATTTTCACCTTCTCCAGGTGCCGTAATAGTTTTTAAAGCGTTTAATATATCTTGTTTAACTAGTTTCATATTATGTTACTATTGAAGAAGGTAACGACTGATAATGAAGCCGCAGATTCTTTTCTTATTAAGATTAATTCTAAAGGCAAAGATACTTAGAAAATGTTAGAATATAAACTAGATAAATTGAATTGTATAATGGTAGGATTAGCATTAGCAATCGTAGTAAAATGCTCGGTTTTTATGGGAAATACCGCTGTATTTTCGGACAGAATTTATAATAAAAAGCGGTTATAAGCCTTAGAGCTCTTTAGCAGGATCCCAAAATAGGCTTTCAAAATTCTGAATTTGATTTTCAATCACCTCAACACCTTCATTCTCTAACAATTGTTGCATAAGGTTGGTGCCTTCAAAATGATGCTTTCCGGTTAAGAGGCCTTTTCTATTTACCACGCGGTGGGCCGGAACGTCTTTGCTATGTGAATTATTCATAGCATAGCCTACAATCCTAGCGCTTTTTGCAGCGCCTAAATATTTGGCGATGGCTCCATAACTTGTAACTCTTCCCGAGGGAATACGCCGAGCAACCTCATATACTTTTTCGTAAAAACTAAGGGTTTCTGGCGTCATACGTTTATGATTTTAGGGCGAATTTGGAGTTTATAAGAAATTAAAAGTCACGTAGAATATTAATTAAGGTGACTAAAGCCACCAGCCCTGTGATGATCCCAATACTCAAATTCATACTTTTTTGAGATGTAAATTTTCGGTCCTTTATCTTATCGAAAAAGAAAATATAAAAATAAAGCATTACAAATGTTCCTGTAGCAGCGCCTGTAACATAGGTCACGATACTTAATTTTTCAAAATTCATCCATCCTAAAGAAACCAAAGTGATGGTCATATAGGCCTGGTAAGGAATTGGAAATACGTTAAGTACAGATAATAGCATACCATGCAATAAGCGACCATGTTTGCTTTTAATTTCCTTTTCTTTTTTAAGTTGGCTTTCTTTTGAAGCTAAAAGCAGAAAATACACCGTAATCAGTACAAAAATAACGAAAGCTACGCGTTGTAGAATGGCTACGATATCTGAATGATTAGAGAGGTAGCGCGCAAAAATAGCAGCCACGTAAGTTTGAATAAAGACAATGATGCAGACGCCTGTAGAAAACATAATTCCGCGACTAGCTCCTTCCTTAAGACTAATTCTAGCGGCAGTCATGTTTAACAATCCTGGAGGTACAACACCTATTAATGCTACAATTAGCCCTAGAAAAAAAATAACAGTGATACTCAAACTTAGTTGATTTTAAACCTAGTGTAGGTTATGGCCTTATTTTTTTCTAAATATTGGCTTTCGTAAAAGGTTTGAATTTCTGTAACCTCTTCTGGACTTCCTTCTTGTCTATAAACATCATGATTAGCATATAAAACCTCATGTCCAGCACCATGTAATAATCCAAGGGTATACCCATGCATAAACTCGCTATCGGTTTTTAAATGCATAATACCATCGGGCTTTAAAACCTTTTTGTAACGCTCTAAAAACTGAAGGTTAGTCATACGGTGTTTTGTACGCTTATATTTAATTTGTGGGTCTGGGAATGTAATCCAAATTTCATCTACTTCATTTTCTTCAAAAACAGAATCGACCAATTCTATTTGAGTTCTAATAAAAGCAGCATTTGGAATTCCTTCTTCTATAGCTGTTTTTGCACCGCGCCAAAAGCGAGCGCCTTTAATATCTATACCAACAAAGTTTTTATTAGGATAACGTTTTGCTAAACCAATGGTATATTCGCCTTTACCACAGCCTAACTCTAAAACCAAAGGATGGTCATTTTTAAAAACTTCAGATCGCCATTTTCCCTTTAGTTTATAGGTTGCATCTACGATTTCTTCGCGTGTTGGTTGATATACGTTATGAAAAGATTCGTTTTCTTTAAAGCGTTTCAGTTTATTTTTACTTCCCACTGGTCTGTTAATTTCTATACATTAATAATAATTCGGTAAAATTAAGGAAACATTTTAGGTTTATCTTTGTTTAAATCCACTGATATTTAAAATCGTAGACGATTGGAACTATTACAACCTAAAAAACGCATTTTAGTCGCTCCATTAAATTGGGGCTTAGGCCATGCCACACGGTGTATTCCTATAATCAACACCTTAATACGTCATGATTTTGAACCTATTATTGCTAGCGACGGCTACGCTTTAGAACTCTTAAAAAAAGAATTCCCTCAATTAAAAGCTATTGAATTGCCTTCTTATAATATTACTTATGCAAAGAAAGCAAATAGTTTTAAATTGAAACTACTAAAAGACACCCCTCACCTCTTAAAAACCATAAAAAAGGAAAAAAAACGTATTGCAACCCTGGTTAAGGACGAAGAGCTCTCCGGAATTATCTCGGACAACCGTTTTGGGGTACGCCATAAATCGGTTCCTTCAGTATTTATAACCCACCAATTGCGAGTCCTCAGTGGCAATACAACGTGGTTGAGTAGTAAAATACATCAAAACATCATTTCGAAATTTAATACCTGTTGGGTACCAGATCATAGCGGAGCGCTTAATCTTAGTGGGGATTTGGGCCATGTCACCACTTCTGCCAACACCATAAACTACATAGGGCCTTTAACACGATTTAGAAAGCAAGATCTTCAAACAAAATATCAGCTTTTAGTGCTCTTATCGGGCCCAGAGCCACAGCGGACGTTCTTAGAAGAAAAGTTAATACAAGAGCTTAAAGATTACCGTGGAAATGTTTTATTTATAAAAGGACAAGTAGAAGCTGAACAGCACATAACGGTCCAAGGCTCAATAACGTTTTATAATTTTATGACGAGCGAAGAGCTTGAGAAAGCGATTAACGAAAGTGAACTTATCCTTAGCCGATCGGGCTATACCACAATTATGGATTTAGCAAAACTAGAGAAGAAGGCTTTCTTTATCCCAACACCTGGGCAGTTTGAACAACTGTACTTAGCAAAACGATTGCACAACCAACAGGTGGCACCCTGTTGCAAGCAAGATAAATTTAGTATTAAAATGCTGTCTGAGGTTGACCTATATACTGGTTTTAAAGCTTTAAAAACGGAGGTTAATCTTTCGGAGTTGTTTTCGATTTTTCAAGAGTAAAGGAGAACTCACTTCCCACACCAAGCTCACTTTCAATATAAATTTTCTCCTCGTGGGCTTCAATAATATGTTTTACAATGGCTAAGCCTAACCCTGAACCGCCCTCTTTACGAGAACCGCTTTTATCTACACGATAAAAACGTTCAAACAAACGTGGTATATTCTGTTTAGAAATCCCTTCCCCATTATCGGTCACCCTTATAATGGCTTTGTTTTTAATTAGATTTTCTATGCTAACTTCTGTCGTTCCTTTTTCTCGACCGTACTTAATTGAATTAACGATTAAATTGGTAAGCACTTGTTGAATACGCTCTACATCCCCATACACCATAATGGGAGTTTTATATTCCATATCAAAGGTGAGCGTAATCTTCTTCTTGGAAGCTTTCATTTCAAAAAGATCAAAAACATTTTTCACCAATTCTACGATGTCAAAAGCTTCTTTGTTAAGACTTAAATCCCCGACTTCAAGCTTACTAATCATATCTAAATCTTTAATAATATAGATAAGTCGCTCAACTCCTTTACTCGCTCTAGTTAAGTATTTCTGTCTAATATTTTCATCGTCCATAGCGCCATCTAAAAGTGTAAGAATGTAACCTTGAACGGTGAATAATGGTGTTTTTAGTTCGTGAGAAACATTCCCCATGTACTCTTTTCGGTATTCCTCTCTAACTTTTAGGGTTTCTATTTCAATCTTTTTACTCCGTGCGTATTTATCAATTTCCCGAGTTAAAGTCCCCATATCTGTCGTAATGGGTTGTTGCCTTAAGTTGGTTGATTCTAACAGTGTAATTTCGTCATATATTTTCTTTACACGCCTATAGATAAAATGTTCTACACGGTATTGCACAATCGCAAAACACAAGGGAAAACAAATGAGTGGAAAGAAAATAAGCTCCCATCTTAGGTCGTAAAAAAAGTACTGAAACGCCATAACGAGGCCTGTAGAAAACAAGGTTACATATAACGATGTTCTAAGCGCAAACTTATAGGTTTTTCTCAGTTTATTTTTTTGCATTAGTCCACAAACTTGTAGCCAACACCTTTAACGGTTTTAAAGGACTTATCACCAATTTTTTCACGAAGTTTTCTAATGTGCACATCAATGGTTCTTCCACCGACCACAACTTCATTACCCCAGACTTTATCTAAGATTTCATCGCGTTTAAATACTTTTCCTGGCTTGGTTGCTAATAAAGATAATAATTCGAACTCTTTTCTAGGTAAGGTTATTTCTTCGCCTTTATTTGTGATTTTATATTCCTCTTTATAGATTACTAAATCACCAATTTTAACCACAGCATCTGTGGCGCCTTCCACATCTTTAAGGCGTCTTAATAATGCCTTAACCTTACTCACTAAAACTTTTGGCTTTATAGGTTTAGAAATATAATCATCGGCTCCAGCATCAAAACCTGCCACTTGTGAGTAATCCTCACCTCTCGCAGTTAAGAATGTAATAATAGTTTCGCTTAACTCGGGTTGTTCTCTAAGGCGTTCACAAGCTTCAATCCCATCCATCTCAGGCATCATCACATCCAAGATAATTAAATGAGGTTTATGTTTTTTAGCTTTTTCAACAGCTTCAACACCGTTTTCACCAGTAAAAACCTGGTAACCTTCAGAAGACAAATTATAACCTACAATTTCTAAAATATCTGGCTCATCGTCTACCAGTAATATTTTTATATCCTTTTTATTCAAAATTTAAGAGCTTTAAAGTTGGACAAATATAGAGTATAACTGCCTTACGATAGTAAAGATATAAAATTGATAACAATTCGCTAACATTGAAACAGTAAGTCACTGACTTTAAGAAGCAGCTGATTTTAACCTTGTTAAGGAATTGTAAAATACGAACTAATACTTATTAGCCTAGTAAAAGCTAGGTTTTTGTTGTTATATTTGTGAACTAATCCTATTAATAAATTATCAATTATGAAGAAAATTTACTTTTTATTACTTTGTTTAATGAGTGTTGCCACATACGGGCAATCACCTATCATTACCACGATTGTAGATGGTGATTGTAGTGGAGGAAATCCTAAATTACTTGAAATCTATGCAGAAGGTACTGTAGACTTTAGCTTATACAGCTTAGAAAACCAAACCAATGCAAATACAGTTTGGAGTAATACACAAGCTTTAACAGACTTAGGTACTGTTACAGATGATTTTGTTTACATTACAACCTCTGGTAGTTCTGATGCCATTGCCTCTGACTTTCCTTCTTTAGCAACGGCTAATGTTTTAGAGAGTAACACGATGAACCTAAACGGTGATGATAGAGTTAGAATTATCTTAACCTCGGATAGCTCTGTTATAGACCAATATGGTGTTGAAGCGACTGATGGTACTGGTACTGATTGGGAATATAAAGATTCTTATGCAAAGCGCGCTAACGGTACAGGTCCAGATTCTGTTTTTACCCCTGCTAATTGGGTTTTCGCTGGTGTAAGCGCATTAGACGGTTTAGGCGTATGCCAAAGTGGAGCTGAAACTTTTGAAAGTTTAATTGGTGGTGTAGGAACGTATTCTTCTACAGGGACTCCTTCTCCTAGTGTTTCTATAACGAACCCAACAAACAATACTGAATTTGTATCAGGAACTATTTCTGTAAACGTAGAGTTTACAACAGCTAACTTAGTTGGTGGTGAAAGTGTAACAATCACAGTTAACGGAACTGAAACAGCTAATGCTTCAAGTCCTTTTTCAATCACAACAGTAGATGGAGAAACTTATGCTGTAACTGCAGATTTAATTGATGCTACTGGTACAATTAGCACAAGCACGATCACTTTTAGCGTTGCTAACCCAACCACTATTGCTCAAGTTGCTACAATCACTGAATTAAGAGCTGGAAATATGGGTGACGAGTACGTATACGAATTAACAGGTGAAGCAATCATCTCTTACCTTGTAACAAGCAGTACAAGAAACCAAAAATACATCCAAGATGCTGGAGCAGGAATCTTAATTGATGATCCTGCAGGAATAATCACAACTACATTTGCTATTGGTGATGGTATGACTGGTGTAACAGGAACACTTTCTGAATACGTAGGCGTATTACAATTTACACCAACTGAAGATGTTGCTGCGGCTTCATCTACAGGAAACACTGTAACACCAATTAGTATTAGTGCTTCTGAATTTGCTGTCAATGGAGAGGCTTACGAAAGTAGATTAATCACAGTAACCGATGTTATGTTTTCTGAAACAGGAAACTTTGAAAGCCTTACAAACTATACGCTAACAGATGGTGCAGATGCTACCACAGCTAGAACTAGTTTTAGTGATGAAGATTTAATCGGTTCTGCGATACCAACTGCTCTTTCTAATGTAACAGGGTTAGGTGGAGAATATAACGGAATCTACCAAATCTTACCAAGATACATTAGCGATATTTCTGAAGCCTTAAGTGTAAATGATTTTAACACCAACACTTTTAGCGTATATCCTAACCCAACAACTACAGGTTCTGTAACTATTACTTCTGTTAATACTGAAGTAATGTCAGTTCAAGTATTTGACATCTTAGGTAAGCAAGTTAAAAACGAAGTTATCACGAACAACACCTTAAACGTGTCTAACTTAAAGTCTGGTGTTTACATTGTAAAGATCACTCAGAATAATGCTTCTACGACTAAGAAATTAGTTATCAAGTAAGTTATATTCTTAACTTTTTAGAAAAGCGTAGTTCAAAATTTTGAGCTACGCTTTTTTATTTTCCATATTTTTGCAGCATGATATCTAAAGACGCCATTTTTAATATAAAATCTGATGCTGAATTTGAAACTTTAGCTTTAGAAGTTTTTAAATTTCAATTTCAAAATAACAAAGTCTATCGTTCATTTTGCGACTTGCTCTATAAGCACCCTGCAGATGTTAAACAGCTTGCAGACATTCCGTTCTTACCTATAGAATTCTTTAAATCGAGAAAGGTTGTTAGCACCTTAGACTCAATTGAAAAAACATTTTCTAGCTCAGGAACTACAGGAAGCATAACCAGTAAGCATTATGTTTCTGATATTAAACTCTACGAAACTAGTTATCGTAAGGCTTTCAAACATTTTTATGGTCCTGTAGAAGACTATGTTGTCCTAGCCTTATTACCGTCTTATTTAGAGCGTGATGGCTCTTCATTGATCTATATGGTGAACGATTTAATAGCCCAATCAAAACAACCGGAGAGCGGATTCTACCTCAACAATTTAGACGCTTTAGCCAACACCTTAAAAACCCTTGAAGCCAAAAAACAAAAAACACTATTAATTGGGGTTTCTTTTGCACTTTTAGATTTGGTGGAGCAGCACCAGTTAAATCTAGAACATACTATTGTTATGGAAACTGGTGGGATGAAAGGCCGCCGAAAAGAAATTATAAGACAAGAGTTACACCATATATTACAAACCGGTTTTAATACACAGGCCATACATAGTGAATACGGTATGACTGAATTATTAAGCCAGGCGTATTCTAAAGGTCAGGGTATTTTTGAATGCCCACCATGGATAAAAGTCCTAACCCGAGATCCTGAAGATCCTCTTAGCATTCAAGCGCCAAACAAAACTGGAGGACTTAATGTTATAGATTTAGCCAACGTCAATTCTTGTGCGTTTATAGCTACTCAAGATTTAGGCAAAATAGATCCGCAAGGACAGTTTGAAATTATTGGTCGTTTTGATAATTCTGATATTCGAGGATGTAATTTAATGGCCTTGTAAGGAACTTTGTTTTTATACGACTTAATCAATGCTATGAAAAAGGAAAATTTTCATGAGTTGATTGATTGGTTAGAAGTGCTCAATATTATTGAGCACTTTTTTTTATAATTAAAAAGCCTCACCGGTAGAAGAACCAATGAGACTTTTAAATATTTAAGTCGTTCGAAATCTATACGATTTCTAAGATAAAATTGGTTTTCTTACCACGACTAAGAATAATGTATTTATCGTGAATTAAATCTTCCGACGATAAGATATAATCTTCTTTTACTTTTTCTTTGTTTACTGCAATTGCATTTTCTTTTAGAGCACGTCTAGCATCACCATTAGAGGCTAAGAAATTAGTTTTAGCTGCTAAAGCTCCAATCATATCAACACCTTCATTAAAATCTGCAGCTGTAATTTGAGCATGTTTTACACCTTCAAAAACATCTAAAAATAAAGATTCTGACAATTGTTTAATTTCGTTTTTAAAATCTTTGCTAAACAAAATCTTAGACGCTTTTACAGCATTTTCATAATCCTCTTGGCTATGAACAAAAACAGTTACCTCTTCGGCTAAACGTTTTTGTAATAAACGTAAGTGTGGCGTTTCTTTATGTTCTGCAATTAAGTTTTCAATCGTCTCTTTATCTAAAAAGGTAAAAATCTTAATATATTTTTCAGCATCTTCATCGGTAGAGTTCAACCAGAATTGGTAAAACTTATAAACACTTGTTTTATCTGCGTCTAACCAAACATTTCCACCTTCACTTTTTCCAAATTTAGAACCGTCTGCTTTTGTAATTAAAGGACAAGTCATCGCATAAGCTTTGGCTTGGTCTTCACCATCATGCATACGTCTTACAAGTTCAGTACCTGTTGTTATATTACCCCATTGGTCGCTTCCTCCCATTTGTAATTTACAACCTATGGTTTTATATAAATGATGAAAATCGTATCCTTGAATAAGTTGGTATGTAAACTCTGTAAAAGACATCCCTACATTACCTTCTTCTCCACTAAAACGTTTCTTTACAGAATCTTTAGCCATCATATAGTTCACCGTAATACGTTTTCCTACATCACGTGCAAAGTCAATAAAACTAAAGTTCTTCATCCAGTCGTAGTTATTCACTAACAACGGAGCGTTTTCATGGGTAGAATTGAAATCTAAAAAACGTGATAAAACACCTTTAATTCCTGCTACATTATGGGCTAAAGCCTCTTCATCTAACAAGTTTCGCTCATCACTTTTCCCTGAAGGATCACCAATCATTCCGGTAGCACCTCCTACTAAAGCCACAGGTTTATGTCCTGCTTTTTCTAAATGCACCAATAAAATTATAGGCACTAAGCTTCCTATGTGTAGTGAATCTGATGTCGGATCAAAACCAATATAAGCCGTGGTCATTTCTTTATCTAATTGCTCTTCAGTTCCCGGCATGATATCATGTACCATTCCTCTCCAACGTAATTCTTCAACAAATTTATTTGCCATTGCTTTTTTCTTTCAAAATTGATTTACGCAAAGATAACTTTCCATGCTTAAAGACAAAAGACAAATTTAACCCAATTTAGGAAGTTTACTTAAGCCTTAGAATTCCTTAAAGCATCTAAAAATTTAGGCTTAAATAATGTAACTTTGTGGCATGATATTAGTCACAGGCGCTACTGGTTTGGTTGGTTCACATCTCCTTTTTCAACTTTTAAAAAGTGATGTTCCTATCCGTGCTACTTACAGGAGAAAAGAAACATTGCAGCATGTAAAACATGTATTTGCTTATTTTTCTGATGATCCGAATGCGCTTTTTAATAGAATTGATTGGGTAGAGGCAGACATTAATAACATTCCCCAATTACAAGATGCGTTTAAAGGGGTTCAATGGGTTTATCATTGTGCGGCCTTAGTCTCTTTTGATCCTCATCGTTATAAACTTTTACGGACGGTTAATATTAAAGGAACGGCTAATATTGTAAACCTTTGCCTGAGTCACGACGTTAAAAAATTATGCTATGTCAGTTCTATTGCGGCTTTAGGCCATTATAATAGGCCTGAAAAACATATTCATGAGCAAACGGAATGGAATCCTGAAGACGACAATACCGTGTATGCCATAACTAAATATGGCGCAGAACTTGAAGTGTGGCGAGGTACCCAAGAAGGTTTAGACGCCGTTATTGTTAATCCTGGTATTATATTAGGCGGAGGCTATTGGCATGGGACCGGTAGTGGTAGTTTGTTTAAACGTCTTTATGAAGGTCAGCGTTTTTACACCTCTGGGGTTACCGGGTATGTTGGCATTTGGGATGTGGTAAAAGTGATGGAAATGCTGATGCAAAGCCATATAAAGAATGAAGGTTTTATTTTAGTTTCAGAAAACTTAAGCTTTAAAACCTTTTTTACTAAAGTGGCTAAAGCCTTAAAGGTGAAACCTCCGTATAAGGAAGCAAAATCTTGGTTATTACAACTTGCGTGGCGCTTAGATTGGCTTAAGCATGCTATTTTAAGACAACCTCGAATCCTTTCTAAGCAAGCGGCAAAATCGGCTCAAAGTCTTACCTATTACGATAACTCGAAATTAAAATCGGCCTTAGATTTTGAATTTACACCTATAGATAAAAGTATAGAGACCGTCAGTACTCTATTTATCAAAGACCGCTCCTCCACTTAAATTATTTGAAGGCTTAGGTTTAGCTTTCTTTTCCGTAGCAGATTTAGCGGCTTTACTTTTCTTAATGGAATCTTCTTCCTTCTCTTTTAACTTTTCTAGACGTTCCTTTTCAGCTTCTAAACGGGTTTTAGCGTCTTCTACAATGGCTTTATACGCTTCAGCATCGTAGGCGTAATAGGTATTACTTTTTGCAAATTGAAGGCTGTCAATCTCATATTTTTCTAGAATATAAGCTTCCGGATCAAAGTGGTGATCTTCTAAAATTTTTCTATTTACCCCTTTAGCGGCATTAATAATGTGCAATTCATAAAGCAGATCAGCCATCTTGTCTTTAGAAATTAAGTTTTCGGGTTTCTCAGGTGGTTTTACACCATCGCAAGCCCACATTACTCCGCCTAAAATGACCAATAAACTAATCTGCTTTAACATGCTTTTCTTTTTTATCCTATCTATCAAAAGTTAATCGTTCTCCAGCTTTAACATCTAATACATTAAAGTTGTTATACACCAATTTTCCGTTTACAAAAGTGTGGGTAATACGACTCTTAAAGGTACTACCTTCAAACGGAGACCAACCACATTTGTACAAGATATTACTCTTATTAACGGTCCAAGGGCTCTGTGGATCAACAATCACTAAATCGGCAAAATAACCTTCCTTAATGTAACCACGCTTTTCTACATTAAATAGAATTGCAGGGTTATGACATGCTTTTTCTACAATTTTTTCAACTGAAATTTTCCCTTGATGATGCGCTTCCATCAATGCCATTAGTGCATGCTGTACTAAAGGTCCACCAGAAGGCGCTTTGGTATAAGGATTATTTTTTTCCTCTAAGGTATGTGGTGCATGATCGGTAGCAATAACATCAATACGGTCGTCTAATAAGGCTTTCCATAATTGCGCTCTATCATCGGCTGTTTTCACTGCAGGATTCCATTTAATATGACTGCCTTTTTTAGCGTAATCTTCATCTGAAAACCATAAATGGTGAATACAAACCTCAGCGGTAATCTTTTTGTCTTTTAGAGGAATTTTATTGGTGAATAAATTGGTTTCCTTACCTGTAGATAAATGAAAAACATGCAGTCTAGCACCGGTTTTCTTAGCCAACTCAATAGCTTTAGAAGACGATTTGTAACAGGCTTCTTCACTTCTAATAATCGGATGCATTTCCATAGGAATATCATCGCCGTACTCTGCTTCGTATTTGGCTAAGTTCTCCTTAATAGTCGCTTCATCTTCACAGTGTACAGAAATAACCATATCGGTACTTGAAAATATTTTTTCAATCACTTTAGGGTCATCCACAAGCATATTTCCTGTAGAGGAACCTAAGAACAATTTTAATCCGGCTACCGTTTTAGGATCTACTTTTAAAATTTCATCTAAATTATCATTAGTCCCCCCAAACATAAACGAATAGTTAGCATAAGAAGACTTCGCTGCGATGTCAAACTTTTCTTCTAACTTTTCAAGGGTGGTCGTTTGCGGATTGGTATTAGGCATCTCTATAAATGAGGTAATACCACCAGCAATTGCAGCTTTAGATTCTGTTTCTATATTGGCCTTATGGGTTAATCCCGGTTCTCTAAAATGCACTTGATCATCAATCATGCCTGGAAAAACATAATTTCCTTCGGCATCAATAACCATAATGTCTGCCGACTTTACACTTATAGAACTGTCAATTTCCTTTATAATATTGTTTTCAATATAAATATCACCTTCAACAATTTTTCCTTCGTTGACGATTCTTGCGTTTTTTATGAGGGTATTTCGCGTCATGTTATTTTACTTCGTAAATAAACTTTTAATTTTTAAACTAATCACACCAAAAATCGCTTCAGTAATAATACCGCCGCTCATTTTAGATTTTCCTTTGGTTCTATCTTTAAAGATTACAGGGATTTCAACAATTTTAAACCCTTTTCTATGGGCTTTAAATTTCATTTCAATTTGAAAAGCGTAACCCACAAATTTAATCTTCTTTAGATTAATAGCTTCTAAAACGGCTCTTTTATAGCAAATAAACCCAGCTGTAGAGTCTTTTACCTTCATCCGTGTTATAAATCTCACATAACGTGAAGCTCCATAAGATAAGAGAATTCTTGATAAAGGCCAATTCACAACCGTAATTCCTTTTACATAGCGCGAACCCACTGCTATATCAGCACCTTTTGAGGCACAGGCCTCGTAGAGTTTAGGAAGATCATCTGGATTATGAGAAAAATCGGCATCCATTTCAAATATAAAATCGTAGCCTTTTTCTAAAGCCCACTCAAAACCTGCAATATAAGCTGTTCCTAATCCGCTTTTAGAGGTACGCTCTAAGAGAAATAGTTGTTCTTTAAATTGGCTTTGTAACGTTTTTACCGCGGCTCCCGTTTGATCTGGTGAGTTATCGTCAACAATAAGCACATCAAATGTCTTCTGTTGTGAAAACACGGCTTTAATGATTGACTCTACATTTTCAATCTCATTATAGGTTGGGATGATGACAACAGCGTCCGACATTAACTCACTTTTAAACCTTCTCAGGTGGCGTTTTAGAATTTCAACAAAAATAAAGTTTTTAATGGATAAAAAGTCGGAATTAACTTTTTTGATAGATAAGTGATCTCCTTATAAATTTAAAATCATTTTTTATAATTTAGCCCCATGCGAAATTATATAACATACGAGTGGTTTACCCTATTTACAGTCTTAGGATTGTTTGCCGTAACGGTAGCCAAGTATATGAATACGCTTCGTTTTAAGGATTTTTTGCAAGTTATTGGCCGTTCAAAATATTTAAAAATCTATGCTAAGGATCAAAAATTTATTGATCAGTTTGATAGTTTTCTCTTTGTAAACCTCAGTCTTTCGCTCAGTATTTTTATTTATTTTGCCTACACCACCTTTGTTACGCCTTTAAGTTTTGAACTTATTGTTTTTCTAAAATTATTACTCGCCGTCTCTACGATTTTAATTATAAAAACCCTTTTAGAGCGTTTAATTGGGAGTCTTTTTGAAATGGATAGCTTAATTGACGATTACATATTTCAAAAAACAACCTTTAAAAATTTCTCAGGAATTCTGTTTTTAACAGCAAATTTATTTTTGTTGTACACTGATTTTAATACAAGTATCATTCTAGTTATAGCATTTACAGTTGTTTGCCTAACCAACCTTATTGGTTTTGTTTCTACATTTAAAACACATCAAAAATTAATAAATCCTAATTTTTTCTATTTTTTATTGTACCTTTGCGCTCTCGAAATTAGCCCTTATATTCTTTTATATAAGGTGATTAGCGAGTATAACGCTTAAAACACAAGCATTCCGTATGAAAGTGAAAACAATTTTAGTATCGCAACCAGAGCCTAAAATAGAGAACTCACCATACTTTGATTTGCAAGAAAAGCAAAAAGTAAAAGTAGACTTTAGACCCTTTATTCATGTTGAAGGTGTATCTTCTAAAGACGTGAGACAACAAAAAGTTGACCTAAGCAAATTCTCAGCTATTATTCTTACCAGCAGAAATTCTGTAGATCATTTCTTTAGAGTCGCAGATGAAATGCGCTTTAAAGTGCCAGATTCTATGAAATACTTCTGTCAGTCTGAAGCTGTTGCTTATTATTTACAGAAGTATGTGGTGTACAGAAAACGTAAAATTTATGTTGGGAAACGTACCTTTGAAGAATTAATGCCTTTAATTAAAAAATATAAAGACGAAAACTTCTTATTGCCCACTACAGACAAAGTAAAACCTATTATTCCTGAAAATTTAGACGCTTTAGGCGTAAATTGGAAACAGGCTACATTTTACAAAACAGTCATCAGTGATTTATCTGACTTATCTAATGTAACCTATGACATTTTAGTGTTCTTTAGCCCATCTGGCATTGAGTCTTTATTCCACAATTTCCCAGATTTCAAGCAGAATGACACACGTATTGCTGTATTTGGAAACACCACTGTAAAAGCAGTGAAAGAAAAAGGATTGCGTGTAGATATTTCTGCACCTACACCAGAAACACCTTCCATGACTATGGCTTTACAGAAATATATTGACGCTGTAAATAAAGGAAAATAATTACGCACAAGACCGTATTAAAAAAGCGATTCTAAAATTTAGAATCGCTTTTTTTTTGCATCAATTTGTCATTTAAAACGCATAGCGCTGTGGTCCTCCACGTCTTACTTCTTCAGAAGCATAAGACTCAAATTTCTTAAAGTTTTCTCTAAAGGCATTAGAGAGTTTAAAGGCCATAGTATAGTAGGCTTTATCATCTTTCCATGTGGCTCTCGGACTTAAAACTTCCGTAGGCACACCAGGACAAGTTCTTGGTTGCGCGACCCCAAACACGGAATGAATATGGTAATCTTCATAAGTATAATCTCCCAAATCGCCATTTAGTGCAGCGTTAATCATCGCTCTGGTATATTTTAATTTCATACGTGTTCCTACACCATAAGGTCCGCCGGTCCACCCTGTATTAACCAACCAAACATTAACGCCTGCTTCCTGCATTTTTTCACTTAGCATCTTAGCATAAGCGGTAGGATGCAATGGCATAAACGGTGCTCCAAAACAAGCAGAAAAACTTGGTACAGGCTCTACTACACCGGCTTCTGTACCGGCTACTTTTGCCGTATATCCAGAAATAAAATGATAAGCCGCCTGACTTGGGGTTAACTTAGAGATTGGAGGCAAAACTCCAAAGGCATCTGCAGTTAAGAAAAATATATTTTTAGGATTTTCTCCAATAGAGGGTTGTCTTATATTATCTATATGATAAATAGGATAACTCACTCGTGTATTTTGTGTAATAGAAGTATCTGCAAAATCCACATGGCCTTCGCTATCCATGATTACATTTTCAAGAATCGCTCCTTTTTTAATCGCTGCAAAAATTTCGGGTTCTTGCTCTTGTGATAAATTAATAACCTTAGCATAGCAACCGCCTTCAAAATTAAAAACCGTGTTTTCAGCCGTCCAACCATGCTCATCATCACCTATTAAACTTCGGTTAGGATCTGTAGAAAGGGTTGTTTTTCCGGTTCCAGATAATCCAAAGAAAATAGCCGTATCGTCATTCTTCCCAACGTTAGCACTACAGTGCATTGGCAAGGTGTTTTTATATACTGGAAGAATAAAATTTAAGGCCGAAAAGATTCCTTTTTTAATTTCTCCGGTATATCCTGTTCCTCCGATAAGGGCAATTTTTCGTGTAAAATCTAAAATTGCAAAATTGTGCTGACGTGTACCATCCACTTCAGGATCGGCCATAAAACCTGGCGCATTAACCACGGTCCATTCGGGTGTAAAATGTTCTAATTCCGCTTCCGTTGGACGTAAAAACATGTTGTAAGCAAACATGTTACTCCAAGGGTACTCATTAATAACTCTGATATTTAGTTTGTAATTAGGATCTGCACACGCATAACTATCGCGAACATAAATCTCTTTATTAGATAGGTAGTCCACTACCTTATCATAAAGCTTTTGAAATTTAGAGCTTTCAAAAGGAATATTTACTGGGCCCCACCAAACTTTATCTTTGGTTATAGCGTCTTCTACTATAAAACGGTCCATAGGAGAACGTCCGGTAAACTCGCCAGTATTCACTGCTAAAGCGCCCGAGGAAGCTTCTACACCTTGACCTTTAGAGCAGGTCTCGGCGTGTAATTCTTCTGATGTTAATTGATAATTAACCTTTGCATTTTTAATTCCATATTGATTTAACGAAATCGTTTTCGTAAATTGGGAATGATTTGCCATAATATTAGTGTTGTTTAGTTATGCAAAACTAAAATATTATTTTGAATCCGCACCTTTAAGCCCGTTTAATTAACCTTATGTTTATGTACAGCCCAAAGCAAAAGTCCCCACCCACAAATAAGTCCTAATCCACCAATAGGCGTTACAAAACCTATGGTTTTGAAATCTATAACAGTAAGGGCATTGGTGGCTAAACCATAAATAGAACCTGAAAAAAGTAACACACCAAATAGAATACAATAAAAGATATAGGACTTCATTTTTAGACTCACCATCGTGGTATTTCCTAAAAAGAGTAAGAAAAAAGCATGATAGATTTGATAACGTACTCCGGTTTCAAAAGTTGCAACAGCTGCCGTACTAATTAAAGCTTTTAACCCATGAGCCGCAAAGGCTCCCAAAATAATCCCTAACATGCCCAAAATAGATCCGGTAATCAACAGCTTCTTATTCATAATATTAACGTTTATGCAGTCTTTATTGCCTTTTGTATTCCTTATTTTCGTAAAACACAAATTTAATCATATATACTCATGATGCGAAACATATTAATCATTGGAGCTGGTAAATCTTGCTCTTATCTTATAAAATATTTACTTGATCATTCTGAATCGCAACATCTAAAACTCACCATTGGCGATCTTCATGTTGAAAATGCAAAGAAACTTATCGGTACTGATGTTAAGGCCGATATTATTCACCTTGATGTCTTTGATCCTGAATCGCGCTCTGAAGCCATAAAAAAAGCCGATATTATCATTTCTATGCTTCCTGCCCGTTTTCATATTGAAGTGGCTAGAGATTGTATCAAATTTAAGAAGCATATGGTAACGGCCTCTTATGTAAGTAAAGAAATGCAAGCTCTAGATGCAGAAGCTAAAGCCAATAACCTCATCTTTATGAATGAGATAGGTGTAGATCCTGGTATAGACCACATGAGCGCCATGCAAGTGATAGACCGTATTAGAGATAAAGGTGGAAAAATGATTTTATTTGAATCCTTTACAGGCGGTTTAGTAGCACCAGAAAGTGATACTAATTTATGGAACTATAAATTTACATGGAACCCTAGAAATGTGGTTGTCGCCGGTCAAGGAGGGGCCGCTAAATTTTTACAGGAAGACCAATTTAAATACATTTCTTATAACCGATTATTTAGACGTACCGAATTTTTAGATGTTGAAAACTATGGCCGCTTTGAAGCCTATGCTAATAGAGACTCTTTAAAATACCAAAATGTGTATGGCTTAGATCATGTAAAAACCTTATACCGCGGTACCATGCGACGTGTAGGCTTTAGTAGAGCCTGGAATGCCTTTGTACAATTAGGAATGACGGATGATAGCTATACCATTGACGATAGTAAAAACATGAGTTATCGCGATTTTGTCAATGCATTTTTACCTTACAGCCCTACAGACTCTGTGGAATTAAAATTTAGACACGCCCTTAAAATTGACCAAGATGATATGATGTGGGATAAGTTTTTAGAGTTAGACCTTTTTAACCCTGAAAAAATGGTAGAGCTTGATAAAGGGACTCCCGCCCAAATTCTTCAAAAGATATTAATGGACAGTTGGACCTTAGCCAAAGACGATAAAGATATGATTGTGATGTATCATAAATTTGGCTACGAGCTAAACGGTAAAAAGCATCAAATTGATGCCACGATGGTTACCTTAGGACAGGATCAAACTTATACGGCTATGGCTAAAACTGTAGGCTTACCGGTAGCTATAGCGACATTAGCAATCTTAAACGGCGATATAAAAACACCAGGCGTTCAAATTCCGATTACCAAAGAAGTATATACCCCTATACTCAAAGCTTTAGAAGCTTACGATATAGCGTTTAAAGAATATGAGGTTCCGTATTTAGGCTATAACCCTTTAAATGTATAACCTTATTATTTAAAGTATTTATTTTAAAAGCGTTTCAAATTGAAACGCTTTTTTTATCTTTCCATTTCAATTTAAAAGAAAGTGGTCTTATGAAAATTAATGATGGAGGTATTTATATTGATGGTATTGATAAAAAAATACTTCGTGCTTTGATGGATGATGCCAGAACCCCAATTTTAGAAATTGCGCGTAATGTAGGGATATCTGGTGCCGCCATTCATCAGCGCTTAAAAAAACTAGAAAAATCTGGTCTTATTGCCGGATCTAAATTCATCATTAACCCAAAAGTCTTGGGTTATACCACTATGGCGTTTGTCGGTGTTTATCTAGATAAAGCCATTAGTAATCCAGAGGCCGTAAAACAATTACAGAAAATACCTGAAGTTATTGAGTGTCACTACACCACAGGAAACTGGTCTATCTTTATTAAAATACTCTCTAGAGATAATGAGCATTTAATGCATGTTCTTAATTCTGAAATCCAAAGTATTAAAGGGGTTTCTAGAACGGAAACCTTTATTTCGCTTCAAGAGCAGATTAATCGTCAAATAAAAATCTAAAAAAAAGCACGTGTTTAAAAACGCGTGCTTTTTAAGTATTATAATCTAAAACCTTACTATTAAGGCGCCGGATTAGGAATTTCAGCGTGTACCGCATTAATGGCTTCTATAAGCTCTTGAGATAAGGTAATATCTATACTCTCTATATTTTCTCTCAACTGGTCTAAATTAGTTGCTCCTATAATATTACTCGTTACAAAAGGTCTTTCATTTACAAAAGCTAAAGCCATTTGTGCTAAGGACATATTGTGGTCTTCTGCAATTTTTAAATAGCGCTTTGTAGCCTCTGTAGCCTGAGCACTATTGTAACGTGAAAATCTTGGAAACAAATTTAATCGGGCATCAGCCGCAGCTGTTCCTTTTATATATTTCCCTGATAATACGCCAAAAGCCATTGGAGAATACGCTAGCAACCCAATGTCCTCACGGTGTGCAATTTCTGCCATATCACCTTCAAAAACTCTATTAATTAAAGAATAGGCATTCTGGATGGTAATCATCCGTGGTAAATGATGACGCTTAGATTCTTCTAAATAACGCATAGTTCCCCAAGCTTTCTCATTAGAAATCCCAACTTGTCTAATTTTTCCAGACTTTACAATACCCTCTAAATGTTGAAGAATTTCATGAAAATTATCTTCCCATGGATCGTTGTCATTAGGGGTATAATCTCGTGTCCCAAAAGTATTGGTTTGGCGTTCTGGCCAATGCAGTTGATATAAATCTATATAGTCTGTTTTTAATCGCTTTAAACTGTTATCTACGGCTTCATTTAAAGCTTCTTTGCTAAAACCATTGGTTCTAATATGCGCCGTATAATCACCGGTTCCGGCAATTTTAGTCGCTAACACTACTTGGTCGCGCTGTCCTGTTTTTTGAAACCAATTTCCTATAATTCGTTCGGTTTCCGCATAGGTTTTTGCTTCTGCAGGAACTGGATACAACTCTGCACAATCAAAGAAATTAACGCCTTTATCTCGAGCTAAATCCATTTGAGCGAAGCCTTCATTTTGCGTGTTTTGATTTCCCCAGGTCATCGTACCCAAGCAAATTTTACTCACTTTAATATTGGTATGTGGTAAGGTGGTATATTTCATAGTAGATCCTGATGTAACAGGATGATTATTTTAATTGAACTTAGTGGTTAAGGACTTCGACGATAAGAACCGTAAACCCTTGCAAAACCTTATAAAAAAAATAGACTTCATTAATTTTATAATCAATGAAGTCTAACTTTCTAAAATGCACGAACTTTACTTACAAAGCTTCTTCTATAAAAATAAGCTTTTTATGTTAGAAAAAACGCAACTGCATTTAATTCTTTTAAATATCATTGAGTAACTTAGAAATCTCATCTAATTTCGGTGTTAAAATCACCTCAATACGTCTGTTCTTAGCTCTACCTTCTGAAGTCTCATTACTAGCAATAGGTGCAAATTCTCCACGACCTGCTGCCGTTAGATTTTCAGGGTTAATAGCCTCATTTTCTCTCAAAATAGTTACAATGGCCGTAGCACGTTTTGCAGATAAATCCCAGTTACCGCTTAATTGCGCATTCCCTTTATAAGGAACATTATCGGTATGACCTTCAATAAGCACAGAGATTTCAGGGTTCTCCGCTAACACACTTCCTAGTTGTCTAACGGCTTGTTTTCCTTGTGCTCCTACATACCAACTTCCAGATTGAAACAATAATTTATTTTCCATAGAAATGTACACCTTTCCATCGCGTTGTTCTACGGTAAGTCCTTTCCCTTCAAAATTAGTTAAGGCTTTAGAAATGGCGTCTTTTAATTTGTTCATCGCAGCATCTTTGCTCGCAATAACATTTTCTAATTCTGCCACACGCTGAGAACGACTCTCTAGCTCTTGTTTTAAGGCTTTTAAACGTTCATTTTCGGCCGCTAAAGCTTGTTCTTTAGCTTCTAATTGTGCCAAAAGCTCTCTGTTTTTCTGGGCATTTTTTGCAATCGAGGCAGAACTATTTTCTTCTAATGCCCTATACGACGCTCTTAACGTTTCTAAATTAGATTGGGCCGCTGCATAATCTGCTTGTAATTTATCGCGTTCTGCAACCGCTTTATCATAGGCCTGCTGTAAATCATTTAGATCATTGGTCAATTGGGTTTTGTCACTAGATAAGGTTTCTAATTCATCCGAAAGCCCTCTATTTTCCTGCTTTAAATCGGCATATTTATCTTCTAATTCCGTGTATATTTTCTTTGAAACACAAGACGTACATAAGGTAAGGCCTACGGCTAATATTGAAAGTTTTTTAATCATCATTTGTTCTGTTAGGTTTATTTTAATCTATATTTAATTTGGGGACTTGCTTAAAAATCGAGTTCTAGTAAAATAGGGCAATGGTCACTATGAACCGCTTCTGTTAATATAACGCTACGTTTTATTTTTTCTTTTAATGGGGTACTCACCATGGCATAATCTAAACGCCAACCTTTATTATTTGCTCTGGAATTGGCTCTATAACTCCACCATGAATATTCTTGACGCTCTGGGTGTAAAAATCGGAAACTATCGATAAATCCACTGTCTATAAAATCGCCCAACCATTCGCGCTCTTCAGGTAAAAATCCTGAAACTCCTTTCATTTTTGGGTTGTGAATATCAATTTCTTCATGACAAATATTATAATCACCACAAACCACTAAATTAGGTTTGTCTTTCTGCAATTCTATAAGATACTTCTGAATAAGATCCATGTATTCAAACTTATGAGACAATCTTGCATCATTCGTCCCTGAAGGCAAATACATACTCATTACAGAGACCTCATCATAGTCTACTCTGATGTTTCGACCTTCAAAATCCATCGATTCTATTCCGGTTCCGAATTCTATATGCTTAGGTTCTTTTTTACACAATACGGCCACACCACTGTAACCTTTTTTCTGAGCGCTAAACCAATAATTAAAGTTATATCCTGCATCTGTAAACAAGCTTAAATCAAGTTGCTCTTCCATAGCTTTAATTTCTTGAAGACATATAACATCTGGATCTGTGGCTTTTAACCATTCTATAAACCCTTTATTTATGGCGGCTCTAATACCGTTAACATTATAAGAAACTATTTTCATACACCTATTTTTCGCCTTAAGCGACGCTCTTTTTTGTTCTAATTTGAATGAATTGCTAAATTAAATAATACTGTACTTTTACCCTATAATTTTATACTGCATTTAACGATAAAATATTTTTAGCTTTCAACAGTTATTATTCCACATGAGGTTTGTACTTTTTTTTCTATGTTTTTTATGTACCGCCTTGGGGAGTTCTCAAGAAGCGGCATCTAATTATAGACAAAAAAAAGTGGCGGTTAGCGATTCTATTCAAATAGATTCTGTTAGTATAAATCCAACCCAATTCAAAGTCCTTAGTGTTGACAATGTCCTTATAGATCCTAGCTTGTACACGGTAAATTACGCTAAAGCATGGTTGAAATTTAAGCGTCCGATAGCTATGGATAGTGTTAATATTGCGTATTTGCGTTATCCAGAATTTTTAACCAAAGTTTATAAACAGCTCGATGATGATGTGGTTATAGACCGCTCTTCTAATTATGGGCAACTTTACAGTTTAACGCGTACAACCTCTAAAAATAGCTTTACTCCTTTTGATGGTCTTACCACTTCGGGAAGTATTTCTAGAGGAATTACCATAGGAAACAATCAGAATTCAGTTTTAAATAGTGAACTCGACCTCCAAATTTCAGGTAAATTAAGTGATAAAGTATCGCTAAGAGCATCCATCCAAGACTCAGATATTCCGCTGCAAGAAAGTGGATATTCACAGCGTTTAGATGAATTTGACCAGGTTTTTATTGAATTATTTTCTGAAGATTGGAACATTAGAGCAGGAGATATTGACTTAGAAAACAACAACAGTTATTTTGCTGATTTTTCTAAGCGGGTCCAAGGCCTATTGGTCCATGCTAATCTAAGTGAAAAAACTTCGGTTTTTGCCTCAGGCGCTTTAGTTAGAGGGCAGTTTACAACCACACAATTTACGGCTGAAGAAGGCAACCAAGGCCCATACAAATTAACGGGTTCTAATAATGAATTGTATGTCCTTGTGGTTTCGGGTAGTGAAACCGTTTATGTTAATGGGGTCCCCTTAGAACGTGGAGAAAACAAAGATTATATTATTGACTACAACGCCGGTGAAATTATTTTTAATGCCACCTACCCCATCACCTCCGAAATGCGAATTACTGTAGATTACCAATTTAGCGAGCGTAACTATTCTAGGTTTACGGTCTTTGGTGGCGCCCAGTTTAAAACCGATAATTTACAACTTAATGTTGCTGTGTATTCTGAAAGCGATGCAAAAAACCAACCCTTGCAACAGAATCTTTCTACAGAACAAACAGAAATCTTGGCCAATGCAGGAGACAATCAAGATTTAATGTCTGCTCCATCGGCAACGTTGACCAGCTATTCTGAAAACCGAATTTTATACCGAAAAGAAACTATAGGGACCGAAGAATACTACGTCTACTCCAATAATTCTGAAGACGAATTATACAGCCTTACCTTTACCTATGTTGGTCCAAATGAAGGCAATTATGTTTTAAGCAATTCTAATGCTATTAATAACATTTACGAATATGTAGCTCCTATAGCTGGCGTGCCACAAGGAGATTACGAACCTATTACCCAACTCATCGCTCCAGAACGTCTTCAAATTGCCACCGTAAACGGAACTTACACGCCCGGCGATAAAACAAAGCTCTTTTTTGAAATTGCCGGAAGCAAGAAGGACGAGAACTTATTTTCAAACTTAGATGATGACAACAATGATGGTTACGCGGCTAAATTCACGCTACAACAACACCTTATTCAGTCCGATTCGCTTTGGAATCTATCGGCAAGCATAGATACCGATTATCTTCAAAAAAACTTTAATACCATTGAACGTTTGTACCGTGCGGAATTTACGCGCGATTGGAATTTAGAGGAGTCTGAGACCAGCACTAGCTATACTATTCCAGAAGGTAATCAGTTGTTATTTAGCACAGGCTTACAGCTCTCACATCTAAAAAAAGGAAGCGCCAACTACACGTATGAACATTTAAATTACACGGAAAATTTTAAAGGTAACAGGCACAACCTCACAACAAATTTACAGCTTGGAGGGTTTCACTTTTACTCTAGCTCTAGTGCCCTAAAAAGTGAAAGCACATTAAATGGGTCTACTTTTTTGCGGTCTTTTAATCGGTTGGCCTATCAAAAAAATAAGAAATGGGCGGGCGTAAAATTCTCTACTGAAGATAATGAGCAAAGCGACCTACAAACCGATTCTTTAACAGCCTTAAGTCAGAAATTTAAAGCCTATGAAGCTTTCGTCGGTATTGGTGACAGCACCGATGTGTATGCAGAAATTGGCTATATAAAACGTTTCAATGATAGTTTACGGTCTAATGAGCTTAAAAACGTGAGTAACTCTAACACTTACTATTTAAAGTCACGACTGATTCAAAATAAAAATACAAGCCTACAACTTTTTTTAAATTACAGAACCTTAAAATCTAAAGAAGCGAGCACTGATGATGAGCAAAGTTTGAATGGCCGCTTTATCTTGAATCAAAAATTATTTAAAAACCTGGTTATTTGGAATAGCAATTTTGAAATTAATTCCGGCACCTCGCCACAACAAGATTTCACCTATGTAGAGGTCGAAGCCGGGCAAGGTGCCTACACTTGGATTGATTATAATGCCAATGGCATACAAGAATTAGATGAGTTTGAAATTGCACAGTTTTCAGACCAAGGCAGTTATATAAGAGTGCTTCTTCCTAATCAAATTTACTTGCAAACCCATCAAAATAAGTTCGGGCAAACCTTAACCATTAATCCACAAAAATGGAGTACTTCAGAAAATAAAACACAGCTATTTTGGTCGCATTTTTACAACCAAGCCTCATTTTTAGTCAATAGTGAAAAGTTTAAATCAGATAATGGTTTTAACCTTAACCCCTTTCAAGCTTTAGAAAAAGATATCGCCACTGAAGATTTTGTATCCTTAAATTACAGCCTTAAAAACATCTTATTTTTTAATCGTGGGAAGCAACACTTTACCACCTCGTACACCTATCTAAGCAATAAGAGTCGTAATTTATTATCTACAGGAACACAACAGAATAAAACCAACAGTCATCAGCTTAATTTTAACCATAAATTACATGCCAACTGGTTAACGACGATATTGGCAAGTATAGGAAATGAAGAGAGTAACAATGATAATTTTACGAGTCAGAATTACAGCATAGACCAGTATTTTATGAAACCTAAATTGAGTTATCTCTTTGATGAAAATGCTCAGTTTGATGTGTTTTACCAATACACCTCTAAAACTAACGTCATGGCCAGTTTTGAAACCTTAGCCCAAAACAACTACGGTTTTTCATTCACCTATAATAAAGCTCAGAAAATAGCATTAACAGGCGAATTTAATTTATTTGAAAACGACTTTGAAGGCAATTCTAATTCTCCCGTAGCCTACCAAATGCTCGAAGGTCTACAAGAAGGTAAAAACCTCACTTGGAGTTTACTGGCACAGAAAAAACTAACCAAATATTTAGACCTGAACCTAAATTACTTCGGAAGAAAGTCTGAAACGGCAAAAACCATCCACACGGGGACCATACAACTGAAAGCCTATTTTTAGACTAAAGCTCCAATTTATATGCTACAGTAATTTGTATAAAACCTATAAAAACGGTATACTGTGCAAAGACTAACACAATACAATTAATGAAAGACTTTGTAATCATAGGAGCTGCCCAAGCAGGACTCTCTATGGCTTATTTTCTTAAACAGCAAAAGAAAGATTTTTTAATCTTAGATAAGGAAAACGAAATTGGAGCTTCTTGGCTTAAACGTTGGGACTCCTTAACGCTATTTACCCCTACAGAGTTTAATCATTTAATAGGAATGCCATTTCCGTCACCAAAAGGGCACTACCCAGATAAATATGAAATTGCAGCCTATTTTAAAAACTATGCCGAAACCTTTGAGTTCCCTGTACAGCTTAACACTTTAGCAGAACGAATAGAGAAAACAGCAGATGGTTTTAAAATCAGCACCAACAAAGAAGCCCTTTTTTGTAAACAGGTAATTATTGCCACAGGGCCGTTTCATATTCCGTTTACCCCAAAGTTTCATAAAAACCTGTCGTCTTCAATTTACCAAGTACACAGTAACTATTATAAAAATCCTGAGCAATTACAAAATGGCCCTACCTTAGTTGTAGGTGGTGGTGACAGTGGATTTCAAATTTTAGATGAAGTTTCTAAGCAAAGCAACACAACCACATATTTCTCAGGAAGCACAGCCATAAGAACATTACCACAAGAGATTTTAGGAAAAACCCTTTGGTGGTGGTTTACCGTTACAGGCTTTTTAAGTTTCAGTAAAAACTCATGGATTGGAAAAAAGATTAGTGATGCCAAGCAACCTATTATTGGTACAGACATCAAAGCCATAATAAACAGGGCGAATGTAGAGGTTGTGGGCTACACCTTAGATACAGATGGAAACACCATTAAAACCGCGACAAAAGATTTAAACGATGTTCAGAATATTATTTGGGCTACAGGCTATAAACCCAATTTTGAATGGATAACAGGAATAGAACTTTGTAAAGACGGCTACCCAAAACACCATAGAGGAATTAGCACCACTGACGGACTTTATTTTATTGGTCTGCCATGGTTACATACGAGAGGTTCAGCAACTTTAGGCGGTATTAAAAAAGATGCGGCTTACTTAGCAAAAAAGATTTTGTAGGTTTAAAACTTCATTTTTATACGCAACCTTTTCGCACATTTTGTATCTATAACTTAGACACTGTACCTACGTTAACCAATTTGTCTTTATAATGATGAAACCCATCCTTTTTGCCCTTTGGATTTTTGGAAGCCTTACCTTGTTAAATGCACAGCAACAAACCGACAGTATAGCGCCGCTATATCAGAAACAAAATGAGGTAAAACTCAATGGAATCCTATTACTTTTAGGATCTGCAGAAGCGAGCTATGAGCGTAATCTCAATGACGAATCTTCTGTTGGTATTTCTTTCCTTGTCCCTTACGACAAGGAATTTATGCAGCCCTCTATTAATTATTACGTCGCTCCGTATTACAGGGTTTTCTTTGGTAAAAAATATGCGGCTGGCTTTTTTGTAGAAGGTTTCGCCATGCTAAATTCTAGTGAAAGAGAGAAAGAGATCACCCCCAACGATGGTTATTTTTATACCGAAGAAAAAACAGTTACCGATCTTGCTGTTGGTATTGGTTTAGGTGGTAAGTGGGTAACGAAAAGCGGATTTGTATTTGAACTTATAAACGGAATTGGACGCAATCTTTTTAATACAGATTATGACGACCCTAATATTGTTGGCAAATTTGGTTTCAATTTAGGCTACCGATTTTAAGCTGAAAAACCTATAACGAAAAACGCCCAAACTAAAAGCTTGGGCGTTTTTTATATTTAAGACTCTACATGAATTTTAGTTCATTTTCATCAGCCAATGCTTTACATCAACCTCAGCTTTTATAATGTCTTTTAAATCTTCAATTTTCACACGTCTTTGTTCCATCGTATCTCTATGACGAATCGTTACCGAATTATCTTCTAAAGTATCGTGATCTACGGTAATACAAAATGGTGTTCCGTTAGCATCTTGTCTTCTGTAACGTCTTCCAACGGCATCTTTTTCATCATAAGTGACGTTAAAATCCCACTTTAAGTCTTCAACAATCTTCTTAGCAACCTCTGGTAAACCATCCTTTTTAACCAATGGTAAAATAGCGGCTTTTGTTGGTGCTAAAACTGCTGGTAATTTTAAAACCGTTCTTGTGGTATTGTTCTCTAATTCTTCTTCAACTAAAGCATTTGAGAATACGGCTAAGAACATACGGTCTAAACCAATAGAGGTTTCTAAAACGTATGGCGTGTAGCTTTCTTTATCTTCATGGTCAAAATACTGTAATTTTTTACCCGAAAATTCTTCGTGTTGCTTTAAATCGAAATCAGTACGTGAGTGAATTCCTTCTAATTCTTTAAATCCAAATGGGAATTTAAATTCAATATCAGTAGCCGCATCAGCGTAGTGTGCTAATTTCTCATGATCGTGGAAACGGTAATTATCTTCTCCTAGACCAAGTGATTTATGCCATTTTAATCGGGTTTCTTTCCAATAGTCAAACCATTCTTTTTGAGTGCCTGGCTTAATAAAAAATTGCATCTCCATTTGTTCAAACTCACGCATTCTAAAAATAAACTGTCGTGCAACAATTTCATTTCTAAAAGCTTTTCCGGTTTGTGCAATCCCAAAAGGAATCTTCATACGTCCGGTTTTCTGAACGTTTAAGAAATTCACAAAAATACCCTGTGCCGTTTCTGGTCTTAAATATAAGTCCATTGCAGATTCTGCAGACGCTCCTAATTTAGTCCCAAACATAAGGTTAAACTGCTTCACGTCGGTCCAGTTCTTACTTCCTGCTACAGGACAAGCAATACCCAACTCTTCAATTAAAGCCTTAACATCAGCTAAATCTTCTTTTTCTAAAGATTGCCCTAAACGTTTTAAGATGGTATCAATTTTTTCTTGGTACCCAAGCACACGGCCATTTGTAGAAAGAAATTCTTCCTTATTAAAGGCTTCACCAAAACGCTTTTCAGCTTTTTTAACTTCCTTTTCAATTTTAGCTTCAATTTTAGCACAATAATCTTCTACTAAAACATCCGCTCTATAACGCTTTTTAGAATCCTTATTATCAATTAAAGGATCACTAAATGCATCAACGTGACCAGAGGCTTTCCACGTGGTAGGATGCATAAATATTGCGGCATCAATACCCACAATATTATCGTGCATTTGTACCATGGCTTTCCACCAATAGTCTCTTATATTCTTCTTTAATTCTACTCCATTCTGAGCATAATCGTATACTGCGCTAAGTCCATCGTAGATTTCACTACTCTGAAACACGTAACCATACTCCTTTGCGTGAGAGATTACTTTTTTAAATTGATCTTCGTTTGCCATAATACTGCAAAAATAGAAAACCGCTCTGATTAACAGAACGGTTTTTTAAAATTTATAAGGTTAATTCTACACTTTAATTATTTTAATTTAAGACTGGTACTGCCAAGCTTTGTATTTTCATGAAAAACATGAACAAAATAGTAGCCTTCTAACAAAGGATTATCTTTATTATCAGCGATAATTGGGGTGCAAATCTCTAAGTTTTCATTTTTATAATTCACCACCTTTTTCTGACTGTAAATTAAAGACGAATCACCAAAAACAACCTCGCCAGCGTTAGACACTACATTACCACTTGGATTTACAATCTGAATATAGATATCTTTATTCCCGCGTTCTGCCAAAGCATTTTCATTAAGTGTAATGCACACATCAATGGCATTAACACGTTTTGCTTTATCTGTTATGCGTTTTTTTCCTGATTTTAATTTATAAGACTCCGCTTTAATATGACTCGCCTTTAAGACTGATGCCGTGTTTAACGACTCATTTAATACGCTATTGGTTTCTTCTAAATCACTAATGGTAGAAGAGTTCTTTTTTATCGTATTTAAGGCGTAACGCTTATCTTCTTGTAATTGTTTATTAACAAGGTTTAGAGAGTCTATGGTTGCTAAAAGGGTTTTGCTTTTTAGCTTTAATACGGCAAGCTGTGCTTTGTACTTGGTTACTATAGATAAATTGCCTTCTAGTATTCTTAGGGAATCTAAAGCTGTTCTTGTTTCCTCTTGGGCTTTTTTAAGCTGTAAGGACATAAGATCATAATCTTTATTAAGCGCATCATAACTCGATAAAAGTTCTGTTAATTCCGTTTCTATTAAAACCTTTTCTTGCTCTAAAAACGTTTCGTAAGATTCAACAGACTTATACTTATCAATACTATAAGCTCCTAAAACAGTTAATACAATCAATAAAGAACTAACAATTAATCTATAATTTAATAGCTGAGGGTTAACTATCATTATAATAAATTTATTAATTTGAGTCGAAATTAAACGTTATCATAGAGTTATCTTATTTTAATCGATTAAATGATGAAAAACTTGTTAAACTTGTTTTTTCCAAGAGTTTGCGAAGCTTGCAACCTTGTATTAAGCGACAATGAAGTCGTTTTGTGCACCGCATGCCGCCATCATTTACCGATTACAAATTTTCATTTTGACGCTCCTGAAGCTGTTAAAAAAACACTTTATGGCCGCGTAAAATTAGAAAGCGCCACCGCCCTTTTACACTTCTCAAAAAAAGGACCGGTGCAGCAACTACTCCACAATTTAAAATATCGAGGGCATGAAGATATTGGTCCTTTTTTTGGCCAATGGTTGGGAGCCGAACTGGCTTCTATAGACGCCTATAAACAGATTGATGTTGTGGTACCCGTGCCGTTGTATAAAGCAAAGCTTAGAAAACGAGGCTACAATCAGGTCGCTAAATTTAGTCAAGAAATTGCAGCAGCCTTAAATGCCGAGTATAATGATAGCGTACTAATTAAAGTTAAATCTGCGAAAACTCAGGTTTTTAAAGCTAGGATTAAACGTTGGAAAGACGATGGATCGCTTTTTGCCATCGCTGAAAATACATCACTACGCGGCAAGCACATTTTACTCGTAGACGATATTATTACCACAGGCGCCACCATAGAATCTTGTGCTATTGTTTTATCTGAAATTGCTAACATTAAGTTAAGTCTTGCCACCTTAGCAATTGCAGATTGATTTTTTCGTTACTTTAATTTATAGTTGTTTCTTTGTATTAAATTTATTTTAAAATAGATGCATTTATCTCCTTTACGAATATTAGGTTTCCTATTTATGGCATTAACCCTTGCGAGTTGTGCTAACCGTGGAACACCAACTGGTGGCGAAAAAGATATTTTACCCCCAAAAATAACCGCTTCTCATCCAGAAAATTTTTCAACTAATTTTAAGGGTGATGAGATTACGATTCAGTTTAATGAGTATGTGCAAATAAAGAACCTTCAGAAACAACTTATTGTTTCTCCACCTATGGATAACGCTCCGGTGGTGACTCCTGCTAGTGGTGCTAGCAAAACCATTACTATTAAAATAAAGGACACCTTAGATCCTAATACCACTTACGCCTTTAATTTTGGTGAAAGCATCGTGGATTATAACGAAGGAAACCCTTATCCGTATTATCGCTATGTGTTTTCAACAGGAAATACCATCGATTCACTATCTGTAAAAGGTTATGTTGAAGATGCCCTAAAACAAGAGCCTGAGACCTTTATTTCCGTTATGCTGTATGAAGTTGACTCTACCTATAACGACTCTATCGTTTATAAAGAAAAACCACGCTATATCACCAATACTTTAGATAGTCTTACGTCTTTCAGTATTGATAATATTAAAGCTGGAACCTATAAGTTGATTGCTTTAAAAGATGAAAATTCAAACTACCTCTTTAATCAGAAAACCGATAAAATAGGATTTAAAGAAGACTATATCACCGTTCCTAGTGATTCTACTTACGGCATAAAGTTATTTAAAGAAGCGGTAAATAATAAAGCCATTAAGCCTACTCAAGATGCTGCAAGCCGAATCATTTTTCCTTATGAAGGGGATTACGAAGCCATCCGCATTAAGGTTTTAGGAGAAACACCTGAAGGCTATAAAACCAGAATTATTAAAGATAAAGAAACAGATACTTTATACTATTGGTACCAACCACAATTTGAAGTTGACTCGACCTTTTTTATAGTAAATAGCGGTACAAAAATAGACACCTTTAAGCATCGTTTTAGAGACTTAAAACAAGATTCTTTAAACATTAAAGCCCTAGTGCAGGGTCCTGTTAATTTTCAAGACGATTTAACTATTGAAGCCAACACGCCTTTATCTAAAATAGATTCCACAAAAATTAGTGTAATTAATAGAGATTCTATACCAGTCGCTTACAAAGTGGTTTACGATTCCATCTATAATAACTATCGTTTCCCTATTGAAAAAGAAGAAAATGAAATTTATAGCTTTACGCTACTTCCAGGAACGTTTACCGATTTTTATAACGAAACCAATAAGGATACTATAAATTATACCATTAAAACAAAATCGATCTCAGATTATGGTAATATTAGAGTGAACCTAAGAAACGCAAAACTGCCAATGATAGTGCAGTTAATAAACAACAATGGTGATGTTTTATACGAACGTTATGCTAAAGAAAAACCTATTGTAGATTTTAGAAATCTTACGCCACGAACCTATAAACTTAGAGCTATTTTCGATAGCAATGCCAATGGGAAATACGATACCGGAAATTACTTGTTGGGGATCCAACCTGAGCGTGTGAGTTATCCTAAGGAGAAATTAGATGACGTCCGTGCCAATTTTGATTTTGTTATTGAGTTTGAACTTTTAGACTAAAGGCATCCGCATCATTCAAGAAGTTTAATTTGTCGCGGTATTTTTTAATGGCCGCTTTCTCTAAAGTAACCACCTCAATAGTTTCGGTATCTTCAGGGATCTGATCTAAGCGCTTCCCTAAAACATCATAAGCCACGGAATGTCCGGAGTGCTCATAATTGTTACCGTCTAACCCTACTCTATTAACGCCAATACAGTAGGCCATATTTTCTATGGCTCTAGCTTGTAGTAAAGCATCCCAAGCCGCAACTCTAACCTTAGGCCAATTGGCCACATAGATGAGAAGGTCATAGTCCTCAACGTTTCTAGCCCAAACCGGAAATCTTAAATCATAACAAACCAATGGGCAAATTTTCCAACCTTTATAGTTGAAAATTACTTTTTCAGTCCCTGCTGTATAAACTTTATCTTCACCAGCTAAGGTAAAGGTATGGCGCTTATCATAGCAAGTAACAGCTCCCGAAGGTTCAACGCAAACCATGCGGTTATAGAAATTACCGTTTTCTGTAATAACGAGACTTCCTAGCATTACTGCATTTTTCTCCTTCGCTTTTTCTTTTAACCAACTTAACGTTTCGCCTTCCATCGTTTCTGCTACCAAACTAGGGTTCATAGTAAACCCAGAGGTAAACATTTCGGGTAAAACAAAAAGATCAACACCCGAATTGACGGTGTTGATCTTTTCATTTAATAGACGTCGGTTTTCCTTTGGGTTTTCCCAAACTAAAGCAGTTTGTATTAACGCAACATTTAAAACCTTAGACATGCTTATATTTTTTGTTTTGCCTTTTCCACTTTATCGGTAAGTTTCTCTAACTTATCAATCCATTTATTTTCATCTACAGGAGACAATTTACCTTTTCTTTTTAACTTATTATATTTTTTCTGTGCCTTATCGAGCTTCTCTTCCGCTTTATCCAAATTAGCAAGAAGTTTCTCCTCCTTCTTTAAGGCCTTTTCAGCTTTCTTTTGCGCTTTCTCTGCTTTTTTCTGTGCTTTCTCCGACGCTTTCTTTTCTTTTTCTAGCTTTTTAGCCGCCTTTTCTTTCTCTTTTAAAGCTTTGGCTTCGGCTTTCTCTAGTTGAGCGGCCGCTTTTTCAGAAGCTTCAGCATCAGCCTTAGCTTTTAACTCCGCTTCTTTAACTTTAGCCGCTTCTAATTTAGCAGCTGCAGCAGCCTTGGCATTTTCAGCCACAACAGACGCTTCCTTAAAGATAATAGCTTTTTCTTCTACACTTAAAGTTTCTGTAACATCCTTACCTTCTAAAAATATTTTTTCATTTTTAACCGTATAGACTTTACCTTCTTTAGTGACCTCTTGTGCATTTAAACACATGACGAATACTAGGCTTAAACACGTTAATATATATCTCATCTTTTTTTTATTGATTTAAATTATTTAATTTTTCTTTTGTTGATTTTACATCTTCACTTAAGGCTTCTAATTTCGCCTCCCATTTTGTTGTTTTTTTAGGAGACAGCTTGCCTTTTTCTTTCAATTTCTCAAAGCGTTCTTTTTTATTCTGAAAACGTTTTTTAGCTTTTAAAAAGGCGTCTCTTGCTTTTTCTTGTTCCTTAGCCTTCTGCTCTATCGCCTCTTGTTCTGCCTCTAAAGCTTCACGTTTTGCTAAAGCTTGCGCTTCAACTTTTTTCAATTCTTTCTCCCGCGTTTTTATTTCCTTTAAGCGTTTTTTAACGGCTTCCTCATCAGCTTTATAAGACTTTAAGGTCGACTTAATTTCTGCGGTTTCCTCCTCAGATAAAGACGCCGTAACATCTTTTCCATCTTGCATTATCGTTGTTCCCTTTACGTCATAAACAGCTCCGTTCGCCATAATTACGCGTTCACTACCACAAGATAGCACGAAACCCAACGAAAGACAAATCCACCACTTTTCTAATTTCATCATTACTTATATTTAAAGGTTCTTTAAATAAGACACACGCCGCTTAAGAAAGTCACGGCCTTACCAAAGCTTTAACATTAAATGCTTTTTAAAATTTCCGCAGCCTTCAATAGCGTGTCGTCTGTTTTAGCGAAACAAAACCGCAAGACTTGGTCGTCTTGCTGATTGAGATTAAAAACCGAAAGCGGAATCGATGCGATTTTAAAGACCTTAGTAAGGTGTTTTGCAAACTCAACATCATTCTGATCGGTAATAGCACTGTAATCTAAAACTTGAAAATAAGTGCCTTGTGCCGGCTGAAATTGAAAGCGCGATTCTGAAATTAAATTTAAAAATAAATCTCGTTTACGCTGAAAAAAAGTAGGTAAACTGAGGTATGTATTTTCATCTTGCATATAATCGGCTATGCCTTTTTGAGTCGGGTGATGTACGGAAAACACATTGTATTGATGTACTTTTCTAAATTCAGCCATTAAATAATCGGGAGCACAGCAATAGCCAACCTTCCACCCTGTATTATGAAAGGTTTTACCAAAAGAAGCGGTTATAAAACTGCGCTGTTTTAAATCTTGAAATAAACAAACACTCTGATGTTGCGCATCATCAAAAACAATATGCTCATAAACCTCATCACTTAACACTATAATGTCCGTATTTGCTGTTAATTTTTGAAGTTGAATCATATCAGATTCAGACCAAATTGTACCGCTAGGATTATGTGGCGTATTGATGATAATCATCTTTGTCTTATCGCTTATTTTAGAAGCCACGGTCTCCCAATTCACCTTATAATTTGGTGCTGTAAGTTGCACTGGGACCACGGTACCTCCTTGTACTTTTACGGCAGGTTCGTAACAATCATAGGCTGGTTTAAACACCACAACCTCATCGCCACTTTTTATAAATGCTGAAATCACTGTAAAAATAGCCTGTGTGGCCCCAGCAGTCACAGTAATTTCTTTTTCAGGATGATAATGTTGTTTGTACAGCACTTCGTATTTATGAGCAATTGCTAAACGCAAGTCTAAATTTCCCGCCATTGGCGCATATTGATTGTAGCCATTATTCATCGCCGCCGAAACCAAATCGATTAACCTTTGAGCGCTAGGGTAATTAGGAAACCCTTGCGATAAATTTAGGGCCTGATAGTCCTTTGCCAAAGCACTCATTGTCGTAAATATCGTGGTTTCGGTATGGGGTAATTTAGAGGTGAAATTCATAAAAAAAATAGACTTTAAAACTGAAAAGATTAAAGATATAAAACAAGCTTTTCTATCTTTACAAAAACTAAAAAAATATTGAATATGCGATTTTTAAAAATTCTTTTCTTTTTCGTTGTTTTTCAGGTCTCAGCCCAACAAGGCGGGATGTGGATTCCTTCTTTATTAGAAGGTATGAATGAAGATGAAATGCAAAGTTTGGGCAGTAAATTAACGGCTCAAGATATATATGATGTTAATAACTCTAGCCTTAAAGATGCCATCGGACATTTTAATGGTGGCTGTACGAGTGAAGTGATTTCTGACCAAGGATTAGTCCTTACCAATCACCACTGTGGTTTTAGTCAAATTCAATCACACTCGTCTTTAGAAAACGATTATTTGAAAGATGGTTTTTGGGCGATGAATTTAGAGGACGAATTACCAAACGAAGGCCTGTTTATAGAGTTTATTGTAAGTATTCACGATGTCTCAGACAAAGTTTTAAAGGGCATTACAGCGGATATGACGGAAAAAGAGAAACAATCTCAAATTTCTAAAAACAGTAATGCGCTCCTTGAAACATGGCCAAAGGAATCTTGGCAAGATGTAAAAACCAAAGCGTTTTACAAAGGGAATCAATATTTCCTGTTTGTAACCGAGCGTTTTGAAGATATCCGTTTAGTAGGCGCACCGCCTACAAGCATTGGTAAATTTGGTAGTGATACCGATAACTGGGTTTTTCCAAGACATACTGGGGATTTTTCTATGTTTCGTATTTATGCCGATGCCAATAACCGTCCGGCAAAATACAGTAAAGACAACAAACCTTACCAACCTAAACATTACCTTCCAATTTCATTAGACGGAATTGAAGAAGGTGATTTTACTATGGTTTTTGGATTTCCTGGAACCACCAATGAGTATTTACCTGCCGTTGCCATTGAGCATATTACTAAAGCGTATAACCCGACTAATATTGCTATTAGAGAAGCAGCATTAAAAGTCATTGATCAAAAAATGAAAGAAAGTGATGCCGTACGTATTAAGTATGCCTCTAAACAAGCCCGCATTGCAAACGCTTGGAAAAAATGGATAGGTGAAAACTTAGGAATCAGTAAAACGAATGCCGTTGAAAAACGTAGAGCGTTTGAAGCCACCTTCTCAAAAGCGCTAAAAGAAAAGAATCTTGAAGCTAAATACGGCCATATTCTTCCTGAATTTGACAAATTATACAAGGATTTTGCTCCTATTAATATAAAACGAAGAAACTTTATTGAAGTCTTTTTAACGACCAATGAATTAATGCAAATGACGTTTAGAGCTTACCAAATTGAGCAAGCTTTAAAGGATAACCCTGCAATCTTAGACAGAGCAAAAGCAAGTTTAACCGGAACCTTAAAAGGCATCCACAAAAACTACGATGTTGGTGTAGACAAGGGCGTTTACCTTAATGTTATGCCCTTATACGGAAAGCCTGTTGATGCGAGTATCTATGATAAAACGGCTTTTACTGATTTAGATGCCGCCTTAAAATTATTAGAAGGTGATGCAGAGACAGTCATTAAAAACCTGAATGAAGATGCGGCTTATGCCTATGCTAAACCTATAATTTCAGAATTCTATGACACTATAAATGTAGCGTACGAAGCTAAAAACGGACCTATTAACGCCTTACAAACCGAATATATGACGGCTTTAATGGAGGCTTTACCTAACGAACGTTATTTCCCAGATGCCAATAGTACGCTCCGTGTAACTTACGGACAAGTACGAGGGTATTCTCCAAGAGATGCTGTGTATTACAATCCGGTGAGTTATTTAGATGGCGTTATGGAAAAATACGTTCCTGGTGATTATGAATTTGATGTGCCTCAAAAACTTATTGACCTCTATGAGGCTAAGGACTACGGCCAATATGCCGATAGCAACGGAAAAGTACCGGTTTGTTTCTTAGGAACCAACCATACAACAGGTGGAAACTCGGGAAGTCCTGCTATTGATGCTGAAGGCAACCTAGTAGGTCTTAACTTTGACCGTGTTTGGGAAGGGACTATGAGCGATATGAACTACGACCCTGAAATCTGCCGAAACATTATGGTCGATTTACGTTACGTGCTTTTCATTGTAGATAAGTATGCTGGAGCTACGCACCTTATTGACGAAATGACTTTAGTACATCCTAAAAAAGAGGAGACGAAATCTAAGAAAAAGAAGAAAAAAAATAAACGCAAGAAGCGTAGTTAGATTTTGGTTATAGCTAGCTCATAGAGCCCTGTTAGTTACTAAATTTAAAATATTAGACCTCATCGTTTTTGAACTTTGAGGTCTTTTTTTATAAATGAGCTTCTCGATACGATTGCTTTATTTTTTTCTTAAATGCTTCTCGATACGATTTGCTCGTTCCTTACAAATCACTCGAAGTGACGGTATTGGTTTATAATAAATATGACCTTTCAATTGAAATAGATTCGTCTGTTCGAGTGAAATTGTTCTTTCTGCGATTTTGTATCGAGAACTCAATAAAACGATTGCTCTATTTTTCACTTACAGGCTTCTCGATACAATTTGCTCGTACCTCACAAATCACTCGAAGTGACGGTATTGGATTTTAATAAGTATAACCTTTCAATTGAAGTAGTTTCGTCAGTTCGAGTGAAATTGCTTTTTCTGCAATTTTGTATCGAGAACTCAATAAAACGATTGCTTTAATTTTTACTAATGAAGCTTCTCTGTACGATTTGCTCGTACCTCACAAATCACTCGAAGTGACGTTGTAGGCTTATAATATAAATACCATTTCATTTGAAGTAGAGGCGTCAGTTCGAGTGAAATCGCTCTTTCTGCGATTTTGTATCGAGAACTCATTAAAAGGATTGCTTTACTTTTTACTTATAAAGCTTCTCGATACAATTTGCGCGTACCTCACAAATCACTCGAAGTGACGGTATTGGATTATAATATGTATAACCTTTCAATTGAAGTAATTTCGTCAGTTCGAGTGAAATTGCTCTTTCTGCAATTTTGTATCGAGAACTCAATAAAACGATTGCTTTATTTCTTTCTTAAATGCTTCTCGATACAATTTGCTCGTACCTCACAAATCACTCGAAGTGACGGTATTGGATTATAATATGTATAACCTTTCAATTGAAGTAGTTTCGTCAGTTCGAGTGAAATTGCTCTTTCTGCAATTTTGTATCGAGAACCATTTAAAACGATTGCTTTAATTTTTACTTATGTGCTTCTCAATACGATTTGCTCGTACCTCACAAATCACTCGAAGTGACGGTAGTGTTTGGTATTAAACCACAAAATTAGGCACAAAAAAAAATCCCAAACCTAAGCTTGGGATTTTCTAATATGCTATTTCTGCTTTCGCAGGAATTCATTAATATCTGTAATGTTCTGGCTTGTATGGTCCGTCTACAGTTACACCGATATATTCAGCTTGGTCAGATTTAAGCTCAGTAAGCTCAACACCAATTTTTTCTAAGTGTAACTTCGCCACTTTTTCATCTAAATGTTTCGGCAACATATAAACGTCATTTTCATATTTATCACTGTTATTCCACAGCTCAATTTGTGCTAATGTTTGGTTTGTAAATGAATTACTCATTACAAAACTAGGGTGACCTGTAGCACAACCTAAGTTTACTAAACGCCCTTCAGCTAAAAGAACGATATCTTTTCCGTTAATGTTATAACGGTCTACTTGTGGCTTAATAGTATCTTTAGTATGACCATAGTTTTCGTTTAACCAACCAACTTGGATTTCGTTATCAAAGTGACCAATATTACAAACGATTACTTTATCTTTCATCGCCTCAAAATGCTCAGCACGAACGATATCTTTATTTCCTGTCGTTGTAATTACAATATCAGAATTTCCAACAACGGTTTCTAATTTTTTAACTTCAAAACCATCCATTGCAGCTTGTAAAGCACAAATAGGGTCAATTTCAGTAACGGTTACAATAGAACCTGCTCCTTTAAAAGAAGCCGCTGTACCTTTACCAACATCTCCATAACCACAAACAGTTACACGTTTTCCAGCTAACATAATATCCGTAGCTCTACGAATCGCATCTACAGCAGATTCTTTACAACCGTATTTATTATCAAATTTAGATTTTGTAACCGAATCGTTTACATTAATCGCTGGCATAGTTAACGTCCCATTTTTTACACGCTCGTATAAACGGTGAACTCCTGTCGTAGTTTCTTCAGAAAGTCCTTTAATACCTGCTGATAACTCAGGGTATTTATCTAAAACCATATTGGTTAAATCACCACCATCATCTAAAATCATGTTTAATGGTTTTCTATCTTCACCAAAGAAAAGTGTTTGCTCAATACACCAATCAAACTCTTCTTCTGTCATGTCTTTCCAAGCGTAAACCGCAGTTCCTGCAGCAGCAATTGCAGCAGCAGCCTGATCTTGAGTTGAAAAAATGTTACAAGAACTCCAAGTAACCTCAGCTCCTAAAGCTTGTAATGTTTCAATTAACACTGCCGTTTGAATGGTCATGTGTAAACATCCGGCAATACGCGCACCTTTCAAAGGTTGTTCATCCTTATACTCTTCGCGCAGACTCATTAAACCTGGCATTTCTGCTTCAGCCAAATTAATTTCTTTTCTTCCCCAAGCCGCAAGCGACAAGTCCTTTACCTTGTTTGGTACGTAAGTTACTGGTTTTGTACTCATATTCTTTTCCACTTTGTTTTTTAAAATTTAAACTTGCCTTTGGGTTTAGGGCTTAAATAGCTAAATTCGCTTTCTCGCAACCCCTAAATTTACCTTAGGCGATGCAAAGATAATCAATAACATCCACAATCCTAAATGCCACTATTCAAAACCATTAGTGTAAATTCACAAACTACTGTTAAAATCTGGAAAATTGAAGAATCTTATGAGGCTCTTCTTCAACCTTTAACCTTAAAACCAGAGAGTTTAAATCGGGTTTTAGGCATGAAAAGTGAACTACACCAACGTGGTTTTTTAAGCGTGAGACATCTGTTACGCGAGTTTGGCTATACGGACCAAGATTTGTATTACGATACCAATGGAAAACCACATTTAAAGGATGGAAAACATATTTCTATTACCCATTCCTTTACCTTTTCGGGCGTGATTATTAGTGATAAAGAAGTCGGAATTGATATTGAAAAGCAACGCGATAAAATTGCAGTGATCGCTCATAAATTTGTAGACTTTGAATTTAACTACATTCAACCCACCGACGATGACTATATCAACAGACTAACCGTTATATGGGGCATCAAGGAATCTTTATATAAATTGTTTGCCACGCCGGGCATGTTGTTTAAAACCCATTTTTTGGTCATACCGTTTATGCTTAAAGATGGCAACACCATTGCGTGGATAGATTACAACCATAAAAAGTACAGGTACCAAACGGCTTTTTTAGAATTTGAAGGCTTTACCTGCGCTTACGTTGTCCCTTAAAACGTATCGCATTTTAAAAGTTTAAAAAGTTAATTGACCTTTAATGTTCCATCATCGGAATCCATGACACAGCACAACCACATACTTAACAGCATACAGCAAAATGCAAGAAATTTAGCGGTTTTAATAGACCCTGATAAAATGACTGTGGACGCTGTGGCTGCATTTATAACACAGGTAAATCAATCTTATGCCACCCATATTTTTGTGGGAGGCAGCGAAGTGAGTGAGGGCTTAACTGAAATTCTTGTTTTAGAAATAAAAAAACATACCAATTTACCGGTTATATTATTTCCAGGCGATGTTATTCAGATCACGGATAAAGCCGATGGCATCTTATTTTTATCCTTAATATCGGGGCGTAATCCCGATTATTTAATAGGAAAACAAGTTGAGGCTGTTTCCAAATTGGTAAAGACCAATTTAGAAGTAATTCCTACAGGCTATATTCTTGTTGAAAATGGAAAAGAAACCGCCGTTCAACGGGTTAGTGAAACCAATCCGATTCCACGCCATGCGCTTCAAACAATAATAGACACCGCTGTTGCAGGAGCATTATTGGGGATGAAATTAATTTATTTAGAAGCCGGAAGTGGAGCTTTGAACGCCATAGACCCGCATATTATTTCACAAGTAAAAGCTCAAATCAATATACCCCTAATTGTAGGCGGTGGCCTAAGAAGTAAAGCCGAAATTGAAGCTGCTTATAAGGCTGGTGCAGATGTAGTGGTTATTGGTACTGCTTTTGAAAATGATCAGTCCTTTTTTAACGCCTTAAAATCATAACCCATATATTAATTTAAATTTACCGCAGACCGCGGCCTAAGTCATGAAAATATCTATAGAATTACAGTTATCGCCACTCAAAGACGACTACGAGCCCCACATTATTGATTTTATAAAACATCTGAGAGCTTCAGAATTTACCGTTTTAGAGAATCCTTTAAGCACGCAAATTTTTGGAGACTTTGATACTTTAATGCCCTTTCTTACTCAAGAAATTAAACGCTCTTTTGAAGATATCGATATTGCTGTTCTTCAAATGAAAATCGTTAAAACAGACCGAAGCGACTATGAACCCCATTTTTGATTTTTTCCTAGAACCCTATCGTTCGGCTTCTACTTTAAATATTGCATTAGAAATCATTGCGGTTTGCTTTGGAATTGCTAGCGTTTATTATGCCCAAAAAGAAAACATTTTAGTGTTTCCTACAGGCATTATAAACACCATTATTTTTGTCTATTTGTGTTATAAATTTTCACTTTATGGCGACTTAACCATCAACGTGTATTATACCATAATGAGTATTTATGGTTGGTATAGATGGCAATATTCTAATACCGATCAGCACTTAACTATAAGCACATCAAATTACAGAGATTGGATAAAAGCGGGACTCATATTTAGCACGACCATAGGTTTTGTAATAAGTGTTTACCTTTACTTTAACCGTTTTGACAGAGTTACGGATTATATAGACACCATTACCACAGGAATTTTCTTTTCTGCCATGTGGTTAATGGCGAACAAAAAGATTGAACATTGGATTCTATGGATAATCGCCAACCTCATCTCTATACCTTTATATTTTGTAAAAGGCTTAGGGTTTACAGGACTTCAATTTATTATATTTTTAATTCTAGCCATTCAAGGCTATAGCGCATGGAAGAAAAGCTTAAACAAGACCCATCCAACTGTATAAAAGTTGTTTTATTCGGACCTGAATCTACAGGAAAAACAACCCTATCACGGCAGCTGGCAGAACATTATAATACCGTTTGGGTGGCTGAGTATGCCCGCGACTATTTACAAGACAAATGGAATAAAGAGGCTAAAATTTGCGAACCTAAAGATATTTTACCCATTGCTATTGGGCAAATGAAATTAGAGAATGAGTTAAGCAAAAAAGCAAATTCTGTTTTAATTTGTGATACAGATTTATTGGAGACTAAGGTGTATAGTGAAGCCTATTATCGAGGGACTTGCGACCCGATTTTAGATAAATTCGCTAAAAAAAATTCTTATGATTTGTATTTTTTAACCTATATTGACATTCCTTGGGAAGCTGATGACTTACGAGACAAACCCGATGAAAGGGAACGTATGTTTGAAGCTTTTGAATCTGCATTAATCAACCACAACAAACCGTATGTTTTATTAAAAGGAAATAAAAAAGAACGGTTTGATTTAGCGGTGCAGCATATTGATCAATTAATAAACAACAAATGAGTTTTACAGATAAAGACCTTAAACAAATTCAGGATAATGATTTAACCTTAGAAAAGGTAGCCAAACAAATTGAAATTTTTGAACATGGCATCCCTTTTACAAACGTTTCTCAAGCCGCCACTATTAATAACGGAATTATGCCACTGAGTGAATCTCATATGGCCGATTACCTATCTATTTTTGAGCGTGAAAGAAGTAATACTTCATTATTAAAATTTGTTCCTGCGTCTGGAGCAGCAACCAGGATGTTTAAGTTTCTGTTTCAATTTATTAATGATTATGATGCTAAAGAGCAGACTTTAAATGCATATATTAACAAAAACAACTTAAGAGATTTATCGCTGTTTATGGTTGGTTTAGAAAAATTTCCTTTCTACAACCAAGTGGCTAATTTACTTAAAGCCAAAGGGATTGATTTAGAAAATCTACCCAACCAAGAGAAGGTATGGCATTTTGCAAAAACAATGCTCGATAAAGACCAACTCAACTTTGGAAATCAGCCAAAAGGCTTATTACCATTTCATAAATACAAGAACGATAAGATCACGACGGCTTTTGAAGAACACCTTTACGAAGCGGCCTTATATGCCACAAGTAACAACAGGGCGCGACTTCATTTTACCATTTCAGACATTCACGAGTTTAAATTTAACGAAGAATTTAACCGTATAAAAGATCGTATTGAAAAGGAAAAAGACGTCCGTTTCGAGATTTCTTTTTCCTACCAACAACACGCTACAGACACCATTGCGGTAACCTTAGATAACACGCCTTTTAGAGAAGAGGATGGTAGCCTGTTATTTAGACCATCAGGGCATGGCGCTCTTATAAAAAACCTCAATCTTATTGATGCCGATGTTATTTTTGTAAAAAACATAGATAATGTGGTAGTGAGTAATTACAAAGATGAATTGGCTCAGTTTAAAAAGGCTTTAGCCGGAATTCTCTTAAAGTTACAATCTAAAACCTTTAAATACTTAGAGCTTTTAGATGCTGAAGATGTTGCTGAAGGTGATCTGGTGGCTATTGAAAATTTTGTAACTCATAAACTAAGTATTAAAATTTCTGAAGAATATTTTAAGTATAAAGATTGCTATAAGATTGACTATCTCCGCAATAAACTGAATCGTCCTATCCGTGTGTGCGGTATGGTAAGAAATGAAGGCGAACCAGGAGGAGGACCATTCTGGGTGAAGGATGAAAAATCTAACCAATCGCTTCAAATCGTCGAGTCGGCACAAATTAATTTAAACGATCAAAAGCAAGAAGACATTCTAAAAAACGCCACGCATTTTAATCCGGTTGATTTGGTTTGTGGAATTAAGGATTATAAGGGCGAAAAATTTGACTTAGAAGACTTCGTAGATCATAACGCCGCTTTTATCACTCAGAAAACTAAAAACGGAAAAGCCTTAAAAGCCCTTGAATTACCTGGACTTTGGAATGGAAGTATGGCCCATTGGAATACTATTTTTGTTGAAGTGCCTATCAGTACGTTTAATCCTGTAAAAACAGTGAACGATTTATTAAAATCGCCGCATCAAATTAAAGCGTAGTGAATATTGAACGTTTAAAATCTGAATTAAACTACAAATACGTACGAAGTTCAGGAAGTGGAGGTCAACATGTAAACAAGGTATCTTCTAAAGCCGAATTATATTTTGACCTTTTCAATTCCGCAGTATTTCAGCCTGATGAAAAAGAAAAACTTTCTGAATTCTTTCAAAATCGATTAACAAAAGAAGGCATCTTAATTTTAGCTAGTGATGAAAGTAGAAGCCAGTTTAGAAACAAGGCTTTAGTGACGCAACGCTTTTTAGAATTAATACAAGAAGGCCTAAAGGAAGACAATATTCGCATTCCTACGCGAGTACCTAGAAGCGTTAAAAAGAAACGTTTAAAGAATAAGCGTTTTAATGCTGAAAAGAAAGCCAACCGTAAGCCTCCAAAAATTGATTAATTCCAGAATCTAAAAACGAAATAGTCAAGGTTATATTCAACTGAATTTTCACTTGTCCCTACCCCACTTCAAACTAAAAAAATCAACTTTCCTTAGCCCTTATTCTAAAATCCGTTATATATTTGCGCCGTTCTCAATAAAGGGGTGCCAATAAGTGGCTGAGATCATACCCATTGAACCTAGAACAGGTAATGCTGTTTAGGAAGCGAGCTCTAAAAAAATGTTTTTTTGAACATTTTAAAAGTGCAGAAAAAGGCTTTCAACGTTTATTTTTTAGATCTGAAATTTAGTTAGCAAATTCATGCTATTATAGATTCAAAATAAGAAATAACAAGAACCTTTAACACACTAAAATAAAAGCTCTCAATAATCAATTTTAAACTAGAATAATGACCTCTTTTTATTCGATTATATCGATTAATCGTATGAAAATTTTATTCAACACACACGCTAAAAAAAATCGGCAGCGTCTACTACTTTCAATGGCTTTTTTAGGCCTTGGTTCAATTTACGCACAAGAAAAAACACAAGATTCAACTAAAATTGAAAAGCTTGATGAAGTCTTAGTAAAAGCTGTACGAGTGGATGCTAAATCACCAATAACTCATAGTAACGTTAGTAAAGAAGACTTGGCCAAACGTAATTTAGGACAAGATATTCCGGTTTTACTAAACTTTCTACCTTCAGTAGTGACCACTACAGATGCCGGAGCTGGCGTTGGTTATACGGGGATAAGAGTTAGAGGAATCAGTTCGCAATCTACCAACGTAACCATTAACGGAATTCCGTATAATGATGCCGAATCATTAGGTACATTTTGGGTTAATCTAGGGGATATTGCTTCGTCTACAGAAAGTTTACAATTGCAACGTGGTGTAGGAACATCTACCAATGGTTCTGGGGCATTTGGGGCGAGTATTAACGTCTTAACTGATGCCATTTCTAAAACCTCTTCCGGAGAAATTTCAAATTCATTTGGAAGCTACAATACCAGAAAACATACCGTAAAATTTAGTACGGGCTTAATGAACGACCATATTGAAATTGCAGGGCGTTTATCTAATATTGTCTCGGATGGTTATATAGACCGTGCGTCTTCAGATTTAAAATCCTACTTCTTGCAAGGATCCTATGTGGATGATAATACCTTAATAAAAGCTATCGCTTTTGGTGGACAAGAAGTAACTTACCAAGCATGGAACGGACTTGAAGATTTATATACCCTAAGAAACGACCGAACGTATAACACTGCTGGGGAATACGAGGACAACAATGGAGATATTCAGTTTTACGACAATGAAGTGGATAATTACAGTCAAGATCATTACCAATTGCACTGGAATCAACGCTACAACAACTTATGGTCAACCACTATTGGTTTAAACTACACCAAAGGAAGTGGCTATTTTGAACAGTACAAAGCAGACGAAGATTTTAGCGATTACGGTTTAGTACCTTTAGATTTTAATGGCGAAATTGTAGATGAAACCGACCTTATTAGAAGACGTTGGCTAGACAATGATTTTTACGTTATTAATGCCAATGCCAATTACAAGACCGACGACATTAACTTTATTTTTGGTGGATCTTTTAGCCATTACGATGGGGACCACTTTGGAGAAATCATCTGGGCAGAATACGCTAGCCAAACTGAAATAAGAGACCGTTACTACGACGGCAACAGTTTAAAGAATGACCTTTCACTTTTTACCAAAGCCAACTATAAGCTTAACGAAAGCATAAGCCTTTACGGAGATTTACAGGTAAGAAACATCACCTATAAAACTACAGGAACAACTTCTGATTTGGTAGAATTTGCAATCGATAAAGATTTTACATTCTTTAACCCAAAAGCAGGAATCACTTATGAGTTAAACCAAGATAACGACCTGTATTTCTCTTATGCTAGAGCGAATAGAGAACCAAACCGTACAGATTTTGAAAGCAACGAAAACATCGAAGCCGAGCAATTAAACGATTTCGAATTGGGTTGGAGACATAAAAAAAATAACTTTAGCTTCAATGCTAACGTTTATTATATGGCTTATAACGAGCAGTTGGTGTTATCTGGACAATTGGATGATGTGGGTAACCCTATTAGAACCAACAGTGGAAAAAGTTACCGTTTAGGTTTAGAGTTAGAAGCGATTATACCGGTCATACCAATATTAACCTTACAACCTAACCTTACTTTAAGTACTAATAAAAATAAAGAAACCATCATTCCGTTTGATGGCGAATTGCAAAACTTAGGAGAAACAGATATTTCATTTTCACCTAGTATAGTAGCTGCGAATGCTATTGTTGTTCAACCTATAAAGAACTTCCAAATTGCCGTATTAAGTAAGTTTGTTGGCGAACAATATATGAGCAATACCGAAGCAAGATCGTCTAAGTTAGACAGCTATTTTATTAACGACCTTAACTTTAACTACAGCATTAAAACCAATACTATTTTTAAAGAAATTGTACTTTCTGGTTTAGTAAATAATGTATTTAATGAAAAGTATATCTCTAATGGCTATTACTATACCTATGACGATACATGGTCAGAGGCTAATGTAACAACCACCATAGAAGGTGCCGGTTTTTACCCACAAGCGACAAGAAACTTCTTAGTGGGGGCAACCTTAAAATTTTAATTAATTACTAATTAAATACGTATTATTCCCAAGGGCTTCTACCCTGTATGGCTTTAACGTACAGGGTAAGTCATTGTCGCCAACAGCAGTTCCTGTAATAAGGTTATAAGAATTGCCATCACCACAACTACACGTCGCATTAATACCATCTATCTCTAAAGTAGAGCAAGCCGTAAGTCCATGAATAGGATCGGCACCATCCCAAGCCAATAGCGTATTGGTGTTGGCTCTTACTAAAATAATACCATCATTTCCGTAGTTAGAAACCCTAACCGTATTGATAGGAAACAACAACTGATTATACTGCGGTAGGTTAAGATTAACACTAAGATTAACGCCAACATCTAATAAGTAGTTGCAATTATATTGAGCGTCATCAGCACTACATCCAAACAGTATTACACTGATACAGATAAAAAATAATTTCTTCACAATTTTCATTTTTAGGGTATTAAAAAATTGACTTTAAAGCTTTTAAAATAACGCTTAAAAAACCGAAGGCTTCATGCCCCTTATCCTAGTTGTTTTAAGTTTTTAAATTAATAGGCTCCCTTTTTTAACATCAATTTCCGTGGGGCAATTTACTATTAATTCAACAATACTATAAATATTTCCTATATTTGCATTATAATCTCGTCAGCGCGAGATTTTTTTTATGCTAACATATAATTATAATATAACCAACCTCTAAGAAGTTTTATGCTTCTCCTTTTATTTTTGAGCCTGTCTGTTTTCAGACAGGCTCAAAAATAACAAAGAACAAATCTTTTGAGAGTGCGTTATATTTAAAACGATGAAATTATGAGTAAAGTATCTTATTACACAGCTGAAGGTTTAAAAAAATTAAGAGAAGAGTTAAACCAACTTAAAGATGTGGAACGTCCTAAGGCATCGCAAGCAATTGCAGACGCAAGAGACAAAGGTGATTTAAGTGAAAATGCAGAATACGATGCTGCAAAAGAAGCTCAAGGCATGTTAGAAATGAAAATTTCAAAACTAGAAGAAACCCTTGCTGGTGCTAGAGTTATAGATGAGTCGCAATTAGACACCTCTAAAGTTTTAGCGCTTTCAATTGTAAAAATAAAAAACCAAACTAACGGTATGGAAATGACCTATACTTTAGTTGCTGAAAGTGAAGCTGATTTAGCCTCTGGAAAAATTTCTATTAACTCACCTATAGGAAAAGGGTTATTAGGAAAATCTGTTGGTGATGTTGCCGAAATTCAAGTTCCTAGTGGAATTATGAAATTTGACATTTTAGAAATCTCAAGGTAATTACCCACTTTCTAATAAAGTTATATTAAAAAGATTTCTCTTTAGAGGAATCTTTTTATATTTATAAGACTTAAGTTACATACCCTATGGCCACTATTTTTACCAAAATAATTTCTGGAGAAATCCCATCTTATAAAGTTGCAGAGACCGAAGACTTTTACGCCTTTTTAGACATCAACCCCAATTCTAAAGGACATACACTATGTATTCCTAAAAAGGAAGTTGATCAACTTTTAGACTTAGATGAAGCGACATACAACGGATTAATGCAATTTTCTAGACGTGTTGGTTTGGCTTTAGAAAAAGCTGTGCCTTGTAAACGTATAGGAATGACGGTAATTGGTCTTGAGGTTCCTCATGTTCATGTACACCTAATTCCTTTACATTCTATGGAAGATGCTCGTTTTTCAACTAAGCAAAAATTAGAACCAGAAGAGTTTGAAGCGATTGCAAAGAAGATAGCGTCTTTCTTATAAGACTACTGAAATAACCCCTGCCGCCCATAAGGATATCATAACCAATAACAAGATTCCTGAGGCAATTATTGCCCAAGCGATTGGCTTAAGCTTCGTCGATTTCGTCTTTATATTAAGACCTCTTAAATGGTAATCTACCACACGCTCTATATCATCCGTCCAGCGTACCGGAAAAATTTGCATTTCACAATTATGGCAGAGTAATTCACTTGCCGTTTCTTCTGTAATGGCTTTATAAAACTTAGTTTCAATTAACTTTTGTTTTAGGGTAAGCTCTAAACTATCGTTAGAATAACATTCCGGACAGTTATTGCCAATACGGGCTTCTTTTAATGTGAAAAATTTAGACGAATTCATGGCCAAATTTAAGCTAAATTTTCAAGAAATCCTTTTCTTTTTTTTCTGTAACCGGCAAAATTCCACCGCATTAGCATAAGACTTCAACTTAAAACTACACAAAAAACAACAAGCTATAATACAAGTACTTAACCCAATAATAACGCTGTATTCAAGAAATTTTAAATTACTAATTCAATTGTGTAAACTACTATAACTCACACGCCAATAATTTAATCTTGTTTTAGCATAATTTGTATGGTCGTTCCTTTTCCAATTTCAGAATGTAAAACTTTTATTTTACCATTATGGTAATCTTCAATAATGCGTTTTGAAAGCGATAACCCTAAGCCCCAACCTCTTTTTTTGGTGGTATAGCCAGGCTCAAATATTTTGTTGAAAGACAGTTTAGGAATTCCTTTTCCGGTATCTGAAACCGTAATAAAAACCTGATTTTCTAATTGCTTTAATTCTAATTTTAAATCGCCCTTGCCTTTCATGGCATCAATGGCATTCTTCACTAGGTTTTCTATGGTCCAACTAAACAACTGCTCATTGAGTTTAACATCAATTTTGCGATCTGGACTTACAATTTCAAAATTGATTAATTTGGAAGATCTCGATTTTAAATATTCAAAAGAGGAATTTGTAACTTCAACAATATTCACATTTTTAAGTATCGGTACAGAGCCTATTTTACTAAAACGTTCGGTAATCGTTTTCAGTCGGTCAATATCCTTTTCAATTTCAGAAATGTATTCAGGGTTTACATTTTCAGACTTTAAAATTTCAGCCCAACCCACAAGAGAAGATAAAGGCGTCCCAATTTGGTGCGCGGTTTCCTTTGCCATACCGGTCCATAACTTATTCTGCTCTGCTATTTTACTACTGCGATAAAAGAAATAGACCACGGCTGCAAAAAGTAAAATGATAAGAAGTAAGGCTAAAGGATAGTATTTCAATTTATTTAATAAAGGCGAATTCCCATAATAAATGAGCTGCTTAGAGTCCGAATCCATACTCACCTCAATAGGCGTATTTTCACTTTTAAATTGTTCTACCAATTCTTGCACATAGCGTGGATCCTTAAGAAGATCTTCATCTATATTACGAGAGGTACTCAGCTCCCCATCTTCACTCATTACCAAAACGGGGGTATTAATAATGGTTTCGGTAATAACGTGATCTGTAACAATATTGACCTCATCGTTTAGCTTTGGAGTTCCTATATCTTTAATGGCCACCGACCACGTATTCATCTTGGAACGTTCTTCGACTTTAAAATTCTGAAAAAAGGTATAGGTATTTAATAAAATAAGAGAGATGATAAAAAATGATGAGATAATTATAATCCATCGAATAACATTGCGGTCAAAGCTAAAGTTCATTGTTGCGTTTAATTTCAGTTCTAAATATACTAAAAGGAATCAGTTTGTAGGGTTTTAAACCTTGGTATTCCGGTTTCTTAAAAGTGGCCATCCTAAGCTTGGGACAACTTATTTTATAAAAACCAACCGCCTCTAATCGTGAAAAACAAAAGTTTATTTACCCCGTTTATGCGCTTTGTTATACAATGAAAAAATGTTGAAATTATTGTGTAAATACAAACTTAAAATAGTTTTATTCCCCATCTATAATTTTTATATTTGTTGAAAATCAGCAAAATACATGGCCTCATTTAATCCCGAAGATCTTACTACCAGCAATTTACACAGCTATTTATTAAGTGCTGTGGCACCAAGACCTATTGCATTTGCCAGTACACTAGACGCAGAAGGGAAACCTAATTTATCTCCGTTTAGTTTTTTTAATGTTTTTAGTGCCAATCCGCCGATATTAATTTTTTCACCCGCACGACGCGTAAGAAACAATACCACTAAACATACTTTAGAAAACATAGAGAAAACCAAAGAAGTGGTTATTAATGTGGTAAATTATGATATTGTGCAGCAAATGTCATTGAGTAGTACAGAATACCCTGAAGGCGTTAATGAATTTGAAAAAGCTGGTTTAACCATGGATCCTTCAGAACGTGTAAAACCTATGCGTGTTGCCGAATCGCCCGTACAGTTTGAGTGCAAGGTAAACGATATTATTTCCTTAGGAACCGAAGGTGGCGCCGGGAATTTAGTGATTTGCGAAGTGGTAAAATTACACATCTCAGAAGAGGTTTTAAATACGGATCAATCCATAAACCAAGAAGCATTAGATTTGGTGGCCCGCGCCGGTGGAAGTTACTACAGTAGAGCCAAAAATGGTTTTTTTGAAATCCCAAAACCTTTAAGTACCCTAGGTATTGGTGTGGACCAACTCCCTGATCATGTTAAAAATAGCATGATTCTTACCGGAAACAATTTAGGAATGTTGGGTAATGTACAAGCTTTGCCTAGCACCACAGATGTTGAAAGTTTTATTAACGACCTTAGTGAGCGCTATCCGGATATTAAAACGGCATCGCATAGAGAAAAACATAAATTAGCTCAAAATTATTTGAGCTATGGAGACGTAGAAAGTGCTTGGAAGTTATTACTTTCGTAGCCGCAAAATATTTAAGCATTATAATAAATTATAGATTAAGAAAAAATGGAAGTACAAGGACGAATTAAGATGGTAGGTGAGACACAATCCTTTGGAAGCAACGGATTTAGAAAAAGAGAAATTGTAGTCACTACAGAAGAACAATATCCACAACATATTATGGTAGAATTTGTTCAAGATAAAACTGATTTATTAAACAGTTATAAAGTGGGTCAGCAAGTTAAGATTAGTATTAACTTAAGAGGCCGTGAGTGGGTTAATCCACAAGGTGAAACTAAATATTTTAACTCTATTCAAGGTTGGAGAATCGAAGCTGTACAAGGTGATGCTTCAGGTGGAAATATGCCTCCTGTACCACCAACAGAAGCTTTTGAGCCTGTTAAAGATTTAGATGAAGGTGATAATGACGATTTACCATTCTAAATAACACAATTTAGACTTATATAAAAAGACCTGTTTTTAAAAAGCAGGTCTTTTTTTAGGTCTTAATAGGGTATAAAAAAGTCCTAATGGTTAGTTAGGACTTCGTAATTTGGTTTTAGGTTTGACCTTTACATAAATGCAATGATGAACAAAATAAATTTATAACAAAAGGTCTCTCAAATATCAAAAAAAATCTTTTAACATCAAAACTAAAGGCTTAATTTTAAATACGCAAAAACTCAACTTAGCGACTTCTTATGCACTTTTTAACACAAAACATTAAATTTCCTGACGTCACTGAAGCTTCTGAAGACGGACTTCTTGCTGTTGGTGGCGATTTATCTTCTGAGCGTTTGTTACATGCCTACTCAAAAGGTATTTTTCCATGGTACCAAGACGAAGAGCCCATTTTATGGTGGTCACCAGATCCGCGTTTTGTATTATTTCCAGAGGATTTAAAGATCTCTAAGAGCATGAAGCAAATTCTTAAAAAGAATACGTTTAAGGTTACCGAAAACAAAGCGTTTAGAGAGGTGTTAGAACATTGTGCAGCGACAAAACGCACCGGACAAGAAGGCACTTGGATTACCAATGATATGATTAAAGCTTATGTAAAACTCCATCACCTAGGCTATGCAAAATCGGTTGAAGTTTGGCAAGATGACATCTTGGTTGCAGGCCTCTATGGTATTGCCATAAACGACACTGTGTTTTGTGGAGAAAGCATGTTTACTACCGTAAGTAATGCTAGTAAGGTGGGTTTCATCACTTTTGTAAAAAACTCTAATTACAAGCTTATTGACTGCCAAATCTATACCAATCACCTCGAAAGTTTAGGGGCAAAAGACATTTCAAGAGCTACATTTATGACTTATCTCGAACCTCAAGATATCTAAAGCAAGACACTTCGTGGTCATTAACCATACCTGTGGCCTGCATATGAGCATAAACCACGGTAGAACCTACAAATTTAAAACCGCGCTTTTTTAAATCTTTACTAATACCATCACTCAAAGCCGTATTGTTAGGCGTGTCTTTATAATGCCCTATAGCATTTTGTATTGGCGTCCCATTTACAAAGCCCCAAATATAGTTGGAAAAGGAACCGAACTCTTCTTGGATTTTTAGAAAGGCCTGGGCATTAGTTACTGTTGCTTTAATTTTTAATTTATTCCTAATTATACCTGCATTTTCAAGCAGCGTATTGATTTTCTCTTCTTGATAAGTCGCGATTTTTTTATAATCGAACTGATCTAAAGCTTCCCTAAAATTTTCACGCTTTCTTAAAATGGTTATCCAACTTAAACCCGCCTGAAACGTTTCTAAAATTAAAAATTCAAATAAGGTCGCATCATCATAAACCGGCACACCCCATTCTTCATCGTGATAAGCCTCGTATAAAGGATCGCCAACACACCAACCGCATCTGTTTTTAGTCATCTTGTAAGGAATTAAATTTCATCCTACTAATGTAACAACTGTTGCATAAAAACTAGCAACAGAATCTTATTTTTGTGATATGGAAACAGACACACTTACCTTAACCGATATGATTTCAGAAAGTCTTGAAAAAAGTATGACTTATGCTGAATACCGAACTTTAATTACAACCTTAGTTGCAGAAAATTCAACTACAGGAATTGAGAAAACTGAAGCCTTAGTGAATTACACGCAGCTTAACGACCGCCGAATGAGGCGTTGGGATAAAACCGCAAAAGTGGCTGAAAACTTAAAATCTGAAATTGAAAATTTAGATCGTAAAGTTACTTGGTTGGTGATTTCTGAAAGCTGGTGTGGTGATGCCGCTCATATTATGCCTATAATTAATAAAGTTGCTGAACTTAGTGATGCTATTGATTATAAAGTGGTTTTAAGAGACGAAAACAAAGCGCTTATGAATCAATTTTTAACTAACGGTGGAAAATCTATTCCAAAGCTTATCATGCTAGACACAGAGACTAAGGAAGTTTTAAACACGTTTGGTCCACGTCCTACAGTCGCTACGACTATGGTGCAAGATTACAAAGCAAAACACGGTCAATTAACACCCGAGTTTAAGGAAGATCTACAACGTTGGTACAATAAAGATAAAGGCCAGTCTACTGTAGAAGATTTAGTAAACTTACTTAAATAAGCCGCTTTTACCTTTGGGTAAAGGTTTATTTTCCTTGAAATAAAAATGTAATAGTTCCTAATTGATCTTGTCTTGAAGCGGCATTAAACTGAACAGATTTTGCATAGCTAATGGCATGATCAATTAAGCACTTATTATTAGAATTAGAAGCGCCATTAACTAAGGCGTCTACTACATTGCCCGCACTATTCACCTTAATCGTGATTACAATTTTACCGCCAACTTCACAGAGGTATCGCGGTATTTTATAATACGTTAAAACGCGTCCTTTTAAAGCGTATGTTAAGGTGCCTTTGGTTTTAGCATGCTCATCGGCTTGCTTCTTATTTTTAAGACGTTGCTGAAGTTCCTCCTGAAGTTTTTTATAAGCGGCCGTTTCCTTAGTATTTAAAGCATAATCGCCCTTACTGTCAGGCGTTGCGTAGCTCTCTTTTACGGCGTCTTGGGCTTCTTCATTAGCGTCATTAGCTTTAGCCGCTTCTCTGGCTTTAGTTGTACGTTCAAAATCATCAGCCCTCACCGTTTTAAAATTACGCATCATTTCTTTAAACGACTCGTCTTCATTAAACGCCTTATTGGTAGAAGCCTCACTTAGCGCTTCCGATTCCTGAAGGGTTTCTTGAGGTTCAGGCTCTGGTTCTAAAAGATAGTAACTTTCGCTTATTAGATTTCCCTGAGGTTTTAGCTGGAAACTAAACAGTCCTAGAATTACAATACCCGCAATAAGACTGGTAATAATTGTGGCTTTATGTTGTTCAATAAATTTCAGTAGTCATCAATTTAAGTATCTTAATATATACGAAAATTACGAAGAAATAGATGAAGACCTCATCTTAAACCCTTGTTAAATCAGTCTTTAGAAGGTAATCCTGCCATAAAAACTTCAGGTGTAAGTGCATCTTCAACTTTAAAATCACCAATTCTAGTACGACGTAAAACAGATAAATGTGCCCCTGAGTTTAACGCTTTTCCGAAGTCATTCGCCAAAGATCTAATATAAGTTCCCTTACTACAAACCACTCTAAATTTTAATTCTAAAGTAGGATTATTACCCTCTTCTACAGGTTTAATTTCGGTGATTTCAAACTCTGAAATCTCAACCTGTCGGGGTTTAATCTCAACCTCCTCACCTGCTCTAGCAAATTCGTACAAGCGTTTCCCATCTTTTTTAAGCGCAGAAAATACCGGAGGATACTGTTCTATTTTCCCTATAAATTGTGGAATGCACTCTTTAATAGCATCTTCTGTAATATGGTCTACAGGAAAGGTCTCATTGACCTCGGTTTCTAAATCAAAGGACGGTGTTGTTCCTCCGATAACAAAAGTGCCCGTATATTCCTTTTCTTGACCTTGGAATATATTGATTTGTTTGGTCATTTTTCCAGTACAAATCACAAGTAAACCTGTCGCTAAAGGATCTAAAGTTCCGGCGTGGCCTACTTTAATTTTTTTAATATTAAACGCTTGTCTAATAGACCAACGCAATTTATTAACCGCCTGAAATGAGGTCCAAGTTAATGGTTTATCTATTAATAAAACTTGTCCGTTTTTAAATTCTTCTTCCGTTTGCATTAGCTTAATGACCAAATTATAGCTGCACTACCAGCAATGACACAATAGATTGCAAAATAACTTAATTTACTTTTTTTCACGAGGGCAATCATCCAAGTACAAGCAAATAATCCGGCTACAAATGCAGCAACAAAACCGACACTTAAGGCTGTAAAATTTCCACTATCATAAGTGAGTTCGCCACTTAAAAGATCTTTAGCAATCTTACCAAAGATTAAAGGCACAACCATTAAAAATGAAAAACGTGCGGCCTTGGTTTTATCGTTTCCTAATAATACAGAAGTAGAAATTGTAGCTCCGGAGCGTGATATTCCAGGTAACATGGCAATGGCCTGAGAAACACCAATAACAAAAGCATTGGCAAATGAAACTTTCTTTTGGGTATCCTTAGCTTTATCAGCTAAAAAAAGTAAAACCGCTGTTACGATAAGCATACAGCCTACCAGTAAAATATTTCCATTAAATAATTGTTCTAACTCTTCTTCAAAAAAGACACCGACAATCGCTGCAGGTAGCATAGAGAGGGCTATTTTAGAAATAAACTGAAGATCTTCATTCCATTCAAATTTGAAAACACCTTTTAAAATGGCTAGAATATCTTTTCTGAAAATAACCATAGTACTCAGTGCTGTCGCAAAGTGAAGCACCACTGTAAAGAGTAAACTTTCTTGAGGGACCGATTCATCTCCCAATAAAGCTTTCCCAATTTCTAAGTGACCACTAGATGATACAGGTAAAAATTCAGTAAGGCCTTGAATAATTCCTAAAACAATTGCGTCTATAATTTCCATGACATGTAGATATCGATATCGGGCAAAAGTAAGTAAAATGAGGCTTACTTATCAAACTTTAAAGGTAGAGTCTCTAATTATTAAGTGACTTCTAATTTCAATGGTTTTATTTATGAGCATCGCATTAGGATGCTTCATTTCTTCAATTAAATATTTAACGGCAGTAGTCCCTATTTTTTGGCCGGGCTGATCAATGGTAGTCAGCATAGGTTCTATTATGGTAGAGTTTATAGAATTACTAAATCCAACCACAGCTACCTCTTCAGGAATTTTAACATTGAGTTTGTTTAGGGCTTTAATTACCCCAATGGCAGCGCCATCTGTTATCGCAAAAATAGCATCAGGTTTTTCCTTTAAACTCATTAGAACATTAGCCATTCTTTTCCCTTGTCTAATCGAAATATCGTCAACACTTAAAATAATTTTTTCGTCCACAGGGATATTATTTTCCTTTAAAGCTCTTAAATAGCCTTCGTAACGCTTTTCAGAATTATAAGAAAATTCAGATTCTTTTATAATGGCAATGCGACGTTTACCAATATTTATTAAATGTTCTACCGCATTATAACCCGCTTCCTCTTCATTAATCACCACCTGTGTACACGGAATTTTATTAGAGGCCTTATCAAATAAAATGAGCGGTAAAGTATTCATCAATTTTAAAATGGAACTGATATCTCTAGTCATTTTAGACAAAGACAAAAGCACGCCATCTACACCAAACTGAATCATTGTGTTTAACATTTCGGTCTGTTTATCCACATCATCATTAGATTCCGAAACAATTACCCGATACCCTTGTAGCGAGGCTTCCTCTAAAATTCCTCGCATTAAAGTGGTGGTAAAATAATGCGTAATACTCGGCACAATAACCCCAATAATATTGGTCTTATGGGTTCTAAAGCCTTTCGCAAAAATATTAGGAATGTAATTAAGCTCAGCAGCTAGGTCTTTAACTCGTTTGCGAGTGGGCGCACTAATATCGGGATGATCATTTAAGGCTCGAGATACTGTAGAAATGGATAGGCCTAATTTGGTCGCAATTTCTTTTAACGTAGGAATTTTACTTTTCACACTATTTTGTTTAACACAAACGTTACCGCAAACGTTTGCGTGGTAATTTCATAATTTTTCTGACACAAACTTAACAATTTGATAATAAATTTACCCATATAACAACAAAACTATAAACGAATGAAAACATCTCTACTCGCATTCGCACTGTTTCTTTGTGCGTTTACTGCTTTTTCACAAACCGAAATTACGGGTAAAATTACAGACGCCTCCGGTATGCCAATTATGGGAGCCAACGTCATCATTAAAGGGAGTACCTCTGGTGCTATTTCCGATTTTGATGGAAAATTTGCATTTACCACTAATGTATCCGGAGCACAAACGCTTCAAATTTCTTATGTCGGATTTCAAACCTTTGAGAAATCCATTATATGTAACGGGGAACTCATTACCATAAATGCTGTTTTAACCGAAGGTGGTAATACATTAGATACTGTCGTTCTTACAGCCTCTTCAACATTTAGATCTCAGAAAGATACACCAATGTCTATTAGTTCTGTAAAACAAAAGGACATTACTAAGTTATCCGCTAATAGTCAGGCTGATATTTTAAGAAGTATTCCAGGGATCACCGCAGAAGGTGGTGGTGGAGAAACCGCAACTAATTTATTTGTAAGAGGTTTGCCTTCTGGTGGACAATATGTTTTTAATCCTTTACAATACGATGGTATGCCCTTAATGGCAACCTTTGGTCTGAACTCTTCTGCCCATGATGTTTATGCGCGTGCAGACATCGGTTTTAAAGGGGTTGAATTTGTAAGAGGTGGTGCTGCGGTACTTTACGGATCGGGTTCTGTAGCGGGTATTATTAACTATACAAGTAAAACCGGAGACAGCAATGAAGAAAATATCATCAACTTAGAATATGGCGATTCTGGTCGTTTTAAAACTGACTTTTATACTGGTGGTCGTTTAGGTGGTGAAGATTCTAACACCTTTTATGCCGTTACAGGTTTTGTAAGAAAGGATAGCGGACCAATTGACACCGGTATGGATACTCGAGGATTTCAATTACGTGCTAATTTGAAACAAAAATTTGAAAATGGATCCTTTACCATTCACGGACAATTTATCAATGATAGAGCTCAATTCTTTATGCCACTCCCTTTAGAAGGTGGATCTAGAGAACGTCTTACGGGGAACGATGGTGATCCGGTGGAACAATTATTATCTGGCGAGTTAGCCAACACCTCATTTTTAACTCCAGGAGGCGTATATGAAAGCCCAATTGACGATGGTGTGTATACCAAAGGAGGCTACCTTTTAGCGGATTTTGATTACAACTTAAGCGATAACTTAAGGTTTGAATCTAAAGTGAAATATGCCAATTACAAACACAATTTTGCCCTTTACATTGGTGGAGAAGGTAATTACGGTAACCCAATTACTTTATCGGATTATGTGAGTGCTGTCGCTCCAAATAACACGGGATACAGTGCCACTTACCAAGGGGGTTCTGGTGCACAAATTAACGGGAATGATTTAGTGATAGAAAACTTACATATAGACCGACTACGCCCAATGACGGATTATTCTGGTGAAGCGCGTTTAATATTAAAATCAGATAACGGAATTCATACCTATACCGCAGGAACCTTCTTAGCAAGAACAGAAGCAGAAGATGTGAACTACCAATACCGTGTTCTTTCAGAATTTAATAACAATCCGCAACTGGTTAACTTAAGCTATACCAACGCTACCGGAGATAATGTTGTTTACTCTACAGGAGGCTTGTACAATAGAATTGGTATGACTTTAAATAATTATTTAGAACAAAGTAGAACCGCTTTTTACATTACAGATGAAATTGTTTTAGACAAATGGCGTTTTGATGTAGGGTTAAGAGTAGAATCTACTAAAGGGACCTTTAGACATGGTGGTCTTGCCACAAGCCAAGTGTATACCGATACAGAACTTACTAGCGACTTACAAAACGTAAGGTTTGCTGATGGAACCTTTACAACAGGTGAAATTGAAGCTACAGACTGGGCCTTATCTTTAGCCGGTTTGTATAAACTTACAGAAGCAACAAATTTATACGCTAACTTTTCTAGAGGTTATTTCTTTCCACAGCAGAGAGGTTTCACGCCAACACCAGGAATTAGAGATACTAATTATGAAGCCGAAACAATTATTCAAGGGGAACTTGGTGCCAAATTCGGAACACAAAAATTCTCAGGTTCTGCGGCTGTATATTATGTTGGACTTAGCGATCGTATTCGTATTGATCAGGCCATTGTTAATGGAGAGTTAGTAGACCAAGGACGTAGTGAACAATCTACAAAAACCGTTGGATTAGAAGCCACAGGAAATTACAGGTTTACAGATTATTTAAGCGCCTCAGCAACGGTAACCTACCAAAATCATGAAATTTCAAAAAATCAAACAGAAGATTTAGTCAATGGGGGAATCACAACCATTAATGAAGGTAATGAAATTGCTAGACAGCCTAACATTTTAGGGTCTTTAGGTTTAAACTACGACAACCGTAAACTAGACGCCAACTTTACTGTTAATCACACAGGTGCTAAATATACGGATGACACCAATAATGTAGAGTTAGATCCTATCACCATCGCAAGAATTGGTGCTGGTTATACTTTTGAAACTGCAGGAAACAACAACCTTCGTGTTGGTTTTTCAGTCTTTAACCTATTTGATAGTGCGGGACTTACTGAAGGTAACCCTAGAGCAGGGATTTCAGGACAGTCTAGTGATGGAGACTTTTTTGTAGGACGACCAATTTTACCAAGACGTTTCTTCTTAACGACAACATTTAATTTTTAAACCTAATTTATACATCGGCATTGACACCGTAGCGGGTGTCAATGCTATCTCAAATTTTATACTGCTATCATGACAAAAGAAAATTTAATACAAACGGCAAAAACCGTTCTTAACAATAATTTCAACGAAGACAAGGGGTTTACCATTCCGTGTGAAGGCTTATATCCATTTCAATGGAACTGGGATTCTGGTTTTATAGCCATCGGCTTTGCCCATTACGATGCGGTAAAAGCCAAACGTGAAATAGAAGCGTTACTCAGTGCCCAATGGGAAAATGGATTTCTTCCACATATCGTTTTTCATAATGATAGCGATACGTACTTTCCTGGCCCAGAATTCCATCTGTCTAAATTACACCCTTTGGCCTCCAAAAGCCACAGAACCACAGGAATGACACAACCTCCAGTTTTAGGCTTTGTGCTAAAAGAGCTTTATGATATTATAGACGACAAAGAAGACACGCTTAACTTTATAAAAGCGAATATTGATAAGGTTTTTGATAATCACAAGCACTTTTATACCCATAGAGATCCTAATCAAGAGGGTTTAGTGTACATCTATCACAACTGGGAATCGGGTACAGATAATTCGCCTATTTGGGATGATATTTGGGATACCATGGATCCGCCACACTATAAATTTGAACGCCGCGATACCACCCATGTAGATCCTACCCAAAGACCGTCTAACAGAGAATATGATTACTATTTGCACCTTATAGAAATTGCAAAAGCTCATAACTACGATGATGCTAAAATTGCGGAATTATCACCGTTTTTAGTTCAAGATCCTTTGGTTAACTCTATGCTTATAAAATCTAACGCGGCCTTAATAGAACTCTATGAATTAATTGGAGATAATGCCGATAAAATTGAAACATTAAAACAATGGCAAACAAAGGCTATAGCTAGATTTAATGAAAAATTATTCAATGAAAAATTAGGCGCTTATGTGCATTATGATCTTAGAAATGAAAAGCAAATTGAATTTATAACCTCATCTTCATTTACTCCTTTATTTGCGGGTATTCCTAATGAAGCACAAGCCAAAATTGTAATTGATACCTTAACCTCTAAATTCGCAACCGAAGCACACTACCTCTGTGCCTCCTTTGATCCTGAAAGCGATCGTTATAATCCTAAAAAGTATTGGAGAGGCCCAATTTGGATTAACCTCAACTGGTTACTCTACAAAGGTTTAAAAACTTATGATTACACCGATTTAGCCAAACGTGTTAAAGACGATTCTATTACCCTAATAGAAAAATATGGTTTTTACGAGTATTTTGATCCTAGAAAGGAGGTAAAAGACAATGCCGGATACGGAGGGCATAACTTCTCATGGAGTGCAGCTTTATTTTTAGACCTCTTAAAATCTTAATAATACATCTATGACTTATTTCAAGACGAAGTACATTGAAATAAGTCATATTTTTAGAGTTATAAAGCGTTTCTTTTTGTCACTGAAAATCTCAGTAAGGCTTTAAGCAACCCTAAATCCTAATGCCGTAGAAAACCTGAGACGGAATTCAATGACGGCATTCTGTAGATCCTCAACATTCGGGGCTATTTCTTATATTACTGACATCGGAAGTTCTTTTGCCAGGTTAACACGTGTTTACGACCGGGCATTAGCAGTCCGAAAGCATATAAAAACATAAATTTAAATGAATTGGTTAGACTATACTATTATTGCTTTTTACCTGTTTGGGTTTATAGCAATGGGTTATTTTTTTAAAGAAAATAACAATTCTAAAGATTATTTTTTAGGCGGAAAAAGTTTGGGTTGGTTTCCGCTGAGTTTGTCTACAATGGCCACCCAGCTTTCCGCTATAAGTTTTATATCTGCCCCTGCCTTTGTTGGTCTTAAAGCCAATGGTGGTATGAAATGGTTAACTTTTGAATTTGGAGTGCCTTTAGCCATGATTGGGATTATGTATTTTATAATTCCACCGCTCTACAAATCAGGAATTGTTAGTATTTACGAATACTTAGAACGTCGATTTTCAAAATCTACACGAAAAATTATCAGTATTGTTTTCCAAATCAGTAGAGCCTTAGGAACAGGAGTTATGGTGTTTACCATGGCTTTAATCATACAAGCCGTTATCGGAATTAGTTTTCACTGGACCCTCCTTATCATTAGTGTGGTCACCCTCATTTATTCTTATCAAGGGGGTATGAAAGCTGTAGTTTGGGGAGATGCCATACAAATGATTATTCTATTTTCCGGACTCATTATCTGTGTCATTATTGGCTATTCTTTAATGCAAGACACAGGGACCTTTACCGGATTTGACCCTTCAAGACTTCAGGTGATCGACTTTTCTAACTTAGGGCTGTTTGATGGTGAAGAATACGGATTTTGGCCTATGCTCTTAGGGGGCTTTTTCTTATACTTATCCTACTACGGTACAGACCAAACCCAAGCCCAACGTTTGCTTTCGGCAAAAGATGAAGGCACCATTAGAAAATTATTAATGGCCAACGGGATCTTGCGTTTCCCTGTCGTTTTAGTGTATTGTATTATGGGATTAATTATTGGTTATCTCGTTACTAACGTGCCTGAATTTTATGAAAGTATAAGAGAAACAACACGGGTACATTACCCTGCAGAATATGCGAGTTCTGGCATTAAACCCGATTTAATGATTCCGGTTTTTATCATCAATTATTTACCAAACGGTCTTATTGGGATATTAATGGTCGGAATTCTATCGGCAGCCATGTCGTCATTAAGTTCTACGATAAACTCGTTGAGTGCTGTCACTATTGAAGACTTTTTCAACAACAGAGAAGAGAAGCTTTCAGAAAAAAAATACATGCTGCTCTCTAAAGGTTTGGTTATTTTTTGGGGTGTCGTCTGTATATTGGCCGCCTATCTCTTCGGAAATAGTAAGAGTACGGTTATTGAATTAATTAATGCCATTTCATCTCTATTTTTCGGGCCTATTTTAGCGGCTTTTATAATTGCTATTTTCTTTAAGAAAGTGAACCATATTGGGATGAATACCGCCATTATTACGGCCGTTGTTGTAAACCTGATTTTTAAATATTTACCGGAGCTGATTTACCTCTTTACCGAAGGGCATTTTTACTCAGGTACGGCGTCGATACACAGTGCATTGGCTGATTTGGGTTATCCTAATGTTCTCGATTTATTTTGGATTTGGTACAACCTCACTGGTTTTGTTATTGCGCTTATTACAGCCATCATTGTTAGTAAATTAACCTCAAACGTTCCGGCAAAACAAATGGAGTTATCTTATTCATTTCATACCAAAGACCTGTTAAAGAAAGAGAGTATGATCTTAATGTCATTTTTTGTATTAATTCTGGCCGCGAGTTACTTTTTACCTCAATTATTAAGTTAAAGAACCCCTATGAAAATTGTTTTAGCACCCGATAAATATAAAGGCTCACTCACCGGATTAGAGTTCTGTAATATCATAGCCCCGCTTTTAAAATCGACCTTAAATGCAGAGGTCATCATCTTACCTTTAGCCGATGGTGGCGACGGCACCATTGATGTTATCAATTATTACCTAAAAGGAAGTGTGATAAAAACGGAAGTGAATAACCCCGTTTATAAACCGGTCTTAGCCTCCTATCTTTTTTCCGAACCCAATAAAATGGCTTTTATTGAAATGGCGGAGGCCTCGGGAATGAAACTCTTACAGGCTTCAGAACAAAATTGTATGAACACCAGTACATACGGAACAGGCGAACTCATTTTAAATGCCATAAATAAAGGCGCTCGGCACATTATATTAGGACTTGGAGGCAGTGCAACAAACGATTGTGGTATAGGAATGGCAAGCGCTTTAGGGTATCGGTTTTTAGATGAGACGAATACTGAAGTTAAACCTATTGGGAAAAATTTATCAAGAATAACTAAGATTGATGCTACAACTGTAGACCCAAGGCTGGCACAGGTTAAGTTTCAAATAGCCTGCGATGTCACCAATCCTCTTTATGGTCCTGAAGGTGCCGCATATATATATGCCAAACAAAAAGGCGCATCAGATACGGAAATCGCATATTTAGATCAAGGCTTACAGAACTTCTCTAAAATTTTAGATAAACATTTTAATTGTACAACGCAAGAGATACAAGGCGCTGGTGCGGCAGGTGGCATGGGGGCTGGTACCGTTACATTTCTTAATGGGACATTGCTACCTGGTATAGATTTAATACAACAGATTGCCGACTTTGATACTAAGATTCAACAAGCCGATTGGATTATTACAGGGGAAGGGCAATTGGACCTGCAAACCCTATCTGGTAAAACCTTAAGTGGTGTGCTAAACTCAGCACAAAAGCATCAGATTAAAGTGGCAGCCTTTTGCGGAAGTATTAATTTAAGTGCTTCAGAATTAAATGACATGGGCATTGCCTATAGCGATTCCATTATCAGTAAATCTAAAAATTTTGAAGATGCTTTAGAGCATACCGAAGACTATTTAAAGCAAATTACAAATAAATTTATAGCGTATTTAAAGCCTTAAATTATTTTTTATTCGGATTTAAAAGAATGGCGTAAACCTGAATACCAAAACCTATTAAGACTAAGGTTGGTGCTAAACGTATACGTCTCCAACTGTAGATCGCTTCATTAAAAACCTTAGGGTCATCACTACCCCCACCAGACATTAAGATAAAACCAATAACAATAAAGGCTAAGCCTATAAATAAGAACTTATAGTTTTTCTTACCGAAAATAAATTCGGATTTAGAATTGTCATTATGTTTGTTTACTCCCATGATCTTTTCAATTCAACTAATTATATTACAAAGTAACAGTTTTATTTATAAATAACCGTTAGCATTAATATATTCCTAACATCTAATAATATAACTGATCGGTTTTTAAATTTAAGAAACGTTGTGTTGCTATAAAAGTACTTATCCATGTTATCAGAATACCTAATAAGAAAATGCCTGCAAAGAGTCCTGCAATAGCCATCGTATTTTTCAATAATTCTAATTCCGGGAAACTAAGATCTAAATAATACAAAACCACAGCCATACCTCCTAAAGCCACTAAAGCCCCAACAATACCGAGTTGAACACTTTTCCAAATAAAAGGTTTTCTAATAAAACGTTTTGTAGCTCCTACCATTTGCATGGTTTTTATAATAAAACGCTTAGAATATACCGCCAATCGGATAGAGCTGTTAATTAACAATACCGCTATTAAAGTAAAAACTGCACTAATGATTAAAACCCAAAATGTAATTTTCTTTACATTATCATTCATAAGTTCTACCAAATCATTATCGTATCTAATCTCTTCAATAAAAGCTTTGTTAGACAGACCCTCTGAGATTTCAGTTAATTGTTCGGTGGTAACAAAATCGGCTTTTAAGTGCACATCAATAGAATTCTTAAGCGGATTGTAGCCCACAAAATCCATAAAATCTTCGCCCGTTTCTGCCTTCATAAATTCAGCAGCTTCTTCTTTAGACACGTAAACAGCATCCTTGGTATAGTCGGCCATCGCTAAACTCTTTTTAAGCTGATTCACCTCCACATCTTTGGCAGTGTCATTTAAATAAATGGTCATAACCACCTGTTCTTTAAAGTGATCTGCTACTTTTTTAGAGTTGATAACCAAAAGACCTAAACAGCCTAAAAGGAATAAAACCAATGCAATACTTATTACTACGGAGATGTAAGAAGATATAAGTTTTCGCTTTTGGTATTTGTCAAAAGATGATGCCATGTCATACTGCTAATTAGTTCGGTAAAAATAATAAAGAATTTGCTTATGCTACTATTACAACGCTGATCTTTTCTTCGTGTTGTAAATGCCCTTACAAAGTATAGCAATAGCACTACTCGCCTAGCATTTCACAGATAACCTTACCGTCTGAAGACTCTAATTCTGAAGCTTTTCATCTCGCGTTGGCATAATTCTTGTAAAAATCCCAAACAATCAATAACCTCTTAAAAATCAATACTCATGAAGAAATTATGCATGCTGGCCATTCTTGCCACTTTAGGATTCACACAACAAATCAAAGCTCAAAATATCACATTTGGGGCTAAAGCAGGACTCAATAGCGCTAGTTTTACAGGAGGCGATGCCGATAGAAATCGACTTTTAGGTTTTCATGTTGGGGTCATTTCTGAAATTCCTTTAAGTGAAACCTTTTCACTTCAACCAGAGCTCCTCTATTCTACTCAAGGCTCAGAAGTTCAAGATGTCGTTAAAATAAAAGTAGATTACCTCGCTATTCCAGTGATGTTAAAATACTATTTAGTTGAAGGTTTTAGCATAGAAGTGGGGCCACAATTTTCGTTTTTAGTCAATGATAAAGGCGAATATATCAATAGCGATCTACCAGACGAAGATACCAATGCCGCTAACATCGATATCGGTGCTAATGCAGGTATAGGCTATAACTTTGGCACCCATCTATTTGTACAAGCCCGTTATAATTTTGGCATTTCAACAGTAGCCGAAAACCCAGATATTAAAAACAGTGTTTTTCAAGTCGCACTTGGTTATAAATTTTAAACCCTCACTACTTCAATTACAGAAAGCATCTAGTTAATTACGAGGTGCTTTTTCATTTATAATTCCTATGCATTTTAAAATAGGCGGTTTAGAAGGTTATTATTAAATTTGCGCCATTACTACAAGGAAAATAAGACAATGACATACAATTTTAACGACATAGAGAAAAAGTGGCAAAACTATTGGGCAACTCAGCAAACCTTTAAAGCCTCAAACCAAAGCGATAAACCTAAATATTATGTTTTAGACATGTTCCCTTATCCTTCTGGAGCAGGCTTACATGTTGGGCACCCGTTGGGTTATATTGCCAGTGATATCTATGCGCGTTACAAACGTCATAAAGGGTTTAATGTATTGCACCCTCAAGGTTATGATTCATTCGGATTACCTGCAGAACAGTATGCTATTCAAACTGGGCAACATCCGGCAGTCACTACAGAAACTAATATTACCACTTATAGAAGACAACTCGATCAGATTGGATTTTCTTTCGATTGGAGTCGTGAAGTGAGAACCTCAAATCCGGAATATTACAAGTGGACCCAATGGATTTTCATTCAGTTGTTTGAATCTTGGTACAATAACGATACAAATAAAGCGGAAGACATAAAAACCTTAATTTCAAAATTTGAAACTGAAGGTAACACCAATGTAAACGCAGCCTGTGATGATGACATCGCACCTTTTACCGCTGCGGAATGGAATAAGTTCTCTTCGGAAGAACAACAAGACGTTCTTTTAAAATACCGCTTAACGTATTTAGCCGAAACCGAAGTGAATTGGTGTCCTGCTTTAGGAACCGTTTTAGCCAATGACGAAATTGTAAATGGTGTTTCAGAACGTGGTGGACATCCTGTAGTCCGTAAAAAAATGACGCAATGGTCTATGCGTATTTCTGCCTATGCCGAACGTTTATTACAAGGTTTAGAGACTATTGATTGGACCGATTCTTTAAAAGAAAGTCAACGTAACTGGATTGGAAAATCGGTTGGAGCAAGTGTTACTTTTAAGGTTAATGGCTATAACGATCTTATCGATGTCTTTACCACAAGACCAGATACTATTTTCGGCGTGTCTTTTATGACCTTAGCTCCAGAACATGAGTTGGTGTCAAAAATTACTACACCAGAACAAAAAGAAGCCGTTGAAGCTTATATAGAAAAAACAGCAAAACGTAGCGAGCGCGATCGTATGGCCGATGTAAAAACCATTTCTGGTGTGTTTACAGGAGCTTATGCTGAGCACCCGTTTTCTAAAGAACCAATTCCGATCTGGATTGGCGATTATGTACTAGCAAGCTACGGAACAGGAGCAGTAATGGCCGTGCCTTGTGGTGATCAACGTGATTACGATTTTGCAAAGCATTTTGATATTGCCATTCCAAATATCTTTGAAGGTGCTGACATTTCTAAAGAAGCTTACGCCTCTAAAGACAATGTAAAAATTGCGAATAGTGACTTCTTAGATGGCATGAACTATAAAAAAGCCTCTAAACGTGTTATTTTCGAATTAGAAAAATTAGGTCAAGGCGAAGGAAAAACCAATTACCGATTACGTGATGCGGTATTCTCTCGTCAGCGTTATTGGGGAGAGCCTTTCCCTGTATACTACGTAAATGGAATGCCACAAATGATAGATCAGGCCCATTTACCTATCGTTTTACCAGAAGTAGAAAAATACCTACCAACTGAAGAAGGTGAACCGCCTCTAGGACGTGCAGACGTTTGGGCTTGGTGTACAGAAACCAATTCAGTGGTGAGTAATGATAAAATTAATAACACCACTATTCATCCACTAGAACTCAATACCATGCCAGGTTGGGCCGGTAGTTCTTGGTATTTCTTCCGTTATATGGAAGATGCCGCTAATAGAGATGGTGTTTTTGCAAGTGAAGATGCCCTTAAGTATTGGGAAAATGTAGATTTATATATTGGTGGTAGCGAACATGCTACAGGTCACCTACTCTACTCGCGTTTTTGGGTAAAACTTTTAAAAGATCGCGGTTTTGTTAATGTGGAAGAGCCTTTTAAAAAGCTGATTAACCAAGGAATGATATTGGGAACTAGTGCTTTTGTTTATAGAGACGAGAACAACCCTAACTTGTATTATTCACAGGGATTAATTGAAGATAAAAACGTATTGCCTATTCACGTAAAAGTGCAGTATGTTAATGCTTCTGACGAATTAGATATTGAAGGTTTAAAAACGGATGGTGAATTTGGTGAAGACTTTAAAGATGCCGAATTTATTCTTGAAGACGGTGTTTATAAAGTTGGTAGAGACGTTGAAAAAATGTCGAAATCAAAATACAACGTGGTTAATCCTGATAGTATTTGTGCCGATTACGGTGCGGACAGCTTAAGACTTTACGAAATGTTCTTAGGCCCTTTAGAGCAATACAAGCCTTGGAATACCGCAGGAATCACTGGGGTGCATAATTTCCTTAAAAAACTATGGAAACTATACGTTAATGACAATGGTATAAAGGTTAACGATGCTGAGCCAACAAAAGACAACTTAAAAACCCTTCATAAAACTATAAAGAAAGTACAAGAAGATATTGAAAACTTCTCTTTCAATACCTCAGTATCTACTTTTATGATCGCGGTTAATGAACTCAGTGCTCAGAAATGTACAAGTAAAAGCATTTTAGAACCCTTATTGGTTTTAATCTCGCCGTATGCGCCACATATTGCTGAAGAACTATGGAGTCAATTAGGACATAACGCATCCATTTCTACAGCGGCCTTCCCTGAATTTGATGCTAGTCACTTGGTAGAAAGCAGTAAAAAATATCCAATTTCTTTTAATGGTAAAATGCGTTTTACTTTAGAGTTACCAATGGATATGAGCAAGGACGATATTGAAAAAACCGTTATGGCTCATGAAAAAACCATAGCACAATTAGATGGCCGAACACCTAAAAAGGTGATTGTGGTGCCAGGTAAAATTGTAAATATTGTTGGCTAAACTTCTAAAACATATCATCATAACTTTGTTGCCATTTATAGCTTGGTCGCAAAGTTATGTTGGTACTGTTGCTAACTATCCTATTCACTTAGAAATTAACAGTTACCCACAGGAAAATGATAGCACTTCTAGTGAAATAGACGGTTATTATTTTTACGATTCTAAGTTAATTAGCATTCCTATTTCCGGAAAACGCAACAACGAAAATATCACTTTAATTGATGGTTATTTTTATCATCCTGAAAGTGTTGTAGATGCAGATGAGGTCTTTCAACTCACAAAAAAAGGCCATCAACTTATAGGCACTTTACAACTAAAAGAAGACCGTTTTGAGGTGGTTTTAACCGAAACGCAGCAAAATATATTTGAAGATTTTAGAGACCCTAAACTCAACTTTGTAAAAGATAGCGTTGTTAATTACAAAGGAAAACAGTTGGTGTGGTTTCATGAGAACTATTCAAAACTCCCTTTATTTAGATTGGGTAACGGTTTTACCAAAGCACAGCGCGATACATTCAATCCTATTTTGGATGCCATACATCTTGAAGACGCCAAAGACAAATTAAACTGTAATTCTTGGTTCGAAATTTCATACAACATCAACCTTGTCAATACCAACTTTATAAGCTATTTAAAATATTACAGTGTCTATTGTGGTGGCGCCCACCCTTCCCATGGCACTGTTGCTTATACCTTTAATTTAGAAACTTTAAAAGAAGTTAAAGACATTGAGACTTTGTACCCAGATGTTGATTTTTTTCAAACGCTAAAACAGAAATATCAATCTACAGAAAACGACGTACAAGATGAAGAGTGCGAAACTTTTGTTGATGACAGTTATTGGCAGTATAAAACCTGGAGTTTAACACCGGAAGGCGTATTACTTATTCCTAGTTATCCACATGCCATGACCCCATGCGAAGACACTTATTTTCTAAGTTACGCTGAACTTTCTAAAGTGTAAACTAATGCCTATAAACAAACCATCATTAGAAAAATCGGCGCCACAAAAGAAACGAAAAAGCTTAAAAGATTATTTTGATTTCCGTAATAACCAAGTCAATCAAGTTGGTCTTATCTTATTTAGTGCCTTTGTAATCAGTCGTATTTTAATCTATCAATTTAACGAGCGTTTCGATGCACAGCGCTGGCGCACACAGCACGACACTAGAGCAGAAATGGTAGACGATCTAATGGATAGAGAACTCTTTATCGGCGAGAGCAAAGCCTATGTTATTAAAGAGTTAGGAAAACCTATCGCCGCGACTACAGCAAACCCCGATGCCTTTTATTATTATATTGGTTTACTAGATCCTTTTTCCGCAAAAGAATTAAGTGAACTTGTTCTGGTTTTTGAAAATGATAAAGTGGTCAAAATCTACCTGCAACCATGGCATAATCGATCACCATAGACCTTCAAAAAATAGGTTGCCTAGTGCAGAACCTTAAGTCTTGTCCTTTTTCAATTTTAGACCTTCGGCTTAAGAAGTCGCAATAGCATATCGCTTCAAAAAAAAGACCTATTTTTAAAAGTTTTCAATATAAAAGCTTCAAAATAACAATATCATAAAAATTATTTTATCCTGCTTTATGTCCTTGCATAGCTTAGATTTTTGGCGGTACTTTCTTACTGTTTACAAACCTCTAAAGCTGCAAAACAAATGAAAATTGGCATTCCAAAGGAAATCAAAAATAACGAAAACCGCGTTGGTATGACCCCCGCAGGTGTTTTCGAACTTACAAAACACAAGCATACGGTATATGTTCAGAAAGAGGCCGGTTTAGGAAGCGGGTTCTCAGATCTAGATTATATCAATGCCGGTGGTATTATTTTAGACACCATCGTAGATGTCTACTCCTCGAGTGATATGATTGTAAAGGTGAAAGAACCTATAGAAGAAGAGTATCCTCTTATCCAAGCCCACCATGTGGTATTTACTTATTTTCATTTTGCTTCAAGCGAGCCTTTAACAAGAGCTATGCTTAACAGTCAGGCGGTATGTATTGCCTATGAAACTGTAGAAGACAAAGACGGTTCACTGCCTTTATTAACTCCGATGTCTGAAGTTGCAGGTAGAATGGCGGTACAGCAAGGTGCTAAATATTTAGAAAAACCCATTAAAGGCCGTGGTGTTCTTTTAGGTGGAGTTCCCGGAGTTCCACCAGGACGCGTTTTAGTCTTAGGAGCAGGAGTCGTTGGTATCCAAGCGGCAAAAATGGCTGCAGGCCTAGGCGCTCAAGTTACAATTATGGATATTAATATGAAGCAACTCCGTTATGTTAATGACGTAATGCCTAGCCATGTGGTTACCGAATTTTCTAGTGAATACAATATTAGAAAACGCATTAAAGATCACGATTTAATTATAGGTGGCGTCTTAGTACGCGGCGGTATTGCACCAAAATTAATCACTAGAGATATGCTTAAGGATATGCGTCCAGGAACTGTTTTAGTGGATGTAGCCGTAGACCAAGGTGGTTGTATAGAAACCTCTAAACCCACCACACATGAAGATCCGACCTTTATTATTGATGATGTGGTGCATTATTGTGTTGCTAACATGCCCGGAGCTGTTCCTTACACCTCTACATTAGCCTTAACCAATGTAACACTCCCTTATGTTTTACGTTTGGCCAATGAAGGTTGGGAAAAGGCTTGTAAACACGATAAAACCCTTGCTAAAGGGCTTAATATTGTAAACGGAAGAATTGTCTATGAAGAAATAGCTGAAGCCTTTAACTGGTCTATTGATGCGATGTAAAGCTTAAAATCATCCTATACTGACAAAATTTCTTAACTCAAATTTGGCTTATTATTTGCTATTCATTTAGTAAATTTATAAGAATTAAAACTTTTGAATTATGAATGGAATGCTAGGATATTATGTATTAATCGGTGCTATTGGCTTAGTCAGTTGGCTTGTTAGCAACCAATTAAAACAAAAGTTCGCTAAATATTCTAAAGTGCAGCTGCGCAATGGCTTATCGGGCCGAGAAATTGCAGAAAAAATGCTCGCTGATAACGGTATTTATGATGTGGAAGTTATTTCTACACCCGGACAATTAACGGATCATTATAATCCTAAAAATAAAACTGTGAATTTAAGTGAAGCCGTATACAACCAACGCAATGCCGCCGCTGCCGCTGTAGCCGCTCATGAGTGCGGACATGCCGTACAGCACGCTCAAGCTTATAGTGCATTAGGAATGCGATCGGCTTTAGTACCTATAGTTAGTGTGACCTCTGGGATGTCGCAATGGTTAGTTATTGGAGGTTTAGTTTTAGCTGCTGGTGCAGGTATAGGATTAGGCTATTGGATTTCGGTTGCTGGTTTAATATTTATGGGCTTTGCAACCTTATTTAGTTTTATAACCTTGCCTGTAGAATACGATGCGAGTAACCGGGCTTTAGCTTGGTTAAAAACTAAAAACATGCTCACACCAGAAGAATACAGCGGTTCTAAAGATGCCTTAAAATGGGCAGCGAGAACCTATTTAGTTGCTGCTATTGGTGCTTTAGCTTCTTTATTATACTGGGGGCTACAAGTGTTTGGTAGTAGAAATTAAAAAATACAAATGCTTTTAAATAAAAGAGTTCTGAGTAATTGGAACTCTTTTTTATTTGAATACCTTAAGAAATAACATATTTTAGTGGCACTAACCAAATCTAAAGGAAATATGGAAAATCAATACCCAGAAAAACTATTAATTGGCGAGATCCCAGATGTGGAACGCATGGCCTTTTATAAAAAGACCTATGCCCATGTGGCTGCCGGAGTTTTAGTTTTTATACTTTTTGAATACTTACTCTTACAAAGTGAAACCGTTGTAGAATTTATGCTATCTATGACCCAAGGTTATAAGTGGTTAATTATGCTAGGCGGCTTTATGTTAGCTACCAATTACGCCGAGAATATGGCTTTAAAAACGACGGACAAAAGCAAGCAGTATTTAGCTTATGGTATTTATATATTCTTTGAAGCTCTCATCTTTGTTCCTATGCTCTTTATTGCAGCATTCTATATGGAATCTGGACCAGAAATTCTTAACCAAGCAGCGATTGTTACTCTAGCGTTATTTACAGGCTTATCTGCTGTTGTATTATTAACCAAAAAAGATTTCTCCTTCTTAAAAACAGGATTAACGATAGGCTTTTTTATCGCTATAGGTATCATCATTGCCGGAACAATATTTGGATTTAACCTAGGTTTATGGTTTTCAGCAGGTATGTGCTTACTCGCTGGAGGTTCTATTTTATATCAAACCTCTAACTTAGTAAAGAAATATGGTGTGGAAGATTACATCCCTGCCGCTTTAGGGCTGTTTGCATCACTGATGTTATTATTTTGGTATGTACTAAGCATCTTAATGTCTAGAGATTAAGACCTCATGCTATAAAACACAAAAGCCCAACTGAAAATTTCAGTTGGGCTTTTTTAATAGATATTATTTGATTTTGTTACCATCTTTGTCATAAAAATGATATTCAAGATAAGTGTAAGCATCTCTAGGTAAAACTTTTACCCACTTTTTGTGTTCAATAAACCACTTTGAACGTACTGATGGAAACCCTTGGGTTAAAAAGGCTGCTATAAAAGGGTGTGTATTAAGAATCACCTTTTTATGATTTTTTTTGAAAATACGTTGTAGGTCTTGATTAATGCGTTCCACCACTTTAATTGGTGCTTCGATTTCATCACCTCCAATATGGTTCGGATTTTCTTCTTTCGTTTTAATATTGCGTTCTGGCCTAACACGCTGTCTGGTTATTTGCACTAATCCAAACTTACTCGGCGGCAATATTTTATGCTTTGCTTTATCATCTTTCATCTCATCTCTAAGATAATTATAAAGCTTTTTTCTGTTCTCTGCTTTACCCATATCAATAAAATCGATAACAATAATGCCTCCCATATCACGTAAACGCAATTGTCGGGCAATCTCTTGGGCAGAGATCATGTTGACTTCTAAGGCGGTGTCTTCTTGGTTTTTTTCTTTATTAGAACGGTTACCACTGTTCACATCTACAACATGTAATGCTTCAGTGTGTTCAATAACTAAATAGGCGCCTTTAGCCATAGAGACGGTTCTACCGAATGAGGTCTTAATTTGGCGTTCTATACCAAATTTTTCAAAGATTGGGACACCATTCTTATAGTACTTCACTATGGATTCTTTGTTTGGTGCAATTTGTTGCACATAATCTTTTACTTGTACATACATTTCTTCATCGTCTACAACTATAGCAGAGAAAGAATCATTAAAAATATCTCTCAAAATTGAGGATGCTTTGTTCATTTCTCCCAAGACCTTAGTTGGGTGATGTGCTTTGTACAATTTTTTACACATTGCTGTCCATCGATCCAGCAAATTTTGTAAATCACTATCGAGCTCGGCAACTTTCTTGCCTTCTGCTACGGTACGAATAATAACCCCAAATCCCTTTGGTGTGATACTTTTAACAAGCCTTTTTAGGCGGTCTTTTTCTTCTTGCGAATCAATTTTTTGTGAAATTGAAATACGGTTAGAAAAAGGTACCAAGACAATGTATCTTCCGGCAATAGACAATTCTGAACTAATGCGCGGTCCCTTAGTAGAGATCGGTTCTTTTACTACTTGTACTAAAATGGATTGATTAGACTTTATGGCATTTGCAATGGTACCATTTTTGTCTAAATCTTTCTCCATCGGAAAGTCTTTAAGAGAATAATCTCTTAATTTCCCTGTGCTTACACGTTTAATGAATTTTAAAAGCGAAGGCAGTTGCGGTCCTAGATCATGATAGTGTAAAAAACCATCTTTCTCATACCCTACGTTAACAAACGCAGCGTTTAGACCAGGAATAACTTTACGGATTTTGGCAATAAAAATATCACCTACCGCAAAGTTGTTATCCTCTTCGTCTTTGTGTAATTCAATAAGTTTTCCATCTTTTAATAAGGCAAAATCAACAATATCTGAACTCGATCTTACGATTAATTCATTGTTCATAATGTCAATTTAAATCTAACTCTTCATTGAGATAGATGGATGTTACTAAATTATTTGACACAGGATGTAAAATCCAACAAACCTAGAAGGACTCTATTAAATACCTTCTAAATTCTATATCAAAGAACGTTCCTTTAAAACTGAAAAAAGTAGTTATAAAACTACTTTTAACAATTTATTTCTTTTTATGACGATTAGCGCGTCTACGTTTCTTACGCTTATGCGTCGCTACCTTGTGTCTTTTTCTTTTTTTACCACTTGGCATAATAAATAATGCTTTTTAAATTAATATTTTGTTTTAATGCTTTCTTAGTTAACCTCAACATTAGATTTAACACCCTCTAAAAATACTTTAGCTGGCTTAAATGCAGGAATGTTGTGTGCAGGAATTTTTATTGTAGTATTCTTTGAAATATTACGACCTGTTTTTTCAGCTCTTGTCTTAATAATGAAACTTCCGAAACCTCTTAAGTAAACGTTATCTCCACTTTCTAAAGATGTCTTTACTTCTTCCATAAATGTTTCAACAGTGGCTTGAACGTCACCTTTCTCAATACCTAATTTATCAGATATTTTCGCTACCAAATCAGCTTTTGTCATTTTTGTTACTAGTTTTAGGGTTACTATAAATTCTAAGGGATGCAAATATAAGTAATTTAATTTCAATTCATCAAGCGTAATTAATTAAAATTTAACACAATAAACATTTAGCTTTGTTTTTTATTAAAATAGCATAATGAGTTTTCAATCAAAATTAATCCTCTGGTATTCAGACAAAAAGAGAGATCTCCCTTGGAGAGCCACTAATAATCCCTATACCATTTGGCTATCAGAAATCATTTTACAGCAGACCCAAATTAAACAAGGGTTACCCTATTATGAAGAATTTGTTGCAAATTACCCTACTGTTTTTGATCTGGCGGAAGCCTCAGAAACTTCAGTTTTAAAATTATGGCAAGGTTTAGGCTATTATTCTAGAGCCCGAAATTTACACACCACAGCCAAACATATTGCCTATGAGCTTAACGGAAAATTTCCTGATAATTATAAGGACTTATTAAAATTGAAAGGTGTTGGAGATTATACAGCCAGTGCCATTGCTTCAATTGCCTTTAATGAACCGGCTGCCGTGGTAGATGGTAATGTATACCGTGTATTATCGCGCTATTTTGGTATTGATACGCCCATTAATACTTCCGCAGGTATCAAAGAATTTAAAACCTTAGCCAGTTCATTGATTTTAAAAGACCAGCCGGCTACTTATAACCAAGCCTTAATGGAGTTTGGAGCGTTGCAATGTAAACCTAAAAACCCCAACTGTGAAGCTTGCCCCTTAAATGCAAATTGTGCCGCATTACAACACCAACGTGTTGGAGAATTGCCCGTGAAATTGAAAAAGACCAAAATCTCCACCAAATATTTCAACTTTATAGTAGGGATTGATCAGCAACAACAAACTTTTATTGAACAACGGACCCATAAAGGCATTTGGCAAAACCTCTATCAATTCCCGTTAATTGAATCTGATAAAAGTTTAAGTTCAGAAGAGTTTCATAAACTAAAGCTTGAAAATAGCATCTTGGAGAACATTACTTTTGATTACGCCTTATATAATGAGGTTGATGTGATCCATAAATTATCGCACCAACACCTGCATACCAAATTCTGGATTATTGAAACACAAACCCTTCCTGAAGGGGCCATCCCTATAAAATCTCTAAAAAAATACCCCGTTCCGGCGCTTATAAACGACTTTATAACCCAATTCGGGTTTTAGAACCTTAAAGAAATCACATTTTTTTATTACTTTTAATCTCCTAGTTATGCAATTGAGTAACTTTGCAACCTATTAAAAATGAATTATTATGTCTGGAACCTTAAATAAAGTAATGCTGATTGGAAACTTAGGAGACGAAGTAAAAATGCACTATTTTGATGATAAAAATTGTGTAGGCCGTTTTCCTATTGCTACAAGCGAAAGCTATACGAGCAAACAAACCAATGAACGTATTACTAATACGGAGTGGCATAATATAGTGGTTAGAAATAAGGCTGCTGAAATTTGTGAAAAATACCTTTCTAAAGGCGACAAAATATATATTGAAGGTCGTATTAAAACGAGAAAGTGGACGGACGATAAAGGTATGGAGCGTTATTCTACAGAAATACAATGCGACGACTTTACGTTTTTAACCCCCAAGAGTGAGCAATCGCCAAACGCCGCGTCTCAAAAACCAGCATCATCTCAGCCTCAAAGTTCTACGACACCACCTGTAGAATCCGACAATGATGATTTGCCATTTTAATCTTTAAATATCCTATTATCTTGGACCCAGAACCCACGGTTTTAATTTCAACTTTATCTTATACCGATACCTCCTTTATAACAAGTATCATTATCCTTATTATATTACTAACCTGCTCGGCTTTAATCTCTGGAGCAGAAGTGGCTTTATTTTCTCTAACCAAATCTAATTTAGATGAAGGCTTAGAAAATAAATCGCCAGCCATGCAAATTATTGCCGCGCTCTTAGAGCGTCCAAAAAAGTTATTGGCAACCATTTTAGTGGCTAATAATTTTATAAACATCGCTGTGGTATTATTGTTCTCTTATATTGGAGAAACCATTTTTCATGACATTACAAACCCACTTGCAAGGTTTTTATTAGAGGTGGTAACGGCCACGTTTTTAATCTTATTATTTGGAGAAATTATTCCTAAAATTTACGCCAACAGAAACCGCGTAAAGTTCTCCTCATTTATGGCACGCCCCTTAAGCGTCCTAGACGTTATATTTTCGCCTATAAGTTTACCCATGCGTTTTGTAACGCTTCAAATTCATAATAAATTTGGAAAGCAACGCTCTAATCTAAGTGTAGACCAATTATCTCAGGCCTTAGAGCTCACCAATAGTCAAGACACCACACAAGAAGAACAAAAACTACTTCAGGGTATTGTCTCTTTTGGAAATACCGATACCAAGCAAGTTATGCGTCCTAGGATGGATTTGTTTGCCTTGAGAATAGATACACCTTATGAAACCATTATTGCTGAAATTATAGCGAATGGCTATTCTAGAATTCCGGTGTACGAAGAAAGTATTGACACTATTATTGGCGTTTTATACGTTAAAGATTTACTACCACATTTAAATAAAAAGACCTTTGATTGGACTACCATTTTAAGAGCCCCTTTCTTTGTCCCAGAAAACAAGAAATTGGATGATTTAATGGTGGAATTTCAGACTAAAAAAGTCCACCTTGCCGTTGTAGTCGATGAGTATGGTGGTACTTCTGGCTTGGTATCTTTAGAAGATATTATTGAAGAAATTGTTGGTGATATTAGCGATGAATATGACGATGACGATCTTATTTACACCAAACTGAACAATAACAATTATAGTTTTGAAGGCAAAACGCCTTTAAAAGATGTATACAAAATTGTAGGCATTGAAGCTGATGCCGAACTTTTTGAAGCTCAGAAAGGCGAGGCAGAAACCCTTGCGGGCTTTGTTTTAGAAATTTCCGGAGGATTTCCGAGAGTAGGAAGTAAAATAAATTTCAAAAATTATGTGTTTACTATTGAAGCTTTAGAACGCAAACGTATTAAACAAATTAAACTCACCTTATTAGACAGACAAGCATGAAACGCATAGCCCTACCCATATTAAGTTTATTGTTATTAGGTTGCGGTAATGATCCTTTACCTAAACCTAAAGGCTATTTAAGACTGGAATACCCTAAGGCCGTCTACAAAAAGGCTGTGATTCCCTTACCGTTTTCTTTTGAAAAAAATAAACTATCAGAACCTATAAAAACCGTAAAGTCAACAGCAACAACACACGGCATAGATGTAAAATATCCGTCCTTAAATGCTACAATATATCTGACCTATAAAGAGGTTCATAACAATTTAGATAGTTTATTGCGCGATGCCCAAAACCTAACGCAAAAGCACACAATAAAGGCTGATGAGATAAGCCAAGGGGAATTTATAAATGCTGAAAACAGGGCCTATGGTATGTTATATGAAATTGGAGGGGATGCCGCATCTCAATCCCAGTTTTACGTTACAGACAGTACAACACACTTTTTAAGTGGGTCTTTATACTTCTATGCTAAACCCAACTACGACTCTATTTATCCGGCTGCAGAATATTTAAAAAAGGATATAAAGCGCATTATGGAAACCGTGCGTTGGAAGGAATAATAAAGGCAAAAATAAAAACAGGATATAATAAAAAAGGCAGCTCTAAGAGCTGCCTTTTTCTATTCAAACTTTGAAGAATTAAAACTTGTAACGGATACCGAAGTTCCAAGTTCTTAAGTTTCCAAAATACACTTGGTTGTCTTGGTTAAGACCCATGTATGTTGCATCTCCCGCTTCTGCTTGGTAAGCAGTACTAGACTGAGAAATGTACTCTTCGTTTAATAAGTTGTTTACATTAAATCTGAAGCTAATAGAGTTCATTTTATCTTGACCTACTAACATTTTGTAAGATAAACCTAAATCCATAACACCAAAGCTAGGTAATTCTAAGTTCTCTTTCACAGCTCCTACATCTGCATATAAGTTATCGTTATATCTGTAATCTGCATCGATAGAAAAACGCTCAACAATTTCATAGTTTACTCCTAAACCAATTGTTGTTTGTGCAGCACCACCTACTTCACCACCATCAACATCTTCTGTTTCTACAGAAAGTGTTTCAAGAGCTTCGTTTCTAATTGTAGTTTGTGCATCTCCTTTATATTTCCAGTTACCAACAGAAGCAAAACCGTTAATTCTAAGCGCATCGAAAGGTCTGTATGCTAAAGTAAGTTCAGCACCTGAGTGTAATTGCTCTACACCTTCGTTTGTTCTATAAAATAATTCGTTAGTATCAGAATCAGTAAATGAAGAAGATTCTACACGATCTTTCCAAGATGTTCTGTATAAATCTAAAGAAGCTGAGAAGTTAGAAGTACTAATAGTATATCCTGCTTCTAAACCAAGTATTTTCTCGTTTTCAGTTAACGGGTTAACTTCGTTTGTGTAGTTTAAGTAAATATTATCATGGTAAGGCTGACGTGAATAGTACCCAGCATTTACATAAAATTTACTGTTTTCAGTAACGGCATAACTACCACCAGCTTTAACGTTGTAACCTGTATTGTTTATCGTTTCAGATTCTTCGTTAGCTTCATCATAGTTAAATCTATCCCATCTTACGTGACTTTGGTTAGAAACTGCTCCTTGGAAGAATGCAGAAACTTTTTCTGAAGCATATTCTAACTGACCGAAGATACCACCATAGTTGATACGCTCATCGTAATCGTAATCAATTCTATCATCTTCATCAGCAAAGTTAAATACTGTAGACCAAGGATTAATACTATAAGTATTAGAAACAATATAACCATCAGGATACTGAGCGCTAGTTTGCCCTTCATCAAATCCATTTAAGCCTAATAAATCTACTAATTGTCTAAAGTGAGTTCCTTTATAAGTACGTAAATCACCACCTACATTTAAAGTAAGGTTATCTGTTAATTCAGTTTCGTAGTTAGTTACTAAACCGTACCAAGCGTGGTTATTCATAGAAGCTCTAATTGCAGAACCTGTATAAGTATTACCATTACCTATTCCACCTTCAACACTATTATTGTAATCAACTACAGCATCCCAGTTTATAAGACCATTCTCAGTAACACCACCATCAATATAAGTATTACCATTACCATAACTACCGGTACCACCACCGCGGCCCCATGATGCGTAAACTACAGTAGATAAGCTAGATTTATCGCTAATTGTCCAGTCCCAGTTTAAGTTAGCAACTGGCTTGTGGTAAAAGTTTGTTCTTAAACTAAGGTATTCCCCATTACGGTAACCGTAGTTATAGTTGTATTTCTTTCCATACTCTAAATAATCAGAAATAGACTTTCTATAGTTTTGATCGTGCGATTGTGGCGCACCTGTAATTAAGAAGTTTAAGAAATGAGAATCGTTAATTTTTTGACCAAAAGAAAGAAAATAAGTTTGTCCTTCACCTTTAGTACCTAAATTGTATCCATCACCTTGCCAGTGAGATAACATTACTGTAGCACCAAAACCTTTTTCGTTTAAACCAGTACTATAACCAGCAGCTGTTTTTAAATAGTTGTTGTAACCTGTAGTTACAGCAGCAAAACCACCTTCTCTTTTATCTGTTGACTTTGTTACAAAGTTAACGGTACCACCTACAGAAGAAATTGCTAATTTAGAAGAACCTAAACCTCTTTGAATTTGAACTGCGTTTGCAATATCAGAAACACCAGACCAGTTAGACCAGTACATCTTACCATCTTCCATACCATTAATTGGTTGTCCATTTAATAAGAAAGCCGTGTTATCTTGATCAAATCCACGAACACGAATGTTAGAATCACCAAAACCACTTTCTTGACCTGAAACATAAACTGAAGGCGTGTTTACTAAAGTTGTAGTCACGTCACCAGCTCCAATTTTTTGTTGAATCTCTGAAGCTTTAATCGTAGATACAGCAACAGGAGTTTCTCTATCAGAAGCTAAATCAATAAGACCACCTCCAATAACAACAACCTCATCTAAACTATTATCTGGCGATAAAGTGATGTTACCTACATCTGTATTTCCGCTAAATGGAATTGTTACAGAATTGAAACCTACGTAAGAAATTACAATTTCTCCGGAGTTAGCATCGGTTGTGATAGAAAAAGTTCCTTCAAAATCAGTTGTTACACCTGTAGAAGTTCCTTTAACTAAAACATTAGCTCCTGGTAAAGGAGAATTCATTTCACTATCAAGCACTTTACCTTTGATAGTGGTTTGAGCATACATCACCGTACTAAATAATGTCAGAACAGCAACACATAAAATTTGATTAAATTTTTTCATAAAATTTAAGTTAATTGGTTTTTTTTCAGCGCAAAATTACGCAATACAATAGCTAAAACATTAAGTTAATGTTAACAATTAAGTGCTGCGAAGATAAATATTGAATTCCTAACTTTTATGCACGCATAGCTAAAATTTTAAAAACTTTTTAACAATTTTTAACAGTTCTTCTTAAAAAAGGCCACTAAACTTTCTGTTGACGCATCATGATTAGCCTTAATATCATCTTCTTCAAGCTCTTTTAGTATCGATTTTGCCAATTGTTTTCCTAATTCAACGCCAAATTGATCGTAACTGTATACATTCCAAAGGATACCTTGTACGAAAATTTTATGCTCATACATGGCTATTAATTTTCCTAAACTCTCTGGTGTTAATTTTTGAATTAGTAACGAAGTTGTCGGTTTATTCCCATCAAATATTTTAAATGGCGCTAAGGTTTTAATAGCCTCTTCAGACAAAGTACTGCCTTCAAACTCGGCTAAAACTTCAGCTTCTGTTTTACCATTCATTAAGGCTTCTGTTTGTGCAAAATAATTTGACATCAATTTATTATGATGGTCTTTATTACCGTATAAGGATTCTACGTAACCAATAAAATCTGTAGGAATAAGTTTGGTTCCTTGGTGTATCAATTGAAAAAAGGCGTGTTGCGAATTGGTTCCTGGCTCACCCCAAATTAGAGTTCCCGTTTGGTAGTTAACCTTCTGGCCGTCTCTATCTACACTTTTACCATTACTCTCCATGATACCTTGTTGCAAATAGGTTGCAAACTGGTTTAAATATTGTGTGTAAGGGATAATAGCCTCACTTTCTGCTTGAAAGAAATTATTGTACCACACGGTTAATAAAGCCGCAATTACTGGAATGTTCTCATTAAAATCGGCCGTTTTAAAATGGGTATCCATTTTATGCGCCCCGTCTAATAGACTTTCAAAATGCTTGTAGCCTAAAGCTAAACTAATTGATAAGCCCACAGCACTCCAAAGTGAAAAACGTCCACCAACCCAATCCTTCATTGGGAAGATATTTTCTTCAGCAATACCAAAGCCTTTTACACTTTCTATATTTGTAGATACCGCAACAAAATGTTTTGCTACAGCCTCTTGTGGTAAAGACTTTAAGAACCAAGCTCTAATAGAATTCGCATTAGACAAGGTTTCTTGCGTTGTAAATGTCTTAGATACAATTACAAAAAGGGTCGTTTCCGGATTTAGATTTTTAATGACCTCTTGGTAGTGATCACCATCTACATTACTTACAAAATGTGTTTCTAATTGATTTTTATAGTATTGTAAAGAATCTACAACCATGGCCGGTCCTAAATCTGAACCTCCAATACCGATATTAACCACATCGGTTATTGCTTTACCGGTATGTCCTTTATGATCGCCATTAACCACAGCATTTGTAAAGGTTTCTATTTTACGTTTTACCTCGTGAATTCCCGGTATTACATTTTCACCATCTACAAAAACTTCTGCATCTTCAGGAGCTCTTAATGCGGTATGCAATACAGCTCTCCCTTCTGTAGCGTTAATAATATCGCCTTCAAAATATTTAGAAATCGCATCTTTTAAATCGAGCTCATTTGCTAATTCTACTAAAAGGTCTACTGTTTCTGTAGTGATTCTATTTTTTGAAAAGTCAGCATAAAAATCCTCCCACTTTACTGTAAGATCATCAGCCCTTTTAGCATCTGCACTAAATAAATCTTTTAAATGTGTAGATTTTATCGTTTCAAAGTGTGCTTGTAATTTCTCCCAAGCTTTAGTTGTTGTCGGGTTGCTTGCTTTTAATGCCATAATTTTAATTATAAAATTGGATCTTCAGTTATAGTGGTTTGTGTTTCTTTAGGCGTTGCCTCTAAGAAATGGATATTATCAAGTTGTTGTTTAATAGGTTTAATATACTCTAGATATTTCACCTTTAAACTATCAGAAATAGGTTCTGCTTCGGGTAATTTTTCTTTAAACGGATCTACCTGTTTGCCGTTTTTCCAAAAACGATAACAGACGTGTGGTCCTCCAGTGTTTCCTGTCATTCCTACCCATCCTATTATATCGCCTTGTTTTACAAATTCGCCTTTTTTTACATTTTGGGCTTTCATGTGTAAGTACTGGGTACTGTAAGTGGCATTATGCCTTATTTTTACAAATTTACCATTCCCACCACGTCTTGTAGACTCTATAACGGTTCCGTTAGCCGTAGCCATAATTGGTGTTCCTATAGGTGCAGCAAAATCAGTCCCTTTATGAGGACGCACTTTATAACCATACACCGCAATACGACGCTTTAGGTTGTAGCGCGACGATATTCTACTAAACTGTACAGGAGCTTTTAAGAAAGCACGACGTAGATTTTTAGCATCTTCATTAAAATAATCTACAATCCCTTTTATAGAATCACTTTCAAACTGAAACGCATAAAGGGAATCGCCATTATGCTCAAAGTAAGCGGCTTTTACATCTTTAATTCCGGCATAAATTGTATCATCAATATACTTATCGGTATAGATCACTTTAAAACGATCGCCTTTTTGTAAACGTCTAAAATCTATGGTCCAAGCATAAATATCATCGGCCATTTTATGAGCGAGACGTTGGCTAAGTCCTTTTTCTTCAAGCGTATTAGAAATACTACTTTCTATAACGCCTGTTGCTGTTTTTTCTACGTAAGTAATGGGTTTTCTATCGGTATAGGCATGAATAGAATCTTTTAATCCGATAACCACATATTCTTCTTGTGTGTTTTGATACACGAAAGTCTCTGGACTTGGAAGACTGTCCTTCTGAGATTCTTTAGTATAAAGAAAAGTATAGGGTCTACCCGGGTGTAGTTTTCTAATATCGAAGGTATCTTTAGTGGCTTCAGCAATTTCAAAAATAGCAGGATACCCAATATTATGACGTTGTAAAATTTCACCAAAACTATCACCAGATTTTATGGTATCTCGTTTAACGACGTAATTATTAAGATCGAAACCAAATTCTAAAATTTTTTCCTCTTCAACCTGTTTTGCTTGTTCTTTCTCGTATGCTAGTTCTGCAGACTTATCGTCTTCTTTACACGACCATAAACTTAGTGCTATGAGAACTATTGCTAGACTACTTCTTAAATGCATTAACTAATTATAAATTATTTCCCCAATTTTCTACTTCTTCTTCACTCCATAATTCCGGAAAGAAAATACGCTTCTGATATTTTGGATGCATGTATTTTTTCCAATCACTTCCTCCTGTAGCTTCACCATCTCCAATACCACTATCTATATAATGTTTAGCGGCGTTGTAGTGTGCCATAACCCAAGAGATATTCACCGTATAATCATAATGACGCATCGCTTTTATAAGCTCTTCATTTTTCTGATCCTTTTCTGGCAGCTCTTTAAAACGTGTCCAAAGATTCTTAGTGTTATAGGTTTCCATAAACCTTAAAAACTCATCTTTATAACGTTTTTCAAAATTAACCAAAAGTGTGGATTTTTTCCCTGTTTTATGGTCTTTTCCTGCGGCCTGCCAATATAAATGCTCAAAAGCGTGAGTAAAAGGGGTTTCCCTGTCAATATCTTTTCTAAATCTATAATCAATAAGATTAATTAACTCTGTAGAGGCAAACTCTATAAGTCTATATTGCGCACTTTGAAATCCACTAGCTGGCGTCAGTGTATACCTAAATTTCATATACTGCTCTACATCCATACCTTCTCTCATAATATTGAAGGAGGTGGAAAGCATATCGAAATAGCGGCTTACACGCATCAGTTTAGACTCAAAAAACGTGACATCTAAATCTTCCTTTTCTGCCACCTGAGCAATTTCCCACAAGATCATTTTAAAAAGTAACTCGTTAATTTGATGGTAGGAAATAAACACCATCTCATCGGGAAGTGTTGTGCGCTGTATTTGCAGATTTAACAAGGCATCGGTTTGGATATAATCCCAATACGTAATGGGTTTACTATAAAGAAGACCATATAAATGGTCGTCTGTATCTTGGTCTATTTTTTCGTACTTATCTTCAAGCGCCTTTACGATAGCATCGTAGTTGTTTTGCTTTGACATATATTAATTATTCTTTGTAAATGATTTCAAACGGATATTTTAATCCTTTAAATCCTATAAGATCTGCTCGTAATGAACCGACGGCTAAATCGGCTTTTATTTTTAATGGAATTTTATTTTTATCGGCACTCACCCACAAGGTTAAACTCTCTTCTTCTTTAAACACACGTCCTGCCATAACATAAGGCCTAAATTTTATGGTTTTCACCTTACCAAATTCGGTCTTAATAATTTCTCTTCCTAAATATTTTAATTTAAATCCATAGTTTTCTTCATCAAAAAACATATTAGTTTTTATTTCATCGCCTTCTTTTAAAGCGGAAATATCAATTTTATTCCTCAGGTAATAGTACATAGAAACCATATCCTGAACATTCTCTTCCGTAGTAATGGTAATAATCTCGTTTCTCTTATGGTTTTTTACTTGTGCTTTTTTAGACTCGTGATCAAAGTTAATCTCTATGTCTTTAGTATGCCCACCTTCGTCTATTTTCCGAATAAATTTATAAGGCGCTCCGGTTACTTTATCAAAATAGGTTTCGTAGCGGTCTTTTACTTTAAAAAACCACTTGATAGCTCCGGTAGTCCATCCTTTACCCACAACGTGGTACACAGGCTTCCCTCTTAAACTGGTTTCTTTAACCGATAAGGTTGCGTTTCCGGCTTTTAAAAACCCACTGTAATTCATTTCAAACTTAAACCACTCGCCATCTTGAAACGCCGAAGGTTTTTCGGCATTAGAAGCCTGAAATCCGACTAAAAAAAATATAATGGTCAATACATGTTTCATGTGTTCTCTCTATTTCTATTTACAGTCACATAGGCGTTCTACAAACATTATCTATCCGCTTGTCTCGATTTTATTTACGAAGACAACTTCCTATAGATTGTAAATATAATTAATGTGATGCATTTAATACGTTACAAGAATCACAAATACAAATTCTATTCCAAAGGTACTTCATCCGTGAAATACAATTTAAAGCAAAAGTTAATCGTCCGCATTTTATAGATAGAAGTTTTAAAGTGATTCTCCTTGAGCTTACAGAAAGAGATTCCTCTTTCCTGAAACCAATTCAAAAGCGGACTCATTAGATATCCTCTCAAGATCAAATGGCCTGATAAAACATGAATAACACTGTGAGACATATAGGCTGAGTAGACTGAAATGTTAGGTATTAATTCAAAAAAAAAGCGCGTTTAGCAGTGATGAGCCAAACGCGCTTATAATTTAAAATATTCCGCCGTAATCTAACTTGAACTCTACAGTTCTAGGCGGAACAAAAACAGGATAGTTTTTTTTAGATCCCGAATTTATGATCCTTCGATTAACACATTATTAGTGTTGTGTTCGTTTTACAAGGTCCCTCGCTTCTCTTGCTCTCTTTCTATAGATTCAAACAAAGCTTTAAAGTTACCAGCACCAAAACCACGGGCTCCCATGCGCTGAATAATTTCAAAAAACAAGGTTGGTCTATCTTCTACTGGTTTGGTGAAAATTTGAAGTAAATAGCCTTCCTCATCGGCATCGATCATAATCCCTAAACTTTTAAGTTTTTCAATATCTTCTCTAAGTTCGTGGCTATGCTCTTCTAAACGCCCCGGAACAGCGCGGTAATAAGCTTCAGGTGGTGTAGATAAAAACTCAACACCTCTAGATTTTAATTGTGATACGGTTGTAATAATATCATCGGTTGCAACAGCAATATGCTGTACGCCCGCACCTTCATAAAAATCTAAATACTCTTCAATTTGAGAACGTTTAGCCGCTTCTGCTGGCTCGTTAATTGGAAATTTAATGCGGCCATTTCCGTTACTCATCACTTTACTCATTAAAGCGGAATACTCCGTATGGATCTGTTTGTCATCAAAAGATAAAAAGTTAACAAAGCCCATAACATCTTCGTACCATTTTACCCATGTATTCATTTCACCCCAACCGACATTACCTACCATATGGTCAATGTATTTTAAACCGGTTGGCTCCGGATTGTAATCACTTTTCCACTCCACAAAGCCTGGCAGAAATGTGCCTGAATAGTTTTTTCGCTCTACAAACATATGAACCGTTTCACCGTAGGTATAAATTCCTGCTCTAACAACCTCACCAAATTCATCTGTTTCTACAGTAGGCTCCATAAAAGATTTGGCACCACGTTTTGTAGTTTCCTCGTAAGATTTACGCGCATCCTCTACCCATAGCGCTACAACTTTTACGCCATCGCCATGTTTTACAATATGCTTATTAATTTCAGATTTACTGTTTAAAGGCGTAGTCAGTACCAAGCGAATTTTATCTTGTTTTAAGACGTAACTCACCGAATCTTTAGAGCCGGTCTCTAAACCTTTATAAGCGTAAGATTGAAAGCCGAATGCGGTTTTATAAAAGTGTGCAGCTTGCTTTGCATTACCCACATAAAACTCCACATAATCCGTACCTAAGAGCGGAAGGAAGTCTTGTGCGCCATCAAAAATTTTCTCTAAACTGTAATTTACGTTTTCTATTTCTTTTGCCATGTTGTTTCATTTAGAATCGGGAAATTAGAAATACTCTAAAAGGACCTAAAGCCTGCGTTTCATTACGCATTGCGCTCGCCTCACTTATAACTGATTTCTCGATTTTTTTTGTTGATTATTGTTGTGTTATTTAGTTTAATTGTTTGTTGTACCACATCCTTAAAAAGACAAATTGCCAACCAATATTGTGCAATTTAGACCTGGTCCATTTCCTTAAGTGCTACTGCACACTATCTAAAGATGTAGCCTCAACATCATCTTCAATATCATAGACCTCATCTTCCCATGACCCGGTATCCTCTGGCTCTATGGTAGTTTCATATTCAGACTCATAATAATACTCTTCAGATTCAAAATCACCATGTTCCAAACCGTCTAAAATAGCTGAAGAAATTACGGTTCCGTAAAATACTAACGCAATAATTCCCACGAGAACGACAACCCCATTAAGGACAAGCGCAATTATATTTATAATTTTTGCCGTGTTAACGTTATTTCTTGATTGTGGATCATAAACCTCAGGATTTTCGCCAAACGCCCGTAAACTTTTATTGGCAACCACCAACCCAATTATAGACATGATTAGTGGAATAATGGCGGTAACACCATAACAGCAGCAGCCTGCAATTCCCATAACTAAAGCTAAGATCCCTAATACAAGAGACAGTGGATCTGCAGGTAATTTATTTTGATTCATGTATTACTATTTTCTTATTATTTAATGTTCTAACCAAGATTTAAAGTAATCTTCATCTGCAATTTTTAAAGCCTCTTCAGTCACCTTTAAGGGTTTAAAGGTATCTACCATAACCGCTAATTCTTCGGTTTTAGTTTTCCCTATACTTTTCTCCATAGTTCCAGGATGTGGACCATGCGGAATACCTGCAGGATGTAAGGATATATGGCCTGCCGCTATATCATTGCGACTCATGAAATCACCATCTACGTAATATAACACCTCATCACTATCTATATTACTGTGGTTGTAAGGTGCAGGAACTGCAATTGGGTGATAATCATACAAACGTGGTACAAAACTGCATACTACAAATGCATCGGTCTCAAAAGTTTGGTGTACTGGTGGCGGCTGATGCACACGACCTGTTATGGGTTCGAAATCATGAATGGAAAAGGCATACGGATAATTATAACCATCGTAACCTACCACATCAAAAGGATGTGAGGCGTAAACCATATCAAAAATTTCGTCTTGCTTTTTTATTTTGATTAGAAAATCACCCGACTCATTGTAGGTTTCTAGTTCGTATGGCTGACGTAAATCGCGCTCACAAAACGGCGAATGCTCTAATAATTGCCCAAAATAATTACGGTAACGTTTTGGCGTGTAAATTGGTCTGCGGGATTCTACGATAAATAAGCGGTTATCTTCGGTATCAAAATCGAGTTTATAAATAACACCTCTTGGCACTAATAGATAATCACCGTATTTAAAATCTAAATTTCCAAGATGCGTTCTTAATTTCCCTGTGCCTTTATGAATGAAAATTAATTCATCGGCATCGGTATTTTTATAAAAATAGTCTTTAGTTGATTGTTTTGGTGCTGCTAAGATGATATTACAATCGCTATTGGTGAGTACAATTTTACGACTCTCTAAATAGTCATTTTCTGGTGGTACTTGAAAGCCCCTAAATCGATACGATTGCATATTGTTTTCCTTAGCAATTTTAGGCGCAACAGTGTATTGTTTTTTAATTTCCTTGACTTGCGTTGGGCGTTGCTCATGGTAACTATTAGTAGACATGCCGTCAAAACCAATAGTCCCGAACAATTGCTCGTAATAAAAATCGCCATTTGGTTTTTTAAACTGTGTATGGCGTTTTAGTGGAATTTTCCCTAATTTATGATAGAATGGCATCTTTTGAGTGGTTTTAAATATTATAAAGCCCTTTTGACTGCGCTCAAGGTGACACTTTATTTGCAATTTTAAAGGTACGAAATTTGTAAAGATTCCTGCTTTACTGAAATATATTCAGCACTCGCTGCAGGTATACGGCGTGTTTATTCTGGATTCCTTTTAATGAGGAAATGAAGATGCAATTTTATGTTAGCCCAGAATGGTGTCATGTATTTAAAACTATTGCTTTTTATGGTTATATGCGGTTCGCACTAAAACCATACGCTGAGCTACAAAACTTTCTTTTGTGCTCCGTTCATGTCTTACAAATATCCATAATTTTTCCTTATTTTTAAAATATTAGAAAAAATCATTTGAAATGAAACAACGTATTACATTCGTATTTGCATTTGTACTGGGTTCATTTTGTTTTGCCCAAACCTTAGACTTTAAAAATGTTGACTTTAGTACTTCTGCATTTTCAAATGAAGAATTAACCGCTTTTTAATTTACAAGAATTACAACACCATTACCGCTTCTACTTCAACAAAACGATTCTAAGTTTTCTATGTTGGAAGCTGACACTGATTTTGAGCTTAATTCTGAGATATTTAATTCAAAAGTATTTTCTAATTTGAACCTATTTGAAAACAACTATCAAAATGAGTTCGATTACTCTAGAGGTTGTGGTCCTTTAAAAGATGGTTTGACTCACACAGTGAACAGTAGCGATGTTATAGTTTCAAGATTTGTAGATTATGTGGTTAATGAGTATCTTAAATCTTTAATATTTAAGGATTAATTTCATTCACATATTACATCAACGCATTCACAAACAAAAACTTAGTGTTAAAATCCAAACGTAAAACTGTTAAAGTTTTAATTATTTTACAGTTTCAGTTACGGTTTTTCCGCAGTAAAATTACGGAAAGACCGTAAACTTAAAATTGATATAAAATTCTCACATTTCCCTTGATTATTTCTATTTTTTATTTTTAGATTTACAGAGTTGAAAGCATTTTATAGAGTTATGTAAGAAGTCGCTCTTAAGAATGTGGACGACAAAAATGTTTAAACATATAGCTTGTGCAAGCTTTTTTATTTTTTACCCCTAAGAATTAAAATTAGTAGCAAAAAAGACTTCTAACAAAAATGACTTCTACTTCTCATTCCCTTAATGAGAAAACAAATGACTTCTAAATTTAAAAGACTTCTATTCCCTAATTTTTAGGGAGCTAATAGTTATTAACCAACCTGTCTAAAAAAATGTGATGGGTTTAAAATCTTAAAATTATGAAGAAAAAAGTATTTAGCCTTTTGGCTGTGGTAATGTTTGCGAGTAGTTTAATTAGTATGTCGCCATCAACTATAACTTCAATTGATGACCCAACCTTTAACTATGATGACTGTTCAAACGAATATGATTCTCGCCTTTTACTTGCGCGATTCGTCGGGTTCTCAAATGCACAAGCACATGAAATGGCAGGCAATGCATATCAATACTGTATTGACAACGTTGATTTAAGGGCTGGAGGATACTGGAATTACAATTAATTAAATGAAGAAAATAATAACCTGTCTTATAATTGCATTATTATTTTGCAATAAGAACACTTACGCCCAGCACATTATTGTGGACTATAATATCGAAACAAATTCTCTTTTTAACGAAGAGAAAGATTTCGAAGGAATAGCTAAAGAAAAATCAAAAGAAATAATTGAAGGTTTTAATAGATCTTTAAAATTATTGAATTCGATGAAAGCTCATCTAATAGCCTCAAAAAGTGAATCTTATTTTTGGTTTGAGAATACAATGCCTTCAGATATTAATATAATGGATTATGATATGGCTAAAATCATGATTGGTTATGGTGATAGTTATTATTCAAATCAATTAAGTGGCAACTCTACGCATTTTTTTAGTGCATACGGTATTAAATTCAAAATAAAAACACCTGTAGATAGTTTAATTTGGAAACTATCAAAAGAAACTAAAATTATTGGTGATTTAAAATGCTTCAAAGCTACTACAAGCTATAAAGTTAAAAATAATCTTCGAGAGCATACTGTTGAAGTGATTGCTTGGTATGATCCGAGTTTACAGTACAATTTTGGACCAAAAGGTTTTAGCGGATTACCAGGTTTGATTATTGAACTAAAGGATGATAAAATAACTTATAGTGCTGACACTATCAAATTCAAAGAAAGTAAAATGAAAACCATTAAAAAACCAAATGGGAAATTAATCACAAAAGAAGAGTTAGAAGAATATGGTGAAAAAGCTCAACAAAATTTTAATATCAATAGAAATTAGTTCATTAGAAAAAATTTTTAATTTTAAAGTCCTGCTATTTTTAGCGGGATTTTTTTCAGTCTGTAATGCTCAACAAATCCTTATTTTTGGAGTAGTAACTGACACTATACAAAACCCATTACCTTATAGCAATATTCTAGCCATCCCAAAAGCAGACAACCAAGACATAAAATACGCAATTACAAAAAACAATGGCAGCTATAAACTAGGACTTGTGAAAAACCAAACTTACGAGCTTACCGTGAGTTACTTGGGCTACAAACCACATAAACTTAGTATAACCACAACCGACCAAAACCTCATTAAAAATTTTATCCTCAAAGAAAACCCAGACCAACTAGATGAGGTTAACATAAAATACACACCACCAATTACCGTTAAAAAAGACACTATAACCTATGATGTCACCAAATTTGTAACAGGAGAAGAACGCAAGCTAAGAGACGCCTTAAAAAAATTACCTGGTGTAGAAGTGGATAGGGAAGGTAATGTAATGGTACAAGGTAAAAAAGTCACTAAAGTCTTAGTAGAGAATAAAACGTTTTTTACTGGTAATAGCAAATTGGCTGTAAATAATATACCAGCAGATGCGGTTGAAAAAGTTGAAGTATTAGATAATTACAATGAGGTCGCCATGCTTAAAGGCCTACAAGACTCTGAAGATATGGCAATGAATATCTTATTAAAAGAAGATAAAAAAAAATTTGTGTTTGGTGATATTGAGGTTGGTGCAGGTATTAAAGAGCGTTACTTATTGCATCCTAATCTATTTTACTACAGCCCAAAAACCAATGTTAATTTTATTGGCGACCTTAATAACCAAGGCATTAAAAGTTTTAGTTTTCAAGATTACTTAGAATTTGAAGGTGGTTTTGCTAAACTATTAGATGATGCAGGTAGTTATTTTAGCCTTTCTAATAGCGATTTTGCACAATACCTCAATAATCAAGATTACACAGATAATATTAACCAGTTTGGTGCCTTAAATATTAGACAATCGATTTCAAATGTTACGGATATTAGCGGTTACCTTATAACCTCTAACTCTAAAACCCAAACGGCCAGCAATACGTTGAATGCTTACCAAAATATCACAGACCCTTTTACAGAAGATAGAACCGTTACCAACAACCTCAATAACTTTTTTACTATTGGCAAGCTCACCGTTGACTACGAGCCCAGTTTTAAAGAAGATTTTGCTTATAGTGCTTTTGTAAAAGTGACCAATAATGATAGTCATGGTTTTGTAAATACAATTAACCCAGACCAAAATAATAGGATTACGACAGTAACAGATGTTGCAGCACTTAATCTAAAACAAAATATTACCTACAGTCGTAAATTGTCTAAAGCGCATACAGCCACTTTAGAAGCGACTTATAATTTTCAGAATGATAAACCCATAACTGAATGGCTCACTAATCAGCAAATTTTACAAGGTTTAATCCCTTTAGAAGATGCTGATGTGTATAATATTCTTCAAACTAAAAAATCAACGTCGCATAATTTTAATGCCATTATAAAAGATTATTGGGTAATTAATAACTTTAACCACCTTTATACAAGTGTTGGTATTAACACATCTTTTAATGATTTCTACAATGAAGATGTACAATTGCTGAGTGATGGCAGTATTAATAATTTTAGTTCGGCTGGTTTTGGTAATGATTTTGGATATAGCTTTATAGACACCTATTTGGGATTAGAGTATAAATTTCAAATTGGGATTGCGACTTTTAAACCTGCTGTTTTTTATCATGGGTATTTGTGGCGAACACAACAATTTGAAGATGCTGAAACCTCTTCTAAAAATCTGTTATTACCGCAGTTCACCACTAAAGTAGATTTTAATAACAGTGAAAAACTGAATTTTAAATACAAACTGAATGCGCGTTTCCCAGCCATCAATCAATTGGCGAATAATTTTGTGTTGTCTAACTTTAATAGTGTTTACAGAGGAAACAATCAGTTAGAAAACCAATTGTACCATTCCGCAACCTTGAGTTATTATAAGTTTAGTTTGTTTAGAAATTTAAACCTTAACTTCAATACCAGTTTTAATAAACGTATAAAAAGCATAAAAACAGTTTCAGAACTTAATGGCATCGAATCCTTCAACACAACGATAATGTTTGACCAACCAGAACATAACTGGATGCTGAGTGGACGCGTTTCAAAAAAAATCAATAAAATTCGCTATAACCTGAGTAGTCGTTTTAGTTATAATGATTTTTACCAAATTTTGAATAACGAAACCAATCTTAATATTTCAAAATCCATTGCTTCAACGATTAGCGTGGAAACTTCATTTAAAAATCATCCTAACTTAGAAATTAATTACACCAAAGATTTTAATACTTATAAAGCTTTAGATAACATCTCTAAATTTGAAAATGACCAATTTGAAGTTATTTTGGAATACGATTTTTTAAAGGATTTTATCTTTAAAGCCGATTATACCTTTGATAATTACACTAATAAAAGTTTAGATACTAAAACCACTTTTGATACAGCAAATGCCTCATTATTTTACCGAAAAGAAGATAGTCCTTGGGGATTTGAGGTTAATGCAACTAACCTTTTCGATACGCGATTTAAACAACAAAATTCCTTTAATGCTTTTGTAATTAGTGATAGCAGAACATTTATTTTACCACGGATTGTGATGTTTAAAGTGAGTTATAAGTTATAATTCTATTTGTAATCTTTGAAACAGCTTCAAAAAACGAAACCTACAACACTAAGACCATTCCAATAAAATTAGTTTTTAGTCAACTTCTTTTTACTTTTGCACAAACTAAAAACACCTCATGATTACGTTTTTTAAACAATGGTTTGGTTTTAGTGACGAAGTAGAACTCACAGAAGAAGATACAATGAAAAAATTCTTAATCGTTGGCTTAGGAAACATTGGTGACAAATACACCAATACCAGACATAATATTGGTTTTAAAATCCTCGATTATTTAGCCGAAACGAATGACCTAACTTTTGAAACCGTGAAACTAGGTGACGTTGCGACCCTAAAAGTTAAAGGTAGAACGTTGATTCTTTTAAAGCCGAGTACATTTATGAACCTCAGCGGAAAAGCCATAAAATACTGGTTAGAAAAAGAAAAAATCCCTTTAGAGAATATGCTTGTCATCACAGACGATCTCAATCTTCCCTTTGGATCGCTTAGATTAAAAACTAAAGGTAGCGACGGAGGCCATAATGGCCTAAAAGACACCCAAGACAAATTGCAAACCTCAAAATATAACCGTTTTAGATTTGGTATCAGTGATGAGTTTAGCAAAGGCCGACAAATAGACTACGTTCTTGGAGAATGGACTGACGACGAAAACACACAGCTGAAAGAACGCTTAAAAATTTCGGCAGAATTGGTAAAATCTTTTGCTTTAGCCGGAGTAAATAATACGATGAACCAATTTAATGGAAAATAAAAAAAGGAGTCTAATATAAATTTAGACTCCTTTTTTTATTTCTATAACCTGCGCTTAGTCCACTACAATCTTCTTAAGGTTTTGCTGAAGTCCATCTTTTATGTTTACTAAATAAACACCAGACTCCACTTGGTTGAGATCTATGGTCTCAAGGAAATCTTGAGTAGCATTATATTGCTTTTCAAAAATACGCCTTCCATTAATATCGTAAACAATGACCTCTATTTGGCTAGATTTTGGGTTAGACATAAAGACATTAAACCAACCATTATTAGGGTTCGGATAAACCCGTATACTGGCATTATAATCCACATCAGCAACCGATAAGGTAGGTAGCACACAAATATCTAAGGCAAAAGCCTCAAGAGTACCTCCATCTTGTGCTGTATCATCTACCACCGTTAAAACCCATTCTCCGGTGACGGATTCCCCATAGAGCAAAGATAAATCTCCTTCTGGTAAATAACTTCCCGTAAATGGTGCCGAGGCTTCCCCGATAGGCATTGAAGCTTCAGCATCAAATACTGTAGCGGTATAATTTTCACCATTTCCACCATTATCAGAAGACAATTCTACAACGGTACCATTAGGACTAGTTAAGGAAATATCTAAATCAGCTGTCCACGAATGTGCAATTGTTATTAATACATCAAGATCTGTTACTATACCTTCTTCAACTACAGTTACCGATGACGTATAAACCACATTTCCTTCAGTAGAAATAGAAATAGGCGTATCTAATGCCGTTGTTGTATTACAGACATAATCGCACACATCACCAATACCATTGCCATTTATATCAGATTGGTTTGTATTAGCCACTAAAGGACAGTTATCATCAGCATTTAAAATTCCATCGCCATCAATATCATCATCACACAAATCACCAATACCATCGCCATCTATATCCGATTGATCTGAATTGGCCGTCATAGGGCAGTTATCTAAATCATTAGGAACACCATCATTATCATCATCTTCTTGAGGTACACCACATATATCAAGTGACCAACTATTTAAACTTCCTTCTAAATACAAATAAACATCAGACACGTTCAAGGTCCAATCTCCACTAGAAAGGCTTCCATTAAAAACCGATAAATCGCCTTCCGGTTGAAAGGTTCCTGTAAAGGGCGCTGAACCCGATGTAATAGCAATCTCAGCATCACTATCAAAAACGGTGGTTTCATAATTATCACCATTATCGCCATTACTTTGAGAAAGTAGCACTTCAGTACCATCTGGAGCAATAAGTTTTAAAACCACATCTTCAATCCAGTTGTGCGCTACATTTACAGTAACATTCACATCTGTAATAACCATAGGTTCAGTAATAGAGATCACCGCATTAATACCTTCGGGCGACGCGTCCGGAATATCCCTTGGAGCATCTTCCGTTATATAACTTTGACATGCTATGTTGGCTGTGGTAAAATTAGATTCAGAATAATTCCCTACACCACAAGCATTCACACTTCGTACTCTCCAATAGTAAGATGTTAAAACATTTAAATTAGTAGCGACGTATGAAGGTTCCGTGACGTCTGAAACTTCAACAAGTGTTGTAAAACTAGCATCCGTAGCCACTTCAATAGTATAAGAGGTGGCATTAGGATCTTCATCCCAAGAAAAATTAACCATTTCCGCAGGGACATCCACAGCACCGTTTGAAGGTGTTAGCAAGTTAAGATCTAAAAAGGTAGAATTATAAACACTAAAAGTCCCTTCAGCGCTATGCGTAATATTCCCCGACGTCCCTACTAAAGTAATTGGATAATCTCCTATTGAAATATTAGAAATACCCGTTACAGTTGCCGTAACATTAGTCCCATCTGTAACCGCTTGACTCGGAGAAAATACAACTGATGCACCTGACGGTAGGCCTGTAGCACTAAAGGTTGTGGTTTCTGAAAAGCCTAAAAAAGTATGATAGGTAAAATTAAACACCACAGCTTCTGGAGCACAAACCGAAACCGCCTCTTCTTCCATATTTAAGACAAATTCCGATTCTTGAAGCGTTAGATTAACAGGGTTAATGGCATAAAAAATATTTGCACTAGCTTCCACTTTTATTCGTGCTATGGACGTTTCTCCTCCAATGGAAGGCACCGTAATAAGCTGCTCGCCATCATTAGGAACATTAGCCGCTAAAACATAAGGAAAGGTATAACCGCCATCTGTAGATAATAAGATATTGACCTCAGCGGCATTGACATTACCAACATCTGTACCCGCAACATCCCAAGTAACAACTTGACTAGAGCCTACATCCCAGATCTCATCTACCAACTGCGAGGTCAGCACAAACGGTCCTGCATTAGCGTCTACATTAACCGTCATGGTATCAAAATCGCTTTGAGGCGTAAGTCCAATGCCTTGTCCTTCGCTTCGATCTCTTACGGTTAAAGCAAAGTTTAAACTTCGCCCAACATTAGAAACCGTTTCCCATGAGACATTATTTACGGTAACCGAAGGATTGGTTTCGGTAAGTTCACCAGCAATGACACGCTCTTTTACTGGCATATAACGCTCTGACGACCAACTTGGCGGCCTAGACCTCCAAACAGCACCTGACGATTTATCTGGACCAAAATTTGAAAACGTACTTACCCCATCATCAATTTGCTCCCAAGTATAGCTAAGCACATCATTAGCATCGGCATCTGTAGCAGCTCCTTTTAATACAAAGGCAGTTCCTTTAGGAATAGAATAATCTAAGCCCGCATTGGCCACAGGCGCCTGATTGGCAATCACAGTACCTACCCAACAGGTTCTTGTCTCTAAATTATCTAATATTTGTAAAATACTGTAGTAATGAAAATAAGGATCGGAGTGATCTTGAACATCATTATTTCCTGTAATCCCTGCATAACCCATAATAGTGGTTCCACTCCCTGGTTCTGCATTAACACCCGTTCCTTCCGAGGAATTAGAATAGGTATGATTGGCGCCCATTTGGTGTCCAATTTCATGAGGCACATAATCAATATCAAAAAAATCTGTTTGATAAGGTCCGCCATCATTATCTGTAAATTGATGCGACGAGAAACCACTTCCTTTAGCATTATTAACACAAACACAGCCTATACATCCTGCATTCCCGTTATTAGATCCGTACGCAAATAAATGCCCAATATCGTAATTCGCTTCACCTATAGTAGCACTTAAGGTTGTTTGTAATTGCGAATTATAATTGCCGGTATACGGATCTTCATTCGCATCTTCATAGATAAGTTCCGTCCCCGTTACAAGCGAAAAGGTAACGGCCATATCCACTTCAAAAACTTCATTGACTCTATTTAAGGTAGACACCACTTGTGCCAAGGCATCTTCTTGAGCATTTCCGTTGCTTGCAATACCATCATCCCAAAAGTTGGTGTACTCTGCCGTAGTAGATATCGCAATTCTAAATCGCCTTAAAACTTGATCATTAGCATCTCTCGGACTTGTTTCTATTTCAAGTGTCCGTAATGGTATATCTTCCGTAAGGCATTCAAAATCCTTAATCTGATCTATTTTTTCTTCACGTGTATAAACCGTGTAATTAGACGCATCTCCGCGTTGCAAGGGCACTACAAACGTCATTGGTCCTTCTGCATAGCTCACCATAGCTTGTAAGCCTTGCGGTGAAACGCTAAATCGGGCTCTGGCGCCACGTGTTTGGGTACCAAAACCTAAATACGTTTTAATCTGCGGATAACGCTCAGACAACGCTGCAGATAACACCCTTGTTTCTACCACCTCAAAAGGTTCTAATTCCCCATTATAATTGGGAAGGTAAATGGTTGTACTACCCGTATTACCACTAGCTCTTAAAGGTGTCCCCTCAAGTTCCGTTTTAAAATCTTCTATATTTAAAGAAAAGGTTTGTGATGGCTTTTGAAATGATACGCTTGAAGTGTTCGCGCTATTCACAGCTTTATTTTTGGTTTTCTGCCAATAAGACTGTTGTGCAGACACTGAAAATACCGTTAAAAAAATGGATAATGACAAAACAAAATGTAGTTTTGTTTTCATAAACGAAAGGAATAAAAATTAGTAGTTGACTAATTTAAGCTTTTTTTCGTTAGTAAAAATATCAGGAATATCAACCCTTTATAAATTTCAAAACTTGACGAATCCTTCGCCAAAAGTTACAACCATAGGCACCTTTGATGGCGTTCATATCGGGCATCAAAAGATACTAAAACGCGTGGTAAAACTAGCCAAGCAACAAGGCTATACCCCAGTGGTACTTACTCTTTTTCCACATCCTAGAATGGTGCTTCAGAAAGATAATTCTATTCGGCTTCTCAATACTATTGAAGAACGGGTAGCGCTTTTAAAATCTATAGGAATTGAAGAGGTCGTCGTAAAAAAATTCACCCAAGATTTTGCCAACCTATCGGCTGAAGCTTATGTAGAACAGATTTTGGTTGAAGAATTGAATACCAAACAGGTTGTTATTGGCTATGATCATCACTTTGGAAAAAATAGAAGTGCCAATATTAAAGACCTTAAAATATTTGCTGATCAGTTTGATTTTAAGGTTGAAGAAATTACCGCACAAGACATTGAAGATGTAACTATAAGTTCCACAAAAATTAGAGCCGCACTCAACCAAGGTGAAGTGGACTTAGCAAACAGCTATTTAGGTTATAATTTTTTCATCACGGGCACCGTTATTAAAGGGAAAGAACTCGGGAGAACGATTGATTTCCCTACCGCTAATATTGATGTAACGGCCTCGTATAAATTGATTCCAAATGATGGTGTTTATGTGGTTAAATCTATTATAGACGGTAATATTGTCTTTGGTATGATGAATATAGGAAGCAACCCCACTGTGGATGGTAAAGTCCGTTCTATTGAAGTTCATTTTTTCAACTTCAATAAAGATATCTATGATGTAGAATTAAGAATTGAATTCTTAAAACGCCTCCGTAGCGAGCAGAAATTTGAAAATTTAGACGCCTTAAAAACGCAATTACAGCAAGATATGACTGAAGCTTCTGACTACATAAACGGTTTAAATGAATAAATTTCTCTTTAAGCACATAGACAATTCAGGCCTTATTGTCTTTAGAATAATTTTTGGATTACTCTGCTTCTTAGAGGCTGTTGGCGCAATTTTCACAGGCTGGGTAAGACGCGTTTTAATTGAACCAGAATTCACCTTTTCGTTTATAGGGTTTGAATGGCTACAACCACTTCCCGGAAATTGGATGTATGCGTATTATGGGCTTATGGGCCTTTTTGGGCTTTTTATTATGCTAGGCTACAAATACCGATTTAGCATGTTAATGTTTGCCTTAATGTGGACGGCAACGTACCTCATGCAAAAATCATCGTACAACAATCATTATTACTTATTGATGTTGCTTAGCTTTTTAATGCTGTTTTTACCTGCCAATCGCTATGCCTCATTAGATGTAAAACTAAATCCTAAATTACAGCGGATTTCCATGCCAAGTTGGTGCAAATGGCTTTTTGTACTGCAGTTGTTTATACTTTACACTTACGCCTCTGCTGCAAAATTCTATCCCGATTGGTTAGATGGCACGGTTATGGAAATTTTAATGCACAGCAAATCAGATTACCCATTAGTGGGCACGCTTCTGCAACAGAAACCTGTTCACTATTTTTTAGCCTATGGTGGAATTTTATTTGATGGTCTCATCATTCCACTTCTCCTCTTTAAACCCACAAGAAAATATGCCTTTTTTGGGTCCATTTTCTTTCACCTTTTTAATTCATTTGTTTTTCAAATCGGCATCTTTCCATACATGTCTTTAGCGTTTAGCTTATTCTTTTTTGATCCTAAACTTATAAAAGATCGCTTCCTAAAGCACAAACCGTATTACAACGCTCAGGAAGTAATAGTTCCAAAATCTCGCGTTGTATTACTGCCTTTATTTTTCGTTTATTTTATCGTTCAATTGGGACTTCCTTTACGTCATCACTTTTTTAAAGATGATGTGCTATGGACGGAAGAAGGCCATCGTTTATCATGGAGAATGATGCTACGATCTAAAGGCGGGAGAACAACCTACCGTGTTATTAATGCAGAAACAGGACAGTCTATTCCTATTCGCTTAGATGCATTTCTTACAAAAAAACAACAACGTAGTGCCGGTACTAAACCCGATGTGATTTGGCAGTTTTCGCAGCACCTAAAAACTCATTTTGCTAAAGAAGGAATTCCGGTAAAAGTCTATGTTAACTCGTATGTCCGTGTTAATGGTAATCCGGCCCAACGCCTTATAGATCCTGAAGTCGATCTTGCCAATGAACCTTGGCAGCATTTTAAGCATCACGATTGGCTATTACCTTCAAAAAAAGAAACATTTTAGACGAAACCGCATTAAAAACCTTAGCTAAGCTTAAAGCGCCATACTATAAATAAAAACTTAGACCGTGCTGCTTTAGTTTTTACGGGACTTCTTTAATGCCAATTGCCTATTAAAATAGACTCAATTATATTTTTTCCTGCTCTTTTTCTTTTTACTTTTGTTGCTTATTGTCATTAAGAACAATTGGTTTAAAACCTAAAAAATAGATATGCTACAAGTTGCTTTTATACAAGAGAACAAAGAAGACATCATTGCACGTTTAGCAAAACGAAATATTGATGCCACAGAAATGATTAATGATGCGATTGCTTTAGATGAAGACCGTAAAGCAATTCAAACAAAATTAGACAATACAAAAGCAGAATCGAACGTCTTATCTAAGGAAATAGGAAATCTATTTAAATCTGGCGAAAAACAAAAAGCCAATATTTTAAAAGAAAAAACCACACAACTTAAAGAGACCACAAAAACTTTAGAGCAAGAGCTTAACGGTAAAGTGGAAGCGCTTTCAGAATTGTTGTACAGAATTCCTAACGTCCCAAATACTATTGTTCCTTCAGGAAACACTGACGAGGATAATGAGGAAACTTTTAGAGAAGGTGATATCCCAAAATTACACGAGGGCGCCTTACCGCATTGGGAATTGGCTAAAAAATACAACCTTATTGATTTTGAATTAGGAAATAAAATTACGGGTGCTGGTTTCCCAGTTTATATTGGAAAAGGAGCCCGATTACAACGTGCTTTAATTGCTTATTTCTTAGATAAAAATACCGCTGCAGGATATACCGAATATCAAGTTCCGCATTTGGTCAATGAAGCTTCTGGCTTCGGAACCGGACAATTGCCAGATAAAGAAGGACAAATGTACCATGTAACGGCAGATAATTTATACTTAATTCCTACGGCTGAAGTCCCTGCCACTAATATCTTTAGAGACACTTTATTAAATGAAAGCGATCTTCCTATTGGTATTACAGGCTATACACCATGTTTTAGACGTGAAGCAGGAAGTTATGGCGCTCATGTAAGAGGTTTAAACAGATTACATCAATTTGATAAAGTTGAAATCTTACGCGTAGAGCACCCAGATAATTCTTATAAGGCTTTGGAAGGTATGGTAGCCCATGTTAAAAGCATTTTACAAGACTTAAAATTACCTTACAGAATTCTTAGATTATGTGGTGGCGATTTAGGATTTACCTCTGCGTTAACCTATGATTTTGAAGTGTTCTCAACCGCTCAAGACCGTTGGTTAGAAATTTCTTCTGTATCTAATTTTGAGACCTTCCAAGCGAACCGCTTAAAACTACGTTTTAAAAACAGTGAAGGTAAAAACGAATTATGTCACACCCTAAACGGAAGCTCATTAGCACTCCCAAGAGTCCTAGCGGGCATCTTAGAAAATTACCAAACTGAAGATGGTATTGAGATTCCTGAAGCCTTAAGGCCTTATACAGGTTTTGATAAAATTTCGTAATTAAAAGCGATACTTACCTTACAAATGTTAATTTTTAATGCGCTTTATCGAATATTAAGGCATTTACTCGCTATATTCGTGTAATTTTCTGTATTTAGTGTCTCACACCAAACAGCTCTAAATATGAAAAACTTAAAACGCATCGTATTACTTGTCGCATTAATAGCACTCGTTAGCAAGGTGTTGTTTTAATTTTTCAAAATCATATAAAAGACAACCACGCTAGAATAATTGAATCATATTGTATAATATTGGTTAATAGCACATTTATTTTACTGGTCGTGATGCCTAAACCTCGGTTTAGGCATTTTTTTTATCATTAATTTCACAAGTTCCCCATCTTGCATTGCTTATATTTGAACAGCGCTTACTAATTGATTAAAATGTTACAACGGTTTTTTATTTTTCTTTTCGTCTTAAATAGCTTGTCTAGTGCTGCTCAGCACACCGCAGAACAAGCCGAGAGCTATTATGAAAAAGGAGCGTTTAACAAAGCCTTAATTATTTACGAATCCTTAGCCAAACAATATCCTAACAGTTATAACTACCGTATAAAACTTATAGATATTCATCAGCAATTAGAGCAATACGATAAGTCTGAAACGATAATTAGAAGCATTTTAGAGCGACGCTACAACCCGATGATTGAAATTATGCTAGGCTATAATTTTCAGCTTCAGGACCGTAAAGATCGTGCCAATGCCCATTACGAAAATGCTATTGCTTTTACCGATGAACACCCCAACTACATCTACTCCATTGCTAGAAAGTTTGAAGAGTACGCGCTTTTAGAACGGGCCATTCAGGTGTATGAAAAAGCAAAAGTGCTAACGCCGCAAAAAGATTACAGTATTCAATTGGCTAAAATATATGGCGACTTAGGAAATGTGGAGCAAATGTTTTCTAATTACATCACCTATATTGCCTATGCACCTAGCCATATTAACAGTATAAAACGTGCCATTAGCGATTTTATTTCTGAAAATAGTGAGAATGAAAATAACCGCTATTTAAGACGTCAACTTTTAATACGCATTCAGCAAGAACCAAGCACCTATTGGTACGAAATGTTAAGCTGGTTATACATACAGGAGAAAGCCTACCAAAAAGCGTTTATACAAGAAAAAGCGTTATACAAACGTCAACCCGAAAGCCTTTATCGTATTATAGAATTGGCTAACCTAGCGCATACAGATCATGATGATGCTACCGCTAAAACCATTTATAATTTCATCTTAGACGTCACGCAAAATCTCGGTGCCGTTTTAAGTGCCCATCAAGCCCTATTAGAAATTGACACCAAGACAGCAGACCCACAACAGCTAGAAGTCATCGATGAAAATTACAAGGGCTTATTTAAGACCTACGGAAAAAATGAACGCACCCTAGACTTACAATTGGCTTACGGCAAATTTTTAGCCTTTCATAAAAAAGACCCTAATGCAGCCACCACCTTCTTAAAACAGAGCTTAACGTTAAACCTCACTAAATTTGAAGAAGCCGAAATTAAATTGCTCCTTGCCGATATTTTAGTCCTTCAAGAAAAATTTAATGAAGCCCTAATCTTTTATTCGCAAATACAACTGAATTTAAAAAACAGTCCTATTGCTCAAGAAGCCCGCTTTAAAGTCGCTAAAACCAGTTATTATAAAGGTGATTTTGATTGGGCAGAATCGCAATTAAAAGTCTTAAAATCTTCAACCTCGCAACTTATTGCTAACGACGCCTTAGATTTAAAACTATTAATTTCAGATAACAAATACGAAGACAGCACACAGACGGCCTTAAAATCTTATGCTAAAGCCGATTTATTGGCCTTTCAGAATAAACCAAAAGCAGCAATTTCACTGTTAGACCAACTCTTAAAAGCACATCAAGGCGAAAGCATTACAGACCAAGCCCTCTTTAAGCAAGCCCAACTCTTTGAACAAACAAAACAATTTGATAAGGCTGAAGCCAACTATCTACAGCTTATTAAAGATTACAGAGACGGTATTTTAGCCGATGATGCCCATTACCATTTGGCCGAATTGTACCGTAACGCTTTAGACCAACCCGAAAAAGCGAAAGACTATTACGAAATCATCTTATTTAAATATCAAGACAGTATTTATTTTGTAGAAGCCCGCCGTAGATTCCGTATGCTCCGTGGCGACTTCATCAACTAATCCAATTTCCTAAGCCTTACCACCCAATCTAAGGACTAATACTTCATTGTATAGCAACCTTAAAGGCTTCTAAGATTCATAAATTTCGCTAGCCTTAAGTCGCGCAGATTACTCTTATTATAAATTCATACTTTTGCAAAACATTTATAATTTCTAATTTCAGCGTAATGATCATATATAACGTCACTCTAAATATCGATAAAACCATCACTAACGAATGGCTAGAATGGGTAAAAGAACACATCCCTCAAGTTTTAGCCACCGGAAAGTTTAAAGAAGCAAAACTGACTAAAGTTTTGGTTGAAGATCCAGAATCTGACACCTACTCCATACAGTTTCGTGCCTTATCTAGAGAAGCTTTAGAAGCCTACTATGCCAATGATGCCGAGCGTTTAAAGCAAATTGGACTTCAGCGTTTTGGAGATAAAGTTTTATCGTTTAGAACCGAATTAGAGGTGGTAGATGAATACACGGTTAATTTCAATTAAACAGAAATTGACCCCTAAAGCCTTATCTCTTTTAAGAAGATCCAAGGCTTAAAGCTAGAAAAGCAGTGCCAAGCCGTTATCGCTTAGCAACAACCCGTATCTTTGTACCCTAACCATTTAAAAACCGTCGTGTAGTCGTGGAAAATCAAAACCAAGTTAAAGCCAAAAAACATCTAGGACAGCATTTCCTAACAGACGAATCTATAGCCCAAGATATCGCAGACAGCCTATCTCTTGAAGGCTATAACGACGTTTTAGAAATTGGTCCAGGAATGGGCGTGCTTACCAAGTACCTCTTAAAAAAGGACACCACCACGCACGTTATAGAAATTGATACCGAGTCGGTTGCCTATTTAAAAAATAATTATCTGCATCTTGCTGATAGAGTTATAGAACAAGATTTTTTAAAATACGATTTAAACCTTGTTTTTAATAACAAACCTTTTGCCATCATAGGAAATTTCCCGTATAACATTTCCTCGCAAATTGTATTCAAAACCCTAGAATTAAGAGATCAGATTCCAGAATTCTCTGGAATGTTTCAAAAGGAAGTTGCTTTAAGAATTTGCTCTAAAGAAGGCTCTAAGGTTTACGGTATTTTATCGGTACTTACGCAAGCTTTTTATGAGGCCGAATACCTCTTTACAGTACCCCCAACAGTGTTTAATCCACCGCCAAAAGTAGACTCGGGTGTACTGCGTTTAAAACGAAAAGAAAACTATAGCCTACCTTGTGATGAGAAATTATTTTTTCGCGTGGTAAAAACAGGATTTCAACAACGAAGAAAAACATTACGTAACAGTTTAAAAACCTTTAATCTCTCCGATAATTTAAAAGCAAATGCTATATTTGGCCAACGACCAGAACAGTTAAGTGTAGCGCAATTTATTGAACTCACTTTGCTGATAGAAAACGATAGCGAATAGGTAAAATTTGGCCCTAACGCCAATTAAGACTCTAAACTTTTAAATCCAGAATTTTAGCGTGGAAGAACTTCAAGAAAATATACAATTTCAGCTTTCTGATGAACTTATTGAAAAGGTAGAAATCCTTGTTGAACAACAGAACGACAAGGCGCTTAAAGTCCTTTTAAATGAGTATCACCATGCAGATATTGCAGAGATTCTTGATGAGTTAAACCTAGATGAGGCCGTTTACGTTATAAAGCTTCTCGACTCAGAAACTACCGCTGAGATTTTAATGGAACTCGATGAAGATATTCGAGAAAAAGTCCTTAAAAACTTATCCAATAAGGAGATTGCCGAAGAAATTGAGGAGTTAGATACCGATGATGCTGCAGATATCATTGCCGAACTTCCTGAAGAGCGCCAAGCCGAAGTAATTTCGCAAATTGGAGATACTGAACACCGTGAAGAAATACAAGAACTTCTAGCCTATGATGAGGATACCGCTGGTGGACTTATGGCCAAAGAGCTTGTAAAGGTTTACGAAACTTGGACCGTTGCCGGCTGTTTACGCCGCATTAGAGGACAAGCCAGAGACGTCACCAGAGTGCACTCCGTTTATGTCGTAGATCGTCAAGGACGCCTTATTGGCCGGCTCTCTTTAAAAGATTTAATTGTCTCTAAAAGTGATCAAAAAATTGCAGATATCGCCAAAGAAAACGTGGCCTGGGTTCATGTTAATGACAATGTAGAAGACGTTGCTAAGGTGATGGCAAAGTACGATTTAGAAGCCATCCCCGTCATAAACGATCATAACGTTCTTGTAGGTCGCATTACTATTGATGATATTTTAGATGTTATCCGAGAGGAAGCCGACAAAGATTACCAAATGGCTGCCGGGATTTCGCAAGATGTTGAAGCCGATGATAGCATCCTAAAACTTACCAAAGCCCGCCTACCTTGGTTGTTTATTGGTATGTTTGGTGGCCTTGGTGCCGCTAGTATTATAGAACAGTTTAACGACAACATGGGCAATTTTGTGGTCTTACTGAGTTTTGTTCCCCTCATTCAAGCCACCGCAGGAAATGTAGGTGTACAATCTTCTGCCATCGTGGTTCAAGGTATTGCCAATGGCACTATTGATGGTAAAATTTTAAAACGTTTATTTAAAGAATTTTTACTAGGCTTAGTCAATGGTGTTGCCATTTCACTCGTTGCTATTATTATAACACATTTCATTTTTGGCACCCCATACATCGTGTCTATCACCATCAGTATCGCTCTTATTGCAGTGATAATTATGGCCGCTTTAATTGGGACTTTTATTCCTATTTTCCTAGATAAACGCGGTATAGACCCCGCCGTTGCTACCGGACCTTTTATCACCACTAGCAACGATGTTTTTGGTATTTTAATCTATTTTCTTATCGCCAAATTAATTTTAGGGATTTAAGCTTTGGGCGTTACCACAAGGGTCAGGCTTTCACGACTCGCTTTTTGCAAAAAAAGCAAAAGAGCTCAAACAAATCGCTCAATCCTTAACGCGGTCTAAACAAGCAACACTACAGTCTATAAGACTATCGTAAATCTTCGTAACTTTAAAGCCTTAAATTCAACTTAAAAATTAACGACTACCTCATCTTTAAGGTTTTGCTATGAACATACTACATATAGACGCTAATCACCCCCTATTAATAGAACAATTAAATGCCCTTGGTTTCACCAATCATACCGATTACAAGGCTTCTAAATCAGAAATAGAAGCTAAAATCGCCAATTGCGATGGCATCATTATTAGAAGCCGTTTTTCTATAGACCAACAGTTTATAGATGCAGCAAGTCATTTAAAATTTATTGGTCGTGTTGGTGCCGGCTTAGAAAATATAGACACCGCCTATGCAGAATCTAAAGGCATCTACCTAATTTCTGCTCCAGAAGGCAATCGTAATGCCGTTGGCGAACACACCTTAGGCATGTTGCTCTCCTTGTTTAACAAACTTAATAAAGCCGACAAAGAAGTACGCCAAGGCCAATGGTTACGCGAAGAAAACCGCGGTTTAGAATTAGATGGTAAAACAGTAGGCCTTATTGGTTATGGCAATATGGGAAAAGCCTTTGCCAAGAAACTTCGTGGCTTTGATGTTGAAGTGCTATGCTACGATTTAAAAGCCAATATTGGCGATGCCAATGCCAAACAAGTGTTACTAGAAGAACTAAAAGCTAAAGCCGATGTGCTTAGTCTTCATATTCCGCAAACAGCACTAACGCTAAACATGGTCAATTCAGAATTTATCAATGGTTTTAAAAAATCGTTTTGGTTACTTAATACGGCAAGAGGGAAAAGCGTCGTGACCAAAGATTTGGTTGCTGCCTTAGAATCTGGTAAAATTTTAGGCGCCGGACTCGATGTTTTAGAATACGAAAAAGCGTCCTTCGAAAATTTATTCACCTCCACAAAAATGCCAGAAGCCTTTCAGTACCTCATTGCCTCTGAAAAAGTAATATTATCACCTCATGTGGCGGGTTGGACCATTGAAAGTAATATTAAACTCTCGCAAACCATCGTCGATAAAATTAAAGCGAAATTTTGTTAATTTTATAAACCTAACTAAAGCGATGAAGTATGCAATATAAAGCCAGTTCCGTAGACGATTATATCAGTCAAGTTCCAGAAGAGCGCCAAGACGTTTTAAAAAAATTACGCAGCGTAATCACCACTCATCTCCCAGAAGGCTTTGAAGAAGGTATTCAATATGGTATGGTGGGCTATTATGTGCCGCATTCTAAGTATCCAGATGGCTACCATTGCGATCCTAAAATTCCGCTACCCTTTATGAGTTTTGCCTCACAAAAAAACTCAATTAACCTCTATCACAGCGGTATTTACGCCGATCCGAAATTGCACGATTGGTTTGTAGAGGCCTACCCAAAGCATTGCAAACGCAAGTTAGACATGGGTAAGAGCTGTGTTCGGTTTAAAAAAATGGATGATATCCCCTTTGAACTCATTGGACAACTTTGCGAAAAAATGACCTGTGAAGCTTGGATTAAGATTTACGAATCGGCAATAAAAAAATAAAAGGGATAACCTTTAAAAAATTCTAACAGCATCTTAGCAATAAGAGGCCTTAAATACATCTCAAATGAAAAAGCGTGTTACAGGAGTAGGCGGTCTATTTTTTAAAACTAAAGATCCTAAAGCAGCGAAAGATTGGTACCAAAAACACCTTGGTTTTAATACGGACGATTATGGATCTACCTTTTGGTGGAAAAACAAAGAAGGCCAAGACTGTTCTACACAATGGAGCCCATTTCCGGCAGATTCTAAATACTTTGAACCTTCAAAAAAAGACTTCATGTTTAACTACCGAGTTGAAGATTTAGAAGCGCTTTTAAAAGTTTTAAAAGAAGAAGGTGTAACAATTATAGGTGATATGGAGACTTATGAGTATGGAAAGTTTGCTTGGATCTTAGATAATGACCAAAACAAAATTGAATTATGGGAGCCCGTTGATGCGGCATTTCAATAATCTCAATATGTAGTTTACCTCATTTTTAAGCGGCAATTGACCTACTGATTATTAACCCTTTAAAACCGATAAAGATGTCAGACAGTACAAATGACTTAAGCGATGATCTTAACGCTATGTTAGATGACGCCAAGGATAACGCTAGAAAAGCTGGGGATAAGATTAGCCAAAAAGCGCAAGAATTCTCAAAAGACGCCAAAGACTTTAGTCGAGATGCAAAAAAGGCTGCCGAAGACTTTAGCCATGAGGCAGAAGAGGTCTTCAGCGACGGCAAAAACGTGGCTATTATTGCCCATATTACCATTATTGGATGGATAATTGCCTTTATTATGAACGGCAAAAACAAAACCGAATTTGGTGCATTCTACATTAGACAAATGCTTGGTTTAGGCTTGGTGGGATTAATTTTAGGATGGATCCCAGGCATAAACTTATTAGTTGGCCTAGTCTTAATTATCGCTTGGCTTATGAGCCTTATGAGCGCATTAAGCGGAGAAATGAAACCAACATTCTTGTTTGGTAAACAGTTTCAAGAATGGTTTAAAAGCCTTTAAATGAAAAACCCAGAACTTTTAGTCCTGGGTTTTTTATTTTATACTCATAATAGCGACGTTGAGACCGCCTTATTTATCTTCAGTACTATCCATAAATTTACGTTCTAATTCGGCCTGAAATTCTTCCATCACCGGTCTTACAGTACTATCGGGAAGATCAGCAATCTTTATATACATTAAGCCATCTACAGCGTTATTAAAGAGCGGATCTACATTAAAAGCCACCAATTTGGCATTTTGCTTAATGTACTTTTTCAATAATACCGGTAAACGTAAAGCACCAGGCTCTACTTCGTCAATAATCTTATCAAATTTATTAAGATCGGCTTCGGTTTCGTCAAAAACAAACTCCTTATCCGCATCTTTTAATTTCACCTTAAATTCCTTTTTAGGATGCACGTATTGCGCCACATAAGGATCGTAATAATGCGACTTCATAAACTCAATCATCAAACTTTTAGAGAAGTTAGAAAATTGATTGCTAATACTGACTCCACCAATTAAATACTTGTGCTCAGGGAAACGTAAGGTAATATGCACAATACCTTTCCAAAGTAAAAATAAAGGCATTGGTTTTTGCTGGTATTCTTTAACAATAAAAGCACGACCCATCTCAATAGATTGGCTCATCATTTTATGCAATTCCGGCTCAAAGCGAAACAAATCTTGAAGGTAAAATCCATCAATACCAAAACGTTCATAGATCTTAGACCCTAAGCCCATACGGTATGCGCCTGCAATAATATTTTGCTCGTTATCCCATAAGAACATATGGTGATAATACGTATCAAACTTATCTAAATCTATAGCTTCATTGGTCCCTTCTCCGACCTCTCTAAAGGTAATTTCGCGCAAACGCCCTATTTCTCTCAGAATATTAGGAATGTCCTTAGGCGAGGCTAAAAACACTTCGTAATTCTTGCTCATGAGTAGCCTGCTGTCGTTCACACGTAGCTTATCCACCTCAGCAATCATAATCTTAGGTGCAATAGGCGTAACAATACGTTTAGGCATTTTAGCCACTTTTAATTGCGACTGAATATTATCTAAAATCTTCGGTTTATCTTCAAAAGTTTTAGACAACATATAGGTTTTTCGTCTTAAAAATTCTGAAAACTCCGGAAGCGTTGGATGTTCATTCTGATCTTTTACCGAAATCGGTCTACCAATACGCACCTTAATAACACGGCGTTTTTGCGTTAAGACTTCAGAAGGTAACTTGGCTGTTCTTAGTGTATCGCTAATCTTAGAAAGGCGATAAAACAGACGGCTATTTTTAGCATGAAAATAAATTGGAACTACAGGTACTTCGGCTTTTTGAATAAGCTTCATTGCCGATGGTTCCCATTCTTTATCAACCACCAATTTGCCATCTCTATAAGTAGACACTTCTCCTGCCGGGAACACGCCTAACGGATGCCCTGCTCTTAAGTGTAAAATTGAATTTTTAAAACCGGTAATACTGCTTTTTACATCCTTACGATCTTCAAAAGGATTTACGGGCATAATGTAGGGCTTTAACGGCGCAATACGATGCAGTAAGAAGTTGGCAATAATTTTAAAATCACTGCGCTGCTCCATCATTAACTTTAACAACAAAATACCATCAATCCCTCCAAGCGGATGATTAGAAACGGTAATATAAGGTCCCTCTTTTGGGAGACGCTTAATGTCTTCTTCGGGGATCTCAAATTTAATCTGAAATTCCTCTAAAATAGCATCTAAGAAGTCTACATGACTAAGATGCTTATTGCGTTTATAGAACTTATTGATGGTTGAAATTTTAAGAACTTTCATTAAAACCCAACCAGAAAAGGTCCCTAAAAACCCATATTTATCAACATGAATTGCCTTGGCGACTTCTTTAGCCGTTACTAATCCACTATCTGATGATTTACCCATAAAACAAATGTAACAACTATTTAATTAGTAACAATCTGAACGGTCCCTTGAGTTAACTGTTTTAGTAAAACAGTTTTATCCTTTTCTAACGCGTCTACCACCTTATCATTGTAATGTCTTATGGTGTATAAATTAACATGTTGATGACAGGTGACTTTAAATTTAGCTTTCAGGTGCTGAAGTAATTTCTCTAAATTATCGTATAAATTCTCTATACAAACCGAAAAACTTATGGCGGAATTCTGAATCACATCAACCTTCATTTTATACAAGTGCAAAAGACTAAAAATATCACTAATATTATCTTCCATAATGTACGAAAAATCTAAGGATGATAACGAAATTAATGTCTGATTCTTCTTCACTATAAAACAAGGAATTTCCGGTTCTATGGCTTTTCCTTTACTGACGCAAGTACCGTTGGCCTCAGGGTTTAAAAAGGATTTTACATACAAAGGAATTTCTTTGCGCTGTAAAGGTTGTAAGGTCTTAGGATGAATTACAGAAGCGCCGTAAAAGGCCAACTCAATGGCTTCTCTATACGAAATTTGGTTAAGCAGTTGTGCGTTTTCAAAATATCGTGGATCTGCGTTTAACACGCCTGGAACATCTTTCCAAATGGTAACACTACTCGCATTTAAACAATAGGCAAAAATAGCGGCCGTATAATCACTGCCTTCACGCCCTAAAGTGGTTGTAAAGTTATTGGCATCACTCCCTAAAAATCCTTGTGTAATATTTAAAACTGAAGGCTCTAAATGCGTGGCAATATTTCTCTGAGTAGCTTCCCAATTCACATTAGAATGGCGGTAGTAATTATCGGTTTTTATAAACTCCCTAACGTCGTTCCATTGATTTTTAATCCCAATTTCATTGAAGTAGTGACTCACAATGGTGGTTGAAATTAATTCGCCATAACCGATAACCTGATCGTAAACAAAATTGTAATCAGGGGATTTATTTGTTTTAAAAAAGAGATTTAAATCTTCAAAAAGCGCTTTAACGTCCGTAAAAACTTGATGGCGATCATTCGTAAAAAGATCTTTTAAAATGCTATCATGGTATTTAACCACTTCATGGATGGCATTTGGTAAAGCCGCTTTAGTTTCAAAATAGGACTTTATTACCAGCTCCATGCTGTTGGTCGTTTTCCCCATAGCAGAAATGACCACTAAGGTATTATCATACCCTGTTGTTTTTAAAACCTTCGCTACATTTCTTACTCCATTTGCATCCTTAACAGAAGCACCACCAAACTTAAAAATGCGCATTATAATTGTTCTAAGTAATTTTTAATTCCGTTTTCATCGAGATGCACCACATTCCAATCGCGCTTTACGTCCGCTCCTTTACTTTCATAAAAAGCAATCGCAGGATCGTTCCAATCTAGAACTTCCCAACTAACGCGTTTAACGCCTAATTGTTGTCCATAACTCACCACAGCATTTAAAAGTTGCGTTCCTAGGCCTAAACCTCTTGAGTTTTCACTTACAATAAGATCTTCTAGATGTAAAATACCGCCTTTCCAAGTGGAATAACGCGGATAGACCAAGGCAATACCTTCCACTTTTCCTTCGGCTTCAATGACAAAACACGTAAATTTAGGATGTGGTCCAAAACCATCTTGCTCTAAATCGGTTAGGGTAACCTCTACAGCATCCGCTTCTTTTTCGAAAGTTGCCAGCTCTTGGATGAGTTCTAAAACCCGTGGCATATCTTGTTTAATTGCTAATCTTGGTTGTCCCATTATCTAAATAAAAACCTCAAAGATAGTCTAAACTCGTCTTATTAAACAATTTTTTTAAGCTACGAAAACGATATAGTTTGTTAAAAAATACGATATTTGTGAGGTATTAATCAATCTCATACTTCATGTCGCAACCAAACCAAACCTTAGGGGAATTTATTATTGAAAATCAAAGTGCTTTTAAATATACATCTGGAGAACTTTCTCGGCTTCTTAACTCTATTCGCCTAGCCGCCAAGGTTGTGAATCACGAAGTAAACAAGGCTGGTCTCGTAGATATTATTGGAGCCGTTGGTGAAACCAACATTCAAGGTGAAGACCAACAAAAACTAGATGTCTATGCTAATGACAAGTTTATTCAGACCTTAACCAAAAGAAATATTGTCTGTGGTATTGCTAGTGAAGAAGAAGATGATTTTATTGCGATTAACAGTCAAGATGAAAACTACCAAAATAAATATGTGGTATTGATAGACCCCTTAGATGGCTCTTCTAATATTGATGTTAATGTTTCTGTAGGAACCATATTTTCAATTTACCGCCGTGTTACCCCAATTGGTACACCCGTAAAAATTGAAGATTTTTTACAAAAAGGAAGCGCTCAAGTTGCAGCAGGATACGTCGTTTACGGAACCTCAACCATGTTAGTTTACACCACAGGCCATGGCGTTAACGGATTTACTTTAAACCCTGCAATTGGGTCGTATTACTTATCGCATCCGGACATGAAATTCCCTGAAGACGGTCATATCTATTCGGTAAACGAAGGCAACTACTCGCACTTTCCTACGGGCATTAAAAAATACATCAAATATTGTCAAGAAGAGGAAGGCGATCGCCCTTACACAAGCCGTTATATTGGTTCTTTAGTGTCCGATTTTCATAGAAATATGATTAAAGGTGGTATTTATATGTACCCTAAAAGCTCTAAAAACTCAAATGGAAAGCTACGTTTACTTTATGAATGTAACCCTATGGCCTTTTTAGCGGAACAAGCCAATGGTAAAGCGAGTGACGGTTTTACACGAATTATGGATATTGAACCTAAAGAATTACACGAACGTGTGCCTTTTATCTGCGGAAGTAAAAATATGGTAGAAAAAGCTGAAGAATTTATGCGAAATGCTGAAGATTAATTTTTGCAACTTTATAAACAACAACGAAAAAAGCAACCCTATTGAGGTTGCTTTTTTTTATACGATACAAACGAACAGATAAATCTATTTGTTCATGTTTTTCATTTCGTTAATAAAGGTATCAGCATCCACTTTATCATAAGCAAGAGCTAAGGCTTTATCAGCAATATATCTTACATTTTGAGCGTGAAACCCTAAACCAACGCATAATTTTTCTAGTAACCAATGTTGGTTTGGCCCTTCAATATCATCGATCCAAACCATACGCGCTAAATCGTATAAACGCTCTAAACGCTTATCGTAAGATGTTGGTGGATTAATAGGGTGCGTTTTATAGTTCTCTAATATTTTTTCGTAATCCTCTGCGGAAATATCTAAGCGTGTTGCTAAACGATCTAAAAAAGCTTTTTCTTTATCGGTAATCACACCATCACTCATTGCAACTCTAACGATGGCAGCAAAATGATCTTCATTACGTGTTTTAAATCCGCTATCGAATAAATCTGAAAATGACATATTTTTTATTGTTGTTTAAATTCTCTTAATACTAATTCTGAACAAATATAATTCTATTCAAAAGAATTATCAGTATTGGGCACTTCAAAAATTTTATATTTGCAGTTCCAAACACAGAAACTTGAGTAAAGTATCTATCACCCAAACATTCGCAAAGACTTTGCAGTTGCAGAATCTGCAAACTGCTATTGCCCAAAACGAAACAAAAACACATTTAAAAGGTCTTATAGGATCGTCTTTTTCAATTGCCGTTGCCGAAGCCTATAAAACGGCAGAAAAACCTTTTTTACTGGTTTTTAACGACAAGGAAGAAGCCGCTTACCACCTGAACGACTTAGAACAGCTTATTAATACTAAAGATGTCTTGTTCTATCCTGGAAGCTACCGGAGACCTTACCAAATTGAAGAGACCAATAACGCCAATGTTCTTCTACGTGCCGAGGTTTTAAACCGTATCAATTCGCGTAAAAAACCTTGTATTATTGTAACCTATCCCGATGCGCTTTTTGAAAAAGTGGTGACCAAAAAGGAATTGGAAAAGAACACCTTAAAAATTGCTGTTGGTAACGATTTAAGTATCGATTTTGTTAATGAGGTGTTGTTTGAATATAAATTTAAACGTGTAGATTTTGTTACCGAACCGGGCGATTTCTCTGTAAGAGGTGGGATTGTAGATGTGTTTTCGTTCTCTAATGACGAACCTTACCGTATTGAATTTTTTGGAGATGAAGTAGACAGCATTAGAACCTTTGATGTAGAAACCCAATTGTCTACAGAGCGCATTAAAAAAGTGAGTATTATCCCCAATGTGGCAAACAAACTTATGGCCGAACAACGCCAGAGTTTTTTAAAGTACATTGCTAATAATACCGTAGTTTTTACTAAAAATGCATCCTTTATTTTTTCTAGAATTGATGACTTTTACAGCAAAGCAGAAGAAGCTTTTAAAAGTTTATCTTCTGAAATGAAGCACGCCTCTCCTGAGGAGTTATTCTGTAATTCAGAGTTATTAAAACGTCAGTTTTTAGACTATACTCTAGTTGAATTTGGAACCGATGCCTTATTTGCACAGCAACTTATTGCCTTCTATACCACACCGCAACCGTCATTTAATAAGCAGTTTCACCTGCTAATAGAAGATTTAAATACCAACCACGCCAACGGCATTACCAATTATATTTCTTGTGTTAGTGAGCAGCAAGCCAAACGTTTTCATGATATTTTTGACGACGCCGAGCAAGAAGTACATTATAAAACGGTTGTACTTTCCTTATACCAAGGGTTTGTAGATACCGAACAACAAATTGCGGTCTATACCGATCATCAAATTTTTGATCGTTATCATAAATTTCAGCTTAAAAACGGTTATGCTAAAAAGCAAGCCATTACCCTTAAAGAACTCACCAATCTAGAAATAGGTGATTATGTAACGCATATCGACCACGGGATTGGAAAGTTTGGAGGCCTGCAAAAAATAGATGTTGAAGGTAAAAAGCAAGAAGCCATAAAGTTAGTGTATGGCGAACGCGATATTCTCTACCTCAGCATTCACTCTTTACATAAAATCACCAAGTTTAATGGTAAAGATGGTAAACCCCCAACGGTTTATAAATTAGGAAGTAAAGCGTGGACAGCCTTAAAACAAAAGACCAAGTCTCGCGTTAAAGAAATTGCTTTTAACCTTATAAAATTATACGCCAAGCGGAAACTTAAAAAAGGATTTCAATACGCTCCCGATAGTCATATGCAACTGGAGCTAGAAGCCTCATTTGTCTATGAAGACACCCCTGACCAAATGGCCTCTACCGCAGATATCAAAGCCGATATGGAAAGTGAGCGCCCTATGGACCGTTTAATATGTGGAGATGTTGGTTTTGGAAAAACGGAAGTTGCCATCAGAGCCGCATTTAAAGCTGTAGATAACGGAAAACAAGTGGCTGTTTTAGTACCAACCACGATCTTAGCGTATCAGCATGCACGTACTTTCAAAGAACGTCTTAAAGATTTTCCTGTAACCGTAGATTATGTTAACCGTTTTAGAACGGCAAAAGAAAAGCGCGAAACCTTAGAAGGTTTAGAGAAAGGAAGTGTAGATATTATTATTGGCACCCACCAACTCGCTAATAAAAACGTAAAATTTAAAGACTTAGGACTTCTTATTGTCGATGAGGAACAGAAATTTGGCGTTGCTGTTAAAGAAAAACTGAAGACCATTAAAGAGAATGTAGATGTTCTTACCTTAACCGCTACTCCAATCCCGAGAACCTTACAATTTAGTTTAATGGCGGCTCGAGATTTATCGGTAATTAATACGGCTCCACCAAATCGCTACCCTATAGAAAGTCATGTGATTCGTTTTAATGAAGAAACCATACGCGATGCGGTGAGTTATGAAATTCAGCGTGGTGGACAAATCTTTTTTATCCATAATAGGATTGAAAACATCCGCGAAGTTGCGGGCATGATTCAGCGCTTAGTCCCTGATGCTAAGATTGCAATAGGTCACGGCCAACTTGATGGAAAAAAACTAGAAAATCTGATGCTTGGTTTTATGAACGGGGATTTTGATGTTTTAGTCAGTACAACCATTATTGAAAGTGGATTAGATGTGCCTAATGCCAATACTATTTTTATTAATAATGCGAATAATTTCGGGTTAAGTGACTTACACCAAATGCGTGGTCGTGTAGGACGAAGCAATAAAAAAGCCTTCTGTTATTTTATTACTCCGGAATATCCTGCAATGACCTCTGATGCTCGAAAACGAATCTCGGCCTTAGAACAGTTTACCGAGCTAGGTAGCGGATTTAACATTGCCATGAAAGATTTAGAAATTCGTGGTGCCGGAGACTTATTAGGTGGTGAACAAAGTGGATTTATTAGCGATATTGGCTTTGACACCTATCAAAAAATACTCAATGAAGCTATTGAGGAATTAAAAGAAACGGAGTTTTCAGAGTTGTACAAAGACGATGGTAAACCTAAAACGTATGTAAAAGATATCACTATAGATACCGATTTTGAGTTGTTATTCCCTGACGATTATATCAATAATATCACTGAACGCCTTAACCTTTATACCAAATTAAATGGGATTAAGAACGAGGAAGAACTCAGCACTTTTGAAAGTGAAATTATTGACCGTTTTGGAGAGCTCCCAACACAAGTTTCTGATCTTTTTGATAGCGTCCGTTTAAAATGGATTGCCACCAAAATGGGAATTGAGAAACTTATTATGAAACAAGGCAAAATGATTGGTTATTTTATTCAAGACCAACACAGTAGTTTTTACCAAAGTGCCGATTTCTCTAAGGTGATGCAATTTATTCAAATGAACGCCGGACGTTGTACCATAAAGGAAAAGCAAACCCGAAAAGGCTTACGCTTACTCATTACCTTTGAAAATATAAAGAATACCAAACAAGCATTGCGAGCCCTAAAGGATATCTAATGAATGAAAAGCATCATTTAAATAATCTCTTATTACTTAGTATTGCCACCATCTTTATTAGCACCTCTGGACCGTTAGGAAAGTACATCAACTTACCCCCTCCTGTTATTATTTGGTGGCGCTCCTTTTTGGCGGCTATCATTTTATGGGGCTTTTGCCGCTACAAAGGCATTTCTTTAAAAGTCGAGAATAAAAAAGACCGGGGTACTTTTTTTATTGCCGCATTATGTCTGGGCGGGCATTGGATTTTTTATTTCTATGCCCTAAAGCTATCTAATGTAGCCATTGGGATGTTGTCTCTGTTTACCTTTCCGGTTATGATTGCACTTTTAGAACCGCTCTTTACAAAGTCAAAACTAGATCCGATCCACCTTCTTTTAGGTGGCCTCGTCCTCTTAGGGATTTATATTTTAGCTCCAGAATTCAATTTAGAAAGCAGTCATCTACAAGGGCTTTTGCTCGGGCTTCTATCGGCCCTGTGCTATGCCGTAAGAATACTATTGCTTAAAGATCATGTCGCCAGTTACAATAGCACCATGATTATGTTTTTCCAAGTATTGATTCTTTCCATTCTTCTCGCTCCCGCCCTTTATTTTATGGGAACCTCAGCGATTAGTAACCAATATCCGTATGTGTTAATATTAGCGATTTTAACCACCGCCATTGGTCATTCTATGTTTGTGAAAAGCCTAAAGTATTTTAAGGCCAGCACTGCGAGTATTATTGGGAGCTCTCAGCCCATTTTTGGTATTTTAATCGCTTATTTGTTTTTAAACGAGATTCCAACAGTAAATACATTTATTGGAGGAAGTCTAATCCTTGCCACCGTCATCATAGAAAGTATTCGTTCTAAATAGGAATAGGGTTAACACTTTACACTGTAAAATGATGAAATCGGTTCACCCTTATCGAAAAGTCAGAAATTCCTGTTAAATATTTAAAACTGATTATTTTGAAGTCGAATATATCCGTTACTTTTACAACAAGACCTAAGGCATTACACATTGCGCCCTTTAGCCTAGAATTTGAAAAGACTACACATCATGAAAAACTTACTTGTCCTCCTATTAGTTTTACCCGTTTTAACATTTGCTCAAAGTGTAGAAGGGACATTTACGCCTGCTGAAGATTATAGCTATGCTTTTCTTTACCATGCTACTCCAGAAAGTGCTAATTATGTAGACCGAGGTCAATTAGATGCCGAAGGCCATTTTAAAATTGATTTAGATTCTACGCTAACCCCAGGGATTTATAAAATTGTTTATGCCACGCCTCCTGAGGAGAATAATTTCGACTTTATTTATGATGGAAAGGAACAGGTTGCTTTCAATTTCAGTTTAGAAAAAGGCGTTCAATTTACCATTTCCGAAGAAAATAAACTTTGGGACTCTTATCTTAAGAGTATGGATATGATTAACCAAACTATTAGTAATTATTACGGAAAAAAGAATAAAGACAAGAAAGGTTTTCAGGCCATATTTAAAACCCTCAAAGACACACAAACGGCGTATGAAGAATTAGCAGAAGGAAAATTGGTAGCCCGTTTTATTAAAGCCAACAGACCTTATATTCCAACAAATTACGAAGATATAAGTACCTACTCTAAACATTTAAAGGCTCATTTTTTAAGTCAAGTAGATTTTAGCGATGCCTTATTACAGAGTTCTTCTTATTTAACCGACCGTGTCACCGCCTACGTGTTTAATATGGTTATGAACCCTAATGAAAGCGTTTACAAATCGCATATAGACGATGTTGCAACCTCTATTGGTAATGACGATTTAAGTATTAAAACCAGCTTATTACAAATGCTTTGGCAAACCTTTGTGGACTTAGACCATGCTAACATGGCCAATTATATAACAGACACTTACCTTTTAGAATTGGCAAAGCAAACAAAAAATATAGATTTAGAAGGGATGCTTATTGCTTATAAAAACACACACCTTGGTGCCTTAGCTCCAGATTTTGAAATTCAATTAAGCGACAGGAAAACAAGTTTACATCAGTTAGAAGGCGCAAAACATTATTTATTAATTTTTTGGAGTAGCACCTGTAGCCATTGTTTAAATGAATTACCTCAAGTAAAAAAATTAGTGGCCAACCATCCAGAATTAAAGGTTGTAGCCTTTGGTTTAGAGAATGAGAAGAGCCATTGGGACAAAGAAATTAAACAGTATCCTATGTTTATTCATACCAAAGGACTTAATAAGTGGGAGAATCCAATTGTGAAAACCTATGGGATTTCTGCAACGCCAACTTATTTTTTATTAGATGCTAAAAAAAATATTGTGGCCAAACCTTATAACTTTGAGGCGCTAGAAAAAGTAATAACAGACTTATAATCTTACAAGTACGTATTACCCTACAAGACAAAACCCGCTATCTTATTGATATCATTATATTTAATTAACAATTCATAATCTACACTTAATATAAATCATCGTTGAAGTAACTGATTTTATCGTTATATTTGAACCTTTTAGACCTTCTTCATGACCTATTCTGATTCAAATTGTAGTCCTACAACTTTGTATTTATCAACAATGTTTGCCACCATAGCCTGCAACGCTATAGGTTGTAAATTAAAGAACGGAATGCGCTTTAGCTATAGCTATCTCGTAAAAACATCTCAATTTAAGAATCCAACAAAAAGCAATCGCATTTGTAGATACCTTAAACTACGTTATGATGAAAAGGCGTCTACACAACTCTACAAACCGTTAATCTTGTAACCATTCCGTGACCATTCTAATGTAAACATCCCAAAGGATAACACGGTTAGAAATGGGCAATTCAGGATTAAATCTTATCCTTTTTTTACGTTATAAAACCCACATTACGGTTTTTTACGTAGATCTATAAAACGCTTTTAATATTAACCACTTGTACTTCTACAATTCTATAGGTATTTGAGAAGTGCTCTGATAATGACCTCTTATATAGTTTAGAATAAATGAAAAATAACGACCCAAAATTTTACGTTGTTGGTATTGGTGCTTCTGCCGGTGGTTTAGACGCCATTCAAAACCTTTTTGATCATATACCTAGTGACACCGGAATGGCCTTTATCATCATTCAGCATCTATCCTTAGACTTTAAAAGTCTTATGCCAGAGCTCTTAAGTAAGCACACCAAAATGCCCATTTTTACGGCCGAGGATAAGCAAACTATAAAACCAAATTGTATTTACCTCAACCAAAGGAGTAAAAATTTGCATATCAAAGGCACGCAACTCTACTTGTTAGACAAAGGGCCTAAACATAATCTAAACCTGCCTATAGATATCTTTTTCCATACCTTGGGTGAAGAGTATAAAGACCATTCTATTGGCGTTATTTTATCGGGAACGGGCTCAGATGGTTCTAGAGGTATTAAAACCATTAAAGAGGGTGGTGGTACAATCATTGTTCAAGATCCTTTAACGGCACAGTTTGACGGCATGCCAAATTCGGCAATTTCAACAAATACCCCAGACTATATTTTAAGTCCTCCGAAAATTGCAGAGATTATCCATAAAAATCCTTTAAGTAGACCATTACTTCGTGAAGATTTTAATAAACATCCTTCAAACGAAACCTTAATTAACGACATCCTAACTATCGTTTTTAAATTCTCTGGTATAGATTTTAGAGAGTATAAAAAGAATACGCTTTTACGACGTATTGAAAAGCGAATGAACATTAATAATATTGAACATGTTTACGACTATGCCACATTTTTAAGTAGCAATGTTAACGAACAACAATCCTTAAAGGAAGATTTTTTAATTGGGGTTACCCGCTTTTTTAGAGATACGGAAGCCTTCGAACAGTTAAAGAATAAGGTGATTCCTGAAATCTGTAAAAACAAAAATAGAGAAAACACCATACGCGTTTGGGTGGCCGGTTGTTCTACAGGCGAAGAGGTTTACTCTTTAGCCATGTTAATAGACAATTATTTGCGTACCCATCAAATTAATTTAGAGTATAAAATATTTGCGACTGATATTGACCCAAGAGCGTTGGCGATTGCCAGTATTGGGGTCTACCATGTTAATATTATTAATGAAATAGAAAAACCTTATCTCGATCAGTATTTCATTAAACACGGCGATAAAATTCAGATTATAAAACGTGTCCGCGAAAAAATTGTCTTTTCTAATCACAACCTAATTAAAGATCCCCCATTCATAAAAATGGATCTTATTTCATGTAGAAACCTACTCATCTATTTTGATTCTAAAATTCAAAAGAAGGTGATGTATAATTTTCAATTCGCCTTAAATCAGTACTCTTATTTATTTTTAGGGAATAGCGAATCTTTAGGTGAAACGGCTAAGCTTTTTAAGACCATTGATGTGAAATGGAAGATTTTTCAGAATATTGCGCTTGCAAAACAAATTCCGTCACACAGTTCTAATTTAGATCGGATTACTACGCTTTCTTATAAACACCCCGAAACACCACGGAGCACGCCTCCTGTAAGTTTAAAGGAAAGTCCTGAACTTATTTTTCATAAATATTTAAGTCAGAAATTTAGTCCAGCATCCATCTTTATTGATGAAGATTTCAATATTTTATTCATTAATGGCGATGCCGGAAAACGCTTATCACACAATTCTGGAATCTTTCAGAATAACTTATTAAAAATGGTAAGTCCAGATATTGCGATCATCATTAGAAGTGGTATACGACGTGTAGAAGCCTCAAAGGAAGATGTTGTTATTGAAGGTATTACTAATGATATTGCGGGTCAGAGCTACACCTTCGACTTAAAATTTCATAAATCTCAGAATTATGAAGACCTCAATAATTGTTATTTAATTGAATTCACTAATGATGTTCCTATAACCAATAGCACGCCACTTGTTTTAGCGAATATTGATTTAGATGAAGTTTCTAACCAACGATTAGAAGACCTAGAAACGGCACTTAAAATTGCGAAGACCGAGTTACAAAATGCTATTGAAGAGCTAGAGACCAGTAATGAAGAGCTGCAATCTTCTAACGAAGAACTGATGGCTTCTAATGAAGAACTTCAGAGTACCAATGAGGAGTTGCAATCTGTAAACGAAGAATTGTATACGGTAAACACCGAAATGCAAGAAAAAAATAAGGAGCTTACCAATCTTAATAATGATATTACCAACCTTTTAGACAATACCCAAATTGCGACACTATTCTTAGATACCGATTTAAGAATTAGAAAATTTACACCAGCGCTAAAAGCGGTATTTAATTTAGATGAAGTAGACTTAGGCCGCACGCTATCAAGCTTTACATCGAATTTTAAAGAAGATACTAGAAACTCCATTATAGAAGATTCAAAGTATGTTTTAGAGAAATTAAAAATCGTTGAAAAACAGGTAAACGACCAAAATGGTAACCACTACTTATTACGTATTAGCCCATTTATAACCTCTAATAAACTTATTAATGGGGTTGTAATTACGCTTAACAATATTAATAAGCTCAAAGAAACGGAATTACAACTTGTTGAAACGGGTAGAAAGTACCAGAAGCTGTTTAGAAACCTTAATGAAGGTTTTATGCATGCTAAGATTATCACCAATGAGAAAGATGAACCTGTTGATTGGGAGTACATCGATATTAATCCGGCTTTTGAAAAAATCCTAAATTTAAAAACCGAAGACATCCTAGGCAAACGCATTTTAGACCTGCGTCCGGAGTTAAAAGACGACCCTAACAATTGGATCGCAAAATATGGTAAAACAGCTTTAACGGGCGAAAACCAAATCTTTGAAACCTATGTACCGGAGTCTAACAAACACTATTTTATTAATATTTTCTCTCCTAAAAAAGGAGAATTTGCAGGAACCATTTCGGATTATACCGATCTAAAAAATAAAGAAGAAGCCTTAAGTAAAAGTGAAAACGAACTTAATAGAGTTCAAGAATTAACTAGTGTTGGTGGCTGGTATTTAGATATCAACACCAACGCTGTGACATGGACGGGTCAACTCTTTAATATTTTTGGAATAGATCCTAACACCCCTCCACCAACCTACATTGAGCAACAAGATATTTTTACTGAAGAAAGTTGGAAACGCTTGTCTGAAGCCGTAGAAAAAACACAAAAACAAGGTGTTCCTTACGAGTTAGAACTCTGTCTTTATAATGTTGAAAACCAAGAAGTCTGGATTAAGGCTCAAGGGGAAGCTGTGAAGAATAAAGAAGGAGAAATTATTGGCTTAAGAGGTGCTGCACAAGATATTACCCAGCAAAAAAATGCCGAGGTAGAACTTATCAATGCTAGAAAAATAGCAGAAGAAGCCAATCTTCATAAAAACTATTTCCTAGCCAATATGAGTCATGAAATTAGAACTCCAATGAATGGGGTTCTAGGATTTTCTGAATTGTTGAAGAACGATAGTTTAACCAAAGAAGAACGCTTTAAATATTTAGAAATTATAGATGGTAACTCTAAGCAACTCCTTAACCTTATTGATGACATCATTGATATTGCAAAAATAGAGTCTAACGAGTTAAAAGTGACGTTTAAAGAGTGTAACATCTCTAGCTTAATTGCCAATTTAGAGATTACCTATAACCAGTTAAAAATTGCGAAGCATAAAAAAGACATTGTCTTTAGAACCCATATTCCTATTGAGAATTTACGCATTATTACGGATGGGCAACGCTTACAGCAAGTAGTTTCTAACCTTTTAAACAACGCCTTAAAATTCTCAGAAAAGGGAGAAATTTCCTTTGGATTCGACCTCGTAGAAAATGAAATAAAGTTCTTTGTTCAAGATAATGGGATGGGCATTAAAAAGAGCAAGCAATTAGAGATTTTTGAACGCTTTAAGCAACTCAATTACGAAAGCAATGCCAAGTACGGTGGGACCGGCTTAGGCCTTACCATTTGTAAAGGTATCCTAACCTTATTAGGCGGTGATATCACAGTCAGTTCTGAAGAACATAAAGGTACCTTATTTGAATTTACTATTCCTGTAAAGTATGCCGAGTCTAGTGCAGAGCCTACACAAGCCACACTTCCTAAAGAAAAGAATTTCTTAAAAGGAAAAACGATTTTAATTGCTGAAGACGACTCCCTAATACGATTATTATTCAAAATTGTATTAAAGGATACTGAGGCCAACGTTCTCTTTGCTAAAACAGGTTGGGAAGCTGTAGAAATCTACAGAGAAACCGAACAAATTGATGTTGTTTTACTAGATATTAGAATGCCTACTATGAGTGGTATTGAAGCTATGGGTAAAATTTTAAATATCAATCCAAAGGCTAAGATTATCATGCAAACGGCCTATTCTATGCCCGATGAAAAGGAACGTTGCTACCAAAAAGGCTGTTTAGGATTCCTCTCTAAACCGATAATAAAAGATGAGCTTTATGCTACCCTATACAAATGGGTAAATACAGAAGTTTAAAATCCATTGACCTTAAAATTAAAAATCCAACACGTTCTGTGTTGGATTTTTTTTGGTGTATCCCTAGGCGAAGTATTGATAAGGCCACAAAAAAAAAGTACTCATCCAAAACTAATATCCGGATGAGTACCTCGAAGCTAAATAACCAACCAAATTTAGCTTCGTGTATTGGTTCTTGTATTCTCTACTTTCGCTGTTTGTTGTTTTCGTTTTTTACGGTCTAATTCGGTATTTGCCGATTTTCCGTCCGCATCAGAACTTCTGTAATAAGCAATATAACCACGACCTTTAAAACGATAAGTTGTCCCAGAACTAGCATGATACAACTCTATAGTACTATCATTAATAACGGTAAGTTCGAAGAATTCATTGTCGAAGTAATCATAATCTAATGTTAATGTTTTAAGGTAACTACTCCCTGAAATATTCCCCACACTATAATCGCCAATAAAATCCCAATAAATAGCATTGGTGTTATACACATTAAAGTCCTGAGAGCTTCTAAACGTATCATCATTTCCTCCTGCTAAAAACTGCAAATAGTTTTCGCTATCAAAGTCATTTAACGCACCATGATGACTGGTATAGGTTTTCTCCCAAGCGTCATATTCCTGTAGAAAATAATGAATATTATCGTAAAACACAAAGTTATAATCAAACGTAGACTTCTGGTAACCGTGTAAAAAATAAGAGGTATTGTTATAAGGGTTAAATAATTCAATGGTATTGTAATCAACTTGATAAACATCAAAACTATCATAACCATCAATAACATGATCCGTATCTAAGATGGCGCCATAAGCGTCATAACTTCCTATATGCACACCATAACCATTCCCTTGGCTCCCAAAACCAACTAAATTATTATTGGCGTATAAATGACCATTGATAAAACTTACCGTAAAGGCCATTTGTAAAAAAGGGGTTTCCCCATAGCCTTGAGTTGCATTGATATCTACATACCATAATTCATAAGCGTTTAACAGCTCATTTATAGACATTACAGGCTGTTCATTAACGTAAACCTCCTCCGTATAACACGAAGTGAAAAACGTGGCTATAAAAGCGAATCCTAAAAGTAGTTTTGCAGTTCTCATAAGCATATGATTTTAAATCGTTATCATCTATAGCGTTTCAAAACACGTGCCAAAACTTATTTATCAAATTTCACAACAACAAAGATTATAAATCCGAAAAGGCTTTAAAGTCCTATAAACACGGAGAGTTTAACGCGAACATAACAGAATTCCGCAAAGATTTTTCCCTTAATTTTCCGTATTTTTGAAGTACAAAATTGAATCTATCACTATGAGTGACACTAAAAAATATGCCGTTTTTGGCGCCGGAAGTTGGGCAACAGCAATTGTAAAAATGCTCAGCGAGAATTTAGATGAAATTGGTTGGTATATGCGAAGCGCTTACACCAAAGAGCACCTCTTAAAAGAGCAGCATAACCCGAGTTATTTAAGTTCAGTAGAGTTTCATACAGAACAATTAAAATTAAGCAATGACATTAATGAAATTGCAGCATGGGCCGATGTCTTAATCTTTGTTATTCCGTCTGCATTTATTCATTCAGAATTAGAACAACTCAATGTCGATATTAGCAATAAGACTATTGTTTCTGCCGTAAAAGGCATTATGCCCGAGTCTGGAAAATTAGTTGGAGAACATTTCCACGATATTTACAAAATTCCTTTTGATCATATTGCGGTCATCGCAGGGCCGTGTCATGCAGAAGAAGTTGCTTTAGAACGTCTATCTTACCTTACCATCTCTTGTGCCGATAAAGAAAAGGCTGAAGCCATTGCTAAAAACCTCTCTAGTGCTTATATAAAGACAAAAACTAGCGATGATGTTATTGGTATTGAATATGCTGTTATGCTAAAAAACATCTACGCAATTGCAGCCGGAATTGCCCATGGATTGGGTTATGGCGACAATTTCCAAAGTGTATTAATGAGTAATGCCATCCGTGAGATGAAACGCTTTATTAAAAAGCGCCATAAGATGAAACGAAACATTAATAACTCAGCCTATCTAGGGGATTTATTAGTGACAGGATATTCCGTCTTTTCTCGTAACCGTATGTTTGGAAGTATGATTGGTAAAGGATATACCGTAAAATCTGCGCAAATGGAAATGAATATGGTCGCTGAAGGGTATTATGCGACAAAAAGTGCACACGATTTAAACAAAAAAAATAAACGTAAAACTCAGCTTCCGATTATTAAAGCCGTTTACGATATTCTTTATGAAAACAAAAACCCTAAAAAAGTCTTTGAAAAATTAGTTGACAAACTTGATTAAGCCTTGTCAATTTTAAGATAACCGCATTAAGATTCCTGCTTCGGCAGGAATTTTTTATTTTACCAGTATCCCCTTCAACTGCATTAACGGCACCGTCTGTAACGCGTTTTCATTAATGGTATTCTTTCTAAACAAATAGCTTTTATCAAACATTTGGTTGCCTATAAAATAGGTGATTTTAAACTCGTTATTTAAAGCCAAAACCTTCTCTTGTAAAAACTCAATTTTTGCATAACTTCTGCCTGGTAGCTTAGCAATGGTATGACGCATTACAGGTGTAATTTTTGTATCACTATAACCTCGTGCTACAATAAGTACAGTTTCTAAATCTTCATCACTGTTATTAATGATATAGGCATTCCAATCTAAGGTTTTATACTCCAAATGCTTTTCTTGCACTACAGCAACATGAACATCTTTTACTTCTGGAATTTCAATATCTTTTTTCATAATCTCAGGCTTTAAGGCACGACTTTTTCATTCAATTTTCAAAAATAATACAAATCCGGTATTTACCGTCTAAAGCCCATCTTAATTTCTAAAACAAACATCTCTTTTTCTAGGCTTTCTCCCCCTTGAGACTATGATGGAAATCATGATTTAAATCGCCTTAAGGCGGTACTTTTACAGCGCTTATTGATGTGTAAAATTGTTGTCTTATGAAATTGAATAAACTCACTAAAGGACTGGAAGCCATTTTAGAAACGCTTGAAACGAATGAGTCCAATATTAACCGTGTGACCTCAGAAATACATCAAAACTATAAACTTAGTGCAAAAAACCTTTGCCGCTATTTAATGCTCCGTACTTACGACTTAAGAAAATACCAAGACCATCTCTCCGAGGTTGGTGTCTCGTCTATCAGAACGTCAGAAGGTTATGTGTACAGCAACATCTTTAACGTGGTTAGAAACCTTAAACTTTTACAAGGCTTGCCAGTACCGGAGCATTCGCATATGGAAGTCATTGGCTATAAGAAAAGTAAAAAATTGGTTAAAAAAAATGCCAATGCCCTCTTTAAAAGAAACCGTACCAAGCATTTTGCTGAAATAATGGTTACACTGCCTAAACAAGCTGCCAAAGACAAGGCCATCATTAGAGAAATGGCAGAAAATGGTATGGAAATAGCCCGTATTAATCTAGGCCATGATAGTATTGAAGATTGGACGCAGATGGTGAACTACATTAAGGAAATTAATAACCAAACGCATTTTAATATTAAAATTTATATGGATCTGGCGGGTCCAAAATTTAGAACCTCAACCATAGAAATAAGAAATGATAATGGCAAAATAAAACACAGTATCGCCATTAAAAAGGGCGATCATATTATCTTAACCAAGCGCCGTACCAAAGGTAAAGGCTCAAAATTTGACCATACCAATACTCAAATTGAAAAAGCCGAAATTGGGGTATTACTTCATGAAATTATTGATGATATTAAAGTCGAAGATGTCGTGTTTTTTGATGATGGTATGATTAAGGCTCAGGTTCTTAAAAAATCGGAAGCCGATGTAGAGCTTTTAATAACGGACTGTTACAAATCGAAACTCTCTTCTGAAAAAGGAATTAACCTTCCGCATACCAAATACAACTTACCGGCATTAACCGAAAAGGACATTAACAATCTGCCTTTTGCCTGTGCGCATGCCGATATGCTTGGCTATTCTTTTGTCCGAAATAAGGAAGATGTGAGCTTTTTATTTGAGCAACTCCATCTTCACAACGCTAGCAATCTCGGAGTGATTTTTAAGATTGAAAATGTCGAGGCTTTTGAAAACTTACCTGAAATATTATTAGAAGGCATGAAACACAACAGTATTGGGGTGATGATTGCCCGTGGAGATCTTGCTGTAGAGGTCGGTTTTGAACGGATTTCTGAAGTGCAAAATCAAATTTTATGGATTTGCGAAGCCGCTCATATTCCTGTCATTTGGGCCACACAGGTCTTAGAAAATTTAGCAAAAACCGGCATTCCTACTCGTGCAGAGATTAGTGATGCCACGCTTGGGGCTTATGCAGAGTGTGTAATGCTAAACAAGGGTCCTTATATCAATAATGCGATAAGAACCCTTGAGAATATTTTAATTAGAATGGAATCTAATGCGTTTAAAAGAAAAAATGCGTTACGACCTTTAAATCTCGCTATACATTCAACCGAAAAACTATTTAGACCTTAAAGCGAACTTTTAAATTGCTCTAAGAAACGAACATCATTTTCACTTAATAAACGAATATCGCTAATTTGATTTAATAACATAGCAATACGGTCAATCCCCATACCAAAAGCAAAACCAGAGTATTCTTTAGAATCAATACCACAGTTTTCTAATACGTTAGGATCTACCATACCACAACCCATAATTTCTAACCAACCCGTTCCTTTAGTAATTTTGTAATCGGTTTCTGTTTCTAGTCCCCAATACACATCTACCTCAGCACTAGGTTCTGTAAATGGAAAGTAAGATGGACGCAATCTAATTTTAGATTTCCCAAACATCTCTGTGGTAAAATACTGAAGGGTTTGTTTTAAGTCTGCAAAACTTACATCCTTATCAATATACAAGCCTTCTACTTGGTGAAAGAAACAGTGCGCACGTGCCGAAATAGCTTCATTACGGTATACACGTCCAGGAGAAATTGTTCTAATAGGAGGTTGATTATTCTCCATGTAACGCACTTGAACAGAACTGGTATGCGTACGCAATAAAATATCAGGATCAGTTTGAATAAAAAAGGTATCCTGCATATCGCGTGCCGGATGGTATTCTGGCAAGTTTAAGGCGGTAAAGTTATGCCAATCATCTTCAATCTCTGGACCTTCACTAACGTTAAAACCAATACGAGAAAAGATATCTATAATTTCATTTTTAACAATAGAGATTGGATGACGTGCACCTAAGGCAATCGGTTCACTAGGGCGCGATAAGTCGCCATAAATCCCTTTATCTTCCTCAGCACTTTCTAAGGCTTCCTTTAAGGTGTTTACCTTAGCCTCTGCGGTGTTTTTAAGCTCATTAATAATTTGTCCGAATTCACGCTTCTGATCATTCGCAACGTTTTTTAATTCGCCATAAAATGCTTTTAAATGGCCTTTTGAGCCTAAATATTTTATTCTGAAGGCTTCAACTTCCTCTTTAGATTGGGCTTTAAAAGCTTCGGCTTCTGCTATAAGTTCTTTTATCTTGTCTATCATGGTTTCTAAAAGTAGGTGGCAAATTTAAGGAATTATGAACGTAAAAACACAAAAATTACAGGATATACCGCAAGCTTTCGGATTGCTATTTTCAACTTGAAATTTCAGTTTTGTACCGCTCTTGGTAAATTCTGCTTTAAATTGACACGTATTTGTACTCCGTTATACTATTAATGACCCTTTATAATTAAACGTCTGAGGCCTTTACAAGACCTGCAATTCTGGGCGTTTACTTTAAAAATTAATCAATATATTCAGCTTCCAAAAAGTAGTTCACAATAGCTTCTTTCATAAGAATACTTTGCTCTCCTGCTTTTAGGTGTGGCAATTGCGCTAATACTTTATAATGCGGCCAACCGTCGTCATCTACATAATCAAATTCATAAAACCCATAGGGTTCTAAGACTTTGCAAATGGCAATATGCATTAGGTCTAACTTATGGTCTTTTTTATACTCTCGGTGCAACTGTCCTAACTCTTGCACCCCTATTAAATAAATAATGGAATCGAGGTCTAAACGGTCGCCATCGGCAAACTGATTAGAGAGTTTTTCAACCACTAAATCCCATCGTTCTTTTAATTGTTCGTCTCTTGCCATGTTCATTTTTTTCCGAAAAACGGAAATCCTTTAATTAATATAAATCGTTGTGTTGTTTAAAGTTTCAACACCATTTAAAGCTTCAAAGTTAATAAACTTATAGAGCTTGAATTCGGTTATGGGCTACAAATCCTAAAAAAGGATTGATAATGTTAACTCAAGGCATTTGCTTTTGAAGACGGTTAGATTTTCAACTTAAAAAATTCATGTATTTTTGTCTAAACCACCAATGGCATGAGTGTTATCGATATTATTTTAGCAGCCTTATTATTATTTGGCTTTATACGCGGTTTATTTAAGGGCTTCTTTGTTGAAGTTGCATCCTTAGTTGCATTAGTTTTAGGCGTATGGGGAGCGATTCACTTTAGTGGTTTTGCCTCTGATTTTCTTCAAGCTAAAGTCGATTGGAATATAAAAACGATTAATATTGTGGCATTTGCCATTACGTTTGTGGTTATTGTACTTACCATTAGTTTGGCCGGAAAAGCCCTAACCAAACTGGCCGATTTTGCCGCTTTAGGGATCATTAACAAACTTGCGGGTGCTGTATTTGGCGCCTTAAAAATTGGTCTTATCTTAAGTGTTCTTTTAGGCGTCTTTGCCAAAATGAACGACACCTTACCTTTTATGGAAGACGACGACTTAGATAAAAGTGTACTTTACAATCCTATTAAGTCTTTAGCACCACTACTTTTCCCTACTATCATTAAAAAGTCTGAAGACGATGCTACTGAAACAACAGAAAAGGAAACGACTGAAGAGACCACGGAAGCCTCTTAATTAATGTTTTTTATGGTATTGGATTAAGCATTTTATAAGTGTAAAACCTTAATCTAAATGGTAAATTTCCATGATATCTTTGAGATACTTTTCAAAATCTATTTTAAGATCTATCAGTTCTCCTGTGTGCACATCAAACACCCAACCATGTACTTTAAGCCCACGGTCTCGATAGGCCTTTTGTACGGCAGCGGTTTTAATGAGGTTAACACATTGCTCCTTGACGTTGAGTTCTACTAAGCGATCGTATTTTTGTTCTTCACAAGTTATGGCGTTTAACTCCTCCTTGTGCATTCTGTAAACGTCTCTTATATTTCTTAACCAACCATTGAGCACCCCTAAATCGGACGACTCCATAGCGGCTTTGACCCCACCACAAGCATAATGCCCACATACCACAACATGGTTAACCTTTAAATGGGTAACAGCATAATTAACAACAGACATGCCATTAGCATCCGTACCCACAACCATATTGGCAATATTACGATGTACAAAAGCCTCTCCTGGACCTAAGCCCATAAGGTCTTCGGCCGTTACTCTACTATCTGAGCAACCAATATATAAAAGCTCTGGTTTTTGCCCTTTCCCTAAGGTTTCAAAATAATCGGCATCCTGAGACAGTTTCCCCTTTATCCAATTGGCATTATTCTTAAATACATCTGCTATATCCATAGTGTTTCGTTTAGGTTGGTTTAGGACGTTGCCTATTCAAATGTACTAAATATGACAAGGCCAATGGTAAAATGATCTCTTTTATAAGCGCTTACTGCTATAAAACAGTCCTATTATAAATAAGGCAGCATGACCTTATACGATCATGCTGTCTTTACATTTCTATATGAGTAAATTTTATTGGACTCTAGGCCTCATAAAATTCTACGGCACCTGTATTAACATCATACATAGCCCCAATGATTTTTATTTCTCCATTTTGTTCCATTTCTGAAAGTACAGGACTCTCATTGTGGATTCGTTTTATGGTTAAATCGACATTCATATGTGAAACCTCATCTACAAAGGCTAAATTTTTAGAGTTTCTTAAACTCGCCTCTTGAGGTTCTTTTACCGCTTCTACAGCAGGTTTAATCTTATCAATTAATTTGGTTAAGTTTCCAAGCTTAGCATCATCGCAAGCGCCTTTTATAGCACCACAGCTGGTGTGTCCTAAAACTACAATTAATTTTGTTCCGGCTAATTTTGAAGCAAACTCCATACTTCCTAAGATATCTTCATTTACAAAGTTACCCGCAATACGAACACTAAAAATATCTCCTAAACCTTGATCGAATACCAATTCTGCAGAAACTCTAGAGTCAATACAACTTAAAATTGTCGCAAAAGGAAATTGCCCTTCACTCGTATCGTTAACTTGCTCAAGTAAATTTCTATTCGCTTTTAAATTATTTTGAAACCTTACGTTTCCTTCTTTTAAAAATTGTAAAGCCTTTTCAGGCGTCATTGTGGCTTGTGTTTCCTTAGTATGTGCTTTCATCTGTACTTTTTTACGTCTTAATTCTGTTTTTTTTAATGCTGTGAAGCTTGGGTTTAACTCTTGTACGTTCTACGACGACAACTTACCATAAGTCTTCAATTGCAACAGCAGCTTTCCTGTTTTCTTTTATAGCGTTAGCGTTTAACTTAAACTAATACTCGATTTGGGTCTTAGTTTAAAGAACTCTATAAAACTTGGTGGATTTTCAACAATTCCACGTTTAGAAATCAACTTGATATCTATATTTCGTTCCTTCGCTTTAAAGGCAAAATCTTCTAAAATTTCAATAATATCATAATCCAAATAACGTGTTTTAGTTACATCAAATTCAAAATACGTATTTTCAGGAAGACGATCTAATTCCTTTAAAATAGCTCCTTTATTAAAAAAGGTAACTTCTTCAGCTAAGGTCATTTTTATTTTATGCTTACCGTTACTTTGGTCTTCTATATGTAAGAAGTGTGAGTTTTGGTAATTTTTCAATAAAATTACAACAATACCTACAAGTAAACCAAGACCAATTCCAACTAATAAATCTGTAAATACAATTCCGACAACGGTCACAAAAAATGGTACCGATTGTTTCCATCCCAACTTATACATCTGCATAAACAAGGCCGGTTTGGCTAATTTATAACCTACAATTAATAAAATGGCTGCTAAAACAGATAACGGAATCATGTTTAATAATCTTGGAATAGACACCACAGAGATTAACAATAGAAACCCGTGAATGATGGCCGATAATTTTGAACGTCCACCCGATTGAATATTCGCAGAACTTCTTACAATAACCTGCGTAATTGGCAAGCCTCCTATAAGACCAGAAATAATGTTTCCGGTTCCTTGTGCTAATAACTCTCTATTGGTTGGTGTTACATTTTTATGCGGATCTATTTTATCAGTAGCTTCAACACAAAGTAAGGTTTCTAAACTGGCCACTAAGGCAATGGTAAAGGCAACCACCCAAACTTCTGGATTAAATATTGCATTGAAATTAGGAAAGCTAAACTGCCCTAAAAACGAATCAAAACTATCCGGTACAGGAACACTTACTAAATGAGATTCTGCAATACTTAAAGCTTCACTAGATTGTGTTAATACATGAAAGATAATCCCAATCACTACCGCCACTAAAGGCCCTTGAATAATTTGAAAAAATTTTCCTTTTTTCGCTAAAACATTACTCCACAATAACAAAATAGCCAAAGCTATAAATCCGGCTACCATAGAGCCTAAAATAAGGTTATCAAAGATATTTAACAGGGCAGAAAAGGTGTTTTCACCTGAGGCTTCAATAAAACTATCAGCACCTTCTGGCTCGGCATCGTAACCGAAAAAGTGAGGAATCTGTTTTAAGATAATGATAATACCAATACCGGTAAGCATTCCTTTAATTACTGAAGAAGGAAAATAATAACCGATAATTCCGGCTTTTAATACGCCAAAGAGCAACTGAATAGCTCCTCCAAGCACTACGGCAACAAGAAAGTTTTCATAACCTCCTAAGGTTCCAATAGCAGTTAATACAATTGCGGCTAATCCTGCTGCAGGACCACTAACTCCAATTTTAGAACCACTTAGCGCACCGACAACGATCCCTCCAATAATTCCCGAAATAACACCAGAAAAAAGTGGAGCTCCACTGGCTAAAGCAATACCTAAACACAATGGTAATGCCACAAAAAATACAACGACACTTGCTGGCAAGTCGTTTTTTAAAGTTTTAAACATGTATAAATAATTTGTGCTGAAGAGCGGTTGACTCTAAAGCAAATTTTCAATAATTTTTTTTCGAGACTAAGAGGGTCCCTATAACATCTAAAAATTATGAAACGTAGTCGGGGGGAGGCGAAATTAAATTGAGGTGAGGCTTAGGATACTGTTTAAAGGTATACTCGCCTAAATTTTCGTTAGATTGGTTTTCAAATACAGTATCAGAAACTTCTTCGTTTTTATTGAAAAGCAATTTAAAACTAAGTTGATCTTCTTCTTCGTTCACACTAAAAAAACAGGTAGTGTCTATAGAGTCATCTACAGAGGCAATTATAGAAGGCGCAGAAAGTAACGCCATAAATAATATGAAGAAAAAAACAGAAACCCTGTATTTTGAACGTTTTTGCATAGGCTGCAAATATAATAGGTTAGACCTTAACGGCGCGTTAAATTCGCTCTAAAAATCTTTTAATAACTTAATATCTTTAAAAGGAATCCAACCGGTAGAGTTATCTGCCAATCTAATTTTTTTCCAATCTTCAAAAGTTTCTAGAACCCAAACCTTAGTTCCTTCATGCAATCTAAAGACTTCCTCACTTTTAGGATTAGGATCTGTTTTAACTCTACTCTCTTGACTAAACACTATAGCCGGATTATTCTTTTTGTCTAAGGCCGATTTCTGAAATGCCATAGCCACCGACAAACAGGCAATGATTAAGCTAACCACACTAGTGATAAAGGCAATCCGTTTTTTTACACTCGAATACGAAAAATGATAAGCTAAAAATATCACCACAAATAAGAGCACACCGCCTACCGCTATTTTAGCCCAAGTATCGGCACTAAAGGTGTTAACCATATTATTGATAATTCTGGAAAAACCAACATCAGGTACGGTTTCTATAGCATCAATTGTCATGTTCTGTGCAAAGGCTAAATTATTCTGAATCGCTTCATCCTTCGGGTTTAATAAAAGGGCTTTTTCAAAATAATAAATACTAGGCGCAATATTATTAAGCTTATAATTGGCATTCCCTAAATTAAAATAAAGTTCTGCTGAGTGGGTTTCAGCATCTAAAATAGCCTCATACTTGTCAATAGCCTCGGCATATTTTCCGTCGTTATATAAAGCGTTAGCGGCATCAAATTGTTGGTCTTTTTGTGAAAATCCAAAAACACTAAAACAACAAAAAAGTAAGATGGTAAGGACTCTCATATTATTTGAGTTGTTTATCTATTAATGAAATTGTTTTGGCTGCTTTATCATAATCATTTTGCATTGTAACCTGAGTAATTGGCGTGTATCGTGCCAATTCGCAGCTCTCTAAAATGGCTATAAAATCTGAAACTACCGCCGTCTCCACATGACGCTCTTTTAGGAGGTTTTCAATCTTTTCCTTATTAAAATCACTAGTTTCAATATGCAGTTTCGCTTTTAAGTAATTATGTAAGGCCTTCTCTAAAGCTAAGTAGAAGGTTTCTTTTTGTCCCATCGCTTTTTTAGCTTCTGTGAGGTACTTTTTAGCTAAACGATCGGCTTTTCTTATACGGTTTCCAACCACATCGGCTTGGCGCGCATCTTGTTTACGCCTTACCACAATAGCTAAAGGAATGGCTAAGAATGGCAATAGCAACAAGGCCCAAAATCCTGTGGATTTAAAGAAAGGTTCTGAGTTCACAGGCTCCCAATTGGCCTTCGTTTTTATAAAGGCAAACGTATTGTTATTTGGAGTTACAGGTTGTTTAGAGGCATTAGCCACAGTATTATCTGCATTGGTATTTGCGGCCATTGGTCCATCTAAAACATCGATAATAATCTCATCTGAAGTAATACGATTATAAGTTTCTGTTTGAGGATTAAAATACGAGAATGAAATACTTGGTAAAGGGTATTTACCACGATACTGAGGCACTAAGGTATAGGTATCTGAAATACCACCTTGCATACCACTTAAATTGGTTCTTACGTTTTCTTGGTGTTCTGGCTCATACACTTCCAAAGAGCTTGGCACGGTAAGTTTTGGTAGCTCAAAGAGTTTTAAATTCCCACGTCCTTTAACTTCAATTTTAGCCTGAAGCGATTCTGACGCCTTTAATTCGGTTTTTGAGGTGGTCACTTGAAATGAAAAATTCCCCACAGCCCCTTTAAAATCGGAAGGTTTTCCTTTTTCTGGTAATGGCTTAACGTTAATGGTTCTACTTCCTGCCGTAACCACTTTAGGCACTTTAACCGGTAAACGTTGTCCAAAAATATTAACACGATTGGTAGGCACCTCTGCGGTGATATCCATCACCAATGGATCAATTTTAAGCGCTCCGGTTTTCTGCGGATAGAGTACCGTTTTTCTAAGTACTACGTAACGGTATTTATCGCCCTTATAGGTGCCTTCTAAAATATTAAGACCTTTAATTTCTATATTCTGACTCCAAAAGTCATTATATCTCGGAATTTCTTTTTCCCGCCAATTGCTACTCACCCCAATATCTGGAGACACGTAGAGTTTATAAACAACGGTTATGGCCTCGTTTAAATAAGGGTTAGCGTTTGAAACCTCAGCAACCAAATGAATTTTATCAGCAGCCACATCAGACGCCTCACCATTTCCGTTAGGTGCATTCACGGCTTCGGTAACCGTAACTTTAATAGGAAAGGTTTTATAAGTTTCGCCATCAATCTCAATAGTGGCTTGTTTTATGGTGAAAGTACCACGTTTTTTAGGCGATAAGAAATAGCTATAGGTTTTAGAAAAAGAGCGTTTTCCGTTTCTAGAATAATTACTTACCGATGTATTAGGACCACCAACCACATCAAAATTGGCAAAACTCGGTGGCACAAAATTGTCACCATCCTGATTCATTTCGAAGTCTATCCGTAAACGTTCATTAATTCCTAACTTATTTTTACTGACTTTTGCTTCAAACTTTACCTGTGCAAGAGTTACACTTGTAAAAAGGATGAAGAAGAGAACGGATATGTGTTTTATTAATTTCATGGCTATTTCTGTCTTATAGACATCTTTAACGCTATCTTTTAGTTTTTGAATCGTACTTGAGCTAAAATGGTCCTCGCAAACTAAGGACTTTCTGTTAAATTACCAATCCTTTTCGGTTTTTACCTTAGCGCCTTTTTGTTTTTCTGCATTCATTTTCTCTTGAACTTTCTGTTCTTGATTTTGCATGGCCTCTAAAATATTTTTCATCTGTTGCGGAGACATTTGTCCGGGTTGCGGCTTAGGTTGTTGGTTTTGATCTTTATTATCTTCATCGCCTTTACCTTCATCCTTTTTATCGTCTTTAGGCTTTCCGTCTTCATCTTCGTCCTTATCCCCGTCTTTCTTATCCTGATCGCCTTCGTCTTTCTTATCTTGATTTTCTTGATCCTCTTTCTCGTCTTTATTTTTATCGCCGTCTTTCTTTTCCTGATCTTCTTTGTCTTGCTCTTGGTCTTTATTAGGGTCTTCCTTATTGTCTTCCCCGCCTCCATCTTGCTTTTGTTGCTCTGCACATTCTTTGGCTAAGGCAAAATTATATCGGGTTTCTTCGTCATTAGGATTATTCCGCAACGCATTTTTAAAGGCCTCTACCGCTTCTTTACACTGTTCATTCTGCATTAAGATGTTTCCAATATTATGGAATGCGCGGTGTTTTTCGTCTTTAGTTGTGGCGTTTTTTGCAGCTTCTTGACTTCGGAATAAGGCTTCATTAAAGCTTCCTCTTTTATAATAAGAATGGGCTAAATTATACGACCCTACCGCTTTTGATGGCGCTTCAGAAATTGCTTTTCTATAAGCCATTTCAGCTTCTATATAATTGTCGTCCTCTATTAAGGTATTGGCCTTATATACCAGATTTGTTGCATTTTTATCGGCCTCTAGCTGTTTTTCATTCAGATCTTGAGCAAAGCTTAAACCTCCACTAAAAAGTACAATAAGTAATATGTAAAATTTCATATGTTTTTTCATTATAAAAACGCCCTCTAAATTACTAAAGGCTTTATTGACTTAGCGTTAAAAAAAATCTAAAAATTAGACCCGCAATAATTTCACTTCCATTTCCCCCTCATAGGGCATTTTGCCTGCCTTAGCTTAGGGGACTTAAAGATAAGTTTCGTTGAATAAATTCAACTTTTTCAACCATGCGGTCTTTCGTTCTAAAAAGAAAATATCAATAAATAGCAATAGAATTCCGAGTCCTAAAAACCATTGAAATTGATCTTTAAAGTCGGCTATTTGTTTGGACTCAAATTCTTGTTTATCCATTTTATCTAGCTCGGCTTTAATGGCTTTAACCACCTCTGCCGTGTTACTACCATTAATATAAACACCGTTGGCTTCTGAAGCGATATCTTTTAAGGTCGTTTCATTGAGACGTGTAATAACGGTTTCGCCACTATTATCTTTCTTATAGCTTAAGACCACACCATTTCGTTTAATAGGAATTGGGCCTCCCTTAACATCACCTACTCCAACGGTTAAGATTTTGATGCCTTGTTCTGCCGCTTCTTCTGCAACACTCATGGCTTCACCATCATGGTCTTCTCCATCAGAAATAATCACTAAAACACGATTGGTTTGATCTTCGTTATCATAATAGGTTTTAGAAAGCTGAATGGCCTCACTAATTGCTGTTCCTTGTGAAGACAACATATCGGTATTCATATTCTGTAAAAACATCTTTGCCGAAGCGTAATCCGTGGTTATCGGTAACTGCGGAAAGGCTTTACCGGCGTAAGCAATAATCCCCACACGATCACTCACCAAATTATTGACAATCTGAGTCACCAATTGTTTTGATTTCTCTAAACGGTTAGGGGCAATATCTTCCGCCAGCATACTCTTAGAAACGTCTACTGCAAAGACAATATCGACGCCCTCACTACGTACGGTTTCTAACTTTGTTCCTATTTTAGGATTCACTAAAGCGATAGATAAACACGCAAAAGCCGAACAAAGCACGACCACTTTTAGCACGCTTTTAAATAAGGATTGATTAGGACTAAGGCGCTTTAATAGGTTTGTATCGGCAAATTTTTTCTGCACAGAACGCCTCCAAATTTGCAGTCCTATAAACAACAAAATAATGACTGGTATAACCAGTAGCGTCCAAAACCATATGTTTTCATCGAGTCTAAACAAAGCTTCTAAATATTGTATTTCTTAATAATAATTCTATCAGTAATAACAACCCGGCGAGTAGTACTAACGGTCTGTATTTCTCTTCGTAATTGTAATATTTCTTTTCTTCAATATCGGTTTTCTCTAGCTTATTGATTTCATCATAGATTTGAGCTAACTTGTCATTATTAGTCGCTCTAAAATATTTACCACCAGTTTCTGCCGCAATATCTTTAAGTAAGGCCTCATCAATTTCTACTTGCATACGCCCATATCTAAAGGTTCCATTAGGATTAATCCCTACTGGCGATAAGGCCATACCATTAGTCCCTAAACCAATAGCGTAAACTTTTATACCGTATTCTACGGCCAATTCACTCGCAATTTTAGGATCTATAAAGCCTGAATTATTCACCCCATCCGTAAGTAAGATAATCACTTTACTTTTAGCCTTACTGTCTTTTAATCGGTTAACCGAAGTGGCTAATCCCATACCAATAGCGGTTCCGCCTTCGATAATATTATTATAATTAATATCTCTTAACGAACGTTTTACAATAGACTTATCGCTTGTTATTGGTGTTTTTGTATAGGCCTCACCCGCATATTCTACCAATCCAATACGGTCGCTTGGTCTACCATCTATAAAATCTGCTGCGACTTCTTTTAAAGCCTCAAGTCGGTTAGGTCTTAAATCCTTTGCCAACATACTCGCCGAAACATCAATAGCCATCACAATATCAATACCGCTTGTTGTTTTCGTTCTTGTAGAAACATCTACAGTCCGTGGTCTTGCTAAAGCCGTAATAAGAAGTCCTAATGCAATTAAACGTAAAGCAAAAAGCACGTGCCTTAACTTGGCCCAATTAGAACCACTAGTTTTAAACCCTTGTAGGGTAGACATTTTTAATTCTGCCGTTTGTTTGCTATGTTTTAAGACATACCAAACTATCGCTATAGGTAATAGCAGTAATAACCAGAATAATTCTTTATTTAAAAATTCTATATGCTCAAACATCATTTTATGTTGTCTTGTATGTCTTCAGGGTTAACTTCTACAGAATTTACAATGCGCTCTATCATATCATCCGCATAATCATCATCTAATGGCCAAGTAATCACTATTTGCTGTAAAACATTCTCATTTGCAAAAGCGAGCACCATATAAGAAGCATCTACAAAAGCCTCTGAGTTTGGTACAGGAAGACTCAAGGTTCCAAAAGTTTTTAAACCTTCAGCTTTATTTGGGGTGATAAACTTCTCTTTTTTCACCGTAATATTTGCGGCACCCTTAGCCTCAAAGCCTTCTATGGTTTGCTCTGATACCTTTAATAAATCGAAGGTCGAATTTTCAGTCGTCTCGCCTTGTGTTGGTTGTTTTGGTGTATTTACGGTCGTTGTATTCACTACAACACTAAACACATCTAACAAGGTTCCATAAGCAAACGTAGTTCTAGACATTTGCTGTTGTACGTCCTCAGGAAGCTCAATTTCTACACGCTTTAATACTTTAGGTGTTTCGATATATACAGGCGGAAATCCGTAAGCACTTTTAACCCATTGGCCTTCTAAAAGCGTTTTACTCTCATGCCCAATGATGCTGTCTTTTACATAACCAAAACCGTATTTCACACCAAAACCAATAAAGGTGGCGATAAGCAGAAATAAGGATATCCCTACCGTTAAGGCTATTTTTTGACGTTTCTTTTTGCGCTCTTGAGCTTCTTTATATTTTTTGTCTAATAGTTTTTCTTCTTCGGAAGGCTCCGGCAGACTCACCTTAACATTGTCAATGGCTTTATCAATGGTAGACTTGTCCATTTCAGCAAGAGCCGTATCGGGAGCAGACTTTGCAAATTTTACCAAATCGGCACGCTTCAAAATAGATTCGATATGCAAAATGGTTTCTTTAGACAGCGGTATTTGATTTCCTTCCTTCAATAAGTTTAATCGTGCGACAAGCTCTGAAGTGGTACTTTCTAGAGCACGATCATAGACTTTTTCATCTAAATATTTTCGGATAATAAAGGTCAATTCAGAATAGTATTCCTTCACTTCTGAACGTATTAAATACTGACTTTCATCGAGCTTTTGTAAGGCTAGTTTTGCACGATCATAAGGTGGTAATAATGTAATTTGCTCTTCTTCACTTAAAGGCTTTTTACGCCAAATAAACCAATACAATAAGAAGCCAACAAGACCTACAATACCGATAATTACAAGTAACCATTTCCACCAATCACTACCCGCTTCTTCTACATCTATAATTGGTTTTATATCGTAGAGTTTCTGTTTTGTGGTATCGACGGCCACGGTGTTTACATTGACCCGTAAAGAGTCTGTAAAAAATGATTTTTCACCAATAATAACTTTTTGTCTTGGAATGGTATAAGCGCCTGAATCGAATTGTGTGAGTTTATAAACCCTAGAGAGTAAAAACTGCGCCTTCTGTTTGGTGGTATCAATTTTTAAAGCCTCAACATTTTCTAAGGGCATAAAGGTTTGTCCTTCTGGAAAAACCACCAATGCTGTAGAATCTGCTTGGACATTAATTTTATAATTAATCTGTTCTCCAATGCGTATTGTTGTGGTATCTACTTCTGTTTTTACCTGTGCGGTTGCCAAAGTAGTGCCTAAAAAAAAGAGCATAGAAAAAAGGCTAACTAAGGCGGTATTTTTATTCCAACCCGTGCCCTTTATAGCTTTTAATTTACTGTATATAACTTTTAAACTTTTCACCTTTTATGTCTTACTTTACATTTTTGGACTTCATTGTGCTTTCACGCAAAGTTTAGAGCCCCTTATCCTCTTCTTTTAAAGTAACCTAATAATTTTTTTACATAACTTTCATCAACACGGCAATCTATAGTCCCTGCGCCAGATTTTGTAAAACTATCTTTAAAATAGGTTATTTTATCATTGTAAAATTTACTGTAATCGTTCCTAACTTGTTTAGAGCCGGTATTAACAAGCATCATTTCGCCGGTTTCAGCATCTTCCATTTGTACCATTCCTAGATTAGGAATTTCAGTTTCACGCTGATCATACACTCTAATCCCTGTAATATCGTGGCGCCCTGCTGAAATCTTTAAATTTTGCTTATAGGCATCTGCAATAAAGTCTGAAAGCACAAAAACGATAGCTTTCTTTTTAGAGACATTAGACAAGAATTTAAAAGCTTCAGACACATTGGTCTTTGTGCTTTGTGGTTGAAACTCAATAAGCTCTCTTATAATTCTAAGTACATGAGAACGTCCTTTTTTTGGCGGAATGTAAAGTTCTATCTGATCTGAAAATAAAATCAATCCGATTTTATCATTGTTTTGCGTTGCAGAGAACGCTAAAGTTGCAGCAATCTCCGTTACCACTTCATTTTTAAATTGCTGCTGGGTACCAAACATTTCACTGGCTGATACATCTACCATTAGCATCATGGTAAGCTCGCGTTCTTCTTCAAAGACTTTAACGTGGGGCTGGTTGGTCCGTGCCGTCACATTCCAATCTATGTTTCTAACATCATCGCCAAATTGGTATTGACGCACTTCAGAAAAAGTCATCCCCCGACCTTTAAAAGTCGAGTGATATTCGCCGCCAAATATATGATCAGACAAGCGACGTGTCTTAATCTCTATTTTTCGTACTTTTTTGAGTAATTCCTTAGTGTCCATTGTAGTATTTTGTCATTCCGTCCTTAATACGAAATGGATCAAATTTAATTTTCGATATATAATAAGATTGATTGCCTAGGGGTAAACCTCTATGGCACTTCAATAACATTTACAATCTTATTGATGATATCTTCAGAAGTGACATTTTCAGCTTCAGCTTCATAAGTAATTCCAATTCTATGGCGTAAAACATCGTGTACAATGGCACGCACATCTTCTGGAATCACATAACCTCTTCTTTTTATAAACGCATAACATTTTGCTGCTGTAGCTAAGTTAATACTACCACGAGGTGAAGCTCCAAATGAAATTAAAGGTTTTAAATCTCCTAATTTATATTTCTCTGGGTAACGTGTTGCAAAAATGATATCGAGAATATACTTCTCAATTTTTTCATCCATATACACCTCTCTCACGGCTTTTTGAGCACTTAAGATTTGTGCTACTGAAACCACAGGATTTACCTTTTCATAGCTTCCTTTAAGATTGGCTCTTACAATCATTTGTTCCTCATCGATTTTTGGATAATCGATAACGGTTTTTAGCATAAAACGGTCAACTTGTGCCTCTGGAAGTGGGTAGGTCCCTTCTTGTTCTACCGGGTTCATGGTGGCCATTACTAAGAACGGCTTATCTAAACCAAAAGTTTCATCCCCAATAGTTACCTGCTTTTCTTGCATGGCTTCTAATAAAGCCGATTGTACTTTTGCTGGCGCTCTGTTAATCTCATCTGCCAATACAAAATTTGCAAAAATAGGACCTTTCTTTATCGTGAAATCATTCTCTTTCATGTTATAAATTAGGGTACCAACCACATCTGCAGGTAAGAGATCTGGTGTAAATTGTATTCTACTAAAACTAGCATCTATAGCTTTAGAGAGTGTATTAATAGCTAATGTTTTTGCTAAACCAGGTACACCTTCTAATAAAATATGACCTTGACCAAGGAGACCAATTAGCAAACGTTCTACCATGTGCTTTTGTCCTACAATAACCTTGTTCATTTCTAAGGTTAGTAAGTCTACAAAGGCACTTTCTTTTTCTATCTTTTCATTAATTGATTTAATATCAACTGTACTCGTTTCTTCCATTTTATCAGGGTTTAAGAACAAAACTATTTATACAAATATTTTCTACGCTGCAAAGTGTTAAAATTATTCGTTAGTTGCTGTTAACAATTGGTTAAAAAAGAAAGAGTAACACCGAAGTATTACTCTTTTTGTAAGTATATTATGAAAATTAATCGTCTTAGAATTGCATTTGTCTAATCTCAGTATAAAGCTTAGGGTTAATGGTCATCATCGCTGTATTTTCGTCATAGCTTATGGCTTCATCTAAATCTAAGTTTATAATCACGTCATAAAACCGATTGGCCATAAACTCCGTCTCAACAACATTAGAAGGCGTCTTATCACCGACAACATCTAAACTTACTAAGACCTCATTCATATTTAAAAAGTTATTATCCCCTAAAACCAAACGCATTTCGTAGATAAAACCCGATGCCATTTCAGACTCATTGACCAAGGTTAATTCTAGGTCGTCGGTTAAATCACTCACGTTATAAGTCCCTGCATTAATATCCGTTAAACTCACCCAAGATGCTTCAGAATTTGCATCTTTTCCTGTTCTTACTTGTACCGCTTCAATTTCTAAATACACCTCAGAAGTTAAGGCCGATGAAGATTTTAAACTTACAGAAATCCCTGATAATTCTCCGTCAGAATTTAACTCTTCTTTAGAGCAGCTAGAAAAGCTAATAAGGACCACTAAGATTAAGGTAACAGATTTTAGGTGTTGTAAAAGTTTCATAATTTGGGGTTTTGAATAATTACACTACAATGATAGCTTCATTGCCAATGTTTTGACTATTTTTATACATGAATTGCATAAAAACCCATATAAACTGAAAATAAAGTGAAATATTCTCGATTAATTGCAGGTACCATGACTTGGGGTGCTTGGGGAAAACAACTTTCTAAAAAGGAAATGGAGGCGTTAATAAATTTCTGTACCGATCATAACATAACCACTTTTGACCATGCTGATATTTATGGCGGATACCTTACAGAAGCTGAATTTGGAAAAGCCTTAAAAGATTCTGAAATTAAACGCGACAGCATACAGCTGATTACAAAATGTGGTATTCAACTGCAATGCGACAACCGAAACAATATTGTAAAACACTATAACTATACTAAGGACTATATTATTTGGTCTGCAGAAGAATCCTTGCGTAACCTAGAAACGGATTATCTCGATCTTTTTCTTCTTCATAGGCCAAGCCCATTAATGGTCGCCGAAGAAATTGCTGAGGCCATAACCATCTTAAAAAAAGAAGGAAAAATTAAAGATTTTGGGGTTTCTAATTTTACCGCGTCTCAAATGGATCTCATTGGTTTACGTATGGATATTGACGTTAATCAGATAGAATTCTCCCTTACGGAGCATTCTGCTATGCATAATGGCACCTTAGATTATATGACTGCTAATGGTATTAAACCCATGGCTTGGTCTCCTTTAGGTCATATTTTTAAAGATAATAATGAACAATCTAAGCGTGTTCACCAACAGCTTGCCGCCTTAACCGATAAATATAAGGCTACGGAAGACCAACTTTTACTGGCTTGGATTATGAAGCACCCTTCACAAATACATCCGGTGGTAGGGACTACAACACAAAGCCGATTAAAACGCGCCATAGAAGCAACATCCATTGACTTAGAACTTGAAGATTGGTTTTTAATCTTAGTAGCCTATCAAGGTCACGAAGTTCCATAACCTATATTAATCCCTTTTTAAAACGATCTTAATACGTTTAAAACCCCATGACAAATAAAAATAAAGTGGCCTTAATTACTGGAGCGACCAGTGGTATTGGTAGAGCAACAGCCCAAGAATTTGCCAAGCACGGCATTCATTTAGTGATATGTGGCCGTAGACAAGAGCGCTTAGATAGTCTCAAAGCAGATTTGTCAAAAAAAACTGAGGTTTACACCTTAAATTTTGATGTTCGTGATAGAGCCCAAACATTAGAAGCCATCGCCGGATTACCAGACGCATTTAAAACAATAGATATCCTTTTAAATAATGCCGGTAATGCTCATGGTTTAGACCCTATACAAACAGGAGATCTAGACGATTGGGATGCCATGATGGATATTAATGTAAAAGGTCTTCTTTACGTTAGCAAAGCCATTATTCCGGGAATGACCGCACGTCAATCTGGGCATATTATAAACATTGGTTCTTCGGCCGGAAAAGAAGTGTATCCCTACGGAAATGTCTACTGTGGTAGTAAGCATGCGGTTTTAGCCATAACGGAAGGTATGCGTATAGATTTAAACCCCTTCGGAATAAAAGTAGGCGCTATAAATCCAGGTTTGGTAGAAACCGAATTTTCAGAAGTACGCTTTAAAGGTGATGCAAAAGCAGATACCGTTTACAAAGGTTACAAAGCCTTACAGCCCGAAGACGTTGCTGACGTTATCTATTTTGCCATCTCTAGACCACCACATGTCAATATCGCCGATGTTTTAATGTTTTGTACAGCACAAGCGAATTCAACCCTAGTTAAAAAAGAATTGTAATGCACCTTTTAAAGTTTTTCACTCCTAATATGCGCTGATATTCTATGATTAATAAACGCTTACTCATAAAACATTTACTTGCTCATAACGATGAGAATAGTTTTTATGACAAAAAGCGTAAAATAGAAATTGGCACCAAAGAAGGCAAAGGAAAATTTTTAAAGCATATATGTGCGCTATCCAATAGCAACCCCAACAACAATTCTTATATTGTTATTGGGGTTAAAGACGAGGACAATAAAATAATAGGCGTCGATTTCTTTGACGATAGTAAAATTCAAAACCTTATTAATGCCTACCTTAGCAATCCTCCTATTGTTCAGTATGAAAACATCCCTTTTCCGCATTTACCCGACCATAAGGTTGTTGGCTTAGTGACCATTAGACCTATTGATAGTATTACCTCATTAAAAAAGAACATTTGGAAATATTACGGCGGCTCCGTTTTCTTTAGAGATGGTAGCATGAGTATGCCTAAAGTGTTTGATATTGAAATTAAAGACGTTAATTCTAAAATTGTTGGAGCTATAGAAAATAACGCTCAAAACAATATACAATTAACGCTTGATGGGGTGTTTGATTTTATGAATAAACGCCAAGACTTCAACCCCAAATACATGGTCTTTAAAGAATACTTTGTGTTATGTTGGTCTGGAGCTCGAAAACAAATTAATGATGAAACTTTCTATTCTAGAGTTGATATTGAATTGATTAACGAACGCGTTCTTTTATTTTATTCGGCCTTAGATGAAGTGGCCATATCTTTTACTGAAGATTCTTTTAAAATCGTTGAATACGTAAGATTAGGGCTGCATAACTCTTTTAAATATTATAAACTTGAAGAAAAAACGATTCATTTTAGCGAGAATGCCAATTACACCATTGAGGCTAAATTAATTTTTGAGCCGCCACAATTTGATAAAAAAGTCTTGCATCATATTTACAATGCGAACAATTCAATTTTAAAAAAATTAGAAACCAACCAAGGTTTAAAACCTAGCGAAGAAGCCGATTTAAAGGATTTAGCAGCAAGCTATCTTATTTGCTACCTCAACGGTTTTGAAAATGCTTTAACGCAATTAGAAACTGCAAAACCTTACATAAAAAATCACAGTTTAAAACTCTATAGCGCTTACAAGGAAAGTATTAGGATTCTCAGAAAAGTAAAATACAACTAATTTTAGCGCCTTTAATCTTTAAATTTTACAATTTATCGAAGAAGCCTTAAAAAGACCTGAAATAATTTAATTACAATCTTTTTCCTCATTACATTTACTCACGACTAAATTTAAAATGCAAATTTGCATTGCTATTAATCAATTTTTAAACCTTGTTTCCATCAGCTTAACGTTGAGACCGAAACAAGGTTTATTTTTTATAATAGTTTTAGACGGTTTACTCTAAAAATCGGGATATTAAATCACGGCGACCAATCGTAAAGACCAAACCTAAACCTACAGTGCTATAGGTACCTTTACTAAAAAAACTTTCATAAGCACTAGGTGCTTCAATATCGGTATGCAATACGTTATACCCATAATCTAGGTAGAGCATAAAATGCGGTGCCAGTTCGTAATTAAGATAGAACCCATAGCGATTTAAACGTGCAGAATCATGTTGTTCGGCAATATCAGTAGTACTAAACCCTGTATTTTTAAAATCTACATCTCCAGAAACTGACACTTGTAGCCCTAACCTAAAATCTTCAGCCGGAAGAAACTCATAGCCTAAATACACATAATTTTCAGCGACTCTAGAGTTTCTATAACTTCCGAGAAGTTCTTGATTTTTAACATCAAAATAGGTGGCGTTAGATGCGAGTCCGACAAAAAAGTGCTTATAAACATACATCTGAACTCTAAAATCTATGCCCGAACCTCCCTCTAAACCTTCACCCATAAAGTTATCGCCACTCGTAAAAGCTCTGTGCCCTCCAATCATAAAGGCAAAAAACCGTTGTCTGGCTTCGTTATTATAAAAAGTTGAAGTGCTTTCCGTTTCCGCAGTATTTGTTTCATCTAGCTCTTGAGCAGTTCCTATAGAAAACCATAAACAAAAAGCGCCCACTACGGTGGTCTTAATAAGAGAATGAAAAGTCATAAGAAGCGGTATTTACGGTGATGATTTCTGTAATTTCTGGTTCGTCATTGATGCTGTATGTAAACACTACGGGCTCGCCTATAGGCACACGATAGGTTTTTTCTATATCAGGGCCATTATCATTCAATTGCAGACTTACCATACGCTGGGGATAACAAGTGTTATCGTAAGGATTAGGTTGTTCGCCTTCATAAAACTCAAGACAAAACCCTTCAGTATACGTTAGGCTATAAGTTAAGGTATTCCCTTCACCACTCGTCCTTAACACCTTCAAATTAAAATCTGCCATAGATTTTAAAGCGACAGTTTCAAGATTAAACGTATAATCTGAAGGCGTAAAATTAACTGTGTTTTGCTTGTAAACGTAAGAACTGTAATCGTCTCCTGCTGAAACTTCAATGGCAAAATCTTCATCTCCATCATAAAAAGAAATCACCGAAAACTGACCGTCTGCTGTGCTAAACCCTTCTCCCAAAACATAAGAGCTTTGTGAACCACTATAATTACCACGTCTGGTCTGTACCGTAATTTTAGCTTCGGGGATAGCGGCTTGGTACTGGTCTTGCACCTGACCTTTAACAACGATACGCATATTATCCTCTAGTTGGACCTCACAACTACACAGCAGAAAAAGCAAACTTAAGGCCATGAGGCCTTTTAATTTTAACGTCATAATTTAATGGAATTCAATTACTTTAAAGATGTAAATCTTACCAAAGGGTTGCGTGTTACAATGTAAAAAAATAAAGCCATATTTTTCAATATGGCTTTATAAGAACTTTAAAATTTAACCTTTAGTTAAAGATCAAACTTAATACCTTGCGCTAGTGGCAATTCATCAGAATAATTAATGGTATTTGTTTGTCTACGCATATACACTTTCCAAGCATCAGAACCCGATTCACGTCCGCCACCAGTTTCTTTTTCGCCACCAAAAGCACCTCCAATTTCTGCACCAGAAGTTCCAATATTAACGTTTGCAATTCCGCAGTCAGAACCCGCATAAGACAAGAACTTTTCGGCTTCCTTCATTTCATTAGTCATAATCGCAGAAGATAAGCCTTGCGCTACACCGTTTTGCTTAGCAATGGCATTTTCAACATCACCAGAATACTTCATTAAATATAATATTGGGGCAAAAGTTTCATGTTGAACAATTTCAAAATGATTTTCAGCCTCAATAATAGCGGGTTTTACATAACAACCACTCTCATAACCTTCACCTTGTAAAACACCACCTTCAACTAAAACATTTCCACCCTCAGCTTTGGCTTTTTCAATTGCCGCTAAATAGGTATCTACAGAATCTTTATCGATTAATGGTCCAACGTGATTATTTTCATCTAAAGGATTTCCAATTTTAATTTGTCCGTAAGCCCCAACAATGGCGTCTCTTACTTTATCGTAAACCGACTCGTGTATAATTAAACGACGTGTCGATGTACAACGTTGCCCACAGGTCCCAACGGCACCAAACACAGCACCAGGAACCACCACTTTTAAATCGGCAGTAGGTGTGATTATAATCGCATTGTTTCCTCCTAATTCTAATAAAGATTTCCCAAAACGTTCCGCCACGGTTTTTCCTACTATACGTCCCATTCTAGTAGAACCTGTAGCAGATACTAGAGGAATTCTAGGATCGGTAGTCATCATTTCACCCACTTTATAATCACCATTAATGATACAAGAGATTCCCTCTGGGAGATTATTCTCTTTTAGAATATCTGCAATAATATTTTGGCAAGCAATAGAACATAATAATGATTTCTCAGAAGCTTTCCACACACAAACATCTCCACAAATCCAAGCTAAAGCGGTATTCCAAGCCCAAACGGCCACTGGAAAATTAAAAGCTGAAATTATACCGACAACACCAATAGGATGCCATTGCTCTCTCATTACGTGACCAGGACGTTCTGACGGCATTGTTTGTCCGTTTAATTGACGAGATAACCCAACTGCAAAATCACAGATATCAATCATTTCTTGCACTTCGCCATAACCTTCCTGTAAGGATTTCCCCATTTCATAAGACACTAATTTTCCTAAAGGTTCTTTAAGGTCTCTTAATTTATTACCGAACTGACGTACAATTTCACCACGCTGTGGTGCAGGCACATCTCTCCAGGTCTTAAAGGCGCTTGTTGCTGCCTTCATTACGTTTTCATAATCAGCTTTTGTTGTTGTTTTTACTTTAGCAATTAATTGCCCATCAACAGGAGAATAAGACGCGATAATCTCGCCATTTGAAAAATGTTCTGACCCTGTAGAAGATCCCTCATTAATATCCTTAACACCCAATTGCTGTAAAGCCTCTTTTATTCCGAAATCGGTAGCTACTGCCTCCATATTTGCTTATTTTTTATGAATTATTAAATTTCTTTACGAAGTTACTAATAAAATGTTGGTTAGCCGAAACACAACAGCTTTTAATAGAACCTTAAGGATTGCCCCGCTTACACCTAATATTCTACCTCTTATTTTGAAGGTCTAGGGTATATTTCAATAAAGAAATATTTTAATCAGCTTAACGCATTAGCGGGTAAAATTAACTTTAATACCATTTTAACAATTGCATAAAGTCTAAACCCTTTTAGATCAACGTACTTATTTTACCTACAAAACCACTCCTTATATTTTAAAAGCTTACCTCCTCTAAATATGTAACTATTCAGAGGCTTATTACCCCAAGTTTCAAGTCTTAGGCTAGACCTAATTTTACCGCTTTTACAACGAATTACAATTTTAAGTGAACTAAAACTCGCCGTCCGGAAGGCAAGGATCCTAAAACACTAAACCGCTAAAACATGTGTAACCCAAAAACAAAACATTATGAACAACACAAAACAAATTTTAGCGATTGCCTTGGTTTTATCTACGGCCTTCGCCACCGCTCAGAACAATGCGTATGTTGCTGCAGAAAGCGGCTTATCTCTTAGAGACCAACCCGATGTACACGGCAAATTATTAAGCAAACTTCCTTATGGAGAAGCTATTGGCGTTTTAGAAAACACAGATGAAAAACTTGTAATTCTCGATGGCGGAGAAAAAATAAGCGGCAACTGGGTAAAAGTAGAAACCCGCCAACATATTGGTTATGTCTTTAACGGCTACTTATCGCCGACCAAAATTTCTAAAACCATTAATTTTGAATTTGAACAACTACAGGTAGAACTCAAAAATTTAGCGACTAAAAATTACAAACGCCAGCACAATTTAAAACAGAACGATTCCTTAACTATTGAAGTAGATTTAGAAGCCTCACCAGAGGGAAAACAACTGACCTTAGTAAACAACGACTATAAACAAGTGAGCATCTTTCAACGTTATGAAAATAGCATTGCTTATACAAGTCCTAATCAACCTTGCGAGACTAAGGTTTGGACAGCCTTTAACACTGAATGGACCCCTATAGAACAACGCAATTCTCGCAATTTTAAGCTACTGACTTTTTCTGGTGAAGATTGGGCACAGTTTGCAAGTACAGCCTTAGAAGCCTTAAAACCTGAAATTATTGAACAATGTGGTGAAGCTTGGTTACATGAATTGCAAAGGGTAGACAATCTTAAAGACAACCCTATACAAATGACAACAAAGCGAATCTTTTTAAAATTTATCATTACCGATTCTGATGATACGATTACAGAAAAGATCATAGAATTTAAGCTCCCAACAAACTGTTAGATAAGCTTTAATTTCTTAGGGTAAAGTATTCCGCATAGACCTGACCGTCTATAACAATACGCTACCAATAATCTAAATTAGGCAGCAGCTCATTATTAAACGTACCATCCTAAAACGGTGGTGCGTTTTTTACACGGTATAGCAATTACCCATGTACCGGTGTTCAAAAACGTAAGGTACCTATGACCGCACAACGACGTTAATGTTATTATATAATTTTATACACCTATGGTTAAGGTTAAATTGATAATTTGAATTTTATAACATGCAGAAAACAACAGCGCCTACGGCTAAAAACCTTAATAATTAAAAAGTAAATCACACCACTTTGAGATAATGAGCAACTTATCTATATCCATCAACTATTTTATCCTCTGAAGGCTGTCCTTAGCATGACCAACTCTAAACCTTGAATTCAGGATTTTAAACGCTTATTCTAAAGCTTTACCTTATACAATTGCGGTGCCCTAAAATTAAATTACGATTTGCTTATCACCACTTTCATGAGTAAATCCCTACTTTTGCAGAAATTAATTAACTTATTACTATGGAAATTTTTCAATTTATACATTCAAAATGGGCGTATTTAGTCCTGTTGGTATTAGTGCTTGCCACTTTTAATGCCCTTATTAAGTTTTTTGGAGACAAAGAATTTTCTAATAACGATTTTAGAATCTCGCTTTTTGCGCTGATTACTATGCACATTCAATTGCTATTAGGTCTAATCTTATTTTTCACTAAAGATTATTTTTCTACCATTGAACAAGTTGGTGGTATGGGACAAGTTATGAAGACCCCTGCATTAAGAAATGTGATTATAGAACATCCTTTAACCATGATTATTGCTGTAACCTTAATCACTATTGGGTACTCTAAGCATAAAAAGAAATTAACCTCTAAACCAAAATTTAAGCTACTGGCTATCTTTTACACTTTGGCTTTAATTTTGGTCTTGGCAAAAATTCCTTGGAGCCTTTGGTTTCCTTCAAATTAATCCATAAAAAAAGCGTCTAAACTATATTTAGACGCTTTTTTTATACTGTGGCCACAAGCCACAACCTATTCGTTTTCCTTGATAAGATAAATATAAACAGGGAAGTGATCACTATAACCACCTGAAAGTCCTGCGTTACTCATTCTTAACGGGTAACCTTTATAACGCCCTTCTTTATTTGTTAAATAACTTTTATTAAAAATTCCGGCTTTATAAAATCTAAAAGAAGAATAATCTTTTTCTAAAAATGGCTGTGTAAATAAGATTTGATCAAATAAACTCCACGCATCTCTATAGCCTGTAGTTCCTAAGCCCATTTTCTTATACTGATTTTCGTAAGGGTTATAAATCCCTTTCAGCTTAACACGATCTTTATCAGCAACAGTTCCCATGGCTTTTTTCATACTATCATTTGTTGGGTTATCGTTAAAATCGCCCATAGTAATCACTTTCGCATAAGGATCAATAGCCTGAAGAGAATCTATAATTTTCTTATTTAATTTTCCAGCAGCAACACGTTTAAAACGGCTTCTTGCTTCTCCTCCACTTCGTGATGGCCAGTGATTCACAATAACATGAATTAAATCGCCTTCTAATTCACCGCTCACTAATAATTGATCTCTAGTGTAGACACGCTCTCTAGACGAATCGTCATACACTAATAACTCATGAGCTTTAGACTCTAAAGGTTTAAATAACGCTTTTTGATATAATAAGGCCACATCAATCCCTCTCTTGTCTGGAGATTCAAAATGAATAATCCCATAATCCTTACCAATAAGCTCTGGCTCATTGAGTAAATCTACTAATACCTGTCTGTTTTCTACCTCAGACACCCCAATTATAGCTGGTGAATTATGCGTATCGCTAAGTCCGATATCAGCCACAACCTTAGCCATGTTATGAAGTTTTTTCTTATAAGCTTCACCTCTTAAAGCTTCGTTTAATTCCATTATAGGACTAGCCTCATCATACTTTGTAGTATCGTTAATGGTATCAAATAAATTTTCTAAATTGTAGAACGCTACGGTATGTATCTTATAGGTTTTCTTTTCTTGGGCCTGTGCACCCATAAAAATTAAAACAAATAATACAACCAGTCTGTGTTTAAATACTTTCATTTTTGTATGTTATGTTAACATTAATTACTTTACAAATCTTGAGCCAAAAGTATATATTTATTATAAATAATGTAGATTTGCAGGCCTTAAATAACTTTTATTTAATGTACAAAGACTATTAACATTTAAAAAAGACTATTAACTTTAAAATTAGGTATGAAAAAAAGTTTAATCATTTTACTCTTTGGAGTTTTAACTTCTTTCAGCATGATGGCGCAAAGCACGATTGTAAAAGGAAGTGTAAAAGATGCGGCATCTTCTGAACCCATTCCAGATGTCACTGTAACCATTGAAGAAACACAACAATCAACCTTAACAAATGGATTTGGAGAATTTAACTTTTCTACAAATGTACCTCTTGGAGAGCATGTTTTAAAAATCTCTAAAGCGGGTTACACTACAAAACGTTATCCTATTATCATTAACGAAGGACAAACGGTTAATATCACAGACATGACTTTAGATATCGATGTTACTGATGTTCAAGACATGTTTACCATTACGTTATCGGATGATGAACTTAATGACGATACAAGTGGTGCAGATAACATTTCTGGATTACTTTCTTCTTCATTAGATGTTTTCCAAAGAACTGCGGCTTTTGAATTTAGTTCTTCTTTCTTCAAGGTAAGAGGTTTAGATTCTGAAAACGGATCGGTATTAATGAACGGTATAGAGATGAACAAGCTTTATAACGGAAGACCACAATGGAGTAACTGGGGTGGTTTAAATGACATGATGCGTAACCAAGTTCTAACCACAGGACTTACGCCTTCAGACTACAACTTTGGTGGGGTTTTAGGAACCTCTAACATTATTACTAGAGCTTCTTCTTACAGAAAAGGAGGACGTATTACCTTATCATCTTCTAACAGAAGTTACACTAACCGTGTTATGGCAAGCTACGCTTCTGGATTATTAGAAGACGGATGGTCTTTTGCTCTTATGCTAGGAAGACGTTGGGGTGAAGAAGGATTTGTAGATGCTACACTTTATGATTCTAATTCATTTTTCGCGTCTATAGAGAAGAAGATTAACGACAAGCACAGTATTAACTTCACCTCTATTTACACACCAAATAGAAGAGGTAAATCATCTCCAAACACGCAAGAAGTTTACGATCTTAAAGGGATTAAATACAACGAGTACTGGGGAAGCTTAGATGGTGAACAACGTAACTCACGTATTAAAGAAGTAGAAGAGCCTATTTTTATGTTAAACCACTACTGGGACATCTCTTCTAAAACGCGTTTAAACACTAATGTTGGGTACCAATTTGGTAAATTAGGAAATAGCCGTATCGATTATTCTGGTGGTTCTAACCCAAGTCCGGCATACTACCAAGACTTACCAAGCTACCACGAGCAAAGAGATGATCTTGAAGGAGCTTACTTAGCACAACAAGAATTCATTAATGATGGACAAATTGATTGGGAACGTATTTTAGATGCTAACCTTACCAATAACGTCAACGATATTAGCTCTGCATACGCTTTATATGAAGATCGTGCAGATGATACGCAATTAACCGTAAATTCTATTTTTACGTCAGAACTTAATGAGCACATTATTCTTAATGGTGCCGTTAATTACAAACACTTAAAATCTGAAAACTTCGGAGAGGTATTAGATCTTTTAGGATCTACCGTTGGATTATCTAACGTGGATTCATTTGATGGATTTCAGTACGATGCTCAAAACCCAGGCCGTCTTTTAGAAGAAGGTGATAAGTACCGTTACAACTACAATTTATTTGCTGAAGTTGTTTCTGGTTACGCTCAAGCCCAGTTTACCTACAACAAAGTAGATTTCTACGTTTCTGGTAATGTAACCAACACCACTTATCAAAGAGAAGGTTTATGGGAACACAGTCGTTTTGCAGGAGATTTATCTTACGGTAAAGGAGAAGAACTTTCTTTTACAGGTGTAGGCGGAAAAGCTGGTTTCACCTATAAATTTACAGGAAAACACTTATTTGATGTTAATGCAGGATACTTAACTAGAGCTCCTAATTTACGTAACACCTTCTCTAACTCTAGAGAAAACCACAGTATCGTAAAAGATATTAGCGAAGAAATTGTAACTTCTTTTGATGCGAGTTACATTTTTAGATCTCCAATTGTAAATGCAAAACTTACTGGATTTTATACCACTATTCAAGATGCTAACGAAGTTGGTTTTTACTATGCCGATGGAATTAGTGGTGGTAACGCTATTGCAGACAACGATACTTCTGCCTTTGTACAAGAGGTTTTACAAGGTATTGACAAAAAACACATTGGTGTAGAATTTGGTATTGAAGCACAGGTAACTCCAACTATTAAATTAAAAGGAGCCGCTTCTGTAGGTCAATACACTTACGATAACAACCCTAACCTATACTTAACATCTGCTAGTTTTGAAACTGAAGATGGATCTATAGATTACGGAGAAGCTAATTTAAAAGATTACAAACTTGCCGGAGGTCCTCAAAGAGCGGCGTCTATTGGTTTTGAATATAGAGATCCAGATTTCTGGTGGTTTGGTGCAACAGCCAACTTCTTCTCTAACGCTTATATTGATGTAAATGCGTTAACGAGAACAGAGAACTTCTACTTAGCTTCAGACGGATTACCAATTAACGATTATGACGAAGATTTAGCTGCTGAATTATTAAAGCAAGAAAAAATCAGTGATTATATGGTCGTAAACCTTGTTGGTGGTAAATCTTGGAAAGTAGGAGACTACTACATCAGCTTATTTGCTAGTGTAGGTAACCTATTAGATGAAGTTTATAAAACTGGAGGTTTTGAGCAAGGTAGAAACGCTAACTATACAGAACTTAGAGACGATAACGCTGATGGTAACCCTCAGTTTGGTTCTAAATACTGGTACGGACGTGGTGCTAACTACTTTGTTAACTTAAACGTAAGATTCTAAAAAAGAAAAATTAATTAATATTTATTATTACAAATTATGAAAATGAATAAATTTTTAAACTTTATATTGCTTGTAATGGCTTCAGTTGCGATTACATCCTGTGTACAAGATGACGATTACACGATTCCTTCAAGCTTAGGAGACGAAGAGAACTATGCACTTCAAGATTTATTAGATAATGCAACAGAAGTTTCATTTGATTATGCTAAGGACCTATACAACTCAGATCCTAATGGTGATGGTGATACAGATGACGCTATTCCTTTTGCAGTAGAAAACGAAATCTACATTAAAGGTTATGTATCTTCTAGCGATAGAACTGGAAACTTTTACAAAGAATTATACATTCAGAATAAAGCTGAAAACCCAACAAGCGCTATTAAAGTAGTTTTAGACCAAGTTTCTAACTACAACCAATTTAATAAAGGTAGAGAGGTTTACATTAAGTTAACTGGACTTTTCATTGGTGAAGAACGTACAGGTAGTGGCGTTTACACTATTGGTGGAGGAACAGAATTTGACCAATATGGTGGTACGGTAACAAGCTTAAACTTTAACCAAATTGCTCAAAACGTTTTAAGATCTAACACTACAGAGGAAATTGTGCCTTTAAACATTACGTTTGCTGAAATTACAAACCAACACGTTGGTATGTTTGTTCAAATTGATGGTGTTGAGTTTGCTGATGATTTAGCAGGATTACAATATTTTGATCCTATTGAAGTATACGATACATCTAGAACTTTACAATCTTGTAGTGGTTTTGGTTATGATACGTTCTTATTAGAAACAAGCTCTTTTGCTGATTTTAAAGAAATGGATTTACCATTAGGAAACGGATCTATCCAAGCTGTAGTAAGCAAAACCTTTGACGCTAGCAATTTTGTATTAGCTTTAAACTCTGTTGACGATGTAGCTATGGATGGTGACAGATGTTCTTTATTAGACCTTGACGAGTTTGTTACTCTTTTTGAAGAAGATTTTGAAGGTATGCCAACAGGATCTGCTATTTCTAGCAACGGATGGACATCTTACGCTGAAGTAGGATCTTACAACTGGAGAGCTTTAACTACAAGTGATGAAGGAAACCCTGGACCAGGAAACACAATCGCTTCTATGGGTGCTTACAACTCTAGTACAGATGAAAATATTGCTTGGTTAATTAGCCCATCAATTGATTTAGATGCACAAAACACAGAATTTGTAAACTTCCAATCATCAAACAGTTTCTCTGATGATAGTGAATTAGAAGTTTTAATCTCTACAGATTGGGATGGTACAACGGCAAACATCGCTACAGCAACATGGACGGCATTACCTGCTATCATTGTTGGAGATGATGAATATTACGAAGATTGGTTCGATTCAGGATTAATTAACTTAAGTTCTTATTCTGGAACAGCTTATGTTGCTTTTAAATATATCGGAGGTTTCCCTTCTAGTGGAAATATCGATGGTACTTTTGAAATTGATAACTACAAAGTTTTAGGAGAAAACTAAAACATACACGTATTCTTTAAAACCTGCTGATGTTAAATTAGCAGGTTTTATTTTTTTAAAACCTTAAGACTTATGGCAACATTTGCAGACCAGAAATACATCTCCATATTTAACCATTACAAAAAGAATTATGGAAAGAAAAGCATCACTATCGCCCTGCTTTATGTTTGCTTATTAGAGTTTTCTTTCATTTTGGCCTTAGGCGCTTTTTTTAAAGCGTTTGCCACACAAATGAAAATGGTGATTCTCTCTAACACTAAGTTTTGGGTGATCTTTGCCTTAATTGCCGTCTTTATTGTATTTAAAAATTGGATGCGCTACAACGGGAAGAAAAGATCCATTTTAAACACTAAAACCATACGCAATACCCATAGCCTTTCTTTATTATGGCTTATGCCCGTAGGATGCATCCTTATTGCGTGTATTCTATTACAAGTGTAGTGGAATACTAACATAAAATTAAAGCATAAAAAAAACGCCATCGTAGAGATGGCGTTTTTTTATTTTAAAATGTTTTTTTTTAAGCTGCTTCTTTTGTTTTAGCACAACATGCCTTTTCACAGTCTTTTGCACAGGCTACTTTTTCAGCATCCGTTTTATTTGCACAACACGCTTTTTTACAATCGGCATCACAAGTTTTTTTCTCGCCACCAAAAGCCTCTACTTGATGCATATCTTTTACCTTATAGATATCTGCAACTTGCACTACCGCCTCTTCTAAAGATTGTGGCGTTACTTTAGCTTCATCATATTCTACCATTGCTAAACGGGCATCAAAATCAACCTTAGCCGATTTTACACCGTCCATTTTAGCCATTTTCTTTTCAATAGTTTTCGCACAACCCATGGCACAAGTCATTCCTTCAATTCCGAATTCTACTTTAGCATAAGTGGCGTTAGGATCTAAAGTTTGAGCGACGTCCGTCTTAACCGTTTCTACTTCTACAGTTTTAACTTCGGGCTGCGATTCGTTTTTACAAGAGGTAAAAATCAAAGCCATCATTGCTACTATACTTAATGTTCTAAATGTCTTCATTGAAATAACTAATTAAATTTTGGTTAAAACTAAGAAATATTGCTGTTTCTTGTGCGACAATTAACGAATTTTATGACTAATTTATAGTGTTTTTGTATGAAAAACCTTAATTTAAAATGGCTCTTCCTTATTTTACTTTCTATAATATGGGGAAGTTCATTTATCCTTATTAAGAAATCACTTTTAGGCTTAACGGCCTATCAGATTGGTGCCTTACGAACCGTATTTACGGGTATTATACTGCTGAGTTTTGGTTTTAAGAAGTTAAAAACAATCCCTAAGGATAAATGGAAATGGCTTTTAGTCTCTGGTCTTATAGGCTCTTTTATTCCCGCTTTTTTAATTGCCATAGCCGAAACTGAAATTGACAGTGCCGTAGCTTCAGTCTTAAACTCCTTAGTTCCTTTAAACACCATTCTCTTAGGTTTCGCGGTCTTTAAAATTACCTCGACAACACGCCAAGTTATCGGTGTGATTATTGGCTTTATAGGTACGGCAATTCTTATTTTAAAAGGTGCCGAACTGAACCCTAATCAAAACTATTTATACGCCGGTTATATCATTATCTCCACACTGATGTATGCTGCGAATATAAATATTATAAAACGTCATTTACAAGATGTTAAAGCCTTGGCTATAGCCGCCGGAAATTATGCCTTTATTAGTATTCCTGCGCTCATTGTATTGGTCTTTACAGGATTTTTTAGTGCAGACACCTCTAATCAGCCGGAGTTTTTAAGCGCCATGGGCTATATTACTATTTTAGCCGTCTTCGGGACTGCTCTTGCCAAGATATTATACTTTAAGTTGGTGCAAATGTCTACGCCGGTATTTGCTTCATCTGTAACTTATATGATGCCTGTAGTGGCTTTGATGTGGGGAATTTTAGATGGAGAGCACTTCAGCCCTACTCAAGGCTTAGCGGCAATCCTTATTCTATTAGGCGTGTTTTTAGCCCATCAACCCAAGCCCAAACCTTAAAATAGGCTATAAAAAAAACCGAAGCCTAAGCTTCGGTTTTAATCCTTAAAATTATAGTTGTTTTCAACTAGTTAAAATCAGCATCTGAAACGCCTTCATTTAGTTTAGCTTCTAAAAGCTTATAAACAACAAGCTGACCCATTTGAGTTCCCTCTCGTGTTGCAGGGAATTTAATACCTTCAAAATCTTTATAGTCTTTTAAAACTACTTCTTGACTTTGGGTTTGTCCTTTCATAGAAGTTGTCTGTACTTCTTTTACTTTTAAACCTGTTTCAACATCGTAATAATACGTTAATGAAACCACTTCTCCAGGAACTTGAACTTTATAAGCATCACGTCCTTCTACACTTTCAATCGCCGTAATTTTAGCTGAATCATTGTTTAAAAGGTTCAATTCTGTGAATAATCCGCCTAAAGTTTTCATATCATTTACCATGTTTTCCGGAAGTGGATTATTATTCATCGTCACTTTCTCTTGCGTAGTTAAAACAGTCATCATAGCATTACCATTCATAAAAATAGTCTGCTTTAATTTCCCATCCATTTTCTTTTCTTCACTAATTACGGTAGCACCCATTGCACTCGCTTCATATTTTACTAAAATAGAATTGATTGCTGCTACTTTTTCCTGACCACCAATAGCATCGATATAAGCATTAAATACCGACTTAGCATTAACACCTTCTGGTAATTTTACTTCAAATTTTGGCTTTTCAGTTGGATTCGCATACGTATCGTAATACATAATTGGAATTCCTGTTTTCTCTAAGTTCTCTAAAACTTCAGCACCATTTCCTACCACAACAATTCTTAGGTTATCAGCCTTAAAATATTTGTTAGCTACACGTTGGATATCTTCCACAGAAACATCATTTATTTTCTGTAAATACGTCGTGTAAAAATCTTCAGGTAAGTTATTTAATTCAATGTTTAAAGCATAGTTAGCTACCGTTTGCGGACGCTCTAAAGCCATCACAAAATTACCAACATACTTTGCTTTTGCATCTTTTAATAATTGTGCATCTACCGGCTCTGTTCTTATACGGTTAATTTCTTTTAAAGCCTCTACAACAGCACTATCCGTTACAGCATTTCTTACTTTAGCTGTAGCGCTAAAACGTGCAGCTCCATATCTATCATTTCCTAAATTAGAATACGCTCCGTAAGTATAACCGTGTTCTTCTCTAAGGTTTTTAAATAAATAACCTTCACCACCACCACCAAGGATGTTGTTTGTAATTAAAGCAGCATGATAATCTTCATCGCTCATCTTTAAGTCTACATTATTAGTAATTGATAAGTTAGACTGTGTTGCTCCAGGTACATTTACAAAATTAATTTGCGTGTATTGTACATTAGGATTTGGCTTTGGTACCGTGTGCTTAATATCTACAGATTTTTTCCAATCTTTAAAATATTTCTTGATTTGCTTCTTTACCGTTTTGTAATCTACATCACCGATAACCACTAAATAGGCATTCTCAGGATTAAAGTTCTTCTCGTAAAAGGCTAAAGCATCACCGAAAGACACGTTGTTAATAGTCTCTTCTGTTACATACTCACCATAAGGGTGCTTCGTCCCAAAAGATAAAGCATAACCTACACGACTTGCAATAGCATCTGTACTTTTAGCATCGGCCTTTAAACCTTCTAATAATTTAGTTTTCTCTTTTTCAAATTCTTCCTCAGTTAATAAAGGATTGATAGCAGCATCTGCCATTAACTCTAAAATTCGGTCAGAATATTTAGATAAAGAACTTGCATAACCTCCTGTAATTCCAAAGTTTAAGTTAGCTCCTAAGAAATCGATCTCTTCATTAAACTCATCTTTAGAAATGCTCGTGGTTCCGTTTCCTAACATACTTCCGATTAAGCTTTCTATTCCTGCTTTTTTTCCGGTAGCAATTGGTGGATTATCAATACGAAGTGAGTATGATACTTTAGGAAGTTTATGGTTTTCTACGACCATAACTTTTAAACCATTTTTTAAGGTAAACTCCTCTGGCTTATCAATTGAGATTTCTGGTTCAGGCCCAGCCACTGGTGGCTTAGATCTATCGATTTGTGCATTAGCACTAACCGTTAATATAAATAATGCGAAAAACGCTACTATTTTAGTGTTCATTTTTAATGCTGTTTTCATATTATTGTTCGTCTTTTTTAGGTAGGTATTTGATCTCTACACGTTGGTTTGGGCTTAAGTATTTTTTAGCCGCTGCCTGAATGTCTTCTCTTGTAATAGATCTGTAAGTTTCTAACTGGTTGTTAATGATATTTACATCACCATATAACAAATAGTAAGTTGCTAAAGAACTTGCAATCCCTGCTACACTAGAGTTAGAGTTCACAAAATTATTTTCAAACTGATTTAATAATTTTTGATAATCGCGTTCACTGATTAATTCGTTTTGCATTTTTACAATTTCTTCATCAATCTCAGCTAATAATGTATCTAAGCTTACATCTCCTAATGGTAAAGCAAATAGAGCGAAGATATTATAATCTACCTGACCAATATTTACCGCTTGTACCGCTAAAGCTTGTTTTTGCTCATCCATTAATTTCTTTTGAAGTACAGAACTTTTACCTCCACTTAAATAACTAGAGATCATATCTAAAACATAAGCATCACGTGTAGACTGCCCTGGTAATCTGTAAGCCGCTATAATTGCTGGAATCTGAATGTTCTTATCATAAGCCGTTGCATATCTTGTTTCAGTAATAGGCGCTTCTTCAGGAAAATTACGAACCACTTCAGGACCTTTTTTAACAGCACTGAAATAGTCTTGCACCATTTTCTTAGTTTCATCATAATCAATATCACCAGCAACCACTAAAACCGCGTTGTTAGGCACGTAATACTTATCGAAAAAAGCATTAAATTCTTCTAGAGTAGCCGCATCTAAATGAGCCATTTTACCAATATTTTCATCCTTATAAGGGTGTACTGAAAATAAGTTTTCTCCTATCGTTTTAAACAATCCACCATAAGGTCTGTTGTCATTACTTTGGCGCTTTTCTTCTTTAACCACCTCGTTTTGCGTATCTACACCAACCTGATCAATTACCGGGTGTAACATACGTTCTGACTCTAACCACAATCCTAATTCTAATTTATTAGATGGAAAAATCTCGTAATAATACGTTCTATCTTGAGACGTGTTGGCATTAAAGGTTCCTCCGTTTGCAGGGATAATTTTCATAAATTCTCCACGTCCAATATTTTCTGAACCTTCAAATAATAAATGTTCAAAAAAGTGGGCAAATCCTGTACGTTCACGATCACCATCTTTTCCTCCAACATCATACATCACAGAGGTAATAACCACGGGAGCAGTATTATCTTGATGCATAATAACGTGCAATCCGTTATCTAAGTCAAATTCCTCAAATTCAACTTTTTGTGCCATAGCCTGCTGACTAAATAACAACAAAGAAGCCAAAGCCAGTAAATAGTTTTTCATTGTAGTTTTGTTTAAAATTTAAATTGTTTAGGTATATGTCTACACTTGGTATAAAATGTTACACTAAGTCTTACAAAAATAAACAATGCTAAGGCTTTTACCTGAAATTAAATGTGAAAACTAGGCTAGCTAAGTCGGTCTATTTCAATAGCCTCAGCCACTTGACTTTATTTAGGCCCTTAGGGTGTTGAAAATCATTAAAACGTTTGTAGATTAAGAAATTAGGAGTATATTTGCATCCGCTTTCTGAGAAGAAGGCATATTATATACATAAACAATTTAATAAAAACGTTACGCTATGTACGCAATTGTAGAGATAGCAGGGCAGCAATTTAAAGTTGCAAAAGACCAAAGAGTTTTTGTTAACCGTTTAGCTTCAGAAGAAGGTCAGGAAGTTTCTTTCGACAACGTTCTTTTGATAGGTGATGGTGACAATGTAACTTTAGGCGCCCCAGCTATAGACGGAGCACAAGTAAGTGCCAAAGTCTTAAAACACCTTAAAGGTGACAAAGTAATCGTATTCAAAAAGAAAAGACGTAAAGGTTACCGTGTAAAAAACGGACACAGACAATCTTTAACTGAAATCGTAATTGAAGGTATTACTGCTTCTGGAGCAAAGAAAGCTGCCCCAAAGAAGGAAACTAAGAAAGCAGACGCTCCTAAAGCTAAAAAAGCAACAGGAAAAGCTGATGACTTAAAGAAAATTGAAGGTGCTGGACCAAAAGCTGCTGAAGCAATGGTTAACGCTGGTTTAGATACGTTTGCAAAAGTAGCAGATGCTAAACCTGAAGAATTAAGCAAAATTCTTTCTGAAGCAAGCTCTAGATTAGCACACATCGTTACTGAAACTTGGCCAAAGCAAGCTAAATTAGCTGCTGAAGGGAAGTGGGACGAGTTAAAAGAATTACAAGACAGATTAGACGGTGGAATTGAAAAGTAATTTTTCAATATCATTATTATTAACAAAATAAAACCTTAAGATCATGGCTCATAAAAAAGGAGTTGGTAGTTCGAAGAATGGTAGAGAATCAGAATCAAAACGCTTAGGTGTGAAGATTTTTGGTGGACAAGCTGCTATTGCTGGTAACATTATCATAAGACAACGTGGTAACACACATCACCCAGGTGAAAACGTATACCAAGGAAAAGATCATACTTTACATGCTAAAGTGGATGGTTTAGTAAAATTTACTAAGAAAAAAGACAACAAGTCTTACGTTTCTATTGAACCTTTCGAGGCTTAAGAACCTTTTCTTCCTTGAAGAATTTAAACCCTTTCTATTGCTATAGAAAGGGTTTTTTATTTAAATTTATGATCTAATATTCATCCTTATGAAACATTTTGTGATCTTTCTTTTTCTTCTAGCTTCTTTTCAAACACATGCACAAGCACAACGCACGACTAGTGATTGTAATGTTGAAATGACAAAAAAGGTATTGCTATTAAAACCATTATCTATTGATTGTCAGGAATTAGAGCATAAAACCATAGCGGAATTTAAATTTAAAGTTCCCAAACAGAAAACGGTTGTTATAAAAGGCAGTCAACTTAATGCTGAGGCTAGAAAATACGCCTCTACCGCTAAAGTTGGTGATGTGGTCCTTTTATTTGATATTAAATTAGAATCTGGAGAACGCTTAGCTCCTATTTCTATTAGCATTATAAAATAGCCTTAGATAATCTCCATCTTTTTTAATAAGAAACTCGCATTCATATTCTGACAGACGCCTTGTTTTAGTTTGTAATCAAAAAAGAGTTCGTCATTTATAATTTCTGCGTCGAAGTAGTAATTTTTTACCGCTGTGAGTTCGTTTTCAATTTCCGTTAAACTTAAATCGTGCGTGGCAATAATCCCCGTGGCATTTTGCTTCACTAGTTTTTCAACAAACTTCCTAGAGCCTATCGCTTTATCGGTACTATTGGTTCCTTTTAAAATTTCATCTAAAATGACGAAATAATTTTTATCCTTAGCTATTGTATCCACCACAAATTTAAGACGTGTTAGCTCACTAAAGAAGTAAGAACTATCATCGGTTAACGAATCTGTAGTTCGCATACTTGTAATTAACTTAATAGGCTTGTATTTGCTCTGTTTTGCACAAATTGGTAGTCCAACATTAGCCATAACAATATGAAGCGCCACGGTTCTTAAAAAGGTGCTTTTTCCAGCCATGTTTGCACCTGTAACAATAAAGAATTGCTCTTCTTCAAGCGTTAAGTCGCTATTTACTCGTTTTTCAGCATTTAACAAAGGATGCCCTAAGCCATCGGCCTTAATGGTCACCGGTTGGTCCGTGATGATGGGATAGGTAAAACTTTGATGGTTAAAGGCATAATTTCCGAAGCTATTTAAAGCATCAAAAAAGGTGACCACCTCAAACCAATCGTCTACTTTATGACCATATTTTGCAATCCACTGCTCCACGTGGTAACTGTTCCTAATATCTACGAGTAAAAATCCGTTACCAAAGACCGCAGAGATAAGATTATTTCTATTTTCTAAGGCGTCTAAGGTTTTAGAAAACTTTGAAAAAATAGCAGAGGCTTTAAGCGCTTCTGACTGAATTAATTTCTGCTTCTCTGTCAATAAGGGTGCTTTAAAGGTGGTAGATTCAATAGCTTTTAATAATAAAGCGTATTGCTTAAAGGTATCTTTAGCCCGTTCGGTATGTTGCGATAAATTATTAATCTGTTTTAGATAACGCCCGGTAATCCCTAAACCAAGAAGCAACCAATATCCTGCGATAGAAATCGGAATAATTTCGGCCACACCTAAACCAATAAGCACTACCGAGGCAACGGCGTAAAGTAAGGTTAAGACATATTGGGTTTTCCCGAGAAAAGGCTGATAGGCTTTTAACCAAGAAATAATAGAGGCTGCGGAATGTTCTATTTGAACCCCTTGTGCTACCGCCTCATAATTTTGACGCCAGGCCGGTAAAGACGCTAATTCCTTAATGGCTTCTTGCCGATCTGTAATCCCTTCAGTATTGTTAGATAACAACATTTTACTGAATTTTTCAGTCCCTTCTTTAAGCGCTGTTCGGTTGCTATATTGAAAGAAGGAACCTTTACCGAATAAATCGATATCAAGGCAAAAAAAATGACTTGGATCTTGAAACGTTTCACCATCGGGACGCTCATGAAATTGCCCCTTAGCAATCTCAATTTCTTCGTTATTTATGGCTACAAGACGCTTATGTAAGTTGCGTTTGGCCTTTAAATCGGTATAGACAGAAAGTAGGTATAAAAACCCTACAATACCAACAACAGCAATAGCTGCAGCTATTCTCCAGTTTTCAAAGCTAATGTATATCCCTAATGCGGTGAGTAAAAAAACAGCCAACCGCAATACACTAAGAAGGCTAAGTTTTTTAAATATTTTTTTGGACGCAGTTTGATGACGTTCTAATTGCGTTTTGTAAAAGGATGCTGGGTTTTGCATAAATCTTTAATAAAACGGAAATATAAGAAAAGAAAAATCCCAAGACATCATTATGCTTGGGATTTATAGTTCATTTAACGTCTTCTTATTAGAAGCCGTAATTCTATGGTCTTAACCTTTTAAATTAGCCGATAAATATTCACGGTTCATACGTGCAATATTCTCTAAAGAAATCCCTTTAGGACACTCTACCTCACAAGCTCCGGTATTTGTACAGTTACCAAAACCTTCCAAATCCATTTGCGCTACCATGTTTTGTACACGTTCTGCAGCTTCTACTTGACCTTGTGGTAATAAGGCATATTGAGATACTTTAGCACCAACAAATAACATTGCTGAAGAGTTTTTACAACTCGCTACACAGGCACCACATCCAATACAGGTTGCTGCATCCATAGCTTCATCTGCAGCATGCTTAGAAATAGGAATACTATTGGCATCTTGCGTATTTCCAGAAGTGTTTACTGAAATATATCCACCAGCTTGCTGAATACGTTCAAAAGACATTCTGTCTACAACTAAATCTTTAATTACCGGGAAAGCTGCTGCTCTAAACGGCTCAATAGTAATGGTATCGCCATCGTTAAACATACGCATATGTAATTGACAAGTGGTTACCCCTCTATCAGGACCATGAGCCTCACCATTAATATACATAGAACACATACCACAAATTCCCTCGCGACAATCGTGATCAAAGGCTACAGGCTCTTCACCTGAATTTACCAACTGTTCATTTAAAACATCCATCATTTCTAAGAAAGACATGTGCTCTGAAATGTCAGTAACTTTGTAATCGACCATTTGACCCTTTGTATTTGAGTCTTTTTGTCTCCAAATTTTAAGTGTTAAATTCATATCGTCTTTCTTATTTGTATGAACGTTGTTTTAGTTCAATATCTTTAAATTCTAGTTGTTCTTTATGTAAAATCGCTTCTGAAGGCTCTCCTTTATATTCCCAAGCGGATACAAACGCAAATTCTTCATCATTACGCTTCGCTTCACCTTTTTGAGGACCATCTAACTCTGCAGATTCTTCTCTAAAGTGTCCTCCACAAGATTCTGCTCTAACTAAGGCATCTTTAGCGAACAATTCTCCTAATTCTAGGAAATCTGCAACACGACCTGCTTTTTCAAGTTCAGGATTCATTTCATTTGCACCTCCTGGTACAGAAACCTCTTTCCAAAACTCTTCTCTAATCGCTTTAATTTCAGCCATCGCTTCTGTAAGACCTTGAGCGTTTCTAGACATCCCAGCCTTATCCCACATCACTTTACCTAATTTCTTATGGAAATAATCTACGGATTTAGTTCCTTTATTATTCACGAAGAAATTAATTCGGTCTGTCACTTCCTTTTCTGCTTCATCAAATTCTTTGCTGTCTGTTGGAATTTTTCCAGTACGAATATCATCAGCTAAATAATCGCCAATGGTATAAGGTAACACAAAATAACCATCCGCTAAACCTTGCATTAAGGCTGAAGCTCCTAAACGGTTAGCACCATGATCAGAGAAATTAGCTTCTCCAATACAGTAACATCCCGGAATGGTAGTCATTAAGTTGTAATCTACCCAAACACCACCCATTGTGTAGTGTACTGCCGGATAAATCATCATTGGGGTTTCGTACGGATTCTGATCAATGATCTTCTCGTACATTTGGAATAAGTTTCCGTATTTAGCTTCTACAATAGCCTGACCAAGTTCTTTAATCTTAGCTGGTGTAGGATTTTGTATGTTCTGAATTTTTGCTTGCTCTTTTCCGTAACGTTCAAAAGCTGAAGCAAAATCTAAGTATACTGCTTCTCCTGTTTGGTTAACACCGTAACCTGCATCACAACGCTCTTTTGCGGCACGAGAGGCAACATCACGTGGTACTAAGTTACCAAAAGCAGGATAACGTCTTTCTAGGTAATAATCGCGTTCGTCTTCCGATAAATCGGTAGGTTTTTTACGACCTTCTCTAATCGCCATAACGTCTTCCATATGCTTAGGAACCCAAATACGACCATCATTTCTTAATGATTCTGACATTAAAGTCAGTTTCGATTGGTAATCCCCAGAACGTGGAATACACGTTGGGTGAATTTGTGTGTAACAAGGATTTGCGAAATACGCTCCTTTTTTATGAATTTTCCAAGCTGCAGTAGCGTTAGATCCCATTGCATTTGTCGATAAGAAATATACATTTCCATATCCACCAGAACCTACAACAACCGCGTGTGCTGAATGTCTTTCTATTTCACCTGTAACTAAATTACGAGCAATAATACCTCTTGCTTTTCCGTCTACAATAACAACGTCTAGCATTTCGTGACGGTTAAACATTTCAATTTTACCACGTGCAATCTGACGGTTCATTGCAGAGTAAGCCCCTAACAATAACTGCTGTCCGGTTTGCCCTTTAGCATAAAATGTTCTAGAGACTAAAACCCCACCGAAAGAACGGTTATCTAGTAATCCACCATAATCACGTGCAAAAGGAACACCTTGAGCCACACATTGATCAATAATATTGGCAGATACTTCTGCTAAACGGTAAACGTTAGCTTCACGAGAACGGTAATCGCCTCCTTTTACAGTATCGTAAAATAATCTATAGGTTGAATCGCCATCACCTTGGTAATTTTTAGCGGCGTTAATTCCCCCTTGAGCAGCAATAGAGTGCGCTCTACGAGGTGAATCTTGGTAAGCAAATGCTTTTACATTATAGCCTAACTCTGCTAAAGTTGCTGCAGCAGAACCACCAGCTAAACCTGTACCCACAACGATAACATCGATATGACGTTTGTTTGCTGGGTTTACAAGGTTAATTTTATTTTTATAGTCTGTCCACTTATCTTTAATTGGACCCTTTGGTACTTTTGAATCTAAAGCCATATTAGATGTATTTTAATGATTAAAGTGATGAAACAATGCAATAAAAATGAATCCTACTGGAATAACAATTGCATACGCTTTTCCGAATCCCTTTAATCCTTTGGTATATTTATTATTTGCACCGACTGACTGAAAAGCCGAATCGAAACCATGTAAAAGGTGTAGTGCTAAAAACACAAACCCTAAACTGTATAGTGCAACTCTCCAAATAGGTACAAACTTTTCTTGTAACTCGTGGAAATATCTAAATTCACCATTGTGTAAACCAGACATATCTCCAACGATGTATTTGGTATTCATTTCTGGAAACCAAAAGTCAATAAAGTGAATCACTAAGAAGACGAGGATAAATCCACCACTCCAAATCATGTTTCTGCTCATCCATGTAGAATTGGCAGCCCCATTGTTTCTCACATAATTAACACCGTTTGCTTTTTTATTCTTGATTTCAAGAACAAATCCCATTACAAAGTGAAAAATAACACCGATAATTAAAATGGGTTGAATAACAAATTGAACCACCCAAAAGGTTCCCATAAAGTGCGATACTTCATTAAAAGTATCTGGACTTAATACAGAAAGTAAATTGATTGCAAAATGTTGTAAGACAAAAATCATTAGGAAGAAAGCCGAAAGTGCCATGGCAAATTTTCTTCCAATCGACGAATTAAGAATTCCGCTCATTGTAGCTTATATTAATTTAGTTAAACAAAGATACAGTGCAATTGGGTTTTAGACAACTACACAGTCTCATTATTAATTTATTTAGAATGAATTTAAGTAGGAGAATTTCAACAAAAACACTAACCAACCTCATCACCCTAAAAACCAAGCCCCTAACAGGCCCTTAACAATTATTAGGTTTAAAAATAAGGATAAAAATTCACACCTTAAAGTAGTGCCATAATCTCGGCAACAATAATAATTAGGACTAAAGAAACCGGATAAACCGTAGCATATGCCGTTTGCGGCGCTTCAGAATCGGTCATAGAATCCGCTGCACTTAATCCGGGAGTAGAGGTCATCCCTCCTGTTAAAGCCCCCAAAATAGACAGAAAATTAATTTTGAAAATAAAGCGCCCTACCAACACCGTAACCAACATAGGTATTAACGTAATTAACGCTCCGTATAAAAACAAAATAAGTCCATGTGCTTCAATAGCCGCCACTAAACTTTGTCCTGCACTTAAGCCTACCGGCGTTAGGAATAACAAGAGTCCAAATTGACGTAATATCTGATTGGCTGGCCCTGGTAAATTCCAAATTACAGAAGCAAACTTACCACGCCAACTTAAATAAATAGACGTTAAAAGTACACCTCCTGTTAGGCCTAATTTAAAATGTAAATTTCCAAGCGGAATGGCAATAGCACCCACTAAAACCCCAATAACAATCCCAAAGGCGACAGGTAAAAAACTGGTCTGACCAATACGTTTTAAACTATCTCCAAACAATTGTGTTACCGCTGGTACGTTTCCTTTAGATGAAGACACCAATATTTTATCACCGTACTTAATACGCGTTGTTGGGTGTGGTGCTAAATCTATACTCGCTCTTCTAATCCGAGTTATGGTTGCAGAATAGTTTTCTAGAAGATTCAACTCTTGGATGGTTTTATTCACCACAGAATCATTACTCACCACATACCATTTTATATCGTAACGGCCACTTCGCGGAATTTCAACATCGGTCACCTTTCCCAATAACAGCTCTATACGGTCTAAAGCATTTACGGTACCTACGGCTTTAATAATATCACCAGTTTCTAAAATGGTATCACTGGTTGGGGAAATAGGAAGCTGATTGGGTTTCATGATACGAGAAATATTCGCCTTCGTCATAAAACGAATACGCAATTCCTTGATGGTTTTCCCATTGACATTTTCATTAGAAATAATGATGTTCTTATTAATCACCATAGGCGTATTAAGACTAACACTGTCTTTGTACTTTTTCTCCTCTTCTTTTATATTAACTCGAAACAAGGTAGGTCCTAACTTCACAAACAAAATAACACCTAACACACCAAACGGATAAGCAATACCATAGCCAATTGACGCTAATGGCGACTGAGACGCCTCAATAGACGCTGCCAAACCTGGTGTAGAGGTTAAGGCTCCGGTTAACAAACCACTCATCATATTCATATCTACATCATAGAGGTATGAAATAGCAACTGCCGTAAGTCCCCCAACAATAACCGTTGTACTGGCTAGAAGAATAAGTTTTGTTCCTTGTTCTTTAAACGAACTAAAAAACGAAGGACCGGCTTGCATCCCTATGGTATAGATAAACAACACCAAACCTACACTTTGAATTATAGAAGGAATACTAAAATGAACTCCGTATAAATTATAAAGATAACCGAGGAAAATTGCCACAAATATAACCGCCGAGGTATCAAAACTGATTCCCCTAATCCGTACATTCCCTAAGGCAATCCCGAAGCCGATAACCAGGAATAATACGAAGTAATCTTTAGTAAGCAATTCTAAAATAAAGTCCATAAACTATAGCAATTATATTAAAATTTCAGTTCATCCAACAAATGTATTGTCCCTAACAGTGGCAGAATATGATTAATATCACTTTCTGCCAATTGAGACGAAATTACGCCATCAAAAAAATCGCCGTAAGCCCCGTAAATAGGGAACGAATACGTTAGCGTAACTTTTTTTTAAAGTCTTTTAGCGTCCTTATAATCAACACGTTTTTTAAGCTGAAATAAGACCTCTTTCACCTGAAAAAGATCGTCTAAGCCTTTAAATTTACAAAATGTTAAAAACTACACATCCAAATCGCGTATTTTTAGTATTGGCTAAATAAAACCTTAGCTTTGTAATTCAATTAAAATTCATATCATGAAATACAATAAAATTAACGCCGATCTCTTTATACATAATAGAGAAAACTTCAAAAATAAGATGGTTAGTAACAGCTTAGCTGTGTTTAACTCTAATGATGTTTACCCGATCGGTGCTGACAGCACAATGCCTTTTCAACAAGATAGGAATATATTTTACTTAAGTGGTGTAGACCAAGAAGAAAGCATTTTGGTCCTTTACCCAGAATGTCCAAACCCGAAGCACCGTGAAATTTTATTTTTAACCGAAACAAACGCTCATATCGCCGTTTGGGAAGGTGAAAAATTAACCAAAGAGAAAGCCCTTGAAACTTCAGGAATTAAAACCGTTTATTGGCTTCAAGATTTCGATCGTGTTATGAAAGAGATCATGTCTCAAGCGGATACGATTTACATCAATACCAACGAACATTACCGTGCTAGCACTGCTACTGAAACGCGTGAAGATCGTTTTAATAAAATGGTAAGAGCACAATTCCCTGCACATAAAGTTGAAAAAAGTAACCCTATTTTACAACGCTTGCGCTCCGTAAAACACAAGATTGAATTAGACCTTATACAAGAAGCCTGTAACATTACAGAAAAAGGATTTAGACGCCTTTTAAACTTTGTAAAACCTGGAGTTTGGGAATATAATATTGAAGCCGAATTTATGCACGAGTTTTTAAACAACCGTTCTAAAGGCTTTGCTTACACCCCTATTGTGGCTTCTGGTAACAACGCCAATGTTCTGCATTATATTGAAAACAACCAACAGTGTAAAGCTGGCGATTTAATTCTATTAGATATTGGTGCGGAATATGCTAACTACGCGAGTGATATGAGTAGAACGATTCCGGTTTCAGGAACCTTCTCTAAACGTCAAAAAGAAGTTTATAACGCCGTTAACCGTGTTAAAAATGAAGCAACAAAAATGTTAGTTCCTGGCACTATATGGGCCGATTACCATGTGGAAGTTGGTAAACTAATGACTTCAGAACTTATTGGTCTTGGACTTTTAGATAAAGCCGATGTACAAAACGAAAATAAAGATTGGCCAGCGTATAAGAAATACTTTATGCATGGTACCTCTCACCATATGGGCTTAGATACTCATGATTACGGTATACTACACGAACCTATGCAAAGCAATATGGTATTTACAGTTGAGCCTGGTATCTATATTCCAGATGAAGGATTTGGTATTCGTTTAGAAGATGATGTGGTTATACAAGATAGTGGAGCACCTTTTAACTTAATGCGCAATATTCCTATTGAAGCAGATGAGATTGAAACGCTTATGAATGAAGCTTAATACAGCCGATTAAACACAATAAAAAAAACCAAAACATCTTCATGTTTTGGTTTTTTTTTATAGCGTTATGTGTGGTCTTAAAGTGCAACTACACTTTCTTCAAAAACATAACGTTGTAATTTTTGTAGGGTTTCTAATTTATCACTGGTATTTACGAGTAGCGAAATATTATTATTACTACCGCCGTAAGCAATCATGCGGACATTAACATCTTGCAATACCTGAAACAATTCTGGCGTATCTGGATGGTAAATAATATGATTTCCTACTAAACAGACAATACTCATATAATCATCAATAGCCACGGTAGCAAACTTCTCTAATTCCTCTACAATCGCCTCCAGGTGCGTCGTATCATCAATAGTAAGAGACACGGCAATTTCGGACGTGGTAATCATATCTATTGACGTTTCATACTTTTCAAAAACCTCAAAGACTTTCTTTAAAAACCCATGAGCCAAAAGCATACGTACAGACTTAATTTTTATAGCTGTAATATTATCTTTTGCCGCAATGGCTTTTATACCTTCACCATGAACTTGGTTTGTAATTAAAGTCCCATGAGCATCAGGATCCATCGTGTTCTTCAACCTTAACGGAATATCTAAAGTACAAACCGGCATTACCGTTTGTGGATGTAAAATTTTTGCTCCAAAATAAGCCAACTCTGCAGCTTCGTCATAAGACAAATGAGACAGCGCTTTGGTATCTTCTACAAATCGTGGGTCGTTATTATGGAACCCATCAATATCAGTCCAGATCTGAACTTCATCAGCTTTAATCGCCGCACCTATAATCGTTGCGGTATAATCACTTCCACCACGTTGTAAGTTGGTTATAACACCATCGGCATCTAAACAAATAAAGCCTTGTGTAATATAAACCTCAGCATCGGGAGTTTGAGCAATTAAACGCTCTAAATTTTGTTTGATATAAAAATTATCAGGCTCACTAGATCTGTCGATACGCATAAATTCTAAAGCCGGCAACAAGGCCGCATCGACACCATCTTGAAGCAATAAGCGACTAAACATATACGTAGAAAGCAGTTCACCATTAGCCACAATAGTATTGTGAAGCCATTGCGAATAAGGCTGTGTAACCGTTTCTAATAAAGCCTTAAAAATAGAAGCGACATAGTCTTGCGTATCTTGCTCAAGGGTTTCATTTTGAATTAACTCTTGCACCGTAGCAACATAAGTAGCTTGCAAGGTCTTAATCTGTTTTTCTGCTTGCGCTGTGTCTTTCGCTTTAATTAAACCTGAAATTTCAACCAAGGCATTTGTGGTACCAGACATCGCTGATAACACTACAACTTTCTTACCTCCTGTACTGATAATTTCTTTTACGTGGTTCATGTTAAGAACAGAACCTACAGACGTACCTCCAAACTTGTATACTAACATAACTTTTATTTTTATACCGCAAATGTAGAGGCGGACTTTCAAATAAACATAAAAATAAAAAAAATAGTTATTTTTTACACATATTGTTAAATATATAACACAATTGAAACTAATACAGCCTAAGACACTCTAAAAGCGGACTTTAAACAGGTTAAATTCGAATAAAATTTACTAAAACTAAGCTTCAGACGAACGTCCTAACACGCGTAATCCAGAAATTAAAAAGAAAGTAAAAAGCGCCGGTAAAACCCAACCCAAGCTATATTGAGCCAATGGAATTAAGGAAATTAGTTTTGAAACACCTTCGGAAGGACTTAAAAAACCAAGGACATCGGGAATACTAAATAACACCGTCACCATAACAACGCCTCTAAACACCAAAGGACTCGCCCATTTTTCAGATAAGATATTGAGCAAAATTAGAATAATGGTAATCGGATAAATAAACAATAACACCGGAATTCCGACTTGTATAATAGCCTTAAAATCGAGTTGCCCCACAATCACACCACAGACACAAGCCAATACGGCCGTTACCACATAAACCCTTTGAGAGTTATGAAATAAGCCTTTAAAATAATCTGCCGCTCCTGCTACAATCCCTATCGCAGTGGTTAAACAGGCCAAAGCAATTAAAACACTCAATACGGCATTACCAAATTCGCCCAAAGACGAAATACTAATACCTCGCAATAAATTAGCACGTTGCATATCATTACTCAATCCGGTATCAATAGTAATATCTGAACTATAATACGCCCCTACCGCAATTAAACCAGCATATATGACAAAAAGACCTAAACCTGCGATAAAGCCCGATTTTCGAATTAGAGTTCGCTTAGAGCCGTAGGCTTCCACGGCCATATTATCAAAATTGATAGACACAATAATCACTGCACCAACAACCACAGAGGCAATAGCATCAAACGTTTGATACCCTTCTAAAAACCCTGTAATCATTGGGGTCTCAGACATTGCAACTCCTGTTGAAAATTCAGAAGACATTAAGGCAATTCCAATAACCGCCAATAGCAGTATAACAATAAAAGGCGTTAAGAACTTCCCGATAATATTTAAAATTTTAGTTCGGTTGAGCACAAAAATCAAGACCAAAGAAAAGTACACAGCACTTGTTAGCAAAGGCGTAGTACCAAACGTAGGAAATACAGCAATCTCATGGGTTGCTACAGCAGTACGAGGCGACGGAATAGCAACAGCAATAAGGTAGATTAGAATACAATAAACAATACTAAAGGACTTAGACACCTTTTTTCCAAAATCGAACAAGGTCCCTTGCAGTCTAGCGTGCGCCAAAATGCCTAAAATAGGAATGACCACCGCCGTGATCATAAATCCTAGGGTCACCAAAAACCAACTCTCACCTGCTTGATAGCCTAATAATGGTGGAATAAGAAGATTGCCCGCTCCAAAAAATAAAGAGAACAATCCAAAACTCGTGATGAGTAATTCTTTTTGCCGAATATCCACTTATTTCGTTTTCTTAAGTTCTAGATCCTGAAAATCAAAGCTAAAATCGGTAATAGGTGCTATATAACTCATTGTTGCAGACACCGCCTCTCCATGAGCATCAAAAGTGAACTTTACATAAACATCAGCATCATAACTTCTATTATCCCATTTTGCCACAAACGTCGTGGCATTTAAAGGCAACAATTGCCCCGATAACCTTGATGATCTTTCACTTTTAATAGTGTAGCCTTTTTTTGCGTTATAGGTAATATGAACATCCCCAAACCAATCGTCCGTATACGTCCCCACAATATCTTTAGGTTTTGGTAGACCTTTTAATTTTTCTGCCGCTTTTACACGATTATAAACTTCCGCTTTAATACTATCATTATACTGAATAAAAGCACGATTACGGTTTCCATAGGTCGTTAACCATTTTCTATTTTCGTATCCTAGATAGGCATCTTTAATTGTATTTGTTATGGTATTAAAGGCCGACCCATTCATTTGATTGGTTAAGACCACAATCCCTAAATCTAAATCAGGAATCATTGTAAATTGTGTTACGGTCCCTAATAAACCTCCGGTATGGTATACTTGTTTATAACCACCTTTAACGTCAGACAAAAACCAACCTAAACCATAACCTTTAAAATGTGCATCATAGGCATCATCCGGAGACACATGTAATGGCGTCTGTAATTGCCAAAGCTCATGCAATTGCTCTGAACTTAATAGACGTTCACCATTGTTAGTCACGGCATCATTCATTAAAAACGCCGCCCAGGTTAACATATCGGGTACATTACTAATAATTCCCCCTGCAGGATTTGCTGTTGCGCTCCAATCATGAGGAATCTGAATAACCTCACCTTCCGCTCTAGTGTGCGCCTCAATAATATTAGACCGGTCCGTAACACGGTTATAAGACGCCTTACTATTAGTCATGCCAACAGGTGATAATATTTGAGACTCAATAAAGGCTTCCCAAGTCATGCCACTTACACGTTTTAGAACTTCACCTGCCACGATAAACATATTGTTATTGTATTGAAATGTACTTCTAAAGGAACTTTCAGGCTCTAAATACCGCAAATTAGAAATGATATCTTCTACGGTAAAATCACTGCCTTCCGGAAAGAACATTAAATCACCAGCACCTAAACCCAACCCACTGCGATGCGTAACGAGATCGCGTACTGTAAAGGCTTCAGTTACCCAAGGATCAGACAACTGAAACTCGGGAATATGAGTTCTGACTTTATCATCCCAATTAAGTTTTCCAGCATCGACCATCATAGCCAAAGCAAAGCAGGTAAATCCTTTACTATTAGAAGCAATCCCCACTAAGGTTTCAGCATTCATCGCTTTCTTATTATCTAAAGACCTTAGACCATGCCCCTTAGCATAGACAATTTCGCCATCTTTATAAATCCCTACTGAAATACCAGGCACTTTAAAGGTGCTTAAAGTTTCCACGATTAATGAATCGAGTTGCTTGTCCTCAATTTGAGCATACCCGAAGGAAAGTGTAATAAGTAATAGAAATGAAAATAAAGCCTTTAATCTCATGAGTTATAGAATTAGTTATAGAAAGCCTTCAAAGATACTAAAATGTTATAAGGATTACGGTTGAAAAACTTTGCTTCAGTTATCTTTGCGCTTATGATTATAAACTACAAGAATTGTCAGGTTCACTATACGATTGAAGGTGAAGGGTCACCGGTTGTTTTGCTTCATGGTTTTTTAGAAAACCTAAAAATGTGGCAACCGATTTTACCCGCCTTAACCAAAACACACCAAGTGATAAGTATAGACCTTTTAGGTCATGGTGAAACCGAATGCCTGGGTTACGTGCATCGTATGGAAACTATGGCAGACGTTGTTTTAGCCGTATTACAACATGAGCAAGTGGAAAAGGCACATTTTATAGGACATTCTATGGGAGCTTATGTGGCTTTAGCCCTAGCTGAACAACAGCCAGAGTTGTTTAAAGGCCTTTGCCTGATGAATTCTACTTTTGAAGCCGATACTCCAGAAAGGCAACAGATTAGAACCCGGGCTTGTAAAATGGCGCAACACAACTACCAAACCCTTATAGAACTCTCTTTTGCTAATTTATTTTCTGAAGAAAGCAAAACCACATATAAAGAGGCTTACCAAAACGCCTTAAATGAAGCTTTACAAACGCCCTTACAAGGCTACATTGCTGCACAAGAAGGGATGAAACTAAGACCTAATCGTTTAGAGGTTTTTAAAAACTTAGAAGGACAGCAATTAATCATCGCCGGAAAAAAAGATCAGCTTATAAATAGGGAACAGGTCTTAAAAACTATTGAAGGCAGCCGCATTACTTATGTAGAATTTTCTGAAGGACATATGAGCTATATTGAAAACAAGAAAGAATTGACTTACAATATCTTACAGTTTGTCGAAAAATAAACCCTTTTAACGTTTTATCTTCATTTATTGCGTAGGTTTACTTCATACGTTAACCCCTTTATTGTAATAATTTAGATATGACGCCTACAAAAATCTACTGTGATTTATTTGGTCATAATTACGAGATTACCAAAAAAGTCACCAATCATGTAAAAGAGTACACCTGTACTTGCTGTAAAAAACAACTCACTACCGATAGCAATGGTCAACTTACGGCTCTAACCCCTAAACACCAAGACATTAATTTGGCTTTAGAGCGAATTTACAACCATAAGCTAATGCGTTTAAAGCGAAAAACCGTCCATTCGTCGATTTATTAGGTGCAAATCCCAAACTAACGCCTATTTTTCTTATATTCCAAGCCCTGTCAATAAGATGCACAACCCCTAAGAATTCCAGTTAATGAAAAACATTTACTGTTCACTCTTTGGTCATAGATATCAGGTGTCCAAAAAAGTGACCTATCACGTAAAAGAATACAAATGTAAACATTGCAAGACAGAAATGACCATCAATGGCGATGGTGCCCTGACACCACTCACCCCGAAATTCAAAGAAATCAATAAAATTTTACATCGCATTCATAAGAAGCGCTTAAAAAAGCGACAGCAACTTTTTACGCTGGATCATCAGTAAGCGCATTCCAACCTTTAGCAATAATCGGAATTTTTTCCTCTCCACGAGTTACCAAATGCATCCCACGATCTTCATCGGTGATATATCCTATAATCGTTAAATTAGGATTCCCTTTTATTTTCGGAAAATCTTCTTGTGAAATGGTCATGAGCAATTCATAATCTTCACCACCACTTAAAGCAATCGTCGTACTATCAATATTAAATTCTTCACAAGTGGCAATCACTTGCGGATCTAGAGGAATTTTATTTTCATACACATCAACCCCAACCTTACTTTGTTTACATAAGTGGATCACTTCAGAAGATAAACCATCACTTACATCAATCATACTTGTAGGCTTCACGTCTAACTCTTTTAAAAGCTCCACAATATCCTTACGGGCTTCTGGTTTTAATTGACGTTCAATGATGTAAGTATACATCGATAAATCGGGCTGATTTTGAGGATTCACCTTAAAAACTTGCTTTTCGCGTTCTAAAACTTGCAAGCCCATATAAGCGCCTCCTATATCTCCCGTAAGCACTAAAAGATCGTTAGGTTTAGCACCAGATCTTAACACTTCGTGCCCTTTCTCTACTTCACCAATAGCGGTTACCGAAATAATTAAACCCGAAGTTGAAGATGTAGTATCTCCACCAACAACGTCTACATTATAATATTTGGCAGCCATCGTAATCCCAGCATACAACTCTTCTAAAGCTTCTAAGGGAAATCGGTTAGACACCGCAATAGAGACTGTAACTTGAGTAGCCATCGCATTCATGGCATAAATATCCGAGAGATTAACCACTACAGCTTTATAACCTAAATGTTTTAAAGGAGCATAAGTCAAATCAAAATGCACACCTTCTACCAATAAATCTGTAGAGACTACAATTTGTTTTTTATCAAAGTTTAGAACGGCAGCATCATCACCAATACTTTTTACGGTCGATTTTTGAGTCACTGTAAAATGCTCAGTTAAATGCTCTATTAATTTAAACTCTCCTAATTCACTTAAAGGAGTTCGCTGTGGGTTTTTATCTTCAATCATACTGCAAAAATATTATCCTTTTTTTAAATACGATGCATTTAACGTATTTATTCCATCTTATTCCAAAGTACAACCCTATAAACAAACTGTAATTTCAGCTATTTTCTTATTCAAAACCAACCATTTAGGTGAGTTCATTCAGGACTTCAATACGCTATCCTAGGCTAAAAAAGAGCGTTCATAAGGACCTAAACGACATGATATTACAAAAATTTAATGCATTTCGTCGAAAAATTATGCGTTTTAACCTATATTTCTCACGATTTATATAAATTGTCCTCCCCAAAACACCCCAAACCTATGAAACCTACCAACAAAAAGCCCCTACCTTGTGCCGTTTTTGGCCACAATTATGTTCGTTCTAAAACCAATTCAGACCAAACTGTAGAACTTACTTGCACGCATTGCAACACCGTAGTTATGACGGATAGCTCTGGCAATTTTGAGAATAATACCCTTAAAAATCCAGAAATTGCAGACACGTTACGGGAGTTATACCAACTTACACGTCAATTATCTAAAACACGTGTAGCATCGTAGCATACACTCTTCTCGGCTTTTACTAGCTTTGGCGTCATAGCCATTGCTTATGAAATCATATACTAATATAATGTTAGTAGCTATGGTTAAACACTTGCTATATCGTATATTTGCATTCTATTTAGAACTAATCTAGTTATTCAATATGATCAATGTCTCTGAACATGCAAAAAAGAAAGTTATAGAACTTATGACTGATGACGGCTATGACCCTAGCACAGACTACGTAAGAGTCGGTGTAAAAAGTGGTGGCTGCTCGGGTTTATCTTACGATTTAAAGTTTGACAAAACACAATTAGAAGATGACAAAGTTTTTGAAGCCAATGATATTAAAATCATTGTAGACAAAAAGAGTTTCTTATATCTTATTGGTACCACCTTAGAATATTCTGGAGGCTTAAATGGAACTGGTTTTGTTTTTAACAACCCTAATGCCAATCGCACCTGCGGTTGTGGCGAATCTTTTTCACTTTAAATCGAGCTTACCCCAACCTTCCTTAGAGAAGGCGCTTAAAAAAACGCAAAAATTATTATGAGTAAATATACAGAAGACGATCTTAGAGAAGAATTAAAAACCAAAGAATACGAATATGGTTTTTATACTGATATAGAATCAGAAACCTTCCCTAATGGTCTTAATGAAGAGATTGTTATTGCTATTTCCAAGAAAAAAGAAGAGCCAGAATGGATGACCGCTTGGCGTCTTGAAGCTTTTAAAGTTTGGAAAGAAATGACAGAACCAGATTGGGCTAACGTTAACTACAAAAAACCCGATTTTCAGGCGATCTCTTATTATTCTGCACCCAACAACAAACCAAAATACGATAGTATTGACGAAGTTGACCCAGAATTATTAGCCACGTTTGAAAAATTAGGCATCTCACTAGACGAGCAGAAAAAGCTTGCTGGCGTTGCTATGGACGTGGTTGTAGATTCCGTTTCAGTCGCTACGACCTTTAAAAAGACTTTAGGAGAAAAGGGTATTATTTTTATGAGTATTTCAGAAGCCATAAAAGAACACCCAGAATTGGTAAAGAAATACTTAGGAACCGTCGTACCACAAAAAGATAATTTTTACGCCGCTTTAAATTCTGCAGTATTTAGTGATGGTAGTTTCTGTTACATTCCTAAAGGCGTGCGTTGCCCAATGGAATTATCTACTTATTTCAGAATTAACCAAGCCGGAACAGGTCAGTTTGAAAGAACCCTTGTTATTGCAGATGAAGGCAGTTACGTTTCCTATTTAGAAGGTTGTACCGCTCCAAGTAGAGACGAAAACCAATTACACGCGGCCGTTGTAGAACTTATTGCCTTAGATGACGCTGAAATAAAATACTCAACAGTACAAAACTGGTTCCCAGGAAATGCTGAAGGAAAAGGTGGGGTATACAATTTTGTCACCAAAAGAGGCCTTTGTGAGAAGAACGCCAAAATATCTTGGACACAAGTAGAAACCGGGTCTGCCGTAACATGGAAATACCCATCTTGTATCTTAAAAGGTGATAACTCTGTCGGAGAATTTTACTCTATTGCCGTTACTAATAATTACCAACAGGCCGATACAGGAACTAAAATGATTCACTTAGGGAAGAACACCAAATCGACCATTATATCTAAGGGAATTTCTGCAGGAAAATCGCAAAACTCTTACCGTGGATTGGTACAAATTAATTCGCGTGCTGAGAATGCTCGTAACTTCTCCCAGTGTGATAGTTTATTAATGGGGAATGAATGTGGCGCACACACTTTCCCATATATCGAAGCCAAAAATAAAAGTGCCATGATTGAGCACGAGGCTACCACGAGTAAAATTGGAGAAGACCAGATTTTCTATTGTAACCAAAGAGGAATCGATACTGAAAAAGCCATTGCCTTAATCGTAAATGGGTTTAGTAAAGAAGTCCTAAACAAACTTCCTATGGAGTTTGCTGTAGAAGCACAAAAACTATTAGAAATTAGTTTAGAAGGTTCTGTAGGATAGAACATTTAAAAGTGGTCACCACTTTGTTTAAGGGTAATAATATTGCAAATCCAACCATTGAAATATGAGAAAAATTAGCGTCATTATTGTTTTAACTTTAGTCTTTTTTGCTTGTAAAAACGAGCCTAAACAAGAGGCCAATTCTAAAGACGAAAACCCCATAACTAAAACGACATCTGAAGCTTATGTTACCTTAAAAGGTGACTTTGTATACTATGCCGATGCGGCCGTATTACAAACCCCTTCAGAAATTTACGGAGTTGTTATTGATGAAAAGATGCACCAACTCAATAAGCAGGTCACTGCTTTAAAAAATGAAGACACAGATATGGTACCAGTCACCGTAAAAGTCAGAAAGTTTGAAAAAAACAAAGACGAAGAAGGATGGCAATACCGTGTAGAAATAAAAGAAATTTTAAAGGTGGAAGCACCTGATCCAGAAGGAAAAGACGTTATAAAATTAGCAAATTAAGACTATGTTAAAGATTAATAATTTACATGCAAGTATAGGAGATAAAGCCATTTTAAAGGGGATAAATCTTGAAGTAAAACCAGGAGAAGTTCATGCTATTATGGGACCAAACGGTTCTGGTAAGAGTACCTTAGCTTCTGTTATTGCAGGTAAAGAAGACTACGAAGTTACGGAAGGTTCTATTTTATTAGAAGAGGAAGACATTGAAGAATTAGCCGCAGAAGAGCGTGCCCACAAAGGCGTCTTTTTATCGTTTCAATATCCTGTTGAAATCCCTGGAGTTAGCGTAACTAACTTTATGAAAACAGCCATCAATTCTTCACGTAAAGCTAAAGGTTTAGAAGACATGCCAGCTAAAGACATGTTAAAGATGATTCGTGAGAAATCTGAATTATTAGAAATAGACCGTAAGTTCTTATCGCGTTCTCTTAATGAAGGCTTCTCTGGAGGTGAAAAAAAGAGAAACGAAATTTTCCAAATGGCCATGTTAGATCCTAAATTAGCCATTTTAGATGAAACCGATTCTGGTTTAGATATTGACGCCCTACGTATTGTTTCTAATGGTGTTAACAAACTAAAATCTAAAGACAACGCTGTAATTGTAATTACACACTACCAACGTTTATTAGATTATATCGTTCCAGATTTTGTACACGTTTTATTAAATGGTAAGATCGTAAAATCAGGTACCAAAGAATTAGCACACGAGTTAGAAGCTAAAGGTTACGATTGGATTAAAGAAGAGGTGGGTGCCTAATTTCCTTTTTAGGATAGGCTTGTCTTTGGTCATACCAAACACAGCACAACCCCCGCTTACCTAGCATGTTTTTAATAAAAAAATAAGGACACAGTTTTTTATTGCACTTCCCAGAATACGGTAGAGCAGGTGAAAAACTGAAAACTGAACAAAAATGGAATTAAAAGAAAAATTAGTATCGTCGTTTATGGCCTTTGAGGACAACGTAGATGTGAACTCGTCGATACATGATATACGAACTGAAGCTATAAAAACATTTGAAGCAGAAGGCTTTCCGACTAAAAAGTTAGAAGCTTGGAAATACACGTCCTTAAATTCCGTTTTAAAGCAGGATTATAGTGTGTTTCCTAAGCAAGATAATGAGATTGAATTTAAGGATGTTAAGAAATACTTTATTCATGATATTGATGCTTACAAAATCATCTTTATCGATGGTAAATACGCGTCACATTTATCGCAAACCACACATGATGGTTTAGACGTCTGCCTTATGTCTGCCGCTTTAACAAAGCCCAAGTACAAGGTTATTATAGACAATTATTTCAATAAAATTGCCAAGAAAGACGGTCTATCCTCTTTAAATACTGCATTTGCTTACGAAGGGGCTTATATCAACATTCCTAAAAACAAGGTGGTTGATAAGCCGATTCAAATTATACATTTCTCTACCGGAAATGAAGCTGCAGTAATGCTACAACCAAGAAATTTAATTATCGTTAACGAAAATGCACATGTTCAGATTATAGAACGTCATCAGAGTTTAACCGATAATCCTGTTTTAACCAATTCTGTCACAGAGATTTTTACAAACAAACGTGCCATTGTTGATTATTACAAAATTCAAAATGATAAACAAACGGCTTCTATTATTGATAATACCTTTATCAATCAGAAGCAAGAAAGTTTAGCCAAAGTCCACACCTTTTCATTCGGAGGGAAATTGGTAAGAAACAATTTAGAGTTTTATCAAAATGGCGAACGTATAGACTCTACCATGAAAGGTATTACCGTTATTGGTGATAAACAACATGTAGATCATAACACTTTAGTACATCATATTGAACCAAATTGCGAAAGTCACCAAGATTACAAAGGGATCTTTGATGATAAATCTACGGGTGTTTTCAACGGAAAAGTTGTTGTAGAAAAACTCGCTCAGAAAACCAATGCTTTTCAGGCTAATAACAACATTTTAGTTAGTGATAAAGCGAGCATTAACACCAAACCTCAACTAGAGATTTTTGCTGATGATGTAAAATGTTCTCACGGTTGTACCATTGGTCAATTAGATGAAAGTGCCATGTTTTATTTACGCTCACGTGGTATTCCTGAAAAAGAAGCCAAAGCCTTACTCATGTTTGCCTTTAGTAACACAGTTTTAGATTCTGTTAAAATCCCAGAGATTAAAAATAGAATTACAAAAATCATTGCCAATAAATTAGGTGTAAACATCGGGTTTGATTTGTAAACCATACCAAAGACCTGTTTATCCATCATACTTAAACAGGTCTCTTATTTAAACTAGACCATGCTCAACGTACAAGATATCCGCAAAGACTTTCCTATTCTAAACCGTAAGGTAAACGGAAAACCATTAATTTATTTTGATAACGCTGCCACCTCACAAACCCCGCAGCAAGTTATAGATGTCATTGTATCGTACTACAGCAATTATAATGCGAATATACACCGTGGCGTTCACAGCTTAAGTCAAGAAGCAACGGATGCTTACGAGAAAGCACGGATAACCATTCAGAAGCATTTTAACGCCAAAGAAGCGCATGAGATAATTTATACATCTGGGACCACCCACGGTATTAATCTCGTTGCTAATGGCTTTTCATCTTTATTAAAGAAAGGAGATGAAATTATTGTTTCGGCCTTAGAGCACCATAGTAATATTGTGCCTTGGCAAATGCTTTGCGAACGTACAGGAGCCATCTTAAAAGTCATTCCTATGAACGAGGATGGCGAATTAATCTTAGCCGATTTTGATGCTTTATTAAACGAAGCCACCAAATTGGTGTTTGTTAATCATATTTCTAACGCTTTAGGGACCATTAATCCTATAGAATACATTATAGATCGTGCTCACAGCGTGGGAGCTGCGGTTTTAGTAGATGGCGCTCAATCTTGCCCGCATTTAAAACCGGATGTTCAAGCTTTAGATGTGGATTTCTATGTCTGTTCAGCGCATAAAATTTGTGGACCTACTGGTGTAGGTATGCTTTACGGAAAAGAAGAATGGCTTGAAAAACTCCCTCCTTATCAAGGTGGTGGAGAGATGATTGCTGAAGTAAGTTTTGAAAAAACCACCTATGCAGGACTTCCTCATAAATTTGAAGCCGGAACGCCAAATATATGTGGCGGTATCGCGTTTGCGGCGGCTTTAGATTATATGAATGCTATAGGATTTGAAAACATTGCCGCTTACGAAAATGAGCTTCTCAGCTATGCTACGGAGCAATTACTTCAAATTGACGATTTAAAAATTTACGGAACCTCAGAAGAAAAAACTTCGGTGATTTCTTTTAATGTTGGTACTATTCACCCTTACGACATCGGAACGATCCTTGATAAAATGGGCGTTGCCGTACGTACAGGTCATCATTGTGCACAGCCTATTATGGACTTTTTCAAGATTCCTGGAACCATCAGGGCTTCTTTTATGTTCTATAATACTAAAGCGGAAATTGATGCCTTCGTCGTTGCGCTTAAAAAAGCCATTATGATGCTCTCATAAACTTTGGCATTAAAAGTGTAACTTTAATCAGTAAACACTTCAAAGATGAAAACAGTACTCCATTTATTTATAATTATCCTGACTTTGAGTTCTTGTAACTCGTCTAAAACAGCCCTTGAAAATAAGGATACAATGCCACAGACCATACCAGCAGCCACTTATCTTATTACTGAAGTTAATTCTGAAACGATAAACCCTGGTGCTTTAAATATTACTTTTAACCCTACAACGGGCAAAGTTACAGGTCATGGCGGATGCAATAGCTTTTTTGCGACCTACACCACTGAAGGCAACGAAATAGCCTTTAGCCCAATTGCAGCCTCAAAAAAACTATGTCCTAAAGCCATTAGTCAGTTAGAAAATGACTATTTCACGGCTTTAAAACAAGCTACTCATTTTAACGTCGATGGGGCCACGATAAGCTTTTCAAATACAGAAGGACCTCTCATTAAAGGACAACTGCAAGTAGAAGCTGTTAAAACGCCTAAGGAGGTCGATTACAAGGATCGACTTCGTGTAAAATACGAAAGCTTTTCTAGAACGGATTTTGATTTTATCCTTCTATCCAAAGTACAAGCCGTTACCTCAAAAGATAAAGGCTTACAAAAAACAACGATTACCCCAATGCCAGCAGATGATTGGAAGGCATTAAAAGTATTAATCGATGCTATTGAGTTGTCTGAAATAACAACGCTCACACCGCCTTCAACTGCCCATCAGTACGATGGCGCTCCGCATGCCAGCTTAGCTATCACTGTAGGCGATGTAGAATACGCTAGCCCTGCTTTTGATCATGGTAATCCACCCAAAAGCATTGAGGCTTTAGTTAATAAAGTGTTATCCATAAAAGAAAATCTTAGAAAGCCCTAACGATTTTGTAATTTTGCATTAAACGAAGAGACTATGACTATTGAAGACGTACAGAATGAAATTATTGACGAATTTTCCATGTTTGAAGATTGGGAAGAGCGTTACCAATATATGATCGATTTAGGGAAAGACCTTCCTTTAATTGACGAAAAATATAAGACTGATGACAATATTATAAAAGGTTGTCAGAGTAAAGTATGGGTACATGCCAATTTAGAAGATGATAAGGTTCAATTTACCGCAGATAGCGATGCTATTATCACTAAAGGTATTATTGCCATTTTAATTCGTACCTTTTCTAACCAACATCCTAAAGCCATCATTGAAGCCAATACGGATTTTATTGATCAAATAGGATTAAAAGAGCATTTATCACCCACCAGAGCTAATGGTTTAGTGAGCATGATAAAGCAGTTAAAAATGTATGCCATTGCATACCAAACCCAATTAAATTAATACACCCCAAGGAAAGCAATAACGCTAAAAAAGCGTTTTACCTATAAAATTGCAAGACCTCGGCACTAATTTTTTTTCAATGAGCGAACAAATAGACACCACCATAATAGGAGAAAAAATCCTTAAAGTTATCAAGACCATTTACGATCCTGAAATTCCTGTAGACATCTATGAATTAGGATTAATCTATGACGTTTTAATTAACGAAGATTTCGAAGTAAAAATCTTAATGACCTTAACCACACCAAATTGTCCGGTGGCAGAAACTTTACCTTTAGAGGTTGAAGAGAAAGTAAAATCTATAAATGAGGTTAAGGATGCCGAAGTAGAAATCACTTTCGATCCGCCATGGTCTCAAGAATTAATGAGCGAAGAAGCCAAGTTAGAGCTTGGTATGCTTTAATTAAACCTCGCCTATGCCAAGACGCCCATTTACATCATTAAAGGACGATAAGAAAACTAATATAAAATCGTCCTTTAATGCTTTAATCTACATCCCTAGATTTTTCAAAGAAATTTGGAAAGTCAATAAAGGCCTCTTCCTATTATCTGCATTTTGTCGCCTTATTGGCGCCCTACTCCCTGTCGTTATCTTATGGATAGGGAAACTTATTGTAGATGAAATTATCTTACAAATTTCATTAGACAACCCCGACTATTATACCTTGTGGACCTACGTAGGGGCAGAATTTGCATTAGTGATCCTTTCAGACCTTATAAGTAGAGCCATCTCTTTGACTGACGGTTTATTAGGGGATGAGTATAATATTACCAGCTCGGTAAGTATTATAAAAAAAACCAATCAGATTAATATTAGTCTGTTAGAAGATTCTGAGTTTTACGATAAATTAGAACGCGCTAGAACTCAAACTAACGGTCGTGTGGGCTTAATGTCTAACGTCTTAGCTCAAGTACAAAGCGGCATCTCTATTACCACGCTGGTGGCCGGTTTAATTTATTTTGAACCCTATTTAATTATTCTTTTAGTCTTAAGCATTATCCCTTCGTTTATTAACGAGATACGCTTTAGCCAACAACAGTATTCCCTTGCCCGTAGCTGGACCTCAGAACGCCGAGAATTGGACTATTTACGCTTTATTGGCGCCAATGATAAAACCGCTAAAGAAATTAAACTTTTTGGTTTAACAGACTTTATCGTTAATCGTTTTCAAAACCTTTCGGAAGAGTATTACCAACTCAATAAAACCCTAGCCATAAAGCGCTCTGCACTAGGATTTTTATTTAATGTTTTAGGGTCTATTAGTTACTACGGCGCTTATGTATTTATTATTTACAGAGTGCTATCGGGAGCTATAACCTTAGGGGAACTGACCTTTTTATCCGGATCATTTAACCGTTTAATGAAAAACCTACAGGATTTCTTTTCTAGATTCACTAAGATTTCTGAAAGTGCCTTGTATCTAAAAGATTATTTCGATTTTATTGATATTTCTCTAGGCTCAGAAACACAAGAAAACCTTTCCCTTCCTAAAAAGATTAAAACCGGATTTGAGTTTAAAGACGTCCGTTTTGCCTACCCTAATTCTGAAAATGAAATTTTAAAAGGCATCTCCTTTACACTAAAAGCAGGTGAAAAGTTAGCCTTTGTAGGACAGAATGGCGCCGGAAAAACGACCTTAATTAAACTCCTCCTGAGGTTTTACGAACCTACCGCCGGGGAGATCTTATTAGATGGTGTTAACATCAACCGCTATAATATTGCCGAATATCAGGAGTATTTTGGTGTGATATTTCAAGATTTCTTTCGCTATGAATTTACCGTTAAAGAAAACATCGCTATCGGAGATATTGATGAGCTAGAAAATCAGGAAAAAATAGAGAATGCCGCTGAATTAAGTTTAGCAAATAGCGTGGTTTCAGAATTAAAAAAAGGCTACAATCAGCAATTAGGAAAACGTTTTTACAACGGACAAGAATTATCGGGCGGTCAATGGCAAAAAGTAGCCTTAGCCAGGGCTTATATGAAAAATGCGGAAGTGATGGTCTTAGATGAACCTACATCAGCCTTAGATGCCCGTGCCGAGAGCGAAGTTTTTGATCGTTTTATTGGTTTAACCGAAGGAAAAACTAGCATTATTATTTCGCACCGTTTTAGCACCGTAAGGCAAGCAGATAGAATTTTAGTTCTAGAACAAGGAAGTGCCCTAGAAATTGGAACTCACGAGGAACTGATGGAAAATCAGAAATTATATGCCGAATTGTTTACGTTACAAGCAGAAGGCTATCAATAAAATATTTATCTTTAAAGACATATGGCAGAAGAAATTATAAATAGAGTCGCAAATAGTAACTTAAAAGTTATAGATCTAGAAGATTATTACCCAAGCGGTAAACGGGTCTTATTTGATATTAAGCCTTGGTTATTAGAAGGCTTAGTACTGCGCGAAAAAGAGTTTAGAGCAAGTGTTGCAGCACATAACTGGTCGCAGTACCAAGACTGTTTCGTAGCCTTACACTGTTCTACCGATGCCATTGTACCCGATTGGGCCTACATGCTCATAGCCCTAGAGTTAGAACCCTATAGTCAGCGTACTATTATTGGAGATTTAGAGGCTTTAGAATCCCTTTTATATGTAACTATCATTGAAAATTTAGAAGTTTCGGAATACCAAGATGCTCCTGTAATTATTAAAGGCTGTTCTAATAAGCCTGTACCTGCTAACGCAATGATGTTATTGTCTCAAAAATTAAAACCTGTAGTTAAGTCTATGATGTTTGGTGAAGCCTGCTCGGCCGTTCCTTTATATAAAAAAGCAAAAGCCCGATAAAAACCTTAAAATTTTATTAAAATCCATACCACTGTTGGTATTATCTATAAAAGCGAAATAATTTTGTTCCCAAGTCTCGTTAGCCTATACTAATGTTATAAAGGCGTTGCAAACTCATTTTAATTGTGACTTCTGAATAATGCCTGTGTCTAACAAGAGTGATTAATTAACATAACTATAAACTTTTAAAATTCACCTCATTATGAATATGAACAAAAAATTATTTTTATCAGCAGCAATGATGCTTGCTCTAAGTCTTGGTTTTTCTCAATCAAAAGAAGAATTGCAGGCTCAAAAAGCCGAAAAACAAGCGGAAGCTGACAAATTCCAGAGCGAAGCGAATGCCTTACAAGCACAAATTGATGCCTTACCAGGATGGAGAGTTGGAGCTTTCGGTACCATTGGTGGTAGCTTATCTGAATTTAACGATTGGTATTCTCAAGGAACACCTAACAACAGCTCTGGTAACATTGGGATTTCTTTTAATGCCTTTGCGAACAAAATTGAAGCAAAATATTTCTGGAGAAATGCTTTAACTACAAATTTTGCGTGGGTAAAATTAGATGACAAGGATGATGCTACTGACAGTGATTCTTTCGAATCTACAACAGATGTTTTCAACATTTCATCTTTATACGGTTATAAGCTTAGTGAAAAAATTGCAATCTCTGGTTTAGGAGAATACAGAACAACGGTTTTAGATAATTTCAATGACCCAGGTTATTTAGATCTTGGTATTGGTGCAACTTGGACGCCTATTGAAAACTTAATTGTTGTCGTACACCCATTAAACTACAACTTTGTTTTTGCTGATGACGATACTATTTTTGAATCTTCTTTAGGTGCTAAAATTGTGGCTGATTATACAAGACAAATCGGTGCTATTAGCTTCAAAACAAACCTTTCTGCTTTCCAAAGCTATGAAAGTTCAGACCTTTCTAACTTCACTTGGACAAACTCTTTCAGCTATAAATTATGGAAAATGATTGGTGTAGGTTTTGATTTTGGTTTACGTAGCAACAAGCAAGAAGCTTTAGATTACTCAGTAAATACGTTAGGAAATACTGCAGAAACTTTTGATTCTGTAGATAACAAATTACAATCTTATTACACTGTTGGTTTATCATACGCGTTCTAAATGTCACATAATCCAACTCAAAAAAAACCTGTCTAGATTCAATTTAGACAGGTTTTTTTATGCTTCAAATTAACGCTTAGTGAAACTTTTTCTTCTTCTCTTTTCTCTTAAACAGTCGTTTTATAAAACCATCGCGTTTAGTAGGTTCGCAATCCATAGTCAGGACGACCTCATCGGAAGGTTCCTCAAATTTGGCTTGGGTAATAGCCTTATAATCTGCGTCTTTATTTAATTTCTGATAGAACTTAGCAAAAATGGGTAAGGCCGAATTAGCGCCTTGTCCCATCCCTGTTGACTTAAAACCAATACTATGATTGTCATTCCCAACCCAAGTCACCGTAACTAAATGCGGTGTCAATCCTACAAACCAACCATCTTTGTTATTCTGTGTGGTTCCTGTTTTTCCGGCAATAGCATTTGTTAAGCCATAAGTCTGTCGTAATCGGGTGGCCGTACCCGAATTTACAGTAGACTGCATCATCTCTAAAAGCACTTGCCTAGTGTAATCACTATAGGCTTGCTCTTCTGCTACCTCAGGTTCAAATTGCGCAATAATACGCCCTGATTTATCTTCTATTTTGGTAATGTAGTAAGGCTTTACCGTTTTACTTTCATTTAAATAGCTGGCATAAGCCCCAGTTAATTCCTCTAAATTAATCTGAGCAACCCCCAAAGCTAAAGAGGGCTCTTCAGGCATTGTTTTAGTGATGCCTAATTTTTTTACTTGTGCTATAACCTTCGGAATACCCACCTCCTCTAAAACCTTAACGGAAATGGTATTAACAGAATTACTTAAGGCTTTTTCAAGGGTGTAATTAATATAAGGATCGTCTTCCTTAGCTCCCGCATTACTCGGTGTCCAATTTTCATAATTGGTATAGGTTACTTTATTTAACGAGAAGTAGCTACAAGGATTTAATCCTTCGTCAATCGCTGCGGTATAAACAAAAGGTTTAAAGGTAGACCCAACTTGGCGTTCGCTCTGCGAAACATGATCATATTTAAAATAGCGGTAATCTATACCTCCTATATAACTGCGCACCGCTCCGGTAGTCGGTTCAATAGCCAACATCCCGGTGTTCAAAAACTTTAGATAATGCTTTATACTATCTATAGCAGAAACTTGCTGAAGCGTATCCCCTTTCCAACGAAATAAATCTACAGGACGCTTTAAGTTTAAAGAGTCTTTAATTTGCTGCGCTGTTAATCCTAGTGCTTTATACGCTTTAACCCGCGGCAATTTGTTAATTTCACTTTGTAATACTTTAGAATTGACCTCCCAAGGACCTGAGGTGCCATAAGACTTTTCAAAAGCCGCCTGCAAGAATTTCATATGCTCTTGCATGGCTTGCTCGGCCAACTCTTGCATCTTATAATCTAACGTGGTGTGTACAATAAGTCCATCTTTATAAAGGTCGTACTTTTCACCATTGGGCGTTTTTAAGGTATCTAAGATTTTTTCTAGTTGCTTCTTAACTTCTGCCCTAAAATAAGGCGCTAGGCCTACATCATGATTAAAAGAACGGTAATCTAACTCCAAGGGTTTAGCCGCATAAAACCTTAAGGAATCTTCAGACAGATAACCGTAATTTTTCATCTGGTCTAAAACCACATTTCTACGATCTCTACTTCGCTCTAAATGCACTCTAGGATTGTAATAAGAATTCGCCTTTAGCGTCCCTACCAATGCAGCCGCTTCTACAACTGAAAGGTCATTAACCGACTTATTAAAAAACTTAAGCGCAGAACTTTCTATACCATAGGTATTATCTGAAAATGGTACAGTATTAAGGTATAAGGTTAGAATTTCGTTTTTAGAATACACCGTTTCAATCCGCTTGGCAACAATAGACTCTTTAAATTTATTAATAAGCATACTGAACATGGCGTAATTTTTTCTGCCATATAAATTTTTAGCCAATTGCAGGGTAATGGTACTTCCGCCGCCTGCCGATTTATCTTGAAGGATAAGATTCTTTACAAACACGCGCATTAAACTGATATTATCAATACCATCGTGCTCATAAAATCGCGAATCTTCAGTAGCGACTAAGGCTTCAATAAGGTGCTTAGGAAAGTCTTCAAAAACAACGGGCTGCCGATCATAGATATAATATTTACCAATTAACTTCTGGTCCTTATCTAAAAGTTGGGTAGCCTGTTCTTGTTTTATAGAACTGATCTCCTCTATACTCGGCACTTTTCCAAAAACACCAAAATAGATACTTATATATAAGCCAACCAAGCATAGCACGGCAAAAAGACCAAGAACGATAACGCCCTTAATCCACTTATTTTTTAAAATCTTCTGAAATAAAGACTTTAAACCCGACGAAGATGTATTCATAAAAAACGCAGTTGTTATTATTCTATATCTTCAACGTCTGGATATAAGAAATGATTGTAAGGAAATCTTGTAATATGAATTTCGCGCACTTCTTGATAAACACGTTTTCTAAACTCGTCCATATTTTCTTTGTTTAAGGCCGAAATAAATAAGGCATTCCCATCCATGCGAGACATCCATGTTTTTTTCCATTCCTCTATGGTGTAATTGGCTTTCGTACGTTCGTCTACCAAATTATCATCATCAAAAGGTTCGGCTTCATAAGCATCAATCTTATTGAACACCATAATGGTTGGTTTGTCTTTACTATCAATTTCGTCTAAAATCTGATTAACGGAATCAATATGCTCTTCAAAGTTATTATGAGAAATATCTACCACATGAAGTAGTAAATCAGCCTCTCGAACTTCATCTAAAGTACTTTTAAAAGACTCTACAAGTTGCGTTGGTAATTTTCTAATAAACCCAACGGTATCACTCATTAAAAACGGCAGATTACCAATCACCACTTTACGTACGGTAGTATCTAAGGTGGCGAACAATTTGTTTTCAGCAAAAACTTCACTTTTACTAATAACATTCATCAACGTAGATTTCCCAACATTGGTATAGCCCACTAAGGCCACACGCACCATTTTTCCACGGTTACCCCGTTGTACGGCCTGTTGCTTATCAATGGTTTTAATCTTTGCTTTTAGTAAAGCAATTTTATCACGGACAATACGTCTATCGGTTTCAATCTCGGTTTCTCCAGGTCCACGCATTCCAATTCCCCCTTTTTGACGCTCAAGGTGTGTCCACATTCCTTTTAGTCGTGGCAGCAGATATTCGCACTGAGCGAGTTCTACTTGGGTTCTGGCGTAACTGGTTTGGGCGCGTTGGGCAAAAATATCGAGAATAAGATTGGTTCTATCTAGAATCTTACAGTTCAGAATCTTACTAATATTACGTTCTTGAGCAGGTGATAATTCGTCATCAAAAATTACAGTTCCTACATTATTAGCTTCTACAAACTGTCTTACATCTTCCATTTTTCCGGTTCCTATAAAGGTCTTAGGATTGGGGATAGCCATTTTCTGCGTAAAGCGCTTGATCACTTCACCACCGGCGGTAAACGTTAAGAACTCGAGTTCATCTAAATATTCTTTAGACTTTTCCTCATCTTGATTTTGTGTTACAACACCAATAAGTACTGCTTTTTCTAAATCTATATCTTTTTTTTCTATCATATATTAAGTAAAGTACAAAGTTAAGCAATTGAATGCGCAACATGTAATGTTAAAAAACTATATTTAATCCCTATGAATACAACACCTACAGATTACACCATTGCATTTTATAATATCGAAAATTTATTCGACATAGAAAATAATAAATTTATAAACGATCGTGATTTTTTACCAACGTCTAAAAAACAATGGACCAAAAAGCGTTATCGTAATAAAGTTGAAAAGCTAGGCACTGTAATTTCTAAAATTGGTAAGGAAAACACGCAAACGCCTCCCGTTTTAGTAGGTTTGGCTGAAGTTGAAAATGAAAAGGCACTTTCAGATTTAATCAACAGTCCGGAACTCAAAGATAAAAATTATAGTTTTATTCATTATGATTCTCCAGATGAACGTGGCATTGATGTCGCCTTACTCTACAATACAGACCATTTTGAAGTTACACATTCTCAGCCTTATTCCGTGTATTTAGAACGCCCTAATGGCGAACAAGATTATACCCGAGATATTCTATTGGTTAAAGGCACCCTAGACCAAGCCCCTATTAGTGTCTTAATTAACCACTGGTCCTCACGAAGAGAAGGGATTAAAGAAACAGAATTTAAACGTATAGCTGCTGCAAAGGTGGTTAATGCTGTGATTAAAACCTTAAAAGAAGAAGATCCGGAAGCTAAGATTATTGTTATGGGCGATTTTAATGATAACCCCAATTGCAAAAGCATCCATTTAATGGAAACCGAAAGCGGACTTTTTAATCCGTTTAAAACGGTTTGGTCTTACGATCGCGGAAGTGTAAACCACAATTTTCAGTGGCAACTCTTTGATCAAATTCTATTTTCCACTAATTTCTTCGACACCTCTAACCCCAAGCTAATTTTTAAAAATGCTCAGGTTTTTAACAGTAAATTTATCACTCAGCAGCATGGAAAATACAAAGGCCAACCTTTTCGCACTTTTGTAGGTCAAAAATACCATGGAGGATATAGCGATCATTTCCCTGTTTTCATTGAATTACAACCTTCCTGAAAAACAACCAAACATTTTAACGATAAAAAGTGTCGTTCATCTATTTTAGCACTGTTAACACCTTGTTAATACTGCTTTTTTATATATTCGGGATCGTATAGATAATGCTGTCCAACCAACACTAACTATACGATTTTCATCTCTAATTTTCTGTCTAACTAACAAATCTCTTTATAATCAAAAGGTTATAAAGGAAATGAACAATTTTTAACAAACCGATTACTAATGAAAAAAATTACTCTCTTTTTAATTATGCTAGGTTTTTGCCTTACGGCAACAGCACAGTATAGTTTCCCCACCGTTACAGGCCCGACCAATGTGGTTGAGGGGTCACCAGTGACGCTTAGTTTAAATGATGTTGCAAATACAGCTGGGGTTCCAGCCGGAGCATCAGGCAGCTACAGCTCATTTTCTATAACTGTAGATTGGTCAGCTGGCGCAGGCGGCCCATGGGCTTCTGAAGCCGATCTTACAATTACGACAACCGCAGGCGCGCTTACCCTTGAACCTACTGAAGGCGGTGCTAATTCTAGTTCGGACACTGTATTGACTTTTACAGGTGATTTTCCAGCTATTTATGCTCCTACGAGTGATGGATATTTAGATTTAACACTCTCGCAAAGCTACTCAGGTTCTGATGCCGATTGGTCTAACATTGTAGTTACTTTATTTGAAAGTCCTACATGTGTAATACCTACAGGTATGGCTACAACATTAGTGACAACAACTTCGATAGATTTAGAGTGGAGTGCTGGTTTTTCAGAAACCACATGGAACTTAGAATATAAAACAGAAAATTTTGTACCAGGTACTGGAGATGCAGACAATACTATAGTGGTTACAGGAACTCCTGAAGCATCGCTTACAGGATTAACGGAATACACGAACTATTTTATTTACTACCAGGCCGATTGTGGTACTGAAGACGGAACTAGTGAATGGGTTGGACCATTTACAACTCTTACAGGATATTGTGAATCTGTACCATCATCTAATGATTACACAGGAATCTCACAAATTGAATTAGGAGAAGAAACACTAACCTCAGGAGGTGATCTTACGTATGAAGATTTTACAGCAACAACTGTAGACGTACAAGCACAGGTAACAGCTAATTTACAAATTACATTTGCGACTTACTTTAGCTACTATACTAACGTTTGGATTGACCTTAACAACGATTTATCTTTTGATAACGAAACTGAACTTTTCTTCCAAGGCGAATCTGAAACAGCAACAACATATACGCTTAATGCGTCTTTCTTAGTTCCAGATGTACCTTTAGGGGTTTACAACATGAGAATCGGTACAGCAGACTCTGGTCAGGCGACACCTAACCCATGTTACTCAGGGTCTTATGGTGTTACTATAGACGCACGTATTAACATTACTGCAGCACCAACCTGTATTCCTCCAAGTGCATTAACAGCAACGGAAATTACATCAGAATCAGCAGAATTGAGCTGGGATCAAGTAGGAACAGTATCGCAATGGAATGTTGAAGTTGTAGAATCTGGAGTAACACCAACAGGAACTCCAACCGCTACAAACATTTCAAACCCTTACACTGCAACAGGCCTTACTGGCTTAACAACTTATGACTATTACGTACAAGCTAATTGTGGAACTGAATTGAGTTCTTGGGCAGGCCCATTCTCATTTACAACACCATGTGGTGCTTATACACCTTATTATCTTGAAGACTTTGCCGATGTTACCTTTAGTATTGCTCCAGAATGTTGGGAAGAAGCAGATGCTGGAGATGCCACTACAGGACCTCAAAATTTTGGTGCCGGTTCTTGGACTGCAGACGGATTCCTTAATAACGGTTTCACAGGAGCTTATTCTATTAACCTATATTCAACAAATAAAAGTGACTGGATTCTTTCACCACAATTTGACTTAACAGGTGGTCCTTTCCAAGTAGAGTTTGATTTTGGAATCATGGATTATGCAAGCTCAACAGTAGCAGGGATTTTAGGATCTGATGATACCGTTGATTTCTTTATTTCTACAGATGGAGGTACAACATGGACATCGCTTTTAAGTTATGACAATACTTCAGTAGTTTCTGCTGATGGAATTCACCCAGTAGTAGATTTAACAGCTTACAGTGGTCAAACGGTTCAGTTTGCATTTTACGCTTCTGAAGGAACTGTAAACGACCCTGAAGATGTTCAGGTTTTTGTTGATAATTTTGAAGTTAGAGATATTCCTAGCTGTCCAGAACCTAATGACTTAGTGGTTAGTAACGTTACAGCAACAGAAGCTGAAGTTTCATGGGTAGAAGCAGGAACTTCTACAGTATGGAATATAGAAGTTGTTGCTGCCGGAGATACTCCAACAGGAACGCCTACAGCAACCAATGTTTCTAACCCTTATGTTTTAACAGGTTTAGATGCTATTACTTCTTATGACGTTTATGTACAAGCAGATTGTAGTGGTGACCTAAGTATGTATACCGGTCCTGCATCTTTTACTACAGAATGTGACATTTTTGTACCAGACTATATTCAAACCTTCTCTACTATTATTCCTGATTGTTGGGAAGTAGCAGATGGTGGAGATCCAACAACAGGACCTACGGACTTCGGAACGAGTTCTTGGGGAGCAGATGGATTCCTTAACGATGGAACCTCAGGATCTTACGAAATTAATTTATGGGTAGCTACTAAGAGCGATTGGATTATCTCTCCTCAATTTGATTTAACTGGAGGTCCTTTCCAAGTAGAGTTTGACTTTGGAGTTATGCAATACGCAAGTACAACTACACCAGGAACTTTAGGTTCTGATGATGTTGTACAATTAGTAATGACTACCGATAACGGTGCTACATGGACTGTCTTAGTAACCTATGACAATACTTCTGTTTTTACTATTAACGGAGATCACCCAGTTGTAGATTTAACCGCTTACAGTGGACAAACCGCTCAGTTTGCTATTTACGCTTCTGAAGGTACTGTAAATGATTCTGAAGATAATCAAGTTTTTGTCGATAACTTTAGAGTTAGAGGAATTCCAACTTGTCCTGAGCCAGCAGATTTAACAGCAACAAACTTATCGTTAACATCTACGGAATTAGGATGGACAGAAACGGGTTCTTCTTCAGCTTGGAATATCCAATATGGTGAAGCTGGATTCTTATTAGGTGACGGTACTACTATCTCTGATATTACAACCAACCCTTATGTTTTAACAGATTTAGAACCTGATACTTCTTATGAATTTTATGTACAATCTGTATGTAGTACAGATGACATCAGTTCATTCTTTGGACCTTACGAATTCTATACAGGTTACTGTGAATCTATTCCTACAAGTAATACAGGATCTGGTGTAGACAGTGTTACCTTAGCTTATACAGATTTCACTAGTGAAGGTGATGTCAATTACGAAAGTCATCTTACTCCTGTAGTTGATGTCTTCCAAGGTATTGATACCAACCTTGAAATCGTGTTTGGACATACTTCAACGTATTACACAAGTGTTTGGATTGATTTTAATGACGATTTAGTATTTGATGATACAGAGATGGTTTTCGATGGAGAATCAGAAGGTGCTGACTTCAGTGATACATCACATGTTTTAGATGCTTCATTCTTAATGCCAATAACAGCAGCAATAGGAGAACACAGATTACGTATTGGAACAACAAACTTTTCAACACCAACACCATGTTATAATGGCTCTTCTGGAGTAACTTTAGACTTTATGGTGAATATTCAGGCCTTAGCATGTACCGTTGCAGAAGCAGCTTACACTATTGTTCCTGATTGTGACAATGACCAATTTAGTATTGCCGTTGATCTTACAAGTGTTGGAGACGCTGATACTTTAGAAATTTCTAACAGTGTAAATACAGATACTGAACAAGTTTCTACAACAGGTAACTATACCGTTGGACCATTTGACTTTGGTACTTTAGTGAAAGTTTATATCACTAACGAACAAGATACAGACTGTAAGATTAGTAGTGAAAACCTTATTATGGTGGCTTGTCCTCCTACTAATGACGATCCTTGTGACGCCACTGTTGCTTTTGTTAATGATGATATTTTATGTGTACAAAGCACACCAGGTACGTTATTTGGAGCCTCAGCATCAAATGTTGCTGATCCTTCTTGTAGTCCAAATGCAGATGATGATGTTTGGTTCCAGTTCACAGCAACTAACCCATACCAACTTATTTCATTAACTAATCTTGCTGGAAGTAACACTACAGATATTGATTATACACTTTACGAAGGAACTTGTGATGGTTTAACAGAAATCGCTTGTACTTCAGGTTTTGCCTTATTATCTAGTGTAACACCAGAACTTACAGTAGGAAGCACGTATTATATCAGAGTCTTCTCAGGAGGGACTGAAAATGAAACGACGACCTTTGATCTTTGTATTACACCTTACGTTGCGCCAGCTAACTTAACATGTGACCTTGCAGACAACTACTGTAGTGGTAGTGATGCTACAGATATCTTATATACTTACAACACTATTGGAGTAGAACCTGGTGACGGAACAATTGACTGTTTATATACAACGCCAAACCCAACCTATAGTGTATTAGAGATTGGAACATCTGGAGATATTTTAATTGAAATGGTACAGAATACGGCTTTTGATAGTAATGACAATCCAATTGGAGATGAACTTGATGTCGATTTTATCCTTTGGGGACCATTTGCTCCAGGAGATGATTTATGTGACTTATCAGCAGTAGTTGATTGTAGTTACTCTGCAGCAGCTATAGAAAACGTAACACTTACAGATGCTGTACAAGGAGAAATTTATTTACTCTTAATTACAAACTACGAAAAAGAACCAGGTGTTATTCAAGTAAGACAAACCAATATTGGTGGAGCAGGAGCAGGTAGTACTATTGCAGATATTACAGCCTCTCTTGTAAGTGATGATGTTTACATCGATCCTAACAATGACCCAACAGAAACAGACGAAGTATCGTTATGTGGATACAGTTCTATCGTTATTGAAACTTACTCTCCATTCGCAGATGATTTTGTATGGACTAAAGATGGTGTAGAAATTACAGGAGCTAACGCAACAGACTTAACGGTAACAGAATCTGGAACCTACCAAGTTTTAGCCTTTGACTCACAGTGTAACTCTTCTGCATTATCTCAGGAAGTTATCATTAACCTTTATGATGCTGCACCAGCGGTAGAGCCACAAGAACTTATTGCATGTGATGGTCCTGAAGCTGACGGTTCTGAAGTATTTGATCTAGATGCGCTTACAGCCTCATTAGCCTTAGACGGTTATACGGTAACGTATTACTTAACAACAAATGATGCTAACCAAGCTATCAACGCTGTAACTTCACCTTACACATCAACTGGAGAAGTTTTAGTAATGCGTATTGAAGATACTGAAGCTTACAACAATGGTTACTTAGGCTGTAGAGAAATATCTGAAGTTTCATTAATTGTAAACCCAAGACCAGAAATTAACCAACCAGAAGATTTCATCGTTTGTGATGATTTAGATGGTGTTGTTGATGGTTCAACAGAATTTGATTTAGTTTCTATAGATGACGAAGTAACAACAGACCCTAACATGGTGATGAGTTACCACACTTCTTTAGACGATGCTGAAGCAGGAACAAACCCATTAGCAAGTCCTTATGCAAGTAGCGGTGAAACCGTTTACGTAAGAGCTGAAGACAGTGTAACAGGATGTTATGAAACAACATCATTTAACTTAGTGATTAACCTTGTTCCTTTAGCTTCAGTTGATTCTAGCTTTAACAACATTGTATGTCCTAATGCTACAGTACCAGTAACCATTGGTATTACTCCAGATAACTTTACAGAATCTGAAGTTACTGTAACATGGGAATACAACGGAACATCAACACCAGGTACAGGTTTAATCTTAGATACAGTTTTATTACCAGGAGATTATACAGCGATTATTGAATTTAATAACTCAGGTTGTACAAACACGGTTGACATTGAGGTAGAAGAAGCTGAATCTTGTATTTTCCCTGAAGGGATCTCACCTAACAATGATGGTAAGAATGATACTTTTGATTTAAGTAGCTTCGATGTTTCTAAATTAGAAATCTTCAACAGATACGGTACACGAGTATACTTCAAAAACAATTATACTAACGAGTGGCATGGACAAACTGATGATGGAGAAGAACTACCTGTAGGAACTTATTTCTACACCGTTATTTACGAAGGTGGTACGAAGTCTAAGAGTGCTTGGGTATATATTAACAGATAATCAAATAACAGAATCAACTACAACTTATAATGAAAAAACTCACTATTATAGCGATCTTGCTATTGGCATTTAAAATGCACGGACAACAAGATCCTCAGTACACACAGTACATGTATAATATGAACATAATCAACCCGGCCTATGCAGGGTCGAAAGACAACCTGTCTTTCGGATTATTGTACAGAAATCAATGGACTAAAATTGATGGAGGACCGGAAACAGGAACGTTTTTCGGTCACGCTCCAATTGGTAGCAATTTAGGACTAGGTGCCTCTGTTATTTCAGATCACATTGGCCCTGTGAATGAAACCAATGCTTACGTAGATCTTTCATACACTCTAAAGCTTGGCGGTGAACACCGCCTTGCCTTTGGTGTAAAAGCTGGAGCTACATTTCATGATATCGGTTTAACAGGATTAGATGTTGTAGATCCTACAGATGATTTTTTCTCTCAGGATGTCAATACAACTACGCCTAATATTGGAGCGGGGTTCTTTTACTACACCGATAAATATTACGTATCGTTTTCTGCACCAAACTTATTATCATCAGTTCACTTAGATAATGATGGTCGTAAAATAGGATCAGAAACACAACACTATTTCTTAACAGGGGGTTATGTATTTGACCTTTCACCTAATACCGAGTTAAAACCATCGGTAATGTTTAAGTCGGCTTTTGATGCCCCAACATCTTTTGATGTAAACTTAAACGCTAGGTTCTATAAGAAATTAGAAATTGGAGCGTCTTACCGTTTAGATGATTCATTCTCTGGATTAATCAATTTTGCAATCACACCTTCGGTAAGAATTGGATATGCTTACGATGCTGTATCTTCAGACATCAAGGATTACGCCCCAGCATCTCACGAAATTATGTTATTATTTGATCTTAATTTCCCAAAACGCGTTTCACGTTCTCCTAGATACTTTTAATCAGCTAAGCTAAAAACAATTATGAAAAACATTAATAACTTATTATTTACTGCGTTGTTGAGTGGCTTTTGCTTAACGGCTCAAAACAAAGACACAAAAAAAGCAGACAAGCATTTTGATCGTTACGAGTTTGTAGAAGCCGTAGAAGATTATAATAAGCTTGTAGAAAAAGGAAAAGCAGACAGCTATGTTTACGGACAATTAGCAGAAAGCTACTATAACATTTTTAATACGGTAGAAGCAGAACGCTACTATGCCAAAGCTTTAGAAACTTCAACAGACCCAGAAATGGTGTTTAAATACTCTCAGATGCTTAAGGCTAATGGGAAGTATGAAGAATCAAATGCACAGATGGAGAAATTTGCATCTATGCGACCATCAGATAACAGAGCTACCGCATTTAGAGCAAACCCAGATTACCTTCCTAAGATCTTAGAACAAGGTAAAAAGTTCAACGTTCAAAATGCAGATTACAACTCAGAGCAATCTGATTTTGGAGGGACCATGCACGATGGTAAATTATACATTACCTCTGGTCGTAATGATAGCCGTAAAACTTACGGATGGAACGAGCAACCGTTTTTAGATATCTATACGGTAACTAAAAATACAGATGGTACCTCTCAAGCAGCAACTTTAGCTGAAGGTAAATTAAACACTAAATACCATGAAGGTTTAGTGTCTTTTACTCCAGATGGAAAAACCATGTATTTTTCTAGAGAGAGTTATTTTGAAAAAGACTACCAAAAAGATTCTATCAGCAGTGCTAGATTCAGCCAGGTATACTTATTTAAAGCGACTAAATTAGGTGACGAGTGGGATACTGTTGAGAGTTTAGCGATCAACAGCGAAAACTATTCTGTAAAAAACCCTTCTGTAAGTGCCGATGGAAAAACACTTTACTTTTCTTCTAACATGCCAGGTGGTTACGGAAACTACGATATCTACAAAGCAGAGATCAATGCAGATGGTACAGTAGGAGAGCCTGTTAATTTAGGTCAGAAAGTAAACACTGAAGCACAAGAAATGTTTCCTTTTATCAGCAGTAACAATACCCTTTATTTCTCTTCTAACGGTCATTTAGGCTTAGGTGGATTAGATGTATTTTACACTAAAGAAGTTGATGGAAAATTAGCAACGGTACGTAATGTTGGGATTCCAATTAACAGTAATGCTGATGATTTTGCTTTCAGAATTGATGAAGAGAAAAACGAAGGTTTAGTATCTTCTAATAGAGAAGGTGGACAAGGAAGTGATGATATCTACGAATTCAAAAAACTACAACCTCTTTGTGATGTTTTAGTTGTTGCAACGGTTTTAGATGACAAAACACGTCAGCCAATTGCAGGTGCTACTGTAGCGTTATTTGATGCTGAAGGAAATAAAGTTCTTTCTAAAACAACAAATCAAGAAGGTGTTGCTGAATTCATGGTAGAATGTGATGAAGACACAGAACTTGAAGTTGTAATGGATGGTTTTGACAGTAAAAAAGTCACAGTTAAAGGAACGAACGAAGAAGAAAACGACGTTCAGATTTCTTTAGATCCTATCGAAAAATTAATCTTAGCTGAAACTATTGATTTAGCGCCTATCTATTTTGATTTCGACAAATCTAATATTACAGCACAAGCCGCTTTTGAATTGGATAAATTAGTTCAGATCATGAACAAATATCCTGAAATGAAGATCAAAGCAACGTCGCATACAGATGTTAGAGGTCCTGAGTCTTACAATGCTAATCTTTCTGAGCGTAGAGCTAAGACTACTGTACAATATGTAATTTCTAAAGGTATTGATGCTTCTAGAATTACTGCTGAAGGTAAAGGTGAAACTGAACCTAAAGTAGATTGTGCTGGTGGATGTACTAAAGAACAACATGCTGAAAACAGACGTTCTGAATTCATCATTGTAACTACAGAAACGGTAGAAAACTAAAATCCATTGAATTTTACTTATAAAAAAGCTCTGAACAGTTGTTCAGAGCTTTTTTTATGTTGTATTGTTTTTAACGTAAGCGGTAACCTTTGGCGGCCCACCACGGATGCATTTCAATCTTTAACCGACCAGATTGCACCATAGGATCAGCCTGTGCCAAACTATCCGCCATCTGTTTTGTAGGCACATTATAAATGGTAATCCCTCTTATGGCCCCATCATCATCAAAGGGTCCTGAAATATCGGCATAGCCTAAATCATACATCTTCCCTAAATGCGCTAAATGGGCTTTTTGTAAAAGCGCAGCTTCTTCTTCATTCTGATTTCTAATTGGTCCTTCCTTTAAAAACGCCATAAAATACTTTTGCATCAAAATGGTATCCTGAGTTTTGGCATCTACATAATCAAACACCTCATACCCCTTCTCCATAAGTTGAGCTTTTAAAGCCGCCTGAGATACAGGTTCTGGCGTTGTGCTCTGAACACTATCTATAGGTTTAAGCTTAGTTTGCATCTCCTCTACAGGAAACGTCGGCGTAGCATCGCCTTCTTTTTTCGCGTCGTTGCAAGACCACAACGTTCCTAAAACAACAGAAACCGTTAAGAACCGTTTTATATAGACCATAATTTATACGGGGTTTTACTTAAAATTGAATTGTAATATTTTAAATCGCCAGTCACTTCTTTACCCAACCAAGCCGGTTTGGTATAGGACTCATTTTCGGCATTTAACTCTACTTCTGCCACCACTAAACCTTCATTATCACCAAAAAACTCATCTATTTCATAGACATGCTTTCCACAGGTCACTTCATAACGGACTTTATCTATAATTCCAGGTTCACATAGGGCTAACAAGGCTTCCGCTTCCGCTGTAGAAATCGATTTTTCCCATTCAAAACGCGATAAACCATTGGCTGTAGATTGCCCTTTTACCGTTAAAAATCCAGCCTCGTCTTTAAGCCTTACACGGACCGTCCGTTCTTTAGCACTATTTAAAAACCCTTGCTTAATCGCGTAACTTTTATGAGCCTCAGCTTTAAAAGCCATGGAGTTCACAAGAAATTTCCGTTCTATTTCTATCATTTTATATATTCTGAATTTACAAGTTAATTATTAATTTGTGATAATCACCCCTTACGGCGCGCTGCAGCCACAGGATTTCATAAATTTACAGTATGCTAAGCGATTTACCAATAAGAAAGATAATTCATGTGGATATGGATGCATTTTATGCGTCGGTAGCCCAATTAGATGCTCCTGAACTTAAAGGTAAAGCCATTGCTGTAGGTGGCGGTGGCCCACGAGGGGTTATTAGTGCGGCAAGTTATGAAGCCCGACAATTTGGGGTAAAAAGCGCCATGTCTGGCCGATTGGCCCTTAAGCTTTGTCCTGATTTAATTTTCGTTAAAACCGATTTTGAGCGTTACAGATCCATTTCTAGCAAAATAAGAGCCATTTTTTTAGACTATACCGATTTGGTTGAGCCCTTATCCCTCGACGAGGCGTACTTAGACGTTACAGAAAACAAAAAAGGCCTTTACAGCGCCTCTTTAATCGCAGAAGACATAAGACAACGTATTTATGACGAAGTGGGCTTAACGGCTTCCGCAGGAATCTCCATTAACAAGTTTATTGCCAAAGTAGCGAGCGATTATAATAAACCTAATGGGCAAAAAACCGTAAACCCAGAAGATGTGCTTCCGTTTTTAGAGGCTTTAGACATTCGGAAATTTTATGGCGTGGGGAAAGTAACGGCCGAAAAAATGTATCAGAAAGGGATCTTTACCGGTAAGGACTTAAAATCGAAATCTTTAGATTACCTTAAAACACATTTTGGGAAATCTGGGGCCTATTATTACGATGTGGTTCGTGGCATCCATACCAGTGAGGTAAAACCCAATCGCATTAGAAAATCTTTAGCCGCAGAACGGACCTTTAGCGAAAACCTTTCTTCAGAAATATTTATGCTTGAAAAATTAAAGCTTATTGCTGAAGAAGTCTCCAAACGCTTACATAAAAATAACGTTTCAGGAAAAACCATCACTTTAAAAATAAAATATAGCGATTTCACCCTACAAACACGCAGTAAAACCCTTCCTTATTACGTAAAAGAAGCCGCTCTTATCCTTGAAACCGCTAAAGACTTATTGTATCAAGACCGCTTAAATAATTCAGTACGACTGCTAGGTATTTCCTTATCTAACTTAAATACCAATGCCAAAATTCCGAAGAAGGACAAAGCAGACAACAGCAGCATTAGTGTGCAACTAAAATTAAAGTTTTAAGCAAAAAAAATCCCCTAAAAGGGGATTCTATTTTTAAAAACGGATCGTTTTCAATTATAAGGTGTTGGGATTAAAAGCTACAGCTTTCAATCTCTGTAACTCTTAACGTGTTTACCATTCCTTTTTCTTGAATAGGCATCGCTGCTAAGCTAATAAGCATATCACCAACATCTAAATAGCCTTTTTTACAAGCAATAGCGTTTACATCTTCAATCGTTTCATCTGTACTTACAAATTTATCGTAGTAGAACGCTGTAACACCCCAAAGTAAACTTAATTGATTTAAGATACGACGGTTAGATGTAAAGACTAAAATATGTGCTGACGGTCTCCATGCTGAAATTTGAAAGGCGGTATAACCACTATTGGTTAAGGTAGAAATAGCTTTTGCATTAATTTCGTTGGCCATGTTAGCCGCGTGAAAACAAATCGCTTTGGTGATATAACGTTTTGTACGAATATGTGGTGGCGATTGTGGTACCTCAATTAACGGAGAGTCTTCTACGCTGCGGATAATGTTTGCCATCTGACGGATCACTTGTACAGGGTACTGCCCTACTGAAGTTTCTCCAGATAACATTACTGCATCTGCACCATCCATTACTGAATTGGCAACATCATTTACCTCTGCACGTGTTGGTGTAAGACTAGAAATCATAGTCTCCATCATTTGCGTGGCAATAATTACAGGAATTCTAGCACGCTTAGCACGTAATACCAGTTGCTTTTGAATTAACGGTACTTCTTCTGCAGGAATCTCTACACCGAGATCACCACGAGCAACCATTAAACCATCACAATAGGCAACAATCTTATCAATATTCTCTACAGCTTCAGGCTTTTCAATCTTCGCTATAATTGGAATTTTATGCTCACTGTGCTCGTTAATTAAATTTTCAAGCTGCATTAAATCTTCGGCATGACGCACAAAAGATAAAGCAATCCAATCTACCTCTTGTCCAATGGCAAAAATAGCATCTTCAATATCCTTCTCTGTTAAAGCAGGCTGAGAGATATTAGTATTAGGAAGGTTAACCCCTTTCTTAGATTTTAATGGACCTCCTTGAATAACTTTGGCTTTCACCTCAGATTTCATATCGGTAGAAACCACTTCAAAAATTAATTTTCCATCATCTAATAAGATACGCTCTCCTGGCTTAGCATCTTGAGGGAAACGCTCATAAGTCATGTAAACACGCTCTTTTGTCCCTTCAAAACGTTCTCCTGTAGCAAAAATGATTTCGTCGCCTTCATTAACGATAACTTCACCCTTCATTACCCCTACACGCAACTTAGGTCCTTGAAGGTCTCCTAAGATTGAAGCGTTATAGCCGTACTCTTCGTTAAGCTCTCTAATCATTTTAATGCGTTCTTCTACATCTGCGTAATCGGCATGAGAGAAGTTAATTCTAAACACATTGGCACCTTCATCTAGCATGGCTTTTAATACAGCCTTGTTGCTTGTTGCGGGTCCTAATGTGGCTACTATTTTTGTTTTTTTGTGTGACATCGATTCAAAAAATTAAATGGTCTTTTGATTTTATATTTAACGGATCTACCGTATAACTTGTTATGATTTGTGGAATATCCTTCAATTTATTTAAAATCTCTTTGTCATCCACGCTGTGTGAATCTTCAGAAATCTTAAGAAAGAAATCTACTTTTTTATATTCCGAAATTAAATGGAATGTTTTGAGCACTTTTTCGTTGTTCGCAAACAATGTCCCAGAACTATATAGACTGTCTTCCTCTTTTTTACAGACGTTTGAAATTAAATTCCACAGCGTAAACTCTATGTCATTATCCCATTCAAAAATACTGTAGGAAGCCTCCAAATACCTGAAGTCTATATCTTTATCCTTACGCACTAATCTCAGCCCTAAATGCTTGTTAAGCAAATATGCTAGTCGATAATCTTCTAATCTACAATGAATAGCTATTAATTTAAAAGCATCATCGTAAAAATCATCCACTTGAAGTTTGTGTAAAGCCATCCAATTATAACTTTGAGTGGCAAATATACCACATTAAACGCTTAGTTGGCTTAAGAAATGGTTAAGATTAGCAGTGATAATCTACGAAAACGTTATCGTTTAGGTTATCCTAACACGTTTATAATCTTCAATTAGCCTTGGTTGGTAATTTGTTTTTGAAAAGCGAAAAAGGCACGTTTAGAGGCTTTTTCTTCCGCCTTTTTCTTAGAGGTTGCACGGGCTTTGGCCACCACCTTCTCATTAATACTAAGCTTTACAGAAAAATGCTTTAGTTCATCTTTACCCGTATCTTCGTACACTTCGTAATTAAAGGTGTTCTTTTCTTTTTGGCACCACTCTATCAGTAAGCCTTTATAGCTAATAACTTTACCTTCTAGGGCCTCAATATCTACATGCGGATTAATAACGCGCTTGTAAACAAATTTCTCGCAAAACTTATAGCCACGATCTAGATAAATAGCGCCGACTAAAGCTTCAAAAAGATTACCGTGAATATTGTTCCCAAAATTAGAGGTCGGAATTTTACTTTCTACAAAGTTAATCAGTCCAAGTTCTTCTCCTAGTTTATTAAGATGCTCTCTACTCACTACTTTAGAACGCATTTTAGTAAGGTAACCCTCATCGCCATGCGGAACTTTTTGAAACAAATATGCCGCTATTACGGAGCCTAAAATAGCATCGCCTACAAACTCGAGACGTTCGTAGTTAATGGGATTTCCCTTATCGTCCTTAATATTCATAGAACGGTGGGTAAAAGCCGTCATATAGATGGCTGTAGACTTGGGTTTAAAGCCTAAAATATCCTTAAGTTGAATAAAAAAATTCCCGTCTTCTTGAGAGCGGGAATTTAATATGTTACGAATGAAGCTCATTCGGGATTTAATCTAATTTTTTGAATAATACACAGGCGTTATGTCCGCCAAATCCAAAGGTATTACTCATTGCGACTTTAATGTCTCGTTTCTGAGCTTTATTGAGTGTCAAATTTAACTCTGGATCTATGTTTTCGTCAACCGTTTCGTGGTTAATTGTTGGTGGTACAATACCATGCTCCATAGCTAAAATAGAAGCAATCGCTTCAATAGCTCCGGCAGCACCCAACAAGTGACCTGTCATAGATTTTGTAGAGTTAATATTGATGTTTTTAGCGTGGCTTCCAAATACTTCAGATATAGCTTTTAGCTCCGCAACATCACCTAATGGTGTTGATGTTCCGTGCGTATTGATATGATCTACATCTTCGGGATTTAAACCAGCGTTCTCTAAACAATTTTTCATTACCGCAACAACACCAATACCATCTGGATGTGGTGCCGTCATATGATAAGCATCTGAAGACAAACCTCCACCAAGTACTTCGGCGTAGATTTTAGCGCCTCTAGCTTTGGCATGTTCATACTCTTCTAAGACAATAGCACCAGCACCTTCACCTAAGACAAAACCATCACGGTTAGCGTCAAAAGGTCTAGAGGCCGATTGCGGATCATCATTTCGAGTACTCATGGCATGCATAGCATTAAAACCACCCATACCAGCAATAGTCACTGCGGCTTCACTACCTCCAGTAATCACAACATCACAAGTTCCTAAACGAATGGTGTTTAAGGCATCGATCATTGAGTTTGCTGAAGACGCACAAGCCGAGACTGTGGTATAATTAGGCCCCATGAAACCATACTTAATAGAAATGTTTCCAGGTGCTATATCAGCAATCATTTTCGGTATAAAGAAGGGATTAAATCGTGGCGTTCCGTCACCAGCAGCATAGTTTAACACTTCATCTTGAAATGTTTCTAAACCACCAATACCAGCGCCCCAAATAACACCGACTCTTAATTTGTTTAATGAATCTACATCTAATTTCGAGTCTACAATGGCTTCATCTGAAGCAACCATCGCATACTGCGAAAATTTATCCATTCGCTTTGCTAACTTTCTATCAATAAAGTCAGTAACTTTAAAGTTTTTTATTTCACAAGCGAACTTAGTTTTGAATTTTTCAGGATCAAAATGCGTCACAGTAGCGGCACCACTCTTCCCACTGATAAGAGCATCCCAATATTCATCTTTGGTATTTCCTATGGGTGTAAGAGCACCTAAACCTGTAACAACGACTCGCTTTAATTCCATAAAAATAAAGTTATTATTTTGCTGCTTCTATGTAAGAAACGGCTTGACCAACTGTCGCTATATTTTCTGCTTGATCATCTGGGATTTGAATATCAAATTCCTTTTCGAATTCCATTATCAATTCAACAGTATCTAATGAATCCGCTCCTAAATCGTTAGTGAAGCTTGCTTCAGTTACAACTTCGTTTTCATCAACACCTAACTTGTCTACGATAATCGCTTTTACTCTTGATGCAATGTCTGACATAATTTTTTTATTTTAAGTTTTATTAGACGGCAAAAATAAAAAACTTTATTTTAAAAAACACTTTTACCAATAAAATGTACATATAAATTAATGTAAATCGATTGAAGTATTTGGTTTTTACCCCTAATATTAAATTATTATTCTTTTTTTTGTTCTAAATATTTGAAACAAATATAACTGTAAATGCAATGAACTGAACTAAAGTTTGCTAAACATTTTAGTAAATTTTTAAGGGTTAATTCCATTTCATCTTAATCTTAAATAAAATCTACTGATGAAACGTATTGTCATTTTTGCTTCCGGTAGCGGATCTAATGCAGAAAATTTAATTAAGTTCTTTCAAAACAGCGATACGGCCTCTGTTATTCAGGTCTTAACCAACAATCCTCATGCCAAAGTTTTGGAGCGTTGCAAAACTTTAAAAGTTAGCGCCTTATCTTTTAACCGCATTGCCTTTTCTAAATCTAATGATGTCTTAAACCTTTTAAAAGCCACGCAGCCCGACCTTATTGTATTAGCGGGATTTCTTTGGAAATTTCCTGAGTTTATACTGAAAGAGTTTGAAAATAAAGTGATTAATATTCACCCTGCTTTACTCCCTAATTACGGCGGAAAAGGAATGTATGGCATGCATGTGCATAACGCTATTGTTGAAAACAAAGAAGCCGAAACCGGCATTAGTATTCATTATGTTAACGAAAACTATGATGAAGGCGCCTTAATTTTTCAAGCCAAATGTGCAGTTTCAGCCTCAGATACCGCAGATGATGTTGCGCAAAAAATTCACGGCTTAGAGATGGAACATTTTCCTAAGGTGGTGGATCAACTTTTAAAGAAAGAACTTAAATAATAAGATTTCCGCTATCGCGGAAACTAAAGATGAGTAAAAAGAAAAAGAAATATTACACGGTTTGGCAAGGTCATAAACCTGGGGTTTACAGCTCATGGAATGCTTGTAAAACGCAGATTAAAGATTTCCCCGGAGCACAATACAAATCCTTCCCTACCCAAGCTGAAGCCGAAAAGGCTTTAGAAGGCAACTACTTTGACTTTATAGGAAAGCAAAAAACATTTAGTAGTGGACTCTCTGAGGCCGAATTAAAAAAAATAGGAAAACCCAATTACAATTCCATTGCTGTAGATGCTGCTTCTAGTGGCAACCCCGGAATTATGGAATACCGTGGTGTGGATACGAAAACTAAAAAACAATTGTTTCATCAAGGACCTTTTGAGCAAGGCACCAATAATATTGGTGAGTTTTTAGCGCTTGTGCATGGTTTGGCTTTTTTAAAGCAACACAATAGCACACGCATTATGTATACGGATTCTAGAACGGCTATGAGCTGGGTGCGCAAAAAAGCTTGTAATACAAAACTACAACGTAATGCTAAAAATAAACCGGTGTTTGATTTGGTAGACCGTGCCGTACAATGGTTAAAAACCAACGAATACACGACCACCATAGTAAAATGGGAAACCAAGGCTTGGGGAGAAATACCTGCAGATTTTGGGAGGAAATAGCCCAAAATAAGGACCATAAATCTTTTAAGACACTTTTGATCTAAAAAATAAAAAGGGCTAACAAAATATTGTTAGCCCTTTTTATGATACTATGATGGTGTTGCTTATTTTAGGATCACCTTTTTAGAAAGCTCTTGTGTCGCGTTTTCTAATGTTACAATATAAATACCTGCCGTTAATTGCGAAGCGTCTACTTCATTAGCGTTAGATCCGGTCTCTAAGGTAGAGAACATCACTTTACGTCCTAAAGTATCGTAAACAGTCATTTCTGTTGCTTCTACAAGTTGTCCTGTAACCACAATCGTTTTCTGAGCTGCATATAAATTTAAGTTATTCAACTCATCATCAACTTGAGATAAGGTTGCATTACCAATATTTAGATAAAAACGTCCTGTACCAGAAATAGCTGAATTTGTTGTAAAGGTATAGTCTGTATTGTTTAATAAGGTCACGGTGTTGGCTACTGTATCTTCTAAATATACTGAAACGTCAGAGGCCAAGGTAGAATTCTCAATACTGAAGGTTATCTGTTGCCCTTCTCCTGCTTTTAATCCTAAAGGAATAACTACAGAACTAAGATCTGAAGATCCTAAACTTTGAATAGCCATTGCTGTGCCTTGGTTATCTGCAACCAAATGCGAATACAATGAGAACCCTAGAGAAGATGCCCCAAATAGTTTTGCATCATAACCCGGATCTAAAGCCTGGGTAGAATTATCATTAAAATAAAACTCGGTAGCAAAATCAGCGTTAGCTTGTGCCACCTTTAAACGTAACATTTGATTATTAGCATCTCTACCTGCTATAAAATCATCTCCACCATTAAAAAGGCGCATTGCAGGAGAAAAGGTAACGGTATTACTAGATACACTAGGGTCATTTGCCACATAGAATCCTTGCCCTGGAGCAATATTTAAGTCCGTATTGGTATTATAATTTATAATGGTATAGTTTCCTATGGTCCCAACACTACTTGCGTTGGTTCCACTATTATAACCATAAATAGCCAAAGCATCTGGATCTAATTCCTCGCTATTTGCCGTTAAAAATGCTTCCGAATCTAAATAAGTAGGATAAGGATTTCCTATTAAATTCCATCTAGAGTAAGTTCCTGTAATAATAGGCGTATCTTCAATATTCGTCGTAATACTTCCTGTAAATCTTAAGGTTCTCCCAGAAGGGGTTGCAGCTCTATACCCTTTACCTCTTAGTAACTCTACAGCTCCATCTGAACTAGAATCATAATTAATATAGGTGTAATTTGCTGTATCAAAAGGGCCAAAAGCATATAAGGTCGGGATCGATGGCGAAGTTACCATGTAATCTGCATTAGTGGTTGTTCCCCCATCATCACTATAGGTTAAAAAATCAGCAAAAGTAGCAGCACCATCTTTTAAAGGTAAAGCCACTAAATCGTTTCCTCCATTCACTGAAGTTTGCCCTACAACATTAACATACCTATCGTAATTAACAACAGCTCCAGACGTTAAACCATCAACATCAGTTAAAACCGTTGCAAATTTACTTGAGCTTGATTTTAAAGTTAAGGTATCAGCACCAAAAACAGTTCCTGTCTCTATACGCATAGAGGTCCCCGGACTTACCGTCATGGTCTTTTCAAAATCTTGAGCACCAAGATTTATACAAAACATTGATATTAAAGCAATACAAGTCGATTTCATGTTAATCATCATTTAATTAAGTAAGTATGCAAGAAACGGCAATAATTTATATAATTCAAGATAATTGTAAAATAATTTAGCAAACCCTACGTTATGGCCGTCTTTAAAACGTTAAGATTTACAAGCTCTTAAAGGTCTTTTTTTTAAAGATTTAAGACTTTAAGTCATTAAAAAAAAGACTGACGACCTCCAACCCTTATAATGAAAGTAAAGTATTACAATCTAAAAAAAGCACCTTATCGTTTTAATACAAATCTACTTACAGCCTCTTAGCCTAACTATTTTTAAAAATTTAAAAAGCCACAAATTTGATAAATCCCATTTTTTAATGTTAATTTGTCACTAAATCCATGTAAACCAAATAGAAGAATGAAATCAATTTTTACCATTTTAGGTGCATTTTTATTATGTACAAGCACGTGTTTTGCTCAAGTAGGTATTGGTACAGAAACTCCAGACGCCTCTAGTATTTTAGAATTACAGAGTACTGATAAAGGTCTATTATTACCTAGACTGTCAACTGCAGATCGTGATCTTATCGCAACACCAGCCGTAGGCCTTACCATATATAATACCGACACAGAAAGTCTTGAGGTTTATATTTCAGAGGAAACAGGATGGAGTCACTTATCAACAGAAGCAGATGCAACTCCTACCCTAACACTGTACAGTGCTAACACAGGACAAATAGATTCAAGCAATGGTACTTTTTATAATTTACCTGTAGGAGGTGCAACTAGTGAGATTCAAGAAAATAACACTGATTATTTTTCCGTGATAAGTGATGGTAAAATTCAAATTCTAAAACCGGGTAGTTACATCATTAACGCTAGTTGGTCTGTTTCTAATTTAAAAACAGGAAGCAACAAATATATTCTTGCTGTTTTTCTAAATGGTTCTCGTATTTCCTACCTTTCTAGAGGTGTTGCTACGCTTCCAAGTGGAGATCATTTTGGTGTAACTGGAACATTTCAGTATTATTTTAACGCCGAAGATGTTATAGACATTAAATACTATTTAAAAAATGACGATATTAATAGTACTACTTTATCAGGTACTTATACCCATATCGGTATAACTAAATTATAATTTATTAGTGAGACGTTAAAGCGTTTACAAGTATAAAAGAAAAGCCATAATTTAACTATTGTGGCTTTTTTTTGGTCTTAAAATCTCGGCGATATGCATTCTTTTTATACGATACGCCTACACCAAAGCGCCCTACCCCCCTTTAAGCTTCATAATAGGCCAGGATTAAAGTAGGCTTAGTTGTTTTCTTTAAAACGACACCCGGCTTTACAAGGCTAAAATTTCCTATTTCACAAGGAATTATTTTTACGTAAATTTGCACTTTAATTCAAAATTCTTTTATGAGCAAATTAGTAATTGTTGGAACCGTAGCCTTTGACGCTATTGAAACTCCATTTGGTAAAACCGATAAAATTCTTGGTGGTGCTGCAACCTATATTGGTTTATCAGCTTCTAATTTTAATGTGGATGCCGCAGCAGTTTCAGTGGTTGGTGGTGATTTTCCGCAAGACTATTTAGAATTGTTAAGCAATAAAAACATTGATATTGAAGGTATAGAAATTGTAAAAGAGGGAAAAACCTTCTTTTGGAGTGGCAAGTACCATAATGATATGAATTCTCGTGATACTTTAGCTACAGAGCTTAATGTATTAGAACATTTTAACCCTATTGTTCCTGACTCTTATAAAGATGCAGAGGTGGTTATGTTAGGTAATTTACACCCTTTAGTACAACAGGGCGTTCTTAACCAAATGACTAAAAAGCCTAAGCTTGCTATTTTAGATACCATGAATTTCTGGATGGATATCGCTTTAGATGATTTGCTTGCGGTTATAAAAAACGTGGATGTAATTACCATTAACGATGAAGAAGCCCGCCAATTAACTGGGGAATATTCTTTAGTGGTTGCAGCAAAGAAAATCCATGAAATGGGACCTAAATATGTGGTGATTAAAAAAGGCGAACACGGGGCCTTATTATTTCATGACGACAATGTGTTTTATGCACCTGCTTTACCATTAAAAGAAGTTTTTGATCCTACAGGGGCCGGAGATACCTTTGCCGGTGGTTTTGCGGGCTATTTAGCCAAAACAGGAGATTTCTCTTTTGAAAACATGAAAACAGCGGTCATTTATGGCTCTACATTAGCATCCTTCTGTGTTGAAAAATTTGGCACAGCGCGTATGGAGAACCTTAGCGACCAAGAAATTTATAAGCGCTTAGAGCAGTTTAAGACGCTAACACAATTTGATATCGAATTATCGTAAAAACCCGCGCGCTCTAAAATGAGCGCGTTTTTATTTTCAAAATTATATAACTAATTGCAGACAAACAATCATGAGTGATGCATTAAAACATGAGTGCGGTATTGCACTTATTAGACTTTTAAAACCCTTAGAATACTATAAAGAAAAGTATGGCAGTGCTTTTTATGGTGTAAATAAGATGTATTTAATGATGGAAAAACAGCACAACCGAGGACAAGATGGTGCTGGTTTTGCAAGTATAAAATTAGATACCAAACCTGGAGAGCGTTATATTAGTCGTGTGCGCTCTAATGCACAGCAACCCATACAAGATATCTTTGCGCAGATTAATGCCCGTATCAATGATGAGCTGACTAAAAATCCAGAATATCAAGATGATGTTGATTTGCAAAAACGAAAAATCCCTTACGTTGGTGAGGTTTTATTAGGCCACGTTCGTTATGGTACTTATGGTAAAAATAGCGTAGAGAGTGTACACCCGTTTTTAAGACAGAATAACTGGATGCACCGTAACCTTATTGTTGCCGGTAACTTTAACATGACCAATGTTAATGAGCTTTTTGACAATCTTATAGAAATAGGACAACACCCTAAAGAGAAAGCAGATACCATTACCGTAATGGAAAAAATAGGGCACTTCTTAGATGATGCTGTTTCTAAAATATATAAAGATTTAAAAAAAGAAGGCTATAGTAAAAACGAATGTTCGCCACTTATTGCAGAGCGTTTAAAAGTTGGTAAAATACTTAAGCGAGCGGCTAAAAACTGGGATGGTGGTTATGCTATGGCAGGTTTATTAGGACATGGTGACTCTTTTGTACTAAGAGATCCTTCAGGAATTAGACCAGCGTATTATTATAAAGATGATGAAGTGGTGGTGGTTGCTTCAGAACGTCCTGTAATTCAAACAGTATTTAACGTGCCTTTTGAAAAGGTTATAGAGTTACAACCCGGACACGCTATAATTACCAAGAAGTCTGGCGTTACTCAGATTAAAAAAATATTAGAACCTTTAGAGCGTAAAGCTTGTTCTTTTGAGCGCATTTACTTTTCTCGTGGTAGTGATGCTGAAATTTATCAGGAACGAAAAAAACTAGGTCGTTTATTAATGCCAAAGGTTTTAGAGGCTATTGATAACGACACTAAAAACAGTGTATTTTCTTATATTCCTAATACTGCTGAAACGTCTTTCTTTGGAATGATAGAAGCGGTTGAAGATCACCTCAACGAACAAAAAACAAAATCGATCTTAGACGGTGACGGTAAATTGTCTGCAGAAACAGTAACCGACATCTTATCAGAACGTCCAAGAATTGAGAAAATAGCCATTAAAGACGTTAAACTAAGAACCTTTATTACTGAAGATAGTAGTAGAGATGACTTAGTAGCACACGTTTACGATGTTACTTACGGCGTTATAAAACCTAATGATAACTTAGTGATTATAGACGATAGTATTGTACGTGGTACAACACTAAAAAAGAGTATCATTAAGATGATGGACCGTTTAAGCCCTAAGAAAATTGTAGTGGTTTCTTCTGCTCCTCAAATCCGATATATTGATTGTTACGGTATTGATATGGCTAATTTAGAAACCTTAGTGGCCTTTAAAGCAGCCCTAGCCTTATTAAAAGATACCGACCAATACCATATAGTAGAAGAAGTTTATAATAAGTGTATTAAACAAGTTAATAATAAGGATAAAGACATCGTAAACTATGTAAAGGAGATTTACGCGAAGTTTACAGATGAGCAGATTTCTAATAAGATTTCAGAATTATTAAGTAACGAACATACTAAAGCAGAGGTTAAGGTTATTTTTCAACCAGTAGATAACCTTCATGAGGCATGTCCGGATAACTTAGGAGATTGGTATTTTACTGGCGACTACCCAACACCAGGAGGTAATAGAGTGGTTAACAGAGCTTTTATTAATTTTTACGAAGGAAATAATAAACGCGCTTACTAAAGCACAGCGCTTAAAACGCGTTTTATCCGATAAAATTATTGTTTTATCGTATTATACTGTATTTCACCGGATTATTGGTGAGAATCATTAAATTAAATATAACTTAGTATCACCATAACATAAGTAGGTTAAGTTCATGGTAGATTTGGGGCAAAAAAGGGTGAACAATCGTTCACCCTTTTTTATTAATCGCTTTTATAGACGTGAAGCGTGTAAGAAAATTGATTTTTTTAACAGAAACAGCATTAAAAAATCAATCAAAATTCCACATTTAGACTAATATATAGGTCGTTTATCCATAAAATTAGAAATTTCGATAGAAGAGCCCGTATATTTGGCTCACCATAACATAAGTAGGTTAAGTTTATGGTAGATTTGGGGCAAAAAGGATGAACGACTGTTCATCCTTTTTCATTTTTAATAGGTTTACACTATTAATTTACAAGCTGTTACACAACAACCAGCCCAATTAAGATGGCCTAACCCTTATAAATCTTTTAGTTTTAGAGCACTCTCTTTAAGCCCAAAAAAAACTCATCATTCTTATCTTGACGTCTTACCGACTAAAGCCTATTTCGCTTTTACTGAAAAATAAATTGTTGTGTCGCGCTCTAAGGCCTCCGTATGTTGAATAAAAACAACGTCGGACTGATACAGTACTTCAATTAACCAAGTACTCCCATTAAAATACGAGGTTCTTACTACGGCTTTAAAATCGGACTCGGCTACAATATAAAGCTGATGCGCATAAACAATACCATAAGGTTCAATGACATTAAATTCCCCAAAGAATGAGGCTATAAGAGGTAACTGAGGATTTTTATAGAGGTTTTCAGGACTGTCTTTAGCGATGATATTAGCAGTATCGAGTACAATAATTTCATCAGCAAAGCCCAATACATCATTGCGGTCATGGGTAGCCACAATACACGCAATATTCTTAGCTTTTAAGTAATTAAAGACATTACGCCTTAAACCTTGTTTTTGAAAATTATCAATATGACTAAAAGGCTCATCGAGGAGTAATATTTCGGGTTGTTTTGCTAAGGCTCTAGCAATGGCAACACGTTGTTTTTGGCCGCCACTCAATAATTTTACTTTGGTATTCGCAAAAGCTTCAAGCTCTACCACCTCAATAAGTTCTTTGGTGCGTTCCTTTTTTTCTTCAGGATAAAAATTAGAAAGGAATTTTCCGATGTTTTCAGCAACCGTGGTTACCGGCATTAAATCGAATTCTTGACTTACAGATTTCATAAACTCATAGCCCACCACTAAATTGTATTTAGGGCCTAAAATTTCTTGATCTTTCCAGAAGATTTGTCCTTCGTCTAAATCGTATTCCCCATAAATAAGTTTTAATAAGGTACTTTTTCCGGAGCCACTTTCACCGATAATGGCGAGATTTTTTCCAGCTTCAACTTTAAAATCAATCGCATTTAAAACCTTGGTATTTGTGTATCCGAAATTTAAATTATTTACCTGTAGCATTGGGGCTTTACTTTAAGTTAGCTCTTCTGTAAAAAAGCATTAAAATCTATCGCTACGGTGCTTTAGTCGCAGCAATGCATTTCAAAAATACTACTTCAAGACTTAAATTACATAAAAAAACCGCCGGATTTCTCTAGCGGCTTTAAAAGCGAAGTTAAATTCATTTAGTTTTTTATAAACTTACGTTTTATCATTTTTCCTTGCGATTCTATACGTAGCACATAAACCCCAGGGGCTAAATGTGAAACATCTACTGTAGACGCGCTAAGCTTTTCATTAAACACCCGTTTACCATTAGCATCAAAAACACTTGCAATTTTATGAACTAAGGCTCCTGTAGTCTTTAAAAACAAGGTATCATCTACCGGGTTCGGATAAATAGACAGATCTACTAAAGCCGGATCTTCTACATTTAACGTGCTCCCTTCAGTAACACTTAAGGTGGCATTAATATCAGGATTCTCGATATAATCTACCGTTCCGGAAGGCCAATAAATAGTCAGGCTGTTAATACTACTAAGACTACCAATACCAAAATGCGTGTTTAAGCTACTCATATACTCAAAGCCTTCACCACTTCTCACATCTCTAATTTGTGTGCCGTTGCTGGTTTCTAGTTCTATACGTGCGCCTATACCGTTACGGTTACTTGTGGTTCCTATGGTATTTATCTTTATCCAATTATTGGCGTTGGTATTGTTTAAATAAATATTACCGTTGTAATAAACATCTAAAAACCCATCGTTATTGGTGTCGCCAATGGCCCCACTTGGTGGCATATTGGTGTTATAATTCGTAAAGGTAAGATCACCATTATTAAACAATACATCTCCATTACTAAAAATATCGATATAGCCATCGTTATCAAAATCTACCGCTACATTTTCTCGTCCTAAGGATGCCAATAGAACTCCAGAACCTGCTGTAACATCTGTAAAGGTACCATCACCGTTGTTTCGCATTAATTTAGAATCGCCATCTACGGTAGTACTTGCCCCGACATAAACATCCATATCCCCATCGTTATCATAATCTGCCCATGCTGAAGACCAAGTTTGTACCAAGTCACCTAAATTTGAAGAATTATCATGCCCAACACCTGGAGCATTAGTGCTATAGTAGCCGTTGGCATCAGCGACGTTTACAAAACTTCCGTTGCCATCATTTCGCCATAACTCGTTCATACTAATCGATGAGCCACCTCTACATTTAGCGAGAAATAGATCCATATCCCTGTCGTTATCAAAATCGATCCAAACTGAGCCGTAATTTCCACCTCCCGGTACGGTGCCTAAACCATTAGGAACAACTGTACTTGGGCCTTGATAAAAGGTTAAATTTCCAGAACTATCTGAGAGGTAATACACGTTCGCTTGCACATCATGACAGACAAAAGCGTCTAAATACCCATCATTATTAATGTCTACAAAATTAGAACGTTGAGAAAACACGTACTCTGCTCCTGAAATTTCGGTATAGCCTGTACCGGTACTATTGGCTTGCATAAAGGTGACTCCACTGTAGCCTCCATACAATAAATCATTATAACCATTACCATCAAAATCTCCTGCGGCAATACTCCAATTTGGAGAGTTAGATGTTGGAGTCATCGTAATATCAACCTCATTAAAGCCTCCTGAAGGCAGTTGGTAATGTATATTAATATGGTCATTACTCACGGAGATCACATCGTCTAAAAAATCGCCATTTAAATCCACCAAGGCCGTATCATAAAATCCTGTGGTTACCATAGGGTTAATTGTAAACGCTACTGGGTAGGTAGAAAAATCGACTCCTGTTTTAAACATTTGCGTCATCCAGTTGCTTACGCCTCCTTGAGAACATTGTGCTCTTATAAAAACCACATAATCGGTATCTGCACTAAGGTTAGACACATTATAGCTATTGCTGGTGACCAGGGTACCAGAACTAGGAATACCTTCACTTAACAACTGAACAACAATCTCCCACGAGGTTTCGGTAGCACCACTTTCCCATTGTACCATAGCACTAAAGGCATTAATATTACTGATAACTATATCGGAGACGTTTGGGCAAGCTGGTGGCACAGCCGAGCTAATAACAGGGGCATTTACACAAAATCCCCAACCATAAGAGCCATTATCGTCATATAAAATGCGGTATTTAAATCCGGTTAATTGTGTGCTTGTAAAGGCAGACACGTTTAAATCTTCACTTATAAAAGCGGTATATTCTTCATTACAAAATTCATCATTAGTCCCAGAGTTCTCTTGTAAGGGCGCTCCCCAATTGACCCATAATTCTGTATCGGCATCCCAATACTGTAAGCTAAGGGTTTCATTTTGATAAATATTTAGCACATAGTTAAATGCCACCGTAATTGCGGTTTCATTAGCCGTGTAGGCAGCAGAAAGATCAACCACAGGAGATTCCGCAGCAATATTGTTAATGGAAGTTCCGCCAGCATCATCATCATCAAAAGAAAACGAACCACTAGACGAGCTGGTTGGATTTTCATCTAAATACAAGGAATCATAACTCCCTGTGAGCGTCCATTGCGCATTAGGCCAATTGGCCGGTTCATTTAATTGCTGGGCTTGAGAAAAACCATAAACAAGCAGCAATAAAAATGTAAAGCGTAGTTGTGTCTTCATATCAATTTGTTTAGTTACAATTCATGTCTAAAGATTCTATCCAAGCTTCTACAAGCTGAAGCCCTTCTGTATGAACCAATGTTCGGGCTAATAAAGGCATTCTTGTAGAAGGTTCTGTGGCACTTAACCTGTAATACAACACCGAACTCCTTGCATCTCCCGGAGTTACAATACGCTCTAAATCTTCACCTAGAGGAGTATCGGCATCAACACAAACCCCCATATTGGCGAAGTCATCCGTTAAGGAATAATCGAAACGCATAGGGCGATAAGAACAGTGTGTATAATCGGAATGACAATGCGCACAGTTAATTTCTAAATAGGCTCTTACTCTTTGGATCAGTGGAACACTGGTATCGGTATAATCAGGCAATTGGTATATGGTTTCGGGCAGTGAATTGTCTAAGTACCCAAACTCCACTAAATAGTCTAATTGATTCTGAAGGCCTTCATCCGCTTGAAACGTGAGATTTAAATTTCGTGGTTTAGGGCCAATAGGCTGCGCCGTTTCCATAATCTTATGGCAGGTATGGCATTCTGCTTCTGAAGGAATACGGTATTCTACAGACTTTACCTCATCATTCTCTTCCCATTCTAAAGGAACAAAACTCCCATTCAAGTCTAATTCAGCTTCAGATTGAAGCGCATTCCATTTGTAATTCGCAAAAACCCAACCCGCTTCCTTTTTAATCATAAGCCGTGTTTCTATAATCTGAGTGCTATAATCAGGACGTACATTATCGTAATAAAAATTTTTGATCAGAATGGTTCCTCTAGGGAAATCTAACATTTGATCATCACTGACGTAAGCGGCTTTACTTTGGTTAGGCATCCATATAAAGCGTTTCTTTTTAGCATAATCGCTAAATAATGTGGCATTTAGGGTATAGGGTAAGACCCCATGACTAGGCTCTAAATTTTTGAGTTCACCTTGAAAAAATTGGTATTCAGACAAGGTTGAAAACGGCATATTTTCTAAATCGTAATGCACCACACTTTCGGTATCTAAAGCCGTAAGGCCGTCATCCTTAGCGCAAGAAACTAGGAGCAAACCTATTAGAAATAAAATACCGTAAAATTTTGTCATATGCAATGGTTAACCCTCACTTATAAAACAACTTAAGCCCCAAATCACCTACCTCATCACCCTTCTTTTTTGATTGTACAATTCCTACACATGTGCCCTGAAGGCTTGCTGAAATAGGACTAGTCTTATAACGTTTAGGTTTCCCTAAAACGCCCTGTCTATAGTGTAATTATTACTTTTCTAATGCTGTTGGTAAAGTTTTAAAACCCATATTATAAAGCGTAAATCCGTAGATATCGGCAAATTGTTCTATGGTTTTACTTACCGGTGTTCCGGCCCCGTGGCCTGCATCTGTTTCAATTCTAATTAATGTAGGGTTTTCACCCGTTTGCTTGCTTTGTAGTTCTGCAGCAAACTTAAAACTATGCGCAGGCACCACCCGATCATCATGATCTCCTGTGGTAACCAATGTGGCAGGATATGCGGTTCCTTCTTTTACATTATGTACAGGAGAATAGCCTTTTAAATAGTTAAACATCTCCTTGGTATCTTCTGCCGTTCCGTAATCATAAGCCCAACCAGCACCAGCGGTAAAAGTATGATAACGTAACATGTCTAAAACGCCAACGGCAGGCAAAGCCACCTTCATTAACTCCGGACGCTGCGTCATGGTAGCGCCTACGAGTAAACCGCCGTTAGAGCCCCCTCTAATCGCTAAGAAATCTGAGGTTGTATATTTTTCACTAATAAGGTATTCTGCTGCGGCAATAAAATCGTCAAATACATTTTGTTTTTGAAGTTTAGTCCCAGCATCGTGCCATGCTTTTCCGTATTCACCACCACCTCTAAGATTAGGTACTGCATAAACTCCACCTTGTTCCATCCAAACAGCATTGGCGATACTAAAACTCGGTGTTAAACTTACATTAAAACCTCCGTAGCCATACAGAATGGTTGGGTTTTCACCGTTTAATCTAAGTCCTTTTTTGTGTGTGATAATCATAGGAACTTTAGTGCCGTCTTTCGAAGTATAAAAGACCTGCTTGCTTTCGTAATCTTCAGGATTGAAATCGATATTAGGCTTTTTATAAAGTTCTGAGGCCCCGCTTTCAATAGAATATTTATAGATACTCCCTGGTGTGACGTAATTAGCAAAAGAGTAATACAATTCTGTTTCTTCCTTTTTAGCACTAAATCCTCCTGCCGTTCCTATTCCCGGTAATTCTACCGCTCTAACAAGTTGGCCTTCGTAATCATATTGAAAGACTTTTGAAACCGCATCTACCATATAATGGGCAAAAAAGTAACCCCCGGCAGTCGTTGGCGTTAAAACGTTTTTGGTTTCCGGAATAAAATCAACCCAGTGTTCTGGTGTAGGATGAGACGCCTCTACCGTTACAATTTTCTCGTTTGGTGCGTCTAGGTTTGTCGCAATATAAAGTTTGGTCCCTACGTTCTCAATAATATTAGAATCAGAATTGGTATGCCCTAAAATTTCTATTAATGGTGCGTTAGCGACTGATAAATCTTTTATATAAAGTTTATTCCCCGAGGTAGACACTCTAGGCGTAATCACTAAATAGCGATCATCTTCCGTCACCGTAGCATAGATATAACGATGTTTTTCTTCTCGCGTACCGCCGTAGATTAATTGATCTTCAGACTGCGGTGTTCCTAATTTATGATAATACACCTTATGCTGATCTGTTTTGGCTGACAATTCGCTCCCTTTAGGCTTATCGTAACTTGAATAATAAAACCCCTCATTCTTATACCAAGACATGCCGCTAAATTTAATGTCTACCAAAGTATCTTCAACAATAGTTTTGGTCTCGGTATTCATGATTAAGATTTTTCGCCAATCACTTCCACCTTCAGAAATGGCATAGGCTAGAGTTTTTCCATCTTTTGAAAAACTAGTGCCTCCTAATGAGATGGTACCATCTTCTTTAAAGCTATTAGGATCTAAAAAGACCTCTGCTGTGCTTGGGTCTGCTCCTGTTTTATACCTGTAAATCACATATTGATTCTGAAGCCCATCATTTTTATAAAAATAAGTATAGTCTCCTTCTTTAAAAGGCGCTCCAATCTTCTCATAATTCCATAAGGTCGTAAGACGCTCTTTTAAAGCTTTGCGGTAAGGAATTTGATCTAAATAATTATAAGTTACTTTATTTTGCGCCTTTACCCAAGCCTCTGTCTCCGTACTTCTATCGTCCTCTAACCAACGGTAAGGATCTGCAACAGCCACATCAAAATAAGTGTCTATAGTATCTACTTTTTGGGTTTGAGGGTAATCTACAGTAATGGGTTTCATGCTTTCAGTTTCATTTTTACAAGAGACAAAAATACTTAACGCTAAAGCAAGGAAGGGAAGTTTTTTCATAATTAGGTGTTTTTATAACTTACAATTTCATTTTAAAGTTAAGTTTTGAGTTTTACGAGAACGCTTTAACTCAAAACTTAACCTAAAATTGGAAGTACAATATAAGCATAATTTCAGCCACCTAATTAAGCAATAGACTGAAAAACAAAAAGCTGCTTATACTTTTAAGATTAAAACACCTTAAACAAGATCGTTTTTAATAAGGTATTCTGCAATTTGTACGGTGTTTGTCGCTGCACCTTTTCTAAGGTTATCACTCACCACCCATAAGTTTAAAGTGTTTGCTTGCGACACATCACGTCTAATACGTCCTACAAAAACATCATCTTTACCATGCGCATACATTGGCATTGGATAAAGGTTTTCGTCTAAATTATCTTGAAGTGTTACTCCATCAGTACTATCGAGTAAGCTTTTAACCTCTGCAAGATCAAAATCAGACTCAAATTCTACGTTAATAGCTTCACTATGTCCACCTGCAGTTGGAATTCTAACAGCAGTTGCAGTAACTGCAATACTATCATCCCCTAAAATTTTACGGGTTTCATTCACCAATTTCATTTCTTCCTTGGTATAACCATTATCTTCAAAAACATCACAATGAGGAATAGCATTTTTATGAATTGGGTAAGGATAAGCCATATCGCCTTCTTTACCTGCAATTTCATTTTCTAATTGTTCTACCGCTTTTACTCCTGTTCCCGATACCGATTGGTACGTAGACACAACGATACGTTTAATCTTATATTTTTCGTGTAAAGGCGCTAAAGCCATAACCATTTGAATGGTTGAGCAATTAGGATTTGCGATAATTTTATCGGTTGCTGCTAATTCCGCGGCATTGATTTCTGGTACCACTAATTTTTTTGAACCATCCATTCTCCAAGCCGAAGAATTATCGATAACTGTTGTTCCGACTTCAGCAAATTTTGGTGCCCATTCTAAGGAAGTCCCACCACCAGCAGAAAACAAAGCAATATCTGGACGTTCTTCAATAGCGGCAGGAATACTAATGACTGTAATATCCTTACCTTTATACTGTAATACCTTACCTGCAGAACGCTCTGAAGCGACTAATAATAATTCATCTAAAGGAAAGTTACGTTCCTCTAATACTTTTAGCATCACGTTGCCAACCATACCTGTTGCACCTACAATTGCTACTTTCATACGTTTATATTTTTAATGTTCTTAGGTCCTATATGCATTATAACGCCCTCATTTAAAGTCCTTATGCAGGGTTATAATTTTTTTATAAAGACACAACTCTAAGATATCAAAATTAGAATATTTCTTTTACTCTTAAGGGGTAATTAGCTTTAAAAATCTCATAAAAATAAGGAGGATTCATTATGAGATGTGCACCAGACCTTTTAAAACAAAGAAAACCCAGGCTGTTATCGCCTGGGTTTGGTTAAAATAATAGTGTAGCGATGCTGCTAAACGGTCTTATTTTTTTAAAGAATCTCTGATTTCTTTTAATAAATCGATTTCAGATGGTCCAGATGGCGCAGCAGGAGCTGGCTCTTCTTTCTTCTTCATTTTATTAACTCCTTTTACTACAAGGAACATAACAAATGCTACAATGATAAAGTCAATAACGTTTGTTAAAAACGTTCCGTATTCTAAAAATACGTCTCCAACACGTTCTCCAGCATCGTTTAAAGTTCCTTCTTTAAGCTGATACCTCAACGCTTTGAAATCTGAATTAAAGATCATTCCAATTAATGGAGAAACGATTCCTCCTGTAAACGCAGTAACTACTTCTTTAAAAGCAGCACCCATAACAAAACCAACTGCAATGTCTATAAGGTTCCCCTTCATTGCAAATTCCTTGAATTCTTTTAACATAATGTTCTAATTTTTTAGTTAGGCTATTTAATATGACACCAAGTTAAGAAAAAAGTCACAAAATGTTAAAAAAAGATTATTCTCCTACAATAATTCGTTTAATACGCTGAGAGAGTGCAGTTAAGATTTCATAAGAAATAGTGGCAGCAGATTCGGCTAAGGTGTTTGCTTTATACTTGGCATCAAAAACAATAACCTCATCACCTTCTTGGCAATTAATATCCGTTACGTTCACCATAATCATGTCCATACATACATTTCCAACAATAAATGCTTTCTGGTCGTTGATATAAACAAATCCTTTTTTCTGACCATAAATACGGCTCAACCCATCGGCATGACCAATAGGAATCGTTGCAATACACTCTTTTCGTGAAGTAGTAAAAGCTCTGTTATACCCTACGGAATGTCCTTTTTCTACCTCATGAATTTGAGAAATAACCGATTTTAAACTTGCTATAGGTTGTAAATTAGCATCCTCTTCGTCACAGTTACCAAACCCATATAAGCCAATACCACTTCTCACCATATTAAAATGAGCTTCAGAATAATTAATAATACCCGATGTATTACAAAGATGCATCCAAGGTGTTGTTCCGGAAAGGCGCTTAAAGGTTTCTGCGAAGGTTTTAAAACGATTAATCTGTAAGGCTGTAAAATCGTTCTCCGTAAGATCTTCACTAGCCGCTAAATGTGAAAAAATAGACTTAGCTTGTACGGCTTTAGTGGCGCTTAACTGTTCAGTAATCCCTGCGATATCTTGTTCGCCAAAGCCTAAACGATTTAATCCGGTATTAAATTTAATATGAACAGGATAATTGGTCTGCCCTCTTTTTTCCGCAGTAGCAATAAAGTCTTTTAAAAGTCGTGCGCTGTAAATACTCGGTTCTAAACAGCGATCTATTAAGGTATCTGCATTTAAAGATTGTGGATGCAGTACCAATATCGGCGTCCTAATCCCGGCGTCTCTTAGAACAACGCCCTCTTGGGTATAGGCCACCGCAAAATAATCAACCCCTAGCGTTTCCAGGTGTTTTGCGATTGCTACAGAGTCGCTCCCGTAAGCAAAGGCTTTAACAACGGCTAAAAACTTAGTTTCTGGTTGTAATTTCGATTTTAAATAATGGTAATTATGCGTTAGCGCGCTCAAATTAATTTCAAGCACTGTTTCTTGAACCTTAGGCATTGGTCTCGTCCTGATTAAAATCTAATTCTTGAGGATCTACTACCGTGACGTTTTTCAGCTTATCGCGTTGTACGCTTTTAAAATAAGCCGCTCTACTTAGAGGTTCGTACTCATCAACTTCACCTAATAAAACCAACTCATCACTAAGGGCTTTACGGTGACTGTATTGCGCTAGATTTCCTGTTTTTGTGCACACCGCATGGACTTTAGTCACATACTCTGCCGTAGCCATTAAATTAGGCATGGGTCCAAAGGGGTTTCCTTTAAAATCCATATCTAATCCCGCTACAATAACACGAATTCCTTTATTAGCTAAATCATTACACACACGCACAATCCCTTCATCAAAAAACTGCGCTTCATCAATCCCTACCACATCGCAACCATCTGCCAAAATAGGAATGTTAGCAGCGGCCGGAACCGGTGTTGAACGGATTTCATTAGCATCATGAGAGACCACCATATCTTCATCGTAACGTGTATCTACGGCGGGCTTAAAAATTTCAACTCTCTGTTTGGCAAATTTTGCACGCTTTAATCGTCTAATTAACTCTTCGGTTTTACCGGAGAACATTGAGCCACAGATGACTTCAATCCATCCAAATTGTTCTTTCTGATTTACTGTATTTTCGAGAAACATTTTGTAATTTTAGCACTAAATCGAAGTTGTTCTTCGAGATTATAAGGTGAGACAAATTTATTAAAAAATCGATAGCAAAACTTACGAAAAGCGAATAAAGAAATTATATTTCCATTTGCAACACGCACATCGATAGGATAAAAAAAGAAAAAACTAAAGTGCTTCATTATAAAAATTTAGAACTATGAAAAAGAAATTAGAATCAGAATTAGTAAGTATTGCCCATAGGATTCTAAAATTATCTGGAAGAGAAGACCTCAGTAAACTTCATGAAGAAGTTGCTCTACTTTATGAAAAACTAACGGTTTTAAAATTTGCCGAAGAGAATTTTGAGGACAAAATACCAAAAATTGGAAACGATTCTTCATTTTTCAGTATGCTTGAAACGGCCTTTAATAACAAGTTTAGCGACAACATTGAAGTGGAAGACAAAACGTACATTCACTTAGATGAAAAGGAAGATGATGGCATTATGGAGCCGGTAATGACTAAAATTAAAGACTTGGTGGCCCAAATGCCCGAAGACGATGAGGCCCAAGCTGACGTTGCCATAGAACAACCAAAAGTTGAAGCGAAGGCTCCAACCCCAAAACAACCTGAAGCACCAAAACCTACAGAATCTTTATTTGAACAAGATTTACCGAAAGACAACCCAAGCACACCAACCCTTCAATTTGATGATATTACATCGGGCTTTGATACCATTCCGGAATTTGAACCTATTGAAGAGGCTAAAAAACGTGAGGCTGAAACTGCAAGTAAATCATTAAACGACCGACTAAAAGGTCAGAATTTAAAAATAGGATTAAACGATAAGTTGGCATTTATAAAGCATTTATTTGAAGGAGAAAGTGAAAGTTACGACCGTGTTATTTCTCAAATTAACACCACAAGCTCCCTATCTGAGGCTAAAACCTTAATTTCTGAAATGGTAAAACCCGACTATAACAATTGGGAAGGAAAAGAAGAATACGAGGAACGTTTTCTGCAACTTATTGAAGGCAAATATAATTAATGAAACTTAAAAAAATAACCTATTGGGTTTGCACCCTAGCTTTATGTTTTATTTTCCTGTATTCTGCGCAGATGTATTTTTTTAATACTGCTATGATGCAAGGATATTTTGAAAACTTAACCTATCCCAGTTATATTGTTATTCCGCTTGCCGTATTAAAAGTACTTGGTGTGGGAATGGTGTTATGGCGCAAAAGCAAATGGCTTACAGAATGGGCCTATGCCGGTTTTTTCTTTGATTTGGTGCTTGCAACCGCTGCCCATTACAATGCTGACCACGGGATTTTTGGAATTTCCTTTTATGGCTTACTCCTGCTTTTCCCTTCCTATTTTTTAGGCAAATACATAAGAGATTAAATTATAATTATAAAACTATCCTCGATTTTTCAGGATCTACATATGAGTCAACTTTACTTAGTACCAACACCCATTGGAAATTTAAAAGACATGACCTTTAGAGCGGTTGAAGTTTTAAAGGAAGCGGATTTAATTTTAGCTGAAGACACCAGGACTTCTGGAAAGCTATTAAAGCATTACGAAATTACCACCCCTATGCAAAGCCATCATATGCACAATGAGCATAAAACGGTGGATGCTTTAATAGAAAAATTAAAATCAGGAATGACCATTGCCGTTATTAGCGATGCGGGCACACCTGCTATTTCAGACCCTGGGTTTTTATTAGTTAGAGCCTGTGTAGAACAGCAAATTAAAGTGAACTGCCTCCCTGGCGCTACAGCCTTTGTCCCTGCCTTAGTTAACAGTGGTTTACCTAATGATAAATTTGTTTTTGAAGGATTTCTACCTGTAAAAAAAGGGCGCCAGACTCGATTACTCCTTTTAGCTGAAGAAACCAGAACAATCATTTTTTACGAAAGCCCACATAAGTTAGTAAAAACTTTAGGACACTTCTGTGAGTACTTTGGAGAGGACCGATTAGTTTCCGTTTCACGAGAAATCACGAAGCTTTACGAAGAAACCATAAGAGGAACCGTAAAAGAAGTTCTAGCCCATTACACCAACAAACCGCCTAAAGGAGAAATTGTAATTATTGTAGACGGAAAACACAAATAGCACTTATGACCTTAGAAGATTTTTTAGCGAAACTTAAATCGCAACCGGAAGCTATTGCGTTTTCTGAAACCATGACCGTTATAGAGGCGTATTATCAGTTTACACCAACCGCTTTTAGTAATGGTAACTTAGAAAACTCAGCAGATGAGAACCAAGGCTCTTGTAAGCTATTTGCCTTTGCTATAGACCAAAATTTAAGCAAACCCGAAACCTTAGCCTGTTTTGGTGCCCATTATTTTAAAGATGTAGCCATCAAGCCTGAAGGTACAGGACATCAGAACATCCGGAATTTTATAATGACAGGGTTTGAGGGTTTAGCCTTTAAAACATTTCCTTTAAATCGCTTGTAGCCTTTTGACCTTTTAAAGGGTAAAAAACAATGGCAGCACTTAGACTTTCGTAATTGGGTTAACCTTTAGTGGAACAGCAGCAGCATTTGCCGAATGCTTTTTTTAATTTTCTCGTTCAAATTAAAGTTATGGAAACAATTCACTACGATGTATTTGTTATTGGGAGCGGTATTGCGGGACAAACCGCAGCGAAAGCCTGCACTAAAAAAGGACTAAAGGTTGCTATTGCAGACAACCGAATTTATGGAGGCACCTGTGCCATACGTGGCTGTGACCCTAAAAAAGTGCTCATGCAGTTTGCAGATTTAATGCAAAAATCATCACAGCTGAAAGACCTAGGGGTTACTGAAGTGCCAAAGATAGATTGGAAAACCGTTCAGAAGTTTAAAACCTCCTTTACGCAGCCCGTACCTTTAGCTACTGAAGAAGATTTATCGCAACTTGGCATTGACCTTTACCACCAATCCCCGAAATTTATAAGTAAAAATGAAGTTCTTGTTGAAGGAAAAACCATTACCGCCGATAAATTTGTTATCGCCACAGGACTTATTCCAAGACCTTTAAATATACAAGGCTCTAATCTCCTAAAAACTAGTGATGCGCTTTTAAATATGAAAAACATTCCTAATTCGGCCGTATTTATTGGTTCCGGATATGTGGGCATGGAATTTAGCTATATGTTAGCCGCTATGGGATGCAAGGTTACCCTTATAGAGTTAAGCGATCAACCGTTGGCGCCATTCGATACATTTTTAGTGGACAAACTCGTTAAAGTTTTAGAAAAAATGGGAATCACCTTTATATTTAAAGCGAAACCCCTTGCTATAGAAAAATTAAAAAAGAACGTCAAACTCACCTATGAGAAGGATGGCGAAGAATTTACCCTCAAAGCAAGAAAGATTTTTAATACTTCGGGACGAGTTCCAGCTATTGAAAAACTTAATGTAGAACAAGCGGACATTGATGCTGATGCAACAGGAATCGTTGTCAATGATTATATGCAAAGCACAAGCCATAGCCATGTTTATGCTTGTGGCGATGTTTCTAGCAAATCTTTACCCTTAACGCCACTTTCTGGATTACAAGGTTATATTGCCGGACATAATATTGTCAATGGAAATACTAAAACTTTTGAAGACCCATTAGTGCCATCTATAGTCTTTACACATCCACAATTGGCAATGGTTGGCTATTCTGAAGCCGAAGCCAAAAGCCGTTATAAAAATATAAAAGTCTATAAAGGTGACGCTTCAAAATGGTACAATGCTAAAAAAGAAAACGCAGAGGTCTATGCCTATAAAATTTTAGTAAACGAGCGTACCAATACTATTGTTGGAGCGCATTTACTAAGCAACCAAGCTAATGAAACTATCAATATTTTAACCATGGCTATCAATACCCAAATGACGGTAACCGAATTTAAAAAACAGATATTTACATACCCTTCCTATAGCAATGATTTAAAGAGCATGCTAAAAGACAAGGATTAACATTTTTAATCCTTGCCCTATTAGTTTTGGCTTGTCTTTCAGAATAAAACAGCAACGATTTCAACATTAAAACAGAAACCTTTTAGCGATTGCTACTTTAGTATTTAGAGCCATCGTGTTTGCCCACCTCATAACCGTGTTTACCTAAATATTTGTGTCCACTCTCAACGGCACCCTCTTCAATTGTGGTTCCCATAGAGTCATTCCAACGGTTTAAATAGCCAAATAAGGAAATGACCCCTAACATTTCTACAATTTCACCCTCATCCCAATATTGGTATAAGCGCTCTTTTATTTCAGCGTTTACGGCATTGGGCACTTGCGAGGCCGCTAAACTAAAATCCAGTGCTGCACGTTCGGCTTCAGAAAAAGCATCATGCGTTCGGTAATCCCAAATGTGCTCTAACTGCTCTTGCTCTGCCCCATAACGTTCTGCAGCTCTAATAGCATGTGCTTGGCAATAGCGACAACCAGTGGCATTACTACTCACCCAAGCAATCATTCGTTTTAAAGCCGAAGTAACGCGGCCTTCATTCGCCATAACGGCCTTATTTAAATTAATAAACGCCTTACTTATTGCAGGTCGGCGCTGCATGGTTAAAACGGAGTTGGGGCAAAACCCTAGGGTTTCATTAAAAAATTCTGCCAATTCTTTGGTCTCTATATCGTGCTCTGCGGATAATGGAGTTACTAATGCCATATTATTTTTTTTTAAGTCGTATTTTTGAAATAACTAAGATAGTATTTTAAGAATTAGTATTATTACCAGGCTTAAATAAGACAAGCCTCTTCAAATTAAAAACTAAAAATCATGGTACATAAAACAACAACAATGTGGAAAGGCGGATTAACTTTTGAATCTGACAATCCAAGTGGAAAAACGGTCCTTATGGACACTAATATTGAAGGCTCTGACGAACGTCATGGACTTTCGCCTAAAGCAATGATGTTATCGTCATTAGCCGGATGCTCTGGTTTAGATGTGATTTCTACTTTAGATAAAATGAAAGTTGAAATTGACGATTTTAAAATGGATGTCTCTGGAGAACTTACCGAGGAACACCCTAAATATTACCACACCGTGGTGGTCGATTATCATTTTTATGGTGCAGAATTAAATGAAAAAAAATGTGAACGCGCCGTTAATTTATCTGTAGATAAATACTGTGGTGTTATGGAAATGTTTAGACGTTTCGCTAAGGTCGAAACCAACATCCATTTTCATAAAAGTTTAAACTAATTGATATTATAAGGTGCAGCGCATAGGTTAACAAGCTTAGATTACAAAACCTTAGGCTGCACGTATTTTACTACTGAATCCTAAATTTTGTTACGTTCGCATGCGCTGGACCTTAAAACCAAAACCAGACCCTTTAAAAGTTGAAGCCTTAAAAAACGCTCTTCAAGTAGACCATATCGTTGCTACGTTATTGGTGCAACGTGGCATTGAGGATTTTGACACTGCCAAAACGTTTTTTAGACCTAGTTTTAACGATCTCCACAATCCATACCTCATGAAAGATATGGATAAAGCTGTGGCACGTATTGAAAAAGCGATAGCCCAAGGTGAAAACATTATGGTTTATGGCGATTATGATGTGGATGGTACCACTTCTGTAGCTCTAATGTCCACTTACCTAAAGACCCGAACAGACACTGTAGCGACTTATATTCCAGATCGCTACGATGAAGGTTATGGGGTATCCTATCAAGGTATTGACTTTGCTCATGATAACGATTTTACGCTAATTGTGGCTTTAGATTGTGGTATAAAAGCCATAGAAAAAGTGGCTTATGCCAAAACAAAAGGTATTGATTTTATTATCTGTGATCACCACAGACCTGGTGATGAAATTCCAGATGCTGTAGCTGTTTTAGACCCCAAAAGAAAGGATTGCGATTATCCGTTTAAAGAACTCTGTGGCTGTGGGGTAGGTTTTAAACTCATTACCGCTCTTGCTGAAAACCAAGGCCAAACTGCCGAAGACTTAACGGAATATCTTGACTTGGTTGCCACGGCTATTGGAGCAGATATTGTGCCTATTGTAGAAGAAAATAGAGCCTTAGCTTATTTAGGCTTAAAAGTTATTAATAGCACACCGAGACCTGGAATGAAAGCTATTATCAATCAGGTTAAAAAGCAGATTCTTACCATTACAGATGTCGTTTTTACTATTGCGCCGCGTATTAATGCCGCAGGCCGTATGAAACATGGTAATTATGCGGTGAGGTTATTATCTGAAACCGATTTTGCACTTGCGGAGACTTATGCTTCAGAGATTGAAGAATATAATTCGGACCGAAAGGAAACGGATAAAAAAATCACCAAAGAAGCTTTAGCGCAAATTGAAGACAATAACGAGCAAGAGGGTTTTACAACAGTGGTTTACCATGAATCTTGGCACAAAGGCGTTATCGGTATTGTAGCCTCCCGACTAATAGAAACCTATTACAGGCCTACGCTCGTATTTACAAAAAGTGGTGATAAGTTGGCTGCTTCGGCACGTTCTGTAAAAGGTTTTGATGTCTATAATGCGCTTGAAGCTTGTTCTGAGCATATAGAACAATTTGGAGGTCACAAATATGCAGCAGGACTAACCTTAAAACCAGAAAATTACGAGGCCTTTAAAGCTAAATTTGAAAGTGTCGTTAAAGAACGTATTGATCCAAAATTATTAACCGAAGAGTTAAGTATTGATTTAGACATAGAACTTGGTGAAATTAATGATAAATTAATGCGCATCTTAAAACAATTTGCGCCATTTGGTCCTAATAATATGTCGCCGACGTTTATGACACAACATTTAAAAGATACAGGTTGGGGAAAATGCGTTGGTGAAGACGATAAACATATTCGATTAACGGTCACTCAATCCTTCAATGATAAAATTGTCTGTATTGGTTTTGGCTTAGGCGATAAAATAGGCCTTATTAAAAGCAAAAGACCATTTAGTGCGGCTTATGCTATTGATGAAAACCATTGGAATGGCAATGTGAGTTTACAGTTGAAATTGAAGGATATTAAAGCATGATAAACCCTGCAAGGTTTCTAAAACTTTGTAGGTATAAAATATAATCTATCCCCTTTTCGTTGATAAAACATGAAACAATCAATTCTATTGCTTTTCATTCTTTGTGGTTTTATTTCCATTGGGCAAAACTTAGTGCTCAACCCTAGTTTTGAAGACCATTTAACAAAACATTGTATTTCAATGTTAGGAGGTTTTAATATTCATATTACAAATTGGTCTATACCAAATTATGGATCAACAGATTTTTTTGATACATGTGAAAAGACGATGGGAGGCAGAAACTATAATGGGTTTCAAGAAGCTAAATCAGGAACAACTTATGCTGGCATGTATCTGTATACTGATAAAAACTACCGAGAATATATTCAAGGAGAACTCTCTAAAACATTAATAAAAGGGAAGAACTACAAAATGACGTTTTATTTGAGTTTAGCAGATAAATCGTCTTATGCGTTAAAGGATATTCAAGTTTTAATTACAGAAGAAAAGTTAAAGCCGTGCCATCATTCTAACAATTGTGAAAAAGCGATTAAACCGTCTAAAGCTACTGAAGGAAAGTTTAAAATGTATTCAAATACTGATGATGTTTATTTTTTAGATAAAGAATTATGGATTAAATATTCATTTGAATTTGAAGCTGAGGGTTATGAAAACTATTTTTCAATAGGCAATTTTTATAGAAATTCTAAAACGAAAAAACAAAGTTCCTTGTCTAATAGTCCTTACTTTTTCTCTTATTACTATGTAGATGAGGTATCTATAGAACCATCAGAAAAAGAAGTAAACGTTAAAACGGAATCCTTTGTAAAGGCTAAAGAAACCTCCATTAAAACTAATGAGATTTACACGTTTAAGAACGTATTATTCGATTTTGATAAAGCCGAATTGTTAGAAGTTTCAAAAGAAGAATTGAATCAACTTTATAAATACTTAAAAACTAATCCTGAATTAAACGCGGAAATCTATGGTCATACCGATAACAGTGGCTTAGAAATTAGAAACCAAGAATTATCAGAACAACGCGCCAAAGCCGTTTCTAATTATTTAATTAAAAAAGGATTAGCTACCACACGCATTACGTCCTTTGGTTTTGGAAGTACGCAACCCATTTCAGATAATGATAGTGAAGAAGGGCGTCAATTAAATAGACGTGTTGCTTTTAAGTTGATTCAGGAATAAAATATTACGTTGCTTGTTTTACATTTGTATAGTAATACTGACCTGTTAGCTTATAACATATTACAGGTCGCTTAAATCTTAACTAAATTGGTAAAAAACGATCCCTACGCAGCACTAAGAATTAAGGAATTCAATATTTTTTTATTGGTGCGCTTTGCCTTAGTTTTTGGTTGGTCTATGCAATTTATTGTCATTGAATGGCAAGTCTACGCTTTAACCAATGACAAACTGAGTTTAGGCATTATAGGATTATGCGAGTTTTTACCAGTCTTTTTATTCGCGCCTTTTGCAGGCCATATCGTTGACAAAAAAGAAAAACGAAATCTGTTTACCCTTTGTATTGCCTTATTCTCCCTAATAAGTTTTGGCCTGTATTGGTTGACTTCAGAACAAATTGAATCGACTTGGAACGTCCGTCCTATTCTCTATAGCATTTATGGTCTCGTGTTTTTTGGTGGTGTTTTAAGAGCCTTTTTTGGCCCCACGATTTTCTCGTTGATTGCTCTCATTGTTCCTAAAAAAATATATCCTAATGCCGCAACATGGAGCAGTAGCACTTGGAAAGGTGCTAGTGTGTTTGGCGCCCTTTGTGGTGGGTTTTTAATTTCTTGGATTGGTGTTCATTATACCCTTGGTATTATATTTTCGTTAGTAATGCTCGCCTTAATCTTGGTTTTTGGCATTAAAAAGAAACCAATACTCAATACAAAAACCGGGGAATCTGTGATGGACAGTTTAAAGGTAGGCCTCACATTTGTATTTAATGATAAGGTAGTTTTAGGAGCACTAACACTAGATATGATTGCGGTGCTCTTTGGAGGTGCGGTCGCTATATTTGCTGTATTTGCCAAAGATGTTTTAGATGCAGGTCCGCGTGGATTCGGATTTTTGAATGCCGCGTTGTCCTCTGGAAGTATTATTACTATGGTTGCGACGACCTACATTCCGATTACAAAAAACACTGGTAAAAAACTATTAATTTCAGTTTTTGGCTTTGGAGTATTCATGATTGTATTTGGCGCCTCAAAACTACTTTGGTTAAGTCTTATCGCTTTATTTTTATCTGGCGTGTTTGATGGTGTATCTATGGTAATAAGGCAAACTATTCTACAACTTAAGACTCCAGACGATATGAGAGGACGGGTTGGTGCCGTCAACTCTATGTTTGTAGGCTCTTCTAATGAGCTTGGTGCGCTAGAAAGTGGAATAGCGGCAAAACTATTTGGTGCGCCATTGGCGGTAATCCTTGGTGGAACCGTAACACTCATTACCGTGGCCACCATGAGTTTTAAAAACAAAGCGCTCAGAGACTTGGACCTTACTAAAGATATTGATGCCCACGAAAAAGCTTAAAATTAGAATGTCTTTAATTCGAAAGTGTCGCCATCAAAAACACCATAAGTGTAATATTGAATCCAATCGCCTAGATTAATATACTTAGAATTTTCATTAAGTGGAATCTCTAAAGGCAGATGTCTATGACCAAACACAAAATAATCACGGTGTTTATCTTCAAGTTTACGTTTGCAATAAGCCACCAACCACTCGTTATCTTCACCTAGAAATTTAGCATCATCATCACCAGAAATCAGCTTATTTTTTACCGACATGTATTGCCCTATCCTAATGCCAATATCAGGATGCATCCATTTAAAACACCATTGAAAAAAAGGATTGGTAAACACTTTTTTCATGCGTTTGTATCCTTTATCTCCAGGACCTAAACCATCACCATGCCCAATAAACACGGAGGTGTCGTTAAAAGTGAATATTTTAGGTTCGTGGTAAACAGGAATACCCAATTCAGTTTTAAAATAATCCTTCATCCATAAATCATGGTTACCCACAAAAAAGAAAATTGGTATTCCAGAATCTGCTATTTCGGCTAGTTTTCCTAAGGTTCTTGTAAACCCTTTAGGGACCACGGTTTTATATTCAAACCAAAAATCGAATAAATCACCTAAAAGAAAAATGGCCGCAGCATCATCTTTTACCGTGTCTAACCATGCCACAAATTTCTTTTCACGCGGTCGTGAAGCTTCCTGAGTAGGTGCACCTAGATGATTATCTGATGCGAAATAGACTTTTTTGCCTTCAGCAATGTTTATGTGTTGGGGTTTACTCATTATCACTAGCAAACCATTCGGCGTAAGAAGACGCGGTTTCTGACAAGCGTAACGAATGCAATTTTATATTATCTGGCAGACGTTTCTTTATTTTATCAGCAAAATCAATCACCATCATTTCACTTGTAGGCTGGTAATCTACCAATAGCACGTTATGATCTCTATCGGCTAATTCTTTAGCAAGCTCTACATGTGGTGTATTTTGATTAAAAACGGTAGCATGATCAAACACATCGACAATATCTTCCTTTACGATTTTCTTTAAATCGCCAAAATCAATTACCATACCGTATTTTACATTGCTACTATCTGAAATTGGAGTACCAATTACAGTAACATACAAACGGTAGCTATGCCCATGCACGTTTTTACACTTCCCGTCGTAACCGTAAAGTGCGTGGCCTGTTTCAAAAGAAAACTGTTTTGTAATGCGAATTTTGCTCATGTGATTCTATATTATCTTGCAAAGATATTATAAATGTAAAAGGAATAGCTTTTTAGATTACATTTGCGCACTTTTTTTAATATTAAAAATGCAAATGATAGGATTCAATTTCTATAAAAGTCACGGTGAGTAACCTTTACGAAGCGATCCCGTTTATTGAAAATCCGCTTTACGAGCGCATTATTTCAGACATTTCATCTCAAAAATATAGTATTGTAGATGATTTTTTTTCCGAAGAAGAGGTCATTGCCTTAAGGCATTCTCTACTTTTAAAAGATGAAGAAGCCGCCTTTAAAACATCTGCCATTGGAAACAAAACCCATGAATTGGTTAAAAAAACCGTCCGTGGAGATCGAATTTTTTGGATCGATGAACGCGTTATCAATGTGACAGAACAGATGTTCTTTGCTAAAATTAACGATCTCCAAACCTATTTAAATCAAACTTGCTTTCTAGGCATCCAGGATAAGGAGTTTCATTATGCTATGTATCCTAAGGGGACGTTTTACAAACGGCATTTAGATACGTTTCAGAATGATGATAGGCGTAAATTATCTTTAGTCTGCTACCTTAACTCTGAAGATTGGCAACCTGAAAACGGTGGTGAGCTGGTCCTTTACTTAGATGGTAAAGACGAAGTCATTTATCCTTTGCCAGGGAAGGTTGTTATTTTTGAAAGTCAAGAATTAGAACACGAAGTAAAACCCGTAACGACCACAAGATTGAGTATTACAGGTTGGTTTAAAACACGATAACCGGGTTTTAACGTCTTTTAAATCTGTTAAATAAATATATAATAATCAAAGCTAGACCTAAAATTAGAAACAAGCCATTTCCGCCTAAAAAACCTAAAATATCCATATGTTCGTTTTATTTATAAGCCAAATTTAAGCGTTTTTGGCTAGTGATATAAAGGTTTTACGGAAATTTATAATTAGAGGTAATCCGCGTGCTATCATCCAAAAGGTAAAGGCAATAAAAATACCGTACAGTTTGTAGTCTAAATGATCGGTCCAGAATACGATAGGAACAAAAACGGCCAAGGTAGAAAACAGGAGTACATTTCTAAGGTATTTCATTTTACCTAGGCCTTTAAAAACACCATCAAAAATAAAAGCCAAGGCACATAAGGGTTGCATGGCCAAAATGATCCAAAACACCTTATAGAATTCACTTAAAACAGCCTCGTCATTACTAAAGATCCGTCCAATAGGATAATAAAATATAGCTCCTATGGTAGCAATTAAGACCCCAACCACAATACCGTATTTAATGAGTTTATTACTCAGTTCAATAAGGTTTTTATAATCTTTAGCTCCAAATAATTTCCCCGATAAGATATTTCCTGCGCCAGCATAACCATCAATGAGGAATGCGCCTAAAAACCATAGATTAATGGCAATGGTATAAGCTGCGATATAATTTTCACCATATTTTGTCGCAAAACTTGTGGCCAAATACAGCGCCAAATTAAGAGCTAAGGTTCTTATAAATAAATTAGCGATCATGAACACAAAACGTTTCATTTCAGAATTAAATGGCAATTTTACCAGAAGCGGAATATCGGTCTTTCTACGCAAATAAAACGCCGATAATAAGGCCATAACCACCTGCGCCAAGACACTTGCGTAAGCGGCGCCTTTAATGTGCATTGCAGGCAAGAAGCCATCAATACCATATACCAAAACTACATCTAAAGCAATATTTAAAACGGCCCCAACAATAGCAATAAGCATGGGATGATACGTGTTTTGAAGCCCTCTAAACGTGCCAAAAACAGCGATAGTAAATAAGGTAAAGGGAAAACCAAACACTCTTATTTGGTAATAGGTAACACTAAAATCTAATATTGGTCCGGCGGCATTATAAAGTTTAAATATAGAAGCGGCCAAAGGATAAGTCATGCCTATAATTAGTAAACTTAAAATGGTGATGATAAAAATGGCCTGAGCCGGCAAATTCTTTACAGCATTAAGCTGATTGGCGCCTAAGTATTGCGAGACTATAGAAGAAATAGCACTTCGGGTTTGGCCCAAAACCCATATCAGCATGGAGAAAAACGTTCCTACAATCCCTACAGCGGCCAAGGATGTCGTAGCTTCATAATCCATATTACCAATAATAGCGGCGTCTGTTAAAGACAAAATGGGTTCTGCCACACCTGCTATTAGGGCAGGGATCGCAAGCTTATTTATCTGTTTTAAGGTTATTGAGGTGCTCACAGGACTAGTTCATAACAATGAAAGGGATAGTCACTCTGATTTGGAAAGTGAATATCACCTAATTTTTTATAGCCGCGAAGTTCGTAAAACTTTTGGTTTCTTTTGTTTTTTGAAAAGGTATCTAATCTAATCGACTGGTATTTATGGGTCACAGCCTGCTGTTCTGCAAAAGACATGAGCTGTTGGGCATAGCCTAAGCCTTGAAATTCAGGATGAACGGCAAGCCTATGAATATAGAGGTTATGGCGATCTGTAGTAAGCCAATTCACGGCTTTGTACTCGGCATCCATACGTTTAGAACTAACAATACAGCCCACAATACGCGCATTGACTTTTAGGACATAGAGTTCTTCGCGCTCCACATCTTTAATAAAAACGTCTTGGTTAGGATAGCTGGCATTCCATTGGAAAATCCCCTGTGCGCTCATAGCCGCAGCACATGCTTTGGTAAGGTTTAAAACAGAAGGAATATCTGATAAGGTTGCTTTACAAATCATGAAAAATTATATTTAGCCTTCCGGCTCGTTTTTTTAATTAAAATTGAAAAATAAGACTATATTTACATCTGTATTAAGGGGATGTAGCTCAGTTGGCTAGAGCGCTTGACTGGCAGTCAAGAGGTCGTCGGTTCGAGCCCGATCTTCTCCACAACAAGCGTGTTTTTACACGCTTTTTTTATTTTAAAAACCGAATTAACATTTTTTACGTAAGTTAGCTGCCGTTTAATGCCCCAACATGAAACCTATCTTACTAATTATCTACTTTTTAGCATGCTCCCTACATGCTCAAAAACCAGCCTTTAATCCTGATACTTCCTCGGGAAAACTGTTCCAGTACGCGGAATACGTCAATACAGAGCAACAGCTTTTCACCATTGAAGACGTCTTAGACAACGCAAATTTACAGTATAATGATTTAAAATCTGAAAATCACGACTTCGGTTTTACTTCAGATCAATACTGGGTTCGATTTCGTTTGGAAAACAGCTCTAAAACAAATAAAACCTATTACTTAGAAACCGCAAGACCAATAACCGATGTGGTTGACCTCTACGTTATAAAACCTGAAATTGAAGTTTATAAAAACGGGGATCAAATTACGTTTAGTGATAAAGCTATTCAACATCGGTCTAATGTTTTTAAAATTACACTGAAGCCACAAAGTGAGCAGTTATTTTATTTAAACCTCACTAGTGATGGCGAAACGATAAATGTTCCTCTTAATTTATATGATGAAAACACCTTTATAGACAGTAATTATACCCAACAATTGTTCTTTGGGTTATTCTATGGTGTATTGCTCCTCACTAGCCTGATCTATTTATTTTTCTACACCAGTTTAAAGAATAAAACTTTTCTCTATTACAGTTTATATGCCTTCTCTATTGCCTTAATGCAAATGTCTTTAGATGGTTTTACACACCAATATCTGTTGCCCTCTAACAGTTATATGAATAGCCGCGCGGTATTACTTACAGCCTTATGTTCTAATTTATTTTTACTGAAATACTGTGAGTACTTTTTAAACATCAATGCAAATCTGTTAGGTTATAAAAAATACTACAACACTATATATGTACTGTTAAGTCTTATCTGTGTTATGGTATTTATTAGTCCTACAACCTTAGAAATAGCATACCCATTAAGCAATTTAAACGGCTTATTCAGTTTTGTATTAATCATTGCCACCATTTTTAAAATGCGTTTTAACCGTATTTATATAGATCCTTATTTCTCTGTAGGCATCTTGTTTTTGGTAATTGGTTTAGCCGGGTTTGTAATGAATAACTTAGGCCTTTTACCTACTAATTTTTACACCATAAACAGTTCTAAATTCGGAACCGGAATTGAAGTTGTTTTACTCTCGTTATCGATGACTAATTTAATTAGAAAGTTACGTTTAGATAATGAACACGCCCAAGAATTGGCCTTAAAAAAATCTGAAGAAATTAGTGAATTGAAGAGTTATTTTATGTCTAATATTAGTCATGAATTACGGACGCCGATTAATACGATTATGGGGATGGCAGAATTAGAATTGGCCAATACAAACAATGATAATGAAAGCCGAAAAAAATATCAAATTATTAAAAATGCGTCTATCAGTTTGCTTAGTAATGTTAATGACGTTTTAGATTTTGAAAAAATAGAAAACCAAAAGCTCACCTTGAGAGAAGAGGAATTTAACCCTTCCATTATTTTAAATCAAATTAGTAATAATTGGAAAATTGAAGCCAACAACAAAGGTTTAAACTATGTTTTTGAAATGGATTCTGAGATTCCGACTAAAGTATTAGGCGATGCAGATCGGTTTATTCAGATTATAAATAATGTATTGGCCAATGCCGTAAAATTCACTAATAGCGGCCAAATCATCGTTAAATTAACCTGTTTAACACAGCCCGATGGTGTTTCTAGTTTCCATTTTCAAATTTCGGATACGGGAGTAGGAATGACCGAGGAGAATAAGAACAATGTTTTTGTTAGTTTTAACCAAATGCAGCTCAATCACAAACGACTATTTGGAGGCATCGGTCTTGGGCTCACCATCTCAAAACATTTGGTAGAGCTATATAAAGGCACTATTAAAATTGAAAGCACCGTCAATAAGGGTACGGATGTCTTTATTACAATTCCACTTAAACGCATACACACAGAGGTTGTCGTAGACGCCCCAGCTACCGCAGTATTTGATAAACCTTTACATATTTTAGTGGTAGAAGACAACAAGCTTAATCAGTTGGTTATGCGCAAGCTTCTTGGCAGTTTTGGCCACTTTAGCTTTTCAGTTGTAGAAAACGGACAAGAAGCACTTAACGCTTTGAAGCATGATGTTTTTGACCTTATACTCATGGATTTACAGATGCCTATAATGGACGGCTATGAAACCACTAAACTGATCAGAAGTGGACAGCTTGGATTTACCATAGAAAACATCCCTATCATTGCTGTAACGGCAGATGCTATGGAAGAAACGCGACAACGTGTTTTAGATATTGGGATGAATGATTATATGACCAAACCAATTAAAAGAGAATTGCTCTATAAAAAAATCAACAATTGCTTTAAAAATAGCAATTTAAATGTGGCTTAAGTCTGAAAATCCTTAGAGGATAAAATTGATTACGCGTTCCGTTACCTTAGCTAATTCAGGAGAAAGTGTATCCTTTGACCAAGGATGTTTTGTATTAAACACATGGTCTGCATCAGGAACAATCTCTAGCAGGCTATTGCTGCTCCAATCATAGATATTATAAGCCTCGTCTATGCTTACTGAAGTATCTTTATCGCCATGAATAATAAGCATAGGCAACGTTAAGGCTCGGGTTGCTGTTTCAATATGAAGCCGATCTTCATGGGCCTTAAAATCTTCAAAAAACTGATAATAGTGTGGCATGTTTTGCTTGGTTCTTCCGTTTTTAACAAACTTCACCCCGTCTTCCTTCCAAGCTTTAATTTCAGTTTCAGATCCAAATCGCGATCCAAAGTCACTCACACTGGCCAAAGTGACTAACTTGTTGATTCTAGCATCTTCGGAAGCTTTTAATATCGCAATTCCACCGCCACGACTATGACCAATTAAGCAAATGTTTTCTGTATGAACGTTCGCATCATCTTTAAAACGTTCTTGCACCCAATCTATAACATCATTTAAGTCCTCCAGTTCTTTACTGTAATTATTATTGCCGAAGGCTTCTAAATCCGGAAAATCGATAGGATTTGCCATCGTACCGCCATTATGAGAAAAATTAAATTTTACAAAACAACACCCTGATGTTGCTAATGTTTTAGCCATAACATCCCAAGCTCCCCAGTCTTTAAAACCCTTATAGCCATGACAGAAAATAACAATAGGTTGATGCTCCTGCTCTTCGCTATAAAAGGTATCAATGAGGATTGGTTTCTTGCCTTCTCGCTCTAAAATGTAATTCTTCTCTATGTTCATTTAGTAAGGTCTTTTTCGATAAATTTAAGCTCTGGATTACAAATTTCTGAAATGAGCTTTTTCAGTTCCACTTCAAAACGATCTAAGGTCTCATCCGTAATAAATTGGTCCTTCTTAGCATAAGCCCCAGGTTTGTCTTTCTTTGCAAATTTTAAGAATCCACCACTGAGATTTTTAAAGGAAATAATACCAGCTTCAACAGGCAATTCTAAGCGCTTATTTTCTCGCATCATATAAGCGTAACATAAAATCTGAAAAGGCTTACTGTACTTCTCATAATCCGTAGTTAGGGCTTCCCAATCTACAATTTCTACCTTGCTCTGGTCTACTTTTCCCGACTTATAATCAATGACTCTAATTACCCCATCGCAGCGGTCTACACGGTCTACTTTTCCCTTTAATTTAATAGGAAAATCTAAGCCTTCTATAGTGATCGCAATTTGTTCATCTGCTTCAATAGATAAGATTTCTATCTGTTGTCCTTTTTTTAAACTCTCAATCTCTAAATTCAGAAAATTTAAAATATAACGTTGGGCAATTTCATAAATAATCAGGTTTTTTCCTTTAGAAAATCCACCTTTATTATACAGCTCTTCAAAATGCTTGGTCACCATTGGTTTTACCCGCTTCTTAAAGCCTTCCACATGCGCTATCGTTAATAATTTACCCTCTAAAGGTTTATAAAAATCTTCCAACGAATTATGAATAACCGACCCCAAAGTATTGGCAGCGATATTTTCCTCAACCTCGTCAAACTCTTTAATTCCAAGAATTTTATCGTAATAAAAATCTATAGGATTCCTTACATAATTGGTTAATGAGGAGGGCGAATACCCTTTTTCAGAAAGGGATTTTATCTGTTCTAAAACACTAGATGTCTTCGTAATTTCTTGTAATTCTTCTTTAATATTAGGAACGCTTGGCGAGACGATTTTATGAGAAATAGCATGTAAGCCTTCAATTTCTAATTGTGTAATAAACCGACTTTTTTCGCCTCCTTTTAAGGCATCTATTTCAGTATTATACAGAATGTACACATTTTTTGCCCGTTGTAATAAGCGATAGAAATGATAGGTATAGACGGCATCTTTTTCTTTAAAGGTCGGTAGCTTATTTTCGAGCTTTACATCGAATGGAATAAAAGAATTATTGGTTTTTCCGGAAGGAAGAATCCCTTCATTCACTGAACTAATAATCACGGTTTCAAAATCGAGAACACGCGACTCTAACATTCCCATAACCTGAAGTCCTTCTAACGGCTCACCTTGGAAATCTAAGGTTTCTGAGCTTAACAACTCCTTATAAACGGTTTGTAAGGCCACAATAGAGTTTAGATATCTATAAGTGTTGTTTAGTTCTGAAAGTTGATTAAACAGCGTATTAAAGCGGTATAGGTATTCTAATTCTAAACGGTAACTGACTTTATCACTATCATAGTGGTCCTTCATTTTAAAAATTAAAGCCGCACATTGTTGTAAAGCCAAGGTTGGCTGGTTGGTCCACGATTTAAATAACAACTCCAAAAGCGCTTCACTTGCCGGCGCTAAGCTTTTTAACTCTGCTAAAGTAATATAGACGAGGTTATTCTTTTGAATCTTTGAAACCAAAGCACTGGCCTCGTTAACTGTGTCCTGTTCAAATAAAGGATACACCGAAGCATGAGATAAAATCCCAATAACATCTTTATAATAATACTGTTGTGGATTGTTTTTATGCATAAAAAACAACAGCTCAAACAAAGAGGATAAGGGAACGTATTGCAAGGGTAGGCCCATTGTGACATTGAGCTTTTGAATAGCGGCAGGAATAGAGTTTAAAACCGGCAATAACAGCTGCTCTTCCCCCAGTACGACCGCAATCTTAGATAAGTTGGTTGCTGAGGCGGTTAAATCCTCTAAGATTTGCCCAATATATTTAGCTTGGCCAACAAGCTTAGGAATCCCTATAACGTTAATATTTTTTTCTTCGGAATAATGGCTGGTGGTCCATTGAAAAGGTTCCGTTTTAAAATGCTCCCAGTCTTTACGATGCTCTCTAGTAAACCAACCGGCATCATGCTTAGCATCGTCAATAAAGGCTTTATCAATATCCCAATAAATATGGGCGACCTCAGCTTTTAAAAGCGCTTGTATAATTTTAGTTTCGGCAGAATTAAGGGCATTAAAGCCTAAGAAAACATGTATTTTGTCCTCTGCTATTGTGATATAAGGGTCCACTTTCTTAGACGCTTCTCTATAAATTAAACCCTGGTAGCCTTGCCCGGCCTCTAACAGGTTTTTGGTAAAAGCGATATAGTAGGCCTTAAGCTGTTTCCAAAACTTTAAATGGTTTTTAACCAGACCGGTTTGCTCAACATCCAAAGACCAATGATTAAGTTCCTTAATGGCATTTAGGTAATCGAAAATTTGCGATTGCGGAATAAGGTAACGGTCAATTTCGTTAAAATCTTGTAGGAGGATCTGCGCCCATTTAGTAAAGGATTCAAAAGACTCTTGCTCGTCTACGGGTGTAAGGCCGCAATAGGTTTCATAAAACCGAAATAGTAAATCGGTATTCGGGAGGTTTTTTAATCCGGAAAGGTCTTCAACAAATTCCTCAATACTTACAATATGTGGTGAGAAAATAGGCTGATCTAATAACGACGACAAGTGGTGTTTTAAGAACACACCTGCACGTTTACTAGGTAAAACAAAATAGACATCCTCAAGATTAAGTTGTTTTTCTTGAAGGTCTAGAAGTACGGATTTTATAAAACTTATCATTTTATAAAAATAAAAAACGCCCCGAAATTCGGGGCGTTTTTTTAATATATTTTAGATGTGATTAGTTTTTCAACTTCACCTCTACACGTCTGTTTTCTTTCTTACCAGCGCTTGTTCTGTTACTAGCGATTGGGTTAGACTCACCGAAACCAGCAGCTGTTAATCTGTCAGCGTCAATACCATTAGCGATTAAGTAATCTCTAACTGCATTTGCTCTTCTTTCAGATAATGCTTGGTTCATAGATTTAGAACCATCGCTATCAGTGTGACCTTCAAGAGAGAAGTGTGCTTGTGGGTATTCTTTAAAGATAGCCACCATAGATTGTAATACTTTATCTGTTTGTCTTTGGAAAGTTGCCTTACCAGAGTTAAATAAGATAGATCTAGAGTATTCGTTTAATGTATCCATAACTTCTTCAGTTGGCTTAACTTCTGGACAACCGTTGTTTGCCACAGTACCCGCTTCGTTAGGACATTTATCATCTTTGTCTAATACACCGTCACCGTCAGTATCTGGCCAAGGACATCCGCTGTTTGCAGCAGGTCCTGCTTGATTTGGACAGTTATCATCAGCATCAGAAACACCGTCTCCGTCAGCATCTGGACAACCCGCTAAAGTTTTAAGACCAGCAACTTCTGGACACTTATCATCTTTATCCATTACACCGTCTCCGTCAGTATCAGGACATCCGTTAAACTCAGCTAAACCAGCTGTGTTAGGACAGTCATCTTTAGAATCTTGGATTCCGTCATTATCAGAATCTGGACATCCGTTAAATTCAGGTAAACCTGCTTCTTCTGGACATGCGTCATCTTTATCGTAGATACCATCACCGTCAGTATCAGTACCACCAAACTTGAAAGTAATACCAACTGAATGTTGGAAATGCTTAGGTAAGTAATCTTCGAATGAATGCTTGTAAGTAGAGTTAATATCTAAACCAAGGTTTTCAGTAAACCAGAATTTAAATCCAACAGTTCCGTTAGCCGTTCCTGCTCCGATTTCATCTAACCAAGTGTAACCACCACCAACTCCTAAATAAGGATCGATAACTTTAGAATTGATGATATTCATAAAGCTATAAGTAAGGTTACCATCTACACCGTAATATGTTAAATCATCTACAGAATCATCTCCAAATTTATCAATTCGGTTAAGAGATCCTTTAGCTGTGAATGTAAACCCATCACTAAGGTATCTAGATACAGAAAGTGTTGAAATTGAAGGTAAAACATTCCAGTGCTCTTTTACATTGAAATATTCGTCAAAATATCCTCCTTGTGGTGCGTCTTCTCCTACTGGGTAAGCGTCAACTGCGTTGGCTCCAAAACCAATGGCCCATGGATTGTTCTTGTCTTGTGCATTAGATGTGCTAAAACTTGCAATAAGCACAGCGACAAAAAATAATCTGCTAAGATTTTTCATATTCTAATTAATTTTAATTTTAAGTGTTAATTGATGCAAAAATAATGTGTTAAAAAGTATTAACAAAGACAAATATATAAAAATAATGTTACATCGCCCTACATTACAGCGTTTGAGTTAAGATTTGAATCAATTCAGATAACCTTTAATTCTTTCCCCACTTTTACGAAGGCTTCAATAGCTTTATCGAGTTGGTTTTTGTCGTGAGCCGCAGAGAGTTGTACTCTAATTCTTGCCTTATCCTTTGGTACAACTGGATAAAAGAATCCTATAACATAGATCCCTTCTTCCAACAATAAATTGGCCATATTTTGAGAGAGTTTGGCATCGTATAACATCACCGGAACAATTGCCGAATCTCCATCTACAATATCAAATCCTGCAGCCTTCATTCCCGCTTTAAAATAATTGGTATTCCACTCTACTTTATCTCTTAAAGTGGTGTCATTTTTAAGCATATCAAACACCTTAATAGAGGCCCCTACAATTGCCGGAGCTAAGGAGTTTGAAAACAAATAAGGTCTAGAACGTTGACGTAACAATTCTATAATTTCTTTTTTAGCGGTCGTATAACCTCCCATAGCACCTCCTAAAGCTTTCCCAAGGGTTCCGGTAATAATATCGATACGGCCTAAAACGCCTTTTTCTTCAAGCGTTCCAATTCCTGTTTCTCCTATAAATCCGGTAGCATGGCATTCATCGATCATAACCATAGCATCGTACTTATCTGCTAAATCGCAAATTTCATCTAAAGGTGCCACTAAGCCATCCATAGAAAACACCCCATCGGTCACAATAATCTTGTGACGGGCACCATTTTCATTGGCAGCAATTAATTGAGTTTCTAAATCGGCCATATCATTATTTTGGTAACGATATCTCGCCGCTTTACATAAGCGCACCCCATCAATAATAGAAGCGTGATTTAAAGAATCTGAGATAATGGCATCTTCTTTCGTTAATAGCGGTTCAAAAACACCACCATTAGCATCAAAGGCTGCGGCGTAAAGAATGGTATCTTCTGTGCCATAGAAATCAGCTATTTTTTGCTCTAATTCTTTATGAATATCTTGAGTTCCACAAATGAAGCGTACTGAAGACATTCCGAATCCATGGGTATCCATTGTATCTTTAGCAGCTTGAACAACATCTGGGTGCGCCGATAAACCTAAGTAATTATTAGCACAAAAGTTAAGTACTTTCTGTCCAGTATTTAAGGTTATTTCTGCCCCTTGTGGTGAAGTGATAATTCGTTCTTCTTTAAAAAGTCCGGCCTCTTTAATAGACTCGATTTCTTGCTGTAAATGCTTCTTTATATCTCCGTACATGCTTATTATTTTTTGTTTAACACGGCCAAAGATACTATGAAAAATTAGACTTCTAGAACTTCAATTGTATCATTTATATAAACCAGCAGTTTATGAATAACTTTAAAATTCATCTGTTCTAACACAAACTCATAGTCTCGTAATTGAGCACTATGGTTAGGTTTAGCTTCTCCGGTTTTGTAATCAATAATGATAACGTTGTTCTCAGCATTGATATTTAAGCGGTCGGGTCTTAACAACTGCCCTGTCCGTGTTATAATATCGCGTTCGTTATAAATTTTAAAACCGTCTTGATAATATGGCTCCAATTTAGGGTGATGAATAACTTGTAAAACTAATTTCTGAAGTGCTTCACGGTTGTCTGTGGTTAAGTCTCCGGAAAGAATTAAATCTGTAAAAGCCGCATCAAGATCCTCTTCCGTGGTAATTTTAGATAATAGTAAATGCACTAAATTTCCGCGTTCTATAGCGGCCTCTTGTTGGGTATCCCATAAAAGTCCGGAATTGGTCACCAAGTTTAAATTATGAACTTCCTTAGGGACGGACAACAATTGTAGTGCTGCCAATGGCGTGTCTTCTTCTACCGTGTTGGCGTTGGGGTTCAAACTTCCGAAGCTATAGCTTAACTGACTGTCATTCCAGAGTTGTTCTTGGCCTAAAAAATTCATAAACATCCCTGCATAAGTGCTCTTTCTTACTGCGCCTTTAGAATCGTAATCTTTCTTAGTTATTATGTACAATTGCTCTACAGCACGCGTTAAAACGACATAGAGTAAGTTGATGTTATCTAATTCTAGTTCCGATTGGTGCTTGTTATAAATTGCAGCGCCCACTTCGCCATAAGCTTCAACATCTTTGTTATAATTGAGTAATAAGGTATCAAAACCGTTATAATCTTCAGGAGCCACCGGAAACCAAACTTTAGGATCGACTTCTTTATAAATATCGAGATCGGCATAAGGAAATATCACCACCGGAAACTCTAAACCTTTAGATTTATGGATGGTCATAATCTGCACCGCATTCATATTTTCTGGAGTGACCACGCTAAGACTATCTTCTTTCTTTTCAAAATACTGAATAAAAGCTGCAACGTCTGAGTTCTGTTTTTGGGTAAACTCTAAAACCACATCCAAAAAGAATTGTAAGTAGGCATCCGAGTCCTCATTAAGCTTAAAAACCCTAACAATATGCTCTACCAACTCGTATAATGGCAATTGAAGACAATGGTTTTTATCAATAAATATCCCAATGCTTTGCAGAGCGAGGAACATAGCATCTAAAGTACTTTTTAGGTAAGTACTAAAAAACAAATGCTTGTCTTCTGCTTGTCGTTGTTCGGCTAAATAGTTGAGAATATCCACTTTCAAACGGTCGTTATCAGGTTGCGTGAGCACCTTTAATACCGAATTAATAAATCTTACTTTATCCGAATTTTTTAAGAGTAAGGTTTCTGAAGACGTAATCTTTATGCCATGATCATTTAAAAAATTAGCGATGGCAACGCCGTCTTTTCGTTTTCTAACTAACACACAGATATCATCTAATGGGAAGCCAAGACTCTGACAATTTTGAATGGTTTCTAAAACCTGATTGGCATACATTTCATGCTGATCATCTTCTTTATCAAATTCTAAAAAATGAAGATTTACATACCCCTCAGAACTATTGTGGGTGTGTTGTTTGGCATTTTTATAGAGCGACGCATAAGCCTCTTCATTAAAAGCAGTACTGCTTAAAAACTCGAAAAACGCATTATTAAATTCTATGACAGCTTTCGCACTTCTGTAATTGGTCTCTAATGCCAGTACCTCAGCCTCAAACGCAAATGGCGCATCGTCTTTGTTATAAAGTCTTATAAATTGTTCGGCTTCACCACCTCGCCACCTATAAATAGCTTGTTTAGCATCGCCCACCAACATAGCTGATCCATTTACTGCCGCCAAAGCATTATCTAATAAAGGGATTAAATTGTCCCATTGCATATTAGAGGTGTCTTGAAATTCATCAATAAAATAGTACTTAAACTTTTCGCCTAGGCGCTCATAAATAAATGGGGTTGGTTGGTTTTTTATTTCTTCACTGATGATGGTATTAAATTCTGAAATCAGCATTTTATTCTGATCCGATTTTAAGAGATCTAATTCGTTTTTTATGGCGTTTAGAACGGAAAGCGGCGTAATATTTCTGTAAAAGCCTTTTTTAAGTTTAATTGCAAACAAGGCATTTTTGGTTCCAAGGAAGGCATCAGCGAGTTGCGATTGAATACCGTCAATTACGGAGGCCACATCAGGCTTAACACGCTTAGGGTAAATGGTATTTCCTTCTAATAAGGTATTTTGCCAAGCGGCGCCAAAATTGACATAAAACGACTTTGTACTTAATTTCTGAAAATATTTAGGCAAATAACTGCCACTAAAATCTTTAAATTCTAAGCCACATTCTTCAATCAAAGCTAAAGCTCCATGTGCAACGTCCACAATCTGTGCTTCGATTTCTTTAATGTCTTTAGACAGTTGTTGCTTCAGATTATTAAAGTCCTCTAAAGTCTTGTTTTTCAAACTACTTAGGGCCGAAATATCGTTTTCATTCACCAGCAGTTTAGAAATGGCATTGAAATCGTAACTGATATCCCAACTGCGATCATCATCTGCTTTTTCAATAGCAAAGTCCACTAAGACCTTGGTTAAGGCTTTATCACTTCCTGCTTTAGCAATTAGACTATCTACAGCCTCACTTAAAAGTCGTCCCTGATCTAATTCCACTTCAAAATTTAAAGGCAATTTTAAATCGTGCGCAAAGGTTCGGATCACACGATGGGTAAATCCATCAATGGTAGAAATATCAAAAGCACCATAATTGTGTATAATGTGCTTTAATATCGCTTTAGATTTATGCTGAAGGACTATTGGGGTTATCTCAAGTTCTTCGCAAATAGCAACAAACATCGGGTGTGGCGTTTCTAAATTGCTATCTTCGGAAAAGCGTTTCAGCATATCAATAATCCGTTCTTTCATTTCCCCTACCGCTTTATTAGTAAAGGTGATGGCTAAAATGGACTTAAACTGATCGTGACTTTTAGACTGAATTAAAATTTTTAAGTAGGCCTTTGCCAATGTAAATGTCTTTCCACTACCGGCAGAAGCGTTGTATATTTTAAAGGCTGAATTTTGCAAGAGATAATTTTTATACCAAAATAGGCAATCTTAATAGTTTATTAAGAGAAAATTCTAGACAAAATTGTAAATTTGAGTGCAAAGAATTTATTAACCAATTAAAAACAAATATATTATGGCTTTCGAATTACCGAAATTAAAATATGCTTACGATGCTTTAGAACCAAATATTGATGCTCGCACAATGGAGATTCATCATACTAAACATCACCAAGGCTACACAAATAAATTGAACGCAGCGATTGAAGGAACTGATTTAGAAGGAAAAACAATTGAGAATATTCTTATTAATTTAGATACAGATAACAAAGCTGTTAGAAATAATGGTGGTGGTTTTTATAATCACTCTTTATTTTGGGATGTGATGAATCCTGAAGGAAAAGGTCGTTTATCTGGAGACTTAAAAGATGCTATTGAAGCAGAATTTGGTTCTTTTGAAGCGTTTAAAGATGCATTCTCTAGTGCTGCAGCAACACGTTTTGGGTCTGGATGGGCTTGGTTATGTGTTCATGAAGGTGGTAAAGTAGAAGTTTGCTCTACAGCAAACCAAGACAACCCTTTAATGCCAGGAATTGGATGTGAAGGAACACCTATTTTAGGTTTAGACGTATGGGAACATGCTTACTACTTAAACTACCAAAACAGACGTCCAGATTATATTGACGCGTTTTTTAACGTGATTAACTGGAATGAAGTTGAGCGTCGTTATGCTGAAGCTAAATAATTAGTATTAGATAACACTCAAACTACGGTTTGAGATGATCATAAAAAGAATCCGAGCAGTATACTGTTCGGATTTTTTTGTTTTTAATAGTTAAGATTTACAGCGCTACAGTCCGCTATAGAACATCTGTAATGGTAAAGGGTTGCGCTCTAAATACAATAGGATCCCCTTTAGCTTTAGATACGAGCAGTTTTGCTATAGGTGTCGCCACAGAAATAGCATAATAAGCCGTGTTTTCTATTCTAAGTTCACCGGCACTTATTGCTATAAAGTAATTAGCATTTGTAGTTTTTACAACACTTCCTAAAGTTACGTTCTCATGCTTTACTTCAGGGTTAATTTTTTGAAGTATGGCCTTTTGGTTTTCGATTTCTAATAACTGTTGTCCCGCCTTTTCTCGTTCTAACTGCAGCATAGCTCTTCCGGTTTCATGCTTATCCCCAGCGCTACTTTTCGTTTCGGACTCTAAAGACTGCTGAATATCAAGAATCGTTTTTTGTACGGTTTTAAGGCGCTCATCAATATACGTTAAGCAGGCCTCGTATAAAGCTTTTTTAGTTGTCATTTTTAGGTTTTAGATTTAAAGGGCCGTAATAACGCATTTGCTTTACAATCCATTCTTTTCTTTTCTGAATATAAGAGGTCGCTGGTTGCGCTTTATAAGACCTAGGGTTGGGTAGTATTGCCACTATCGCTGCGGCTTCATAGCGTCCTAACTGTGTTGCCGATTTACCAAACCAATGTTGTGCGGCAGCCTCTACACCATAAATCCCTGGCCCCATTTCAATACTGTTAAGATACACTTCTAAGATGCGTTCTTTACTCCAAATACTTTCAATTAAAAACGTAAAATACGCCTCTAACCCTTTGCGGAGCCAACTGCGCTCGGGCCATAAAAATACATTCTTTGCAGTTTGTTGGCTAATAGTACTCCCGCCTTTAATCCGCTTTCCTGCTTTATTATGCTCATAAGCCTTTTCAATAGCTTCTAAATCGAAGCCCTTATGCGTCACAAATTTTTGATCTTCACTACAAATTACGGCGAGCTGCATGTGTTCTGAAATTTCTTCCATAGGAACCCATTGGTGTTCCCAACTTGGATTTTCATTAGTAGCCTCCACATAACGTATAAGCATTAAGGGCGTGAGGGGCACCGGAACATATTTAAAAAGGAACACGACACCAACCGAAAGTAAGAGGCACCATATTAATACTTTTACAAAAAATCGAAAAATTCGTTTCATTCTTTAATCTAATAAATCGGCTAATTCCTTACCAATTGTACTTCCTATAGCAATTCCCATTCCGCCTAAACGCACCCCACAAAACACATGGTTGGACAGCTTCTTTACTAAGGCTTTTTTCTGCTTACCTACACCCATAATTCCAGACCATCTATGGTCTATTTTAAAATCTGTATTGGGTAAAATCGTCGTTTTTAATAACTGTTCTAATTGGCCTTGTATCAAAGCTGTTTCGCCAAACTCGGTGGTTTCTTCAGTTTTAAAATCGAGATGCCTTCCGCCGCCTAACAAGACTCTTCCATCTATATTTCTAAAATAATAATACCCTTTATCTAAATGAAAGGTTCCTTTAAAGTGCAAGTTAGGTATAGGCTCTGTTATAAGCACCTGAGCTCTTGCCGGAACCACTTCTGTAAGATTTAAAGCTTTAGAGAATCCATTGGTTGCAATAAAGAGATTTTTAGTTGAAAAAGAAAAATGATTGGTCCTTATTTCTACTGAATTTATTAAATCTTCATAAGACTCTACTGTACAATTATTTAAAATCTTAATGCCTAAACCCTGTACTTTAAGCACTAAAGCTTCCATCATTTTACCAGTATCTATTTGACCTTCAAAAGCATTAAAGCTGTATTTGGGTTGCACCTGATTAAAACCTGAGCTGGTTGCTTTCCATTGAAATACAGGAGCCTTAAATAAGGGCTCTAAAAGCGTATTGATTGTATGGTGCTGCTCTAAACAGGATTGGTAGAGTTCGGTATCGGTTTTTAGAAACAGTTCATACCCGCCCCAGTTCTTATAAGCAATACTGCGATCGCCTAGCGTTTCTCTAAGACGTTTAAGCCCATTGAAACGTTGTGTTACGAGGTTTAAGGTTTCTTCTTCGGTATGGTCTTTTAAATCGTCTATAATTTCACTTAAGCTGCCAAAACAAGCAAAACCGGCATTCTTAGTACTTGCTCCTTGTGGCAACATGCCTTTTTCAAGAATTAAGATCTTGGCTTTTGGAAATTTTTCCTTTAGGCGCAAGGCACAGTTAAGTCCTACGATACCACTCCCAACAATTGTAAAATCAATGTTAGATAACCACGTTTTTATTTCCCAATACGATAAATTCATAGCATAAAAAAAGCTCCTTATTAAGGAGCTTTTAAAATAATCATTTCTATGTTTATTCTACTATAATTTTTTTAGTGACTTTTTGCCCACCATCGGTTATCGTTAATAAGTACACTCCAGATTGTGCATTCTGTAAGTGAACGGTTTCATTAAAACGACTCACACTGTTATAACTTTCAGCATATATAGCACGTCCTCTAATGTCATAAACCGCAAGAGAGATTGCTTCTCCAGACCTTGGGTTAAACTGTACGTTAAAGTCGCCATTATTTGGGTTAGGATAGATACTTAAAGCCTCTAGCTCGTTATCTTCTACAGATAAGACCGCTTCAGTTGAAAACTGACATGCTTCAATTGTAACCGAATTTAAAACACTTGAGGTATTGTTTACGGTATTATCAAAAATATAGAAAATCCAATTTCCTTGAGCATTTGTTCCGTTTACTGCTGACAAAGCATCTTCTGGGATTACATTATCTCCATTACTCAAGGTGCCACAATTAATTGCTGATCCTTGATCATCAAACACTAAATTAGGATTCGCTGTTCCTGAACATTCCTGAGAAGCCAAACGGATAAGAAAAGACCCTGAGTATTCTGGATGTCTAATCCCATATAGTAAATCACCACTATTAGGGTGCGTAATATCAACGGTAATATTAGCATCGGTCATGTTTATAGACGTTGGGAATGTAAGTCCATACCCAGAATAACTTGAAGTACTCTCTGGCACAGCGGTATTGATGTTATAGGTATAACTCTCACAAACCTGTACATTTTCATAGACATAATTTCCAATCGCAAAAAAGCTTGTGTTAACATTAAAGAAGATGTTCCCAGCGCCTTCAACCATAACTCTACATTTAGGTGCACTAACATCCGGTACGGTAATGGTATATGAACCGTTATTAGGCACGTTAGATGCTAATACTGTCGTATACGTTAAGCCTTCATCAGTAGATAATAAGATGTTTACATTCGCTGTATTTACACCGTTCCCTGTAGTTCCTGCAACATCCCAAGTAATAGTTTCAGTTTCTCCTGGAGTCCAAACAATTTCACTTTCACTTTGTGAAGTCACTACAAATGGTCCTGCAGCCGATACGTTAGTAATGGTCATTTGATCAGAGTCCGTTTGCCCTCCTCTTGAATCATTATCACGTACGGTTAATTTAAAATTGATATTTCTATCAACATTAGATAATTTCTCCCATGTGGTTGAAGTTCCTCCATTATTTAGAAGATCTGAAAGCTGTGGTACAAATCGAGTAGGATTAGTAGTCCCTTCAAAAGAACGCACTAAAGGTCCTGATGTTATCGTTTCTGTTGGTACGCCTGCATTACCTAAATCGTATTGCTCCCAAGTATACGTTAAGGTTTCCAAACCGTCTACATCTGTAGAGTTGCTTCCGTCTAATTTATAAGGCGTTCCTTTAGGAATAGAATAATTAGCGCCAGCTTCTGCTGTAGGCTCACTATTACCTGTAGCGGTTCTATTAACAGGACAGGTTCCTGTACTGCTAACATGACTCCATATCGCATTTAAACTATTTTGATGAAAATAAGCATCACTTCCCACTTGAACATTATCAGATCCACAGATTCCTGCATAAGCCATAATGGTAGATCCACTTCCTGGCTCATAAGCGTTAAACGTTGAACGGTTTCCACCAGAACAACTTCCTACCGTACCATTAAAGGTATGTGGAGCACCAAACTGATGTCCTAACTCATGTGAAACGTAATCAATATCAAAAGCATCCCCAATAGGTTGAGAGACACCGGTAACGCCTCTAGCTTTAAAATTAGAATTACAGGTCACCCCAACACCTGCTAAACCACCAGCTCCGGTGCTAAAGGTGTGTCCTACATCATAACCCGCTGTAGTAATAGCGGCATCAATTACGGACTGACTTTGGGATATTAAAATACTTTCATTATCGTTATTAAGGTTGTCTGTAGCAGGGTCGGTAAAAATAATATCCTCATTATCTGCTACTAAAGTTAACGTAATGGATAAATCGCGCTCATAAACACTATTTACTCTTGTAATAGTTACTACAATAGCTGCCAAAGCATCTGCAACCGTACCACCATGGAACTGTGCATATTCTCCAGTGCAAGCTACAGCCAAACGGTAATTTCTTAGCGTTGCATCATTAGCATCAAGAGTTGATGTTGTATTTAGCGTTGTATTCTCTAATAGCGTTTCATCCTCAATAACACCACACTCAAATTCGGAATTGCTATCGTATATCGCTGATTTAGCATACACCGTATAAAGATCTCCTGTGGTTGAAAAAGGATCTATAAACTGTGTCCCTTTTTGAGTCCCTAACACCATAGCATGAAGACCTTTTGTGGTCACACTGAATCTTATGATTTCATTAGGGTTATCTACACCTTGACCGGCATAACTTCTAAGATTTGGATATTTAGCCTGAAGTTCATCTTCCATAACAGAAGCTTCAAAAACCTGATAAGCACTTAATTTTCCTTCTGAATTTGGAAAAGACACAACGGTATTCCCAGTATTTTCACGATTTCCTACAGTTTCTAAAACCGTTTTTAAAGCCTCTAAATCGAGATGAAAAAACGCTTCATCTTGAAGCTTTATTTTTCTGATAACTTGTTCGGATTGTTTGGCCTTTTGTTCATCTACACGTGTCCATAGTGACGTACTGTTTTGGGCTTGCGCCGAAACCGATAAAAGCACAATGGCTATAGTGCATAATCTTAAAGCGTAATTCTTAAGCATATTGAATATTTTTTTTTACTAGCTTATAAAGTTACGCTAATTATATTTAAAACGCCTTAATCCCTTAAAATCGCCTTTCTATTTTCGGTAAATTCTGAAATAAAAAAAACCCAAACGTAAATGTTTGGGTTTTAAAAACTATTCTTCAATTTGCTTTTCTAACTTAAAGTCTTCCATAAACTTAGTGGTATAATTACCGGCTAAATACTCTGGATGATCCATCAGTTGTCTGTGGAAAGGAATCGTTGTCTTAATTCCTTCAATTACAAACTCATCTAAAGCGCGTTTCATTTTATGAATTGCTTCTTCTCTGGTTTGTGCAGTGGTAATAAGTTTGGCGATCATAGAATCGTAATTAGGCGGAATAATGTATCCGGCATATACGTGTGTATCTAATCTTACACCGTGCCCACCTGGAGCATGAAGTGTTGTTATTCTACCTGGTGACGGTCTGAAGTCATTAAATGGATCTTCAGCATTAATTCTACACTCAATAGAATGTAAGTTTGGTGTGTAGTTTTTACCAGAAATTGGAACCCCTGCAGCCACTAATATTTGCTCTCGGATTAAATCGAAATCAATGACTTGCTCTGTGATAGGGTGCTCTACTTGGATACGTGTATTCATTTCCATAAAGTAGAAGTTTCTGTGCTTATCTACTAAAAACTCTACAGTACCAGCGCCTTCATATTTAATGAATTCAGCAGCTTTTACAGCGGCTTTACCCATTTTGGTTCTTAACTTATCCGTCATAAAAGGTGAAGGCACCTCTTCTGTTAATTTTTGGTGACGTCTTTGTATAGAACAATCACGCTCTGATAAATGACAGGCTTTTCCACGAGAATCACCAACCACTTGTATTTCGATATGGCGAGGCTCTTCAATAAGCTTCTCCATATACATATCATCATTTCCGAAAGCAGCTTTAGATTCTGAACGTGCAGACTCCCAAGCGGCTTGTAAATCCTCAGGTTTCCATACCGCACGCATTCCTTTTCCACCACCTCCGGCAGAAGCTTTAAGCATTACTGGATAACCTGTTTCTTTAGCTATTTTCACACAGTCTTCAAAAGTTTCAATAACTCCATCACTACCAGGAACACAAGGTACACCAGCAGCTTTCATGGTCGCTTTAGCATTCGCTTTGTCTCCCATACGGTTAATCATTTCTTCCGAAGCACCGATAAATTTTATGCCATGCTCTTCACATATTTTAGAAAACTTAGCGTTTTCAGACAAAAACCCATAACCTGGGTGAATGGCATCTGCATTTGTGATTTCTGCAGCAGCAATAATATTAGACATTTTAAGATACGACTCACTACTTGGTGGTGGTCCTATACAAACGGCTTCATCTGCAAACTTAACGTGTAAGCTTTCAGCATCTACAGTAGAATATACTGCTACCGTTTTAATGCCCATTTCTTTACAGGTTCTAATAACTCTAAGTGCTATTTCCCCTCTATTGGCAATTAATATTTTTTTAAACATCACTTTTTAATATTTAAAATTTCAAATTCCAAATTCTAAAAGTTCTTAGAATTATGTTTTGGAATCTTAAATTTGGTTATGATGGATCTACCAAAAACAATGGTTGATCAAATTCTACTGGAGAAGCGTCGTCAACCAGTACTTTTACAATTTTTCCTGAAATTTCTGATTCAATCTCGTTGAATAATTTCATTGCTTCAATAACACAAAGCACATCACCTTCTTTAATATCAGTTCCTACCTCAACAAATACAGGTTTGTCTGGAGAAGGCTTACGATAAAATGTTCCGATAATAGGAGATTTTATAGTAATATATTTAGAATCTTCGGCTTTTGGCGCTGCGGCTGCTGGTGCTGCCTCTGCTGCAGGAACAACAGCTTGTGCAGGAGCGGCTTGTTGTACCATACCTGGAGCCTGCATAGGAACTTGTTGTACTATTGTAGTTTCGTTCTCAGAACCGGTTCTAATTGTAATTTTAATATCATCCATTTCTAACTTAACCTCACTTGCACCAGATTTAGCTACAAATTTTATTAAGTTTTGAATTTCTTTTATATCCATAATAAAGATATTTTGTTAGTTAGTTTTTCATTAGGAGTTATAAGCCCATTTAAAATAAATTGAGCCCCATGTAAATCCACCACCAAAGGCAGCAAAAATAATTTTATCACCTTTTTTAAATTTTGATTCGAAATCAAATAATAATAAAGGTAAGGTTGCAGAAGTCGTGTTACCGTACTTCTCTATATTCATAAGAACTTTATCGTCTTCTAAATTGATTCTATTTGCAGTGGCATCAATGATACGTTTATTGGCTTGGTGTGCTGCCAACCATGAGATATCATCATTAGTAAGATCATTTCTTTTCATAATCTTTTCGGCCACATCAGCCATATTGAAAACGGCATTTTTAAAGACCGTTTTTCCGTCTTGAAACACGTAGTGCTTTCCTTCCTCGAATGTATCTTTATTGATTGGGTATGACGAGCCTCCGTATGTCGCCTGAAGAAATTCGCGTCCTTCACCGTTACTTCTTAGTAATTCATCTTGAAGCCCTAATCCTTCTTCGTTAGGTTCAAACAATACAGCGCCTGCGCCATCACCGAAAATGATGCACGTTGCTCTGTCTTTGTAATTTATAAAAGAGGAATTTTTATCGGCTCCGATAAGAAGAATTTTTTTGTAACGCCCAGCTTCTATATAAGCTGCTGCGGTAGACATACCGAATAAAAAGCTAGAACAAGCCGCTTCTAAATCATAAGAAAAAGCATTAATAGCGCCAATTTGTGTGGCGGTATATGCTGCGGTTGAGGCTGCTTTCATATCTGGAGAAGCCGTACAGACAATAACTAAATCTATTTCTTTAGGATCTAAGCCTTTTTTCTGAATAAGGTCTTCAGCTGCTTTAATCGCCAAGAAAGAGGTTCCTTTACCATCTTCTTTAAGTATTCGTCGTTCCTTAATACCAGTTCTTGAGGTGATCCATTCGTCATTGGTTTCAACCATTGTCTCAAGAATCTTGTTGGTTAAAATAAAGTCAGGAACGTAGCCTCCGACAGCTGTAATTGCCGCTGTGATTTTACTCATTATTAGCTTTTAGATTAATTAAAAGTATGAAAAATTGACAAAATCTAGTACAGTTGATTCAATTTTCCTTGATTTTGGCAAATGTAAATAGAAACGCAAAGTAAATGGTTTTTGCGGTATTGAAAAAATAATAACAAAAAAAACGCTCACAAAGGAGCGTTTTCTTGTATGCACGCATAATACTTATGCTACATTTTCTTCTTCAACAGAGTTGTCAATTAATACTTGACCTCTGTAATATAATTTACCATCATGCCAGTGAGCTCTGTGGTATAAGTGTGGCTCACCAGTAGTTGGGCAAGTTGCTATTTGAGGTACAGAAGCTTTGTAATGTGTTCTTCTTTTATCTCTTCTTGTTTTCGAAATTTTACGCTTTGGATGTGCCATTTTAAATGTTATTTATCCGTTAATAGTTTTTTTAAATTATCCCAACGAGGATCAATATCCTCTGATGATTTTGTGTTTTGATCCTCACTTGGACGAAGCTCTTCTAATTTTGAAAGTATATCAGATTGCAATGTACCATCTTCTATACCAGGATGAACTCTTTTTATAGGAACGGCCAAAACAATTAACTCATAGATATATTGAGCTACATTAATTTCGTATTCCCCATGAGGTACAATTAATATGGCTTCATTATCATTATTGTACGCATCACCAAACTTTACAACCAATTTAAATTCGTCGTCTATAGCCAGGTCAAAGGGTTCGTTCGTTATATCGCAGTTTACGTTTACTGAGCCTTTAGCTGAAAAACACAACTCTAAAAGGGTTGTTTTTTTTTCGAACTTGAGGTCAATTTTTACGTCAACGGCGTTAAATTCATCATATTCAAAATGTTCAAAGAACGTATTATCAATTTGATAATCAAAATGATGCTCTCCTATTTTTAGTCCTACAAAAGGGATTGTATAAGATTTTAATGCCTTCATTATCACATTCATTTTGAGCGTGCAAATATATAAATTTTTATTTACTTCAAGCCTAGATATCAACAAATTTTGTTTATAACTATCGGGTCTGCCTTTTTAACGGGTTTTTTGCATAGATATTGTACTCCTCTCGGTGCCTAAATATTTCAATAGCAGTAACAATAGCTTGTTTAAAAGAACTTTCATCTGCTGTGCCTTTACCGGCAATTTCATAAGCCGTTCCATGGTCTGGAGAGGTCCTTACTTTAGAAAGTCCGGCCGTATAATTGACCCCTTTACCAAAGGCGATTGTTTTAAACGGAATTAAGCCTTGATCGTGATAAGAGGCAATAATCGCATCAAAATTTCTATAAGTATTAGAGCCAAAAAAACTATCTGCGGCGTATGGCCCATAGACCAAATGCCCTTCAGATTTAATTTTCTCTAATGTAGGTTTTAAGACAACGTCATCTTCATCCCCAATAACACCATGATCTCCGGCATGTGGATTAATGGCTAATACCGCGATTTTTGGTTTACGTATCCCAAAATCTTGTTTTAAAGATTTAGTAACCGTCGCTATTTTTTCTTTAACTAAGGCCACAGTTATAGTTTCACTAGCTTCTTTTAAAGGGACATGATCGGTAAGTAAGCCTACTCGTAAATCATCTGAAACCATAAACATTAAGCTTTTACCATTTAAGGCCTGTGCTAAATAATCGGTATGTCCGGGAAAATTAAATTTTTCTGACTGAATGTTATGTTTATTAATAGGTGCGGTTACCAATACATCAATAGTGCCTTCTTTTAAAGCCGATGTTGCCGCTTCCAGAGATTTTATGGCATATTCTCCTATCTTTTTATCTTCGGTACCAAACTTTATTTTAACAGGCTCTTTCCAAACATTGACGACGTTCACTTTACCATGAACCACTTTATCCGGACTGTCAATGCTAAAAAAATTAATTTTACTATTAAAATGATTCTTAAAAAACTGCATGGTCTTCGCTGAAGCAAAGATCACAGGTGTGTTTAATTCTAGAGACCTCGGATCTTCATATGTTTTTATGACTATTTCCGCTCCAATACCATTAAGATCACCAATTGAAATCCCTACAATTATCTTTTCGTCTTTTTTCATTTTTTGTCTTTAACTTTGTCATTGCAAATTTAACTAAATAAAGTACAAATTATGTTCACAGGAATTATAGAAGATTTAGGCCGCATTGAGAAAATAGAAAAAGAGCGTGAAAATCTTCATATCACGGTAAGGACTTCTATTACTAATGAACTAAAAATAGACCAGAGTGTTGCTCATAATGGGGTCTGCCTAACGGTTGTGGCCATAGATGGAAACACCTATACGGTTACAGCGATACAAGAAACTATTGCTAAAACGAATTTAGGGCTTTTAAATGAACATGAAGCTGTAAACATTGAGCGTGCTATGAAACTTGGAGACCGCTTAGATGGCCATATCGTACAAGGTCATGTTGATCAAACAGCAACCTGTATAACTATTTTAGAACAAGATGGTAGTTGGGTCTATACTTTTGAGTATGATAAAGCTCTTAATAATGTTACTATAGAAAAGGGCTCGATTACTGTTAATGGAGTTAGTTTAACAGTTGTTAATTCTGAATTGAATCGTTTTTCAGTGGCAATAATTCCTTATACTTATAAGCATACCACTTTTCAATATTTAAAAGAAGGTGATGCTGTAAACTTAGAATTTGATGTCATAGGAAAATACGTTAAACGCCTTAACGATTTACGAAATTAAGCGTTTCGTCTCGAATATTGATATGACTTATAGACACCAAACCCTAGGCCTACTACCAAAAGTATAACAATATTGCTATCAATAGGGGCCCCAATTGGTACTGGTGGACCATTCATAGCTTCTGGTGGCGGTAAATCTTCTTGAGCCAACGCCATAAAACCTACAAAAAAAACTAAAATTGAGGCAAAAACATTTTTCTTCTGCATGCTTAATTTATATGCTGTAAAAGTATAAAAAAAAATGAACTGACAAAATTAAAGCAAGACTAAAACATCTTCAAAAAGCATATTTCATCGATAAAACGTTAAAAAGTCAGTTATATTAGAGAAAACACGCTCTTTTTGTAGTGCTATTTAACATAATCGTCATATTATTATACAGTTTAAAAACAAACAAAGTACAGTTTGTCTAACAAAACATGTATTTCATCAAACTTATAAGCTTAGAAAATTTCTTAAAAATCGAGTTCAAGATATTCAAAGCTAAAATTTTATAAATAATAGACTCTGTTTCTATGTTCATCTTGACATTAAAAATTCAACCACTAGAAAGCCTATTTTTATCTTAACCAGCAGCCTTCAATCCATTTAATTCTGAAAATTAGGTCTTAAGTCTGAAATCATTTAAAAAAACTATTGCACCAACCTCAAATAAACAAAGTATAAGCGACGTTTTAGTTTATACTAGTGTCCATTTCTTTGTAAGCCAATTTCACTGTGGCTTCACCATATTTTCGCTCTAAGCGTCTTATTGTAAAATGTGCGCTGGCCATATTCTGAAAATGATCAATAAAAATATAATTGAGTCCTCCGCCTCCAACAGCGCCTATAACAGGTAGGGCTTGTGCTAAAAACTTTTCACTAATCAATAAACTTAATCGGGTGGCAATCTTAGATAGTAAATTACCAATTGCATTAGACCCAATAACCGAACTACTTTTAATTAGCCCTTCTAAAGTCATTTTTAAACCTGCTGAAGAGATATTATTAATTGTTGAATTTAGAGCAATTCTGGTTGTGTAATAACTCATTTCCATATCGTCATCCCCTGAGGCTTGTCCGCCTAAAGCAAATACCCTTAGGCACTCCATTTGCCCTTCTAAGGTATAAATATCTTCGCCTTCACTTCTAGCAATATCCATTATGGTACGCATTAAAAACTTAGTTGTTAAGGTGACTTCAGACGCAAAAATAGCAGTTCCAAATCCTGTAGACGCCCCAAAGAAACCACTTAAAGCCCCTGTACTAGTCACAATACTTTTGTAAGTACTTTTCGAAGGTTTTTTAAAGGTTTGATTTTTTTGAATGGTTAATAAATTCGCTTTAATAATTTTAAGCAAAACAGTTTCAGTAATTTTCTGAACTTTAACCAATACTTTTTCCGGAACATAATTGATGCCCGTTTCTACGGTCATTCCTATTTTATTGACACTTCGTATGCCCCAGCCTAAATTCTCCATGCTCATTTTGGCTTGCTTTAGGAGAACGCTATCTTCAGGTGATAAATGATTTACTGTAATTTTCAAAAGCTAAGATTTATACAAGATAGGTCTATAAAATTTCTTTTTTGTTACAGAAGAAGCGTTAAGAATAAACTTAGCTTTATTAAATTCTGATATCATTAAAAAGCGGACTTTAATACATGCTCCCTTTACAATTCTAATTCGATGGTGAAAGACATTGCTTAAGTCCTCTTTTTTTTTATGGTTACTCTTTTACGAATTGAGTAGTAGATTCGGATTCTGTAGTTTCTTGGGCTTGGCGATGCAGTAACTTAGCAGCAATATAACCTGCCGTATAAGAGTCTTGCCTTACGTAGCTCATGTTATTATAGCAATCAATATTTAAAAACAAATATGGAACCTTAAGACTTTCTCATTGATTGATGATTTGTGTGGTTTCTTCAGAAAAATTAGGCACCATTATCACAGCTGATGGTTGTGTTTTTAAGAGCGCCTTAAATGCGGCGAGATAAGAATCGGAATCCGATCGATTAAAAGTAAAACTGTTCACCTGAACTCCAAAACTTTTTACTTCATCGGCAGTTTTTAAAACTCCGAGATAGGGTGATTTCCAAAACAACACAATTTTGTGTGCGCACACAAAATACTATCGCTATATTTGAGTGTACGCAAACGATAATTTCAATCGTCTATAAATTCAAAACCTAAATAATGAGTAAAGTCATCGTATTAACCGGAGCTAGAGGCATTTTATACAGCACTTCAGCTATTGCACGTGCAAAACAAGATCATAAAATCGCCGTGTTACAATTAAAAAAAAGCAGCCGACAATGTTGTTAATGAAATTAAGACTTCAAGCAGAACCGCTTTAGGAATTTTAGCCTACGTTTTAAAGAAAGATTCATTAAAAGCGGCAAAAAAATTATAAATGAGACTTATATTAAAATAGTTATTTTGGTGAATAGTATAGGTAGAAATCACCCTTTGGTAACCACCTCAAATCTTTTTTTAGAAACGGAAGATTTACTCAATAAAGCAATAGGTTTTAAAACTTTTTTCGATGTAGGCCTTAAAGGGATTGGGTTCATCTTCAACCTTAACTTGTTTAGGCACTTTAATTCCTACACAAGTTTTTGCTACAGATAAGTTCAGTAGAGACAACTGTCCGTTGCTTAATATTTCATCTATGAATGCCTTTACCCCATTAACAAAAATACCAGCTTATAGCGGCGTTTAAAAAAATAAAATTATGAAACAAAATTTAGAACAAACATGGCGTTGGTATGGCCCAAATGACCCTGTTTCTTTATCAGATATAAAACAAGCAGGAGCCACAGGAATCGTTTCTGCATTACACCATATTCCAAATGGAGAGGTTTGGACCGTTGAAGAAATCAACAAAAGAAAAGAAATTATAGAAAACATTGGACTTACATGGTCTGTTGTAGAGTCGGTACCTATCCACGAAAACATTAAAACAAAATCTGGAGATTACCAATTGTATATTGACAATTACAAACAAACCTTATTAAATTTAGGGCAATGTGGTATCGATACCGTTTGCTACAATTTTATGCCGGTTTTAGATTGGACACGTACCAATTTAGATTACGAAGTTTCAGATGGATCTACCGCCTTACGTTTTGAAGCCGCTGCTTTTGCTGCTTTTGAATTGTATTTATTAAAAAGACCAGGTGCTGAACAACACTATTCGGATGCTCAAAAAGAACAAGCTGCAGCGTTTCTAAAAAATAGCTCTGAAGACACTCAAAAAACCTTAATCCGAAATATTATTGCAGGTTTACCAGGTGCTGAGGAAGGTTATACTTTAGAAGAATTCAATGCCATCTTAGCAACATATAACAACATAGGCCCGAAGGAATTAAAAGCGAATTTATTTTCATTTTTATCAGCAATTATACCTGCCGCAGAACAAGCCGGTATTTTAATGTGCATTCATCCTGATGATCCACCTTTTCCAATTTTAGGTTTGCCAAGAGTGGTTTCAACAGAACAAGATATTATAGATATCTATGAAGCGGTGCCGTCACACAACAATGGATTAACGTTCTGTACGGGTTCTTTCGGTGTTAGAGCGGATAATGATTTAGCCGGAATGGTAGAACGCCTTGGCGAACGGATTCATTTTATTCATTTACGTGCCACGAAGCGTGATGCGGAAGGAAATTTTCACGAAGCCGATCACTTGGATGGTGACGTCGATATGTATGCTGTAATGAAAGCCTTAATTAAAGAACAACAAAAGCGCATTGAAGCAGGTCGAAAGGACACTAGAATGCCTTTTAGACCCGATCATGGTCATAAAATGTTAGACGATTTAAAGAAGAAAACTAATCCTGGGTATTCTGGTATTGGACGCTTACGTGGCTTGGCAGAATTACGTGGTTTAGAATTAGGTATTAGGCGTTCATTATAACATAGAAAAGTTTTCAAAATGACCAATAAACCACCTTTTATAAAGGCTAATTTTTTATTGCATTCTGAAGTCTCAGAAACGCTATTTTAACTTTAAAAATTAGATTTTTTAAAAGGAAACGTTCGTATTTAAATTAGAGTTCTTTCAGATTTTTATAACTTTTTTCTCATAAAGACAACGTTATACTACTGAACCACATACAAGTATCATTAATCACAAAAAAAATCCGCATTTCACATAATGGAGAAATGCGGATTATATAAAATAATTAATACTCTTAATTTGCGGTAATTGTAATTTTTAGAACCGTATTTACGCTTGGATAATCGTAACCATCATTAACATTAGATAATAATTGAACTGGTTCCGTTTCAACCATTCCCGTATCTGCTGCTAATTGATTCGTCACTGTATTAGGACCAATAGCAGGCTGTTCGTTAACCTCTGTTCCAGCATCCCATAAGTAAACCTCATTTGTAATATCACCACTTAAAGGCGATCCGTCTGCACTAAATAATTCAATTCCTGTATCTTGAGTGGCGAACAACACATCGTTTGTAGCCGCTAACATACTTGCAAATGATAAGCTATTTCCTGCTTCAGCTGTAAAGCTAAACGTGTAAGTGTTTCCTGGTAATAAAGGCCCAGGACCACTACCTCCCTCTACAGTATTAAAAACAGCACCTGAAATTTGGCCTTCTAAAGCACTTAGATTATCCGCTAAAACAGCCGTATTTCCATCTTCAGCAATATGTTCTAATCCTAAATCGTAATCTGTAACTCCTGAAGTGAATAATGGCATCGTATTTCCTTCGTGAACTACAAAGATTCCTGGAGACGATGGGTAAGTTACGCCCGTATTATCGACTGTATAGTCGCTTAAAGGGGCTGCATTTCCATCTTCAGCAATCGCTTCAACACCTTGTCCGTAATCTGCTTCACCTTCTGTAAACAAAGGATTTTCGCCACCATGAATCACATAAACACCAGGTGATAAAGGCGCAACAGAACTACCTGCGCTCGTCTCTAAACTTGCTGTTGTTAAATCTTCTATAGAAACGGTGAATAGTGTCCCTTCTTCATGAGTGATGCTTACAGAAATTATTTCGTTTACCGCTGGGTAATCAAACATAAAACCATTGGTAACGTCTGCAATCTTTAATACGTTTCCGTTTTCTACTTCTCCAGTATCAGGACCAGATTGCATGCCAACCGTATTAGGACCCACTGCTGGTTCTTCGTTGACTTCTGTTCCTGCATCCCATAAATAAACTTGATCTGTAACATTTCCAGAAATAGGGTCTCCATTCTCATCGTAAAACGCAATACCGTTACCATCAGGCGCAAAAAATAAATCGTTGGTTGCTGCTAACATGGTTACAAAAGACAATTTTTGACTTCTACCGGCATCAACCATAAATTCGTAACGTTTTCCTGGAGTTGCTGGGCCAGGACCTGCATCGCCCACAGGGGTATTAAATACTCCAGAGTCTATAAAACTATAGGCCGTCCCAATATTTTCAATACTTACTGTAAAATTGGTAGTTTCGCTTGGGTTAACTATTGTGTTGTCGTCGTCACTATCGCAACTTGCTAAAAGGGTAATAACGGATAAAAGGGTAATAAATTTAAAATTTTTCATTTGTAAATATGTTAATGATTATATACCTACAAATATCTTCTGAGAGTATCACCAAATTATAACAGCACCATAACTATAGTGTAAATTATTATATAAAATTTATAACGAAGCCGTTCTTTTAAGCACAGGCAAATTGAAATAAAACTGGGTTCCTTGGTTTAGAATGCTGTCTACTTTTATTGTTGAATTGTGAAGGTCCATAATCTTTTTAACAATGGCCAAGCCTAGTCCACTACCTTTTGTGGCATCGGAATAAAACTTGCCTTTTCGGTAGCGTTCAAATATATACGGTAACTCTTGAGACTCTATGCCTCTTCCGGTATCGGACACCTTTACCATCACCTGATCATTTACTGTGTAAAGCTCTAAGGTAACGACATCGCCTTGCTCGCAATGTTTAATGGCATTGTCTATAATATTCTGTAACGCTCTATCGATTAAAGCAATATCTGCGTAAACAAAAGGGAGATCTTTAGAATACACCGTGTTTATGCTCACCCCTTTATTTTTAGCGATAATGCGGTATTTATCGGCAATATCTTGAATAATTTCGGCCATTTGTAAGGCTTCTGGCTGCACGGCTTTTTGATTAGCTTCCAAAACACTTAACTCAAATAAATCGTTCACCAATTTCTTAAGTCGTTCAGAATTTTTAAGCACTATTTCCATGTAACGCTGCTTTTCCTTGTCTTCTAAAGTGTCACCCTTAATCATAATGGTTTCAACAAAACCTTGAATAGAGGCAATAGGTGTTCTTAGATCGTGAGAAATATTTGCAATAAGTTCTTTACGTAAGTTATCTACGCTCTGCAAATCTTGAATATTACTTTGAATGGTATCGGCCATGTCGTTATAGGTATTGGCTAATAATCCCATTTCGCCATGCTGCACTCCTGCAACGCGAGCATCATGATCCCCATTTTTAAAGGAGGTAAACGCCGCAATAATTTTATTGAAATTTCTTGTGATAATATAAATGGACAGCAATGCCACCAATAATGCTGCAAATAGCGCATATAAAATATTACGCATACTGAGTTTACGAATATAACTGGCCTCATGTTTTTTAATTAGCGAGTCGTAATCGTTACCACCAACAATCGTATAGATATACCCTACTTTTTTATCTTTATAAAGGTAAGGTGCTGCTGAAAATATTTTTTTTGTTCCTGGTAATTTTGGGTCGTCACCTTTAATAAATACCTCACCATCTTGGGCGATAAATTCGGTTATCGGCTTTAAATCGATGCTTGTGGCTTTCACCTCTTTATTCATAGCGACATGCTTCAGGATATTCCCTTCTAAGTCTAATAAATAGACTTCGGTAGCAGGATTAGTGGCCATAACATGATGCATTAAACTGCTCATTTTAGAACCCACTACCGAATCGCCATCGTAGAGTCCTTGGATTTCTTCAACAATAAATCCAGCGACATTTTTATTTAGGCCTTGGGTAATTTCATCGTGATAATCTTCCGAAAGCTGTGTAGATGTTTTGGTAATTAAAAAGGCGAGTACTACAAATAAGAGGGTAAGGACACCCGCAATTTTGTAGAATAAGGTGTTTTTTGTTTTCATAAGGTCTTAAGATTCAGAAAATCGGTAGCCCACGCCCCAAGTGGTCAGAATATATTCAGGGTTTCCAGGGTCTTGTTCTATTTTTGCGCGTAAGCGGTTAATATGAGAATTTACGGTGTGTTCGTAACCTTCAAATTCATAGCCCCAGATGCGGTGTAATAATTGCGCACGGCTATAGGTTTTACCAACGTTATTGGCTAATAAACAGAGTAGTTCAAATTCTTTGGGTGTAAGATTAAGACGTTCCCCTTGTAATTCAACTTTTCGCATTTCCTGATTAACCACAAGATCTTTACGGGTTAATACCGGTAAATCAGCGTCTTCTTCTGAAGTCGTACTTGTAGTACCGAAGCTTTGGCGCCTAATAATGGCTTTGACACGTGCTTGCAATTCGCGAACGCTAAAAGGCTTGGTCATATAATCGTCTGCTCCGGTTTCAAGACCTAAAATCTTATCGATTTCATCACTTTTACTCGTAAGCATAAGTATAGGCGTATTAACTTTTGAAGCTCTTAATTCTCGACAAATATCTAAGCCTTTTTTACCGGGAAGCATTAAATCTAAAATAATAAGGTCGTACGTATGGGTAGAGGCTTCTATAAAACCTTCGTTACCATTATAGCAACTTTTTACGCTTGTTTGATCGTCTTCAAGGTTGATCGTGACCAATTCTGCGATATGGACATCATCTTCAACAACTAAAATTTGAACCATTTTAATATATTTTGTGGGCAATCTAGTCTTAAAGTATCAAGAAAGTATCCCGATATTATGTCATTTAAAAAATAACATCTGCTTCGATTACAGGTTAATACTTGAAATAGACGAAAGAAGCTGAAGATGCTTTCATATTGAAAAAAGTAAATTGATTGAAGTGCTCCATAAAAGCTACTGAATCCTAAAAAAGAACGGATATGGATCTTATTTATATACCCTTAGAAAAAGAAGTGTCGCTAAGGCCTAGAAAAAACAAAACCCTTGAAACATTAAATGCTTGCAAGGGTTTATAATTTTGGAAGTGGTCCCACTTGGGCTCGAACCAAGGACCACCTGATTATGAGTCAGGTGCTCTAACCAACTGAGCTATGGGACCATTAACATTGCTGCTAATTTTTACTCTTCGTTAAAAGAGTGTGCAATATTACTACATATTTTAAAACTGGCAAAGTATTTTTATCCCTTTATATCCTGACACAACTCAATTAATACCCCATTAGTAGATTTTGGATGTAAAAAAGCAATTAATTTATCATCGGCGCCAGGTTTAGGACTTTTATGAATTAGGGTAAACCCTTCTTGTGTTAAACGCTCTATTTCAGCTTCAATATCATCTACAGCAAAGGCAATATGATGCATCCCCTCCCCGCTTTTCGCAATAAATTTAGCAATTGGGCTCTCGGGATTTGTTGCCTGTAGCAATTCAATTTTATTAGGACCACACTGAAAAAACGAGGTTTTAACCCCTTCACGCTCGACCTCTTCAACTTTATAATGGGCTTCACCAAATAAGGTCGCAAAAAGCTGATTAGACTGCTCAAGATCTTTAACAGCAATACCGATATGCTCTATTTTTTTCATCTGTAACGGGTTTTATTTTCCTCTTAAAATGGAATATATATGAATAAATTGCATTCAAAAATAAGATTATCTTTAAATAACCTCTACTTTTGCAGATCATTAGTTAATAATGAATATTATGGAAGAATTTACACAAAGACAAAAAAAGATAGGAGGTATACTCCAACAAGATTTAGCTGAAGTTTTACAAAAAGCCGCTACTGACGGGGGCTTAAGAGGCGTTATTATCTCGGTAAGTAAGGTTAATGTAACTACAGATCTCTCTGTAGCTAAGGTCTATTTAAGTATTTTCCCAAATAAAGAAGCGCAACCTTTATTAGAAGGTATTCAATCTAATAAACCGCTTATTAGACACGAATTAGCACAGCGTACACGTCACCAATTAAGACGTATGCCTCAATTAGAATTTTTTATTGATGATTCTTTAGAATATATTGACGGTATAGAACGTTCCTTAAAAGGAGAAGACAACCCTTTAGAGAATCCAGATTTATTAGGTAAGCGTAAAAAATCTTAAGTGAATTTCCCCCTGTATATAGCAAAACGTTATCTGTTTTCAAAAAGCAGTAATAATGCTATTAATATCATGACTTTAATTGCTTCTGGAGGGGTTATCATCGCTTCAGCAGCTCTCTTTATTGTCTTATCGGTTTTTGCAGGGTTAAAGGACTACAGTCTTAACTTCTCTTCATTTGTTGATCCCGATTTAAAACTTATTCCTTCAGAAGGGAAATCCTTTCAATGGACGGATAACGACCATACCGCTTTATTAAATATTGAGGGGATAACGGCTTATTCAAAAGTGATTGAAGAGCGCATTATTATTAAATCTGACAACAAAAACCTTATTGCCACACTTAAAGGCGTGGATAACAACTATCTTAATGTGACCCAAATTGATACTATGGTGACTAAAGGCAGTTGGATACACCCTAACAGCCATGAAGTGGTTTCGGGTTGGGGAATTTCTAACAACCTCTCTTTTGGTATTTTAGATTTTAGAAAATCCTTGTCATTATACGTCCCTAAGGCCGGTAAAGGTCAGGCTAGCTCGGTTAAAGATTATTATAATTCTGTCTTTGTCAATAACGTGGGACTATTTGAAATTAATGAAGAATTAAATAATAATTATATTTTTTCTGATATTTCATTGGCTAAGGAATTGCTCAGTTACAACGCCAATCAGCTCAGTGCTATTGAACTTAAGTTAGCTGAAACAGCCAATGAAGCTGATATAAGAGCACAACTTGAAACGACTTTTGGAGATCAACTTAGCATAAAAAATAGAGCACAACTTAACGATGCCTTATTTAAAATGCTAAATACTGAAAATTTAGCCGTGTATTTAATTTTTACGCTCGTCATAATCATTGCCTTATTTAATGTCATTGGTGCCATAATTATGATGATTTTAGATAAAAAGAATTCCCTCAATACCCTGTTTAATTTAGGGACCGAAACAAAAACTATTAAATCTATTTTCTTTTTACAAGGAAGTTTAATGACCGTGGTAAGTGGCCTTATAGGCGTGAGTATAGGCTTACTCGTGGTCTTTTTACAACTGATGTTTGAATTGGTAATGCTAACCCCAGACTTACCTTATCCGGTTAGAATTAACGCCTTAAATATTCTTATTGTATTAGCTACCATTTTTGGCTTGGGAATCTTGGCTTCTAAGATTGCTTCACAGCGTATTACCCCTAACTTAATTAAAAGCTAAAGACACTTCTCTCCTGCTCTACGCCGAAAAAATCACCAATTGTCTCTTTAGGAATAAGGCTATGTAAAAATGGGATTACACTCAAGAAAGCAAAGCCCTTCCTTAATTACAAAACATAAAGATTAAACAAGGCTTAGAATGCTCTAAGGTATCTCTAAAACTGATAGTCTGCAAACTTATCTAATACCTCGTCAAAAGCCGCAAATACGTCTTTAGAGTCGTCACTAGTAACCATTTTCATACGGTATTCTTTAAAATGAGGAATTCCTTTAAAATAGTTGGTATAGTGTCTACGGGTTTCAAACACGCCAAGCGTTTCACCTTTCCAATCAATAGCCATCTGAAGGTGTCTTCGCGCGGCTTCTACACGTTCAGCTAACGAAATAGGACCTAGGTGCTCACCGGTTTCAAAAAAGTGCTTTACTTGTTTAAAAAACCAAGGGTTTCCTATAGAAGCACGGCCAATCATAGCGCCGTCTAAACCATAAGAATCGCGCATTAACATGGCCTTTTCAGGAGTATCAACGTCACCATTACCAAAAACAGGAATATGCATACGTGGATTATTCTTAACTTCTGCAATAGGTTTCCAATCGGCTTCGCCCTTATACATTTGCGCACGGGTTCTCCCATGAATAGAAATGGCCTTACAGCCTACATCTTGCAAACGCTCTGCCACCTCTACAATTTTTATAGAATCATGATCCCAACCCAATCGGGTTTTAACCGTAACTGGTAAATTGGTACGTTTTACCATTTCCGCAGTCAATTGTTCCATTAGGCAGATATCCTTTAAAATCCCTGCTCCTGCACCTTTAGACACTACTTTTTTAACCGGACAGCCAAAATTAATATCTATAATATCTGGATTGGATTTTTCAACTATATCAATGGTTTGCAACATACTCTCCATATTAGCGCCAAAAATCTGAATCCCAACAGGGCGTTCTTTTTCGTAAATATCCAATTTCATAACGCTTTTAGCGGCGTTACGTATTAAACCTTCACTACTTACAAACTCCGTGTACACTACGTCTGCACCTTGCTCCTTACAGAGGGCTCTAAATGGTGGATCGCTTACATCTTCCATAGGTGCTAGTAGCAATGGAAAGTCTGGTAATTCTATGTCGCCTATTTTAACCAAGAGTATATATTTTGATGCAAAATTACTGCTTTTTATGAAAAGACCTTGCAAGATTTAAAACTTGCAAGGTCTAAGCCATTTATATAAGGTCTATTTCAGTAATTTTAAAACTGAACCTTAGTCTGTATTTCTGTTTCACCACGCTTCACGATTATGCCCGCTTCATCACCTTTTTCAAAAACGGAAAGCGCACGCATATAACTCATCATATCTGTAATGGTACTATCGCCTAGCTTTAAAACAACATCTCCTTTTTGTAAACCCGCGTTAAATGCAGGGGTTTCTTCACGAGTGCCATCAATTCGCATTCCGGTACCGTCATATAAATAATCGGGTACAACCCCTAAGCCCACTTTAAAACGTGGCGTCGATTCGGTTTCGTTCTTAGTTTTTCTGAAGGCTAATTCGCCATTATCATCCAAATCATTAATTATGGTGTAGATATAGTCTGAAATAAGATTCATCCCATCGTAATTAAGCTTTTCGGCATCGTCACCAGGCTTATGATAATCCTCATGCTGACCTGTAAAAAAGTGCAACACTGGGACGTCGATAAGATAGAATGACGTATGATCACTTGGTCCTACCCCGCTTTCATTTTCCACAATCTTAAACTTATCATTATTAGACTTTAAGGTCTGCTTAAACATTGGTGAAGTTCCGGTTCCGTAAACGGCCAAAGTACTATCAGCTTTCATACGACCTACCATGTCCATATTAATCATGTAATTAATAGAACTGGCATCAATTGTAGGATTTTTAGAAAAGTAATTAGACCCTAATAAGCCCATTTCCTCGCCAGAAAAAGCCATAAAAAGATAATTATTACGGTCTTTAACTTCAGCTTGCTCATTTTTTACTTTTAAGCGACTCGCCAAATTCAGCATTACCGCTACACCACTAGCATTATCATCGGCTCCGTTGTGGACGGCTTTATCTTCACCACGGTATAAAGACCCTTCGCCACCATAACCTAAATGATCGTAATGTGCCCCAATAACCACTGTGGTTGCCGCATTATTATCTATATAACCTATTACATTATGACCTGTAATTGTACTATCGGCATTGGTGGTAAAATCCACTTCGCTATGCGGATCGGTTTTAGGTTTAAACGAAAAGGACTGCAAATAACCATCCGTTCCCTTAGGCGCCACGCCCATAGCTTTAAATCGTTTTACCAGATATTCTGAAGCTAGAACTTCACCCGCTGTTCCGGTTTGCCTACCTTCTAGCTTATCATTGGCTAAATACTCTACATCAGCTTCAATTTTATTTTCTGCAACTTTAACTTGGTTAGTACAGGCGAGACCTCCTAACATTAAAGATAATAACACTATTTTTTTCATTCTGAATTCTATTTTGAAGACCTTAACTTTAAAGTGATTTAAGACATTCTATTGAAATACTTATAAACTACTATTCCGCTTATATTTCACTATTAAATCTTACTTTTGCCCAAAATTAGGCATTAAATACCACTTATTATAATTCAATATTATGAACAGAATCGTCGCTATTTTATTACTCTTACTTACCGTTTCATCTTGTAAAAATGAAACTGCTAAAACAACAGATACTACTTCTGGTGCTACCAAAAAATACGACTCTTTAATTTACCCTGAAGAAACACATTTTAAGTCTATGAGACAGGTTACTTTTGGTGGCGATAATGCTGAAGCCTATTGGAGTTTTGATGATAAACAACTCGTATTTCAATCTAATAACACCAATTGGAATGTAAGTTGTGACCAAATGTTTTTAATGGACGCCAACCAAACTTTTACCGACAGTATTGCGCCGCCTATGGTGAGTACCGGAAAGGGGAGAACCACCTGTTCTTATTTTATGCCCGATAACAAACATATCATCTATGCCTCTACACATCTTGGCGATGATGCTTGCCCTGATACACCACTGAGAAAAAACGGAAAATACATCTGGCCCATTTATGATACCTATGATATTTTTGTGGCCGATTTAGAAGGTAATATTGTAAGTCAATTGACAAATGAAGTAGGTTATGACGCGGAACCAACCGTATCTCCTAAGGGCGATAAAATTGTATTTACATCCACACGAAGTGGCGATTTAGAATTGTACACCATGAATTTAGATGGGAGCGATGTAAAGCAAATTACTGACGAATTAGGTTACGATGGCGGGGCTTTCTTCTCACCAGATGGTACTAAAATTATCTTTAGATCATCGCGCCCTAAAACAGAACAAGAAATTAAAGACTATAAAGATCTATTGGCTGAAGGTCTAGTAGAACCAACGGATATGGAATTGTATATCTGTAATGCTGATGGCTCAGATTTACGCCAATTAACCGATTTAGGAAACGCTAACTGGAGTCCATTTTTTCACCCATCAGGAGAAAAAGTATTGTTCTCTTCTAACTTTGAATCTGAACGTGGATTTCCATTCAACCTTTATTTAATTGATATTGATGGTAAGAATTTAACGCGTGTAACCCATAGTACAACCTTTGATGCTTTCCCTGTGTTTTCTAATGATGGAAAGTATTTAGCCTTCTCGTCTAACCGAAATAATGGTGGAGGTAGAGATACCAACTTGTTTATTGCAGAGTGGCAAGATTAATTCCTTAGTGGGTTAATATTTCGTTTTAAATTACCTTAAATTTCCAAGTCTTGTACGCTCTTCTGCACTTGTGCGACGTTCATTAGTGTTAAGTTTGGTATTCCCAAAATTGTAACGAAAACCAAGTCTAATATAACGCGTATCGGAGTCATTAAAATAAGAATTCCACTGGTTTAGGTAACGTTGTGAAGCATCAGTATCTTGAAGATTAAAAAGATCCTCTATAGTTAATGAGATAACGCCTTTTCTATTCATTATAGATTTAGAGATCCCTAAATCAGAAAACAAGCGATGTTCAACCGTATGTAATTTATGGACATTTTTCCCAACCCATGTTAGAGTTAAGCCCACATTTAAACTATTATCTTCTAAAAAAGTTAAGCCATTATAAAGCACACTATAGTTAGACCAACGCTCCATTTTAACGGTACTATTATTAATATCAACTTCTTCGGTTAAATTAAAAAATGAGGTAATTGCTGAAATATAATAGCGCTCCGTAAGCTGCTTATGGAATAGAAAATCGAAACCATAATCTACTTTACGATCTAAGTTGGTTGGCGTATAAGAAAATATATTGGTAGAGTTGTCTTGAAACGCTAACTCTACAATATCTCCATCAAAGTGACTGTAATAAGCCTCCACGCTAAAGTGTCTTAGAAAACTAGTTCCTATAACATAATGATTTCTATAACTCGGTGTTAAATTTGGATTTCCCTTAACCACCGTGTTTTCATTTAAATAGAATGTAAAAGGATTTAAATTGGTATATAATGGTCTAGAAATGCTACGTTTATAATTTCCATACACACTAATAGCATCAGAAATATTATACAATAAACTCACATTAGGAAATAGGTTAAGATAGTCCTGTGTATTGGTTTCGCCCATCATTAACGATTCGCCCTCAATATTGGTTTGCTCTAACCTTAGGCCTAAATTCATATCCCATTTTTCCCAAGTGGCGCTATAATTGGTATAGGCTGAAAATACTTTCTCATCATAATTAAAACGATCTGTATTCCCCGTATTTATCACTTCGGTATTTCCAATAATATCAGTTCTTGTAATATCACTATCCGTATTTACATTAGAATATTTAAGTCCCATTTCTATGGTAGAACCATCTTCAAAAGGAAGGTTATAATCTAATTTTCCGGTAATAATATCGGTATTCTGATTGGCTATGGTATTAAATTCTGAAGCACCAACAAAGGCATCCGTATTATCGTAATAATTACTTAGTACATTCTGATCTCTATCATAATCATAAAAGGTATAGTGAGTTTGTGCGGTTAAACTAGCCCCATTTTCAAAATTATGTACAAAACTTAAATCTGTACCAATGTTAAACTTGTTATCTCTAGATAAATTATCGGCTGTAAAACCCGATTGAAACACCGCATTTTCATCGTAAATATCAGTACGGTTTGCAATCTTATACTTAAAATAAGGTGTATAAAGCCCAGTACTTGTTAGGCTCAATGTATTATTATCATCAAAATAATAATCAAAATTTAAATTCAAGTGGTGCGATTCAGACCAAGTATTTCGGTTCACATTAGATTGCCACACTTCTTCTAAAGCATTGGATTGGTCTAAATAATTCACTGTAGCATCGGTATCTCTATTGCGTTTTTGCCCCGTATAACTATAGTTAACGTTTAAATTCACCTTATTATTCTTGAAAAAATGACTCGTAGCGGCATTATACCTCGGAAATACACCCTGCGAATAATTCACTACAGCACTCCCTCTATAGCCCGTTATTAAGTTTTTACTCATTATAATGTTAATCACAGAAGCACTATCGGAATCGTAATTAGAAGGAGGAATGGTAATCACCTCTATAGATTTTATACTATTTGCTGGGGCACTATCTAAAAGCTGTATTAACTCTTCTGAAGTTAATTGCACCCGCCTGTCATTGATATAGACCGTAGCAGCTACACTTTTTATATTAATACTCCCGTCTGTAACAATAACTCCAGGCGTATTTTTTAACACACTTAAGGTAGATCCTTCTATAAGCGCCGTATTTTCTACATTAAAAACTAAGCGGTCCGGCTTTCTGGTAATGGTTGGTTTTTTAGCAACAACAGTGACTTCACCAAGAGTTTCGGCGGTTTCCTTAAGCGTAATGACTCTTAAATCTAAATCTTTTGTGAGTTCTATTTTTTGGTAATAATCCTCAAAACCCATATAGCTAATCTTTAAAAAGAAGCTATCTTCTTCTAGCCGCTCTAGGGTAAAATGTCCGGTTTCATCGGTAGAGGTTCCGGTTAAATAATCTTCATCGATGGCGTTTAGAACAACAACATTTGCAAATTCTATGGGACGCTGATCGACATCCACAACCTGTCCGGAGACGCTGTATTCTTGTGAGAAAAGAGATAAACTTAAAACAGAAAAAATCACACAAAAACAATGGCGTAAGCTTATAATCATAAAATTAGGTTTGTTTTGCAATATATAAATTGTTTTTTAAATTCTCTTGTGGTTTTTACGTAATGCTTATACTTTTTATTGTTGAAATTGATACCTTAATGCACAAGAATTCGATTATATTTGCAAATTAGATTATTGCCTTAGAATAAAGACATGAAAAACATTCGTAATTTTTGTATTATAGCCCATATTGATCACGGTAAAAGTACCCTGGCCGACCGTTTATTAGATGTTACAGGTTCTGTAACCGCGCGTGAACAACAAGCGCAACTTCTAGACAGTATGGATTTGGAGCGTGAACGTGGTATCACTATTAAGTCGCATGCCATTCAAATGGATTATATATACAAAGGAGAAAACTATGTTTTAAACCTTATTGACACGCCTGGCCACGTTGATTTTTCTTATGAAGTATCACGATCTATTGCCGCTTGTGAAGGCGCGTTATTAATTGTAGATGCCGCACAAAGTATTCAAGCTCAAACCATTTCTAACCTGTATTTAGCTTTAGAAAATGATCTAGAGATTATTCCTGTTTTAAATAAAGTCGATTTACCAAGTGCCAATCCAGAAGAAGTTACAGATGATATTGTAGATCTTTTAGGTTGCGATCCTGAAGAGGTCATCCATGCTAGTGGAAAGACCGGTTTTGGTGTTGAAAATATTTTAGAAGCTATTATTGAACGTATTCCGGCGCCAGTAGGAAATGTAGATGAACCTTTACAAGCCTTAATTTTCGACTCTGTTTACAATACCTTTAGAGGTATTGAAACTTACTTTAGAGTCTTTAATGGAGAAATTAAAAAAGGACAAAAAATTAAGTTCGTCGCTACGGATAAGGAATATTTTGCAGATGAAGTAGGGACCTTAAAACTAAATCAAGTTGCAAAACAAAGTGTAAAAGCAGGTGATGTAGGCTACTTAATTACAGGAATTAAAACGGCTAAAGAAGTTAAGGTAGGAGATACCATTACAGATTTTGCTAATCCAACCACCAATATTATTGGAGGATTTGAGGATGTGAAACCTATGGTTTTTGCCGGAATTTACCCTGTAGATACCGAAGATTATGAGGAGTTAAGAAACTCTATGGAAAAATTACAACTTAATGATGCGTCATTGGTTTTTGCTCCAGAAAGTTCTGCAGCCTTAGGGTTTGGATTCCGTTGTGGTTTCTTAGGAATGCTTCATATGGAAATTATCCAAGAACGTTTAGAACGTGAGTTTGATATGACCGTGATTACCACCGTACCTAACGTATCTTACCATGCCTATACCAATAAAAACCCGGATGAAGCTTTTATTGTAAATAATCCAAGTGATTTACCCGAACCTACAACTGTAAATAGGGTAGAGGAACCTTTTATAAAAGCCACTATCATTACCAAATCTGATTTTGTTGGAAACGTAATGAGTCTTTGTATAGAAAAACGAGGAATGATTGTAAATCAGACCTATTTAACCACAGAACGTGTAGAGTTAATTTTTGAAATGCCACTCGCAGAAATTGTTTTTGATTTTTACGATCGTTTAAAAACGGTTTCTAAAGGTTATGCTTCTTTTGATTACCACCCAATTGGTATGAAAACCTCTAAATTAGTACGTTTAGACGTTTTATTAAACGCTCAACCTGTAGATGCACTATCAGCATTAATCCACGCTGATAACGCTCATAACATCGGTAAAAAGATGTGTGAAAAATTAAAGGAATTAATTCCAAGACAACAGTTCGATATTCCGATTCAAGCTGCCATTGGAGCGAAAATTATTGCGCGTGAGACCGTAAAAGCCTTAAGAAAAGATGTTACCGCTAAATGTTATGGTGGAGATATTTCTCGTAAACGTAAGTTATTAGAAAAGCAGAAAAAAGGTAAGAAACGTATGCGTCAAGTAGGAAATGTAGAAATTCCTCAGCAAGCCTTTATGGCCGTTTTAAAATTGAATGATTAATTTTTTAACGCCGCTTAAAACTAAAAAAGATTCCTACGAAAGTGGGAATCTTTTTTTATGAATAAAACCGTTTACAGGCCTTTATATCAAGTCAACTATTGTTGTTCTTCATTAGTCACTTTTTCAACGTCATAAGGTTTACCCAAATACACTAATTTGTAGTCTTTCCCTATAGCTTCCGCTTTAGTATCGTAAACTGATATAATGTGAAGTTCACCTTCATCATCCTTCAAGAATAAAGGAATCATATATTTATCCTTACTCGCTAATTCAATAAGACTGGCATAATGCGTTGCATCATCAATATCAACCTCTTGTATCGCAGGATATTTACGGGTAACTTCCGTTAAGTTTATATAGTCATCGGTAGGAGAAAATAAACCTTCCTTCGGACTCTTATCAGGATCATTCATTTCATCTGAAGTCACCAATCTATAAGACCCATTTTCACCAAACTCTTTGCTGAATTTTTCAATCACATAAGCATTAATGTCCGAGTTTCCGGTCATGGCCATAATATACCCCACATCGTTAAGTTCAATATTATCCGAAAGCGTATCCGAATAAATATTACTGCTCAACGCTTCTAATCCTAACTCTTGAGCCTTATCAATATTATTTTGATTGCTATCTATAAGCACCACATGTCTGCCATTGTTTACCAAATAATGCCCTAATAAACGCGGTAATTTTGAAGCACCAACAATTAAAATACCATTAGATTTGGTAAGGAATACACCTACTAAACGGGCAAACAAACGCGCCGTCGTAGCATTTAATAATACGGTACCTAAAACAATCATAAACACCAAAGGTGTAATATATTCGGCACCTTCAACGCCTTGCTTCATGAGTTTACTTCCAAATAAAGAAGCAATACCTGCCGCTACAATACCACGTGGGCCAACCCAACTGATAAATAGCTTTTCATTGAGGTTTAATTTAGAACCTTGCGTACTTACAAAAACCGCAATAGGCCTAATAACAAAGACCACAATAGCAAAAAGAATAGCCGTTTTCCAAGTGTATAGCAAGAGTAAATCTGAAATGTCAATATTGGCGGCTAGAAGGATAAATAAAATAGAAATTAATAATACACTTAAAGATTCTTTAAAGTACAGTAGCTCTTTTAAATTCTCTAATTTACTATTTCCTAACACCATTCCCATAACCACTACGGCGAGTAAACCGGACTCGTGAGCAAACAATTCGGACTCCACAAAAACCAAGAGTACCGTAGATAAAGAGACGACGTTTAATAGATAATGCGGAATTAATTTTTTGTTGATAGCAAAGGCTAGGGCATGGGCAAAGGTAAACCCGAAGGTGGTCCCAAATAACACAATTTTACCAAACTCAATAAGGGCTGTTTTTGTAAAACCGCTATCGCCACCAACACTAATAAATTCAAAAACCAATACGGCCACTAAAGCCCCAATGGGATCAATTAATATTCCTTCCCACTTTAAGACCGCCGAAACGTCTTTTTTAAGGGGAATATTCCTTAAGATTGGCGTAATTACCGTTGGTCCGGTAACTATGATTAAACCCGCAAATAAGAAGGAAACATCCCAGCTTAATTCAAAAATAAAATGGGCTACAATACCAGCACCAAAAAAGGTAATTGCAGAACCTACCGTGATTAATTTAGTAATCACAGGGCCTACATTTTTAATTTCAGAACGCTTAAGCGTTAAGCCCCCTTCAAATAAAATAATACTAATGGCTAAGGACACAAAATAATACAAACTGTCTCCCGGAAACAGACCTTTTCCGGTGATGAGTTTTCCAAATTCATCTAAAATTGGTTTTCCGTATTGGTCCAATTGAGGATTATAAATAGGTTCAATCCACTTGGTCCCATCTTCACTTAAAAATTCTGCAGCAATAGGGCCTACTAATAATCCTATTAAAATTAAAGGCAAAATAGCCGGAATCTTAAATTTCCATGCCACCCATTGTGCCAATATTCCCAGAATGATAATTCCAGCAAGTTCTAACATTGATTTACTTTTTTTGTGAAAATACTAAATTCTCCCTTTATAGCAGATTTAAATTTACATCTTCAACACAATTGTAGGTCTTCCCCTTATTCATTTTCATCATTACTGGCTTCCTTCTCTTCCGATTTGTAATACACCCGCTTTAAACTCTTTTTTAGTAAGGTAAATCGGTATACCCCAATGATAAAAAACAAAATACTAAACACTAAAGCTGCTAAGGCTAAGTATTCAAAATTTGAAAATTCTTTGAGTTGGAATAAGGCAATAGCCCCTAAAAGCAGGTATAAGGAAGACCGAATGTAGGAGAGAAGGGTGCGTTCATTAGCCAAACGTGTACGCTCAATTGCCAAATAATCGCGTAAAATAACTTGCTGATCGGGCTTAAAATCACGCCCAAAACGTAAGAGTTTAATCTTCTTCATTTTTAAAGGGGATTTTGATAATTTTTCCATGAGACATTCATTTATTCCTTCTAAATGTAATTATTTTTAAAAGGAGTTAAAAACTTGTCAAATCAATTTGTTAAATATGCCCTAATAATTGACCGTTTCATCGTTTAATTTTGATGGTTTTAGTACTTTGCACAGTCTATCTTTTTAAATTCAGAATATGAAGTTATATCCTATAGAAAGCGGGAACTTTAAATTAGATGGTGGTGCTATGTTTGGTGTTGTACCCAAACCTTTATGGCAACGTACCAACCCTGCTGATGCGAATAATATGATTGATATAGCAGCGCGCTGCTTATTGATTGAAGATGGGGACCGACTGATACTTATAGATACAGGTATGGGCGATAAACAAAGTGAAAAGTTTTTTGGCTATTACTACCTTTGGGGCGACCATAGCATTGATAAATCTTTAGCGGCTCATGGTTTTCATCGCGATGATATTACCGACGTATTTATGACCCATTTGCATTTTGACCACTGTGGTGGAAGTGTACAATGGAATAAAAACCGTACCGGTTACGAACCTGCCTTTAAAAACGCTCATTTTTGGAGTAATGCAGACCATTGGAAATGGGCTACAGAACCCAATCGTAGAGAACGCGCTTCCTTCTTAAAAGAAAATATCTTACCGATGGAAGAGAGTGGTCAATTGAAATTTACGGGCTTAGCTGAAAATCATATTTTAGAAAATTCGGCCCTTGGTTTCGATATCTTTTTTGCAGATGGCCATACCGATAAGCAGATGATTCCTATGATTCATTACAAAGGTAAAACCATTTGTTTTATGGCCGATTTATTACCTACCGTAGGACATTTACCTATGCCTTTTGTTATGGGTTACGATACGAGACCTTTGCTCACCCTAGATGAAAAAGAGCTGTTTCTTAATAAAGCTGCAGACCAAGAACTCTTTTTATTTTTAGAACACGACGCACATAACGAAATTATTACGGTAAAACATACCGAAAAAGGAGTGCGCCTTAAGGACACTTTTACAACTCAAGAAATATTCAACTAAACATAAACAATATATTCCTAAGCGCGTAATAAGCCTGCTTATTTCTATAAGTAACTGACCTACGGAATAGGAATATGATCATTTAAACTTAAACTAAAACAAATGAAATTTAATTACCGATCATTAGCATACCTAAGTCTTGCTGGAGCCTTATTTGTAGGTTGTGGTAGTACTGCAGAAATTCTTTCTACACCGATTGAAAATATCGATGCTACACCTCTAAAAGTATCTGATTTAACAGACGCAGAAAAGAAACACTGGGGACATTTAGACCTTATTAAAGATACCATCCCAGGGATGAGTGTGGATAAAGCTTATGATGAAATCATTAAAGACAAAAAAGGAAGTAAAGTCATCGTTGCAGTAATCGATTCTGGTATTGATATTGATCATGAAGATTTACAAAATGTATTATGGACTAATGAAGATGAAATTCCTAATAACGGGATTGATGATGATAAAAATGGCTATATAGATGATATTCATGGTTGGAATTTCTTAGGAGATGCCTATGATGAACAATTAGAATATGTACGCTTAATTGCAAGTGGAGATACTACAGATCCACGTTATGACGAGGCTGTAAAACTTCTTGAAGATGAGTCTAAACAATACGTTAATGCAAAAGCAAGATACGATCAGATTGCACAAGCTATAAAAGGCGCTGATGCTACTTTAACAAAGCACTTTGGAAAAAGCGATTATACAATTGAAGAGGTAAACGCTATCACAACTGAAGATGATATGTTATCGCAAGCCATCCAAGTTGCTAATGGAATGAATGCAAATGGTTTTAGTTTAGCGGAAGCTCAAACTGAAATTAACAATGCCTTAGTTGGGATTAACGAGCGTTTAAACTACCACTTTAATCCTGATTTTTCTGGACGTACAACTGGAGATGATATCAATGATTTATCTGATATCGGATACGGTAATGGGAATGTAAAGCCTGTTAAAAATTCAGAATCTCACGGTACACACGTTGCAGGTATTATTGCTGCAGAGCGTCATAATGGTATTGGTGTAGATGGTGTTGCTAATAACGTAGAAATTATGTCTATTAGAGCAGTACCAAACGGTGATGAGTACGATAAAGATGTAGCTTTAGCTATCCGTTACGCTGTAGATAATGGTGCACAAGTTATTAATGGAAGTTTTGGTAAGTCATTTTCTCCACATGCAGAATGGGTAAGAGATGCTATTAAATATGCTTCAGATAATGATGTGGTATTTGTACATGCTGCTGGTAATGACAGTAAAAATGTAGATGAAGGCACAAACTTCCCTGATGATAACGTAAATTTTGTAGAAATTTCTGAAACTTATATTAGAGTTGGTTCAATCACTTCTAAATACGGTTCTAAAATTGTATCAAGTTTCTCTAACTACGGAAAAAAGAACGTTGATGTTTTTGGTCCTGGTTCTGCAATTTACTCAACGTTCCCAGATAACGATTACAAGAGTATCAGCGGTACATCAATGGCCTCTCCATCTGTAGCAGGAGTTGTAGCTTTAGTACGTTCTTACTTTCCTAAATTATCTGCGGCGCAGGTAAAGCAAGTTATTTTAAATTCTGGCTTAGCAATACCGACTAAAGTTGTTGTTGGTGGTGATGCTTCAAATGTGAAACCTTTTTCAGATTTATCGACTTCTGGACGCATTGTGAATGCTTACAACGCCTTAATTATGGCTTCAAAACTATAAGACATGAAATTTTTCAAAATAAATCTCTTATTACTTCTCGTTTTAACATCTTGCGGCTCGGCGGTTCAGCCTAGCGCAGATGTTACAACGACTAGCAAGGCGACCAATCGTTATTGGCAGCAGCATGTAGACTATGCCATGGATATAGACATGGACGTTAACAGCTACCAATACCAAGGGAAGCAAAAATTAGTTTACACTAATAACTCGCCAGACGTATTACACCGTGTGTACTACCATCTTTATTTTAATGCCTTTCAACCTGGTAGCGAAATGGATGTACGCTCACGTACCATTCAAGATCCAGATCCTCGTGTAGGCAGTAGAATTAGTCAGCTTGGTCCTGATGAAATTGGCTATATTAAAGTAAATGCGTTAAAACAAAATGGTAAAGCCATCAGTTATAATACTGTGGGGACTGTTTTAGAAGTTCGTTTAGCTGAGCCTATTCAACCTGGTGAGAAGGTAACTTTCGATATGGATTTTGATGCTCAGGTGCCTGTTCAAATCCGTCGTTCAGGAAGAAACAATAAAGAAGGTGTTGCCTTATCTATGGCGCAATGGTATCCTAAATTAGCGGAATACGATGATGAAGGATGGCACGCAGATCCGTACATCGGAAGAGAATTTCACGGTGTTTGGGGTGACTTTGATATCAAACTAACCATTGATGAAGACTATGTAGTAGGAGGTACCGGATACTTACAAGGTGAACCAACAGTAAAATCAGGAAAGAAAACCCTGCATTTTAAAGCTCCTAATGTACATGATTTCACTTGGGCTGCAGATCCAGATTTTATCCATGATACATTTCAGGTCACTAATGGTCCACTTTTAAACTTCTACTACAAAAAGGATTTAGAGCCTCAATATCTTGAAAACTGGAAAAAACTTCAAGCCGATACGGCAGAATTAATGTCATTTTTCAGTACTTCTGTTGGGACCTACCCTTATGAGCAGTACTCCGTGATTCAAGGTGGTGACGGCGGTATGGAATATGCCATGTCTACCTTAATTACAGGCCAAAGAAGCTACAGAAGCTTATTGGGCGTTACAGCACATGAGTTAGCCCATACTTGGTTTCAATTTTTATTAGCCAGTAATGAATCTAAGCACGAGTGGATGGATGAAGGATTTACAACCTATATTTCTACTTTGGCTATGGAACTTTTTAAAGAAAAAAAGAGCGATAATCCACTTGCTAGAACCTATGCAGGTTACATCGCTTTGGCAAACTCTGGGGTAGAGCAACCTTTAACCACACACTCAGACCGCTATAAATATAACCAAGCGTATAGTGCCGCAGCGTACAGTAAAGGCGCGGTATTTTTAGCACAGTTAGGTTATGTTATAGGGCAAGAGAATTTAGAAGCTACCATTAAAAAATACTACCAAGATTTTAAATTTAAACACCCTAAGCCTTTCGATATTATCCGAACAGCAGAACGCGTTACAAACTTAGAATTGGATTGGTATTTTATAGATTTTGCACAAACCACTAACACTATTGACTATGCTGTAAATGCGGTAGAAGGCAATACAATTACGCTAGAACGTATTGGTTTAATGCCAATGCCTATAGATTTAGAAGTGACTTATGTAGATGGTACAACGGAATCATTTTATATTCCATTACAAATGATGCGTGGTGAAAAACCAACTTCAGCAACGCTTATTAAAGATTGGGCTTGGGCTATACCAACCTATACTTTTGATGCTAAAAAAGCTGTAAAATCTGTTGAAATTGATGCCTCAAAAAGAATGGCAGACGTAAAACGAGAAAATAATGTATGGTCTAAATAAGCCTTACCAATAATATAAATCTCACAAAACCGCATCAAGTTGATGCGGTTTTCTATTTTTGCGCTATTATAGATGCAACCTAATGAGTTTTAAATACACTAAGAAAGATAAATTAAAAAGTAAAAAGCTAATAGATCAGCTTTTTACAGAAGGGAAAGCCGTTACCGCTTATCCGTTAAGATTGGTGTATCTTAAAACCGAATTTGAGGATGGTTCTCAGCTAAAAACAGGAGTTTCGGTGAGCAAGCGTTTGCACAAAACCGCTGTGGCTAGAAATCAAATTAAAAGACTCTTACGTGAGGTCTATCGCCTTAATAAACCACAGTATTTTAACACTAATTCGCATTCTTATGCGTTTATGATTTTGTACCTTAGTAAGGATGCCACCACCTTTGATAAACTGAATAAGAGCATCCAACAGTTATTTAAAAAATTTTTACTTAAAAATGAGCCTTTGATTGAAACATCAGAGTCCAATACGTCTGAAACATGAAAACATTGCTTCAAAAAAAAATAGTCATTCCCGCAATTGCCCTTCTCATTTTCTTTAGCACTACGGCTTTTAAAAATGACTTTTTTGAAATCGCAAAACAGATTGAAATCTTTACCACACTTTTCAAAGAAATTAATATGAATTATGTGGATGATACCAATCCTGGTGACCTTATGGATACCGCGATAAAAAGCATGTTAGATGATTTAGATCCTTACACACAATTTTACAACGAACAAGACGTAGAAGCCTCTAGAATTAATAATGCCGGCGATTATACAGGTATTGGAGCCAAAGTCTTAACCTTAGAAGATAAACTAGTTATTGTAGAACCTTACCAAGGTTATGCGGCTGACAAAGCGGGCCTTAAAGCAGGTGATGAAATTATTAAAGTTGATAAAATATCGGTGGCCGATTTTAAAGATGATGCGGCCAATTTATTGCAAGGCGCCGCTGGAACAGAAGTAGCGGTCACGTACAAAAGACAAGGTAAAACAGCTACCGTTTCTATTATTAGAGAGTCTTTAGAAATTAAAGCTGTACCCTATTATAACATGATTGATGCGCATACCGGTTATGTTGTGCTTAGAAAATTTAACCAAAAAGCATCGGCAGAAACCATTAGTGCTATTAAAGCCTTAAAGAATCAAGGCGCCACACAACTTATTTTAGATCTTAGAGGGAATCCTGGAGGTTTATTAAGTGAAGCTGTCAATGTTACCAATATTTTTGTTCCTAAAGATCAGTTGGTGGTAACCACTAAATCTAAAGTAAAGAAATACAACAAAACCTATTATACGCAACGCGAACCCGTAGATACACAGATGCCATTGGTCGTATTAATTAACGGTAAAAGTGCCTCTGCAAGTGAAATTGTTTCGGGCGCTTTACAAGATATGGACCGTGCCGTTGTGGTTGGAACACGTAGTTTTGGTAAAGGTCTCGTTCAACGTCCAAAAGCCCTTACCTATGGCACGCAAATGAAAATTACAATCTCTAGATATTATACTCCATCTGGACGTTGTATTCAGGCTTTAGATTATTGGAATCGCGATGAAAATGGAAAAGCCACCAGAACAAAACAAGAAAACTATAACGCCTTTAAAACTAAAAATGGCCGTGATGTTTACGATGGTGGTGGTGTAGAACCCGATGTAGAAGTGGAATTCTCTAAACATACCCCAGTAACCAAAGCGATCTCTAGTGAAAATTTAATATTCAACTTTGCTACCGAGTATTATTACAACAATAAGGTTAAAGATTTAAAGACCTTTGAACTCTCTAATGCGGATTTCAAAAACTTTAAAAACTACGTCAAAAAAAGCGGATTTAATTTTGAAACTAAAACAGAAAAGGCTTTAAACGAAGCTATTTTAGTAGCCAAAGAAGAAGCTTTAGACAACGTCATTGCCTCCGATTTTAAAGATTTAACCCAAACTTTAGAAGCCTATAAAACCATGGCTATCGAGGAGAATAAAACCCAACTAAACGCCTTACTTACCGATGAGATTATTAAGCGTTATTTTTATAGTGAAGGGCTTTATACTTACTACACAAGTCACAATTCAGAAATAAAAAAGGCTTTAAGCATTCTAAATAATCCTACACAATATGCGAGTATTTTGAGGTAGAACATTATTTTTCTATATTTATTGACACAATCCTTTTCTGCAACAAGAAAATTACAACAAATGAAATCCCTTATTATCTTTTTATGCTTTTGTTTTCAATTGTCTTTCGCTCAAAAGGAATTGAAACACGAGGTCTATTTCGAAACAGATCAGCACGACATTCCCGAAACCGAGCATAGTAGATTATTACTTTTCTTATCTAAAATTAAAGATATCAATATTGAAAAGGTTACCATATACGGTTTTACGGATGATAGAGGTAGCGACAATTACAACTTAGTTTTATCTCAGAATAGAGCCGATGCCATAAAAAAAGTGTTTTCTGACAATAAATTTGACGAGTCAAAAATGACTAATGTCGATGGAAAAGGAAAGATTTTGGTGAACATTATTAAGGAAAATGATCTTAATAAAATCCGTGGATTAAACCGAAAAGTAGAGATTATTGTAACGCCATTATCCCCACCAGAGCCTGTAGTTGTAGAGGCACCAAAACCAGAAAGCACTGAAGATTTATTAAAGGGTGACCTTAAAGAAGGCGATAAAATTCTTTTAGAAAATCTATTATTTAGAACCGGGTATAGCTACTTAACCAAGGAATCTAAGCTAGTTCTTGATAGAATTGCTGAAATATTAGCCAAAAGAACCAACATCTATTTCACTATTGAAGGTCATGTGTGCTGTACACAAGGGCAAAGAGATGCGGTTGATCGTAAGACTAAAAAGCGTAATTTATCGCTAGCAAGAGCTAAGTATATCTATGATTATCTTATAGACAAAGGTGTAAAGCATTACCGAATGAAATTTGCCGGAATGCGTAGAAAATTTCCCCTTGGTGGCGAACCAGAATTAGATCGACGTGTAGAAATTGTGGTGACTCGCGTTTACGATGAAGACTAATTAAGACATGATCATATTAATATGCGGAATACCATCTTCTAGGTAATCCTCACCAACAGCAACAAATCCTAAGTTTGTATAGAACCCTATTAAGTAGCGTTGTGCCGAAATTCGGATACTCGTCGTGTTATAATGCGATTTAATAGCTGCAATAGAAGCTTCCATAATAGTATAGCCATAGTTTAGCTTCCGTGCCTTAGATCTCACTATAACGCGTCCAATACTGCTTTCCTTAAAATAATATCCTGCATCAAAAATGCGGGTGTAGGCCACTAATTCACCTTCACTATACCCTAAAACATGAAGCGCTTTTTGGTCTTTTCCGTCGATATCTTGGTAAACACAATCTTGTTCTACAACAAAAACTTCACTACGCAATTGTAGCAATTCATAGAGCTCTTGAGTGGATAATTCATCAAAGGTTTTTATTTTAATAGCTAACATATTTAATCTTTATGATGGCGAAATTTAATCTTGAACGATAACTTCTTTAGGGTCTTTTTTATTAAATTCTGGTTGAATGGTAACATGATTAATATTGAATTTCTCATGTAATAAGGTTTCTATCTTCAGCAATAAATCGTTAAAAGCGGTAATAGAAATATCCTCTTTAAGGTCTAAATGCGCTTCTAAATGCAACTCATCATCGCTTAAATTCCAGAGATGCACATGGTGTATTTTAGCCACTTTTGGAAGCTTATTTACAGCTCTAACCACCTCTTTAATACTAATAGTGTCTGGCGTAAATAACATGAGCATTTTAGTAGACACCTTTAAAAGGTCATAAGCCACCCAAATTAAATACAAAGCAATAAGGAGGGTTAACAAACTATCTACCCAAAAAAGTTGGTAAAATTTCATTAATATACCTCCAATTAATACCGCCACACTGGCTAACATATCCGTAAATAAATGCAAATATGCCGACCGCATATTGATGTTATTCTTTGCATCTTTTCGTAAAAGGAGCACACTTAAACCATTCCCAATAATCGCAATTATAGACAAAGCGATCACCAAATCTGAAGCCACTTCATGCGGATCACTAAACCGTTTTATCGCCTCAATAATTAATAAAACAGCAACAATAATAAGGGTGGAAGCATTGATAAATGCGGCCAAAATTTCAGCTCTTTTATAGCCAAAAGTTCTATTAATTGAAGCCTTTTGTTTTGATAATTTAGAGGCGATATAGCTCACGATTAAAGACACCACATCACTAAAATTATGCAAGGCATCACTAAGCAAAGACAGACTCCCAGAAAGGAGTCCACCCACCACTTGTGCTAAGGTGATAACAATATTTAAAACAATAGATATTAAGAGCTTTTTGCCGCTTAAATCTGTTGCAGGAATATGGGGATGTGAATGACTCATGGTCTACCTTTTTACGGACCTTTTTAGATTAACAGGATAGTGAAATCTTATCCACTCTGTTTTGATGACGTCCACCTTCAAAAGCCGTTTCCAAAAATGTATCCACCATTTTTATAGCTTGAGGAATCGATGTAAAACGTGCCGGAACACAGATAATATTAGCGTTATTATGGAGGCGTGTAAGCTCGGTAATTTCGTTTGTCCAACAAACCCCAGCTCTCACTTTAGGGTATTTATTTGCGGTCATTGCAACACCATTTGCACTCCCGCAAATAAGGATCCCAAAATCAACTTTATTGGCATCAACATCCTTGGCAACTGGGTGTACAAAATCGGGGTAATCTACACTGTCTAAAGTGTCGGTTCCGTAGTTGGTAATTGTATGCCCTTTGGCTTCTAAATGTTTTACAATTGCAAATTTGTAATCTGGACCTGCGTGATCGTTTCCTATTGAAATAGTCATAATAAATGAGTTTTTTTATTCAAGCTCAAAGTTAATAATTGCTAACAAGTAAGCACAACTTATGAGGGCTTAGTTATCCATTAGTTTTAACTTTGTTTCGAGTGTCCAAAATCGCAGTTATTAACAATGTTAATAACTCAAGATAAACTGAAAAATAAATGTTAATATCTGTTCATAACTATTGATAAGGAAAATTAGGATTATCCATAAAATTTTTCAAACAAGAATCAGAAATTAAAAACCTAATTAGTTAGCATTTTTTTTCGATTAAGTTATTAAACATCATTTTTACGAAGTTAACAGTTTTTCAAAATAAACATATCCATAAATTCTATTAACAATCGATATCAACAGCTGTTAATAACCTTAAAGTTTCTCTTATAAATGAACTTGTTACAAAAAAATCAATTGTTAATTAAATGCTAGCGAATTGTAAACTACGAGTTATCAAAATAAATCTTCTAAAAGTTATATCAGATATTAACAGACTATAATAACCATTATTTTATTTTTTAAATTTTTAAAGAAAAAAGATGATATGAATAGAGATGTTGATAACCTCGATTTTTTTAGAAAACAGAAAATAAGAAAACGCCATTTTAAAGACTATTTGCTTACAATGTTTATAACCTAAAGCAGTAAAAACGGAGTGTTTTTAGAGGCTTTAAAATTGAAAATTTAGGCTATTTATTAGATGTAGATTTAGGGCTTTTATAACCTATGAATATTCCGTTTTTTTAATTTTAAGGACTGCTATAAAAATAGAACATAGAACCTCGTTTTTGTGTTACCTTAATATAAATGACCCTTAGCCTAACCTTTAGTTAATTTTCAAAATCAGTTAGAAATGGAGGTGCTAAAAGAGCCTTAATTTTAGTCGGTAGAATAGCCAAAAATCTAGTCCGTTTTTACAGGTGTAATTGATCAGAAAAACAGCCCATTTTTTTTACCTTATGACTATAGCTTTTTATTAATTTAACCTTTACTAAACACTATTTAATTTTAATAGCTTAACTTTGTAAGAAACTCAGTATCTTCTCTTCTACCTATATTGAGTTTAAATTTAGAATTCCTAACACTTTTTAGGAAACGAATAAGATTACAATTAAATGACAAAAAAGAGAAAAAGGAAACCTTCACATAATAAGATTTCCAACCTTACAAATACAATTCTTAGTATTTTAAAAAAAGATAGAAAATCAACTTTCAACTATAAACAAATTGCAGCTAAGCTTGGCGTCAATGATGCGAGTAGTCGTAACCAGATTATAAAAAAACTTCAACAACTTAAAGCCAAAAAAGAAATTGAAGAAGTAGATCGTGGAAAGTTCAAAGCTGTCGTTAATACAGAATACCATACCGGAATTTTAGACATGGCGTCTAAAGGAAATGGTTATATTATTTCAGACGATTTTGAAGACGATATTTTCATAGCCTCAAACAATATTAATAAAGCCTTACACGGAGACGAAGTAGAATTCTACGCGTACAAAAGAAAACACAGAGGCAAACAAGAAGGTGAGATTACCAATATTGTAAAACGGGCTAAAAGTGAATATGTCGGAACCATCCAAATTCACGACAAAAAGAATTTTGCTTTTGTGGTGGTGGACAACAATAAAATGTATACCGATATTTTTGTTCCGATAAATAAAATTCACAAAGCCGAAGATGGCGACAAAGTTTTGGTGTCTTTAGAAGATTGGCCAGAAAAAGCCGATTCACCAAATGGAAAAGTTATTCAGGTGTTAGGAAAACCTGGAGAACACAGCACCGAAATTCATTCCATTTTGGCAGAGTATGGCTTACCAAGTGAGTTCCCTCATGAGGTCGAAGCTTACGCCAATAATATTGATTTAGAAATTAAACCCGAAGAGATTGCGAAACGTCGCGACATGCGTAAAGATTTAACCTTTACCATCGATCCTAAGGACGCCAAAGATTTCGATGATGCCTTATCTTTTAAAATTCTAGATGATGGCTTATATGAGATCGGAATCCATATTGCAGATGTTTCACATTACCTGCAACCAGGTACCGTATTAGATGATGAAGCTTATGAGCGTGCCACATCTATTTATTTAGTAGATCGTGTGGTGCCAATGTTGCCAGAGGTTTTATCTAATGGTGCTTGTTCCTTACGTCCGCATGAAGAAAAATATACCTTTTCGGCGGTTTTTAAGATGAATGAAAAATGTGAAATCAAAGACCAGTGGTTTGGAAGAACTGTGACGTATTCTGATGCGCGTTTTGCTTATGAAGAAGCTCAAGCTATTATTGAGAATAATGCCGGTCTTAATGAAATCGATGTTTTAAAACACAAAAATAAAATAGAGACCACTATTCCGCAGGAAGTATCATTAACGGGTGAGGAATACCAAACTACTACCGAAATTGCACAGGCCACAGTAAAAATGAATCAGCTGGCGCGAAAAATGCGTAATGCACGAATGCGCGATGGGGCAATCTCTTTTGATAAGGTTGAAGTGAAATTCAATTTAGACGAAGAGGCTAATCCGGTTGGGGTGTTCTTTAAAACAAGTAAAGATGCTAATAAAATGATTGAAGAATTCATGTTATTAGCTAACCGAAAAGTTTCAGAATTTGTTGGAAAACAAAAACCAGAAAAAACGTTTGTGTATCGTGTTCACGATGAACCGGACGAATCTAAACTGGCACAACTGCAAACTGTGGTTGGACGTTTTGGCCACCGATTAAATTTTAAAGATAAAGGCAGTATTTCTTCGTCTTTAAATAATTTACTTAAAGATGTTGTTGGTAAAAAAGAGCAAAATCTAGTTGATACGCTTACCATTAGAACCATGTCTAAGGCCGAGTATACCACGCACAATATTGGGCATTACGGTTTAGCCTTTGATTATTATAGCCATTTTACATCGCCAATACGTCGTTATCCCGATGTTATGGCACACCGACTTTTACAACAGTACTTAGACGGCGAAAAATCGGCCAACCAAGAGGTGTACGAAGAACGTTGTAAGCACTCGAGTAATATGGAGTATTTAGCCACTAAAGCCGAACGTGATTCTATTAAGTACATGCAAATCCGTTTTATGCAGGATCATGAAAATGAAGAATTCTTAGGCGTTATTTCTGGAGTTACTGATTGGGGAATTTATATTGAAATTATTTCCAATAAATGTGAAGGGATGGTTAGTGTTAGAGATATGAAAGACGACCACTACCAGTTTGATCAAGATCAGTATGCCATGATTGGAAGCAAAACCGGAACCATGTACCAATTAGGTGATGAAGTTATTGTAAAAGTGAAAAATGCCGATTTAGTGAAAAAGCATTTGGATTTTTATATGGTGGGAAAACCGGAAACTGAAGACGAAGCTTAAATTTTTAGTGTAACGTTTGGGCCCAAAGAGGTCTTATACATAAACATTTTAAACATGATTCTTACAACGACAAATTCTATTGAAGGGTATAATATTGTAAACTACCTCGGTATTGTTACTGGGGTCTCCATGAACAAAGAGGGGATTGGTATGGGCTTTAGTATGTCTAAATATTACGGTAAAATACAATCGAGTATTGAAACCGTAAAGGAAGAAGCCTTTCAAAATTTATTGGATAATGCCAATAAATTAAAAGCCAATGCCGTGGTTGGCATAAAAGTTGAAATAGAATTAACAACACATAATTATGCCATGGTTTCCGTAACCGGAACGGCTGTAAAAGTGATCCTATAATGAAAACAAGTACCAAAGCTGGCATATACGTTTTTGTCATATTCGCCGTTATTTATGTAGCCGTACGTTTTATGCTTCAATTTATTTTTGAAGATATTAATTCAATGGTATTAGCAGTGGCATCGGCCGTAATTACGGTGATTTTAACGCCGCAGCGTCGTATCGTTAAAAAACAATCGGGAGAGGAAATTCAACTAAAATGGTTATTTAGTAAAAAAATAATGAACTTAAAATAAGTTATTGTAATGAAAAATATTTTGCTGTTATGTCTTTTGTGTAGTTCAGTTTTTATAAATGCTCAAGAGTCTATAGAAAAAAACTTAGGGAGTTTTTCAACCGTTAAGGTTTTCGATTTAATTCATCTTAAGATGATTGCTTCTAATGAAAATAAAGTGGTCATTTCTGGTAAAAACAGAAAAGATGTAGAAGTTGTAAATAACAATGGAAAGCTGAAAATCAGAATGAACATCAGAGAAAGTTATGATGGTGAAGACACCGTGGTACAATTGTATTTTACGTCTGTAGATGAAATAGATGCTAATGAAGGCGCTAAGGTGACGCTTAAAGCACCATTAAAACAATATGAAATTGATTTAAGAACCCAAGAAGGTGCTGAAATCACTGCGGAACTAGAAACTACCTATGCTAATTTAAGAGCAGTAACAGGTGGGGTTATCAACGTTTCAGGAAGCTCTAAACAACAAGATATCTCTATTTATACGGGTGGCGAGGTTAATGCTAAAACCTTGATTACAGAACATACCGAAGTGAGTATAAATGCTGCAGGTGAAGCTTATATCTATGCTTCAGAAACGGTAGATGCCAAAGTTAAAGCGGGAGGTAGTGTATTTATCTACGGTAAACCTAAAGAGGTTACTGAAAGTACAATGCTTGGAGGTACAATAAAACGTATGTAATATGCTTTGAGTTTCTTACCTTTGTAAAAACCGCAAGTTTTTACATGTTAGACGATATCTTAACAGCCATTCCCTTCGGAATTATATTAGCCTTTACTATTGGTCCAGTTTTTTTTGTATTATTAGAAACTAGTGCTACCAAAGGCTTTACTAGTGCCATTATTTTTGATTTAGGCGTTATTTTGGCAGATGTTGTTTTCATCTTTGTCATTTTTCTCAGTACCGATTCCTTGTTAGAAAAAATTAAGGACGACCCTAAACTCTTGGTCTTTGGGGGTGCGCTCTTGGTTATTTACGGACTTATTAGTTTTATTAAAACCTCTAAATCCTTTAGAACTATTGTAAGAGAACACCATAAAATAGCCTTGCCTAAAAAGAAATACGGGATGCTATTTATCAAAGGTTTCCTTTTAAACTTTATCAATATTGGGGTATTACTCGGTTGGTTGGGCTTTATTGTTATTGGGACTTCTATTACCAAATCAGAAAATGGGGTAACCGTTTTCATTGTAACTATGTTGCTGGCTTATTTTTTAACCGATCTGGTCAAAATAGCCGCGGCAAAACGTCTAAAAAGTAAACTGACGCCGCGTCGTATTTTTAAAACGAAGAAGATTGTAGCTTTAGTCATTTTAGTTTTTGGGATTATTCTACTCAGCCAAGGCTTGTTTCCTGATCTCTATGAAAGAGGGATTGAACAGTTAGAAAACGTGAATCCTATTTAAATTTTAGGTCTTCTTAGTTTTCCGTTCAACTTCTTTTCTCCAGTACATACGGAAAAGGCTATTTAGACTTTAAAGCCTCTTTGACGTCCATTAAATTCAGAATGAAACATACTTCAAGCAATTTAGGTTTAAGGTCTTAAAACCGGCTTAAAACACGGTAGAAGTGAAGGCTTAACTGATTTAAAGCTTACATATTGAGCATAAATAAACAGCTAATGATCTCAGAGGTTGTTTAGTTGTCTAGCGCTATGTTGTCTTGAAGTTTTGCTGAAGTTCCTATAAGCGTTAGACTTCGTACCACATATCAATTCATCTAAATATTCTTAAAATTTAAAACATTAAAAAGCTTCTAAGAGTTCTTAGAGGTTCATTTTCTGAGGTTGCTAAAGCGTTTGAGTTCGAACTGCGTATTGATTCATCTAAATTTTCTAAAAATTTAAAACATTAAAAAGCTTCTAAGAGATGATAGAGGTTCATTTTCTGAGGTTGTTAAAGCGTTTGAGTTCGAACCGCGTATTGATTACTCTAAATTTTCTTAAAATTTAAGACATAAAAAAACCTCTAAGAGTTCTTAGAGGTTCATTTTATTAGGTTGCTAAAGCGTTTAAGTTCGAACCGCGTATTGATTACTCTAAATTTTCTAAAAATTTAAATATAAAAAAGCTTCTAAGAGATGATAGAGGTTCATTTTCTGAGGTTGCTAAAGCGCTAGGCTTCGAACCGCGTATTTATTACTCTAAATTTTCTAAAAATTTAAAACATAAAAAAGCTTCTAAGAGTTCTTAGAGGTTCATTTTCTGAGGTTGCTAAAGCGTTTAAGTTCGAACCGCGTACTGATTACTCTAAATTTTCTAAAAATTTAAAATATAAAAAAAGCTTCTAAGAGTTCTTAGAGGTTCATTTTGTGAGGTTGCTAAAGCGTTAAGCATCGAACCGCGTAACGATTACTCTAATTTTTCTAAAAATTTAAATTATAAAAAAGCTTCTAAGAGTTCTCAGAGGTTCATTTTATGAGGTTGTTAAAGCGTTTGAGTTCGAACCGCGTATTGATTACTCTAAATTTTCTTAAAATTTAAGACATAAAAAAACCTCTAAGAGTTCTTAGAGGTTCATTTTTCAGAGGTGTCGAGCGGATTCGAACCGCTGTAGATGGTGTTGCAGACCACTGCCTAGCCACTCGGCCACGACACCCTATATATTGCAAATAGGATTCTCAATTGTACATTGAGAGCGCAAATATAAAAATTATTAACGTTAACCCCTAATTAGCATCACTTTTTTCGCTTCTGACTCATTTTTATTCTAACCATCTCAACGTCACCACCTATGGGCGGATTTATTTTGCTCACGGTTACAGTTGCCTTAGTAATTAACGATTCTTCCTCAAAAACACGGTCTAAAATTCGTTTAGCAACGGTTTCTAAAAGTTTAGACGGAATCGCCATTTCTTCTCTAACCACCTTGTTGAGTAAAACGTAATCTACAGTATCATTAAGTTCATCAGAAACGGCAGACGTTTGCAAATTCGCTTTAATAACTAAATCTACACGGTAATCACTACCAATGGCAGTTTCTTCTTTTAAACAACCGTGGTTTGCAAAAACTCTTATATTTTCAACTTTAATTTTTCCCATACTACAAAAATAGGTTAAAATTGGCGCTTTTAAAATGATGGGCAACCAAGACTTTTATTAGCTGGTAAACAAATCAAAAATGTTACTAATCGCACTGGTTTTAGCCTTATAAAATTCAGTATAGGTACATTTTTTACAGGTCACTGAGGTAAATTTCTTATTTTGAATATCAAATATTTTAGAAAAAGTTCCACCTGTGGCACGCATCTGATCTACGGTATAGGTCGTGTTATTGCATTTAGGACATTGGTAGTTCATCATTATTATATTTTTAGGTTCAATAGATAAGTGTAAACCACAGTGAAAATGTTACAGTATTATACCCACAATTTGTGTAATTTTGTAGGGTCTTATAGCAGAATAGGAGTGTAAGATGGTTTTGCGTTTTAGGCGGATTTAATGCCCTAAAACATTCAATAGTTAATTATAAAGAAAAGCATGTCAGAAGAAACAAAAGCACTCAATTTTATTGAGCATATTATAGAGGAAGATTTAGCTAATGGCTTAGCAAAAGATAAACTTCGATTTCGTTTTCCACCAGAACCTAATGGGTATTTGCATATAGGACATACTAAGGCTATAGGAATAAGCTTTGGCTTGGGGGAAACTTATAACGCTCCGGTAAACTTAAGATTTGATGATACCAACCCATCAAAAGAAGAACAAGAGTATGTAGATGCTATTAAGAGAGATATTGCGTGGTTAGGCTACCAATGGGAAAATGAATTGTATTCTTCAGATTACTTTCAGAAGTTATATGATTGGGCCCTTCAAATGATAAAAGACGGGAAAGCTTATGTAGACAGCCAAACTTCTGAAGCGATTGCTGAACAAAAAGGAACTCCAACACAAGTTGGGAAAAACAGTCCGTATAGAGATCGTAGTGTTGAAGAAAATTTAGACTTATTTCAACGTATGAAAGCGGGCGAATTTCCTGCTGGGACCCATATTTTACGTGCTAAAATAGATATGGAGCACCCTAATATGCTTATGCGCGATCCTATGATGTATCGTATTATGTATGCCGAGCATCACCGCACGGGTAACGATTGGTGCATTTACCCAATGTACGATTGGACCCATGGGGAAAGCGATTATATAGAGCAAATTTCACACTCTTTATGTTCTTTAGAATTTAAACCACACCGCGAACTTTACAATTGGTTTAAAGAACATGTGTACCAATATGCGGAAGGAGATTACCCAATGTTACCAAAACAGCGCGAATTTGCCCGTTTAAATTTAAGCTATACTATAATGAGTAAGCGTAAATTGCTCAAATTGGTAGAAGAAGGTGTCGTTTCAGGTTGGGATGATCCGCGTATGCCAACGATTTCTGGCTTACGTCGTCGTGGCTATACACCAAATTCTATACGTCAATTTATTAAAAAAGTTGGGGTTGCTAAGCGCGAAAATGTAATTGATGTGTCTTTACTTGAATTTTGTATTCGTGAAGATTTAAATAAAACAGCAAACCGTGTTATGGCGGTTTTAGATCCTGTAAAAGTGATCATTACTAATTATCCTGAAGGGAAAGAAGAATGGTTAGAAGCAGAAAATAACCAAGAAGATGACAGCGCCGGATTTAGAAAAGTGCCTTTTTCTAGAGAAATTTATATTGAAAAGGAAGATTTTAAGGAAGAAGCAGGCAATAAATTCTTTAGGTTGAAACTTGGTGGTGAGGTGCGTTTAAAGAATGCTTACATCATACAAGCTAATGACGTGGTGAAAGATGCGGATGGTAACATCACTGAAATTCACTGTACGTATGATGAAGATACCTCTAAAAAAGTGAAAGGTACGCTTCATTGGGTGTCTATAAAACATGCCATTAAAGCTGAAATTAGAGAGTACGATCGTTTATTTAAGCACGAGTCGCCAGACAGTGATAAGGATAAAGATTTTATGGAACATCTTAACCCGAAATCGCTTACCCTGAAAACAGGATATTTAGAACCAAGTTTAGCCGAGGCTAAAGTAGGGGAGCAGTTTCAATTTCAACGTTTAGGGTATTTTAATGTAGATGATGATTCTACCGCTGAGCATTTAGTCTTTAATAAAACGGTAGGTTTACGAGACAGTTGGGCCAAACAAAAGCCAAAAGCACAGAATAATTCAGGACAAAATAAACCTAAAGCCCCACAGCAAAAACGATCGGCGATAAGTGTGATACAGCAATTAGGTAAAAAATACACTAATGTCCCAGAGGCCAAACAAGAAAAATCTAAGGCAGAAATTATAAAGCTTGCAGAAGAGGTAGCTTATGAAGAATTAGAGCCATTATTTGGTACTGCAGTTAAAAAAGTAGGGACACGTATTGCTACTTTAATCGCGTTAAAAGTGCTACTCAATAAAGGCTTAGAACGTAATGAAGCTATTGATGAGTTTATTACAAAAGCAAAAGCGGATAAGAATGAATTGTTAGTAGCTGAAGCTTCAGAACTCTAGGTAAGTTTTAGACGAAAACGCTTGATAATTAGTCTTATTTGAACATAAAAAAACCTCATAATTTAGATTATGAGGTTTTTTTTATGGGATAAAAACAAGTCCATTTAAGACTTGATCGCTTCCATGCTCACGCTATCTTCCGGAATTTCGATTGCCGTTTTAAAATTCGGTAAAATTTCCGCCGTCATTGCGTTATTGTTTAATTGCTTGGTTTCAATAAACCACCAATAGTTATCGGCCTCGTTATAAATTCCTAAAAGGTGACTTGTAGAAGAAATACGTTGCCCTGACATAAGCATTTGTTTATAGCTTTCTACCAAACAACGGTATTGGCCTTGTTCTTCTACCACTTCAGAAACACTTACAACATTAGCCTTTTCAAAGACAAAACCTTGGGCTTCCATGCCTTCAAAAGTCGCTTTTAGTACTGATAAAGCCACGTCTTTACCACCCATCATATCTAAGACAGAAGGTAAGGTGTGCTTTAAGACCAGATCGAAATCCATCTCTTTTGCGGCTTTAGACGTTATTTTAGCGTCTCTTAAAGCATCAGCTTTGGTTTGCGCAAAGGCATTTAAACTGAGCCCTAAAAACAGAAGTAAAACGAGTTTATAATTAGATTGCATGGTCGGTAGTTTAGTGAATCTTAAAGGTATCAATAAATTATAACGTACGCACTAAATTTTCGATACGCTTAACCGTTTCTGCTTTTCCTATCATAAACATAATATCAAATACATCCGGACCTTGTAAGGCACCAACTAAGGCAAGTCTTAAGGGCATCATTACTTTTCCAAATCCAATCTCATTGGTGGTAATCCAACCTTTAATTTCAGTTTGAAGGTTTTCTACGGTAAAATCTTCAGTGGCATTAACGAGGGCTATTACCTTATTTAAGATATCAGCAGTTCCTTCTTTAAGGGCTTTTTTCGAAGCTTTTTCATCAAAGGAAGTTGGGGTGGTAAAGAAAAAGTGACTTAGGTTCCAAAAATCGCTAACAAAAGTGGCACGTTCTTTAATTAAGCCTACAACTAAAGCAATATAATTAACGTCCATTTCCGCTAATTCTGGTTGAATCGCTTTAAATTGAGTCGCTAAATCTAAGTCTAACTGTTGTTGCATATAATGGTGGTTAAACCATTTTGTTTTATCCGGATCAAAACGTGCGCCTGCTTTATGAACTTTTTCTAAATCGAAATCAGAAATTAACTGCTCTAAGCTAAATATTTCTTGTTCGGTACCAGGATTCCATCCTAAAAAGGCTAAAAAGTTAACTACAGCTTCAGGGAAATAACCATCTTCTTTATACCCTCTAGAAACGCTACCATCTGCGGCGTTATATTCTAAAGGAAATACAGGGAATCCCATTTTATCACCATCACGTTTGCTTAATTTTCCTTTTCCTGTTGGTTTTAAAATTAAAGGTAAGTGGGCAAATTCTGGAGCCTTCCAACCAAAAGCATTGTATAATAATTGGTGTAACGCTAAAGAAGGTAACCACTCTTCACCACGAATCACGTGGGTAATTTCCATTAAATGATCGTCAACAATATTAGCAAGGTGGTAGGTTGGCATCCCATCACTCTTAAATAAGACCTTATCATCTAAAATATTAGTGTCAATTTTTATGTTACCTCTAATGATATCCTTTAAATGTAAGGTTTCATCTTGTGGCGATTTAAAACGAATCACATAATCGTCACCGGCTTCAATCTTAGCTTTAGTTTCTTCAGGGCTTAAGGTTAAAGAGTTGACTAAACGCCCTTTTTCACGGTTATGCCAGTTGTAGATAAATGTTTTTCCTTCGGCTTCATGACCTTTTCGTTCAGCGTCTAATTGCTCTGCAGTATCAAAGGCGTAATACGCGTTTCCGCTAGCAATTAAATCGTCTGCATATTGTCGGTACAAATGCTTACGTTCGCTTTGTCTATAAGGACCAAATTTTTCATTTTTTCCTGGACCTTCATCAAAAGGCATTCCACACCAATCTAAAGATTTTATAATGTAATCTTCTGCGCCTTCTACGTAACGGTTTTGGTCTGTATCTTCAATTCTAAGAACAAAGTCACCACCATGTTTCTTGGCAAATAAATAGTTAAATAAAGCGGTTCTTACACCACCTATATGTAAAGGTCCTGTTGGACTTGGTGCAAATCGCACACGTACTTTTTGAGACATAACAGAATTTCGTAATGGTTTGTAAATCTGAATTTATTTCAGAATTTCGTGCAAAGATAAAATTATCACTGTGAAGTAGGAAGGGTGAGGGCTATACTTTTTTATTGATAGTGCTAAATTAAAGTTCAAAAATTAGCGGTGTTGAATGCGCTTAATATTAAAAATCGAGGCATTTCATCTAAATATTCCGACAAAATGGGCTATTATTAACAGAATCTTACCAATTTTGAGGCGATTACAGTAAAAATAAAATTGTAGTTTAGTCAGTTAGAATCATATATGAGCAATTTTGAAACCATAAAAATCAAATTAGAGGAATTCATTAAACGGTATTATACCAATGAGTTACTAAAGGGCGCTATTCTGTTTTTTGCCATGGGTTTGCTTTATTTTATGGTAACCTTACTTATTGAATATGTATTATGGTTAAATCCGACAGCACGGACAATTTTATTTTGGTTGTTTGTGGTCGTAGAACTAGCCCTTTTTATAAAATTTATTGCGCTGCCGTTACTCCATTTATTTAACCTGAGAAAAGGGATTAATTTTGAAACGGCCTCGACCTTAATTGGTAATCACTTTCCTGAAGTTAACGATAAGTTAGTTAACGTCCTTCAGCTTAATCAAAGTCCGCAACAATCGGATCTACTACTTGCTAGTATAGAACAAAAGTCTTTAGAACTCCAACCCATTCCGTTTAAAGCGGCTATTAATTTTAAATCGAATGCCAAATATTTAAAATATGCCGCGATTCCGGTGCTTATTTTAATTGTCTCTCTAGTGAGTGGTAAAATAAATTGGTTTAGTGATAGCTATGAGCGTGTGGTTAATTATAAAACAGCTTATGAACCACCGGCTCCGTTTCAATTCTTTATTTTAAATGAATCGCTAGAGGCGGTAGAAAATAAAGATTTTAAGCTACATGTGTCTACAGCAGGAGAGGTGATTCCGGAAAATGCAGAAATTAAATTTAACGGGCAGTCTTATTTTTTACAACCCATAACTCCAGGGCAATTTCAATATACGTTTACCCTTCCTAAGGATGCTTTAGAATTTAGGTTAACAGCTAATGGAGTAACCTCAAAACCTTATCAACTTCAGGTGGTGAACACACCAAATCTTGTCAATTTTGATATGGTTTTAGATTACCCTGCTCATACCCAAAAGCAAGATGAAGTTTTAAAAAGTACAGGATCTGCTGTCATTCCTGAAGGAACCAAAGTCACATGGAAAGCTAAAACCAAAGCGACAACTAAGGTGCAAATTTTTGCTGACGATACCTTAACGTTTACAGCGAAGGCTAAAGACAATTTTGAAGCCACCAAGCAACTTTTTAAGCATTATAATTATAACCTTACGACTAGTAATCAAGATTTAAAGGATTACGAAAACTTAGCTTATAATATAAGTGTGGTTAAGGATCTTCATCCGGAGTTGACTATAAAGGTGCAAAAGGATTCTATAGATCAACAAAGTTTATATTTCTATGGTCAGGCCAGCGACGATTATGGCTTAAGCAAATTGCAAATGGTGTATTATCCTGCTGAAGACAGTTCTAAAAAAGTGGTGGTACCCTTGGCTTTGAGCAGAGCTAATTTTAGTGAATTTGTTAGTGCTTTTCCAAATCAATTCAACTTAGAAGAGGGGGTGAGTTACCAACTCTATTTTGAAGTTTTTGATAATGACGCTATCCATCAGTATAAGCGTACCAAGAGCGCAACGTTTAATTACCGTAAATTAACGAAAGAAGAAACGGAGGAGAAACAGCTTAATGAGCAAAGTGAAACCATCAAAGATATTAGTAAAACGTTTCAAAAACTTGAAGAGCAAGATAAGAGTTTGGATGAATTTTCAAAAACTCAAAAAGAAAAGGAACGTTTAAATTTTAATGACAAAAAGAAATTTGAAGACTTCTTAAAGCGTCAGAAGAATCAGGAGCAGTTGATGAAAAATTTCAACAAAAAGCTTCGAGACAATTTACAAGAATTTCAAAAAGAAGAACAGAAAGAGCATCCTTTTAAAGACGATCTTATTGAACGTTTAAAAGATAATGAAGAACAACTTAAGAAAGATGAAAAGCTTCTTGAAGAACTTGAGAAATTAAAGGACAAAATTAATAAGGAACAATTCACGCAAAAACTTGAAGAGTTAGCCAAGCAAAACAAGAATAAAAAACGAAGTATGCAACAGCTTTTAGAGTTGACGAAACGTTTTTATGTGATGAAGAAGGCGGAAAAGATTTCAAATGAATTGAAAGAATTATCCGACAAGCAAGAGGAACTATCAGAATCTAAAGATAAAAATTCGAAAGCTGCTCAAGAGGAATTGAACAAAGAATTTAATAAACTTCAGGAGGATTTAGAAGACCTTAAAAGTGAAGATAGAAAGTTAAGGAAACCGATGAAGGTGCCTACGGATGAATTTTTAGAGGATGAAATAGAATACGATCAAAAGGCGGCGAAAGAGGCTCTAGAATCTCGGGAAAAGCAGGAAGGTGACCAAGACCCTAAAGCAGCACAAGAAGCGCAAGAAAAGGCCAAAGAAAAGCAGAAGAGTGCTGCTAAGAAGATGCGTAAGATGGCCGAAATGTTAGAGCAGACTATGTCTGGTGGTGGCGGTGGTGGTAGCCAAGATGCGGAAGATATGGATACGCTACGTCAAATTTTAGAGAATTTATTAAATTATTCTTTTGATCAAGAGGCGCTTATGGAGACTTTTGAAGATTTAGATAGTAACAGTAATAAGTATGGAAGTTATATCATAGAACAGAGTAATCTCCGTGCGCATTTTGAGCATATAGACGATAGTTTATTTGCCCTGTCTATGCGTCAACCTAAACTTTCAGAACACGTTAATAAGCAAATTACCGAGGTCTATTTTAATATTGATAAAGCCTTATCGCAATTAACAGAAAATAATATTTACCTTGGTGTAGGCGCCCAACAATATGCGGTTACTGCTACCAATGAATTGGCTAATTTTCTAAGTGATGTTTTAGATCAAATGGAAATGGCCATGCAACCTCAAATGGGGCAAGGTGAAGGTGATGGCGAGTCGCTTCCAGATATTATTATGAGTCAAGAAGAGCTCAATAAAAAAATGGAAGAGGGCGTTAAAAAAGGTAAAGAAGGAAGCCCTGGTGAGGAGGGGAAAGAAAAAGGTGAAGGCGAAAAACCTGGTGAATCTGGAAAAGATGGCGAAGGGGAAAAACCCGGAGAGCAAGGGCAATCGGGTAAGGAAGGACAACAAGGCCAATCCGGTGAAAACGGACAATCAGGACAGCAAGGGAAAAGTGGGCAGTCGGGACAATCTGGAGAAAATGGACAAGATGGCGAAGGGAATTCTAAAGGTCAGCAAGGCAAAAATGGGCAAAAAGGCAAAGGAAAAGGTGATGGTCCTAACGGCGATGGTGAAGGGGAGAAGAATGATGGTTATGGAGAAGGCGGGTCCGAAGAACAAAACGCCGAGTTGTATAAAATATATCAGCAGCAGCAACAACTTAGACAGGCCTTAGAGGACCGTTTAACTAAAGATGGTACCATACAATCGGCCGGACAATTAATACGTCAAATGGAGGCTATAGAATTAGATTTATTGAATACGGGATTCACTAATCAGACCTTACAAAAAATGATGGATGTGCAGCATCAGTTGTTAAAAATGGAGAATGCCACTTTTATGCAAGGACAAGATAAAAAGCGTAAATCGGAAACGAGTACCGAAAGCTTTAATCCAAATCATGTGGACCCGATTAAAACGGCGAAACAATATTTTAATACCACTGAAATTTTAAATCGCCAAGCCTTACCTTTGCAAGAGCATTTAAAAAAGAAAATACAGGAGTACTTTAAGCGTGAAGAGGAATAGTCTATAGTGTTTTTGTGTGCTTATATGTTATTGAATTTTATCAATCAAAACCATAAATTATATGAAAACATTAGTCGTACTCTTCGTTACTCTTTTTGCCTTACATGCACCACCTAATTTAGGGGTTGTAAATTCTATAAGTTTAGCAGATCATTATAAAATAGAAGGGACCTTTTCCGGGAACACTGAAGGTGAAAACAGTTTCCATTTAATTATAGCAAAGAACAACAACACCAAGAATTTTGAAATTATACCTTATCTGTATCAAGAGGAAGAAATCATCAAATTAAAGGCCGTTACTTTTGAGAAGTTACCCTCCGTTTTATCGTTTCATAACAACGACGATATTTTAAGTTTAGTGACCCAATCTAAAGTGGGGCGTGATGAGATGATTAACGTTGTAGATCTTAATTTAAGTTCGGGTGCGTCTTCAATTTCAGAGGCTATTGATACGGATGATTTTAAAACCCTGATCAGAAAAAAGGATAAGAATTTAATGGTCTTTTCCGATAAAGAAGAGGTTAAAATTATTGATGTTAAAGGCGCAGAAACCATGAATACAATTACGGTAAAAGCGGATGCTTCTTCTGCCGATTTTCTAAAAACCTTGTCCAATAGTAACCTTGACGCCATTAATAATGATGAGTTTGTGGCCAATGGTTCTATTAGTACGTTTAGAGCTTATAGTGATGGAGCTTCGGTTTTAATTACTGAAGAAAATACTAAGGAGGCTTTAACAAATGTGGTTCAAATTCCTTTAGATGGAGATTCAGAACAGACGGCAAAGACCTTAATTTTTGGTGGTGAAAAACCAGATTTAAAAATTAAAAAAAGTACCTCTTATGTAAATAATGATAAGTTGTACCAATTGCAATTAGGAAAAGAAGTGGCGGTTTTAGATGTCTTCGGAATCGATTCAGATTTTAAAAGTTCTACTGATCTTATGAATGTAAAACCGTCGGGTAGTGCCGACAATTTTGAGAGCACTAAGGCGTTTACAAAACAAGCGTCAAAGAAGGTTAATGAACCTACAGTGACGATTAACGCGACTAAGGATAATAAGTTAAAAGTGCGTTTCGATTTTGTAAATAAAAACACCTACAATTACCGTTACGATTGGTGGTGGCATCACCATTGGCAGATGCAACAAATGCAATTAATGATGCAACAGAATATGAGACATTCTGTGCCTTCATTTGGTCCTGCTGCAGTTAGTGATTATTATTTTGTTGGTGAGAATAAGAGTTATTTTGAAATTACTATTGATGCTTCCGGTGGAGTAGTGGATGGGGCTTCTAGTGAAACCTTATACCAAGAGATCGATAAGAAAGCACATATTAAGACCTTAGAAGAGAATAAAAAATTAAAGCATACTTCTACAGTATTTACAAAAACAACCTTTAGATATTTAGCGTATAATAAGAAAACGGATGTGTTTACATTCGTTAATAAAGCATTATAAATGATAAGTTTTAATTACGAAACGGCCTTTAGTTTAGAGCAGGCCGATCAAATTTCAGATTGGATTTCAAAGACCATCGCAGAAGAAAATTGTAATGAAGGAGAGATTAATTATATCTTTTGTTCTGATGATTATTTACACCAATTGAATGTCGATTTTTTAGATCATGATACCCTTACGGATGTGATTAGTTTTGACTATTCTTTAGGGAAAGAATTGCATGGCGATATTTATATTTCTGTAGATCGTGTAAAGGATAATGCGGAGGATTTTAAAGTATCCTTTAAGGATGAAATTAACCGTGTCATGGTGCATGGGGTCCTTCATTATTGCGGTTACAAAGACAAGACCGAAGCCGATGAAAAAGTGATGCGAACTAAAGAAGATTGGTACTTAGAAAAACGTGATTTTTAAGTCGGGCTTTAAGCGTATATTTGCAAGTTGTTAGCTGAGTTATCGTCTAATAGAATTGCATATAATACGCGCTTAGTTAAAGTATTGAAATAGGATTCTACGAAAGTAAAATCGAAAATGTTCCACGTGGAACAATTAAATAAATGAATTATGTTTAATGAAGTTTACGATGTTATCGTAGTTGGTGCAGGACATGCGGGGAGTGAAGCTGCCGCGGCAGCTGCAAATATGGGAAGTAAGACCTTATTAATTACCATGAACCTTCAGAATATTGCACAGATGTCTTGTAATCCTGCTATGGGTGGGATTGCTAAAGGACAAATTGTGCGCGAAATTGATGCACTTGGTGGATATAGCGGAATCGTCTCTGACACCTCTGCCATTCAATTTAAAATGCTTAATAAATCTAAGGGGCCAGCAATGTGGAGTCCGAGGGTACAGAGTGATCGTATGCGCTTTGCTGAGGATTGGAGAATGCTCCTTGAAGGGACTGAGAATTTAGATTTCTATCAGGAAATGGTTTCTGGTTTGTTAGTCGAAAATCATAAAGTGGTCGGTGTAAAAACTTCTTTAGGAATTGAAGTCAAAGCCAAATCTGTAGTGCTTACCAACGGTACTTTTTTAAATGGTTTAATCCATATCGGAGATAAAAATTTTGGTGGTGGTAGAGCAGGAGAAAGAGCTGCAACGGGGATAACAGAACAACTCGTAAACTTAGGTTTTGAATCAGGAAGAATGAAGACTGGAACACCTCCGCGTGTCGATGGTCGTTCTTTAGATTTCTCTAAAATGATTGAGCAACCTGGTGATGAACATCCGCATAAATTTTCATATTTAGATACCTCAAAACCGCTAACGGAACAGCGCTCTTGTCATATGTCTTATACGAGTGAATTGGTTCATGATTTACTTCGTGAAGGCTTTGATCGTTCGCCGATGTTTAACGGAAGAATTCAAAGCGTGGGGCCACGTTATTGTCCGTCTATTGAAGATAAAATTAACCGCTTTGCAGATAAGGATCGTCATCAATTATTTGTGGAACCGGAAGGTTGGAATACTTGCGAATATTATATTAATGGGTTCTCAACTTCCCTTCCAGAAGATGTACAATTTAAAGCGCTGCGTTCTGTAGTTGGTTTTGAAAATGTAAAATTCTTTAGACCGGGTTACGCGATAGAATACGATTATTTTCCACCGACACAATTAAAGCATACTTTAGAAACGAAGTTGGTCGATGGCTTGTATTTTGCAGGGCAAATTAACGGAACTACGGGGTATGAAGAAGCAGCTTCTCAAGGTTTAATGGCAGGTATAAACGCTAGTCTAAAAGTGCAGGAAAAAGATGCTTTTACCTTGCAGCGTGATGAGGCTTATATTGGAGTTTTGATTGATGATTTAATTACAAAAGGCACGGAAGAGCCTTATAGAATGTTTACCTCTCGTGCGGAATATAGGACCTTATTACGACAAGATAATGCCGATTTTAGATTAACACCTAAAGGTTTTGATTTAGGTTTAGCTTCTGAAAAACGTTTAAAGCGTATGGAAGAAAAACAGTCTAAGTCTGATGCCTTTGTTCAATTTTTTAGAGATACAAGTGTAACTCCTGAAGAAGCAAATCCGGTTTTAGAATCTAAAAAATCAGCACCGGTGAAGCAGCAAGATAAGATGTTTAAATTGTATGCACGTCCTAATATTACCATTGATGATGTAAGACAATTTAAAGCGGTTGATGATTATATTGTGTCTAATGATTTAGATCAAGAAGTTATTGACCAAACCGAAATTCAAGTGAAGTATGCAGGGTATATTGCTAAGGAAAAGAACAACGCTGATAAGCTTAATCGACTTGAGAATTTAAAAATTCCGGCTGGTTTCGATTATTCAAAATTGAAATCTATGAGTATTGAAGCGCGTCAAAAATTAAGTAAAATTGAACCGGTAACCATATCGCAGGCGTCTCGAATTAGTGGCGTTTCACCAAACGATATTTCGGTATTATTGGTTTACTTAGGACGCTAATTTTATTAAAGTGGTGACCTTAGAATTTTAAAATTTTAATGTTCCACGTGAAACAATTGAAGAAATTGATTCTGATTTTAGAGTTTATTGTAAGGATAAAAAAACGCTAATCAGAATCAATTTTTTAGTAAAAGCATATCGCGAATTTTAAAATGCCGAAGAATTATGGTATTTCAATTTAAGGTTCAGCTTTCAGAATTTAAATTAAAAAATAGACTTTTCGTTCTGTTTAAAATGGAACTTCATAAAAATAAACGACGTTAGTGTTAAGCGAAAATTCAATCTATATTAAAGTAAAAGATCATTCTGTTTCTAAGGAAGAATTCCAATTAATGTACAATGCGGAATTTGATATGTTGGAAACCGTTCCGCAACCCAAAGGAGAACAATTAGCGGCTTATTATAAAAGTGAAGATTATATTTCGCACACCGATACCAAGCGAAATGCGTTAGAATATGTTTACCATATTGTAAGAGGTCTGGCGTTAAAACGAAAATTAAAACTTATCAATTCGTTTAAGACGGAATCTAAAACACTTTTAGATATTGGTTGTGGAACAGGCGATTTTTTAGAGACGGCTCTTAAAGGCGGGTGGGAGGTTACCGGTATTGAACCGGATGAGAAAGCGCGACAGATTGCGAATACAAAAACGAACGGTGTGGTTTTTAATAGCGAAACCTTAGCGCAATTAAAACCGAATAGTTTTGATGTGATTACGCTTTGGCATGTTTTGGAACATTTACCAAATCTTGAGCAGCATATACAATTGTTAGAATCACTTTTAAAACCAACAGGTACTTTAGTGATTGCGGTTCCTAATTATAAAAGTTACGATGCGGCTTATTATAAAAACTTTTGGGCCGCTTATGATGTGCCAAGACATTTGTGGCACTTTTCTAAAACGTCTATTTCTAAATTATTTCAAAATCATCAGATGGCTGTGGTAAAAACGCTCCCGATGAAATTTGATGCCTACTATGTGTCTTTACTTTCCGAGAAGTATAAGACTGGTGTTATGAATCCGTTCAAGGCCTTTTGGATAGGTTGGCGCTCTAATCTTAAGGCGCGCCGTACAAATTCCTATTCATCCCTTATTTACGTCTTAAATAAGTCGAATTCTTAATTTAAAAGGCGCTGTGTTTTTATTTTTAGGATAAATGTACTGTGGTAATAAAAATTTTTAAAACGCGCTTAAAACGCTTTATTTGGACTTGTTTTTAATAGATTTTGTTAATTATTGATAATTATAAGCATAGGAAACGTCAATAGTTAAATAATTCGTTAAATGCCTGCTTAACTTTTATACATTTGCAGAAATTAATTTTAATATAAATTATGAAGAAAATAATCTTAAGCTTAGGTGCATTAGTTGTTTTAGCATCTTGCGCTCAAACAGAAAAAACGGGTTTTATAAATAATTCAGAATTGATTAATGACTATCAAGGAAAAATCGATATTGAAGAAAAGTATCAGGCTAGAGATGTCGCTTCACAAAAGAAGAGTGATAGTTTAGCACAAGCTTACCAAAAGGAAGTGGTGGAGTTGCAACAGAAGTTAGGAACGATGTCAGAACAGCAACAGCAAGCCGCAGCACAACCGTTTCAGCAAAAATGGCAAATGGTAGAGCAGCAAATGAAAGCTGAGCAGCAGAAATTCCAAACGGAGTTTCAAACGGAAATAGATTCTTCTATTGTAGAAGTGGTAGACTTTGTAAAAGCCTATGCAGAAACCAATGGATACACTTATATTTTTGGAACTAGTGATGCGTCTAGAAGTGTAATGTATGGTAAAGAGGCTAACGATTTAACGGACGAAGTTCTTGAGGCCCTTAACGCTGAATATAAAGCGAAAAAATAAACCTAAGTTTTATTAGGAACTAAAAAAGTCAAGCTATGAAGCTTGACTTTTTTTATGCAATAACCGCGTTAGTTTTATAGAGAGATCGGTGAGAATAATTTTAGAATTTCCATTTCGTTCTATATGGTAAATGGCATCTTGTAATTCTTCTGCAATCTCCATGATATTATTATCATGTACAAAAGGAGCGAATTTTTCTAGTTTAAAATTTTCTGATTTCGGTTCTAAGTATACCAAGTCGTTCGCATGGTAATTCATCAGTAAAGCTTGGCGGAAATAATTAAGACAGAAGTTTAGAAATTTCTTTTGGGTTTCACGTCCGGTTTTCGCAATCTCTTCAGACCACGAAATTAAATCGTGAATAGCGGCTTTATTTCCGCGTGCTTTAAATGCAGAACGCACCCATAGCACAAACCATTTTTCAAACTGAATATCTTCACTGTCATTATAAATAAGGTCGCAGGCTTTGTTGTAATTTCCATTAGACTGATGCGCTATTTTAACCGCTACAGCTTCTTCAATATGGTAGTTTTTTATTAAACCTTCTACAATGGCTTCTTCGGCCAAAGGCGGAAAGTGCAACACCTGACAACGCGATTTTATCGTATTAATAATTTGCTCTTCATCTTCAGTTATTAGAAGAAATATGGTTTTCTCTGGTGGCTCTTCAATAAGTTTTAAAAGTTTATTGGCGCTAGGGATATTCATTTTTTCAGCCATCCAAATAATCATCACTTTATAACCGCCTTCAAAAGATTTTAGCGTTAGTGATTTTACAATATCCATGGCTTCTTCAACACCAATAATACCTTGTTTATTATCGACACCTAATAGTTTGTACCAATCAAAAAGATTTCCATACGGTTGCTGGTTTAATAGTTGACGCCATTCTTCTAAATAAAATTTAGAAACGGGTTTACTTTTTACTTTATCGCTTGTGGTTACCGGGAAAGCAAAATGCAAATCGGGGTGCGAAAAATTTTTAAACTTAATATTGCAGGCCTCTAAACCTCCTGTATTTTCACCATCGGTATTTTGGCAAAGTATATATTGCGCATAGGCTAAAGCCATAGGGAGGGTGCCGGTTCCTTCAGCCCCAACAAAGAGTTGGGCGTGGGCAATTCTGCCGGCATCGACACTCGTAGTAAGGTGTTTTTTTATATGGTTTTGACCTAAAACTTCAGAAAATAACATGAAATGAATTCTATTATAGGTTAACCTCACTTAAGAGGATTGATTTTACGGGATTATTAGCCGCTTTTCCGTTGTAAATTTAATTTAAAGGTTAAATTCTACAACGATTCGATATTAAGCAAAACTATATAAAATATTTATGTTTCTAATCTTTATATTTGTGTTATAAAATATATATCATGAAAACATTGAACGACTTTAATTTTAAGGATAAAAAAGCATTAATCAGAGTAGATTTTAACGTGCCGTTAAATGATCAGTTTGAAGTTACTGATGCAACAAGAATTGTATCTGCAAAACCAACGATAATTAAGATTTTAGAAGACGGAGGAAGCTGTGTTTTAATGTCGCATTTAGGACGACCGAAAGGGGTGCAAGATGAGTTTTCTTTAAAGCATATTGTTCCAAAAATTGAAGATATATTGGGGGTTGAAGTCAAGTTTGCCGACAATTGTGTTGGGGCTGAAGCTGAAGCAATGGCTGCAGCATTACAACCTGGAGAAATATTATTATTAGAAAATTTACGTTTTCACGAAGAAGAAAAGCAAGGGGATAAAGAGTTTGCAGAACAATTATCTAAGTTAGGTGATATCTATGTAAACGATGCCTTTGGTACTGCTCATAGAGCTCATGCCTCTACAACAATCGTCGCTGAGTTTTTCCCGGAACACAAATGTTTTGGAAGCCTATTAGCACAGGAAATAGAAAGCATCAAAAAAGTAATGGAAGATGGTGAAAAACCAGTATTAGCCGTTCTTGGTGGTGCAAAAGTGTCCTCTAAAATTACCGTTATCGAGAATATTTTAGATAAAGTAGACCATTTAATTATTGGTGGAGGTATGACCTTTACTTTTATTAAAGCACAAGGTGGTAAAATTGGTAATTCTATTTGTGAAGATGACAAAATGGAATTGGCTTTAGATATTTTAAAACAAGCTGAAGCTAAAGGTGTAAAGGTACATTTACCTGTAGATGTAGTTGCTGCTGATGATTTTAGTAATACGGCAAATACACAATTTTGTGATGTTACAGCTATCCCTGATGGATGGGAAGGTGTAGATGCAGGACCTAAATCTATCGAGATTTTTGATACTGTTGTAAACCAATGTAAAACGATTCTTTGGAATGGACCTTTAGGTGTTTTTGAAATGGAAAGTTTTGCTAAAGGGACCATTGAATTAGGAAACTCTATAGCCAATGCAACTAAAAACGGAGCGTTTTCTTTAGTTGGTGGTGGTGATTCTGTTGCTGCTGTAAAACAATTTGGATTCGAAGACAAAGTAAGCTACGTAAGTACTGGTGGAGGTGCTATGTTAGAAAGCTTAGAAGGTAAAACGTTACCAGGTATCGCTGCGATATTAGATTAATATATGAGGTTGTTTAAATACATCTTCTTATTATTTTTCTTTTTTAGCTGTGATTCTGATGATACCTCTTCAGAAGTAACAGATATAAGATATAAAGTGCTCTTAGATTATGATGGAGATATCGTTTTCATAGGTGACCAATCAAATAAGGTGATTTTTGAAAGTAGCTCTTCTGAGTATTATTTGAGCATTTTAGGCTATTATAATAAAGTACAATCTAAACGGTTGTACTTTATTTCTAGAAGTGATTTTTATTCAGGTTTTAAGTTGAATTATATTGATTTACAAGACTTATACGAGAATAGAGATTACCACTATATGGTTCAATCTTCTGAGATTAATTTTGATGAAAATGATTATTTAATGTCTGGTGTCTTTATGGAATCAGAAAATAGATATCATTTTTTGGTTACTGAAGACGATTCAAATATTCTTTTAAAAACTTTTGAGAATGGAGCGTTGGTAGAGACTCAAAATGTAACGTCAACCTTTGGTATTTCTAATTTTGGTATAGAAGGAATTAGTTATCTTCAAGCGTCTAATAAACTAGTTATTATTCAAGATGTGTTTAATTCTTCAACTCAAAAAACAAAGATTATCGATTTAGATACCTTTAGTTTAGTAGGAGAGCATACCAACTTTAATTACAACTTTTTTAAAGCTTTTGGTGATGCCGAGCATCAATTTCTAATCGGAAGAAAGGAAATTAGTTATCAAGTCCACGAATATTTAACAGATTTACAAGGTCATTTAATTACTGATAATTCTGATGGTTATTCGTTTATAGGACGGGCCTCAATAGGTTACGATACTGATGAAAGTACTTTTGAATATTTTATAGATGGTGACGGTAGGGAAGAAGTCGGAATAATAAATACCATTACAGGAGAGTTATTACCACAAGGTGTGGAAGGTGAACCTCATTCTAGAAATTCCCCAATTTTTTATTTTAAACCTAATTAATCAATTCGATTAATTTAATAAACGATATTGAGCTATGCTACGCGTTATAGTATTATTTTTTTGTACAATTATTTGTAGTGCTCATCTTGTAGCACAAGTTAAAACGGATAGCATTGTAAGTACATCGACTAAAGTTGATTCAAGCCAAACTTCCGTAATTGATGGCAAGTTGATTAAATCTGGAGATAAGATTCATCCAATTAAGGATTCTTTAGATATTAAAAACCTTTTAGATTTACCCGAAGCTGCGGCCTTAGATAAAAAGTGGTTAGATGAGCTGTATAGCAATGCGCTTTACGACACCATTTATAAGTCTGTCGTAGAAATGAGTTACGAACCCGTTGAGTATCCTGAGCTTTCTACAGACACATTAAAGGCGAGATTAGCACGTTTAAACGCTAGAACCCCTTTTAATGTAGAATATAATGCCTCTTTAGAGAGTGTAATTAAAAGCTACTTAAAACACCGACGTAAATCGTTTGAAAAGTTAATGGGCTTGAGTCATTTTTATTTTCCAATGTTTGAGCAAGAATTTGCTACTCATGATATTCCTTTAGAGATGAAATATTTGGCCATTGTAGAGTCGGCCTTGAAGCCTAGAGCGCGTTCGCGTGTGGGTGCCACCGGACTTTGGCAATTTATGTATGGAACAGGGAAAGAGCATGGTTTAGAGGTGAGCAGTTATGTTGATGATCGTAGCGATCCTATAAAAGCAACAACTGCGGCTGCTGAATATCTAAATAGGGTTTACCGTATTTTTAATGATTGGGATTTAGCGTTAGCAGCGTACAATTCGGGTCCAGGCAACGTTAATAAAGCCATAAGGCGCTCTAATGGTGCTACCAACTATTGGAATATTCGCCATAACCTACCAAGAGAAACCGCAGGATATGTACCAGCCTTTTTAGCCACTATGTATATTTTTGAATATGCTAAAGAGCACGGATTTAAACCTGAACGACCAGATTTTCAGTTGGTACAAACGGATACGGTTCATGTTAAGCAAATGATTTCTTTAAATCATGTGTCTGAGGCTACGGGGATAAAAATTGAAGCTTTACAATTTTTGAATCCGGCTTATAAATTAGATATTATACCAAAAGTAGAAGGTAAAAGCTATACACTGAGGTTACCACGTACAGCTATAGGCACTTTTGTCACCAATGAAGATCAAATTTACGCTTATGCTAATGCTGAATTTGAAAAACGTGAAAAGCCTTTACCAGAGCTCATAAAAGCAGAGAGTAAAATTACCTATCGCGTAAGAAGTGGCGATTACTTAGGGAAGATTGCAAGGAAATATGGAGTTCGGGTGAGTCAGCTAAAACAATGGAATGGACTTCGTGGTCATAACCTAAAAATTGGCCAACGACTTACTATTTTTCCAAAAAATCACAATGTTACCACGACCACAAAAACGCCTAAAAAAGTCATTAATACTGCTGGTAAACAGGTCTATAAGGTAAAGTCGGGCGATTCACTATGGAGTATTGCTCAAAAGTTTCCTGGCGTTTCTGTTGATAATATAAAAGAATGGAACGATATTAGTGGTAATAAACTCAAAATAGGAATGACACTTATTGTGTCTAAATAAAAACCCAACTTAAACATTTAACTATGAAAGCTTTTTATACTGTATTATTTTGTGTGTTATTGCTGGCATGTGGCGATAATAAGGAGAATGACAATCGGACTTATTTACCCTCATCTAATGGAAACTTAAATACCATTTCTATTGTTGCTGATAATATAGTTTGGGAGGGCGAAGTCGGTGAGGCTATTAGAGGCATTTTTGCGGCCCCTGTTAATGGTTTACCAACCGAAGAGCCTATGTTTAACATGAAACAAATCCCAACGCAGGTTTTTGATGGTTTTGCGGCGAGAAGCAGAATTGTACTTAAAATTGAAAAAGGAAATGTAGAAACTACGACTAAAATAGTCCATGAAGCCTTTGCTAAGCCTCAAACAGTGGCCGTTGTTGGCGGAAAGACCGATGAGGATATCATAGCCCAGTTAAAGGCCAATAAGGATAAAATTATCGAAGCTTTTACCCAAGAAGAGGTGAAGGAGAAGTTAAGACGAATTAATTTATCACCACTTTCAGATAAGGATATCGAAAAGCAATTGGGGATTACTATAGATATTCCTTCTGCGTACAAAATAGGAAAATCTGAAGATGAATTTTTCTGGATTAGAAAGAGTTTAAGTAATACTAAAACGATCGATTTAATGCTTTATACGGTTCCTATGGAAACCATTTCTAAAAGTGATAGTACTATTGTAGATATCGTAAAAATGCGAAATGAGATTACTAAAACTAAAATTCCTGGAGAAGACGACATCTATATGGAAGTTGAAGATGCCTATGTGCCTTCAATGTTTGAAACCGTTATAGATGATAAAGCGGCTTATGAAGTGCGCGGTATGTGGGTGATGAATGGTTTTACAATGGCCGGACCGTTTATTACTTATGCCATTGAAGATAAAGCAAACAACCGCTATGTTGTTGCCGATGGTTATGTGTATGCACCGTCATTAGAAAAACGGGATTATATATTTGAATTGGAAGCAATGATTAAGTCCATTGACATTAAATAAGAAACAAAAAAAGCCAACTTTATCAGTTGGCTTTTTTGTTATATGTCTTTTTCTTAAGCGTTAGAGTCTTTCTCTTTAACGTCATTAGGTTCTTCTTTGCTAGCGTCCTTAAACTCCTTAATTCCACTACCTAAACCTTTCATTAACTCAGGGATTTTTTTCCCACCAAACAATAAAAGTATCGCAAGACCAATAATTACATATTGCCATGGTCCAATAAATAAAAATATATTGCTGAAAATCATAATTTTAAATTTTAGAGTACAAAGTTAGTGATTATAGTTTATATAATAGTATTCTTTAGTCAACTTTAAGACTTTATGATGATGCTATTACAGGATTTTAACTAATTTTGTTTCGATGGCAAAAAAGAAAAATAAAGAGAAAAAATTCAGGAAAAAATTGCTACATAAGTATCGATTGGTGATCCTTAATGAAGATACTTTTGAAGAACGTTTCGCTATTAAACTAACACGGCTTAACGTTTTTGTGTTATCTACCATCTCCGCAATTTCTTTAATCTTTTTTACGGTGCTCTTAATTGCTTTTACACCGTTAAGAGAATATATTCCGGGGTATTCTTCAGCCAAATTAAAAAAGAAGGCCACGATTTTAAACTATAAAACCGATTCTTTAGTTCAAGAATTAGAGATGAACAAGCGGTATTACGCTTCCATAAGAAAAGTGCTTACCGGAGACGTGGCAACTATAGATTTTAATAGAGATTCTATCATAGAAGCTGCTAAGAATGATCTTGATATTTTACAGGTCCCAACCAATAAAGAAGACTCCCTTTTAAGAGAAAAAGTAGAAAAAGAAGATAAGTACAGTTTGTTTGAAGAAACCGCAGATCAGTCTAGTTATGTGTTGTTTCCTCCCGTTAATGGTACGATTTCTGAAAACTATAACTTAGAAGAAAAGCATTACGCTGTAGATATTGTAGTGCCTTTAAATACACCCGTGAAAGCCACAGCAGATGGCACTATAATCTTTGCAGAATGGACCGTAGAAACCGGTTATGTGGTGATAATTGAGCACAACCGCGAACTTATTTCGGTGTACAAGCATAATTCTGCAATTACAAAAAGCCAAGGCGATGTTGTAAAATCTGGGGAGGTGATTGCTATGTCTGGGAATTCGGGCGAATTAACCACCGGACCTCACTTACATTTTGAACTTTGGAGTAAAGGTTATTCTGTAAACCCTATTAACTTTATTAATTTTCAGTAATGGCATCACTTAAAGCCGCACTCTCAAAACCGTTTGCGAAATATATAGCTTGGAAAATCAATAAATGGTCTTCCAATCCTGTAGAAACCCAACAAAAAGTGTTTCAAGATTTAATATCTTCAGCACAACATACGGCCTTTGGAAAAGATCATAATTTTGAAAGCATAAGCTCTTATGAGGCCTTTCAGAAAGAAGTTCCAATTAGAGATTATGAAGATTTAAAACCCTATGTAGAACGCGTTGTTGCTGGTGAACCTGATATTCTTTGGAAGGGAAAACCCTTGTACTTTGCTAAAACGTCAGGGACCACTTCCGGGGCTAAATACATTCCTATTACTAAGGAAAGTATGCCTACACACATTGAAGCGGCAAGGAATGCCATCTTAATGTATATACATGAAACTGGGAATTCTAAGTTTGTAGATGGTAAAATGATTTTTCTACAAGGCAGTCCGATTTTAGAAGAAAAAAATGGCATTAAACTAGGGCGTTTGTCTGGTATTGTGGCGCATTTTGTTCCGAAGTATTTACAAAAAAATAGATTGCCAAGTTTAGAGACCAATTGCATTGAAGATTGGGAGACTAAAGTTGATGCCATCGTTGAGGAAACCATAAATGAAGACATGAGTATCATTTCTGGAATTCCATCATGGGTACAAATGTATTTTGAAAAGCTTATTGAGAAGTCTGGTAAGAACGTAGGCGACTTATTTAAGAATTTTAATTTGTTCATTTTTGGAGGGGTGAATTATGAGCCATACCGTTCAAAATTTGAGAACCTTATCGGGCGGAAAGTTGATAGTATAGAATTATATCCGGCGAGTGAAGGATTTTTTGCGTTTCAAGATCAGCAAAATGAAAAAGGGATGTTGCTGCAATTAAATTCGGGCATATTTTATGAATTTATTGAGGCGGAACATTTTTTTGATGAAAATCCAAAGCGTCTTACCATTGCAGAGGTTAAGTTAAGCGTAAATTATGTTATGATTATTTCTACTACTGCGGGCTTATGGGCCTACAATATTGGAGACACGGTTCAGTTTACGTCTTTAAAGCCTTATAGAGTGATTGTTAGCGGGAGAATTAAACATTTTATCTCGGCCTTTGGAGAGCATGTTATAGGTAAGGAAGTGGAACAAGCGCTTAAAGAAGCCACAAAAAATACTTTAATTTCGGTCAATGAGTTTACGGTGGCACCGCAAATAAATCCTGAGGAAGGTTTACCTTATCACGAATGGTTTATTGAGTTTGAGAACGCCCCTGAAGATGAAATCCAGTTTATTGCAGCTTTAGAACAGTCCTTACAACAACAAAACAGTTATTATTTCGATTTAATAACAGGAAAGGTGTTAAGACCCTTACAGCTCACAAGAATTAAAAAAGATGGTTTTCAGACGTATATGAAATCTATAGGGAAATTGGGTGGACAAAACAAAATTCCAAGATTGGCGAACGATCGAAAAATTGCAGACCGCTTATATGAATTGAAATTAACTAAATAAGCCTATATTTGTAGGTTAAATTATTATATGAGTACAACAAAAAAAGAACAAGGACGAACAAGAGCACAAGAGAGTTCTAGTGCTATAGAGCGTATGTATATTACTATGCGCCACCTTTTTAATCGTGGTTTTTATAAGCCTATGGGAGTTTCAGGAGAAACTTTACGTGAGGCTTTACTACTTTTACGTCCAGAAATTTACGGTTCTATTGGAGAAGAAAAAGCAGAATTAGAAGGCTTACTTTACGTCGTAGATCGTTTACCACAAGGAATAGAAGAGTGTACCTTTATTAACTTAACCAGTGATGAGGGCTATGCTAATTCGCATTTTAAATCTATAATTCCACCAAAAAGAAGACGTAACTGTTATCGTATTGACGATGAACAAATGAATATTGAAATCACTAGAGGGCGCTCAGAGATTTACGATATTTTAACGCACCTTACGTTTTTATTTGTGGAGTCTCATAAAATTAGCAAACGCGTTATTATTGATGAAGACGGCTCTACGGTTAGAGATTGGCAGAAATTAGAAAACGCGGTATTGTCTTCTAATAAATTAACACAAAAGGAGCGCGAAATTGCTATTACGCATACGGCAAATATCTTAGGCCGTACGTTTCATGAGTTAACTGACGCTTATCCTAAATTTGCAACAGAAAGTCAGCCAGAGCGTTTACTGCATATTGTATATTGGTTAGGAAAATTAGCCATAGAAGAAACCATTAATAACGTTAAGCGTACCATTACGTTTAGTCCTGTATTAAGAGAGCGTTTAGGGCACCATATTCATGGTGAAATATGGGCAGATACCATTAAGACGGCTTTACATGACAAAGGACTTTTAGAGCGTCCTATTCATATTATCAGTGCCAATATGCACAGTGTTATGAATTCTTTATTTGCCAAAGGGGCCCTTAAAGGTGCAGACGCTAAAAAGGATATTTTCCAAACCTATGAAGCTTTAAGTGATTCTAAAAACGGACATTTAAGAGCTAAGATTGAAAAATTGGCCCTTCAAAATGGTATGATGAGTATCAAAGATACTTCAGGAACAAACATAGACATTCAAGTTTTTGATACCGATAAAATAGATTTCTCTAAAACAGAATTTAAGTATTTAGAAGAGGTTAAAGAGAAGAAAGCGGTGCTAATTGTTATGGACTATGCCTTTGGAGAACAGGCGTATGAAACCTTAGATGAATTATTAAAGCCAATTTATGTTGAGGATAAGGATGTTCACCTTAATGTAGAATCGATCTCTATAATGGGGAAAGCAGGTATTTTACAAGGAGGAAAAGGAGATGTTATGATTCCTAATGCGCATATTTTTGAAGGTACTGCAGATAACTATCCTTTTAAAAATGAATTGAGTAAAGATGATCTTTCTGATTGCGGGGTCTCTGTTTACGAAGGTACAATGGTTACTGTTTTAGGAACCTCACTTCAGAATAAAGAGATTTTAAAATTCTTTAAAAAATCAACTTGGAATGTTATTGGTTTAGAAATGGAGGGGGCACATTACCAAAAAGCCATTCAGGCCGCTTCTAAGGTGAGAGGGAACATCAATGAAGATGTTAAAGTACGCTATGCGTATTACGCTAGTGATAACCCTTTAGAAACTGGGGCAACCTTAGCTTCTGGAGGTCTAGGAACCTCAGGAGTTAAACCAACTTACGTCATTACAAAAAAAATAATAGAACAAATATTTAATTCATAAGAAATGAGTGAAAAGTTACCGCAGCAACCCCAAAATGAAGAGGTTGATTTAGGGCAATTGTTTAATGCTATAGGAAAGTTATTCGATAAGTTTTTTGCTTTTATAGGGCGTATTTTTAAAGGCATTTTTTCAGCATTTATTTATGTTTTAAAACCATTAGTACATCATTTTAAAATAGTAGGTATTGCGTTAGTCGCGGCGTTTATTGTTGGTTTTATAATTGAAAAAACGAAAAAACCGATTTATTTTTCTGATTTGATCGTTAAAACGCATTTTGACTCCAAGTATCAATTAAAGAGTGATATAGATTACTTTAATGCCCTTATAGGTGCAGATAATGTTGAAGAATTATCCACTATTTTTGAAATTGATAGTGCCTCTGCAAAACAGTTAAAGGTATTTGAACTTAGAGCAGGACCAGAGACTCAAAATGATTTATTCTTAGAGTATGATGAATACCTACAATCTGTAGATACGTCTTTGGTTAACGAATTGAGTTACGTAGAGTACATCAATAATAGAGGGCTTTTATCGGGTCATATTTTTACGATTACGGCGTATTCTAGTAAGCAAAATATCTTTTTAGATTTAACTAAGGGGATAAAAAAGACCTTTGAAAATGAATATTCAAAACATCAAATGCAGGTTAGAGATACTATTGCTTATATTGAGCGTCAGTCTTTAACCACAGAATTATCGCGTTTAGATAGTCTTCAGAAAACATATTTAGAAGTATTAAAAAATGATTCTCAAAATAAAGCATTATCGTTTGCTATTAGTTCAAGTATCCCTTTGCAACAAGAAAGATCGATCACCAAAGAGTATGAACTTTTTATAAAAGAGCAAGAGATTAGAAGAAATCTTAATGAAGTGAATTCTTTGATTGCAGAAGAGAATACTTATTTCGATATCATCTCTGATTTCGATAAATTTGGAAGTTACGATAAGCTTTTAATAAATCGTTTCTATTTTAAACTTCCTATTTTCGTATTGTTGTTATTAACTGTTGGGTTTTTATTTATTAAATTTATAAGGTTTATTAAAAATTATGAGTAAAACAATGTTAGTGACAGGAGGCGCAGGCTTCATCGGTTCAAATTTCATCGTTTATTTTTTAGAAACCTACAAGGATACTAAGGTTGTTAATCTCGATTTGCTGACTTATGCAGGAGATTTGAGTAATTTAAGTGAACTTGAAAATAATTCAAATTACACTTTTGTAGAAGGTGATATTTGCGATACAGCGCTTGTCAATTCCTTATTTGAAACCTATAAGTTTTCTGGTGTTATTCATTTTGCTGCAGAATCTCATGTAGATAATTCTATTAAAAACCCTGATGCCTTTGTAAAAACTAATGTTAACGGAACATTTAACTTATTAGATGTTGCTAAAAAACATTGGATGGAAAGCCCATTTACATTTAAGACGGGTTGTGAAAATAATAGATTTCATCACATCTCAACAGATGAGGTGTATGGTACTTTAGGGGAAACGGGTTTATTTACAGAAGACACCCCTTACGCACCTAACAGTCCGTACAGTGCGTCTAAAGCTTCCTCAGATTTTATTGTAAGAAGCTATTTTCATACCTATGGGATGAATGTGGTAACGACCAATTGTAGTAATAATTATGGTCCAAAACAGCATGATGAAAAGTTGATTCCGACCATCATAAGAAAAGCCATCACTAATGAACCAATCCCAATTTATGGAGATGGTAAGAATATTAGAGATTGGTTGTACGTTTTAGATCATTGTACAGGAATTGATTTGGCTTTTCAGAAAGGAAAAGCTGGAGAGACTTATAATGTTGGAGGAAAGAATGAACGCGATAATTTGTATATCGTTCATAAAATTTGTGAAATCCTAGACAGTATAAAACCAAAGGAAGATGGCGGTTCTTATGCCGATTTAATCACTTTTGTTACTGATAGGCCTGGTCACGATTTTAGATACGCTATTGACGCCACTAAATTAGAAAACGAATTAGGGTGGAAGGCTAGCGAGAATTTTGAATCTGGCATCATGAAAACCATAGAATGGTACCTAAATAAATACAATAACTAAGATGAAAGGAATAATATTGGCAGGGGGATCCGGAACAAGATTACACCCTTTAACCTTAGCTGTTAGTAAACAATTAATGCCGGTTTACGATAAACCTATGATTTACTATCCTTTATCGACGTTAATGTGGTCAGGGATTAAGGAAATTTTAATTATATCTACACCTCAAGATTTACCTTTATTTCAGAAATTATTAGGTGACGGAAAACAGTTTGGTTGTGATTTTCAGTATGCCGTACAAGAAGAACCTAATGGTTTGGCCCAAGCCTTTATTATTGGTGAAGAATTTATTGGCGATGATAAAGTGGCTTTAATTTTAGGAGATAACATTTTCTATGGCACTGGATTAGCTGAGTTATTGCAAGAAAATAACGATCCTGACGGCGGAATTGTGTATGCCTATCATGTGCATGACCCTGAACGTTATGGTGTTGTAGAATTTGATGCATCAGGTAAGGCTGTTTCTATTGAAGAAAAGCCTGAACAGCCGAAGTCTAATTACGCCGTACCAGGGATTTATTTTTATGATAATTCTGTAGTAGAAATTGCTAAAAATATTACCCCTAGTCATCGAGGAGAATTAGAAATTACAGATGTTAATAAAGCGTATTTAAGTGCAGGGAAATTAAAGGTGAGTGTTTTAGACAAAGGCACGGCTTGGTTAGATACTGGGACGTTTAAATCTTTAATGCAAGCTTCTCAATTTGTTCAAGTCATTGAAGAGCGTCAAGGTTTAAAAATTGGTGCTATTGAAGAAGTGGCTTTTAAAATGGGATATATCGATGAAGAGCAGTTTAAAGCTCTTGTAGAGCCTTTAATTAAAAGCGGATATGGGAAGCATTTATTAAGTTTATTACCGAAATAAAAAGCATGACATTTAAAGAAACAAAATTAGAAGGTTGCTATATTTTGCAACCTAATATTTTTACAGATAAAAGAGGTTATTTTATTGAAAGCTTTAATCAACAGACCTTTAATTCATTATTAGGCTTAGAGGTCAATTTTGTTCAAGATAATGAATCTAAATCTTCTAAAGGTGTTTTAAGAGGTTTACATTATCAATTGGGTGCACATGCCCAAGCTAAACTTGTTCGTGTAGTAAAAGGCGCTGTTTTAGACGTTGCCGTAGATGTTAGAGAGGGTTCTAAAACCTTTGGACAATATGTAGCTGTAGAATTAACGGAAGCCAATAAAACGCAGCTTTTTGTACCTAGAGGTTTTGCACATGGTTTTATTGTATTAGAAGATGAAACCATTTTTAGTTATAAATGCGATAATTATTACAACAAAGCATCAGAAGCAGGTATAATTTATAATGATGACGACTTAAATATCGATTGGCAATTGCCAAGTACCGATTTTATTCTTTCAGACAAAGACATCATTTTACCTAAATTAAAAGATGCTAAACTATGATAAACATACTTGTTACTGCTAAAGATGGTCAATTGGGGCATTGCTTTCAAGATCTAGCCTCTAAGCATCAAAATCTTCAATTTGTTTTTAAAAATTCTTCAGAATTAGACATTACAAATAAAGACCATATTGAAGCTGTATTTAACACACAAGCTTTTGATTACTGTATTAACTGTGCGGCTTATACGGCCGTAGATAAAGCCGAAGAAGCTGTTGAATTAGCCAATAAGGTGAATCATTTAGGCGCCCAGAATATTGCTGAAGCTTGTGAGAAATTCGGAGTGACTTTAATCCATATTTCTACAGACTTTGTTTTTGATGGGGAAGCGCATAGCCCTTATTTAGAAAGCGCCTCTACCAATCCATTAGGCGTTTATGGCAAAACCAAATTAGATGGAGAAAAGGCTATCGCTAAGACTTTAGAACAACATTTTATTATAAGAACCTCTTGGTTGTATTCAGAATACAAAAATAATTTTCTGAAAACAATGCTAAGATTGGCTAGCCAGCGTGATGAAATTGGGGTGGTTGGTGATCAAATAGGAAGCCCAACCTATGCCAAGGATTTAGCAGAAGTCGTTTTACAAATTATAGAACAGAATGACACCAATTTTGGTACCTACCATTATAGCAATCAAGGCGAAGTGAGTTGGTATGATTTTGCGAATGAAATCTTTAAGATAGCGCAGAGCCAGATTAAACTTAATAAAATAGAAACTTCAGATTATCCTACACCAGCAAAACGCCCTATGTACAGTGTTTTAAATACGTCTAAAATTGAAAAAACTTTAAACATAAAGATTCCTGCTTGGGAAAAAAGTTTACTAATAGCCTATTCTAATTTAGAGGAATAACATTAAGAGAGAGGCATTAAAATAGCTATTCGTTATCTTAAACCAACTATAAATTGGTACCTATTTTAACTACTTAAGCTATTTTTTTTGTTATCAGAATAGAGTCATTATGTTCTGTGTATTTGGAGCACTCGTTATGAAGGGCTTCATTAGAGCTAAGCTTTATATAAAACAATTTTCAGTTGGTCCTAAAGTTTAAAGAAATTTTAAAGGGTTATTGTATCTGGGAAGATATTAACTGTATTTGAAGTAATTAATTGCTGAAACCATTTATAATAGTATTTTTGCTTTTGCAAAGTTTAATACCTTGTAATTAGACTAAAAAGAGAATATTATTCTTAAATGAAAAAGAAAAACCTTATTATATTCGGAACACGTCCTGAGGCTATAAAAATGGCCCCATTAGTGAAATTATTCTTAGAAAATTCAGATAAGTTTGAAACTAAAGTTTGCATTACTGCTCAGCACAGAGAGATGTTAGATCAAGTTTTAGATTTTTATAATATAATTCCAGATTATGATTTGGATTTAATGAAGCCAAATCAAAACCTTTATACCTTAACTTCCGATATTATTACGGAACTTAAACCAGTTTTAGAAGATTTTAATCCAGATTATGTGTACGTGCATGGCGACACAACAACGACGATGTCTGCTAGTATTGCAGCATTTTATTCTGGAGCTAAAATTTGCCACGTGGAGGCCGGTTTAAGAACGTTTAATAAGCGTTCTCCATTTCCAGAAGAGATCAATAGAAGTATTACAGGTCGTATTTCAGATTATCATTTTGCACCAACTTTAACATCTAAGCAAAATTTGTTGAATGAAAACATACAAGAATCTAATATTTTAGTAACTGGTAATACGGTAATAGACGCTCTAGATTATAGTTCAGCTATTGTAAATTCTGAGGAGTATTCAGACCAAGAAATAGAGGATTTAAAGAGTGTTGTAGATGCATCAAAGCGACTAATATTAGTAACAGGCCATAGACGAGAGAATCATGGAGAAGGCTTTATTAATATTTGTTTAGCCTTAAAACAGATAGCTCAAAATCATGAAGATGTTCAAATCATATACCCTGTTCATTTAAATCCAAATGTTCAAAAGCCAGTTTATGAATTATTGAGTAATCAAGATAATATAAAATTAGTAAACCCTCTGTCTTATCCAGCTTTTGTGTGGTTGATGAATAAATCTCATATAATTATTACGGATAGCGGTGGTGTGCAGGAAGAAGCTCCAAGTCTAGGTAAACCAGTTTTGGTCATGAGAAATACAACAGAACGACCTGAAGCTGTTGAGGCCGGTACGGTATTACTAGTAGGCACTAATGCGGATAAAATAATAAGTGAAACAGAAAGACTTTTAAGCAATAAAAAAAACTATGATACAATGAGTAAGCTTCACAACCCTTATGGAGATGGAAAAGCTTGTCAACGTATCGTCGATTTTATATTAAATAAATCACATGAATAAACCTGAAGTTGTAATGATTGGATTAGGGTATATAGGGTTGCCAACAGCGGCCTTAATTGCTCAAAACAAGACCTATGTACATGGTGTAGATATCAATCCTAGTGTTGTTGAAACAATAAATCAAGGAAAAATACATATCGTAGAGCCAGAATTAGATACAGCAGTAGCAGAAGCTGTTAAAGAAGGTTATTTAAAAGCGGCTACAACACCGGTGCAAGCAAACACCTATTTAATTGTTGTACCTACGCCTTTTAAAGCTAAAAATGAGCCTGATATCTCTTTTGTTGAAGCGGCAACAAAAGCAGTATTACCTTTACTAAAAGAAAATGATCTTTATATCATAGAATCAACATCTCCAATCGGTACAACTGAAAAGATGATGGAATTGATTTATACTGAGCGCCCAGAGCTAGAAGATAAAATTAATATTGCCTACTGTCCGGAGCGCGTTTTGCCAGGAAACGTAATGTATGAATTGGTGCACAACGATCGCGTTATTGGTGGTGTAAATGAAAAATCAACTGAAAAAGCGGTTGCATTTTATCAGCAATTTATTCAAGGGGCCTTACATAAAACTAATGCACGTACTGCAGAGATGTGTAAATTAGTGGAAAATTCATCCAGAGATGTTCAGATTGCTTTTGCTAACGAGTTATCTTTAATTTGTGACAAAGCAAATATTAACGTTTGGGAACTCATAGAATTAGCTAATAAACACCCTCGGGTTAATATATTACAACCTGGTTGTGGAGTTGGTGGTCATTGTATCGCGGTAGACCCTTATTTTATCGTATCTGATTATCCTATGGAGTCTAAAATTATAGGTAAAGCCCGTGAGATCAATAATTACAAATCTTTTTGGTGTGCAGAAAAAGTTCAAACTGCAAAATTAGAGTTTGAGTTAAAACATGGACGTAAACCTAGTATTGCTTTAATGGGACTAGCATTTAAACCTAATATTGATGATTTAAGAGAGTCTCCTGCAAAATATATTGCACAAAAAGTATTGCAAAACTCAAACAATGAAGCCTACTATATTGTAGAACCAAACATAAATGACCATAAGGTGTTTAAAATTACCCCTTATCAAGAAGCTGTAGATAAAGCTGATATTTTTGCTTTTTTGGTAGCCCATGATGAGTTTAAGACCTTAGAAATATCCTCGGATAAGGTGATATTAGATTTTTGTGGGGTTAGAAAGTAAGAATTTTGAAAAAATATTTTTTTTATGGTAGTTCAATATTATTTAGTAGAGGTTTAGAATACTTGATACTTCTAATAGCTCCATTATATCTTACAAAAGAAAATTATGGGAGCTTAGAGTTCTATAAAAAAATAATTGAACTTGGTGCGGCTATTCTAACTTTTGGATTACCTACATTAATATTAAGTTATCCTAAAAGTAATGAGAGTAAGGTATACTTCACATTTATATCCTTATTGTTTATTACGGGTTTATCTATAGCGACAGCGCCATTTCTTAATCTTTTTAATTACTTATTTTTATTAATACCCATATATTTTCATTCCATTTTTTTTAATAATGGTATTATAGCTCCCTTTATATTAACGCATAAAGGGAGTAACTATGCTTCCATTTATAAGGCTGTAATTTCATTATTGTTTTATAGCATTGTACTTATAACTATTCTATATTCTAAAGAACCCGATTTTGCATTTGTATATGTAAGTTACTTGTTATTACCTCTGTTATTCTGCTATACCATCTTTTATATTTATAAGAATAATATCATTTTTCATACTTTAAAACGGTATTGGTTTATTTTTAAAAAACTCATTATTAGCTCGTTAACTATTGTTGTGAGTAATTTTGCTAATATGATGTTTTTGTATACAGATATATTGATCATCAAATTATTATCAAATACTGCAGATATTGAAATTGCGAATTATAGTTTTTCATTAAATATAGCCAATGCACTTATCATTATTCCTTTAACTTTAGTTCAGGTTGATATTGAAAAGCTAAAGAAGCAAATAGACTATTTTAAAGTACTTAGAAATAAAATTTTGTATTTAGTGGCTAGTATGACTTTGATTTTGGTTATGGTGTTTCTTTTTTTAACACATTATTACTTTGAGAATTATAGCTCCGTACTATATGTGTTTTTAATAATTATCGCAGCTAAATTTATCCAAGCTATTTCAGTTTCATACGGGGCAGTAGTCCTAATTAAAAAGTTATTTTCACAGAATTTAACCATTAACCTTTCTGCCTTAATTGCTAATGTTATTCTAAGTTATTTCTTATACTATGAATTTGGCTTGATAGGAATCGCTCTTTCAAGCTTAATGAGTTTAATTCTTAGGTTTATATTGTTGGTGAGAATAAATAACAGGATTTGATTTATAATTAGATGAAATTAAAATTAAAATATTTTAATGATTTCACTTTACTGATACCTCTTATTATGGTCTTTGTAGGTGAAATTGTGTCTTACATTTATCCGTTTTTATCTTCACCAATAAAGGTATTAACCTGTTTGATGTTAATTTTTCCGATTTGGTTAAAAATAAAAATACCAAGTAAGCTGGTTTTTGCACTATTGGTTTTTATCTTTTTCTTTGTAATTGCTTTTACTAAATCTTTTAATTATAAGGCAGCATTAGAAGATGGTATTAGGTATTTTTTTCCAATAGCAGTACTGTTATATGGGTATTACAACAAACATAAGCTTAATCTTTTTGTTGGATTTATTATCATATTTACCCTCCTTAATTTTTTAGCCCAATTAAATAATTATTATTACTATTATATTGATCCACAACGGCAATGGTTTTATATAAGGTATTTTATAGAAAGTCAAAATAAAACAATCTATTGGCCAGCCAAAACTTTTGGTGTACTTAGGGCTACAGGACTGGTGATCTTTTTTGGAGCATTTGGAATTTTGAATTTTATGGCGTTTTGGCTTACCTATTACTATTATTTTGGTAGGTATAGAAAACTATGCTTAATAATCTTTTCACTAGGTGTGTTTATTAGTACATCGTTTAAAACTATAGGCTTCTTTTTAATAACGTTGGTTATTAAGTATTATAAAAAGCTAAAGTATTTACTAATACTACCACCTGTAGCGATATGTCTTTATTTTCTTGTAGGGAGTGAAATACGTGATTCTATAGAGAAATCTATTGAAATAAGATTACGACTTTACGTTACAGAAGGTAATTCTGCGAGATCGGAATCTTATAGAGCTATGTTCAATGAATTTAAAGATTTTAATTTGTTGGGAGAAGGTATTGGAGTTTTTGGTGGGCCGGCATCAACCAAATATAATTCGCCATATTATGACGAAATAGATTTTAACTGGTATGATACTACGCTTCTAGCGACAACGGATACATACTATCCTCACTTGTTTGTAGAAATGGGAATATTAGGTGGACTATCCTATCTTTTCGTCCTTTTAATCCCTTTGATGTATAGAAGGATGAGATATGATAAACTCGAGATGTTATGTATTGTCTATGGGATGTTATTTTTTGATAGTTTATTTTCTTTTTCTTTAAATAACTTAGTCATGCTAACAATGACCATATTATTTGTTTATCCAATATTGTATAACAAGCAAAAAACCTTATTAGAAGAATGAAGTACACGAAGGTGATTTATTTAGGGATAATACCAAGCCATAAGCGAGATCTTGTAGGCGGGTATGCTACAGCAAATAAGAGAAATATTGAAGAGTATAAAAAACAGAATATCGAAGTTTTAGCTATTCACTACCCAATTTTATATGCCAAGAATCCTGTTCAAATTGTTTTATATCTTTTAAAATGGTTCTTATATTTTTTTAAATGTGTTTATCATTCTCTTTTTAACTCATCTAAGGCTACATTAGTGCATATAACCCCTCTGTATAAGTATTTTATTTATATCGAGTTTTTTTTGGTGCTGGTCTTCAAAATGTCTAATAAAGATATTTTAACAGATATCAGAGCAGGTTCTTTTATAGATTATTACAATAAAAACACAAGGTTTTATAGGTTTTTTATTAGAAAGCTTCTCTCCTTATCTAAGCATATTGCCGTTGAGGGATTGATTTATAAAAATTTTATTATTGAAGATTTAAGTCAAAATAAAGATATTTTATATTACCCTAATTATGTTAAAGATGATCACATACTGCCAGCTAAGAGAACTTTAATAGGTACTGAACCAATTCAGATAATCTATTTTGGAAGAATAACTGAAACTAAAGGAATTTATACAATTCTAAAAACCTTTGAGTTATTACAACAACGTTTTAATATTAAACTAATAGTAATAGGAGGTTTTAATAGTTTAGATTTAAAACAAGATGTAGAATGTTATGCTAAGGAGAATTTAATTATTCTACCACCAAAGAGCAAAAGCGAAATAAATAGCTTATTAGAGCACTCTCATTTTTTTATATTTCCATCGCTGCACCCGGGAGAAGGTCAATCTAACGCGTTAACGGAGGCTATGGCCTATGGTCTTGTACCTGTTGTGTCTGACAACGGTTTTAATAAAACAATAGTAGATGATTGTGGTATTGTTCTTAGTAAGGAAGCCTCAGAAGAGGATTATACTAAGGCAATTACACAAGTTATAACAAATAATCAATGGCTAATTCTATCTGAAAAGGCTAAGAATAGAATTATTGATAATTATTCTAATGGTGTGGTATCTAATAATTTCTTTAATTATATAAATCGAAATTTATGAGTTTGTTTTTTTTAGGTGATTTTGTTAATCCGAATGGCGATCTTGAATTCCCCTTACTCAAAAGCTTAATAAAACCACATGACAAATTAATATTGAATTTAGAGGGGCCTATTTTGGATGATAAAGTTCTTAGACCAATAAACCCTCATAAATATAATTTGTATTCAAATAATGATGCCCTAGATCGTTTTAAAGACTATGATGTTTCATTAATTTTAGCAAACAATCATATAAATGATTTTAAGAGGGGGTTAAACGCTACTATAGACATTCTTGAGAATGATAATAAACCTTATTTCGGAACAGATAAAAATCCTTATATAGAATATAAAAACACAGATGATAATCAGAATTACTGCGTATTTGCCTTTAATAGTAAACTAACCTTGCCCGTTAGTAATAAAGGAGTAAATTCTATTGATAAAGATAGTCTTGCAAAAGTAAAACGATATAGAGAGAAAAATCCTAATACAACATTAATAGTCATATCGCATTGCGGTTTAGAGTTAAGTCCTTATCCTGTACCAGCCGATAGAGAATTATTTAAGAAATTTATTGATTTAGGAGTCGATAGCGTTATTGCTCATCATCCTCATATTGTTCAAGATGTAGAAAAATATAAGGGCAAATATATTTTTTATTCCATAGGAAATTTCGCGATACCTGAAACGGTTTATTTAGGTAAAAAGTTAAATTACAATAACCCACTAACTAATCTTGGCTATATAATTCAATTTGAAAATAAAGAAAATATAAGAGTTCATAGAGTTAAGATGCATCAAGATGAAAATAAAGTGAGCTATGATAAGGAGTTGAATATTGATGAGATGCTAGAAAAGAACCCTTTTAAAGGATTTTCAAATAAGCAATACTTACAATTTTACACAAAAAACAAAAAAGCTTCTAAGTATTACCCTACTTTTGACACTTACGGTAATTTTTCTTTTACGTTAAAGTATAACTATATTTTGCTTACTCAATTTATAAGAACGTTATTAATTAAATCAAAACTATATAATCCATACTCTTAAATAATGCTAAACGCTTATTATTTATATAAACTTAGTCATCAGTTATACAAATGGCATATTCCAATAGTGCCTAAATTAATTAAACTTCTATGTTTTTTACTTTATAATTCTAGTATTCCTTATCAGTGTGAAATAAAAGAAGGTACAAGATTTGGATACGGTGGAATAGGGGTTGTTTTACATAAAAGAGTTTCAATTGGTCGTCACTGCACAATTGGTACCAATGTAACCATTGGCGGAAAGTCTAATCATTACGAAGTACCTAAGATAGGAGACAATGTATATATTGCGACCGGAGCAAAGGTTTTAGGACCTATAACAATTGGTAATAATGTTACTATTGGAGCAAATGCTGTTGTGATCAATGATATTCCAGATAATGCTATAGTTGCAGGTATTCCTGCAAAAATAATTAAATATCAGAGTGAAGAACCTTCCATCTAATAAAATTGTTTTTCTGACAATTCTATCCCTTTTAATTTATCTAGCGATAGATTTTCAATATAAGGCAAAGAATAAGTTCTTTCAATTAAATTATAATTGGGGTGAGATTAAAACAATAGAACGCTTTACGAATGTGAAGTTAGATTCTGTATCCTATGATTATTTGAGGCTTATTGATAATAATACTATAGGAAATGAAAACTTAAGTCCTTTTAGTTCATACGCAATAAACGATGACTATTATTTTAGGTGTGTTAGTATATCAAAGGAATCTGATACTATAGAATTTAAAGGAGTATATTGGATCAATACCAAGCCTAGTCAGCAAACAAATGCCTCTGATTTTTCGATTGTTAATTTAGAATTGAACCAAAAAGGGAATCATACGGTGTGTATGATTGGAGATTCCCAATTAATATGGTTAGATTTAAAATATCTTCGAAGAGCTATAAGTCAAAAGTTGGAAGACGTAAAATTTGTTGGTAATAACACGGATGTCTTTGGTTATAAACACTCAGTAAGCCTCTTAAATAATAGTGAAAGGTTATTAAATCAAATTAATCAAGTACCACAATCTGAAACCTATATATTATTTTTAGGTGCGCATGAAGAAAAAGTGAAGCAAACAAACAAGAATTTAAGCTTAATAATAGATAAGCTGTTGCAGCGTAAATCAAAAATTATTTTAGTTTCGCCTCCACATTACAAAGTGTCTAGTTTTGAAAAATCGTATCAAAATATTACGTCAGTATATAAAGATTTTGATAAACATGATAATGTAGAGATTATTGATTTGGAAGCATTAGCACCTATTAATACTAATATATTTATGGCAGACGGAATACATTTAAATTCGGTAGGTCAAGACATCCTTACATTAAACTTAACTAATGCGCTTAAATGAAGGAAAAAATTGCACCGTTTTTTTATTGGTCTTTGTTTTTATTTGTAATTACTGTGCCATTGCCAAAGTATAGTTTAAACTCTTTAAGCTTAATTTTGTTTGTTATCTCCTGGATTTTATACAATGATTGGACCTGTTGGTTCGATAAATTTAAAAGGAATTGTATTCCAATTATACTGATTTCTTCTCCATTTTGGTTGGGTATATTTAACTCATTTTTTATAGATAATTTCGATTCTAAACTGATAACAAAAAACCTACCTTTTTTAATTTTACCTACAATCATTTTAACTTCATTTAATGAAAAGAAGCTGTTTAATTATGTATTAAAAGTTTTTAGCTTTGGTGTGGTATTAAGCCTATGTATTGGTTTATTAAAAGCATTGTTATTTAAAATATTTGATTTAGGTACCTATTTTTATTACACTGATTTTTCTAAAGTGTTAGAAATGCACACCACCTATATGGCACTTTTTATAGTCATTGCTATATTCTATTTTGTTAGAGATATTTTTATTTACAAGAGTAATAATCGTTGGGTTAATTACGGCTGTAGCCTCTTTCTAATACTATCTTTATATATTGTAAGTGCTAGAATTAGTTTATTGGTTCTTTTAGTAGGCTCAGTACTATTTTTATTCTTTGAATTGTTTCCATCATTTTCAATTAGTAAAAAAATAGTGTCAATAGCAATCGTTACTATTTCAGTGGTAGGACTTATGCTATCTCCAAATTTTCAAAAAAGAAATACACAAAGCTCTACTACCGATTTTAAAGCCCCTAGTTTAAGTACCAGATGGCTTCATTGGGAAGCCGTAGTTCAATCTATTCAAAAAGGAAACTTATGGGTTGGGAGCGGAAGAGAACGAGGCGAAGAATTACTAATAAACGAATACGATATTGTTGGTTTTGAGTCTGGTTTTAGGTATAAATATAACGCTCATAATCAATATTTAGAGCAAACCATTTATTATGGAATATTAGGGCTTATTTTTTTAATAGCAACTTTAGTATATCCCTTGTTTTATGCCATAAAATCTAAAAATACACTGTCTATTATAATTGTAGCTGCGTTTGTGATTTTTATGATTACAGAGTCTATTTTGGTTAGACAAAGAGGAATTATACTCTTTAGTTTATTGATTAGTTTTATCTGTGCTTGTAGTAATAATAGATTAAAAAGTGAATACAAATGAATTCAATTATAAATTTTGTAAAAAAAATAAACACGCAGCTGGATAAATATCCATTGTTTGCTTTTTTAGTATATAAAATCATTCCAGGGAATAGATTCTTATTTGGTAAATCTTATAGGCGTTATTACGATGAAATCAATTTTGATTCCAAAATCAACGATAAAAAACTCTTTAGTATCGTTAATTACACGATTAAAAATGTACCCTACTATGCTAAGAAATATTCCAATTTCAACATTGAGAGTAGAGCCGATTTTGAAAATAAAATAGCGTTTTTAACTAGAGATAACTTGTTTGAGGATAAACAAGATTTATTATCCAAAAATTTTGATAGAAAAGAATATGAAATTGTAACAACAGGTGGTACCTCTGGTAAACCAAGCCGATTTTATCTCAAAAAAGATAGATTTAAAAAGGAATATGCCTTTTTTCATAAGATATGGGCTACAAAAGGCTATAAAAATCAACTAAGAGGTGTTATCAGAAACACTAAATTAGACGAGAATATAGACTATAAAATAAACCCGATTACTAAAGAGTTAGTTTTTGATGGATTTCGAAATACAGAAGACTATTTTGAAATTATATACAACACACTTATACAATACAAGATTAATTACCTACAATGCTACCCTTCATCGGCATATCATTTTGCTGTTATAGCTAATAAACGAGGGTGGAATTTAAACTTCATTAAAGGAATTTTTCTGAGTTCAGAAATATTTTTACCGCACCAAAAGGCTTTATTAAAAGATAAACTTAATCTACCTGTTATTTCGGTTTACGGCCATAGCGAAAAACTTGGCTTAGCTGTGGACTTTAAAGGAGAAGGTAGATATAAAGTGTTAAATGATTATGGTTATTTAGAACTGGTTGATAACAACAGTAATGTTATTACAGAAGTTGGTATAATTGGAGAAATAGTTACTACAACTTTAGATAATTACGGACAGCCCTTAATACGTTATAAAACAGGTGACTTTTCTTCCTATTATCAATACAACGTTAATAGCGGATCTATTTTGAATGCTATAGAAGGGAGATGGCGAGAAATGAAAATTTTTAATAAAGACGGTACCTTTGTTTCTCCAACAGCCTTAAACTTACACAACGAGTTGTATACGCATATTGAAGGACTTCAGTATTATCAGAAAATAAAAGGAGAATTAGAGGTGCTAATAATTCCGAATGACAGTTATAACGATACGGTAGAAAAGAAACTCATAGAGCATTTTCAAAGTCGATTACATCTGTCAACTAAGATAAAAATTGTGACAGTTAAAAAGTTGATTATGAATTCTAATGGAAAGTTTTTAATCTTAAAATCTGAAGTCAACGGGTAATATTCTATGTTACTTTTGGTTTTGTGAATCTATTTCTGTTTAAAATTTAATAATAATCAAAATCGTCTATCTCATAAAACAGAACTAGTACAACGGTCCTAGTCTCAATTAAGCATAAATTGCTATTTGTATAAACGCCTGTGTTGATAATGATATAAAGAGCGAGGAATTTTAAATCAATAACAGGTCTAATAAGAGACAATCTAAATATCTTATAGTCTATTATTTATTTATGTTGAACACATGCTAATTGAAGGTAATATTTAATATTTTTGTGCCAAATTGATTTATTAAAATTTTGGATACAAAAACTAGTTTTGAAAATCTTAGAAAATATTGTGAGAAGGAAACATTTAAAGGTTGGGATCCTTATGATGGATTAAATAGTTGGGTGATTCAAAAAACACCACTTGGGAAATCTCGTTTTTTTAGATTGGCATGGATTCAATTGTTTAAACGAAACCCAATAAATTTAAGACCAATATTTGGAATTACAAAAGACTATAATCCAAAAGGATTAGGACTTTTCCTTATGGGTTATTGTAATTTATACAAGAAAGATCCCAATACGACTTATTTAGAAAAGATTATTTTTTTAGCTGAAAAAATTATTAAGCTTCAAACAAAAGGATATTCAGGGGCATGTTGGGGCTATAATTTTGACTGGCAGGCAAGAGCTTTTTTTCAACCTAAATATACACCAACAGTTGTTGCAACAACGTTTATAGCAGATGCATTAATCGAAGCGTATGAGATTACTAAAAACGATAGTTATTTAGATGTCGCTATTAGTGCCTCTAAATTTGTATTGAACGATTTAAATAGGTCTTATAATGATGAAGGAGATTTTACATTTTCTTACTCACCAATAGATAAGACTCAAGTTTATAACGCAGGTTTATTGGGGGCCAAACTTTTAAGTTTAGTCTATAAATACACCAAGGATGAAAACTTATTAGTTTGTGCAAAATCTGTAGCCTCTTATGTCTGTAAGAAACAAAATGAAGATGGATCATGGGCTTATGGAACTTTACCTTTTCATCAATGGATTGATAACTTTCACACAGGTTATAATTTGGAGTGCCTGAAAATTTATCAAGACGTCTCGGATGATTTCACCTTTAGTTCTCATATAGATAAAGGGATGAATTATTATTTGAATACTTTCTTTACTGAAGATGGCATGTCAAAATATTACAACAACCAAACTTATCCTATTGATGTTCATGCACCAGCGCAACTTGTTGTAACACTTTTTAGAAATCATAAAATTGACCAAAATAAAGAACTAGTTCATCGCGTTTTACAATGGACGATAGATAATATGCAAACTCGAAAAGGATATTTTATTTATCAAAAGCGAAAATTGGTTTCTTCTAAAATCCCTTACATTCGCTGGGCACAAGGATGGATGTTTTATGCGCTAAGCTTTTATAATTTAAATGATGAATAGACATAAATTTTTAAATACAGAGGTAGATAACCTCTCCATGGTAGAAACTTTGGATTTGGTAGAGAGATCCATTGATGCTGATCAACAAATTCATCATGTCGTTGTAAATGCTGGGAAGATCGTTGCGATGCAAACAGATTTACAACTCCGACAAAGCGTTAATGAGAGTGATTTAATTAATGCCGATGGGCAAGCCGTTGTGTGGGCGTCTAAAACCCTTGGAAAGCCTTTAAAAGAGCGTGTAGCAGGTATTGATCTTATGGTTAATTTGGTGGAATTAGCGCACAAAAAAAAATATAAAATATTTTTCTTCGGTGCTAAAGAAGAAATCGTAAAATCTGTAGTTAATAAATATTCGTCAACGTACTCTCCTGATATTATTGCAGGATATAGAAATGGATACTTTAAAAAAGAAGAAGAGCAAGATATAGCAAAGGAAATAGCCCAAAGTGGTGCGAATATGCTTTTCGTAGCAATTAGTTCTCCAACTAAAGAAAACTTTTTATATGATAACAAGGTTTTACTTAAAAACGTCAACTTTATTATGGGTGTAGGAGGAAGCTTCGATGTTGTTTCCGGTAAAGTGAAACGTGCTCCCGTTTGGATGCAGAATTACGGTTTAGAGTGGTTTTATAGGTTTGCTCAAGAACCTAAGCGGATGTGGAAGCGTTATTTAGTTGGTAATTCAAAATTTATATATTTAGTCCTGAAAGAAAAGTTAACCTAATAGAAGCTTCAAATTAATTGTTCAATAAATATTTTAAGGTGTTGACTTATAAGTTTAGATAGGTTGGCTTACATTTAAAACGTTAGATAATAAAATTTAAGAATTGAGTTTATTCAAACAAGGCCGATATTCCGGATATTTAAGACCTATTTCATACATTATTGATTTAATTATCATTAATGGTGTAGCGGCTTTATACTTATTTAAAAGTAATGACCCAACGGTGTTTTTTATTATCATCTCCATAAGTTGGTTTTTATTATCGGTTTACTCTCGTTTTTATGAGGTGTATAGATATACACGTCCCGTAAATATTCTATCTCTTATAGTAAGGCAATACATTCTATTTTTACTCGTCGTTTTTGCCTTTTCGGGCTTATTTCATGAGTTGCTTATATATTCAAAGCCTATCGTCATATATACCATACTGTGCTTTATACTGATCTCAATTTTTAAGTTCACCATTTATTATCTATTGCAAAAGTATAGAACCTCTTTTGGTGGTAATTATAGAAAAACAGTAATCATAGGGTTGAATAAGAAAACTTTAGCGTTAAATAACTTTTTTAATAAAAATCCAGAATACGGTTATTTGCACAAAAAGACCTTCAACCTGAAACATAAAACAAACACTTTAAAAGAGTGTTTTCAATATGTATTAGCTGAAGATATCGATGAAATTTATTGTTCTATTTCAGAACTTACCAATAGCCAAATTGCAGATATTGTAAATTTCGCTGATAATAATCTTAAGATTTTAAAATTTATTCCAGACAGTAAGGAAATTTATTCCAAAAAACTGCGTTACGAATATTATGATTATATCCCGGTTCTTACGTTAAGAAATATTCCATTAGAAGATTCAGTAAACACCTTTATAAAACGAGGGTTTGATATTCTGTTTTCTTCTTTAGTAATTATATTGATACTCTCATGGTTAACTCCAATAATTGCGATATTAATTAAATTAGAATCTCGGGGAACTGTATTTTTTAAACAAACTAGAAACGGATTTAATTATAAGGAATTTGATTGTTATAAATTTAGGTCAATGATGCCTAATAAAGATGCACATGCTAACCAAGCCACTAGGGGAGACCAAAGGGTTACTAAAGTGGGGAAATTTATAAGAAAAACAAGTATAGACGAATTGCCTCAGTTTTTCAATGTGCTTTTTGGCGATATGTCTGTAGTAGGGCCTAGACCACATATGGTGAGCCATACGACGCTATACGCTAAGAAAATTGACAAATTTATGGTGAGACATTTTGTAAAGCCAGGAATTACAGGTTTAGCGCAAACAAGTGGATTTAGAGGTGAGGTAGAAACGGATAAAGATATTATTGGCCGTGTGAGATATGATATTTTTTATATCGAAAACTGGTCCTTACTTTTAGATATCAAAATCATCATTCAGACCTTTGTCAATGCCGTAAAAGGAGAAGATAAAGCCTATTAGGCTTAGCGCTAAATCAAATCAATTCCTTTCCAATAGAGATCAGTTAAAAAACAAAATAACCCTACAGTAAGGGCAATTAAATATGGAATTTATAAGAGGAAGATATTCATGGCTGCTACGGCCTCTTTTAATGATTTACGATCTTCTTGTTATCAATGTTTTTGCGCTCTACCTGCTTAATTTTAACCGTCAAGGGCTTTATTTTTTTTCAATAGAATTCTTAAACAACAAAAATTTCCTTTACCTTTTTTACTCTATTGTATTCTGGTTACTATCCACACAGTTTTTAAAGTTTTATAAAGTCTATAGATACACTTCCGTACTCAATATTTTATCGCTTATTATAAAACAATTTCTCGTGTATGCCATATTGGTGTTTGCCTTTGAAGGGTTATTTAGAAGTATCAATATAGAAGCCTCTATTACGTTGAAATATCTGTTACTAGTCTTCTTGGCCATCAGTTTTATGAAACTGCTTACGTATTACGTGCTCAAATACTTTAGAGTATACTTAAGCGGAAATCAAAGAAACATTATCTTAATAGGAAGTGGTAATAGCGTTAATGAATTAAAAAAAGTCTTCAAGAAAAAAGATCTAGGATACCATATTAAAGCCATTTTTAGCGATACTAAGAGCAATAAGACTACTGGTACTATAAAAGATAGCTTTAAGTACTTAAAATCGAATACAGACAATATCGATGAGATTTATTGTTCCATTTCAGATTTAACGGAACCCGAAATTAACGAGTATGTAAGGTACGCTAACCTTAACCATTGTAATATTAAGTTTATTCCAGATACCAAAAAGCTCTTTACAAAGCGTTTTAAAACCGATTATTACAATTATATACCGGTCTTGTCTATACAAGATGTAGCTTTAAATAACGACGTCAACAAGTTTTTAAAACGTACTTTTGATATTGTGTTTTCCTTACTGATGATTGTTTTTGTACTGTCTTGGGTTTCGGTCATTTTATTCCTATTAATAAAATTAGAATCTAAAGGACCTTTATTCTTTAAGCACAAAAGAACAGGGATCAATTACCACCCCTTTACTTGCTACAAGTACCGATCTTTAACAGAAACGAAAGAGCAAAAAGGCACTTATGTAAAAGAAAATGATAAGCGACTTACAGTTATTGGTAAATTTATAAGAAGAACTAGTATTGATGAGTTGCCTCAATTTATTAATGTCCTAAAGGGCGATATGTCGGTGGTAGGACCAAGGCCTCATATGCTTTCCTACACTGAAGACTATTCTAAAAAGATTAATAAATACAATTTTATTTTTAGACATAATGTTAAACCAGGAGTCACGGGATTAGCGCAAATTAAAGGCTATAGAGGTGAAATTAAACGCGATAAGGATATTATTAATAGAATTAAATACGATATATTTTATATCGAAAATTGGTCACCGCTCTTAGACTTAAAAATTATTTTCCAAACCTTAGTCAATATGATTAAAGGTGACGAAAAGGCGTATTAAATTAGGTCTTTAAGATGCTTTAGTTGTTTTTTAAAATCGAAATTTAGTTTTGCTACATTCTGAATATTATTTTTAAACGTTAAGTTTAAGTCTTCAGTAGAAATGGAATTAAGGACGTTATTTAAGTCTTTGTAATTTCCTTCTTCAGCAACCCACCCTAAATTATTTTGGTTTATTATTTCTTCTCCTTCGCCTCCTCCAAAATATAGCATGGGTAAACCTAGATTTGCATATTCGAATATTTTAGAAGGGACAGATCCGTAAATTCGATTTAATAGTGGAATAATAGTCAGATCATAGTTGAGAAGTTTTTGATGTAATTCCTCTCTATTAACTCTTCCGTGAAAATATAGTGGTATATCTTTATTAGAATTAATGAAGCTTTTAATCGCTTCTTCTTCAGTACCAGATCCATATATATGAAATTCGATACTCGTATAATCTATTTTTTTACAAAGTTTATGAATTCCTTGAGCTACGCCTAAAAGCCCTGCATAAACTACCTTTATTCTTCCTTTAGCTGCGTTCGGTTTTTCAAGATGGATAGTTTTAATTTCTGGAAAATTTCTATATAAAAATAGTTTTGGTTTTGTAGTAATGGTTTCAATATGAGCAAGAATCTCTTTACTTTGTCCTAAAATTAGATTAGCATTGTTATAATTAAAAGCCTCTAACTTTTTTAATAGATAATAGGAAAAATTTTCTTTTAAAGCGCCTAATTCTAAACCGGCACTTGGCCAAAGGTCGCTTACATTTAAAATTAGTTTTCTCTTACCAAACCTTAAAAAGAACATACAAGTGAAAGAAACTAAAAGAGGGGGAGATTGTACAATTACTTTATCAGGAATTTTATTCCAAATAAAAAACCAGATTAAACTCATACTGTATGATAGCATTGCAAATAATCGTAAAAACTTATTTTTAGATACTGATGCATAAAGCCATAATCTAATCACTTCAATACCGTTCTCTTCTGTTTTACACTGAAATTTATTTTTATATTCTTTAAAAATTTTTCCGGTTGGATAATTAGGAAGTGGGGTTACTACACTTATTTTGTAATCTTCTTTCAAGCCCTCTGCCAAGTGATTAATTCGATTTGAAGCTGCACCAATTTCAGGAGGGTAGTAACTTGTTATGATCATTAATTTTTCCACTAACTGTTTGTATTAAAATTAGAAATAAACTGTTTTAATTTCCCTGCTTTGGTGCGCTTCAGTTGAGAGACACGCTCAAAACTAACCTTAATACCACTTTCTAAATAACGTTCTATTTCAGAAGTGATTTTATCCTTTTTATCAGGTTTTAGGGCTTCCACACTTACATATCTAATAATAAAATGATCTATGAGGGTTTGTTCTACAATGAATTCAGAAACATTACCATCATCTTCAATCACACTTTTAGTAATGTAATAAAAGGTTAATCCTGCGGCTTTTTTACCACTAGGCAGTTCTACAATACTGTTGGTTCTTCCGGTGAGTTTCTTCAGAATAGGCTTTCTTAAGGTACTTTCTTCAGATAAAACACCTATATCACCTAAATCATATCTAATAAAAGGATGGGCTTTATTGTACAAGGAGGTAACGACCACCCGGCCTTCTTCTCCGTAGGGTAAAACCTTATTGTTAGCATCTAAAATTTCCACAAATAACGTTTCGCTATTAACCTGCCATTCGTCTTGTGGGTTCTGAAAAGCTATTAAATCTAATTCAGAAGCCCCGTATTCATTAATTACCGGCAGTCCAAATTGGGTTTCTAATAATTCTTTATCGGCATCAAATAACATTTCAGAGGTTACAATACAAGCTTGTAAACTAGGACAGACACTTTTTAAAATGATGTTTTTGCGCTTTAAAAATTTCGCAAACTGAACAATAGCGCTAGTATAACCGTTTATAAAATTAAAATGCGTCGCTTGAAATTTGCTCAGAGCCTTTTCAAAAGCCGTATCGCTTAAATCGAAAACGGAAAATCGATAGCGGTTAATAAAATAATCCTTTAATCGTTCCTTGTAGTAGCCTTTTTTATCTAAAGGAATACCGTAAAAACGCGCCTGCTTAGAGTGATTAAAATCAATGCCATACCAACCAAAACGATTCATTATTTCGGCCCAAGTCAGAGCATGGCACCATTTGTCTTTTGCAAAAATAAAGGGATCTCCAGAACTTCCTGAGGTTTTGTTTTTGTATACAGTGTCAGGGGTGTAGTCCGAACTCAATCGTTGTTCTAAGGGTTGCTGTAAATGGCGTTTTGTTAGAATAGGTACGGTATCCAAATCTTCAGGGTCAATGGCTTTTCCTAAAGTTTTATAAAATGGATTATGCGCTAAATGGTATAAAATAATGGCCTTTTTTTGGGCTTCAACATACAATTGAAAGTCCTTATCACTTTTGGCCTGAATTGTAGATAATACAGACTTCGCCTTTTGGATATTAAAGCCATTGAGTTGTAATGATAAATCGAATAATCGCAATGTTGTTTTTGGCTTTAAGGTTTCCGTAAAATAATTGCTTTTTAAACTTAAAACCAATTATTTTTGCTGAAACAATTTTTAGGATGAATATTTTAGTATTAGGTTCTGGAGGAAGAGAACACACATTTGCATGGAAAATTGCGCAAAGTAACCGTTGTAAAGGGCTTTTTGTAGCGCCAGGAAACTCGGGCACAGAGGCTATTGCCACCAATCTTAATATTGGTGTTACTGATTTTGAAGCCATTAAAGCGGCTGTTTTAGAACACAAAATCAATATCGTTGTGGTAGGTCCTGAAGATCCTTTAGTGCAAGGTATTCACGACTTTTTTCTACAAGATGAAGCCCTTAAAGGCGTGGCGGTTATTGGACCACAACAAGCGGCTGCAGAATTAGAAGGAAGTAAAGAGTTTGCTAAAGAATTTATGATGCGTCATAATATTCCTACTGCGGCTTACGAAAGCTTTACAAAAGCGAACGTAGAAGCGGGGTACAAATTTTTAGAAACCCTAAAACCACCTTACGTTTTAAAAGCAGATGGTTTAGCAGCAGGTAAAGGGGTGCTTATCCTTAATGATTTAGACGACGCTAAAGCTGAATTAAAAAGTATGCTTGTTGATGCGAAGTTTGGTGAGGCAAGTACTAAAGTTGTTATTGAAGAGTTTTTAGATGGTATCGAATTAAGTTGCTTTGTCTTAACCGATGGTAAAGATTACAAAGTATTACCAACGGCAAAGGATTATAAACGTATTGGAGAAGGGGATACCGGACTTAATACAGGAGGAATGGGAGCTGTATCGCCAGTACCTTTTGTAACTGAGGCCTTTTTAGATAAAATTGAAAATCAAATCGTAAAACCTACAGTAGAAGGTTTAAAGAAAGATAACTTACCGTATGTCGGATTTATATTTATCGGTTTAATTAAGGTAGGAGACGACCCTAAAGTTATTGAATATAATGTTAGAATGGGGGATCCTGAAACCGAAGTTGTATTACCTCGTTTAAAAACGGATATCGTTGAGGTTTTTGAGGCTATGGCTAACCAAACGCTAAAAGACGTAACAATTACTATTGATGAGCGCGCAGCTACAACTGTAATGCTAGTTTCTGGTGGATATCCGGAAGCCTACGAAAAAGGTAAAGAAATTACCGGAGTAGAGACGCTTACAGATTCTATTGCTTTCCATGCGGGGGCTATCTCTAAAGAAGGAAAAACTGTCACCTCTGGTGGTCGTGTAATGGCTATTACATCTTATGGGGATACTTACAATGAGGCCATAAAAAAATCTTACCAAAGTATAGAAAATCTACATTTTGATAAGATGTATTATCGTAAAGATATTGGGTTCGATTTATAAAAATCAACCCAATTATTATTATATAAAGAACTTTGGTTGCCGAATACTAAAACACTAATAGGTCCTCTATTATTGCTTTAATTAAGTACGGAAATCAAAGTTCTTTTACTGTAATAAGGAAACTATTAAAGGTATGAGTGCGAAGAAATACTTTTATTTTCTTCGTTATTATCATTGAATTTCTTCAATTGTAACATCCAATAAACAAAAGCAACAACACCAATAGCCATAAAAAGCCAGTTTAAAATGTTGGCAGAAAACCAGTTTTCTAATTCAAGTGCTCTTAAGCCATCAAGCGGTGCAAGTAGCACATTAACAAATAAATCTTGTATTGCGTAAAAGAAATCTTTCATAACTTTATAAATTTACACCAATTCTAAGTTGGTTATATATTTGAGATTTGAAAAGCAAAAATACAAAAAGAAATCAGACTGTTATTATTGGCTCTATACATTTTTTGTGGCATTGTTTTATTCAGAATAAGTAAGGTTTAAGTCGATGCGCGCAACACCAACCCCTAGTATACCTATAAGAATTACGCTATGATTACAAGTATTTTTAGTAAATCTAAACCTATAAACTTTATTATAGTTGCCGTTTACGTAAGTATACTTTTTGTACTTACCAACTACAGCGCAATGCTATCTAATATGCAAAGCGGTCTTGCGGTGCTGTTTAAGTGGTTCTTAACCTTGTTTTTAGTTTTTTTACTCGATTTTATTGTTTCCAAAAACAATCTTACACAACGAAATAGTTATGCTATTATGACGTTTGGTCTGCTTGTTGGACTACTGCCAGAGGCTTTAAAACATGCTGACTTACTGCTCTCTAATTTGTTTGTAATCTTTGCGCTAAGACGCCTTATAAGTCTCCATTCTAAATTACATATTAAGAAAAAATTGTTTGATGCGGCCTTCTGGATTGGTATCGCGGCCTTATTTTACTTTTGGGCCATCTTGTTTTTTGCCTTAATTCTTGTAGCCTTAATTTATTACGCGCAGAACGATATTAAAAATGTTATCATTCCTTTTACGGGGATGGCTACAGCACTAATTTTATTGATGGCTTATAATATTGTTTTTTACGATGTTTACTTTAATCCGTCGGATTTTGAGCGTTATGCCAGCTTAGACTTTACCGCTTACAACAGTAGAGAGAGCATTCTGAAACTCACCATTTTATTTAGTTTGTTGGTTTGGGCGCTTTTTTATTATTTCAGAATGATTCCTGAAAAAAATAAAAAACTAAAACCATCTTATTTTTTAATCGCTTGGGCTTCTGTAATCGCGGTATTAATAGCGCTTATCGCCCCGATTAAAAACGGAAGTGAATTTCTCTTTTTGTTGGCCCCTTTTGCTATTGTAATGGCCAACTATATGGAAATGATTTCGGAACGTTGGTTTAAAGAAGTCTTTGTAGGCCTTTTAATTGTGGTTCCTATAATTGGTTTATTGCTGTAACTTATTTCCAAACGCTAAATCGCCAGCATCTCCTAAGCCCGGAATTATATAGCCCTTGTCGTTTAGTTTCTCATCAATTGCAGCAATCCAAAGGTGTACCTCTTGGTCAAAGGCTTTAGAGACAAAATCGACACCTGGCTGTGCGCCAATAACACTGACAAGATGAATGGCTTTAGGCGTTCCAAAAGGTTTAAGAGCTTCAAAGGTAGCCACCATCGATTGCCCGGTTGCTAACATCGGGTCGGCTAGGATTAAGGTTTTGCCTTCCAAACTAGGGCAGGCTAAATATTCAACAATAATTTCAAAACTCTCAGGGTCATGTTTATGCTGTCTGTAAGCTGAAATAAAAGCATTTTCTGCGGCATCAAAGTAATTTAGTAAACCATCATGAAGCGGAACACCAGCCCTTAAGATAGAACAAAGTACAATGTCTTTACGGTGTAACACTGTTTCAGATTTCCCTAAAGGTGTCTGTATTGTTTCAGCATCATATTGAAGCGATTTACTCAATTCATACCCCATAATTTCACCAATACGTTCAATATTTCTACGGAATCGCATACTGTCTTTTTGTATGGTTTCGTCACGTAATTCTGACATAAAAGTATTTAAAATCGAAGGGGTTTCAGAAAGGTTATGAATATGCATATTTTGAGAATTAGTTCAGTCGTTAAAGTTAATAATTCCAACTATATTTGTAAACAATAAATTAATTTCATTATGTTTTCACAAAAAGCAAACGCCATTTTTCAGGACGTTATAAAAACCTATAAAGTATTAAATACCGTAGATCAACCTTTTACTAATAAGTACGATAAAAACGAAGATTTAATAGCGCATTTATTATATAGAAAGTCTTGGATAGACACTGTTCAGTGGGCTTACGAAGATATTATTAGAGATCCTAATATCGATCCTGTGGCGGCTTTAAAGCTGAAACGAATGATTGATGCCTCTAACCAGGATAGAACGGATACGGTGGAGTTTATTGATAGCTATTTTTTAGATAAATATAAAGAGGTTAGCGTTAAACCTGATGCTAAGATTAATTCTGAAAGTCCGGCGTGGGCCATAGACAGACTGTCTATTTTAGCGTTGAAAATTTATCATATGCATATTGAAACGGTAAGAGAAGATGCTTCTGAGGCTCATAAAGCAGCTTGTCAGAAAAAACTTGACGTTTTATTAGAGCAACGTGTAGATTTAAGCACTGCTATAGACGATTTACTTACTGATATTGCTAATGGCGATAAGTACATGAAAGTTTATAAGCAAATGAAAATGTACAACGACGATGAGCTTAATCCGGTGTTAAGAGGACAGAAATAAGTGTTTTTAGGGTTGAAAAACCTATAAGAGCAATTCTAAAATCTTAACTATCGAATTCGATATAAATTTATAACCGTTGTCGTGGTGTTTCTACGATAACGGTTTTTTTAATGCCTTTTGTAATAAGTAGTTTTATGGCAAATCCTAATCATATACTAGTACTTAGATTCTCGGCTATGGGAGACGTGGCAATGACCGTTCCCGTACTAAGAGCACTGACTTCACAATACCCTGATTTAAAAATTACAGTGGTAACAAGAGCCTTTTTTAAACCGTTTTTTAAGGATTTAAATAACGTTACCGTGTATGCTGCCGACTTTAAAGGAAAACATAAGGGGGTGTTAGGGCTTTATAAATTGGCCAAGGAGCTAAAAGCCTTACGTTTTGATGCCGTGGCCGATTTGCATAACGTACTTCGTAGTAAGATTTTAAAGGTCTTTTTCTTCGGGAAAAAAGTCGTGCAGCTAGATAAGGGGAGGGCAGAGAAAAAAGCTTTGGTTTCAGGAGCCGATTTTAGGCCCTTAAAAACAACACATCAACGTTATGCCGAGGTGTTTAAGACTTTAGGTTATCCTGTGGATTTAACGGCACCGACCTTTGCTAAACCGGAAGCTTTGGCGCCTTATTTAGGGCAATATATTTCTAATAAAAATCGTAAAACTGTTGGAATTGCCCCTTTTGCGGCTCATAGTAGTAAAATGTATCCTCTTGAGAAAATGAAAGCCGTTATAGCTGAGGTTTCTGAGCATTATAACGTTATTTTATTTGGAGGTGGCGCCAAAGAGGTTAAAATTTTAGATCAAATAGAGCAGGATAATAGGCATGTGAAATCTGTGGCAGGACAACTAAGTTTAGAAGAAGAACTAAGCCTTATTTCACATTTAGATGTTATGCTGGCTATGGATTCTGGTAATGCTCATATGGCAGCGATGTTAGGGGTAAAAGTTATAACCATTTGGGGCGTAACGCATCCTTTTGCAGGCTTTGCACCTTTTAATCAGGCTGAAGATATGGCCTTGTTAGCTGACAGAACACAGTTTCCTTTAATTCCAACTTCAATTTACGGAAATAAATATCCAGAAGGGTACGAGAACGCTGCGGGTAGTGTGCTCGAGGCGACTGTTGTTTCCAAAATTAAAGAAGTGGTTTAGGTTGTAAACTTCTCGATACGATTTTCTCGTCCCTCAAAAATCACTTGAAGTGACGGTGTTGGGTTTAATTAGCGCACGTCAGTTCGAGTGAAATTCGTTTTCAGAATTTTGTCTCGAGAACGGTGTGAAGTGGTTAACTTTAAGAGTCAACTTTATTCTTTTCTAATTCAGTTTCAAATGCTTCTCGATACGATTTTCTTGTGCCTCCAAAATCACTTGAAGTGACGGTGTTGGGCTTAATTAGCGCACGTCAGTTCGAGTGAAATTCGCTTTTTAGAATTTTGAATCGAGAACCTTCTAAGTAATTAACTTAAAAATTCAGTTTTATTCTTTTCTAATTCAGTTTCAAATGCTTCTCGATACGATTTTCTCGTGCCTCAAAAATCACTCGAAGTGACGGTATTGGGTCTAACTACCGCACGTCAGTTCGAGTGAAATTCGTTTTCGGAATTTTGTATCTAGAACCTTCTAAGTGGTTAACTTTAAGAGTCAATGTTATTCTTTTCTAATTCAGTTTCAAATACTCCTCGATACAATTTTCTCGTCCCTTAAAAATCACTCGAAGTGACGGTATAGGGTTTAATTAGCGCACGTCAGTTCGAGTGAAATTCGTTTTTTAGAATTTTGTATCGAGAACCTTTCATGTGGTTAACTTTAAGAGTCAACTTTATTCTTTTCTAATTCAGTTTCAAATGCTTCTCGATACGATTTTCTCGTCCCTCAAAAATCACTCGAAGTGACGGTGTTGGGTTTAATTAGCGCACGTCAGTTCGAGTGAAATTCCTTTTTTAGAATTTTGTATCGAGAACCTTTCAAGTGGCTAACTTCAAGAATCAGTCATATTCTTTTCTAATTCAGTTTCAAATGCTTCTCGATACGATTTTCTTGTGCCTTCAAAATCACTCGAAGTGACGGTGTTGGGTTTAATTAGCGCACGTCAGTTCGAGTGAAATTCTTTTTTCAGAATTTTGTATCGAGAATCGTTTTAAGTGGTTCGCCTTAAGAGTCAGTCATATTCTTTTTTAATTCAGTTTCTAATACTTCTCGATACAATTTTCTTGTGCCTCAAAAATCACTTGAAGTGACGGTATTGGGTTTAATTAGCGCACGTCAGTTCGAGTGAAATTCGTTTTTCAGAATTTTGTATCGAGAACTTCTACAATAAAAAAGACCTATCAGAAATTAAATTCTAACAGGTCTTAAGTCTTATAAAAGTTGCGTAATCTAAACGCTAATCACTTATTTAAACATCATCATAATCTACAACAATCTGTGCTGAAGTTGGGTGGGCTTGGCACGTTAATATTAGGCCTTCTTCAACTTCGCCATCCGTTAAGATATTATTTTGTCGCATTTTAGCTTCACCTTCCGTTACACGTGCAATACAACTGCTGCAAATTCCGCCTTGGCAAGAATAAGGCGCGTCAATATCTTGTTTTAAGGCTGCTTCTAAAATCGACTGGTCTTTCGGCATGCTAAATTCAAATTCTTCTTCATCAACTAAAACCGTAATTTTAGTATCTCCAGAAGGTAAATCTGTGGCTGCTGTAGCTTCAGCTTCAACTGGTGCCGTAAACAATTCAAAAGCAATGGCCTTTTCCTTAACGCCGTTTTCTACTAAGACCTCTTTTACGGTGTGAATCATCTGTTCAGGTCCGCAGAGGTAAAACTTTTCAATAGTTACCCCTTTGTATTTATTCTTTACAATAAGGTTAACCGTACTTTTTTCAATTCGACCTAATAAAGCGCCTTCTTCACGTGCTTGGCTATAGATAAAATGAACATGAAAACGATTACCATACTGGGCTTGTAATTCTACTAGGTCTTTAAAAAACATGGTGTTTTTAGACGACTTATTTCCGTAAACCAAGATGAAATTACTAAAAGGTTCCTCTTCTAAAAGCGTTTTAGCAATGCTTAGAATAGGGGTAATACCACTTCCTGCAGCAAAAGCCGCAATGGTTCTGGTTTTAGCCGGATTCGCTTCAAAAGTAAAACGACCATTAGGAGCGGCAACGTCCAAAACATCACCTGCTTTAAGGCTGTTATTAGCATAAACCGAAAATGTTCCGCCGTCTACAGCTTTTACAGCTACGGTTAAGTTTCCACTTTTTGGTGAAGCGCAAATAGAGTAATCTCTACGAATGTCTTCTCCGTTTATTGTGGTTTTAAGAGTAATATATTGTCCAGCTGTAAAGCTAAACGTCTCCTTTAGGTTTTCAGGAATATCAAATGTTATGGCAACGGATTGATCTGTAACCTTATCAATGGACTGTATAGTGAGTGAATGAAATTGTGACATCAAAAATTATTTTGAGCAAAGATAAACATTCTAGACATAGACCCGCAAGTTATAAAACAGCTTGTATGGGTAAAAGACATACCTAAGTTTCTTATACATAAGAAAATTATGTATATATTTGTAAGACCATGAGCAATTCAAAATTATATAAAGGGAGTTTAACGACCATTATCTTAAAGCTTTTAAATGAGCACGATAAGATGTATGGCTATGAAATTACCCAAAAAGTAAAGGAATTAACTAAAGGCGAGTTAAAGATAACTGAAGGCGCCTTATACCCGGCTTTGCATAAGTTAGAAGCTGAAGGTTTATTGGATGTTGAAGTGGCCAAGGTGGATAATAGGCTGCGTAAATACTACAAACTCACCGAAACCGGGACTAAAGAAACCGTGAATAAATTAGAAGAACTTGCCGAGTATATTAAAACAATGCAAGCTTTAGTAAACCCTAAATTGGCGTAAAAACAAAAATAAGGATGTTGACCTGGAGGTCTTTAAGAGTTAACCAAAATGAAATTATCCAAAGAAGACATAAAATTTATAGATGATTTTCTTATAAATAAAAAGATTAAATATCTCGATATTAGAGTTGAGTTAATAGATCATTTAGCAACAGAGTTCGAAGAAAGCTCTGCTTATGTGCTTATTGAAGATTTTTTATTAAGTAAAGTTAATTTCATAATAGAATTTGATAAGAAACAAAAAAAGACGATACATTGGAGTTATCAAAAGTTGCTGTGGCTGCAGTTTGCAAAGTTTTTCTATCAATTAAAATTTGTAGTCATATTTATAGCATTAGAAATTTTTGTATACACGGCATTTAACCTTTTTAGCTTAAAGACCTTTAGCTTTATTTGGTTAGCAACAATAGCAATTTTGATGCTTTATCCAATATATTATCAAATTAGGTATTCTAAAGCATTAAAAAAAGTGCAATCTATGCAATCATTGTTTACGATAACGTCGCTTCCTTCTGTGTTTTTATATGCGTTTGGTGCTCTAAAAGATTATTTATTCGAAACGCCGATAGTATTAGTCTTATACTGTAGTGTTTCACTTTTATTAAGTCTTTCTGCGGTAATTGTAATTGAAAATAATAGAAGTAAAATTGTAGAGAAATATATCCAATTTGTAAAAGAAATATGAAACTAACCGAACCCCAAATACAAGATCTTTACGCTTTTACAAGACAACATTATGTGGAGCATTACGACTTACAAACGGAACTCGTTGATCACTTGGCCAATGATATAGAAGCCCAATGGCAGGTAAGGCCAGAGCTTTCTTTTGAAGACGCTAAAAACAGAGCCTTTAAAAAATTCGGCATATTTGGTTTTATGGATGCCATTGAGCAAAAAGGTAAAGCCATGAATAAACGCTACAGAGGCTATTTGTGGGCAGAGCTTAAAAAATGGTTACAGCTACCTCAGGTTTTGGCCACCATTACATTGTATTTAGTGTTCTACGTCTCGTTCTCTCTAGGAGATATTGCGACTATAGCTTTAATTTTCTTCGGAATTATTTTAATCTGGTGTAGCTATAAAAGTATACAGCTCAATAGGCAGTTTAGACGACGAAAAGAAGTGTCTCATAAAAAATGGATGCTTGAAGAAATGATTTTTAGACAAGCAGGAAGTACAATGTTTGTCTTTATGTCACAGTTGTACAACGTTTATAAAATCCCAGAACACTTTGGCGACAATGCCTATTTTTTATTCCTCTTTTCTTTAGGTTTTACGGCTCTAACGCTAATTAACTATATCAGTTTAGAAGTTATACCAAGTAAAGCTGAAAAACTACTTAATGAGACTTATCCAGAATTTAGTCTGTAACATTTTGTTGTTTTTTCATACTTATTGCATAAACCAACCCTTCATTGCCTTATGATAAAACATTTTATAAGCTTAGAGTGGAAAGCATTTACGCGCTCAGCCTCTTTTAAAGTCAATCTTATATTAAAAATTTTAATGGCGTTCGGTGCTTTGGCAATATTACTCTATATGTTGCTTATTGGGGTAGGGGCCTATTACATCATTGATGAGTACCTTAAAAAGGAGCCTTTAGTATTTGTAAATCAAATTCTCATATTTTATTTTCTAGCCGACTTATCACTGCGTTATTTTCTTCAGAAAATGCCAATTTTAAACATTAAGTCCTTTTTGTATTTACCGCTGAAGAAAGACAAAATTGTAGGCTTCGGAATTAATAAAACCATCATTTCGTTTTTTAATATTGTCCACGCTTTCTTTTTTATACCTTTTTCAATTGTAATGCTCCTAAATGGGCATGATGCGCTTAACGTTTCAGGATGGGTCGTGGCTATGTTGGCATTGGTGTATTGCAATAACTTCATTAATATTTTTGTAAATAATAAAGATGTGGTGTTTTATGCCTTAGTCGCTGTGATTGTTGGCTTTGCTGCACTGACGTACTACAATATTTTTGATATCACCGTATTTACAGGCCCAATTTTTCAGGCTTTTTATGATAGACCTTACCTTGCAATTTTAGCTGTAGGATTAATGGTTCTGCTTTATAAAATGGCCTTTAACTACTTCCGAAAAAACTTTTACTTAGATGCTGGTTTAGCTCAAAAAGTAGCTGTAGGAGAAACCGATAATATGGCCTATTTAGACCGCTTTGGTAGTGTATCCACATTTCTAAAGAATGATATAAAACTTATAAAAAGAAACAAGCGTTCTAAAACGACGGTTTTAATGAGTGTGCTGTTTATCTTTTATGGCTTATTATTTTTTACTGGAGCTGTAAAAGCTTATGACGGTCCTTTTTGGCGCGTATTTGCAGGTATTTTTGTGTCTGGTGGTTTTCTATTTAGTTTCGGACAGTTTGTGCCTAGTTGGGACAGTGCGTATTATCCACTAATGATGAGTCAAAATATCAGGTACAAACAGTATTTAGAATCTAAATGGTATTTAATGGTTATTGCTACGATTATTACCACCATAATAGCATCATTTTATCTCTATTTGGGCTGGCAGGCTTATGCTGCTGTTGTGGTTGGCGCTATTTATAATATTGGTGTGAATTCTCATATTGTTCTGTGGGGTGGTGCTTATATTAAAACGCCTATCGATTTATCCTCCAATAAAAAAGCCTTCGGAGACAAAAAAGCATTTAATGTAAAAACACTGCTTTTAACCATCCCTAAAATAATATTACCCGTAGCCATTTATGCCATTGGTCATTTTGCCAGTGGTGAGGTCTTAGGCTTTATCTTAGTGGCGGTATCAGGTCTTATTGGACTGCTATTTAAGAATAAAGTATTTGGCATTGTAGAGCGAATTTACAAAGCAGAAAAATATAAAACACTAGCCGCTTACCAACAAAAAAATTAGAAACTATGATATCCACGTATAAGCTTTCAAAAACCTATAAAGAGAACACTGTTTTAAATATTGATGCCTTAGAGATTCCAAAAGGTCAAAGTTTTGGTTTAGTAGGAAATAACGGTGCGGGTAAAACAACCTATTTTAGTTTGTTGCTCGATTTAATTCAGCCTTCAACGGGTTCCATAAAAAGCAATAATATCCAAGTCAATGAAAGTGAAGATTGGAAGCCTTTTACGGCAGCCTTTATTGACGAGACCTTTTTAATCGGTTATTTAACACCAGAGGAATACTTCTATTTTATTGGTGAATTAAGAGGTCAAAATAAATCTGATGTGGATGCATTATTAGCACAGTTTTCAGACTTTTTCCACGGCGAAATTCTCAATCAGAAAAAATACCTAAGAGACCTCAGTAAAGGAAATCAGAAAAAAGTAGGAATCGTTGCGGCCCTTATCGGGAATCCTGAAGTGATTATTTTAGACGAGCCTTTTGCTAACTTAGATCCAACAACGCAAATACGATTAAAGCAAATTATAAAAGATCTTGCGCAAAAACAAGGGGTTACTGTTTTAGTCTCTAGTCACGACTTAACCCACGTTACTGAAGTCTGCGAACGTATTGTGGTTTTAGAGAAAGGACAAATTGTAAAAGATTTAGAGACCAATCCAGAAACCTTGAAGGAGCTAGAAGCACATTTCGCCAATGCTACAGTGCTTACAGAAGTTTAAGCTTTAAAATTTTATAGTTAGACAACGAAAAAGGTGTACTATGAGGTGATCATAGTGCGCCTTTTTTACTTACAACACGCCGCATTTGCTCGAAAAGGCACTAAATAATATTAGAAATTCAAAAAGATGCTTATTTTTACGAACTAACACACTAAATACCGTACATTTTAGTTATCTATTAATCAAATAGAATTCCCGTTGAAAACCGTTTACAAAGTCATATTGTCCTTATTTGGTGTCCTTGTGTTAATGCAAAGTTGTTCGCGTAAAAAGGATAAATTTATTAACCGAAATTTCCATGCTCTTAGTACGGAATACAATATTCTCTATAACGGAAATATTGCCTTACAACGCGGAATTGAGAGTGTCAATAACGAGTTTACCGAAGATTTCTGGAACCTTTTGCCTGTTGAGCGTATGGAGGTTAAAGAGGATATCTTTTTGCCAGGGCAAACCAAAAATGCCGATTTTGAACGTGCGGAAGAAAAGGCCATTAAAGCCGTTCAGAAGCATGGGATGAATATAGACGGGAAAGAGAAAAACCCTCAGATCGATGAGGCGTATTTACTCCTTGGTCAAGCCCGTTATTTCGATCAGCGCTTTGTACCAGCCATGGCCGCCTTCAATAATATTCTAAATAAATACCCAACCTCAGATAAAATTAATCAGGTTAAAATTTGGCGCGAAAAAACGAGTATGCGCCTCGATAATAACCGTGGTGCAATAGATAAGCTAAAACGCCTTCTAGAGGAAGAAGAACTCGAAGATCAAGATTTAGCGGATGCTACAGCGGCCTTAGCCCAAGCTTATATCAATATAAAAGCTAAAGATAGTGCCATTACCCAACTTGGCATAGCGGCAGAACATACCAAAATAAAAAGAGAAAAAGCACGCTACCATTACATTAAAGCGCAGTTGTATAACGAGTTTGGTAAAAAGGATAGCGCTAATTTAGAGTTCGATGCTATTATAAAGATGCACCGTCAAATTCCGAGGTCTTTCTATATTAATGCTCATATTGAGAAATCTAATAATTATGATTTTTCAAATATCGACCGCGTTGAATTCGAAGAATACCTTGTAGACTTAGAGGAGAATAGAGAAAACCGTCCGTATTTAGATAAAATTTTCTACCGTATTGCTGAGTATTACCGCGAGAAAGGATCCGATAGTATTTCAGAAGTCTATTATAATAAGTCGCTTAGAAAAATTCGTTCAGACAAATACTTAAAAGCACTCGATTATGAGACGCTCGGAAATATGTATTTTGATAATAATAGCTATAAAACGGCTGGAGCGTATTATGACAGTACCATGACGGCTATGGAATTCAATTCTAAGCCTTATAGAGTAATTAAAAGGAAGCGCGAAAATCTTGATGATGTTATTTATTATGAAGGAATTGCACAGACCAACGATAGTATTTTACATATTTTAAGTCTTTCTAAAGATGAGCAATTAGCGCTCTACACAGCACATGCGGAAGCGCAGCGTTTAAAAGCTTTAGAAGAATTAAAAAAACAAGAAGAAGCCTTAGAGCGTAGAGAAAATGCAGCGGCACCAAAGGCTGCTTCTAATAATAGGTTAGCAGCCCAAGCCAAGATTATGGGGGCAAGGCAACCTATGAGTCTTAATAGCTCACAACAGAATAGTTCGTTTTACTTTTATAATTCTACAACAGTAGCCTACGGAAAAAATGAATTTTTAAAACTTTGGGGCGAACGCAAACTTCAAGACAATTGGAGACGTAACACACAGCGTTCTGATTATAAAAATGAATCTGTAGCCTCTAATGATGACGAGGAGAAATCGGTTGAAGATGTTCGTTTTATGCCAGAGACCTACCTCAATAGCCTTCCTAAGGAACAGAAAGACATCGATAGTATTATTAAGGCCCGTAACTATGCCTATTACCAATTAGGCGTTATTTACAAGGAAAAATTTAAAGAGTTTGAATTGGCAGAGGATAAGCTTGAAAGCCTTTTGGCCAAAGAACCTGAAGACCGACTTATTCTACCTTCAAAATACAATTTGTATCAAGTTTATTTAGCTCTGGGGCGTAATCAAAAAGCGGCAGCCATGAAAACAGCTATCATTGAAGGTTACCCGGAATCGCGCTATGCAGAAATACTTTTAAACCCAAGTTCTGAATTGTCTAAAGATGAAAACAGTCCAGAGGTGATTTACGCCAATCTTTACAAACAATTTGAAGAAGAAGCCTATGCAGAGGTTATTGAAGGTACGGAAGCTCAGATTAAACGCTTTGAGGGCGAAGCTATAGTGCCTAAGTTTGAAATTTTAAAAGCTTCTGCTGAAGGCCGATTATATGGTTTTGAAGCCTATAAAAAAGCGATTAACGCCATAGCATTAAATTATTCTAACACAGAAGAAGGGCAAAAAGCTAAAGACATTATTGCAAAGGCCTTACCAGTCTTGGCGAAAAAGAAGTTTGTTGCAGATGATGCCGCAGATAAGTTTAACGTTATTTATCAGTTTGAAAATAATGCCGGAGAGGATGTTGAAGCCTTTATAACGCGCTTAGAAGAAGAGGTTGCTAAAATTACCTACTTTGATCTTACGGTATCAAAAGATGTATATGATGCAGATACAACCTTTGTAGTGGTCCATGGATTAAAAAGTTATCAAGGGGCTAGTGGCTTTGCAGAGTTACTTCAGTCTGAAGAAAAAGATAAACGAGGGCGTGTGGTTAAACCAAAGATTACAAGACCTTACATCGCTATTTCTTCTCCAAATTACGCCATCGTTCAGCGTCATAAAAACTTAAATGCGTATTTAAAAATACAGTAATATAAATCTAATCACTATGTTTTCTTCAGAAAGAAAAAAACCAAAACTACAAGCTATTATGGAATCAAGTACACAACAGAATATCATCGCTCACGGCACAAAAATTGTTGGAGATATTTCTAGTCAAGGTCCGTTTAGAATTGATGGTATTGTAGAAGGTAATGTAAAAACATCTGGAAAAGTAGTGGTTGGAAAATCAGGTTTAATTCAAGGAACCTTACAAGGTGAAAATGCTGATTTCGAAGGGAAATTTTCTGGAAAGCTTGTTCTTACCGGGACCTTATCCTTAAAATCAAGTGCTCATATTGAAGGCGAAGTGCATATTGCTAAACTTGCTGTAGAGCCTGGAGCAACCTTTAATGCCACTTGTTCTATGAAGGGCGATGTAAAATCCGTGGAGGACAACGCTGTAAAAGCTTTAAAATCTTCAGGTGCCAAAGCCAAGTAAAACCCCTAGCAAGTTTCTTAGGTTTGCAGGTGTAGGCTTCCAAATGGGAGGTGTTATTTATTTAGGGCATTATTTAGGCACATGGCTAGATGCCACCTATGGTAAAACCTATTGGGAAACCAGTCTGACACTTTTATCCGTTTTTGCTTCTATTTATTTGGTAATTTCGCAAGTTATAAATCTAACTAAAGAAGATGACTAAATCGCTTTTCATTTACATTGCGTCTTTTACCGCCATGTTTTTTGTTCTTCATTTTGCGCAACAAGGCTTGCTTCAGACCTTTAATGCTGAGGTTCGTTTTAGCACTTGGGATGTGAATATGTTTTTGGCTATTGTGTCCTTATTAATATGTGTACATCTTAAGCTGTTTTCTAGCATAAAAATGTTACACACTCAAATAGGCTTCATTTATTTACCAACTCTTTTTATCAAAGGGGGGCTATTTTACGCTGCTTTTAAGACTTCAATTTTTAACATAGAAATTTTAACATCTCCCGAACGGTATAGCCTTTTGGTGCCAGTGCTCTTATTTTTAGGACTTGAAGTCATTTTTGTAGTAAAGATCTTAGAGGAAATCGATGCGTAAATATTAAGAATAAAAAGATGTTGTATTTTTAATTTATTACGTACTTTTGCACCGAATTTGAAAAGAGTAATTTTTTTGATTTTTTTAACAATGAAGATATTTCAACGAAGTTTTAAATTTTTAGCACTTGTAGTCTTAGTGTTCTTGTCAACAACTATTTACGCTAATACATCTACTGAAGATGGTGGACAGGTAGATACAAGAGAAGAAGTGGATGCGTATATTGCACATCACCTTCAAGACTCTCACGACTTCTCATTCTTTTCTTATACGAATGATGAAGGTGAGCGCAAACACGCCGGTTTTCCACTTCCAGTGATCTTGTGGTCTTCTGAAGGACTAGTGACTTTTATGTCTTCGGAATTTCATCATAATGATGATGGTCATGTCATTGTTGAGAAAAACGGATTGAAGTTTGTTAAAATTCATTCTAAGATTTACGAATTAGAAGCCGGAGCAACAGCAGTTAATTTTGATGCTGAGCACCACGCTACAAACGCTGCTAGAGTTTTAGATTTCTCTATAACAAAGAGTGTTGTTGGTATCTTAGTCATTGGTTTATTAATGTTCTTCTGGTTCTCTAGATTGGCTAAGCAGTACAAGAATAAAAAGATTCCTACTGGTTTTGGTCGTGTATTAGAGCCACTTGTTATCTATGTAAGAGACGAAATTGCAAAACCAAACATTGGAGATAAACACTACAGAAAATTCACAGGTTATTTATTAACGGTGTTCTTTTTTATCTGGTTATTAAACATGGTAGGTTTAACACCATTAGGATTTAACGTTACAGGGCAGATTGCAGTAACAGCATGTTTAGCTATTTTCACCCTGATTATTTATGCCTTTAGTGGTAATAAAGATTTCTGGGTACACATTTTATGGATGCCAGGAGTACCGTATTTAATCCGTCCTATTTTAGCCGTGATTGAATTGGTAGGTACTTTTGTAATTAAGCCTTTCTCATTATTAGTACGTTTGTTTGCAAACATTACAGCAGGTCACACGGTTATTATGGCTTTAATTGCAATTATGTTTGTAATGAAAGATTCATTAGGTGTTGCAGGAGCGACCGGATTATCTTTTGTGCTTTCAGTCTTAATTATGTTTATTGAGGTTTTAGTGGCCTTTTTACAAGCTTATATTTTTACGATGCTTTCAGCTTTATTTATTGGTATGGCGGTAGCAGAACACGATCATGATCATGAGCACGATGCTCACGGTCACGAAATCCCAGATGCGCAAGACGTAAGAGGTGATTTCATTTAAGAAGAGTTTTTTTAATTTAACTATATAATTTATTTACTATGTACAATTTAATTGGAGCAGGAATAATCGTAATTGGAGCAGGTTTTGGACTTGGTCAAATTGGTGGAAAAGCAATGGAAGGTATTGCACGTCAGCCTGAAGCTGCTGGAAAAATCCAAACAGCAATGATTATCGTAGCAGCACTTTTAGAAGGTTTAGCATTCGGTGCTTTAATCTTAGGAAAGTAAGCTTAAAAAACAAGATAGAGCCTCTGCAACGGTTGGTTGCAGAGCCTATTTTAATTAAAAAAAATTAAAAAAACATTTAATTATTTAATACAATGGAGACATTATTAAACGATTTTTCACCAGGATTATTTGCCGTACAAACTGTATTGCTTTTATTATTAATTTTCTTAATGGTGAAGTTTGCTTGGAAACCAATCCTTAGTTCTTTAAACGAAAGAGAAGAAGGAATTCAAGGGGCCTTAGACGCAGCTGAAAAAGCAAGACGTGAAATGGCGAACTTACAAGCAGATAATGAAAGATTATTACAAGAAGCACGCTTAGAAAGAGAAACAATGATCAAAGAAGCGCGCGAACTTAAAGAAAAAATGATTGCAGAAGCTGAAGCGGATGCTCAGGCGCAAGCTAATACCATAATTACTCAAGCTCAAGCAGCAATTGAAGGAGAAAAGAAAGCAGCAATGGCAGAATTAAAAAGTCATGTTGCCGGTTTATCTTTAGAAATCGCAGAAAAAGTAGTGCGTAATGAATTATCTAACAAAGACAAGCAATTAGAATTGGTGGAGTCAATGTTAGGAGAAGCAACTTTAAACTAAGATAGATGTCAGGATCAAGAGCGGCCATACGATATGCTAAAGCGGTTTTGAGCTTAGCAATAGATCAAAAGTCTACAGATGCAGTGCAGAGTGATATGAAAACCATCACAGATACCATTGCAGAAAGCACAGATTTAAGTCAGATGCTTCAAAGTCCTGTAGTAAAAGCTTCAGATAAGAAAGCAGTATTAACACAAGTATTTACGAATACTAATGCAGTTACTGTAAACTTAATAGATACTTTAATCGCCAATAAAAGACTTGCCATTTTAAATGATGTAGCCGTAAGCTATACGCATTTATATGATGAGATGAAAGGCATGCAGGTTGCAACAGTAACAACTGCGGTGGCTTTAAGTGACGATTTAAAATCTAAAGTCTTAGCCAAAGTAAAAGAGCTTACAGGAAAAGACGCAGAAGTGACTAACGTTATCGACGAAAGCATCATTGGTGGTTTTGTGTTACGTGTTGGAGATATTCAATATAATGCGAGTATCGCTAACAAACTAAATAATTTAAAAAGAGAATTTACATTAAATTAAGAAGCGTTAGAAGCAGGGACTAAAATCTCAATTTCTAACGACTAATATCTAAATAAAGATGGCAGAAGTAAAACCAGCTGAAATATCAGCAATCTTAAAACAACAACTTTCAGGCTTTGAAGCGGGAGCTTCTTTAGATGAAGTCGGAACAGTATTAACTGTAGGTGATGGTATTGTACGTGCTTACGGATTAGCTAATGCACAATATGGTGAATTAGTAGAATTCGAAGGTGGTGCAGAAGGAATCGTACTTAACCTTGAAGAAGATAATGTAGGTATTGTACTTTTAGGAACTTCAGTAGGAGTGAAAGAAGGGTCTACAGTAAAACGTACAGAACGTATCGCCTCTGTTAAAGTAGGAGAAGGTATTGTTGGTCGTGTTGTAGATACTTTAGGAAACCCAATTGATGGTAAAGGACCGATAGTTGGTGATACTTACGAAATGCCTTTAGAGCGTAAAGCGCCTGGTGTTGTCTACAGAGAGCCGGTAACAGAACCTTTACAAACCGGAATTAAGTCTATTGACGCTATGATTCCTGTAGGTAGAGGACAACGTGAGTTGGTGATTGGTGACCGTCAAACTGGTAAAACAGCAGTTTGTATCGATGCGATCTTAAATCAAAAAGAATTTTACGATGCAGGTGAGCCTGTATATTGTATATATGTTGCTGTTGGTCAAAAGGCTTCAACAGTAGCACTTATTGCTAAAACATTAGAAGAAAAAGGCGCTTTAGCGTATACTACTATCGTGGCAGCGAATGCATCTGACCCTGCAGCAATGCAAGTTTATGCACCGTTTACAGGAGCTTCTATTGGAGAATATTTTAGAGATACTGGTAGACCAGCTTTAATTGTATTTGATGATTTATCAAAACAAGCCGTTGCTTACCGTGAGGTATCTTTATTATTAAGACGTCCACCGGGACGTGAAGCATATCCTGGTGATGTATTCTACTTACACTCAAGATTATTAGAGCGTTCTGCAAAAATTATCAATAATGATGCGATTGCTAAAGAAATGAATGACCTTCCAGAAGTGTTAAAACCTATGGTTAAAGGTGGTGGTTCTTTAACAGCTTTACCTATTATTGAAACACAAGCGGGTGACGTTTCTGCCTATATTCCAACCAACGTAATTTCTATTACTGATGGTCAGATTTTCTTAGATGGTGATTTATTTAACTCTGGTGTACGTCCAGCAATTAACGTAGGTATTTCTGTATCTCGTGTTGGTGGTAACGCTCAGATTAAATCAATGAAGAAAGTTTCTGGTACTTTAAAATTAGATCAAGCACAATACCGTGAATTAGAAGCATTCGCTAAGTTTGGTTCAGATTTAGATGCCGTTACTTTAAACGTAATTAACAAAGGTAAGCGTAACGTTGAAATCTTAAAACAAGCGCAAAACGATCCGTTTAAAGTAGAAGATCAAGTTGCTATTATCTACGCTGGTTCTAAGAACTTGTTAAAGGATGTTCCTGTAGAGAAAGTGAAAGAATTTGAGCGCGATTATTTAGAGTTCTTAAATGCGAAGCATAAAGACACTTTAAACACGCTTAAAGCTGGTAAATTAACAGACGAGGTTATAGATACATTAACAACTGTAGCTAAAGACCTTTCTAGCAAATACAAGGCTTAATAAGGCCTAGATTTTGAGTTATAGTTTTGAAAATTCACGACTATAACTCAAAATTTTATAATATAAAATAGATTTAAAACGGAATGTCACTCCGAGCAATAGCGAAGAGTCTTTTGTATAACATTCGAATACAAATATAGAATGGCTAATCTTAAAGAAATACGTAACAGAATATCATCGGTATCTTCAACGATGCAGATTACAAGTGCCATGAAAATGGTATCTGCTGCGAAGTTAAAGAAAGCGCAAGATGCTATTACTGCAATGCGTCCTTACTCTAATAAGTTGTCAGAATTATTGCAGAGTCTAAGTGCGACTTTAGATGAGAGTTCTGGAAGCAAATTTGCTGAACAACGCGAAGTTGAAAATGTGCTTGTTGTAGCAATTACTTCTAATAGAGGTTTATGTGGGGCTTTTAATTCTAACATTATAAAGCAAACACAACATTTAATCAATTCAGTATACGCCTCTAAAAACGTTTCTGTATTAGCAATTGGAAAAAAAGCCAATGATGCTTTTGCCAAACAAGACAGAGTCATTGCTAATAAAAGTGAAATTTTCGATAATCTAACTTTTGATAATGTTTCTGAAATTGCAGAAATGTTAATGGAAGAGTTTGTAGCAGGTACTTACGATAAGATAGAGATCGTTTACAATCACTTTAAGAATGCAGCAACACAAATTATCATTACTGAGCAGTTCTTACCAATAGTGCCTGTTGAAGCTGATGATAGTGTGAACTTAGATTACGTTTTTGAACCTTCTAAATTAGAAATTGTAGAAGAATTAATCCCGAAGTCTTTAAAAACACAATTGTATAAAGGAATTAGAGATTCTTTTGCTTCTGAACACGGAGCGCGTATGACAGCGATGCATAAAGCAACGGATAACGCTACTGAGTTAAGAGACCAATTGAAATTAACTTATAATAAAGCCAGACAAGCCGCTATTACTAACGAAATCCTTGAGATTGTTGGTGGGGCTGAAGCTTTAAACAACTAAATTTTTCTGTCGAGGCAGAATTCTTATAATTAAAGATCTAACAGTTAGTCGTTAGGTCTTTTTTTTTGGTTTAAACCTTCCTAGGTCTTGGATTTAATTAGAGCACTACAATCTGCCAATCCTTGGTTTAAATCGACCTTCTTTTCATATTATTTCAATACTTTTGAACTCAACCAATAGAATTACATTGAGCGGCTTCAAATCCCTTTTTAAACAGACTTTTATCTACGGACTCGCTACGGTATTGCCTAGAATGCTGAGCTTTATCCTAGTGCCGTTATATACCGATCCTGCGGTGCTATCTGTAGAAGAATACGGGCGGGTCTCCTTTATATTCGCCTATTTTGTACTGTTTAATGTGGTTTTAGCATACGGAATGGAAACCGCATTTTTCAGGTTTTTTAATAAAGAAGAAGAGCAAGATAAGGTCACCAATACCGCAAGCCTTTCTCTTATTCTTAGTTCATTGCTACTATTGGCTGGGGCCTTTTTGTGCCGTCATCAAATTTCAGCACTGATAAATATAGATCTCCAATATCTTAATCTTGTATTTGTCATTTTACTCTTAGATGCCTTAGTCATTATTCCATTTGCCTGGTTACGTGCCACAGCTCAACCCATGAAATATGCGGTTATTAAAATACTCAATGTTGCTATAAACCTCGGACTCAACATCTTTTTGTTACTGTATTTAAAAGATTTGGCGCATCCAGATTCTGTTTTGGCGCCTATCTATAAGCCCGATTTCGAAATCAATTATATTTTCATATCTAATCTTATTGCTAGTGGAGTCACTTTGGCTATCCTTCTGCCTTTTTACGCCAAATTAAAGTTCAACTTTGATACCGCCTTGTGGAAAAAAATGATGCGCTACGCGCTACCAGTATTAGTCGCAGGGATTGCCTATTCGGTTAATGAAACCTTTGACCGTATTCTCTTAGAATACCTCTTGCCCGCAGATCTAGCCGATGCACAAATAGGAATGTATTCCGCCTGTTATAAATTGGCCTTGTTTATGACGCTTTTTGCCACGGCCTTCCGTTTAGGGATAGAACCTTATTTTTTTAGCCATTCTAAAGCTGCTAATCCACAAAAGAATTATGCAACCATTTTAGAGTACTTTGTGGCTCTCGGTGCGCTTATTTTCCTCGGTGTTGTAATTTTTGCGGATGTGCTTAAACCCTTTATCATAAGAAGTGAGGCCTATTATGAAGCCATGTGGATTGTCCCATTTATCCTTTTAGCTAATTTCTGCCTCGGTATTTATCACAACCTTTCCGTATGGTACAAAATTACAGATCGGACAGCTTACGGGGCTTATATTTCAATATTAGGAGCACTTGTAACGCTAGGCCTTAATTATATGCTTATTCCAAGTATGGGCTTTAAAGGATCAGCCATTGCAACGCTTTCTGCCTACGCCATAATGATGTTATTGTCTTTTTACTTCGGAAGAAAACACTACCCGATTCCGTATAACTTAAAGAAAATAGGACTGTATCTAGGTGTTTCTATTTTGTTTTCCTTTGTGTTTTTCTATAACTATCGCGGAAATTATGGCATCGGAATTGCAATGTTAATCGTATTTTTGGGATTAGCATTTAGCCTCGAAAAGAAAACGCTAAAACAAGTATTAAAGAGAAATTAATTCGTCATTCAGATTACAACATGAATATAAAAATCATTAATAAATCTAATCATCCATTACCACACTATGAAACTATTGCTTCAGCAGGTATGGATCTTCGTGCCCACCTATCAGAATCTAGAGTATTAAAACCTTTAGAGCGTAGTATCGTTGGCACAGGGTTATATATAGAATTACCTATTGGTACCGAAGCCCAAGTAAGACCACGTAGTGGATTGGCCGCTAAAAAAGGGATCACGGTACTTAATGCCCCAGGAACTATTGATGCAGATTACAGAGGAGAAATTGGTGTAATCTTAGTCAACCTTTCTAATGAAGACTTTGTCATAGAAAATGGTGAGCGTATTGCGCAATTAGTCATTGCGAAACACGAACGTGCGGAATGGGAAGTTACCGAAGAATTGTCAAATACCGCTAGAGGAGAAGGTGGATTTGGGAGTACCGGTGTAAAATAAGCTAAGAATTAGTATTTTAAGCCTCGATTTTAGATAAGGATTCAGGTTACCTTGTAAAAAAAACTGAAGAATAACATAAATGATATCAATCAATCGATTTCCTTTTTTGGGAAACGAAAAATAAATTTTCAGATGAAAATAATTGTACCCATGGCAGGTCGCGGATCGCGCCTTAGACCACATAGTTTAACCGTACCAAAACCATTAATTCCTGTAGCTGGTCAACCTATTGTTCACCGTTTGGTTAAAGATATTGCTAAAGTATTAAAGCAGCCTATAGAAGAAATAGCCTTTGTTTTAGGGGACCCTGCGTTTTTTGGAGACGAGGTCGTTAAGAGTTTAACAGAACTTGCTGAAGGTTTAGGCGCTAAAGCTTCTATTTATAGACAAGATCAGCCTTTAGGGACCGGTCATGCTATAATGAGTGCTAAACCGTCGTTAACGGGGCCTGCAGTTATTGCCTATGCCGATACGTTGATCCGTGCTGAATTTGATTTAGATCCAAACGCCGATAGCGTTATTTGGACCAAGCATGTGGCCAATCCAGAAGCTTATGGGGTTGTAAAACTAGACGCGAGTGAAAATATCGTTGAACTGGTAGAAAAACCTGAAACCTTTGTTAGCGATCAAGCCGTAATAGGTATTTATTACTTTAAAGATGTTGCCGTTTTAAAAGACAAATTGCAAGAAGTTTTAGATGAAAATGTTATGAATGGCGGGGAATACCAAATTAATGACGGTATTAAGCGTATGATGGCCGATGGTCGTGTGTTTAAAACCGGAACGGTTGATGAGTGGATGGACTGCGGAAATAAAGCCGTTACGCTAGATACTAACGCTAAGATGTTGGGCTTTTTAACTGCAGATAAAGAAGAGGTCTTAGTGGACCCGTCGGTAGTTTTAGAAAATTCAAAGATAATAGAGCCGTGTTACATTGGTAAAGGTACCGTCTTAAAAAATACAACTGTAGGACCGTATGTGTCTATTGGTGAAGAATGTGTTCTTGAAAACACAAGCGTTAAAAATAGCTTAATTCAAAATAAGACTAGCATTAAAAACGCTAATTTAGACGAAGCTATGATTGGAAATCACGTGACTTATAACGGCCAATTTACCAAGATTAGTATCGGTGATTATACGGTTATAGAATAAGCGGGAATCCGGTTTTTAACAACCAAGAATAGGACTTGGTTAAAGGAAGTTTTAAGTGAATAAAAAGTATCTTTTTATCGTTGTATTAGTGTTCGGAATGTGTCTTCCGCAGCCTAGTTATGCCCAAGCGGATTTTAACAAAACGGCAGAAGACGATTTAGGGAATGTTGAAGACGAGTTTCAAGAATACTTTTTTGAAGCCTTAAAACAAAAAGGGATAGAAAATTATGAGCGTGCCGTTAAAGCGCTTCAAAAGTGTCTGACTCTAAATGATAAGTTGCCTGTAGTTTATTTTGAATTAGGAAAAAACTACAACAAACTTAAAAACTTTGGTGCGGCAGAAGAGCACTTAAAGGAGGCTATTAGTATGCAACCTGATAATGTGTGGTTTTTAGATGAACTTTATGATGTCTATTTTCAGCAAGATGATATAAAAAATGCCCTAAGAACCATTAAACAACTGGTAAAATACCATCCCGATTATAAAGAAGATTTGGCGGCACTTTACGTCCGCGAGGAACGTTATAAGCAAGCTCTAGAGATTTTAGATGAACTTGATGCCGAGTTTGGTCTTAGTGAGTCTAGAGACGCCATGCGTAACGATATTTATAGCATTACAGGAAATGCCGACGATAGAATTGAAAATTTAGAACAACGTATTGCTAATAATCCAAGTAACGAGGACAACCATTTAAAATTAATTTACCGTTATAGCCAAACTGGAGATCATAAAGCCGCCTATAAAGTCGCTAAGAATTTATTAAAAGAGAAGCCCGATTCTAAATTTGTACACTTGGCGTTGTATAAATTTTACCTTCAGGATAATAAAGTCTCAGAGGCCATTAATTCTGTAAAAGTTGTTTTAACGAGTCCAGAAATAAATGCCGATGCTAAAGCTAAAGTCTTAAAGGATTTTGTAGGTTTTGTTGCCAAGCATCCGGAATACGAATCAGATCTTATTGATATCACAGCGCTTGTAGATGAAAATAAAGATGCACAAACGCATAGCGATTTAGGGCATTATTATTTAAAAGCTGGTGATAAGGTTAAGGCCTTATCTAATTTTAAAGCGGCTTTAAAACAGACGCCTAATGACTTCAAATTAATAAAAGATGTATTATTACTTCAGCTAGATATAAAAGATTATGACGCTGTCATTAAAGATAGTGAACGTGCCTTGGAGTTGTATCCGGCGCAACCGCTATTATATTTGGTCTATGCTGTGGCTTTAAACAATACCGAAGCACCAAAACAAGCCATTCCGCAGCTTCAAATGGGATTAGATTTTTTAATTGATAATCCTAATATGGAAGCCGATTTTTATTCCGAATTGAGTCGTGCATACAAAGCCCTAAATAATATAAGTAAATCAGAAACGTTTGCTAAAAAAGCTAAAGCCTTAAAATCTAAATCGTAAATGAATTTATTTCAAAAGAATAACACTTTCAAAATTGTTTTATGTGCATTACTTATTGCTTTAGTAAGCAGTTGTCGTGGGACAAAAAGTGTCATTGCCTCTGGGGTGCCTAGCGATAAGCTCTCGGCCAAACAAGTGATAAAACAACACGACAAAAGTGAGGCCGATTTTAAAACCATGAATGCTAAAGTGGCTATTGATCTTATTCAAGGTGAAAAAGAACAAGGGCATACCTTTAACCTGCGCATGGAAAAAGATAAAGTCATCTGGTTAAGTGCCTCTTTCGGGATGGCCCGCATGATGATTACGCCCAACAAAGTTCAGTTTTATAATAAATTAGATAACGAATATTTTGATGGCAATTACCAATTATTAAGTGAAGTTGTTGGGGTAGACCTAGACTTTAATAAAGTGCAGAATATTCTTTTGGGTCAAGCTATTTTTAACTTGCAAGATCAAGTTCATGAAGTAGCTATAAGTGATAATGCTTATGCTTTAAGTCCTAAAGATCAGGAAGCGTTTTTAGAGTTGTTTTATTTAATAAACCCTTCACATTTTAAAATCGATAGCTTACAAATGTATCAAGCCTTAGAGCGTCGTATGTTACAAGTAGATTATGCGAGTTATCAAGAGGTAAATAAGCAAATTATTCCTCAGAATATTAAAATTGTAGCGGTAGATCATGAAGATGAAGTTAAGATTACGCTAGAGTTTAAATCGGTTGCTTTAGATGGTGAAGTGCGTTTCCCATTTAATATTCCGGCGGGTTACAAAGAAATTGAGATTAAATAACATTGATAGCCTTTAAATACTAGGCTGTATCGCGACTAAAAATCATTATATAATTAATGAAAAAGAATTTTTATATCCTTCTTATTATCGGCTTAATCCTACCGACAATTTCCCTTTGGGCACAAAGCGATAAGCAAAAACAATTGGAACAACAACGGCAGCAAGTTTTAAGAGAAATGAAGCAGATCAATGCCTTGTTATTTTCTAAAAAGAAGGAACAAAAATCAGCGATTACCCTTATTGAAGATATTAATTATAAGGTGAATGTTAGAAAGAATTTAATCCGAATTACCAACGAGCAAGCCAATCTGCTGACGCGAGAAATTAATAGCAATCAAGAAGAAATAACAAGCCTTAGAACGCAATTACAAGAGTTAAAAGACGATTACGCTGCTATGGTGGTAAAATCGTATAAAAGCAAATCTGAGCAAAGTAAAGTGATGTTTTTGTTGTCTTCTCAGAACTTTCAACAAGCTTATAAAAGGCTTCAATATATTAGACAATACCGAGATTATCAAAAAGAGCAAGGCGAAGCGATTAAGGTAAAAACAAAAGAACTTCAAGACTTAAATATTCAGCTTTCTAAGCAAAAGGAGGATAAGAAGAAGCTTATTGAAGAAAACCGAATTGCTAAACGCGAATTAGAAGGCGAGTTAAAGGAGCGTGAAGCCCTTATGGCTTCTATTAAATCGGATATGAGCAAGTTTGCCTCACAAATTAAAGCCAAACAACAAGAAGCCAACCGCTTGGATAAGGAAATAGACCGTTTAATTGCTGAAGCTATTGCGGCAGCCAATAAAAAGTCGGGTAAAAAATCATCAACCGGAAAGTTTATTTTAACGCCTGAAGCTAAAAAACTAGCTGCAAATTTTGCCTCTAATAAAGGGAAATTAGGATGGCCAGTAGCCCGTGGGGTCGTTAAAGCGAAGTTTGGTAAAGGACGTTCTTTAACGGATCGTTCTGTACAGGTAAATCACTCCGGAATTAAAATTGCAACGGAAGTCAATGCCGATGTAAAGGCGATTTTTAATGGGGTAGTATCCTCAATACACGTTATGAAACGAGGAAACCCAACCATCTTAATTAGGCATGGAGATTACATTACCATATATCATAACCTCTCTAAACTCTACGTGAAAAAAGGTGATAAAATTAGCACAGGGCAGGTGATTGGTAAGGTGTTTAGCAATAAAATTACAGGAGAGACCCTGCTCGATTTCAGAATCTATAAAAATAATCTAAAGCTTAATCCAGAGTCCTGGTTAGCACGACAATAAGAACGGCTTTAAGGCTATTCTACAAAAAGCGCTTTAAGTTCAGTAGCATCTTCAGGTTTCATTTTACCGGCTAAGACTAAACTTAATTGCTTACGACGTAAAGCAGCATCAAAACGTTGTTGTTCTAATTCTGTTTCTGGGACAAGCTCAGGCACTTTCATAGGGCGTCCGGCATCATTTACCGCCACAAAGGTGTAAATAGCTTCATTGGCTTTAATACGCTCGCCAGATTCTCTGTCTTCAATCCAAACATCAATATAAACTTCCATTGAAGATGAAAATGCTCTAGAAACCTTAGCTTCAATCATAACCACACTTCCTAAAGGAATCGCTTTAGTAAAAGCCACGTGGTTTACAGCAGCAGTAACAACAATATGTCTAGAATGTCTTCTTGCAGCAATACTAGCGGTTTTATCCATACGCGCTAAGAGTTCACCTCCAAATAAATTGTGAAGCGGATTGGTTTCTCCGGGTAATACCAAATCGGTTGAAACTGTTTTAGACTGATTAGCGGTTCTAGATAGCATAGTAATTTTTAAAATTTTGCGCAAAGATAAAGGGATTTTATCAGTTGCCTTTATGAAATAGGAAAAAAGCGCCTCAAAATAAATAGACGGACCTCAAAGCTATTTTTCTAAGTTGTAATTAGAGAAAAAACCGAGACGAATAAGGTGCAATTAGAGCAACCGAAAGCCTGTCTAGTCTTTTTGGTTTAGTCTATTATAAGACGGCATCCTAAGAAATTAGAGGGTAAAGCGCTATTAAAAGTAAGCACTTCTGAAATAAAATTATTTAAGATTTTTAATCAATAACCACGCATCTCTATTATGGTCGCGACGAATTTTAGACAATTCGTTTTGAGCTTCAGATCGGGTTTCAAAACTTCCGTAAACAACCTCGTGTAAGCCAAATCGGTTTGTTCCAATTTTACGAGCTTTAAACCCTTGTGCTCTAAGTTGTTTAACTTTAGTGTCGGAATTAGCTTCCACTCTAAAAGCGCCAGCAACAATATGGTAGTTTCCGGTCTGCTTTTCTAAAGTTAATGTTGCAGCAGGTAATGGACTCATCACAAAAGTCGCTTCTTGGACCTTGGCATCAAGTTGTTCGTTTGCTTGTTCTTGAGCTAACTGATTGTGGTTTTCAATGCTCGTATTGTAATAGGTTACAGCAGCAACACCACCTAAACCTAAACATAATACAGCCGCAGCAGCATATTTAAACCAATTACGGTTAGAACGTTTTTCTGGGCTTATGCTAATAGGGGCCGTTTCTTCAACAGTCGCTACAGTGGCTTTATACGTTTCTCTTGTAATTTCAGAAGATGAGAAGTGCGATAAACCAAAAGCATCCGTCAGATAATTAATGTGTTGAGACGGATCAAATTCAAGTTTTCCATCCGTGTTTAAAATAAAATCACCAATGTTTTTAAATTGAATGGTTTCTCCTTCAGAAAGGTATAATTTAATAGACCTAACTTGCTTAGCAATAGCTTGTAATGCAGCCGAATATGAGATCTGTTCTACCTCGGCAATATAATGCGCTAATAAGCCATCATTCTTTTGCAATTGCGCATTGAACGATAATGCTTTTTTAGGCGGATAAAACGTGTGTGTGGTCTTATGAATTTCTGCTGAAACACGTTGCGTTAAAAAGGCGCCGAACTCAGGTACGGTCACACAATCATAACGGTATAAAAGGTCACTAATGTAAGTCTCTAACTGCATAAAGACAAAGTTAAAAATTTTTATTTCTGAAAGAAGTGTTGGATGAAATTTTTATTAACATCACCAGAGGAGTAGCACGAGTAGCTTTTTATTGATGGTTTATAAAAGTCTTTCGGTCGTTTTGAAAGGTGAAGTTTTAAAGCGAAGTCCCTATTGGTTTGATGCTGTTATAATATAGAGTATGTTTTTGGAGTGTGATATATGCATTGGGGATGTCCTATGTAAGGGTTATGATATTTAAGGTTATGATGTTAATAATTAAATAGTTATATTCGTTTAAGGTTGGTTTCTATTTTAAATTTTATGGACCTCATGACAGACCAAGAACTTATTTATGCTTTAGCCTTACAGCACATTCCAAAAATTGGATCTACAACCGCCAAGAAGCTTATTAAGCATTGTGGTTCTCCAGAGGCGGTCTTAAAAGAAAAGCCGTCTACCTTGCTAAAAATAGATGGCATAGGGGCCTTAACCGTTAAAGGAATTGCTGATAGTCACCATATCGGTGATGCGGAGCAGGAATTAAAATTTATAAAGCAACATAATATAGAGGTCTTATATTTTACGGAAGACCATTATCCAGAACGTCTTAAACACTGTATTGATGGTCCTATAGTATTGTTTCAGAGTGGTGCTGTTAATATTAAAAATCAACGAATTATTAGTATTGTTGGAGCGCGAAAAATTACAACCCATGGCATTGCATTTTGCGAAAAATTAGTAGAAACTTTAGCGCCATATAACCCGATTATTGTTTCAGGTTTTGCCTACGGAACGGATATTACAGCCCAAAAAGCGGCGGTAAAACACAATTTACAAACCATAGGCTGTTTGGCACATGGGCTTAATCAAATCTATCCCAAAGTGCATAAAAAATACGTCGCAGCTGTAGAAGCCCATGGCGGATTTTTCACTGATTTTTGGAGTACCGACACCTTTGATCGTAATAACTTTTTAAAACGCAATCGTATCATAGCCGGTTTAAGTGAAGCAACGCTTGTTATAGAATCCGCAGAAAAAGGAGGTAGCCTTGTTACGGCTGATATTGCTAACTCATACAACAGAGAAGTCTTTGCGGTACCGGGGCGCACAACGGATAGCCAAAGTGTGGGGTGTAATAACCTTATTAAATCGCAACAAGCCCATTTATTATCGACACCTCTAGATGTGCCTTATATGTTAAATTGGGAATTAGATGCCGACAAAAAAGCGCCGGTGCAGACCCAACTTTTTGTGACCCTTACACCTGATGAGCAAATGGTATTCGATTACCTGAAAGTTAATGATAAATCCTCTTTAGACCAGATAGCACTCGCTTGTGCGATCCCCACTTACAAGCTAGCCAGCTTGCTTTTAAACCTAGAATTAAAGGACCTTATACGACCTTTACCGGGTAAATTATTTCAATTAATTGCAAAATAACTGTTAAAATTTTATCTAAAACGGACATATTTTGTCCTTTAAAAACCACCGTTCGTGGGAGTTATGTGCGCATTTCTACACTTAAAGGGAAATTACTTACACATCAGCTAATATTTTTTGGTGAACGCCTAATCTGTACCACATTTGTAGTGTGAAACCCAAATTTACACTGAAATGATATAAGCCGAAGAACGATCTCTTATGTTAATATCAATTCAAACGACTTTAAAATTTTAACCTATGAATACAATTTTACCTACCGTTTTTTCATTCACAGCGTCAAAAAAAGTAATGACAGCAGTTTTACTTTTTGTGAGTGCCTTATCTTTTTCACAAGAAATAACAGATATTTTTCCACGACGGTTAACTACGGGAAGTGTAGTTACTATCCTTGGTACTGGATTTACTTCTACCACAGCGGGTGCGATTGATACAAATATAAATTCAACAGATGTAACTTTAGTTAGTTCAACTGAAATGACTTATACTGTAACTTCTGATTATGATGAAGGAGATGGGGGTGATATAACTACTAGGTCAATCGGTCTTGGTAATGTTGGCACTTCATTTGCTACTGGCGTTGATGGAGCCTTTGAGTTTATTGCTCCAGCAAATAAAATCTTAACAGTCTCAAGTGATTTTGGAGTGAATGAAATATACACTACTTGGGATCAGAATGGTGATGGTGTTGGATTTTGGAAATCTTCGGACTTTGATTCATCTAACTCGGTAGAAGGAAAAGCCACATGGCCTAACGATCGACACGATTTACTTGGCTTCAAAATGAATAATGGAGTTATTTATTCTACTGGGGTAGATGACGATTTACTTGAGGATGAGTTAACAGACTTAGGAGTAGATATAACAGATGCTACTCAATATGTTAGTCAAGAATTTAATGCCTATTCCTCTAGAGGAATTACTGGAAAACCACACGGTTCAAATTACTTAGCTATGGCGGATAAAGTGGATGGTGTTATTAATGGACGTGTCTTAAATAGTTCTGTTTTAGCTACGGTTTACGATGTAATTATAGATGGGGTTAATGGATTAGATTTAGGAACGGGAATTACCAATTTTAATAAAGATGCCGAAATTAAATTTTACAGTGGTAATGGTAATGTAGGGGCGCTAGATGCTATTCCAGATTTGATAATTACACAAATGGCACAACCAGGTGGCTCTAATAATCAAGATGTTTATTATTATTCCGATCCAGATGGTAATGTTGTTGGAAGGCCTGTGAAATTGGAAATCCCTTATAATGAAGATAGTATACGATTGTTTGAGTGGAGATTAGATTTATATTTAATGGATCAGTCATCTTCTGTAACTTATGAAAATGCTTATCCAACGGTTGAGTCTTTTGGTACAAAAGAGACTAGACCATTTACAATGTTAGCTTTGAAACTTCAAGATTTCGAAATCGATGCATCCAATATTGATGATGTAAATAATGTTAATATGGCTGCTGGTGGTTCTTCGGATATGGCGTTTATGGCCTATAATAAAGATGCCTTTGATATTAAGTCTCCGATTGTTACAGAGGCTCCAGTATCTAGATATTTTTGTAGATTCCCTACAACAGAAAGTATTACTTTTGATGCTTTAGGTTCTGTAGAAGGCGGTTATTCTACTCCTATAGATACACTTGAAACTATTACTTACCAATGGTTTGAGAATTTTGCGTCAGTCACTTCGAAGAGCGAAACTTTAGATTCATACACTTTTGCAGCTGGTTTAACTGAAACTGATGTTGAAAACAAAATTTATAAGGTAAGAGTTGAAAATGATTATGGATCTGTAGATATTCCTTTTACAATCACAAAAGGTGGTACGCCTACCTATTGGGACGGATCAAATTGGGTAATGGCTCCAGTGTACGATGGGATTAGTATAAAATCAGAAGATAAAAGTTTAATTTTTTCAAATGATTACAACGAGTCTGATGATTTATTTGGTTGTGATTGTACTGTGTCTTCGGGTAAAAATGTTGTTATTCCTCAAGATTCAAAAATAATACTTGTTAATGAATTAACTGTTGAAGATGAAATACCTGAATTTACAGATGAAGAAGAATACACTTCTCCTTATGTTGCAGCAGGAACATTCACTCTAGAAGATGATGCTAGCCTAGTACAAATTAATGATGTAGAAAATAGTGGAGAGATTATCGTAAAAAGAACCGTTGAAGGGGCGACTTTACATGCTAATGATTTTGTGTATTGGTCTTCTCCTGTAGAGAGTGCTAATTTATCTTCGATGCCGGGTACTTCCAAATATCAATGGGATGTCGATGGAGCCAATTCAGTTTCTGGTACTGTTGGAAACTGGACGAGTGCCACGGATATAATGGAGATAGGAAGAGGTTATATTGCAAGAGTACCCTCTGCTATAGATTATACTGCGGTATTTACAGGTACGCCTAATAATGGTGATATTGATATTGAGGTTAAGAAAACACCAACATCAGGATCTACTGGTATGGATTCTGGAGATAAACATTGGAACCTAATTGGGAGTCCGTATCCATCAGCTATAGATCCAGCAAAATTATTGATCAATAATACTAATTTGGAAGGTGCCGTTTATGTATGGACACATAGTGACCCGATTTCTGCTTCAGCTTCAAGTCCATTTTATGACAATTTTGGTCTTAATTACTCTGACCAGTATGTCGCTTACAACGGAACCGGAGCGTCTAGAGCAACCAATGAAGGTGAAAACTATATTGCTTCAGGACAAGGGTTCTTTGTGAAAGTCTTAAATGATGCTGATGACACATCTAATGTAACTTTTACTAATGCCATGCGTCACAACGATGCAGAAGAGGCATATGATAATGATCAGTTTTATAGAAGCTCCTCTACAGAAGCTGGCATAACAACTGAAAAGCAATTGTTGTGGTTAAGCTTAGCCAACGAAAATGATAGTGCAATTAGTACTTTAATTGGGTATGTAGAAGGAGCTACAGAAGGAAAAGATAGAGTTTATGATGCACAGACTAATAATGGCGGATTTAATATTTATTCTTTAACCTCTGAAGATGATAATTTAGTGATACAAGGACTTCCTTTACCATTCATAGATTACAACACCGTACCATTAGGTTACGAGGTGTCTGCAAGTGGAATCTATAGAATTGCTATTGCTGATGTAAAAGGAAGTGTTTTTGAAGAACAAGAACAAGATATTTACGTAGAAGATACCTATACAGGAGTAGTTCATGACCTAAGAGCCTCTACTTACGCTTTTACATCTGAATCGGGTGCGTTTAATGATCGTTTTATCTTAAGATACACACCACCGGTTACACTTTCTGTTGATGAAATTGCTGCCGATACAACCTTTGCGTTTATTAACAACGCGACTTTAAATGTTAAATCTTCTGATGGTATTACAGCTATTGAAGTTTATGATATGAATGGTAAGAAGGTTGTGAACTATACCTTAAGAGGTTCAGAAAATACATTTAATACTAACTTTAACTTTGCAAGAGGTGTTTATGTTGCTTCTATTACTCTAGATAATGGTAGTGTAGTCACTAAAAAGTTAATGAACTAGAATAGTCTATTTAAGCACCCCTTCGCTTAAATACAAGAGCTTTTAAAATACTGAAAAACGAAACTAAGCTTTAACCATACTAAAGGGCGTAGTCACCTACGCCCTTTTCTTAAATCTTTTACTATGAATCAAAAAACTACTTTTTTTCTAGGACATGTTCATAAATGGACTGTAATAATGTTTTTAATAGTTGTTTCAAATAGCTTATTTGCACAGGTTTCAGTTTCAGAGGCTTTTCCAAGTCGTATTACAACGAATTCTGAAATTAGGGTATTAGGAACAAATTTTACTGAAAGCACAACGGTAAGTATTGCGGGCATTAACAATAGTGGTATTACCTTGCTTAGCTCTACGGAACTGATTTTTACAATTACCCATACGGGTTCTGTAGATAAAACGGGAGAACTTGTCGTTGATGGGACTTCTACAGGCATTGTAATAAATTACATTAGTCCAACATCAAAAGCATTGAAAAACGGGGAAACTAGTAATGTTACTAAAATCACAGAGATCTTTACAACTTATAACGGGTTTTGGAGATCATCAGATTGGAAAGCCGATCCTGAAAATAACAACTTAAAACCGAATACGAGTCATGATTTGTTAGCCTTTACCTATAATGGGGTAACGTATTCTACAGGTGTTAATGATCAATTGCTTACCGATAACGGTGTAAGCTTTAGCACGCAATTGTTCTTCGCCTATACAACCAATGGAGTTGATGGGGTTACACATGGTAACAACTATTTAGCGATGGCAGATATGATTGATGGTGAAGTTGGAGAGGGTACTGCAATTACGTCTCCAAATATTTCTGGAACCACAGTTTACGATGCCATTATTGATGGTGTTAATGGCTTAGATCTTGGAACAGGGGTGACCAATTTTAATGCTACCGCCGATGTAGAATTTTTTAGTAGTGGAGGACAATTAGGAGCTTTAGATGATGATGTGCCAGATTTTTTAATCTCACAAATTGCATCTGCAGGAAGTACAGATGTCTATTATTATACGGATTCTGAACATAATGTTGTGGGCCGACCAATAAAATTAACCATTTCAGAAGAAAGTGATAATCAAGGAGATGCTTTGCTTGCACGTTGGCGTTTAGACTTATATAACTTTTTATCGGGTATTAACTTCGGAATTGCTACACCAACCGATAGGGCTTTTAGTAATAATGAGGAAAGACCTTTACGTATGGCGGCATTCAAATTTGAGGATTTTGAAATCAATGCCACAAACATTTCTGAGATTAATAATATCAATATGGTAGCCGGTGGAACAGCAGATTTGGCCTTTTTGGCCTACAATAGAGGATCTTTTGATATTAAAACCCCAGTGTTTACGGAGTATCCTGTATCACAGTTTGTGTGTAATTTACCGAGTACATCAACAATTACGTTTTCAGGGGTTGCTGAAGTCTCTGGAAATGCTACGGGTGCTCCTGAAGAAACATTATCTTACCAATGGTATAAATATAATACGGCTATTGCCGGAGCGACAACAACTAGTTATACCGTTCCAGGACCTTTAGACGAAAACAGTTTAGGAAGCTACAAATTAAAGGCTACCAATAGTTTTGGATCTGTAATTGTACCCGTTAGTTTATCTATTGGAGGAACTCCTGTATATTGGAACGGAACGGATTGGCAATTGCCTTTAGTTTATCAAAATGCTGGTGTGGTGGTAAATCCTCAAGATCGAGGTTTGGTTTTTTCATCAGATTATAATGAAGCTGGAGATTTAGAAGGATGCGATTGTTTAGTGCCTTCAGGTAGTGAAGTTACCATAGCATCGGGTTCAACGTTGAAATTATACGGTGCCGTAACGGTAGAGTCTGGAGGAACCTTAACATTAAGTGATAGTGCAAGTTTAATTCAAACTAAAGAGGTGACGAGTAATGAAAATAGTGGCGCTATAATTGTGAATCGTGAGGTGAGTGATTTAGATGACACGGATTTTATTATGTGGTCTTCACCGGTGGCTGATTTTGATGTTGCTAATGTAACCCCATCAGAAACAGCTCAAGCTTTTAGTTGGGGTGTTAATACCGCAAATACTAATGGTGTAGCTGGCTCATGGGAGTCTGCAATTGGGGCTATGCAAACTGCAACAGGATATGCTGTTGAGGTGCCTTCAGAAGTGGCGTCAACCGGATTTACAGCGAGCTTTAATGGGACACCAAATAATGGTGATGTGGCAATTGACGTGTATAAATCGGTTGGTGCAAATTTACCAAGTGCAGAACAAAAACATAGAAATCTTATTGGGAATCCTTATCCGTCTGGACTTAGCATTGACCAATTATTATTAGACAACACCCTTATAGAGGGGAACATAAAGTTATGGGCTAATAATATGGATATGCCTAATACTGAAACGCCTTTATCAAGTGCCGCTTATCAAGCTTTAGCTTATAATTATGGTCAACAATATGTAAGTTACAACTTTACAGGAGCTAATCCTCCTGCAAGTGCCAATGGTTATGTGGGGGCTGGACAAGGATTTTTTGTTCAAGTAGATGATAATGCCTCTGAAGGAGCAGTAACCTTTACAAATGAAATGCGTTATGATGAAGATGAAATCGCTTATGATAATACCCAGTTTTATAGACCAAACGTAACTGTAAATAGTACGCAAGATTTAGAGAAACATTTAGTATGGTTAAGTCTTATTGATGCTAATAATGCTTCGGCAAGTACCTTGGTGGGTTATGTAGATGGCGCAACTTTAGCTAAAGATAGACTTTTTGATGCTTACGCTGATGAAGAGGAATTAGCCATATATTCTATGCTGAATGACGAAGCAATGGTTATTCAAGGTCGTCCTTTACCTTTTGATGTTGATGATGTGGTGCCTTTAGGCGTACACTTGCCTGAAACAGGATCGTATACAATTGCTATTGGCGATTTAGAAGGATCGGTATTTGTAAATGCTGCACAAGGCATTTATTTAGAAGATACTTTATTGGGTACTGGAGTCGATTTAAGAACTACACCATATACTTTTACAGGAGAACAAGGTGAAATTACCGGAAGGTTTAATCTTTTATATCAAAATATACTTTCTGTTGATGATCATTTAGAGACAGATACCTTTGCTTTTGTTAAAGGAAACGTATTAAATGTACAATCTGGCGCAGCTATAAAAGCGATTCAGGTTTATGATATCAATGGAAGACAGGTGGTGTCTTATGAGTTTAATGGCCAATCTAATAGTATTTCTGAAGACTTTCAGTTTTCAAAAGGGGTTTATGTGGCTTCTATTACTTTAGAAGGTCATACCGTAGTGTCTAAGAAAATTATAAATTAAGGTTGAGGAACCATAAGCCCAACTGTTAAATAAAAAAGACCACTATTATGATAGTGGTCTTTTTTTATTTCAAATGCTTTTAAAAGGAGGTTAAAACTAGTATCCAACCTTTTCTCGCACACGCTCAAGTACGGCGTCTGCAACGAGTTTTGCTTTTTCTGCACCTTTAGCTAAAGCAGCATCGACTTCTTCTAAGTGATCCATATAATAGTGGTAACGTTCTCTTTGTTCTGCAAAACGTTCTATCACTAATTCATATAAGGCTTGTTTAGCATGTCCATAGCCGTAATTTCCACCTTCGTAGTTTGCTTTCATTTCTGCAATTTGAGCTTCTGAAGCGAGTAAACTGAAGATTGCAAAGCAATTACATGTAGACCAATCCTTAGGCTCTTCAAGAGGCGTGCTATCTGTTTCAATAGACATTATTTTTTTACGTAACTTTTTGTCCGGTAAAAAGATATTGATAAAATTACCACGGCTTTTACTCATTTTTTCTCCATCAGTACCTGGGATAAGCATACCGTTTTCCTGTATTTTGCCTTCAGGTAGAACAAAAGTTTCTCCCATTTTAGCATGAAAACGAGAGGCTACATCTCGGGTCATTTCAATATGTTGTAACTGGTCTTTTCCTACCGGAATAATTTCAGCATCATATAATAAGATATCTGCAGCCATTAACATAGGGTAGGTAAATAAACCAGAGTTAACATCTTCTAAACGGTCTGCTTTATCCTTAAAGCCATGCGCTAAGGTTAAACGTTGGTAAGGGAAAAAACAGCTTAAGTACCATGAGAGTTCTGTAACCTGTGGAATATCACTTTGTCTGTAAAATACTGTTTTTTCAATATCTAAGCCAAAGGCAAGCCAAGTCGCAGCAACAGAATATGTATGGTTTCTTAATTCTTCAGCATCTTTAATTTGGGTTAGTGTATGCAAATTCGCAATAAATAAATACGAATCGTTTTTAGCATCATTTGCCATTTCTATTGCTGGTAAAATAGCCCCTAGAATGTTTCCTAAATGTGGGGTTCCTGTACTTTGTACGCCTGTTAATATTCTTGCCATAATAATGCCTGCAAAAGCAGGGATCTCTTTAATTGTTCCTTGATCTCAATCCAATTCAAATTACATTTGGGTATTGAATTTAAGGAGGAATCTTTTTTAATTAAACTTCTATTGGTAATATAAAACAAAGGTAAATTTTTTAGCAGAACTATAAGTAGGCATTTAATTTAATTAACTAGTTTTGGTGCTATGGCATTTTTGAAATATCCATTATGGCTTTTATACCGGATTTGGTTCTACATTTTAGTAGCCATACCGATTATTGTACTGTTTCCGCTGTTGATCATTTCTATTTCTAGAGAACAGTGGTACCCTTATTTTTTTAAATTAGCACGAATCTGGTCTAAGTTTATATTAATAGGCATGGGCTTTGGCTATAAAATTAAGAGGGCAGAAGTGCCTGATCCTAACAAGAGCTATATGTTTGTAGCTAACCATACCTCCATGGCAGATATAATGCTAATGCTTGTGGCCGTAAAAAATCCATTTGTTTTTGTTGGTAAACAAGAATTGGCAAAAATTCCATTGTTCGGATTTTTCTATAAGCGCACCTGTATTTTAGTGGATAGAAGAAGTGCTAAAAGTAGACAGGCCGTATTTTTAAGAGCGCAACGCCGTTTAAAGCAAGGCTTAAGTATTTGTATTTTTCCTGAAGGTGGTGTGCCTGAAGAGCATATTTTATTAGATGAATTTAAAGATGGTGCTTTCCGCTTGGCTATTAACCATCAAATTCCAATTGTACCGCTTACATTCTACGATAATAAAAAACGCTTTTCGTATACCTTTTTCAGTGGAAGCCCTGGAAAAATGCGTGCGAAAATCCATAAGTTTATACCTACTGAAGGCTTAACAACAGCCGATACTAAAACGTTAAATAAAACGACTAGAACCTTAATTTTAGAGGCTTTAAGTGCTAAGACTTTAAAAAAGTAAAGCTACCCTAACCAAGAGTAGCTTTTGTCACCATTGCTATACATAACTCTTATGTTGCAATAATTTAAGTCAACCTAAAACTTATATCGTAATCCGGTGTACACTCCAATAAAGAAGGGTTTAAAATTACCGGTAGTATTATTAAAAGTGTTTAATTGGTATTTAAAAGTGGGTTCTAGGTTAAGAAGCCACTGTTTAGATAAACTATAATCTACACCAAAACCTAAGTTGGCACTAAAACTGGTGTCGTTAATGTTATTGGCTTCTCCGATGAGTTCAGAACTACCATTAACATCGGCATATATTTCATTATTACTTAATAAAAGTGTACTAAAACCTCCTATAAGATTAATTCCAAATTTACGGTCTAAAAGACGGTATTCTAAAGCTACGGGAATTTCTATAAAACCAAAGCGTTGGTCTATATCACCCGCCACGGTATTGGTTAATAGTTCTGGTACTGTAGATCGATTCATTAGGCTAGAACTCACTAAAGAAACATGCTCTTCAGCATTATTAAAGCTAATATTGGTAAACGAGCCTTCAATACCTCTAGAAGCCGTTTCTGTACCTGAAAAGGCATAAACATCATTTGTGGTTTGGTTCAGGTTAACACGGTTAATACCCGCTCTAATTTTTAATTTAGGACCAACAGCGTAACTTGCAGCAATACCATAACTCATATTTACATCAGCACTTTTGCCATTTTGATTAAATTGGTTGTCTAATGATGATCCTTCTCCTAAAGAGTTAAAATATACTGGGGCAACATTAGGTGCAATACTCCACTTGGTCTGTTCTGATTCTTCATCGTCTTTATCTGTGGCTTCTTCTAAAGCCGCAATAGCGGAAGCGATAGCATTGTCTTCAGTGGTTTCAGTAAGGTCATTTTCGGCAACTGTAGTTGTGGCCTTGTTGGCTTCTGAATCCGTTTTAGAAATTGCATTATTCTGAGTAGAACTTGAGGTGCTCTGTTGTGCAATTTGGTTGTTTTGTGCTTTAGTAGCTTCTTTTATGGTCGATTTTTGCTTTACATCTGAGCTGAACTCCGTAGAATTTTTAGAGTTCGAAGGTTGATGAGCATTCGTGCCATTTGCCTTATCCGCTTTTGAAGCTTTTGGATTTGTGGTTTGCCTGTTTTGGGTAGATTGGTTCCCCGTTTCTGTCTGCGCCAATGCCGTATTTACAGCTTTGGAAGCATTAGTGTTTAGAGGATCGTTCTTAATAGAAGATTCTTTAGTCGTTTTAGAAGTTTCGTCGTTGGTTAGCGTATCGCTAGTGTCGCTAGAAGTATCCGTATTTGTGTCTGCAATTTTCTCTTTATTGAAGGCTTCAGCTTCAGGAATCTCTAGCTTATTTGTGTCTTGTGTTTTAGAAGGTTGTTGAGCCTCTGAATTTTCTGTATTTACCAAAGGAACCTCTGGCTTAAAACTTTCATTGGTATCAAAAAAGGAAATACCTGCGGTTAACAGTAGAGCAATGAGAGCTGCTACACCACCAATTTGCCACCATAGGGCTATGACGCGACGTTTTTTCTTTTTCTTTGGAAGACTTTCGTTAATGCGTTCCCAAACGGCATCGTTGGGTGCCATTTCAAAATCTTTAAACTTTTCCTGAAAAAGTCTGTCTATGTTTTTTTTATCGTTCATGATCTAAATACTCTGCGAATTTGGAGTCGCATTGTAAGCTTCAATTTTATCTTTTAAAATCATTCGGGCCCGTGCAAGATTGGATTTTGATGTTCCGGTTGAAATTTTTATTAGTTTACTAATCTCAACATGCGAGTAGCCATCTAAGACATACAGGTTAAAGATTAGGCGGTACCTGTCGGGTAATTCTTGAATAATTTTTAATAAGAAATCAAGGCTTACATTTTCATTATTAATATCTAAAGTGACGTCTTCAATACGATCTTCATTGACAATATCATAAACGCCAACATCTTCTCTATAGCGTTGTAAGGCTGTATTTATTGTAATACGCTTAAGCCAGCCTTCAAAAGAACCTTTATGATTGTATTGCCCTATTTTATCAAAGATAGTAATAAAGGCATCATGCAGGTTGTCTTCTGCTTCAGCATAGTGTTTTGAGTACTTGAGACAAAGCGAAAATAATTTACTTGCATACTGCTTGTATAATTGGCTTTGAGCTTGAGCATCACTCTTCTTACAATTTTCTATGAGTTGTTCTAAACTCACATGTGTTTGAAATTAGTTAATAATTGACTTTTACTTAATCTTCTAAAATAGATCTTGAATCTATGACAGGCACTTCAACCAAATGAAACTGATCTACACCATCTTCATCTTTTCCTTGGTAAAATTTAAAGAGATAGGTTTCGTTGCCCGTAACATTGAAATCAAAACTTACGGTAACCAATTCTGGTTCTTCTACACAGGCATCACTAAGGTAGACGTTGTTTTCTATAGCAACGGTTCTTTCGTTGCCTTCAATACTGTAATAAAAGTCTCTAAATAAATAACAAGAGCTAGGTTGTGTGTAAGTCATTGCAATCTCATAGGTTTCACCATAAATAAAATATTCTGGAACCTCAACAGATTCAATAGGCATAAACTCAACGGAATATTGGGTGTTATCGTTGTCCTCAATACTACACGAGGTGAGTGTTGCTATAAAAACTAAAAATAGAAAGGCGTATTTTTTCATATATAATCATCATCAATTACACTAGGTAGATGAGAGAAAGTTAAAAGGGTTGCGTCTATAAACAAAAAAAATCCTGAGATTATCAGGATTTTTTTCATTTAATATATTACTAGGCTTCGTTAATTAACGTGCGCACTTTTTCTTCAAGTTCATCCATTAAATCTGGATTGTCTTTAATGATCATTTTAACGGCATCACGACCTTGTCCAAGTTTGGTATCGCCATAGCTAAACCAAGAACCACTTTTCTTAACAATATCGTGTTCTACAGCAAGGTCTAAGACTTCACCTACTTTAGAAACCCCTTGGCCATACATAATATCAAACTCCGCAAGTCTAAATGGTGGTGCAACTTTGTTTTTTACCACTTTTACACGGGTTTTGTTACCCATTACATTACCATCACTATCTTTAATTTGCGTTGAGCGTCTAATATCTAAACGTACAGAAGCATAGAATTTTAAGGCGTTACCACCAGTTGTAGTTTCTGGGTTACCGAACATCACTCCAATTTTTTCACGTAATTGGTTAATGAAAATTACAGTACAGTTTGTTTTGCTAATAGAAGAGGTTAATTTTCTAAGCGCTTGTGACATTAAACGTGCATGTAAGCCCATTTTAGAGTCTCCCATTTCACCTTCAATCTCACTTTTAGGTGTTAGAGCCGCAACAGAATCGACAACAACAATATCAATTGCCCCTGATCTAATTAGATTATCAGCAATTTCTAAAGCTTGCTCTCCATTATCGGGTTGAGATATAATTAGATTATCAATATCAACGTTTAGTTTTTCAGCATAAAAACGGTCAAAAGCATGCTCAGCATCAATAAATGCAGCGATACCACCAGATTTTTGAGCCTCTGCAATAGCGTGAAGCGTTAAGGTTGTTTTACCTGATGATTCTGGACCATATATTTCAATGACACGTCCTCTTGGATAACCACCAACGCCTAAGGCGATGTCTAACCCTAACGATCCAGAAGATATGGCATCTACATCTACCACAGCTTGATCGCTCATTTTCATTACTGTTCCTTTTCCGTAAGCTTTATCTAACTTGTCTAAAGTTAATTTTAAAGCTTTTAATTTGGCATCTTTTTCGCTACTCATATTTCTTTTTTCTAGAATTCTTCATTTAATAATTATTCAAAAATACCACTTATTTTAATTAATAACATTCCTCGTTTCAAATTACTACAAATGCAAGGTGGCATTTTAGGCCTTTTTTAAAAGATGAAAGCTTGTGGTGTTAAAACTCAAAGAGAAAGACTAAAAAAAGCCAGAACACTAAAAGGTTCTGGCTTTAGACTTATAAATCAATTTCGCTTTTAATAAGCTTAGAGATTCAAATTATTTTTAAAATAAACCAATGTAAGATGCATCTGTTGTCCCAGTTTGTAAGGTGGCTCCGGTCGTGTAGCCATCTGCACTTGTAGAACTTGGATCAAAAATATACACTTTTCCTTCACCTCCTAAAGAGGCTAAAGCCATGTATAATTTTCCATCAATAACACTTGCCCATTGGTATTGACGTAACCATAAGTCTAAAGGTATATTCATAGTTACGGCAGTTTTATTGTAAATATCTACACGTACAACATCCCAATTAGAACTTTCGCTGTCTCCTTCGTCTGTGTTTAAAACAGGAACATATCCAATACCATTACCAACGTAAAACCATCCTGTATTGGCTTCAGCATTATGTCCTAAAAGCGCTTGGATATCAAATTTACCATAAGCTTCATCATAGGCACCATTGCTAATTTTCATTATAGATACATCACCTGAAGTTACTAATTGGTAAGTGTCACCAATTTCGTCTTTATGAGCTACAGGAGTTCTATAACCGTTAGTAGAGCCTTGTGCTAAAGTTGAGCTAATAATAGTTTCGTTTTCTAAAGAAGGGTAGTCTACCACTAAAGTTTCAACGTGGTCGTAAACCATATCGCCATTTTCACCGGTTAAGGCATCGTAGAAACTCTTGGCAACACCATAATATAGTTTACCATCTGTAATTACAGGGGCATCGATACGGAAAGTGTAAATTCCGGCGTTAGATTCTGCTTCATTGTATGGGTATTCAAAAGAATTGTTTTCTACAACGGTCATTGAGCTTAACTCTACACGCGCTAAGGTTACGGTAGCCACAGTTTTAATATATGGAGACGTTTCATCTTCTGGATCTTCGTAAATATGTTCTGTGGTAACGTTATGGATCATGGCGTAGTTATCGTCAATCTTTGTCCAACGTGGGTATGCTGTTCCCATTACAGCTTGTACATCTGTGGTAAGCTGTAAGTTGTACGTTTGTCCGCCAATGAAATCGTATTTAGCAATATCACCACCACCATAATTTAAGTTGTATACCGTTTCTCCGTCATTAGAAGTGTATAATCTTGCGGTACGTGTTGATGGAATTTCCTGTCCATAACCGTTAAAGGTGAAGGTTTTATTAGGATCATTTAGTTCTTCTACAGTGGCACCTTGCGCATAAGTTTCAGATTCTCCCGTTGGACTAGAGCCAATCACTAAGTGGTAAGGTCTGTAGTCTGAAGTTTCTGAAGACGTTGCACTAGCTGTGTCATCTTCACTACAAGAAAAAGTACTTAATGATAAGGCTGATAAACAAGCGATACTTAAAATGGATCTGAAATTAATTTTCATAATGTATTGAGTTGAATGATTATAAAATTGAAAAAGTTAGTTTTCCGTAAAAGCCTCTTCCTGGTTTTTGAAGGGCATAATTGTCGAATAATTGATTGTCTAAAATATTTTTAACATCGAAACTTAGCGAGACCTTATTTTTCGGGAAGGTGTAAGCAAATCCGGCATCAAAAGAAACCTGACTTGGGATTACCGTTTTCCCAGAACCTCCTAAAACGCTACTTCCTCTAAAAAATTCGTGAACATAAAGTAGGTTGGTGTAGGTGCTGAATCTTGAGCCTTTCTGAATAAAATTTTGCGTTTCATATTTCGCATTATAATTCATCGTAAAATAAGGTGTATTGGCCAGTCTCTCGTAAGTAGGTGTTATAGGATTTCCGTCAACGTCGTAGGTTACATTGTAATCTCGGGCGTTAAAAAAGGAGGTGTTGGCACTAAAAAATAAGGCGTCATTGTAATTATAACTTAAGGTGAAATCAAAACCTTCAGTATAGATTTTTCCGATATTAGAATTTTCAAAAAACTCTTCGTTACTGCCTGTTGGGAGTTGCATAATTAAATCTTCAGTATCTCTAATAAAGACATTAGATGAAATACCAAAACTGTGTTTTTTAAAGCGAATATTGTCGTAACTAAACCCTAAGTTATAGTTGTTACTGTGCTCGGGTTTCAGATTTATAGAGGCATTTAAATTATCGGCAACGTTTCCAAAAACTTCATCGGCATCTGGTAAGCGAAGGGCTTTTTCTGCCGACCCAAATACGGTAAGCTGTGGAGTAATGGAGTAGGATATGGAGCCTCCAAACCCAAGATCGTGAGAAGAAATGTTATTTTCATCTATAGAGATCGTGGCCTCCGAGGTATTAGAGTCTCGCGTTCTTAATTTAGAAGTTCTATGAAGGTAGTAGGATTTAGCGAAAATAGAGGTTCTTAATTTTTCATCGAAAGCCTTATTTTCAAAAGATAAGGACAGTATAGATTTTAAATACTCTCTTGTTTCTTTAAGTGCATTTTCTGCGGCAGGAAGCATAGGGTCATCAGAATCTCGAGAAAACGTATTTAATAGATGATTTAACTGTAATGTATTATTGTCGTTAAGATGATAAGCAAGATTGGTACGTGTATTAATAGTTTGGTCTATATCTTCTTGTAAGGTAGGGTCCCCGGCTTCTGCTCCTGAGGCCCATACATCGGGATCGTTATAATAACTGGTTGGGTATCCTAACCAACTGTATTGTGTGGCAATGGTATCTATTGTTTTTCTTTTTAGTCGTGAGTAAGAGGCAAAGGCACTAACATCTAAATTTTTTGCGAGGTTTGTTTTCGCATAATCTAAGCTGAACATTCTAGTGGTCTGCTCTGTAAAACGGTTTCCGTATACAATTTCCATTGTGGCCCCGGTTTGAATCTGTTTATCCATATTAGAGATAAGAACAGCACCCAATAATTTGTCGGCCCAAGACACATGGGTGTAACCAAATTCAGCTCTAGCTCCTTGAGAGCGGTAGCGGTCATGAAAACGTTTTGCTCTAATATAAACATCGGGTGTGCCTGCGGAAAGTGCCACAGCAACTTGATCTCCCCAAACTTCATAGTCGTTATCCGCATAATTGATAAAGGCAGATCCTCTTGCGGTAAATCCATTTTTATTATTTCGGTAGCCTCCGTTAACATCGGCTCTGTAAGTCCCAAAGGATCCCGCGGAAATTGAAGCTTTTAATTCATTCTTTGTAATTCCATTTAAAACCACATTAATGGCGCCACCCATAGCATCATCAGATAAATGCGGTGGAACTACACCTTTATAAACTTCTATTCGTTTAATTAAAGAAGGAGGGATGCTGTTTAAAGAAAATGAAGGTCCGAAATTGAGAATAGGAACCCCATCAATAAAGACTTTTACAGAGTTTCCCGTCATTCCATTAAGGTTATAATGCACATGAGATCCTAATCCACCAGATTGGCGTACCCTAACACCGGCAGTTTGGTCTAATAATTCATTAACTTGTATAGATTGTATGGCGGCTTCTTTGGTTTCTATAACACTAACGGCAAAGCCCTTTTCTTCAATTTTTTGTTGTTCCGTTTTAGATCTTACAAAAACTTCATCTAAAGCGGCCACTTCTAAAGTTACATTGACTTCCTTGTCTTTAGCATCTAACTGTACGTTTACAGTTTTAGGTAAGTCGTTTACAGAGTAAAAGGTGATGCTGTAAGTACCATAAGGCAGGTTCTTAAAATTATAAGCGCCGTTAATGTTGGCGTTCGTTTCCTTTTCAATATCCATTCCTTTTAGCGCTATAAAAGTAGCCACTGCAGGTTCGTTAGAATTGTACTTTACTTTTCCATAAAAATTACCTTCTTGTCCAAAGGCGATTACGCTGGTAAGTAGAAAAACATAGATAACAGATAGTTTGAATCGGAACACGTGAGAATTTTTGACAAAAATATCCTTATTTATATTTATTCCAAATAAAAATAGTGTTTTTTTAGAATGATAATTCTTGAGTGTGGATTCAGGGTTGAGTAAAGTCTAGGTTCTTGTTTTTAAAGGGATTTTATGGCATTAATAGGGTCTAATTTTATTTTTAAGATTTGTTATTGAAAGACAAATATTTGTAGGTAAAGAAGTAGAAGGGAGATCTGTAGATTAAGATAAAACTTAATTTTTTTCAATTTTAGTACGCAACCCTTTTACAATTTTTACATCTACTAAATGAAAAAGGAAAAAATTGCTATGATTATCTTAATGTTGAAAGGTCGAAATGTTAGCGTCTTCTTTTCAACGCGCCTGAAAAATTAGGTGTTTCAATTGCTGTTGAAGCCTCAGCGATTGTGAAGCCGGTATAGATTAATTTTTTTAGTTTTAAGTTAGTAAGTTAATCTTAAAAGCACTCTGACAAAATCGGAGTGCTTTTTTTATGCTTCTATAAGTTGTTTTCGTTAAAAGTGATACCTTTGCAGCTTATAATTATTTATTCTTTAACCTTAAAAATTAGTATAGCATGCAACTGTACAATAACTTAAGTGCTAAAGAAAGAGCTGAACTTATTGAACAAGCGGGAAAAGAACGCTTAACCATCTCTTTCTACAAGTACGCCAAAATCAACAACACCGAAATTTTTAGAAACCATCTATTTATAGCTTGGGACGCTTTAGACGTTTTAGGCCGAATTTATGTGGCCACCGAAGGTATTAATGCACAACTTTCTGTACCTGCTGAAAATTTTAACGCCTTTAAAGCACATTTAGATACCATTTCATTTTTAGAAAATGTAAGATTAAACATTGCTATTGAGCATGATAATTTTGCCTTTTTAAAGTTGAAAGTAAAAGTGCGTAAAAAGATTGTTGCCGATGGTTTAAACGATCAATCCTTCGATGTCACTAATAAAGGTGTACATGTTAATGCTGAAAAGTTTAATGAACTTATAGAAGACCCTAATACGGTCTTGGTGGATATGCGTAACCACTACGAAAGTGAAATAGGACATTTTAAAAACGCCATCACTCCAGATGTTGATACCTTTAGAGAATCTTTAGATTTAATTGAAGAAGACCTAAGAGCGCATAAAGAAGATAAGAAATTAGTGATGTATTGTACCGGTGGAATTCGATGTGAAAAAGCCAGTGCTTATTACAAACACAAAGGGTTTAAAAACGTATTTCAGTTAGAAGGTGGTATTATCAATTACGTAAGACAGATTGAAGCCCAAGGCTTAGAAAATAAATTTTTAGGTAAAAACTTTGTTTTCGATCAACGTCGATCAGAACGTATTAGTGATGATGTTATTGCGCATTGTCACCAGTGTGGAGAGCCTGCAGATTTACATACCAACTGTGCTAATGAAGCCTGCCATTTATTGTTTATTCAGTGTGATTCTTGTAAAGAAAAGATGGAAAACTGCTGTTCTACAAACTGTATGGAGATAAACCGATTGCCGCACGAGGAGCAAAAAGCGCTGCGTAAAGGTCAAGGCAATAGTAATGATATATTTAAAAAAGGGAGAGCCGATCATTTGCCTTATAAAAAAGATTTAAGAAACATTTTTGAGACTTTAAAAACTGATAAAGTCTAAAGAACCTCAAGTTTTATAAACTGATTAGCCTGCATAACAAAACCGTTATGTGGGCTTTTTTTATCCGAAATAATTTGGCGCGTTAAGTCCTATTATTCTGAAGCTATTGAATTTCATTTGTAGCTAAAACCCTTCATGATTTTATCCGAAAACAACATCGTATTTAAAAAAATAGTGCTCGTAAAGTCTTACAAAGCCCTCTCGTTGAGCATTAACAAAGGAGACTTTAGTTAACTCAGGAAATAATCTTATCTTTACTCATTAATTATTTACGAATCCGCTATCTAATCGTATTGAGATTAGATTTAATATATAAATTTTATGGCTTGTAACAGTTGCTCAACTGGTAAAGATGGCCAACCAAAAGGATGCAAAAACAACGGAACTTGTGGCACGGATAGCTGCAATAAATTGACGGTTTTTGATTGGTTAGCTAATATGTCACTTCCTAACGGACAACAGCCTTTTATTGGGGTTGAGGTGCGTTTTAAAAACGGCAGAAAACAATATTATAAAAATACAGAAAATCTTACATTAAGCATTGGCGATATCGTGGCCACCCAAGCAAAATCGGGACATGATATTGGTATGGTCACCCTAACTGGGGAGTTGGTACGCATACAAATGAAACGTAAGAAAGTGAGAATTGACGACTCTGAAAACGTTCTAAAAATATACCGAAAAGCTAGCCAAAAAGATATTGATATTTGGTCTGAAGCGAGAGATCGTGAGGAGCCTATGAAAGTAAAGGCCCGCCAGTTTGCTATAGATCTTAACCTTAAAATGAAAATCTCTGATATCGAATTTCAGGGAGATGCAAGTAAGGCAACATTTTATTATACAGCAGAAGAACGCGTCGATTTTAGAGAACTAATCAAGGTTTTTGCACGTGAGTTTAGAACGCGTATAGAAATGAAACAAGTTGGTTTTAGACAAGAAGCCGCAAGGCTTGGTGGTATTGGTTCTTGTGGTAGAGAACTGTGCTGTTCTACATGGTTAACCGATTTTAGATCGGTAAGCACGTCTGCGGCACGTTATCAACAATTATCCTTAAATCCTTTAAAATTAGCAGGACAATGTGGGAAACTAAAATGTTGTCTTAATTACGAGTTAGACGCCTATTTAGATGCGCTTAAGGCTTTTCCTAAAAATGATGTGAAGCTGTACACGGAGAAAGGAACTGCCGTATGCCAGAAAACCGATATTTTTAAAGGCTTAATGTGGTATGCTTATGAAGGTGAATGGATGAATTGGCATATCATTACTACGCAACAAGCCAATGAAATTATAGAGAAAAATAAGAAAAGAGAGAAAGTTGCGAGTTTAGAAATGTATGCGGTTGACCATATTCAAGACACTAAAACGGAATTTGAGAACGTTGTAGGTCAAGATAGTTTAACACGTTTCGATAATCCAAAATCGAAAAAGAAACGTAAAAACAATAGGAATAACCGAAATAACAATAAAAACAAATCTCGTAACCGAAACCGTAATCAAAATTCTAATGCAAAGTCAAAGCCAAATGCTAAGAAAAATTAGTGGCCTAATTCTTATCGTCCTTTGTTGTTTTTTTAGTGTGAGTTGCGACTCTAATGCGGTGTTTGATACCTATAAATCGGTGCCTAAAGAATGGCACAAAGATTCTATAGCGCGTTTTGAGTTTACGGCTCCAGATACCACTAACAATTACAATCTTTTTGTAAATCTTAGAAATACGGATGCTTATAAGTTTAGTAATTTGTTCTTAATTGTAGAGCTCAATTATCCGCATGGTAAAACCGTAGCAGATACCTTAGAGTATAAAATGGCGGCGCCTAACGGTGAACTTTTAGGTACCGGATTTTCAGATGTAAAAGAAAATAAACTTTGGTTTAGAGGGTATAAAACACCTTTCAAATTTAACGAAGAAGGCAACTACACGGTGAATATTCAGCATGCCATGAGAAAAAATGGTACAGTTAATGGTGTAGAGCGTTTAAAGGGAATTACAGATATAGGTTTTAGAGTAGAAAAAGCTCAAAAAGAGTAAATATGGCAAAAAAGAAAACAGTAAAATCTCCTAAAGGAACAGAAGATTTTTCAAAATATGTACGTTGGTTTTGGATTCTATTTTTAAGTGGAATTGCCTCAGTAGTACTATTATTTTTATTCGCATCATGGGGCGCACTTGGTGAAATGCCCGACCATACCAAATTAGAAAATCCTGAAACGAATCTGGCAACAGAAATTATCTCTTCAGATGATAAAACTTTAGGGAAGTTCTATTTCAACGATAACAGAACCCCTGTGGGTTTTGAAGATTTACCAAAAAATATTGTAGATGCGCTGATTTCTACAGAAGATGTCCGTTATTTTGACCACTCGGGTATTGATGCGCGTGGTACGCTTCGTGCTATTTTTAAACTTGGTAAAGGTGGTGGTGCCAGTACCATTTCGCAGCAATTAGCTAAAAACCTGTTTACCAAACAAGTCTCTAGAAATATCATAGAACGTTTGTCTCAAAAAGTAAGAGAATGGATTATTGCCATCCGTTTAGAACGTCAGTACACCAAAGAAGAAATTATAGCTCAGTATCTTAATATTGTAGATTTTAATAACAATGCCGATGGGATCCGTAGTGCGGCGCGAATTTATTTTGCCAAAGAACCTAAGGACCTAGATATTAAGGAATCTGCAATGATCGTTGGGATGTTAAAGAATCCTTCACTCTACAATCCACGTTCTCATAAAAATCCTGTAGGAACACGAAATCGAAGAAACGTGGTATTGGCACAAATGGCCAAATACGAAAGGCTATCTGAAGATGTAAAAGATTCACTTCAAGAAACCGAGTTAGATCTTAATTATTCGCCAGAATCGCACCGTGAAGGGATAGCCACTTACTTTAGAGAATACCTAAGAGGTTTTATGAAAGATTGGGCTAAAGATGAAGCCAATAGAAAACCTGATGGGAGTAAATATGATTTGTATACCGATGGTCTTAAAATTTATACGACTATTGACTCGCGTATGCAAAAATATGCTGAAGAGGCCGTTGGGCAACATATGCCAAGGTTACAAGCTGAATTTGATAATCAAAACACACCCGAACGAAATAAAACAGCACCGTTTTTAGACTTGAGTAAATCTGAGGTCGATAAATTATTGAACGATGCCATGAGACGTGGAGAGCGTTGGAGAATTTTAAGAAATCAAGGGAAATCTGAAAAGGAAATCCGTGCATCTTTCCATGAGCCTACAGAAATGCGTGTGTTTAAATGGGTTAATGGTGAAGCTAGTGAAGTAGATACCATTATGAAACCTATCGATTCTATGCGTTATTATAAATCCTTTTTACGTCCAGGTATGATGTCTATGGATCCACTTACAGGACACGTAAAAGCGTGGGTTGGAGGTATGAATTACAAGCATTTTCAGTACGATATGGTGAAGCAAGGTAAACGTCAGGTAGGATCTACCTTTAAACCTTTTGTTTATGCGACCGCTATAGATCAGCTACAATTATCCCCTTGTGATTACTTTCCAAGAACACAAATTACCATTGCTGCTAATAAATTTGGAAATCCAGAACCTTGGACTACAAAAAACTCTGATGGTAACTATTCAGGAGAACAAACCCTTAAAGACGCTTTAGCAAGTTCTACCAATACGGTTACAGCAAGGCTTATGAATGAAATTGGGCCTCAGCCTGTTGTTGAGATGGCTAAGAAATTAGGGGTAGAGCAAGACATTTTACCTGTTCCGGCAATTGCTCTAGGAACTGCAGATATTAGCGTTTACGAAATGGTAGCTGCTTATTCTACCTTTGCAAATAAAGGGGTGTATAACAAGCCGGTTATGGTCACGCGTATTGAAGATAAGAACGGAACCATATTATACCAATTTGCTCCTGAAAGTAAAGATGTTTTGAGTGAAGAAGTCGCTTATGTCACTGTGAATCTTATGGAAGGGGTTACCCAAGCAGGTTCTGGTAGACGTTTAAGACATGATTCTGATTACTTAAAGAATACGGCAATGTATAAAGAGGTGATGACGGGTTATCCTTATAAACTTACCAATCCAATTGCAGGAAAAACGGGAACAACCCAAAATCAAAGTGATGGTTGGTTTATGGGAATGGTGCCTAATTTAGTGACTGGAGTTTGGGTTGGTGCAGAAGATAGAGCAGCACACTTTAGAAGTATTACTTACGGACAAGGTGCTTCTATGGCGCTTCCTATTTGGGGACTTTATATGAAAGCCTGTTATGCCGATGAAACCTTAAATGTTTCTACTGCAGATTTCGAAAAACCTGTAGATCTTTCTATCAATATTGATTGTGAAGCTGTAGATGAAGGGGATCTCGTTGGTGATGATAATTCAGACGATGAGGTCGATTTTGATTTCTAGACGTTTAAGCGCTACACCCATTTTTTATAGTTTTAATTATTAATTTGAGGCTGATTTTTGTATTTTTCAGAAGCAAAAATTTGTACTGATGATTAATAAAAAAGTAGACACTATTTCTGAAGCCTTAAATGGGGTCCGTGATGATATGACTTTTATGTTTGGTGGCTTTGGCCTTTCTGGGATTCCAGAAAATGCCATTGCTCAACTTGTAAAACTAAATGTAAAAGGTCTAACCTGTATCTCTAATAATGCAGGGGTGGATGATTTTGGTTTGGGCTTGTTGTTACAACAGAAACAGATCAAAAAAATGATCTCTTCTTATGTTGGCGAAAACGATGAGTTTGAACGCCAAATGTTATCGGGAGAATTAGATGTTGAATTAATTCCACAAGGCACCTTAGCCGAACGTTGTAGAGCTTCACAAGCCGGATTTCCAGCAATATTTACACCTGCAGGTTACGGAACAGAAGTTGCCGAAGGTAAAGAAGTACGAGAATTTGACGGTAAAATGTATGTCTTAGAACATGCATTTAAGGCAGATTTTGCCTTTATCAAAGCATGGAAAGGTGATGCGGCCGGAAATCTTATCTTTAAAGGTACCGCCAGAAATTTTAATCCTAATATGTGTGGTGCGGCTAAAGTTACCGTTGTGGAGGTGGAAGAATTAGTTCCTGTGGGCAGCTTAGATCCTAATCAAATTCATATTCCAGGAATATTTGTACAACGTATTTTTCAAGGAACCAATTATGAAAAGCGTATAGAACAACGCACCGTAAGACCAAAACCAGAGGTTTAAAAGGGGTATAAGCTCTAAACGAAGAGCGACGTATAAAGTTGTAATAGTAATAAAATAGACGCCTGCCTTGGCGGGAAAGACTCAATAATATGTTAGACAAAAACGGAATCGCAAAGCGTATAGCAAAAGAAGTTAAAGACGGGTATTACGTAAACTTAGGAATTGGTATTCCTACACTCGTTGCAAATTTTGTGAGAGATGATATTGAAGTAGAATTTCAAAGCGAAAATGGCGTACTTGGTATGGGACCTTTTCCGTTTGAAGGGGAAGAAGATGCAGATATCATTAATGCCGGAAAGCAAACTATTACCACCTTACCAGGAGCTTCCTTTTTCGATTCTGCAACCAGTTTTGCAATGATTAGAGGTCAACATGTAGACTTAACCATTCTTGGCGCTATGGAAGTCTCAGAACAAGGCGATATTGCCAATTGGAAAATTCCAGGTAAAATGGTTAAAGGTATGGGGGGCGCCATGGATTTAGTGGCCAGTGCCGAAAATATTATTGTAGCCATGATGCACACTAACAGAGCAGGGGCATCTAAATTATTAAAGTCTTGCTCCTTGCCATTAACAGGTGTGGGTTGTGTTAAAACTATTGTGACTAATATGGCCGTTTTAGAAGTGACGCCTAAGGGATTTCAATTGTTAGAGCGCGCTCCAGGGGTTTCTGTTGAAGCCATCCAAGCGGCTACGGAAGGAACCTTAATTGTAGACGGTGATATTCCTGAAATGCAACTGTAGAACGAAAAGAATAAAGTATAAAGGCTGCTAATTTTAGCGGCTTTTTTTAGATCTAAAATTTAAGCAATTTTCTATAAATGTTAAAATTTTGTGCTTTTTGTCGATTTATAATGTATTTAGACTGACTTATTGAAAAAATGTGTCATATTGCAGTACCTAAACAGATTAAATTAAATCCTACTAAGTGTCATAAACTAGATTTCCTTTTTGCCCCAAACCTATATTGAAATACCGCTTATGAAACCTACATCAAATCTACCAGAACCTACTTTAATGGAAAGTCAAGATTTTTCATTAATGGAAAACACTTTCGAGTTCGTCTCAAAAGTATTTAAATTAACTAAAAAAGTATTCATGCTATAAACCTTTAGGAATAGCATGAATTAACTTTTTAGTATAAGCTTTTTTCGGAGCAGCATAAATCTCATCTGCATCTCCAATTTCTTCAATTTTACCTTTATTCATAACCAATAACTGATCGGCCATATATTTGACAACGGCTAAATCGTGCGAAATAAAGATATAGGTAAATCCAAATTGCGTTTTTAAAGTATTTAAGAGGTTTAAAACCTGAGCTTGAACCGATATGTCTAAAGCAGATACCGATTCGTCACAAATAATAAGCTGAGGTTCTAAGGCAATCGTTCTTGCAATTCCCACACGCTGACGTTGTCCTCCAGAGAATTCATGCGGATAACGGTCAAAAGCATCAGCATCAAGCCCTACTTTTTCTAATAAGCTTAAAACTTTTTCTTTTCGGTCTTTAGAAGAACGGCCAATACCGTGAACCTTCATGGGTTCTAAAATTGCATTTCCTACGGTAAGTCTTGGGTTTAAGGATGCAAAAGGATCTTGAAAAATGATCTGAATGTCTTTTCGCATTCGGCGCATTTCCGAAGTGCTCAATTGGGTAATATCTTGGCCTTTATAACGTATTTGCCCAGAACTCGCCTTATCTAATTGTAAAATGGCATTCCCTAAAGTCGATTTCCCGCAACCCGATTCGCCAACCAAACCTAAAGTCTCCCCAGGGTAAACTTTAAAACTCACCCCATCTACGGCATTAAAAGGTTCAGCTTTAGAAAACCATCCGGCCTTTGAAAGATAGGTTTTTGTAACATCGATCACCTCCAATAACGGGGACTGTTGGTATAGGGTTTTATGATGTTCCGCCCGTTCTTCAGAAGACACGATGCGTGTCGCTACCTTTTGATGCATAAAATCTGAAATGGTAGGAAGTTGTTCTAAGCGTACCTCGGTAGATGGTCGTGCGCCAATTAAAGCCTTTGTATAGTTATGTTTTGCTGCTGTAAAAATAGTATGAGTGCGACCTTGTTCTACAATATCACCTTTATACATCACCAAAACCCGATCTGCTAATTCTGAAACTAAAGATAAATCATGAGAAATGAATAGAATACTCATTTTAGTTTCCGTTTGTATGCTTTTCAGTAATTCTAATATTTCTTTTTGTACGGTAACATCCAAAGCTGTTGTTGGTTCATCGGCAATGAGTAATTTAGGCTTACAAGCGATGGCCATAGCAATCATTACACGCTGTTTTTGTCCGCCAGAAATTTCATGAGGATAAGCTTTGTAGAGTCGTGATGGATTGGGCAACTTTACCTTATCAAATAGTTGAAGAACTTCCGTTTTTAAATCGGATGATGATAAATTTGTATGTTGCTTTAAGATTTCTTCAACTTGCTGCCCGCAACGCATAGACGGATTTAAAGAACTCATAGGTTCTTGAAAAATCATGGCAATGTCTTTACCACGTATCTGTTGAAAAGCATTTTCAGGGAGGTTCACGAGATCCCGACCTTCAAAAATAATCTTACCCGAGGTAATTTTAGAGATCGCCTTTGGGAGTAATCCCATAAGGGCTAAAGAGGTAATCGATTTTCCTGATCCTGACTCGCCGACAACGGCAACAATTTCATTTTCATTAATATAAAAGGAGCTGTTGTTAATAATTTGCTTTTCAACCTGCTCTTTATAAAATGAAATATTTAAAGCTTCAACCTGAAGTAAATGTGTATTCTCCATAAGTAAATGTAGTTATTTTCTTCAATACTGCTGTGGTAAAACCGTAAACTTCAAATTATGGCTGTTTTTCATCGAAAACGCCCATTTATTTTTGTTCTTCTTAACAATATTTTAATAGTTTTAAGAGAATTAAAGCAATTTTAACCCTATAAAATTATCAATTTTTATGAAAAACAATTACTTTATTGCTTTTTGTGTAATTTTAGTCATGTTGGTCGTTCTTCCGACATCTGCACAAACAAAAGCTCAGAAAGAACAGATTATAAGCCGTTATAATCTTGAAGCGCTTCAGGATTTATCCAAACAGTTTGAGTCTAAAACTAAAGTGGAAAAAGCCGTAGCACAGCAAATGGCCATGACTAATGGTTGGCCATTAGTAATCGAAAAAGAGGGCACTTATATGGAACTTCAAAAAGTATCTTCTGAAGGGCGTCCTATTTATTACCGCACCTTTAATGTGGCCGCGGCAAAATCGACTAGAGCAGATCATTTAAATTCTGGAGGATCGCTAGGCTTAAGTTTAGACGGTCTTAATATGACGGCCCACGTTTGGGATGGAGGTTTAGCTCGAAGTTCGCATCAAGAATACGATGGTGCAGGGGGTAATAATCGCTTTTCAATCGGCGATGGCACTTCTACCTTACATTATCACTCGGCTCATGTTACCGGAACAATCATAGCGTCTGGTGTTGTGGCTAATGCAAAAGGAATGGCACCAAAAGCCAAAGCGGTAGGTTATGATTGGAATAGTGATACCTCTGAAGCTACAACAGCCGCAGCTAATGGGATGTTAATTTCTAACCACTCTTATGGTTATGCTGCAAGAAATTCTGCCGGACAAGCCCAATTACCAAGTTATTATTTTGGTGGTTATATCACCGATTCTAGAGATTGGGATGAGATTATGTTTAATGCGCCTTACTATTTAATGGTGGTAGCAGCAGGAAATGATGGAGCCGATAACTCAGCAAATAGCGCTCCTTTAGATGGGAATTCGTCTTATGATAAATTGTCGGGACATGCCACGGCAAAAAATAATATCGTTGTGGCCAATGCTAACGATGCTAATATTGATGCCAACGGAAATTTAATTAGTGTTACCATAAATAGCAGTAGTAGTGAAGGTCCTACAGACGATTATAGAATTAAACCAGATATTACTGGAAATGGAACCTCTGTTTATTCTACTTACGAATCTAGTGATACGGCGTACAACAGTATTACTGGAACCTCAATGGCATCACCTAATGTGGCGGGTTCTTTATTGTTATTACAAGAGCATGCTCAAAACCTCCAAGGAAGTTATTTAAGAGCAGCGACTTTAAAAGGATTGGCCTTACACACTGCAGATGATGCCGGATCTAATGGACCCGATGCTATTTATGGTTGGGGACTTATGAATACAAAACGTGCTGCGGAAGCTCTGTCTGCTAATGGAGGTGCTTCAAAAATTGAAGAATTAACCTTAAGTAATGGTCAAACTTACCAAATTACTGTAGATGCAGATGGGATAAACGACTTATACGCTTCAATTTCATGGACCGATAGAGCTGGGACAGCCACAACGACCGCCAATAGCAATACAGCCGTTTTAGTTAATGACTTAGATATTAGAGTTGCTAAAGGCGGTACTAGCTATTCGCCATGGCGATTAACAGGAGTGACGACTAATGGAACAGGAGATAATACAAAAGATCCTTACGAACGTGTAGAGGTGGCTAATGCTTCGGGTACCTATACCATAACAGTGAGTCATAAAGGTAGCCTTACAGGAGGAAGTCAGAATTTCTCTTTAATTGTTACCGGTTTGTCTAGTGCGCCAATAGTTTGTAATGCCACCACACCAACAGGACTTTCTGTAGATGGTTTTGGTTCTAATTCAGCAAGCATATCTTGGGATGCTGTACCAGGAGCGACTTATGAGTTAAGATATCGCGAAGTGGGAACATCGTCATGGGTGACTTCAACGGTGGCTTCAACGTCTACTTCAATTTCAGCATTATCGCCAGAAACGACGTATGAGGCGCAAGTGAAAAGTCTTTGTGATGATAATACAAGCTCGGCGTATTCTAGTCTTGTAAACTTTACCACCACAGAGGTACAACTTAATTATTGTGCCTCTAGCAGTAGTAATGTTAATGATGAATTTATAAGTCGAGTGCAATTAGGAAGTATTGATAATGCGTCTTCAGCCCAATTTTATTCAGACTTTACCAATGTGTCTACAGATTTAACTGAAGGTGAAACTTATACCATTACCGTAACACCAACTTGGACAGGTACTTCTTATGCTGAAGGCTATGCCGTATGGATTGATTATAACCACGATGGTGATTTTTCAGATTCAGGAGAACAAGTTTGGTCACAATCGGCCACGCAAACCACTCCGGTTAGTGGTACGTTTACGGTGCCTTCAGGAACCTACTCCGGAGCCACAAGACTACGTGTTTCTATGAGTTATAATGCGGTACCAACAGCTTGTGAGTCCTTTACTTATGGTGAAGTTGAAGATTATACGGTTAACCTCTCGGGAAGTGCAGCAGATACAACTGCTCCGGTGTTGAGTTTAATAGGCGCTTCGTCTATAGACTTAGAAGTTGGAGATACTTATAACGAATTGGGAGCTACGGCAACCGACGATCGTGACGGTGATTTAACCGCGAGCATTGTAGTTACAGGTACGGTGAATACTAATACAGCCGGAACTTATACAAAATATTATAATGTGAGTGATGCGGCTGGCAATGCGGCCACTGAACTAACAAGAACAATAATAGTTACTGAGCCTGCTTCTGGTACAGCTTGTACTAATGGAATTGCAACTTTTCCGTATTCAGAAAGTTTTGAAAATACTTTAGGCGCATGGTCTCAGAGTACAAGTGACGATTTTAATTGGGCCCTTCAAAGTGGAAGTACAGCCTCTAGTAATACCGGTCCTTCTAGTGCCGATACAGGAAGCTATTATATTTACATGGAAGCATCATCTCCTAATTATGCCACGAAGCGTGCTATTTTAAACTCACCTTGTTTTGATTTAAGTGCAGAGACTCAAGCGACTTTCGCATTTAAATATCATATGTATGGTGCTTCTGAAATGGGAAGTTTAGCCTTAGAATTAAGTCTTGATGATGGAGCCTCTTGGAGCAGCGTTTGGAGTGCTTCTGGAAATCAAGGAAACTCTTGGTTGTCTGCTAGTGTAGACCTATCCGCTTATGTTGGGCAGACCATTCAATTACGATTTAATGGGGTTACAGGGACCACTTGGCAAGGCGATATGGCGGTAGATGCTGTTAATTTATTAACTGAAGCAGGCTCTGGAGCAACCTGTGCTGAGGTTTCTTTAGCCTTAACGTTTGATAATTACCCAGAAGAAACGGCTTGGAGTCTTGTTGATGCATCCGGATCTACAGTAGCCTCTGGAGGAACTTATGGCAGTCAAGCTGATGGTTCTACTATAAATATAGATATGGGTTGTTTAGAAATAGGCTGTTACGATTTTATAATTACTGATGCGTATGGCGATGGTATTTGCTGTTCTTATGGTAATGGTTCTTATACCTTAACCAATACCGATTCTGGAGTCGTTTTAGCGTCTGGTGGCTCTTTTACGAGTTCTGAAACCACAAATTTTTGCTTAGGAAGTGGGAATGCTAATTTTGATATTTCTTCAGTAAGTATAGCTGATAATCCAAACCAATTTTTTAAATTACATCCCAATCCAGTAAATGACATACTCCATATAGAATTGGCCGGTTTTGAAGCACAAACCTACGAAATTCATAATATGCTAGGACAGACCGTTGCTAAAGGTAGATATACCTCTAAGATTGATGTTTCTAAGTTTGATAACGGTGTCTATATATTACAATTAAACATTGGTGAAAAAACCAAAGTAAAGAGATTTGTTAAGCAGTAATATCTTAATAAATTAGTTAAAGGTGAAAAGTCCAAATTTTAAATTTGGACTTTTTTTATACGTGAATAATTTCGTGTTCCTGAAGCAATTGATCGCCACGTAATCTGAGAAATATTTGGGCTACTGCAATGGTATCTTTTTCACAGTAAACTACAATACGCTCTATTTCTTTCGTTTTATAATAAACGTCGTAAACTTCACTGCCATCAATATCATCCTTTGGTGATGGGATGCCTAAAACATTGGTGAGTAATTTTAAGGAGGTATAGGTTTTGTAATCGCCAAACTTCCATAGCTCTAAAGTGTCTAAGTGCGGAACTTCCCATGGCTTTTTACCAAAGAGATCGAGTTTATTAGGCAATTCAATATGATGAATAATCATACGTCTAGCGATATAGGGAAAATCGAATTCCTTACCATTATGGGCGCAAAGTAAATACTTTTGCTCTTGGTAATGGGTATTTAATAAGGTCTTAAAATCGTTTAAGATTTTTACTTCATCTCCATAAAAGGAGGTAACTCTAAATTGCCTGACCTCGTCCTCCATTTTAATATAGCCTACAGAAATACAAACAATTTTACCAAACTCTGCCCATATACCGGCCCGGTCATAGAATTCTTCAGCACTGTATTCTTCTTTGCGCTGGTAGCGCGATTTAGCATCCCAAAGGGCTTGTTTGGTAGGGTCTAAATCCGAATAATGTGCGGTCTCTGGTACGGTTTCTATATCTAAAAATAGAATGTTTTCAAGATTGAGTTTACTGATCATAAGCGGTAATTTAAGTCCTTCTATAAACCTCTAAACCAAAGCTTAGGTCTTTAGGGATTCATCATGGCATAAGCTTCATCTATAAAGGTGTAAAAATCGGGTGAGTGGGCATCGCCTTTTGCTTTTGCAACGGTATGTCCAAGTCTTACTATAATGACATCATCTTCAGGAATTACAATAACGTATTGCCCTAAATGACCACGCATATAAAAAATAGATTTATTATTACGTTCGGCTAACCACCAACCGTATCCGTACATTTTTCCATTTTCAAAACGAGGTTTTACCGATTTGGCGACAAACGTAGAGTCTAGGATTTGTTTTCCGTTCCACTTGCCGTGGTTTTTAAAAAGTTTACCGTAACGTGCAAAATCTTTAGCGTTACTGGCAATACAGCAATAGGCTTTTACTAAATCGTGATCGTCACTATCTACTTGCCATAGGGTTTCGTTTTCTGAGCCTAAAGGTTTCCAAAAGCTTTCTTCAAAATAGTCATAGAGTTTTTTGCCACTGGCTTTTTCAATAACCATAGCGAGCATTTGCGTATCGCCACTAGCATATTTAAAACTCTGTCCAGGTTCAGTTTCCATTTCTAAGCCATTAATAACTTTGGCTAAATCATCATCAAAATAAGCGCGTGTGGTTATAGATAATGGCGAATAGTAGGCCTCATCCCAATTGGTTCCAGAACTCATACTAGACAAATCGCCAACCGTCATTTTTGCAGCAAGGCCTTCGCAAAATTCAGGAAGGAAATCGCAAACCGGTTGGTCTAAACTTTTTATATAGCCATCTTGAACGGCTTTTTGCATTAATCCTGACACATAACTCTTGGCCATTGAAAAACTATTGGATTTAGAATCTTCAGTAAAACCATCGTAATAGTTTTCAAACCAAACGCTGTCATTTTTTATAATAACATAAGCGATACTTCCAGAGGACTCGTGGAGCGCGGTAAGGGTTTTCGTTTCTGTAGCGATGTTATAATCCTGATGTTTTGGCCAAGGCTGTACGTTTGAAGGCGCTGCTATATTTTGGTTATCAAATTTTTGATAATCTTCTAAATAGGCCGTTTTATGCCCATTCATATAAATGGTGCGTACGGCTTTAAGGAGGTAATCGGTGTCTGTAATGTATAAAGTAGCGACGAGCAGTATAAGGAGTAGGCCTAGAATTTTAAACGTGTTCTTTATGTATTTCATTAACAATAGTAGTTAGTTAGTGGGCAGATGATGAGGCCTTTTAAATCTAAAATTGGTTTTAGATCTCGAAAGGCTTAGACTAAAAATAGCAATTATATTTTGGTTTTCAATACTAAGGGTGTGGATTTTAGCACGGCTAGCGGTCTAATGCTTAGAAAAGGAATTGGTGTAAAGGCCGAAAATAGTGTTATAAATGCCTAAAATAAGGATTGTTGTTTATTGGGGTTTTCGTGGTTCAGTAGCCATTGTTTGCGGTACAGGCCACCGGCATAGCCCGTTAAACTTCCGTCGCTTCCAATAACTCTATGGCAGGGAATGATAATCCAAAGTGGATTTTTTCCGTTGGCATTGGCTACAGCTCTAATGGCTTTAGGGTCGCCTAATTGTTTTGAAAGTTCTAGGTAAGACAGGGTTTTACCTGCAGGTATATTTTGAAGTAAGGCCCATACTTTTTTCTGAAAGACGGTTCCTTTAGGATTTAATTTAAGCTGAAATTCTTTACGTTCGCCATTAAAATAGGCTTCTAATTGGGTTACACAGTCTTGAAGCTCTAAGGGTATAATTGCTGAGGTTTGTACGTCTGAATTTAATACGCGGACTTCAGAGATTCCGTCGCTGTCCCCAACAATTTTGGTGATGCCTAAGGGCGAATTAATATAGCAAAAAGCCATTACAGGTCTTTCGGATCCGTATCTGTAGTCGGGATTTCTTCAAGAATACCTAATTTTTTCGCTCTAGATTCCCAGCTTTTTCGTGCTAAGGATTGTAAATCTGAAACGTTATCACTTTCGTCCATAATTTCAAGTCCAAGAAGGGTTTCAATAACATCTTCCATAGTAACAATACCACTTACAGAACCGTATTCGTCAACCACTAAAGCCATATGGTTACGGCTTTCAACTAATTTTTCAAACAATTTAGGAATAGGAAGATTTCGTTCAATAACGATAATATTTCTTTTCAGTTCTGAAAGCTTTACAGAGCCATGATCTAAAGCCATTTCTTTAAAAACTTCATCTTTTAAGACCAAACCTTGAATGTTATCTGCATCTTCAGAAAAAATAGGAATTCGGCTAAACCTCAGGTTCATGTTTTCTTCGAAGAATTGTGCTACCGTCATGTTTTCATTTACGGTTTTCATGACCGTTCTTGGGGTCATCACATCCTTCGCAAAAACTTCCTTAAAGGTGAGTAGGTTTTTTATAATTTTACTTTCGTTTTCCTCAAAAACACCTTCTTCATGAGCGATTTCTGCCATTGCAGCAAAGCTTTCTCGGTTAAGTACACTTCCGTGACCTTTACCTCCAATAAGTTTTGTAGTGAGCTGTAAAAGCCATAAAATACCCGTATATTTTAAAGGGAAAATTAAGACGTTAAGCGCTTTCGCTGTAAAATTAGCTAATTGTTTCCAGTAGGTCGCACCAATGGTTTTCGGAATAATTTCCGAAGCCACTAAAATAAGAATGGTCATTACGGTAGAGACTAATCCGACCATAACATCTTCTGTAAGATTAATACCTAGAATGCTTCTTTGCGTTGATCCGTAAAGTTCGGCATAAGCGACTTTTGCTTGTACCCCTACTAAAATAGCTCCAACAGTATGAGCAATCGTATTTAAGGTAAGAATGGCAATTAACGGACGGTCTACGTCTTGCTTTAAGTCTTCTAAAGTCACCGCATAGGCTTTGCCTTCTTTCTTTTTAATATTGATAAAAGTAGGCGTTAAGCTTAACAGCACAGCTTCTAAAACAGAACATAGAAAGGAGAAAAAAACAGATATAATAGCGTAAAAAATGAGTAGGCCCATTAATAGATAAAAATTTTAGTTATGGCTAAGTTACAAAATGAATGTGGAATAGTCGCCTAATTTTTGCTTATCAGAAATAGCCTTCATGTTTCGCCGTCTTTCTAATTGGGATTTAAGAAATTAAAATAGGGGAAACTTAATGTAAAAAAAGGCTAAGGTCTTTTACTTCTTAGGCAGAATGCGGTTTTGAAATTCAGAATCTAAAATGAAACGATTTAGCGTGTTTTAATCTACTTTGATGTATTGCTTTTGTTCTTTGATATGGATAAATGTTCCATTTTTATATTCAAATGCACCTTTGTAAGCATAGACCGAATCAATCTGACAACAATAGGAAAAATCTGTGGCATACTGGTACCTCAGTCTTTGAGATTTTGGGTCATAGGTTAGATCCTGTTTGTTGGTAATAAAATGTTCTTGAGACAAGACGAGTTTTCCGGTAGGATTGTAAAGGCTGTCACTCTGAATGTCCCCATATTTCGGGTATTTATAATGGAAGCGTTGGTAGTCTATACCAGAATCTTCAAAGGCTATTAAGGTTGCTGATTTAGTAGTTTCAGAATAAACGGATGCCGGCCTACCAAAACTACTTTCTAGAACAAGATATTTCCCATCGGGCATCACCGCTATAGTTTCCACATCTTTAAACTGTAGGTTATAGAGTGGGGAGTCCTTAGTACGTAAAATTTTTGAAATCCAATACGGGTTGCAATACGCTCCCCAAGACTCACCACGACCCACAAAAATTTTAAATTTATGATCTGGAGAGGCATAGACCCGACCCACAGAAATGCCTTTAATGCCATCAGTACTAGCCGATAACAATTGCTGAAGTTCTAGGTTTGAAAGCGCTGTATTTACCGTGTCTAAGACGGTAAAAGCGTCTTTTCGCCATAGCTGTAGCAACTCTAAAGAGTCTTGATAAGTGAGGTTTATGTTAGAATGAATGGTCTTAAAAGGATAGTCTGCTAATGGATCTGTTTTGTGGTTTTTATCCTCCTTTTCACTAGAGTTTGCTGTAGAAGTAAGGTTTTGAATTTCTGATTTAGGCTGTTCTTTACAGCTAAAACATAAACTTAAGATCAGGACAATTAATAGTGTTTTTCTAATAGCGGTCATAACATGCTTAAGTTTCTAAAATTATGCTAGTATTCGGAACGCCGTATTGCGAAATCCGTTCTAAAAAGGTAATTAGGGCTTTGTTATCCTTGAAAAAGCCTAAAATACACAAGCTGTCTTCACCGGTAATTCGGTCGCAACGTTCTACTTCCTTAATGGGTTTAATTTGGTTGTAGGCTGTTCTTATGGTGCTCGATTGGTGAATTTTTAAATTGATATACGCTCTAACGCTGACGCCTAATTTATCATGGTTAAGGCGTAAAGAATAGCCTTCAATAATGCCATTTTTTTCCAGCTGTTTTACGCGTTTTCCAACCGCCGGAGCCGATAAATCTACCGCTTTTCCTAATGTAGAAAATGCTTCGCGCGCATTGACACGAAGCATTTCTATAATTTTTTGATCAATACTGTCCATTTTTGGTTTCGAAATTGTTTTGAGTCTTATTCAAACGATTCATAACCAAATATAATGAAAAAGTATGTATTGTAAACCACTAATTCGTAGTGTATTGACTAGTCGTTTAAGATTTTAACCACATCCTTAGCAAAATAAGAAGTAATAATATCGGCACCAGCACGCTTAAAAGCCATCGTGGTTTCTAGCATAACCTGATCGTGATTTAACCAGCCTTTTTCTGCAGCTGCTTTAATCATGGCGTATTCACCAGAGACTTGATACACGGCCACAGGCACATCGACTTCATTTTTAATGTCTCTTAAAATATCGAGATAAGAAAGCCCTGGTTTAACCATTACAATATCGGCACCTTCTTCAATATCTATTAAAGTTTCTCTAACGGCTTCAATTCGGTTACCAAAATCCATTTGGTAGGTTTTTTTGTCTTTTGGGACATCAACTAAATCCACAGGTGCAGAATCAAGAGCATCGCGAAAAGGGCCATAAAACGAAGACGCATATTTGGCGGTATAAGCCATAATACCTGTGTTTTTAAAGCCTTCTTGTTCTAATAATTGACGCATTTGTAACGTTCTTCCATCATTCATATCGCTAGGCGCTACAAAATCAGAACCCGCTTGAGCGTGTGTTAAGGCCATTTTTGCAAGTACTTCGGCCGATTCGTCATTAATAATCATCCCGTTTTGTACAATACCATCGTGGCCAACGGAAGAATAAGGGTCTAGCGCAACATCCGTCATTACTATCATATCCGGACAAGCATTTTTTACCGTTTTAATAGCACGTTGCATCAGTCCATCTGGGTTTAATGCTTCTGTTCCTTTATTATCTTTTAAATTATCCGGAACTTTTACAAAGAGTAACACTGCTTTTAAACCTAAGCTCCATAATTCTTTCACTTCATTTTCAAGTAAATCTAAACTGTACCTAAAATAGTTGGGCATAGATGGAATTTCATCTTTTACGCCCTTGCCTTCAACCACAAAAAGTGGTACTAAAAAATCATTTGGTGTAATGTAGTTTTCTCTAACTAAACTTCTAATAGCCGCGTTAGTTCTTAGTCTTCTATTTCTTCGTAATGGAAACATGATGATGTGTTTTAGACTTGTTAGGCGTTGTGCTGAAGTTAATTCAGTATCTAAAACCTGACAGGTTTTTATGTATGAGGATTATGATTACTTTTATGAAATACAAAGTTAACGATTTAAACCCATTTCTGAGTGCTCAAATCCCTAGATGATTTAGAATTTATTTTTCCTTGGCGCAGCTATCAGGCTGAACTTTTAAAGCATTTTAATAGCCATATTGCAGACAACCATTTTCACGTGATTGCACCACCTGGTTCAGGAAAAACCATTTTAGGATTAGAGATTGTTAGGAAGCTAGGAAAGAAAACATTGGTGTTGGCGCCCACATTGACCATTAGAAACCAATGGGAAAGCAGATTGCAGTCTTTTTTTACGAAAGAGGCCCATTTTGAAGCTTTTTCTTTCGATTTAAAAGCGCCGAGCGACATTACATTTTCTACTTATCAATCGTTACATGCCTTTTATAAGACGTTTGAAGACAAAAACGACTACTACCAATTCTTTAAAACCCATCACATTGAAACCTTAGTTTTGGATGAAGCGCATCACTTAAAAAATGCCTGGTGGAAATGCTTAATGGATTTAAAACAGAATTCTGAATTTTACATTGTGGCGCTCACAGCAACACCTCCTTATGATAGCAGTAGAGCAGAGGTGTCTAAATATTTTACGCTTTGTGGCGAGGTAGATGATGAAATTGCGGTTCCGGATTTGGTACGTGAAGGCGATTTAAGTCCGCATCAAGATTTCGTATACTTCTCAAAACCTGAGGATTTAGAGATAAATTTTATTGTTGATTTTAGACGCGATATTGCCGATTTTAAAGACGAAATAGTAAAGGATGAAACCTTCATTAATTTTTTAATAGAACACCGTTTTTATAAAAACCCGAATTGGCATTTAGACGAACTTTATGCGAATACCGAATATTTTTCGGCTATTCTTATCTTTTTATACGCTTGTGGTTTTGAAATTGACCATCACAAATTAGAAGTTTTAGGCTTTGATAAGCAAGAACTGATTCAGTTTCCTGAACTCGATTTACATTGGTTGGGCATTTTATTTCAGCACATTCTAGTTAGTGATAGAGAACAATTAATTGAACAGGAAGACTACGTTGCTGCTTTAGAAAAACGCCTCAGACGACTTCATGTTTTTGAACGAAATTCAGTCGATTTTATAGGGGAACAACGGCTTTATAAATCCCTTTCAAACAGTCCGAGTAAATTAAAAAGCATCGTAAGTATTGTAAATGCCGAACGTAAGAGTTTAAAACGCGATTTAAGATGTGTGATTCTTACAGATTATATTCGGAAGGAATTCTTAACGGTTAAAGACGCTGAAATAGAACATATCGATAAAATTGGCGTGCTTCCTATTTTTCAATACATAAGGCAGTATTGCGAAAAACCTGAAGATTTAGCAGTGCTTTCAGGAAGTATCGTTATTATTCATCACTCTATTTTAAGGCATTTTGAGGTGATTAAAACTTTAGATAATTTTTCATTTTCGCCCTTACAAATCGATGAATCTTTTGTGTTGGTCACACCAAAAGGAAAATCGAAAAATTCTATTGTAAGCATTCTCACCCAACTTTTTGAAGCAGGTTATATCAGAGTTCTTATCGGCACAAAATCGTTATTAGGTGAAGGTTGGGACGCACCCTCCATTAACAGTTTAATTCTGGCCTCATTCATAGGCTCGTTTGTGTCGTCTAATCAAATGCGAGGTCGCGCGATTCGGAAAGATGCCAATGCACCAAAAAAAACAGGAAATATTTGGCATTTGGCCTGTGTGGACCCCACGGTTTTAGATGGTGGTAAAGAGGTGGATACCTTAAAACGACGTTTCGAAGCTTTTGTGGGTGTCACCAACAGTACCATTCCGTTTATTTCAAATGGTTTTGAACGTTTAAATATTCCTGATGAGATTCCTGTGGACTCTATTGATACTTTAAATGAATCTACATTAGAAGTGGCCACCAAACGGATTTTAATTACCGAAAAATGGAATAATGCCATTGGGAAAGGTACTAAATTAACCAAGGAAGTTAAGATTCTACATCAAGGCAAACGCCCTTATAAACGCCAACAGCAAATCTATTATTTTGATGTGCTTCGGTTTTTTGTGGTGGAATTGCTATTTACCATGTTGCTCTTTTATGTTGAGTTTGTAGCTCAAAGTTTTCATCTCATCTTACAGCGTGGTGTTTTCTATTTTATATATGCGCTTTTAGCCGCCTCTGTTGGTGTTTTTGGCTATAAACTTTACAAAGCGGTAAAATTATACTTGCGTCATGGTTACCTCTATAAAAAGATTGGAAAAATGGGATTAGCCATTCTCGATACCTTAGATGATTTAGGCTATATCACTTCGGGTAGAGCTAGTATAAACGTGAATTCTTATGTCTTAGGAAAAGGTGATGTGGTGTGTAATTTGGTTGGTGCCAATGCGCTTGAAAATTCCTTATTCGCAAAAGCCTTAAGTGAACTTATAGAACCTGTGGATTCACCACGATATTTAATCATAAAAACCAGCTTCTTTAGAAAGCGTTTTGATGTTGAAAATTTTTATCCGGTTCCGGAGTTATTTGGTGATAAAAAAGGCAATGCCTTAGTGTTTCAAAAGCACTGGAAACATTATTTAGGGAAAAACAAATTGGTGTTTACACGAAGCGTTGAAGGCCGAAAACTGCTTTTAAAAGCACGATTGTTTCATGTGTATAATGCGTTTAAGGACGTGACTAAAGAGGTTCTGGTTTGGAAGTGATAAGTTAGACCTGCAAGGTTTTTAAAACCTGCTAGGTCAGTTTTGAGGTTTTTGCTATCGACTCAAGCCTAAGTAAAACCACTGCCCATCCTCTTTTACAAAAGCCGATTTTTCATGGATGACATCTACTTTTCCGTTTTCAAAGAAATAAGCGTTAAAGGTGACGGTGCCTTCAATATCGTTTTTGGTGCCTTTTGAAGTGTCTAAGATTTCCAGTTTAATCCATTGCACCGATTTGGCCCATTTTACAATGGCTTTTTTCTCTTTTATTGGTCGTGTGGATTGGTGATGTGTGGCCATTAAATAATCGCCATCGGCAAGAACAAAAGCGGAATATCTAGAACGCATAAGTTGTTCGGCAGTGTCTGTTTTTCCGTTGTTACGATGGAAAACTTCACAGCAGTCTTGGTAGGTTTTGGTCGTTCCGCAGTAGCAATTCATGGTTGTTCGTTTATACTCAGAACTTAGACCTGCTAGGTTTTTAAAACCTGCAAGGTCTAGGTCTGGTCTGTTTAAGTTATATCTGATCTACAGGTTTTTGTAATACCTTAATTCTTTTTTCTTCTTCGCTTCCAGCTTCTGGCTGTAAATCCGTTGCACTTGTATGGGTATGCTTATTAGGATACGTTCAATACATCTCTTGGTTTTTAATCTAATCTAAATGAGGTGCGATTGTCGTGTTCGAGATTGTGAGACCTGCTAGGTTTTTAAAACCTGCTAGATCTGGTCTGTTTTAGGTTGTGTCTGATCTACAGGGTTTTGTAATACTTTAATTCGTTTTTCTTCTTCGCTTCCTGCTTCTGGCTGTAAATCCGTTGCACTTGTGTGGGTAAGCTTATTAGGATACGTTCAATACGTCTCTTGGTTTTTAATCTAATCTAGATAAGGTGCCTTTGTCGTGTGCGAGATTGTGAGACCTGCTAGGTTTTTAAAACCTGCAAGGTCTAGGTCTAGGTCTGAAGGTCTAATTATACCCAATCTACAGGGTTTTGTAACACTTTAATTAGTTTCTCTTCTTCGCTTCCTGCTTCTGGATGGTGGTCGTACACCCATTGCACATGTGGTGGTAAGCTCATTAGGATACTTTCAATACGACCGTTGGTTTTTAATCCGAATAAGGTGCCTTTATCATGTACGAGATTAAATTCAACATAACGACCTCTTCTTATTTCTTGCCAATCGCGTTGTGCTTTGCTGTAATCTAAGGCTTTTCGTTTTTCAACTATAGGTACATAAGCTTCTAAGAAACTATCACCAACTTCGGTGACAAAATCGTACCAGTTTTGCATGCTCATCTCAGCAGTAGCTTTGCAGTAATCAAAGAATAAACCACCTAAGCCACGGCCTTCATTTCGGTGTGCGTTATAAAAATACTCATCGCAACGGGCTTTGTATTTTGGGTAGAATTCTGGATTATGTTTATCGCAAGCCGTTTTACAGGTTTGATGGAAGTGTTTGGCATCGTCTTCAAACAAATAATAAGGCGTTAGGTCTTGTCCGCCACCAAACCACTGGTCTACAATATTACCGTCCTTATCATACATTTCAAAATAACGCCAATTCGCATGAACGGTTGGTACCATTGGGTTTGTTGGGTGTAAGACTAAGCTTAGTCCACAAGCAAAGAAATCGGCGTCTTCTACACCAAAGTATTTTTGCATAGAGTCTGGTAATTTGCCGTGAACACCAGAGATATTGACGCCCCCTTTTTCAAAAACGTTACCGTTTTCTATAACGCGTGTTCGTCCGCCACCACCTTCTGGGCGTTCCCAAATATCTTCTTGAAACTTGGCTTTGCCATCTACTGCTTCAAGTTTTGAGGTTATACTGTCTTGTAGCTGATGTATGTAGTTGAAGAATTTGTCCTTCATTGAAGACCTCGCGGGTTTTTCAAACCCAGCAGGTCTAGAATCATCGTATTCCATATGTAGTGCGTCCGTTGTATTTTTGTTATGTGTTATATTGAAGTTTTTCAAGTCATCAAAAAGCCCAATACTATAAGATTTCTTCTCACTAATTAATGTAGTGTTTTCAGTACTGTATAATTTAAAAGAGGAAAACTCATAAGATTTAAAATCTTCAACAATATTATGATTTTCTGGATTTCTATGTATATATAAAATGAGTTGTTTTAAATAATTTTCATCTTTAACCTGTTTTCTTTTTAAATGGTCTTTCAAATAAGGCCCCTGTTCTAGAATTCTGCTTGTTGTAAGCTTTGGTATAGGCATTAAATAAATTAGAAAATGCTTGATTAACGTCTTTAGTGTCTGCCGTAACTTCTATAGCAAAATGAAAATGATTATTGAGTAGACAGTAAGCTAGGATATTAACTTTTGGAATGAGGTATTTCTCAACAAGCTTGAGAAAATAAGACATATTATTGGCGTCTTGAAATACAGTTTCACTATTGATTTCACGATTGTAAATATGATAGTAATTGTCTTTTTTTAGTAATTCCATTTTATTACGGATTTAGTCTTGTGTTGTGAGCGTGAACAAGACCTGCTAGGTTTTAAAAACCTGCTAGGTCAGGTTTGAGTGTACTCATTTGGTGGCTAAATATTAAGTGTAAAGTACTATTTTGTTATTTGAACGTTTAATTTAGTAATTCTAGTTTATTAGGGATTTAGTCTTGTGTGTTGTAAGCTTGATCAAGACCTGCTAGGTTTTTAAAACCTGCTAGGTCAGGTCAGAAATCACAGATTTTCCATGCCTCTCCATTATGGATTGGATTAAATTCGAAACCGTCAAATTGCATTTTTAAGTGTATTTGTGGTTGAGCTTTCGTTTTTTAAAAGGTTAACCGTGCTTATAGAAGCTGCCGTAACACTGAGAGGTAAAACTAAAATGACACCCACTACAGGAATTAATAAAAAGAGCATAAATACAATACCGTTACCAATGGCAACGCCTTTATTTTTTCTAATAAACTGTATACTTTCTCGGTATTTAAAGTGGCGTTCTAAAGTGTAATCCATATTACCAAAACCCGCATAGTAGGCTTGTAATGAAAACAATAAAATGGTAGAAAATATATTGACAATAGGTATAAACTTCAGTAGTAATAATGGGATCGTGAATAAAAGTTCTTTTCCTAAGTTTCTAATATTTATACGAATACCGCGCCATAATTGGCCTTGAAATGTGGTGTTTCTATGGCTGTGGTTTTCTACTCCTGTGAGGTGGGCTTCAATTTTTTCTGAAACCGGACTCATAAATGGCGCAGAAAGGGCCATAATAATGTGTTTGTATAAAATTAAACCAATGGCTAAAACGGCAATGGCACCAATAACTGTTGCAATGGAAGTGAAGGTTTCTTTTCCCCAGTCCCAAAACCATATTTTTGCTATAAAGCCCCCAACATTATCTGAAAACCCATAGGCCGAAATCCCAATAAGGGCTGCGGTTATAATGCTTATTATAATGGGGATAAAAAAGAATTTCCAGAGTTTTAATTCTGAAATTAATGTGAAACTATTTGCGTAAGCTTTTAAGCCGTTTAGGATGTTTTTAACCATAGTCTATGTTTTAAAGCCTAGCCTTGCGTTAGCGATTGAACGGTTTGTTTGAGCTCCTCGCAGAGAGCGAGCCGTGAAAGCGCGACCTACTTTTTTGTACTTATATGTTGCAATTTATAAGAAATTGTTACTCAAAAAAGTAGGTAACGCCCAAATAATTTATAAGGTGATTCCGGTTAATGGAAACGCTAATTCACTTATTATCTGGTTTTAGCTAAGCCGTTTATTGCTTTTAAAACGCTTATGACGGGCTTTGGTACTCTTTTACAGCATCTATAAATGCCTTAGCATGGTCTAATGGAATGTTAGGTAGAATACCATGACCAAGATTAACGATATACTTATCTTTTCCGAAGTCGTTAATCATCTGAGTCACCATCTTTTTGATTTCTGCAGGTGGCGAAAATAATCGCGTAGGATCAAAATTACCTTGAAGGGTGATATTGCCTCCGGTTAAATAACGTGCGTTTCTAGCAGAGCAGGTCCAATCAACCCCTAAAGCAGAAGCCCCCGATTTTGCCATGGTATCTAAAGCAAACCAACAGCCTTTTCCAAAAGCGATTACTGGTGCGTCGTCTTTTAAAGCATCGATGATTTGTTGGATATATTGCCAAGAGAATTCTTGATAATCTACTGGCGATAACATACCACCCCAAGAGTCAAAAACTTGCACTGCATTACAACCTGCTTTTACTTTTTCTTTTAAGTAAGCAATGGTCGTGTCTGTAATTTTTTGCAATAAGCCATGTGCCGCAATAGGATTTGTAAAACAAAACTCTTTTGCTTTATCAAAGTTTTTAGAACCTTGACCTTGTACACAGTAACAAAGAATAGTCCAAGGCGAACCAGCGAAACCAATTAACGGAATCTCGTCGTTTAGTTTTTCTTTAGTGGCTTTTATAGCTTGGTAAACATAGTCTAAAGCGTCTTTTACATCGGGAACAATAACATTATCGACGTCTTTTTGAGAACGAATAGGATTTGGTAAATAAGGGCCAAAATTAGGTTTCATTTGAACCTCAATATTCATAGCTTGTGGAATGACTAAGATATCTGAAAACAAAATGGCAGCATCCATACCGTAACGACGAATTGGTTGTACGGTAATTTCACTCGCTAATTCTGGTGTTTGGCAGCGTGTAAAGAAATCGTATTTGGCTTTGATTTCCATAAACTCAGGTAAATAACGTCCTGCTTGGCGCATCATCCAAACGGGCGGACGCTCTACAGTTTCACCTTTTAATGCTCTTAAAAATAAATCGTTCTTAATCATATTATATATTTTTATATCTTAAATCGTATTCTTCTTGTCCGGCACAATAATTCTCTATGTCTTTGTTGTTTCCGTAAACAACTAAAGTGTCATGTTCTAAAACTACGGTTTCCGAATTTATACGACCTATACTTTCTTTTATTATTCGTTTTTTACCAATTAAATTATGCGTTTCTCGCTCTCGTATAATAGTAATTAGTGTGAGTTTGTATTTGTTTGTGGTATCGAGTTCTTTTAAAGATTTATTGAAAAAATCCTTTTTAGCTTTTACTTCAGAAATCGTGAAATTATTATCTAACTGATAGTTTTCTAACGTCGATTTAAAGTTGATTTGCTGTGTGAGTCGTCTTGCAGAATCTTGTTCTGGGTGAATGATGCTGTTGACGCCCATGGCTTCTAAAACGGTATCGTGAATAGGTGATATAGCACGGCTAATGATCTTTACATCGCTCAATTTTTTAATAATCGCGGTGGTAATAATGGCTGCGCCTTCGTTTTCACCAATAGCCACAACAACTTTGTCGGCATCATTTAAAGGAACCGCATCATAGGCTAACTCATTGGTAGAGTCCATACAAATGGTATGGGACACTAAATCCTTTAATAAGTTGATTTTTTCCATGTCTCGGTCTATTGCAATGACTTCGTTGCCTGTTTCTGTAAGACTTAGTGCCAATGCATTTCCAAAATTTCCGAGTCCAATAACAATTACTTTCATCTGTATAAAAATTATGCCTTGTAAAACGACCTTAGTTAATTAAAATATTCTCTTTAGGGTACTCGTAAAACTGATGGTTGATTTGTTTTAATAAACCAATCATTAAGTTGAGCATTCCTATACGGCCAATAAACATGATGATAATAATAACATATTTACTCGCTTCTGTGAGTGTTGGTGTAAAATTTAAACTTAATCCTACTGTACTATAAGCCGAAAAACACTCAAAAACAACATTTAATATCGGGGTGTTTTTCGGTTCAAAAACTAATAAAGCCATAATAGCAATACCTATAACTATAAGTGAAATACTTAAAATAGCAAAGGCTCTAGAGGTTGATTGTGAGGAGATCCGTTTACCAAAAATCTCTATTCGCGTTTTTCCTCTAGCTACCGAAAAAATATTTAACGTCGCTAATGCAAAGGTACTTGTTTTTATACCACCACCGGTAGAGGCGGGTGAGGCTCCAATCCACATTAAAAAAATAACAAAAAGCAAGGACGGAACAGTCATTTGGCTATAGTCAATAACATTGAACCCTGCGGTTCTAGGGCTAACCGAATTAAAGGCCGCGTTAGTAAGCTTGCCTATAAGTGTGGTATGCTCTAACATGGTGTTGTTGTATTCTGAAATAAAGAAGACTAGCCAACCTGCAAGCAGTAAAATTATAGTGGTAAAGATGACAATTTTGGTATTTAGCGTGATGATGCTTACGCGTTTGTGTACCCCTTCAGGATCAAACAATTCAAGGAAGAAAATTTTTATTTTCTTATAGTAGTTAAAAATAATATTATGCCCAAGTCCGCCAAAGATAATGAGTAGCATTATAATCCATTGAAAACTATAATTAAAGCGAATGCTTTCTTCAAACAATCCAGAGGGTAATATTGAAAACCCAGCGTTACAAAAGGCAGAGATAGAGTGAAAAATAGAGAAGAAAATCTTATCCTTAATAATACTATTTTCTATAATGGTTGAATAAATAATGATGGCACCAATAAGCTCTAAGGAGATGGTGAAAATCACCACATTTAAGGCGGCACGAAACACATCTTTTAATCCATCTTGTGCAATAAAATCGCGGGTATTAAGGCCTTCTTTAAAAGAAGAACTTCCTCTAAAGAAAAAGGCGAAAAATGAGGTGAAGGTAAGAATACCCAATCCGCCTAATTGTATTAAAACAAGAATAATGGATTGCCCTATAATGGTAAAATCTTTACTGGTGTCTAAGACGGCTAAGCCAGTAACGCAAACCGAACTTGTAGCGGTAAATAAAGCGTTGGTAAAGCTTATGCCATGGCTTGTGGCACTGGGAAGCATTAATAAGAAAGCTCCTAAAATGGCGAGGATAAAAAAGCTTCCTACAAATACAATGGCAGGATTAAAATAGACCTCATAAATGTAGCGTACAAAAACTAGAAGCCGCAGAAGAAAGTAGAGAACGAGTCCGGATTCTAAAATCGGTTTTATTTTTTGAAATACAAAATGATAATCGTTATTAAGGTGGGTAAGCCCCACAAAAGTAGAGGCTAGGAGTAGCAGCGAGAGGATAACAATGTTTACCAGGGCTACTCTTTGGTTTTTTTTGTACTTGTAAACCGAAAGCTTAACCGCATTAAAAACGATTAATAATACGGAGAGTACAATTAAGCCGAAGACATGCGGTGTTGTAAAGTTATCGGTATGGTCAAAACCTAAATCGAAGACAATAAAGAACAATACAATAATATCGAAAAACCGATAAATGTAGTTGAGCACGGATTGTCTTTCTAGCTTTGACATTTAAATCCCAATGGTTTGTTTTAAGCCCCTTTAAATTAAAAAGGGGTGTGGAATACTAGGCGCTGTAATAGGCGTTTACCAAAGCAACAACACTTTCTACTAAAGGCACTTTGGCAACACGTACATCTTCATAATACTTACGGGCTTCCTTAGCGGTTGTTTCTCCGATACAAAAGGCAATCCCTTTGGCTTTATTTTGCTTTAAGAAACTTTGTACTGTAGAAGGGCTGTAGAACATAACACCATCTAAATCGGCCTCAATTTTTTCAGCATCAAACTTGGTTTGGTAAGCTTCCACTTCATTAACCTTGATGTTATTTTCAGTTAAAAGATCTGGAAGTGTATCTAATCTTAGATTACTACAGAAATAGGTAACTTCAGTACCATCAATATATTCTACCAAGTAATTGGCTAAGTCTTTAGCGTATTGTTCGTAGTGTTTTACTTTGCCAATACGTTTTTCAACCATACGTTTGGTTTTACGGCCTACGCAATAAATATTTTTGAATTGTAATTCAGTAGCCGAGAAATTAGTTAATAAGGCTTCAACCGCATTCTGACTCGTAATAATTACATTTTCTATTTCGTTACGAATGATGCTTTTAGATAATCGGTTAGGATTAATCTTAATAGCATCGCTACTCTGAGGTACAACCGCCTCATGGAAATTGGCAACTTGATCGTTGGTTAATTTTTTTGTGGAGTAGATATTGGTGATTTTATCGCCTTGTGTAAGCGCGTCAATTAAAACCTTACCGCCTTTACCAATGATATAATCGGCACAGAATTCAGCTAATTCATCATGTTTTCCTAAAGGCACCACTTTAGCCACTTCAATTTTCTTAGAGCCATCTGTACTTAAAAGAATGGCTTTGAAGTTGACTTCTTCGTCTTTAATATAGGCTAATGCACCAATTGGAGCTGTACAACCGCCTTCAAGACGATTTAAAAATTCACGCTCAATTGTGGTACATATTTGGGTTTCTTCGTGATTAATTTCAGCACAAATCGCACAGGTTTCTTCATCAGCTTCTAGGGCTGTAACCATAACCGCCCCTTGAGCAGGAGCAGGAATCATCCAATGTAAGTTAATGGAGTTTTCAGGCGTTAAATTTAAACGTCCTAAGCCCGCGCCAGCAAAAATAGCAGCATCCCAATCTTCGTTTTGCTCTAATTTTTCTAAGCGTGAGTTTACGTTACCGCGTAAGCCAACAATAGTGTGGGTAGGGTAGCGGTTAAGCCATTGGGCACGGCGTCTTAAACTTCCGGTAGCCACAATTGCCTCTCTTGCAGATAAAAATTCTTCGTTGTGTTTAAAAACTAAAGTGTCATTCACATTACCACGTTTTAAAACTGCGGCTTGTACAATGCCTTTTGGTAAAATCGTTGGCACATCTTTTAGGGAGTGAACCGCGATGTCAATACTGCCGTTAAGCATAGCAACATCTAGAGTTTTAGTAAAAACACCCGTAATCCCCATTTCGTATAAAGGTTTATCGAGGACTAAATCTCCTGTAGATTTTATAGGGACAAGAACGGTTTTATGGCCTAATCTTTCAAGTTGTGATTGAACGGTTTTTGCTTGCCACATAGCGAGCTGGCTGTCGCGTGTGCCAATGCGAATAATTTTAGACATTATCTGTAGTTTCTAACTGGAATATTTTTTTGATGAGCTCTATGCTTTCATCAGAAGAGTCACTGTCTTCTCTAAGGTGGTGCGCAAACTGATTGGTAATTTTTTGAATAATGTTATTACTGATCAATTCGGCTTGGTCTTCATTGAAGTCCGTTAATTTTTTACGCTGGTTGTTGAGCTCCGTATTTTTAAAATGGGTCAACTTATGTTTTATAGCCTGAATGGTTGGGACAAATTTTAAGGTGTCTAACCAAGCATTAAATTCGGCTGTAATTTCTAGTATAATAGCTTCCGCTTCAGGAATAAACGTTTTACGCTTCTCTAAAGTATCGTCCGTGATTTTTGCTAAATCATCTAAATGGACTAGCGTAATATTATCGAGTTCTCTAATGTCTTCATTAACATTTTTAGGAATCGATAAATCGAGAACGAGTAATGGCTTTTTAGTAGAAATTAAATCTTTATACACGGTAGGGCTATGCGCTCCTGTAGCAACAATTGCAATGTCTGAAGCGTTTAATTCTTCAGCTAAGTTATCGTAATCTTTAACAATAAGATTAAATTTCCCGGCAACTTCTTCGGCTTTATCTTTTGTTCTATTAATTAGGGTAATGTGTGGGTTTTTAGTGTGTTTTACTAAATTCTCACAAGTATTACGACCTATTTTTCCTGTACCGAAGAGTAGAATATTCTTTTTAGAAATTTGTTCTACATTATTCATAATGTACTGCACCGAGGCAAAAGATACCGAGGTTGCACCAGAGGATAACTGCGTTTCGTTCTTAATACGTTTGCTCGCTCTAATTACCGAATTCACTAAACGTTCTGTAAAGGAATTTAAAAGTTGGTGTTTTTTAGAGGCTCTTGCACCTGCTTTAAGTTGAAAGATAATTTCAAAATCGCCTAAAATTTGGCTGTCTAAACCAGAACCAACACGAAACATGTGGTTAATAGCGTCTTTGTTTTTGTGTACGTAGGCCACCTCTTGAAACTCTTCAACTGTCCCTTTTGTGTTATCACATAAGAGTTGAATAAGTTGGTAAGGATGTTCTGCAAAGCCATACATTTCTGTACGATTACATGTAGAAATAACCAATAGGCTTTCAATACCGTTTTCTTTGGCTTGCACTAATATGTTCTCCTTAGCGGTATCGCTGAGGCTAAAATGACCACGCACTTCCGCATCAGCTTTTTTATAGCTGAGACCTATAGCGTAAAAATATTTGCTTTTGTTATGCATGTGTGACGTTCGCTCGTTTACCTGACTTCGGAAAGTAACGGCGCAAATGTAATTTCGATATTTTAAAAAAAACAACGCTAGAAGAACTTTAAGTGTCGTTTCGGGTTTTTTAGCGTTGTTTTTAACGAAAACATGATAAAAATCATACTTTTGTTTAAAATAAAGAGGTTTTAAGCCTTTTGTTTAGAACTAATCTAAATAATACGGAAATGAATTTAGAAAATGCAAATTCAGAAAGTAACGCTAAAGGTACTTTTGATGAAACCTTTTTAGAGGAAGGATTTTTCATTTTAGCCCATAAAAATGAGCACGATACCGTAGAAATTCTTGAACGCAAGATAGATAGTCGTTACATTCAATTTCATTTTTGTACTAAGGGTATGGCTGCTTTTGTCTTTAATGAAGGGCGATATACTTTAAATATTAATGAAGAGACTTCCTTGCTGCTCTATAATCCGGAGCGCGATTTGCCTATTCATTTAGAGTTACAGCCTCATTCTTGGTTAGTGTCTATTGTGATTTCTATTAAGAAATTTCACGGCTTGTTTTCTGAAGATACCAATTACGTCACCTTTTTAATGGATGATAATAAGGATAAAAAGTATTATAAGGATGGTAAGATTTCGCCTTCCATGGCGGTAGTGCTTAACCAGTTGATTAGTTTTAATCTTAATAATTCTATTAAGCCCCTCTATTTTAAGGGCAAAGCCTATGAGTTGTTGAGTTTGTTTTTTAATAGAAGTGAAGATGCCGATATTGAACAATGTCCGTTTTTGGTGGATGAGGTTAATGTGGCGAAACTAAAAAAAGCAAAAGATATTATTATTGCTAATATGGCAGAGCCACCAACCCTACAAGAGCTCGCCGATGAGATTGATTTAAGTCTTAAAAAGTTAAAAGAAGGCTTTAAGCAGATTTATGGCGACTCCGTTTTTAGTTTTCTATTTGATTACAAAATGGAAGTGGCCCGTAAACTATTGGAGTCTGGGGAATATAATGTAAACGAAGTGGGTTTACGCGTGGGTTATAGTACCGGGAGTCATTTTATAGCGGCTTTTAAAAAGAAATATGGGACGACGCCTAAGAAGTATATTACGGCATCGTCATAAATTTCTAATAATCATAATACCCATCATTATTACTCGCTGTAACACGTTTTCGGTCTTTATAGATGGTTAAATTCATAATTTCGGCATACTGTTCTTCTATTTCTTTGGTTTTGTCTACCAAGGTTCCATAATTTTCGGATTTCGAATAGTAATCTACAACCAATTGATTTGGATTTTTAGGCTTAATAAAAGAGATGTAATGCAAGGCCTCTGTTTTACCAGAATACTCATCATCTTTGTCGATTTTAAAGAAATAGATTTCGGCATTTTTACCTTTATCGGTTATAAAGTTGCGCTTAAAAAGAAATGCAATAGAGTCTTTTTCTTTTACATAATTGGCCTCCGACAAAAGTTTAGATTTGGCAAATTGTTGTTGGTTAATGCCAATAGGTTTGATTGTATTTAAAAGTTTGGCGTCATCTAATTCTTCTAATAATCGGTATTGATTGTCTTCATCTTTAACCAACTTTTCTTTTAATTGCTGCGGAATGGCTTCGTTTTCTTTAGTTAATAAGACGTAGTACTTTACAAGGGCATTGCTGTCTTCTACATTGAGTAGTTTTTCGAAGAAATCCTGGGCCTTACGTTCTCTTCTGTAGGGGAAAATTAATCGAACATAGGTAGCTAAATTATGAGAATATGAATTGTAACCATAATTATTACTGTTTCCTAAGGTGCGCTTTATTTCCATTTTAGCGTTGTTAAGCAACTGATTCTTGTATTTTTTATAGGTTTTTAGTTTCACTAAGCCACTATCTTTCACCTTGGCAAGCAAAATATATAAAGGTTGTTTGTATTCTTCTATGGTAGAGTATTCCAAGATTTCTGGGAATAATGAAGCTTTAAGTGCTAAAGAATCTTTCCCCCTGTAGTTGTAAAACATACTGCTTACACTTTCTAATGGTAAATCGCGCTCCATAAGATCTAAAGCAATTTTATAAGAGGCTTTTTTATTAGAATCTAGCAGCCCTTCTAATATAGAGCTTTGCGTCTGGGGATCGGAGTAACTATCGAGATACAGTTGTTCAATAAAGTCTAAATTGTTTTTTAAATCGATCTTAATAAGTTGCTCTACCAAATGCGATTTTATATTGAGCTGATTTTTGTCAAACGGAAAGGTCTTTAAAACAGAAATAAGATCTTTGCTATTGTGTTTTTTAAATTTCACCAAATCATAGGCTTCTAAAACAATACTGTCGTTGGCTTTCAAGGCTTCAAAAAATAAAGGTGTCTTATCCTTTAATATGTTTTGTCCTAAAAGTGTGTCTTGCGGTGCAAAAGATTCATAAAACTCAGTTACAAATGTAGAAGGTCCACTTATAGAATCAACTAGCGTCTTTAATTCATAAAGAACCCCTTCTTTTAAAACGTTTTTAACCCATACTTGTTTGGCACTAGCCGAATCGGAATAGGTAAATTTATGCGTATAGGTAGATTCGGTTTTTGAAGTGGAACGATTTCCAATATTAAAGGTCTTACCGGTATTGTAATAGGTTGAATTCTGATTGATTTTCTGTTCTAAATTTTTCCAAAGACTATCTACATTATGAAACATTTGCAGATCATGAAATTTGGTTCTAGAGATCGTAATCTGTTCATTGGCATCCGTGGTATAGACAGTTTCATTTACCGTTTGCTCATAAGCCTTGGCGCTCCCATTGCCGTTATAGTTGTAATTATACGGATTAGGTAAAGGGGCTTTGCCTACGGTTTTAACAGTGAAATGCAAAGTGGTATCTGTGACCTTTTCAAAATTTTTGTAGGTGGTTTTGTCGAATTTAAAAGATTTAAAATAAGCTGATTTGTCGGCCTCATTGCTACCTACATAGCCTAATAAATAATAACTACCGTCTTTAACTATGGTTTTAAGGTGGAGCTTTTTGTTGGTATTGGGATCTAAAATGGCATAGGATTCATAAGTTTTGTAATCGCCAGCTTTAAAACCACCTTTAGCTTCTTTTAATTTATAATTTTTATATAATGCATGATGGAAGTATTTAGCCTCAAAACTATCTTCTTCAATATAAGAGAGGTCATTGAGTACTACTTCTTCCAGAAAATAATACGCATCATCCTTATAGCCTTCAATTAATTTTTTACCAAAATTATGGAGGTTACTAGAAATGTAATATTCAGGAAAACGCACTTGAAACTTTTGCTGCGGAGCCGTAAAGGTTTGCATGTTGTCTGAAGGTGTTTTTAATGCTAAGCTGTTAAAAATGGCACCTTCGTGTTTAAGAACAAAGTCGCTGCGACCTGCAAATTTTATGATAATAATTTCTAAAGGCGTTTGGTAAATATGGTATTTCTGAAATTCGCCTTTCTTCGTTTTATTCACGATGCTTATACCAGGATACGGTGTGGTTAGCGCTTCCTTTTTAATGATGTCTCCAGGGATATCTTCATATAATAAACGGTCTATGGCGTCTAAAGTAATGTTAGATTTTTCGTTGGGTAAATACTGAAATCGGCTTATTCTATTCACGGTTAAATAAGCCCCATTAGTCATGTCTGGATCCAGATAATATTTTTGACCTCCATAGGAGAATTCCCTTAATTCATCATAAGTATTAAGGCTTAAAAAACCATCGGGAGTGCTATGAGGGTGGAGGTCTGGGGCAATAAAAAGACTATCTAATTTGGTCTTTTCTAATTTGCTATAGTTGGTTTGCTCCGAGGTTAGTGCTTTTACCGTATAGCCTTGTTGTTGTAAAAGGTTAATCATGCCCTTTTCTCCTGGAAGGTGAGCGGCGCCAACACCAGCAAAAACAGATTTTGTAGGCATTAATTTTTCTAAAGCGACCACCATATTTTCATTACGGATATAAAGCATGTTTTTTCTAAAAAACGGCGTGTTTACTCCGGCACCAATAGAATCTAAGAGATCTAAGTTTCGGTCACGGTATAAGTTTTCCTGAATTAAATAGGGATTTTCTTTGGCGTAAAGTTTCTGAATCCAAGGCTCTAACTCTTTTTTATTAGCGTTATAAGCCGCTTTAGTAGTAAGGTATCGTGATTCTTCTAAATCTTCTAAGGCATATATTTTTTTGTTGTTCTTTTTTCCGGCCTGAAAAATAAACATGTCCAAATAAGTTTCTTCTTCAAAATTATCTGAGGCGGTGTTTTTGCGGTATAAATAAGCGTTTACAGCATTGTTATCCATACGTACAGCACCACGGATGGCCATTTCTTCAGGATGGGTTAATTTAAAGGCATTGGTATAAAAATCATCATTATAATCGTTATAAGCGGCCATTTGGCTGAGCATAATATTGTAGTTAAAGCCGGGCCATGTGGTAGGGTCAGACTCTAAGGCAATACAATCACTTTGGGCTAAGGCTTTATAAAAAACATCATCGAGTCTAAAGGCTACTTTTTTACTCACGTGCATCGTCCCGTAGAGGTAAGAAGGCTGTTCTAAACCGTTTCCTGTAATTTCCCAAAGTAAACTTTGGTATTGCTGTTGTGCAAAACCGAAAACAGAACTGAGCGCTAGAAATATAAATGTGATGTTTTTCATAATATAATTTAAGTGGCAGGCGTCACGCAATCTAAATACAATACCTTGTGAGGTAGAATTTGGTGAACGCTAACTTATATAGCGATTAAATCTATTCATTTTTTTATGGATAGCTTAAAAGTTAACAAAAATTTTGAAGATAGCAGGATAAATAAAAGCAATACCAACCATTAGAAAGTATTATATTAAGAGTGTATTTTTGTAACGGAAAAAGAAAACTATGGCAAAAGGAATATTATTAGTCAATTTGGGCTCGCCAGACAGTCCAAATCCTAAAGATGTGAAGAAATATCTGGGAGAATTTTTAATGGACGAGCGGGTTATTGATTTACCTGTTGTGGCAAGAACCCTATTGGTAAAGGGTATTATTTTAAATACTAGGCCTAAAGCCTCGGCAGCCGCCTACCAAAAAATATGGTGGGAAGAGGGTTCGCCTTTAATTGTGCTTTCAGAGCGTTTGCAAGAAAAAGTGCAGCAAAAGGTAGATTACCCTGTGGCTTTGGCCATGCGCTATGGTAGTATGACTATAAAAAAAGGACTTCAAGAATTAGTAGATCAAGGCTGTACCGAAATTAAGACCATACCATTGTATCCTCAGTTTGCTATGGCAACAACAGAAACGATTGATGTTAAAGTTGATGAGTTAGTGGCTGAGCATTTTCCGGGAGTTACCATTACGCGTACACCAGCCTTTTATAAACGTGAAGATTATATCAATGTGCTTTCAAAGAGTATCGGAGAAGTGTTGAATGATCTTGATTACGAACATATTCTTTTCAGTTATCACGGGGTGCCTGAGCGCCATATCCGTAAAAGTGATATTACTAATGGGAACTGTAAAATGAATGGAAAATGTTGTTTCAAAAAAGGAAGCAAACAACATGAGTTTTGTTACCGTCATCAATGTGAAATCACCACAGTTAACGTGGCTAAAAAGTTAGGCTTAAAGAACGGAACGTATTCTACAACCTTTCAATCAAGACTTGGTTTTGATCCTTGGTTAAAACCATACACAGACCGTACTATTGAAAGAATGGGGAAAGAGGGCATTAAAAAAATGGCCATTGTAACTCCGGCATTTGTTAGTGACTGTTTAGAGACTTTAGAAGAAATTGCCATGGAAGGCGAAGAAATCTTCCACGAAATGGGAGGAAAAGAATTTACTGTGATTCCTTGTCTTAATGAACGTGATGATTTTGCTGAGGTGCTGAGCAGTATTGTAAAAGAATGGGCGACACCTGAAACAAAAACCGTTTAATGGCCAAAGTATCGTCAGAAGCATTAGGTAATGAACCTATTGGGAAATTACTGATAAAGCAGGCAGTACCAGCATCGATTGGGGTGTTGGTAATGTCGCTTAATGTTTTAGTGGATACGGTTTTTGTAGGTCAATGGATTGGAGCTATTGCCATTGCCGCCATCAATATTGTACTTCCTGTCTCCTTTTTTATTGCCGCCTTAGGAATGAGTGTGGGAATTGGAGGAGCCTCTATTATTTCTAGAGCTTTAGGGGCTTCTCATTATGAGAAAGCTTTAAAAACCTTCGGGAATCAAATTACCTTAGTCTTACTCTTAACCACTAGTATTGTAGCCTTAGGCCTCTATTATGTGGATTATATAATTTTACTTTTTGGAGGAAAAGGCGCCATTTTTGAACCCGCAAAGGTGTATTATAAAATTGTGCTTTATGGCATTCCGATGTTGGCTTTTTCTATGCTTGGAAACAATGTTATTAGAGCCGAAGGGAAACCCAAATTTGCCATGTATGCCATGATGATTCCTTCCGTAGGGAATCTGCTTTTAGACTATGTCTTTATCAACCTTTTAGATTACGGCATGGCGGGAGCAGCATGGGCAACAACCTTGTCTTATGGTTGTTCTTTTGGGTATATGCTTTGGTTTTTTAGTTCTAAGCAATCGGAGCTTAAAATTAGTTTTGCACATTTAGGCCTCGATAGGCCTATTGTTAGAGAGATTGCGGCCTTAGGTTTTGTAACCTTAGCAAGGCAGGCCGTGGTGAGCGTGACGTATCTGTTTATGAATAATATTTTATTCAATTTAGGTGGCGCCAGTTCGGTAACGGCGTATGCTATTGTAGGGCGTATGCTTATGTTTGCTTTATTTCCGGTATTGGGCGTTACCCAAGGTTTTCTGCCTATAGCCGGTTTTAATTACGGTGCTGAAAATTTTGACCGCGTCCGTAAGAGCATTAATATTGCTATAAAGTATGCCGCCATTTTAGCGAGTTTTATCTTTGTACTGTTAATGTTATTTCCAGAGGCTATTACTAGAGTTTTTACCTCAGATGTTGAGGTGCTTAATGAAACGCCTATGGCCATGCGTTGGGTCTTTGCAGCCACACCTATTATTGCGTTACAGCTTATTGGTGCCGCTTATTTTCAGGCTATCGGAAAAGCAAAACCGGCCTTGTTCCTTACTTTAACTCGGCAAGGGTTTTTCTTTATTCCTTTAATATTAATTTTACCCCAGTTTTATGGGGAACTCGGCGTTTGGGTGTCATTTCCTATTGCCGATGTGCTTTCAACACTAGTGACAGGTTATTTTTTAAATCGGGAAATCCGGAAGAATCTCATTCCTAAAACCGTCTAATTGTATTGTATGATGGATTACTATAATTACCTAAAATCATTTCATCTTATTTTTGTAATTACTTGGTTCGCCGGGTTGTTTTACATTCCTAGATTGTTTGTATATCAAATAGAAGCTTCGGAAAAACCGTCGCCAGAAAAGGAAATTTTAGGCAAACAGCTAAAGCTTATGGCGAAGCGCTTATGGTATATTATTACATGGCCTTCAGCAATTTTAGCAACCCTATTTGCAATTCTATTATTGGTTTTGAGTCCGGTTTGGTTGCAACAAAGTTGGATGCATGTAAAATTACTCTTTGTACTACTCTTATTTATTTACCATTACAAAACCCATCGCTATTTTATACAACTTCAGAATGATGAGGTTAAAGTGACTTCTAGTTATATGCGAATATGGAATGAGGGGGCAACCTTTATTCTCTTTGCCGTGGTTTTCCTTGTCATCCTTAAAAGTGCCGTGAATTGGATTTTTGGCGTGATTGGCTTATTTGTGTTGGCTTTATTGCTAATGCTTGGGTTTAAGCTTTATAAAAATATACGTTCTAAAAATCCAGATGCTTAACTTTTTCTGAAGCGCCAAATATGTTTTAAGGACGTAATACCCTAATTTTAAACTGAAGGTTCTTGGGGTTCTATTTTGGATTGATTATTGCTATCTTTAAAACTTGTAATTAAAATTAGCACAGCAATAGCTTTAAACCGGTAGTATCAGAATGATTAAACGTTTATCCTTAAGAACCCGAATTATTATCAATATGATTCTTTTGGTGCTGTTAGCTTCAGGCTTAATTGCTGCGGTTACTATTTACCAATACAGGGAAGAAGCTAAAGATTATCATGAAGAACGCCTACAACGTAAAGAGAGAGCCATACAGCAAAGTATTGGCTTTGTCCTGAGGGAAACCACCTATCCGGTCACCACAGAAAATATTCCATTAATTTTTAAAGATGAAATTTTTGAAATTGATGCCATCCATAATCTTCAAATTAAATTATATGATCTTGATGGTCAGTTGTTAAAAAGTTCTAAGCGGACCTTGCAAGTTGATCCTGAAGAGCGTTGTCTAGATCCGGAAATACTCAATGTTTTATCTAATACCCTAGAACATCGTTATGTGATAAAAAATAAGGTGGCTGGGCATACTTTTCAGTCCTCCTATACCTATATTATGGATGAAAAGTTTAAAAACATTGCCATTCTAAACTTGCCCTATCTAGAGAATGACGACTTTTTCAATAAAGAGCTTAAAGAATTCTTATTACGCTTGGCTTATGCATATTTGGTGTTAATATTTGTAGCCATAATATTTGCTTATTTAATCTCTAAATTTATTACCAAATCGCTAAAAACCATTAGCGATAAAATGAGCGAAACACGTTTAGAAAAACGCAATAAAAAAATCGAAATAAAGGCCTCTAGTGAAGAGATTGAAACTTTAGTCAACTCTTATAATAGCATGATTGATCAATTAGAGGCGAGTGCTGTAAAATTGGCCACCAATGAGCGTGAGCAAGCCTGGCGAGAAATGGCTAAACAGGTGGCGCATGAAATTAAAAACCCGCTGACTCCTATGCGATTAACCGTTCAGAGTTTTGAACGTAAATTTAATCCGGAAGATGAGAATATTCATCAGAAATTAAAAGAGTATACTGATACCCTAATTCAGCAAATAGATACCTTAAGTTCTATTGCATCTGCATTTTCAAACTTTGCTAAGATGCCTGCGCAAAAAAGCGAAGAGCTCAATGTGGTGCTGATTGTAAAAATGGCCCTCGATATTTTTAATGAAGATTATATTGAGTTTTATCCCGAAACAGAAGAAATTATCGCGAAATTCGATCGTACACAGCTTATTAGAGTGGTAACTAATTTGGTGAAGAATGGTATACAGGCAATTCCAGATACGGTAAAAGCGCCAAAGATTATAGTGCGTGTTTTTAGTACGCAAGATAATGTGAGTATCACCATAGAAGATAATGGGTCAGGGATTTCAGAAGAGACCAAATCTAAGATTTTTGAGCCTAAATTCACAACCAAGTCTAGTGGTATGGGCTTAGGTTTAGGGATGGTGAAAAACATTGTAGAAACTTATAACGGAAGTATTACCTTTACATCTCAACTTGGTAAAGGCACTATTTTTACGGTTGTTTTTCCGAAGCATTAAACCATGTTTAAACTAAAGTAATGAGGACAAGATTTTGAATAGGAAGGTGTTTAGACCTCATTTTATAACTAAATTTAATTAATAAGATTCCCGCTTTTTGGGGAATACAAATACGTTATTATGACTTACGACAATATTTTATCAGAGTATTCAAATGGAATTACCACCATTACAATTAACAGACCTAACAAATTAAATGCTTTAAATAAAGCGACTATTCAAGAACTACACGAAGCTTTTGATGCGGCCAATACCGATGAAGATACCAAAGTGATTATCATCACAGGAAGTGGCGAAAAAGCCTTTGTCGCTGGGGCAGATATTAGTGAGTTTGCCGATTTTAGTGTTGAAGAAGGTGGACAATTAGCAGCTAAGGGCCATGAGCTTTTATTCGATTTTGTAGCCAATTTAAGCACACCTGTTATTGCTGCCGTTAATGGTTTTGCACTTGGAGGCGGTTTAGAATTAGCGATGGCAGCACACTTTAGAGTGGCTAGTGATAATGCCAAAATGGGCTTGCCAGAAACCTCATTAGGTGTGATTCCGGGGTATGGTGGTACACAACGTTTACCACAGTTAGTCGGTAAAGGAAGAGCGATGGAAATGGTGATGACGGCTGGGATGATCGACGCTGAAAAAGCTTTAAGTTACGGGTTAGTTAACCATGTTGTTCCTCAAGATGAATTATTGCCTTTAGCTGAAAAAATTGCGAGTAAAATTATGCGTAATTCGTCTGTAGCAATAGGTGAAGCAATCCATGCGATAAACGCAAATTACGATGCTGGAATTAATGGTTTTGAGGTGGAAATTGAAGCCTTCGGAAACTGTTTTGGCACGGAAGATTTTGTAGAAGGAACAACGGCGTTTTTAGAAAAACGTAAGGCAGATTTTCCTGGGAAATAGCATTTTTATACCGAATTAAATTTATTTCACCTCTGTTAATTGACAAACCTATAACGTCAATTAGCAGAGGTTTTTTATTTCGACTCACTTATTTTAACAAAAAGTATTGTTTTGTTGTAATTGGTCTCTGTTATTTCTATTTCTTTATTTTTAGAGAATGAAAAAGTATTTATTTTTCTTATTAACTATGTTCCTCTTTATTTCTTGTAAAGAAGAGGTTTATACTAACGAGGAACCACCTTTACCCAAAGAGGTGGATTATTTATTTAAAGTGGCGTATAATAATTTTTTAACTCTTGAGACAAGAGAAGCAGCTATCAATAAAATTGAGAGTTATCTAAATAAAAGAAAAAACGATTCTACAAAAAGGAAAAATTATTTAAAAGTTGCAAATAGATATTATAGTATTAGCGATATAAAAGGAGAATATAAAAGTGCTTTCATAGCTTTAAAATTAGCTACCCAAGCTAAGGATACTTTTATTATTGCTAGAAGTTATATGTATATCGGGGATAATTTTTTAAAATTAAATAAGAAAGATAGTGCTTTTTACTATAACTATAAGGCTTCTACTTATTTTCCAGTGACAAAAGATAAGAATACTCAAAGAAGTGCATTATCAAACTTATCATTAATTTTAAAATCTGTTAAAGATTACACAAAAAGTGAAAAATATGCGGTAGAAGCATTAAAAATAGTTGATGATGATAATAATTTTTTGGCTAAATATGGAGTTTATAATACTTTAGGTAAATTATTTTCTGAAACCAAAAAATATGATTTAGCTTTTGACTACTATAATAGAGCACTTAAATCAACCGACCATTTTAATGAAAAGCAAAAAACCTATCAATTAAGATTAAAGTCTCAGTCGCTGCTTAACATTGCCATTTTAAAAATGGATCAAGGGTTATATAGGGAAGCTGAAACCTATTATGAGCAAACCGATAACCTGGGTGTCCTTGCTAAGCAGAACCCTTTTAATTACGCTTATTTATTGGAGAATTGGGCCTATAATAGGCATAAGTTAAATAAAAATGGGGTGATGGCGCTTTTTAATAAAGCCCTGCGCGTCCACGACAGTATAGATTCGCCCTCACGTAGTACAGGAGAATTGCTTTTGGCTAATTATTATAAGGATATAAATAATAATGATTCGGCCTTTTATTTTGCACAAAAGGCATACCATACCACTAAAAAAAATGGACAATTAGGAGAGGAATTACAAGCCATACATTTAATGGCGCAAACCGATAGTTTAACAAAAGCAGAACAGTGGTACGAAACCTATTTAACTTTACAAGATAGCATTACTTTAAGTGAGCGTAACCAACAAGAAAAGTTTGCTTTAATTGAGTTTAATACCGAGAACTTAATAAAAGAAAAACAATCTGCTGAAAAACAAAGAGACAAAGCCGATAAAGGATTTTGGGTTGCAACACTATTAAGTGTACTCATTATAGTAATATCAGTTATGGTCTACATTAATAGAGCCAGAAAATTAAAAAACAAAGAATTAGTTCTAGCTCAAAAGGAATTAGAGGCCAATGAGAGCTTGTACAATCTTATGTTAGAAGAGCAATTTAAAATAGAGCAAGGGAAACATTTTGAAAAAAAACGAATGTCTCAAGAGTTGCATGATGGAATATTAGGAAAGCTTTCTGGTATTCGTTTGAATCTATTTGTGCTTAACAAAAGAAAAGATGTTGATACCGTAGAAAAGTGTTTGCCTTATATAAAAAGTTTACATGATGTAGAAAAAGAAATACGAGCTATTTCTCATAATCTGAGTGAAGACTTATTTTCAGATCAAGTGAATTTTACAAAAATGATTTCGGGTTTGTTTGAAAATATTACAGGTGACTCTAAATTAAAACTCAATTTATATTTTGATGAGCTTATAGATTGGAAGGTTGTATCTAATGCTACTAAAATCGAAGTATATCGTATACTCCAAGAGGGACTGCATAATATAAAAAAACATGCTAAAGCCAATACGGTTATAGTAAAGATGGCGCAAACCGATACCCATATTGTTATTGAGCTTATAGATGATGGTGTAGGATTTTCTAATACGACCAAACCAAAAGGTATTGGTCTAAAAAACATGAAGGACAGAGCTGGTAAAATAAAAGCGGAACTAAAAATAGAATCGCAACGCAATATGGGCACGACGCTTTCGATTTTTATATCCAAATAGTTTTAATGTGTTTTGTTCAAAGTGCTTAAGTTGAATCCAAAGATAAGTATTGATTAATTTTTTTATATTTGGTTTACACCTATCTATCCTTAGAACCATTTTATGGAAGTATTGATTATTGACGACCATCCAACCCAAATAGATGGTTACAAAAGTATTTTATCTTTTAGTGATGTTAATGAGTCTCTTAATTTTACGGCATGTCATAATTGTACAGAAGCCTATAGGGTTATCAGAACAGCACAGAACAAATATCCTTTTGCACTAGCCATAATTGACTACAGCATTCCTCCTTATGAGGATCAAAATTTATTTAACGGAGTGGATGTGGCACGTTTAATAAAAAGTCATTTTCCAGAAACAAGAATAGCAATTATTACCTCACATACGGAAGCTATAGTATTGTATAATGTGCTGAAAAAAGTAAACCCTCAAGGGCTTTTGGTTAAAAGTGATATAGATGGAGAAGAACTACTAGAAGCGTTCTCGGAAATCACAAAAGGAAACTATTACTTTTCTGAAAGCGTAAAGAAGGCAAAAAAACTACTCCTCTCAAAGGAAGAACTTTTAGATAGGACCAATAGAAAAATCATCGAACTTTTAGCCCAAGGTATTAAGACCAAAAACCTACCTACGCATCTATCACTTTCCCAAAGTGCTGTAGAAAAACGTAAATCTATTATAAAAGATGTCTTAGGTATTACCAAAGGTAACGATGAAGATATCTTAAGAGAAGTACGCAAACTCGGCCTACTTTAATTTCAACTATTTTTTAACTTTAACATAGATTACGGATTTACCGTAATACGAGCTCTTTTTCTCTTGTTACATTTACAATGTTAGTATAATTGTTTTGGAGCATGTATCTGTAGAAACTGCTGTAGATGGTATCAGATACGATGCTAGGTATTATTCGTTTTTGATCAAGCCTTTAATAGTGGTTTTTAACTTAAAATATATTGTTTATGAAAATTAAAACTATGGGTATTACTCTTGTTATTTTGCTTTTTTTGAGCTGTAAAAGCTTTCTCATAAATACAGCCCTTGAGAAGGTAGGAGCATATGATGAAAGAGTTGTAGCCAGTGAACTAGTTAGTATAGATAAAGAGATTGTTTTTATACCTATGGTTCACTTGAGTACTGAGTTGTTTTATACTGATGTAAGACATAAAATAGATTCCCTAAATAAAATAGGATATTATTTCTATTATGAACAAACTAAAGGAAGTCTTAAAGAGGATACAATATTGAGAAAAATAAGAAAAATAAGAGGAATTCCATTTTCAAAGAATGGGTATAACTCATTGTTAGATTCATTACTAAATAAAAGACAAAGGTCTAAACTTAAGAAAGAAATTGTTAATCAACCAGATTATAAGCAGCTAGGTTTAAACGAACAAAATAGTGTGAATGTTGATGCGACTTTAAGACAAATTGTAGATTATTATGAGAATACGTATGGAGAGTTAGTTTTAGAAAGTTGTGACTATGGTAATACTATTTATGAAAAAACTGATTGTGATCAAAAAGAAAGGGATAAGCAAAAATATGATGAAGTAGCGGTTGCTTATAGAAACAACCTTGTTGTTGAATATTTATTAAATGACAATACACATAGTAAAATTGCTATTGTTTATGGTAGAAACCATATTGACGGAATTAAGAAAGAGTTGATTGAAAGAGGTTATGTAGATAACAAACAAGTAAGTAATTGAAATTTTTTGTAAAAGTTCAAATTTCTGGTTCTGAAAATATTACTAAAGTAATGTTGCTAAATGCAGAAATACTGTCTTAGATGCAGAGTGTATGGCATACCGAAATATTGGCGGTTTTCGCCTAACGCAAAGCTCATAGAAAAGTGGTCGGGCTTTTAGTAGGGTTCTTATGATAATACTCAAACTAAAATAGAAAGTCTTAAAAATATATTTCGCTACACTGTGATTTGACATTAACATTTAGTGCGGTTTTACCGTAATACTACCTCCTTTTTTTATGTTACATTTACATTGTCAATAGGTTGCAACTTAATTGATGTAGCTATTTTGGGTGTCAACCTATAGGTTTTTTGAATGAAAACGAAGGTATGGTTAGCTATTAGATAAAAGTAGATCGTTAACATATAACCGAAAAAGTCGCTATAAGTAAACTGCTTTCACAAGTTTGCTGAAACCAGAATAAAAACATTTTGATTTTTTAAATAACCAACTGATTTATATAAAAGCAAATAACCAATTAATACTAAAAACCATGAAAACAAGATTATTTATTATTGCATTTTTTTTATTTAATTCTATTATGTTCGCTCAATCTAAATTTACATTAGGGTTTGATCTAAGTGAGCAGTTTATGCAAAAAGATGTGGGGTTAAACATTGAAGGTTTGTTAGGTTACAACTTAAGTTCTGATATAACTTTGGTTCTAAGTGCATCCAATGCAACTATGGAAAATAAGGATTTAGACTTAGAGTATAAACTAGACAAATATGCATTTCAAGTAAACTATGATTTTGGAAAATCTGAAACTTCTAAGTTTGAATCTATTTTTGGGTTGTCTTACGTTAATTTTGATAAGAAACTAGGTCTTGAAGATGATAATGGATTAGGAATTGATTTAGGTGTTCAGGTTATATTTGGTTTAAAAAGCAAACTACACTATGGCCTTAGGATAGTTTCAACGTACAGTAGTATTTCCCCTGGAGGCATATTAAATGCAGGAGCAATATTTAAATATAACTTGTAAGATTTGTAAACGGGACTTTCTTTAATGCGAATGCTTTTCTTCAAAATTAATCATTGGTCCTTATGAAATGTGTAATCTAAACCTTATTAGCGGCTTTATGAGCTGTTATACTGGTGTCTTTGATGTTCTCAGTTGATCATAGAGGCAGTTAATATTATTGCGCCCATTAAAGGCGCAATAGTTGTAGTTCTATTAGTAATTGAATCATAGGCATGTCTGTTTAATGTTGATAGTTTTAATTTTTAGGTATAACTACAACCTGTAGCCACGTTCAGCCCGAGTTCATAGTAATTTTAGGGTATGAATGCTAAATACCCCATAAAAGGCCGTGGTGCCCAACAAAACACGCTCAATCGTTTTTTTGAGTTGTCTCATACCATGCGAGATGACTTCCTAGAGTTCTGCGAAAAGGAAGGTGAGATTGCCGATAAGAATAAAACCCAATACCTTAACGTACATCCTAAAACCATTGTAAATAAAGTGACGAGTCCTGATGTTGGGATGGCCTATTCTATGAATATGTACCAGGGTTGTGAGCATGGATGTATTTATTGCTATGCAAGAAATAGTCATGAATATTGGGGCTATAGTGCGGGATTAGATTTTGAACGTAAGATTTTAGTAAAAAAAGAGGCGCCCAAGCTATTAGAAACCCATCTAAAAAAGAAAAGTTGGAAGGCTCAAACTATTGTGATGTCTGGTAATACCGATTGTTATCAGCCTGCTGAGAAGCAATTTGAACTTACAAAGCAATGTTTAGAAGTGTTTTTAAAGTATAAACATCCGGTTGGTATTATTACTAAGAACGCTTTAATTTTACGTGATATAGAAATCTTGAAAGCTTTAGCGGAAGATCATCTTATTGCGGTAAATATCTCCATAACGTCTTTATCTGAAACCACACGGCGTGTTTTAGAGCCAAGAACAGCAACTATTAAACGAAGACTTCAAGTTGTAAAAGCCTTAAGTGATCAAGGGATTCCCGTAAATGTGATGTTGGCTCCTATTATTCCTTCTATTAATAGTCATGAGATATTGCCCATGGCAAAAGCGGTGGCAGACGCGGGGGCTTTAGGGATTAGTCATACTATAGTAAGGTTAAACGGTGCTATTGGTGAAATTTTTACGGATTGGATTCATAAAACCATGCCCGATCGGGCGGCTAAAGTATTACACCATATTGAAAGTTGTCATGGTGGGACGCTAAATGAAAGCGAATATGGGAAGCGAATGCATGGCGAAGGGCAAATAGCGCAGCAAATTAATGATATGGTAAGGTTGGCACGGCTTAAATACTTTAAGAATAAAGGGATGCCGCCGTTAAATACCGCTTTACATGAAACCTATAAAGACGGGCAGTTGAAACTGTTTTAAACAAAAAAAAGTGGGCTCTCTACAACCCACTTTTTGAACTAAATAAACTAATATAAACAACAATCTATATTCTGAAATTCTCGACGAACACTCTGTCATTCGACACGATTCTGGCTGTGTAATTGCCTCTAAGTGATTCGTCTAATTGGTACACACGATTTAAAATCTTACTTCCTTTTACTGTTTCAGAAAGAATTAAATCTCCTTCGTAGTAAAGTTCAACATCCATGCTATCTGATTCTAAATCTAATTTTGAAATTAAAACTTTTGAATTCTCTTTTCTTACTACAGGCTTAAAAATGACTTTTCTGTTAGCGTTTAAGTAAGACACTAAGTGATCTTTAACTTCAATAGTATTGATTTCGATTTCAAAGTCTTTAGTGATTTCTACCGTGTACTGACCGTCTTTTAATTGTGTAAAATTGAAAAGAGAAGTTAGTGCTCCTGTATAATTAACAGTTCCGCTGTAAATCACCATTCCGGTAGCATCAGCTACAGAAATTAAGTTTCCTTTTTTAACATAGTTAGACGTTGGTACAACATCTAAATTTTCGTTGGCGTAGCTAGTTAATGTTCCGAACATCACAGCTAGTATAAATAGGTTTTTAAGTAATAATTTCATTATCTATAAGGGTATGTAAATATATAGGCAAAGATAGAGGGCATCTTCAGGTTTGAAAACAACGATTTTGTCATATTTATATACAAAATTAACCGAATGCCTGTTAGGTGTTTTTCTTAGGGTTAATTTAGCATATATTAGTGGTAATCTGCCATAGGTTTTGAATTTTCAAGCTTTTTTTCTGGTTTTATTTAAGGTTGAATTTTATAAAATCATAGTTTTTTTTCCGGATACCCTAAACTTTTTAGGGTCTATTTTGTAGGAGTCTTCCTTTGAATTAGAAAATGGCTTTAATCCTTGGGGTTGGTCTCTATATGTATTGAAAAATAAAAACGGATAAATAGAGCTTTTGGGTAGGCCGAGTGATAGAGCAGAATACGATTTGTGGAATCGCTATGAGAGCGTAAGAAGAAAAAGGGAATGACTAAAATGTTCTACAACGTAGATTTGTTATTAAGCTGTGGTGATACATGGTCATCGTATCATAGTTTAATTGCTTCTTTGTTCGTTTTGATCTGGAGATCTTAAAATGTAGGCATAAAAAAAAGTGAGCTCTTAAGAGCCCACTTTTTGGAATATAAACTTATATGTAAACAACAATCTATAATCTAAATGTTTCAACGTATTGGCGGTCGTTAGATTTTACCACAGCAGTATAATCACCTTTGATCTTTTTATCAAGTTTGTACACTCTATTGATAATTTCAGCACCATTAACAGTTTCATTAAGGATTAATTCGTTTCCAAAATAAAGTTGTACTTCCATTTCATTAGTGTTTAAGGCTAATTTTGAAATGATCACACGGTCGTTTTCAATTCTGAATACAGGCTTAAAGATCTTTTCACTTTTTTGGTCAATAAAGCTAACCTGGTGGTCTTTAATCTCAACAGTATTAACTTCAATTTCAAAAGCTTTGTTTATTTCAATAACATAAACACCATCATGAAGCTGAGAGAAGTCGTATAAGGTATTAATGTCACCATCAAAATTAACTAATCCGCTAAATACAATAGCACCTTCAGCATCAGTTACGGTAATTGAATTTCCTTTTTTTACATCATTAAAACTTGGTACAGCCTCTAACGTTGTGTTGGCGTAGCTTGTGTATGTTCCTAACATCACTGCGAATACTAAAATGTTTTTGAATAATGTTTTCATAATTTTTCTTTTTTTGAGTTATGTTGAATCTTAAAAAAACTTGGGTTTTGATTTATAATTTGCTTTTAAACATTTAATTAAGATGTTTCAACACGGCAAAGATAGAGTGGGTTTGGATGCTAGAAAACAAGCATTTTGGCACAATTATATACATAATTAACCCATTGAAGTATGTGGTTTATGTATTAGGTTAATATAGTATATATTGGTGGTAATCTGCCATAGGTTTTGATATTTTCAGCTTTCCTACAGTAGTGCATTCTATTGTTTTTTATAAAACTGTGAGTTTTAAATAAGCGCCTCTTCTGGTTAAGATGTGTAGAAATTTGGAGTGATAAGCCTAATCGTTTTATTCTTTATAGATCTATTGTATTTATAAGGATGTAATAAAACCTGAACGACGTCTTTAATATATAGGGGATGCCAAACGTGGTGAATAGCTGTTAAATAGCGACTATATTATAAGGACGCTTATAATAAGGACTAGGAGAGGAAGTTTAGTACTGATTTCTGATTATACAATATAGAAACATCTAATCACAGGCTTCGGAAATTCCGCGATCTTGAATCCTGTAGCGCCAAATAGGCGTATAAAAAAAGTGAGCTCTTAGGAGCCCACTTTCAGCAATATAAACTTATTTATAAACAACAATCTCTATAGTTGGAAGGTTTTTACGTATTGACGGTCGTTAGATTTTACCACAGCGGTATAGTCGCCCTTAATAGTTTTATCAAGTTTGTAAACTCTATTTATAATGTCATTGCCATTAACGGTTTCATTATATATTAATTCGTTTCCAAAATACAGCTGCACTTCCATTTCATTAGTATTTAAAGCTAATTTTGAAATGATCACACGGTCGTTTTCAATTCTAAATACCGGCTTAAAAATCTTTTCACTTTTTTGGTCAATAAAGTTAATCTCGTGGTCTTTAATCTCAACAGTATTAACTTCAATTTCAAAAGCCTTGTTTATTTCTATAACATAGACCCCATCATGAAGCTGAGAGAAATCGTATAAGGTATTAATGTCCCCATCAAAATTGACCAATCCGCTAAATACAACAGCACCTTCAGCATCGGTTACGGTAATTGAATTTCCTTTTTTCACATCATTAAAACTTGGTACGGCCTCTAATGTTGTGTTGGCGTAGCTCGTGAATGTTCCTAACATCACTGCTAATACTAAAATGTTTTTGAATAATGTTTTCATAATGTTCCTTTTTTAGGGTTAAGCTGAATCTTAAAATGATGTTTTGAGTTATAACTAGCTTTTAAACATTTAGTTAAGATGTTTCAACATGACAAAGATAGAGTGGGTTTAGGTTATGGAAAACAAGGATTTTGGCATGTTTATATACATAATTAACCTAATAGGGGTTATAAATGAGATATTAGGATAATTATGTATATATTATTGGTAATCTTCTATAGGTTTTCATTTTGAATAGATTTAACTTTGCCGTAATTATTAGACTATGAATACAAGAAAGCCTACGTTAGAGAAAATAAGTCCAGAATTTGGTAGCTCTATTTTGGTACGAAAGCATCAAATAGATGCGTATAAAAAAGAGGTGAAGCCCTATTGGCACTTTCACCCAGAGATTGAATTGGTATACGTTAATAAAGGACAAGGAAAACGCCATATTGGTAATCACCTGTCTTATTTTAATAATAGCCAGTTATTATTAATAGGTTCTAATTTGCCTCATAATGGGTTTACAGACCGTTTAACCATTAATGGTTCTGAAACACTAGTGCAGTTTAGACCTGAATTTTTAGGTGATCATTTCTTTGATATTCCTGAAATGGAAGCGATTAATAAGTTGTTTGAACTTTCTAAGAAAGGCATCTTATTTGGTGTAAAGACCAAATTAAAACTCGGTAAGAAAATTGAAAGACTCAATGAAAAAACCGGTTTTAAACGAATACTGATCCTTTTAGAGGTATTACATGGATTGGCAAAATCTGAGGATTATACCATATTAAATGCAGATGGTTTTGCTTTTGAAACAGAACCTCAAGATAGCGCTAAGATTGATATTATCTTTAAGCATGTAAACCAGAATTTTAAAGAGCATATCAGTTTAGATGAGATTGCGGATAAAGTAAGTATGACGGTGCCGGCCTTTTGTCGTTACTTTAAAAAGGTTACCGGGAAAACATTTACTAAGTTAGTTAATGAATACCGTGTGGTACATGCTACAAAACTCTTATCTGAAAGTCAAATGAGTATTGCTGATATAAGTTTTGAATGTGGATTTAATAACTTTTCGCATTTCAATAAACTCTTTAAAGAATTCACAGGTAAAAGTGCCTCTAAATATCGAGGAGAACTGAAGTTAATGGTACAGTAGAAAGACAGCATTGCTATGGATGATAAAATTGAAAACGCAATAGCGTATTATACAAAGCAAGGCGAGGCTATTTTGGCCGCTGTTAATTCTAGTCAAAATCTCACTGCAGATGAAGTCATACATTATGGCGAAGAGATGGCGAAAATAGAATATAAATTAACCGCCTTAGAAGTAGCGCGAGAGAGTTAAACAAAAAGTGCGATTTTGAAATGTCAAAATCGCACTTTTTTATTTTTTACCTTCCCATTCTGCCAAAAACTGATTTAAAAAGCTTTCCATATACTGGTGGCGTTCTAAGGCAATTTGTTGCCCTGTTTTGGTATTCATTTGGTCCTTAAGCAACAGTAGTTTTTCGTAAAAATGATTCAGGGTTGGAGCATCAGAATTTTTATATTCAGATTTACTCATATTAAGGTTAGGTTCAATTTCAGGATTGTAAAGCGCTCTGTTTTTAAATCCACCATAATTAAAACAACGGGCTATCCCTATGGCGCCAATGGCATCTAAGCGATCGGCATCTTGTACAACTTCCATTTCTTTAGAACTAAAGGCGTTCTTGTTCGTATCAAAAGAATTTTTAAAAGACATGTGATCTATAATATTCGTCACATGCACAATAGTAGCTTCATCAACGTTTTGTGTTTTTAGAAAGGTACGTGCCACCGTTGCGCCTAAGGTTTCATCGCCATTATGAAATTTAGGATCTGCAATATCATGAAGTAAAGCAGCCAAAGCTACTGTCGTGAGGTTAACCGCTTCATGTTGGGCAATGAGCAAACTGTTCTTATAAACACGCTCTATATGAAACCAATCGTGGCCACCTTCGGCATGTTTTAATTCGGTTTTTACAAAATTAATCGTGGCTTCAATAAGTGCCTTGTCTGTACTCATCCGTGATGCTTATGCAGGATCTACCCACTTAAATTGATACGAGTTTTCTGGGATTTTCATACGTTCTGATAAACGATACATACGTGGTGGTAATTTCATAAGGTAATCGCGGGCTTTTTCAGCTTCATCTGTAAGTCCGGTAATTTTATCAATTTCCCAACGGTCTAAAAGTTTCTGTAAGATGTCTACGTAATCATTAGACGTATACACACCAATACGTTGTGCTGTATTAGAAAATTCTTCAAAAGCAGTACCAATACTCTCGCCAGATTCTCTTAAGAAATGGGCCGGCATCGCAATTTTACGCTTCATCATATCGTAAAACGCCATCATCATTTGGCTTGGATCAACGGCAAAAATACGCTCTACAAATTCAGAGTAGGCGTGGTGGTGACGCATCTCATCTCCAGAGATAATTTTACACATTTTAGCCAGTTGTTTGTTGCCTTTTTGTTTGGCAATCTTAGCCACACGGTTGTGAGAAATATAAGTGGCTAACTCTTGGAAACTTGTGTATACAAAGTTTTTGTACGGATCTCTACCTGTTCCAATATCAAATCCGTCGTTAATTAAATATTGCGTAGTTTTTTCAACTTCGCGCATATTTACACGTCCAGATAAGTATAAAAATTTATTTAAAACATCACCATGTCGGTTCTCTTCTCCTGTCCAATGACGAATCCAAGTGGACCAACCATTATTCTCTACCTGGTCTACACCTTCAACATCCATTAACCAAGATTCGTAAGTTGGAAGAGCTTCTTCAGTAATCATATCACCAACTAAAACCACCCAGAAATCATAAGGAAGCTCTTTAGAAAGTTCTCTAATTTCTCTGACCTCTTCAAAAAAGGTATCTTTTGTAGAATCGGGCAAGAAATCTGTGGGTTGCCAGATTTTTTCAACAGGAATTAAATATTTTTCTATAAGAGAATCGACATCTTTTTCAAGATGTTTCATGACCTCTAATCTTACGTTTTTTAATGACATCTTTAGTAATTTTTTAGATGATTATAGTTCAATGGCTTCAACAATTGTGTTTTCAACTTGCTGAATTAATTCGGACTTATCTGTAAAGTTAACAATTTCTAGGGGCTTATGAACGGTAAAAGTCATATGATTTCCTATGCCCATAGGAAAATTACCATAGCGTAGCATTTTCCAAGAGTTGTTAACGGTGACCGGAACGATAAGTGCAGAAGGGACTTTTTTAAGGAGCATTTCTAGCCCTTTGGTCTTAAATGGCTTGGGTTTACCGTCCTTACTTCGTGTGCCTTCAGGAAAAATAACAGCGGCACGTTTGGTGTTTTCTATATATGTCCCAAAGGTCATCATTGCGGATAAAGACTGTCGGGCATTTTTTCGGTCTATTAATACAGAGCCGCCATGTCTTAAGTTATATGAGACACTAGGAATGCCTTTTCCTAATTCTTTTTTAGAGACAAATTTAACGTGATGTTTTCGTAAATACCACATGATTGGAGAGATATCAAACATGCTTTGGTGGTTAGATACAATAATTATAGGGCGCTCGGTGCTAATCTCGTAAGGGTTGTAAAACGAAATTCTTGTGCCTAAGAGATTAAGGCATCGCATTATAAAAAACTGTAAGGCGTCTACTGTTTTTTTTAAGGCTTCATACCCAAATAGGTTATAACTTAACCATTGTATGGGGTGGAATATGACCAAGGTTAAACCGAAGCATAAATAAAATATAACAGAAAGCGGATAGGCTAATAATTTTCGCACAGTATTCAATTTATTGAAACAAAAATAATCAAATTCTTAATGTTGCAGGTACTAAAAAATAGGAATACACTCTTGGTCTTCGCAGTTAAAGCCTATGGGCGGTATAGCCACAGAACAATCGGATATAGCCCCACAGTTTAAGTTGTATTCAGCCTCTTTAGCATTGTAAGTGTTGACTAGATTCTCTAATTCCAACGTGTCTATAGATGTGGTGTAGATTAAGTAAGACCAAGGGCCACCACAAGGTTTTGACCCAAAGGGGAGATAACGACATTCAAATTCATCGCTACAAATAGCGCTGCTGGCATAGCTTTCTATAAAAGCTTTTTGCTCCACTAAATCTTGTAATAGCGATGTGCAGTTTATATCATCATCGTGGTCGTTGTCAGTACAAGCCGTGACCAAGAGAAGTGCAAGCCAGAGAAAAATGAGATAACGAAACTGCATAAAAACGTTTTTACTAAGATAGAACGTAAGACGGTCTTAAAATAAAAAAACCACGATATTATCGTGGTTTTTAAGTCTTGTAAAAGCTAGTGCTTAAGAGCAGTGCTCGTTATAAGCATCTTTAAGGTTTTCTGCGATTAATTCTGCAGGACGCCCTTCAATATGGTGACGCTCTAACATGTGTACCAATTCGCCATCCTTAAACAAAGCCATACATGGCGAGCTAGGAGGGAAAGGAATCATGTATTCTCTTGCTTTATTGGTAGCCTCTTTGTCTACACCAGCAAAAACAGTCACTAAATGAGACGGTCTTTTTTCATTCTGAATACTCATACGAGCGCCAGGTCTAGCATTGGCAGCGGCACAACCACAAACCGAATTTACCACCACTAAGGTTGTTCCTTCTTTTGCAATCGCGTTATCTACAGCTTCTGTAGTGTGTAATTCTTCAAAACCGACGTTGGTTAAATCCTCACGCATTGGTTTTACTAATTCTGCTGGATACATATTTTTTAATTTTAATTAATCTCAATTGAAATGCAAAGATAAGTAAAATTAATAGGCAGCCCACAGTCTTTGGTAGGCAGATTAAATAGTGCTATTGTAGAACACTATCGCTTAAGGATAACTTCACTATCTAAAAGTAAAACAAACCCTTCAGCAGATACCGGCTTGCTCAAGGGAATTGTAATAGGTGAACGTAAAAGGTCGTTCTAGTTTTTTTGAAATCTTAATTTTAAATTCAACAAACATATAATTTCAAGTCTGTTTCGTAACAAGTTCTAAATGTCTTCTACTAATAATCTGTTGTAATTGTTAGACGAATACCTTTTAAAGCTAAATTTTGTGGTCTCTGAAATCCTAATTTTCACTTAAAGACCAAACGTTTTAATAGGTTCGTGGTATATTTACAGCCTTAAAAAATTAAAGAGAATATATGAGTTTTGCAAAATGGATTGGTGGTGCAATTGGATGGTCGTTTGGAGGTCCAATAGGTGCCATTATAGGATTAGCCTTAGGGAGTTTTGTTGATAATATTGCCGATAAAAGTGCGCCTTTACTTGGCGATCGTCAAACGGGTAGGCAAAGTGATCCTTATCGTTCTACAGGAACAAGGCAACAGCCAAGAACACAATCTGGAGATTTTGAAGTAAGTCTGTTAATCTTAGCCTCTGTAGTAATTAAGGCTGATGGTGTGCAAGACCAACGTGAGCTCGATTTTGTACGTCAACAATTTGCTAATATGTATGGTAAGGATAGAGCTAATAAGGCTTTTGAATTGTTTAAGCGTATTAATAAGCAAGAGATTTCAACCCGTCAGGTGTGTTTACAGATAAAACAAATGATGGATCATGCCTCGCGTTTACAATTGCTTCATTTCTTATTTGGAATAGCAAAAGCGGATGGCTTGGTAACTGAAGATGAATTGCAACAGATTTTTACAATTTCAGGCTATTTAGGGATAAGCAACCGCGACTATCAAAGTATAAAAGCGATGTTTTATAACAGTAGCGATAATGCCTATAAAATTCTTGAAATTGATAAGTCGGTCTCTGATGCTGAGGTTAAAAAAGCTTATCGTGCTATGGCAAAAAAATACCATCCCGACCGTGTGGGGCATTTAGGTGAAGAACACCGTGAAGGTGCAGAAGCTAAATTTAGACAAGTACAAGAGTCTTATGAGCACATTCAGAAAGAACGCGGTTTTAAATAAGCGCTACAGGGCCTGATTGTTTAGGCCTTGTTGTCTTTTTCTTTTTGTCGTTTCTCTATATGCTTAAAGTAACGTTGTGTGCGGTATTTATTATAAATGTAAACGCATAGTACAATAAAGCCTAGAATAATTAGGCCGTTCTTTCCGGTAATATAGTTGAGTACTGTCATAAGAATTTAAATATGAAGCTCAGTCGCTTTATAAGGATTATACTTTCAATAATTGTATACGATTAGCCTCGGAATAAAAAGAAATCGGCCTTCATATCTTCAATTTGGGCATCTTCATTAGTCATGATATAATCAATGGCTTTAGAGGTAAATTGATCTCCTTTTTCAGTTAAAGACACGATATTTTTATCCAGACTGATCATATTGTTTTTTTGTGCTAAATCTAAAACGCTTTTGGCACGCACCTTCTGCCAATTAATATGTTCGTAAAGGTGGTTAACGTGGCGCTCTTCAAGTTCGTCATGATTTTTTAAATGCAGCAGAAAGGTCAATAAAGAGACTTCAATTTGCTGTTGTCTTTCTCGGTACATCACGGCAATTATTCCTTTGGTAGGAGCAAATAAATACACTAGTAAAAACACAAGTCCAAGAACTGTGGTTATAGATCCTGCAATTGAGGCATCTAACCAATGGGCGACCCAATAGCCAAAAACGGCACTAAACACACCAAAACTGATGGCTAAACCGAGCATCTTTTTTAAATCTGTAGTCAGTAAATAAGCTGAAGCTGCTGGGGCAATCATAAGCGCTACCACTAAAATAGCCCCGACAGCATCAAAAGCGCCTACGGTGGTTACTGAAGATACAGACATGAGTCCGTAGTGGATAATGGCAGGCGAAAACCCAAGTGAGGCCGATAAACCTTCATCAAACGTGCTTAATTTTAACTCTTTAAAAAATAGGATTAACAAAGACAGCGTAACTAATAAAATAAGGCCAACTACCCAAAGTGATTTAGGGCCTATATCAATGCCATTAAATAAAAGCCGGTCAAAAGGTGCAAAAGCCAGTTCGCCTAACAAAACGGCATCCACATCGAGGTGTACGTCATTGGCATTTTTAGCAATAAGAATCACCCCAATACTAAATAACGCAGGGAAGACTAAGCCAATGGCGGTATCTTCTTTTACTAAGCCTGTTTTTTGAATGTACTCCACTAAGACTACCGTGATTATTCCGGTTAAGGCAGCCAGTAGAATAAGTAAGGGTGAATTTAAATCTTGCGTAATAAAAAAGCCAACCACAATACCAGGCAATATAGCATGACTAATGGCATCGCTAATCATAGCCATTTTCCGTAACACTAAAAATGTTCCAGGGATGGCGCAGGCAATGGCGACTAAACTAGCTATGAGCTGTATTTCTAATTGGGCGCTATTCATCGTTTGTGCTCTGTTTAGTATATAAATTGGCTGCGGTTTCAAACCCTGTTGGGGTTAGGCTCCACATATTTCCATTAAGTTTTACGTAGTCTTTATCTACCAATTTCTGAAGGGTGCTTTTTGTGTAACCTTGAAAATTGTTAAGCAGCTTTACCGTGTGTGGGTGTGAAATATTTTCATGAGTTTCTGCAATGTGGTACATAAAAGCTAAGGTTTTATGCAATTCTAAATCCCGTCTGTTTTTTATAACTCTAATTTGTTTAAATAATAAGCCTCGACTGGGAGAAAAGATAAAGGAGAAGGCTACAAACACACTAGCGACAAGTACAATCACGGGACCTGTAGATAGATTATTCTGACTGGCACTAATGGCGGTTCCAAAAACACCAGAGAAGGCGCCAAATACAGCGGCTAAAACAACCATTTTAGATAAACTATTGGTCCATTGTCTCGCAGCGGCAGCAGGAGCTAATAGCATAGCGCTCATTAAAACAACGCCTACAGTTTGCAAGCCTAAAACAATGGCTAATACAATGAAAACGGTAATGAGAATATCTATAATTCGGGTGTTAAACCCTAATGTTTTGGTATAATCGGCATCAAAGAGGAGTATTTTAAATTCTTTCCAAAACGTCAGCATCACTAAAAGGCAAACTCCTGTAATAATAGCCATCATCCAAACATCACTTTCTACTAAGGTAGCCGCTTGCCCAAAGAGGTATTTGTCTAAGCCGGCTTGGTTGGCATTAGGTTGCTTCTGAATAAACGTAAGAAGGAGCATTCCAAATCCAAAAAACACTGATAGGATGAGGCCTAGGGCGGTATCCGATTTCAGGTGGGTTTTGGTGACGATGTTCTTAATCCAAAATGTCCCTACAAGTCCACTAACCAAAGCACCTATTAATAGAGTATTACTGTCTTTTGCTCCGGTTATTAAAAAGGCGATAGCAATACCAGGTAAGGCTGCATGCGATATGGCATCTCCTAATAAACTTTGCTTTCTAAGGACGGCAAAACTTCCTAGCATTCCGGTGATGGCACCTAAAATTGCTGTTCCTAGCGTAATGGTTCTAAGGGTGTAGTCTGAAAATACTAATTCTATGTATGTTGTAATGTCCAATGCGTATGGTAAAATTGAAGCGCTTATGTAGCGTTATGGTATTTGTTTGTTCATTTTTTTTCGGATCGCCATATTTTAAAATCTGATAGTCTTGGTAGTTTTAGAGATTATTCTTGAATACTAACTTTATAATTAATGCCGTAGGTTTTTGTTAAGTTATCATCATTAAAAATATCTTTAACAGGACCTGTGGCAATTTTTTTTACGTTTAAAAACGTTACCCAATCAAAATATTCGGGAACCGTTTGTAGGTCATGGTGAACAACAATAACCGTTTTATTGGCCCGTCTTAATTCTTTTAAAATATTGATAATGGCAACTTCTGTCGTTGCATCTACACCTTGAAATGGTTCATCCATAAAATAGATGGAAGCATTTTGAACTAAGGCGCGTGCTAAAAAGATCCGTTGCTGTTGTCCTCCTGAGAGCTGGCTAATTTGTCGGTTTTTAAAGGCTAACATCCCGACTTTTTCTAAAGCTTCTAAGGCTGATTTTTTTTCTTTCTGCCCCGGACGCTTTATCCAGCCCAGACTTCCGTAGGTTCCCATCATCACGACATCTAAGGCTGTGGTTGGAAAATCCCAATCTACACTTCCCTTTTGGGGAACATAAGCCACCAATTGACGTTGTTTGCTATAGGGTTTACCATAAAAGGACACACTACCAGCAATAGGTTTTAAAATGCCTAATATAGATTTTATTAAGGTTGATTTCCCGGCACCATTTGGGCCAACAATGGCCATAAGAACGCCTTCAGGAATTTCTAAATCAATATCCCAAAGGACCGGCTTGTAATTGTAGGCTACAGTAAGATCGTCAACTTTTACGGCTATTTTATCCATTATTTAAGGGCATTAACAATTGTATTCACATTGTATTCAAACATTCCAATATAAGTTCCTTCTGTAGTACCGGCATTTCCAAGGGCATCAGAATATAGCGTGCCACCAATTTCTACATGGTGTCCCTTTGAATTTACAGAAGCTTGTAGGGCTTCAATTGTTCGCTTGGGTACAGAACTTTCAATAAAGATAGCTTTAATCTGTTTGTCTATAATAAAAGTAGCTAATTTTTGTACATCTTGAACGCCAGCTTCGGTAGCGGTAGAAATTCCCTGTAAACCTACAACGTTAAAACCGTAGGCTTTTCCGAAGTAATTAAAGGCATCATGAGCGGTAACTAAGATCCTTTTGTCTTCAGCAAGTGTGGCTATCGTTGCTTTTATCTTGGTTTGAAGTTGGTCTAAGTCTTGGACGTATGCCACTTTATTGGCTTCGTACTGCGCGGCGTTATCAGGATCTTTTTCTGATAATACGGTCGCAGTTTTATTTGCAAAACGTTTAAAAAACTCAATGTCGAACCACACGTGCGGATCGTAGTTAGAAGCAAAATATTCAGAACCAATTAAAGCGTTCTTATCTAAGGCGTCAGATAAGGCAATAGTGGTTTTATTAACGCTTTCCATTTTTTCAAGCACTTCTACCAATTTCCCTTCAAGGTGTAATCCGTTATAGAAAATGATATCTGCATTAACCAATTTAGACACATCGCCTTCGCTGGCTTTGTAAAGGTGGGGATCTACACCAGCACCCATAAGGCCATTTACATGGATTAAATCACCACCAATATGTTGTACCAAATCGGTAACCATAGTGGTTGTGGTAACGATATTTAGTTTTCCGTCGTCTTTAGTCTTATCTGCGCAAGCCGTAAAAATGAGCGTGATAGCACATAGGAAAATCATTTTTTTCATAAATCTAAATATTTATTACGAAGGTACTAAAAATGAATGATTAATTGAAGTGATATCGCATTCCAAAAAATAATCGAATTCCTTGATTAGGACCATAGACATAAGAGGGGTCAAAGGTTAGGGCATAAGGATTATCTGCGGTGGCAATAACATCGCCATTAGCATCAAAATCTACATTTTCATCAAAAGGATCGTCAGCTCTAGCAATAATAAAAGGATTACCTTTGTTTGGGGTCCAGTTTAATAGGTTTTTTACACCGCCATAAAGTTCTAAATTGTTTAAGCCATCGAAGGTCAGTTGTATATTCTGAATACTCCACGTTGGCGAATAGTCTTGCCTTGGGTCTAGGTCGCTTAACAAAGGTAATCGCATTGGGCCATAAAGGCTTCCGGTATAATCTAAGGTTAGATGGGTGGGGTAATGTTTGTAACTGAAGGACCAAACCCCAGAGAAGCGTTCCGTTAGTATTTGTCTTGTGGTAATGTCATTTTCGGTTTGTGAAACATCTTGATAGGTTCCGCCAATAGACGCTTTAATGCCACTTGCAAAAACGGCGTCTACATTAAAACTAAAACCTTTTGAGGTGGAGTAACCGTCGAGGTTGTCGTAGATGATGAGGTTCGGATTGCTATCGTAATCTGGAATAATAGCATTGGTAAAATGTGTGTACCAGGCTGAGGTGTCAAAGGTGAAGTACATGCCGTTTTTAAGGTAGAGTTTCTTTAAATAGTTTAAGGTAAGGTTATAAGACTTTTCCGGATTTAGTGTTTCTTCAATCACTACATCTCTAGCGCCAGTTAATGCCGCATGTTCTTCGGTAAAAAGGTTTACAACTCTAAAACCTGTTCCTGCATTTAATCTAATAATATCGGTATCAGTGGGTTTAAATTTATAGGCGAGTCTTGGGGTAAAAATTGTACCGTGCCTACTGTCGTAATCTAATCGGGTGCCTAAGAGTAAACTTTGCTTAGAATTAAGGGTAATTTCATCTTGAACAAACACCGAAGGTATGGTTGTTTCATCGGCTATTGTGGTGGCTGTGGTATTATCATTGTAATAGTTGTAACGCAGGGCGGCACCAACTAATAAATCGTGATTAGAAAGGGTTTTATCCCAAATAAATTGCCCGAAACCAATGCGCTGCTGTGCGATGTAGGGTGTGTTTCCGTAGACTGAATTTTGGTCGTGGTCCGAATAGGAGAATTGGAAGTTAACCTTTTCACTTAATGGTAATTGGTAGTTTCCTAATAGCTCAAAACGCGAGGTGTAGATGCTTTCACCATAAACTGCGTCGCCACCTCTAAAGTTTTTATTCCATTGTAATTCGCCACCCCAACGGTCTTCATAAAAATAGCGTCCGGCAACGGAGAATTTTCGATTATGAGCGCGTTTAAAATCCCATTTTTGGAATACAGAAATGCGGTCTTGCAGCGTAAGATCTGTAAAATTATCATTGTTATTATCAATACGTTCGTTAAACCTAAAGTAGTTGGTGCCGACTAAAACACTAGCCTTTTCGCCCACCTTTGCTTTAAATCCGGCGTCAAGATTAAGCTCGCCCCAACCGGTTAGGAACGTATCGGCAAAAAAATGCGGGACGTTATCCGGGTGTTTGGTAATGATATTGATTAAGCCTCCAACCGCTTCACTGCCGTATAAAGAGGAGGCCGGACCTTTTACAATTTCAATTTGTTCAATAAGAGAATTGGGAATTCCGGATAAACCATAAACGGTAGAAAGTCCACTAACAATGGGCATCCCATCAATGAGTACTAAAGTGTAAGGACCTTCTAATCCATTAATATGAATATCTCCAGTATTACAGACATTACAATTTAATTGGGGACGTACGCCGTTAACATTCTGAAGCGCTTCAAAAATATTAGGCGTTGGGTTTTTCTTTAAAAAGGTAGTGCTATAAACCTCTACGGGCACGGCGCTTTCTAAGCGAGATACGGCTTTAAGCGTTCCGGTGACAATAACCTCGTCTAACGCATCACTTTCAATAAGATTAAAAACAAGGTTTTGGTCTTTATTTTGAATGGTGATGGTTTTTTTTTGAAGTTTAAATCCTGTAAATGATGCTGCAATGGTATAGGTGCCGGGTTGTAAGTCTTGAAGCGTAAATACACCCTCTGAATTAGTGGTGCTGCCTTTAATGCTATTTTCAATATAAATATTCGCATAAGGGAGTGGTGCGCCTTCTGAAAATACTTTTCCTTGAATTTTATACGTGGTTTGAGCTGTTGCTGAGGAAATTAAAAGAAAAATAACATAATTAATTAGCTTCATCTTGATTTATTTTTGCTCAAATATAAAATTATTTTTAGAGTTGTCTAAAAATATTTTAAGAAAGATAAGTTCTTTATATTTGTAATTCACATTTCAGTTTATGATCACACTTACAGAAGAAAACTATATAAAGACCATTTATCATTTAAGTACTAATGGTGAAAAAACCGTGAATACCAACGCTATTGCTGAGGTGATGCAGACCAAAGCTTCTTCTGTAACCGATATGATTAAAAAATTATCGGAAAAGAATTATGCCGATTATAAAAAATATCAAGGTGTAACTTTAACGGAAGACGGTAGGCGTGTCGCTGTTAATATTATTAGAAAACACCGCTTATGGGAAGTCTTTTTAGTGGAGAAATTAAATTTTTCATGGGATGAGGTGCATGAAGTCGCCGAGCATTTAGAGCATATTAAGTCAGATAAGTTGGTGGACGAATTGGATGCCTTTTTAGAGTTTCCGACTTACGATCCGCATGGCGATCCTATTCCAGATAAAGAAGGAAATTTTAAACCTTTAGAAAAAATTGTTTTGGCTAAAGCCGAAGTTGGGGCCACTTACAAATGTATTGGGGTTGATGATACGTCTTCTAAGTTCTTAAAATATTTAGATAGTAATAAGATTGCTCTAGGCACGATTATGAAGGTATTGCACAAAGAACCTTTTGATCATTCTGTGAAATTAGCTTTAGAACATGCTGAAATTGTAGTCTCTTATAGTGTGGCTAAAAATTTATATTTAAAGAAAATTGAGGGCTAATACCACTCATTTTTAGGCTTTAAAAGTTAAAATTGTATTAATTTAGTCGCCCAGCGCACTTGGTGTTGCTATGACGTTCTATTTTTGAAAACATTCTTAACCTATAAATCCGTATTCCATGTCACATATTTTGAAATCTAGTTTTTACTGCATGTTGCTACTCACTTGTTTTTCAAGTTGTAAAAATGAGAATAAGTCTCCTGTTGTAGAGGAAACGCCGGAGTTAATTATAGAGCAAGAACCTGCTTCTCCTATTGAAACCATAGAGAAAGCCTATAATAAAGATGAATTTTTGTCTAAAGCGGCAATTCAGACTGATATTGTAATCAATTTTGGAGGTCAGGAACGTTTAAATGCAACGATGACCTATTTAACCAATTCTACACAGGGAAAAATAGCCTTAAACGATGGAACATTTATTTATTATCAAGATGATAAGGTGTTTCACTCTCCAGATTTAGTCAATGAGAAAGCCGTGCGTTTTGATGCTTATACTTGGATGTACTTTTTATTATTTCCGAATAAATTAAGTGATGATGGAACTATTTGGTCGGATGTAGAATCTTTAAAACTTCAAGATAAAACCTATAATGCTCAAACACTAACGTTCGAAGCCAATACAGGAGATGCTCCAGATGATTGGTACGTCGTTTATAGCGACCCTAAAACCCATATGATTGATTATGTAGGGTATATTGTAACGGTTAATAAATCTAAAGAAGCTGCTGAGTCTGATCCGCATGCCATTGGCTATTCAGATTACAAAACTATCGATGGGGTACCAGTCGCACACCAATGGGAGTTTTATGAGTGGACGAAAGCCGGAGGTATTGGTAAAGTTATCGGTGATGCAACCTTAAGCAATGTAAAGTTTGTAACGCTCGATGAAGAGACATTTAAAGTTCCAGAAAATTTTATTGAGAAATAAGCATTTAATTGTCTCAATTATAGCGCTATGCTGCACTTTTTAAAGTGTTTCGTGGGTTAGTGTGATAAAAACTACGGAGTAGAGCCGAGATGTTGTTGTGCTTCTATTTAAATAGATGTGTTATATTTCTACGCGGTGATACATCAAATTTCAACCTGAAACATGTGGCTCTATTTAGAAGTAGCCAATAGAATAAGCTTTAGGATTAGTTCTGAATTTTTCGCAATAAAAGATTGTTTTTCTGAAGTGGTTAAAGCATGGCTATGACTTTGCCGGCTCTAACTTGTAAACTTATGAGGTGAGGTTTTAATGACAGCCACAGCCATCGTCACCACCACAAACTTTTGTCGATTTTTTCTTCATCGGTAATACATACTTCTTAACAAGAAATAGTACCGCTGCGCCTACGGCGATATAAACGAGGATATTTTGAATAATAGTGTTCATAGAAGACTTTTTAATAACGTTTAAGGCAAAGGACTTAAATTCTGTTGTAAGCCCTTGTCTTTAAATTAAGACTTGGTAAGCCACTAAAGCTACAAGATACGCAAAACCACTCATAATAACTAATTGATAGAGCGGCCATTTCCAAGAATTGGTCTCTTTTTTAACAATGGCTAGGGTACTCATACATTGCATTGCAAAGGCGTAAAACAACAATAGGGAGATTCCGGAAGCAAAATTAAACAAGGGCCCACCTAATATAGGATTAACCTCTCCGGCCATACGGTTTTTAATGGTTTCTTCTTCATCGCTCCCTACACTATAGATCGTGGCTAGGGTTCCCACAAAGACTTCACGAGCAGCAAAAGAGCTAACAATAGCAATACCAATTTTCCAATCGTAACCCAAAGGTCTAATGGCAGGTTCTATAGCATGACCCGCAATACCTATATAAGAATGTTCTAGTTTTTGAGATTCTATTTTTTGGTTGAGTTCGTCTTCACTTAAGTTCTGAGAGGCGTATTTTTCAGTAACAATACTTTCGGCATTATTAAAATTATCACCGGGACCATAAGATGCTAAAAACCAAAGGACAATAGAAATGGCTAAGATAATTTTACCGGCACCAAAGACAAAGGCTTTTGTTTTTTCTAAAACGGTTAAGGCTACGTTCTTCAGTAAAGGAAGTTTATAATTAGGCATTTCTACCACAAAGAAACTTTTACTCTTTTGGCCCATAATTTTATGAAGGATCCAAGCTGAACCTACTGCGGCACCAAAACCAATAAGGTAGAGTAGCATTAAGGTTAAAGCTTGATAGCTTAGTCCTAAAACACGACCTTCAGGAATCACTAAGGCAATGATTATTAAATATACAGGAAGTCTTGCCGAACAGGTGGTGAACGGTGTTACCAATATGGTAATTAAACGTTCTTTCCAGCTTTCAATGTTACGAGTGGCCATAATAGCAGGAATCGCACAAGCCGTCCCCGAGATTAAAGGCACAACACTTTTTCCGCTTAATCCAAAACGTCGCATTATACGGTCCATTAAGAAGACCACGCGACTCATATATCCACTTTCTTCAAGGATAGAGATGAATAAAAACAAGAATGCAATTTGTGGAATAAAAATAACGATACCGCCAAGGCCCGATATAATTCCTTCTGCGAGTAGGTTGGTAAAGGCGCCTTCTGGGAGAGTCACTTTTACCCATTCGCTTAAGGCAGCAAATGAGCTATCAATGAAATCCATAGGAACACTAGACCAATCGTAAATGGCTTGGAAAATGGTCAGGAGGATAACGGCAAAAATTAAATAACCCCAAACTTTATGCGTTAAAATTCGATCTAATTTAATTCTTAAATCCTTTGCCGATTTAAGGTCGATGGTTTGCCCTTTTTTTAAGGTTTCGTTTATAAATTGATACCGCTTAATGGTTTCCTTTTGCTGTAAACGCTTTAAGTCGGCTTTAGATTTGGTTTTAAAATCTTCAACAGCATCATAGGTCTTTCGGTCTGTTTTTCCGAAGTTAACATCTTGGGTAATCACCAACCAAAGTTTGTATAGTAATTGGTTAGGAAAGGCTTTTCTTAAGTTATTGAAATAAGAAGTATCAATTTCAGAAGCATTTAAACAAGGCTCTGCCGAAATTTCCTTGTAATGGGTAAGCAGTTCTTTTAATTCTGAGATCCCTTTATTTTTTCGGGTGCTAATTAAGGCAATTTTAGTTTTAAGTTCTTTTTCTAGGTAAGCAATGTCTAGGGTGATGCCTTTATAGGCCATACGGTCTGACATGTTTATCACTAAAATGGTTGGAATTTCTAAATCCTTAATTTGTGTAAATAGTAAAAGATTCCGTTTAAGGTTTTCTACATCACTGACCACCACAGCTAAATCGGGATAGTCTTTACCATTTTTGTTAAGAAGCAATTCAATCACCACATTTTCATCTAAGGACGATGCATTTAGACTGTACGTTCCTGGTAAATCAATGATATGGGCTTTGACGCCGCGAGGCAGTTTGCAAATACCTTCCTTTTTTTCAACCGTAATACCTGGGTAATTTCCAACCTTTTGGTTTAAACCCGTTAAGGCATTAAAAACAGAGGTTTTTCCAGTATTAGGGTTTCCTATTAAAGCGACGTTAATTTGCTTACTCATGCACGGTTTCAATTATAATATGAATAGCGGTTTCTTTTCTAATAGCTAAGTGAGAGCCATTGATGTTAAGGTACATCGGATCTGCAAATGGTGCCACCTGCACAAGTTCTACCGAATTACCTGGCAAACAGCCCATTTCTAGGAGTTTTAAAGGAATATGAATAGAAGACACATCAGTGATGATGGCTTGTTGTCCGCGTTTTAATTCTGCTAATGTCAACCTTGGCTTATTTAGAATAGTTTTAAAGAAGCAAAAATAAGAGAATTTTGTTAGTGTAAGAAGCGTGATAGGGAATATTTAACGGCTTTATTGTTTTCTAAGAGGACTCAAAATAGCGCAGCGTTTCAATATCTTCTAAAAGACGGTCTATATCTTCAGGATTTGTACCGTCGTAAAAGCCTCTAATTTGACGTTTTTTATCAATAAGCATAAAGTTCTCTGTATGAATCATATCGTATTCATCACCATTACCATCGGTCTTTACTGCTAAGTAACTTTTTCTTGCCAGTTCATAAATTTGCTTCTTATCTCCTGTAACAAGATTCCATTTTTTATCGTCAACGCCTTTTTCTAACGCGTATTTTTTAAGCTGCGCCACACTATCAATCTTTGGTGTTACGGAGTGTGAGAGTAACATTACATCGTCATAATCGCTGATAGCGCTTTGTACTCTAACCATATTCTTGGTCATAATAGGGCAAATGGTAGGGCAGGTGGTGAAGAAAAAATCGGCCACATAGATTTTATCTTTATAATTGTCTTGGGTAATGGTTTCTCCATTTTGATTGGTTAAACTAAAATCTGCAATAGTATGGTATTTTAACTGATGCTGAATGCTGCTGTCTACTAATTCCTCGCTCACCATTCCGGGTTGATAAATAGGAAGGTGTTGTTTTACATTTAAAATATTGTAGATAATTGCGAGAATAAGAAGCGATAGTATAGAAAAAAAGATACCAAACTTTTTATAATCTTTAAAAAAGGAAAGAAATGACATGCTATGGGTATTAAGAGGTATGAAGTACAAAAATACAATGGTATCTCAAGAAAAACCTTATTTTTAACATTAAAAACTGCTGTTATGAAACCATTTATAAGCGCCGTTCTCGGTTTGTTAACCCTACAAATTGCTGCGCAAGATTTTCAGAAAACCTTAGAAGAGGTACGTGCTTCTGAAGCCAAATCTGCCATGCAACAAATGATGAGTTCTCAAAATGCCAACACGGGGAATTACGATGTAAAATACCATCGTTTAGAACTAAATGTAGATCCTTCAGAGGCTTCTATTTCTGGGGCCATTACCACGTATTTTGAGGCTAAAGAAGATATGACGGAAATTACCTTTGATTTGGCGGATAATATGTTGGTGTCTCAGGTTGAACAACACGGTGTCGCGTTGAGCTATACTCAAAATTCTAATGACGAGTTGGTTATTACGCTACCCATTGTACAAAGCCAAGGCGTGTTAGATTCTTTAACGGTGAGTTATGCGGGAGATCCTATTAGTTCTGGTTTTGATTCTTTTGAGCAAACCACCCATAACGGCGATCCTATTATTTGGACGCTTTCCGAGCCTTATGGTGCTAAAGGATGGTGGCCTTGTAAGCAAGATTTAATCGATAAGATAGATTCAATAGATGTTCATATTACCACTCCGGCCTATAACCCTTCTAATGAAAGTTATATTGCGGTGTCTAATGGTTTAGAGCAAAGTCAGACTTTGATAGGCGCTGAAAAAGTGACGCATTTTAAGCATCGTCATCCTATTCCGGCGTATTTAATTGCCTTGGCGGTGACCAACTATGAGGTGTACGCCCATGAAGTGGCCAATGGAGGAGCGCCTTTCGACATTGTTAATTATGTGTATCCCGAAAACTTAGCCAGTGCGCAAGCAAGTACTGCGGTAACGGTAGATATTATGAATTTTTTTACGGAGCGTTTTGAACCTTATCCTTTTGCGGATGAAAAATATGGCCATGCCCAATTTGGCTGGGGCGGTGGTATGGAGCATACTACCGTTTCTTTTATGGGATCGTTTAGTCGAGGACTTATTGCGCATGAATTAGCGCATCAATGGTTTGGGAATAAAATTACCTGTGGTAGTTGGAAAGATATTTGGTTAAATGAAGGCTTTGCAACTTATTTATCCGGACTCGTTATTGAAGACCTTGATGGTGACGCTAGTTTTAAAACCTGGAGACAACAAACCATTAATAGTATTACCTCGCAACCCAATGGTGCGGTTTATTTAACGGACCAAGATACCTTAAGTATAAGCCGAATTTTTAGTAGTCGCTTAAGTTATAACAAAGGGGCTATGGTCTTGCACCAACTGCGTAGACATTTGGGGGATGTTGCGTTTTATCAAGGTTTACAAGATTATTTAGTGGCACCAGATTTAGCGTTTGATTATGCCAAAACAGAAGATTTTATGGCCGTGATGGAAACTTCAACAGGGCAAGACTTAGACGGTTTTTTTCAGGATTGGATTTATAATGAAGGGTATCCGAGCTATCAAGTTAATTGGAATCAAAATGGAAATGCCTTATCCGTAACCTTAGGTCAAACCCAAAGTGATAGCTCTGTAGATTTCTTTGAAGCTAAAGTACCGATTAGAGTTTTGGGCGAAGGCGGGGAAATTTTAGACCTTGTATTAAACCATCAAAGTAATAATGAAACTTTTATTGAAACTGTAGATTTTGAAATTTCAGAATTGCTGTTTGATCCAGATTATCATTTAATTTCTAAACAGAATAGTGTAACCTTAGGAACTGAAGATTTTATACGAAACACTGAGATAACGCTATATCCTAACCCTTCAAGTTCTGAAGTGTATGTACAAAAACCAAATGGGGTAGTGGTGCATCAAATTTCAATTTATAACCAATTGGGGCAGTTATTGCAGGTTCAAGATTGGACTTCAGAAATAGATATTTCAGGGATTGCTCCTGGGCTATTGTTTATACAGTTTGAAACGGAAACCCAAATCATTAACAAAAGAATTGTAAAAAAATAAAGCAGGCTGAATTTTAATCGATTGTCTTGGGCGCTGTCCCTTCGCATGTCATATAAAATCCTTACTTTTGCAAATCGAAATTTGAAAAATAATACATGGACTTTATTATAAAAATATCTCAATTTTTACTGAGTTTATCTTTACTAATTGTATTGCACGAGTTAGGACACTTTGTGCCAGCAAAACTTTTTAAAACTAAGGTTGAAAAATTTTACCTCTTTTTTGATGTGAAATTTTCACTTTTCAAGAAGAAAATCGGCGATACGGTTTACGGTATCGGATGGTTGCCTTTAGGAGGTTATGTTAAAATTGCAGGGATGATTGATGAGAGCATGGATAAGGAGCAAATGGCCTTACCACCACAACCGTGGGAGTTCCGCTCTAAGCCGGCTTGGCAACGTCTTATTATAATGTTAGGAGGGGTTACTGTGAATTTTATCCTTGCTTATGTTATTTATGTTGCCGTTTCATTTGCTTATGGCGATTCTGATGTAAAAGTAGACAGTCTAAAAGATGGATACTGGATTGATAACCCAACCTTATTAGAGATTGGTTTTAAAACCGGAGATAAAATCTTAAGTATTAATGATACGCCGGTTGTTAATGATTCTGATATTGGGTTTAATCTTATTAGTGCAGAAACCATTACTATAGAACGTAACGGAGAACAGAAGGTGATGACCTTACCTGAAGACTTTTTAGGGCAATACTCAGCAAGTAAGAGTAAGCTTAATTTTGAGTATCGTGTGCCTTTTATGGTGGGTGAAGTTGCAGATTCGTCTTTAAATGCCAAGAAAGATTTAAAAATGGGTGATATCATTACAAGTATTAATGGTACCGAAATTAAATATTTTGATCAGGTTGAAAACTTTACGAAGGATTTAAAAAATGAAACCGTTTCTGTTGAAGTTTTAAAACCAGATAATAGTGTTGTTAAAGAAGAATTGGCACTCGATGAAGAAGGTAAATTTGGAATTCGTCCTTGGACTAACAATTTTAGTCGTTTTGATGAATTGGGTTATTTAGAAGTTACACGTAAGCAATATTCTTTTGGAGAAAGTTTTTCTGCCGGAGGACGTAAGTTTACAAAAACCATTACCAACTATTTTGATCAGTTAGCGGCGATCTTTAATCCGAGTACCGGAGCCTACAAAGGCTTAGGAGGTTTTAAGGCCATTTACGATCAATTTCCAAGTGCATGGAGCTGGCCTTACTTTTGGGGTCTTACCGCCTTTTTATCAATTATGTTAGCCATTTTAAACCTATTGCCTATTCCGGCTTTAGATGGCGGCCATGTGGTGTTTTTATTATATGAAATGATTTCAGGACGTAAGCCAAGCGAAAAGTTTTTAGAACGTGCACAAATGGTAGGGTTCTTTATTTTAATCGCTTTAGTGTTGTTTGCCAATGGTAATGACATCTTTAAAGCGGTCACAAACTAAATTTTGAAATTTTTTTTAAAAAAATATCGAAAATGTTTTGTGGAAACGAAAATGCGTTATATATTTGCACTCGCAAACGCGAAAAAAATAACCTTCCTCTTTAGCTCAGTTGGTTAGAGCATCTGACTGTTAATCAGAGGGTCCTTAGTTCGAGCCTAAGAAGAGGAGCTTATTTAAATCAAAAGCCTTTACAGAAATGTAGAGGCTTTTTTGTGTTTATATAAGTTTTGGTTAGGCTTATGTTTAAGGCAATCATAGCTAATCTTGGGTTGTACTAGTGTAGAATCCTTTTAGTAACTACACATTGGCTATAGATAATCTTCAGCTTTTAAACTTTGTTAACTTTATTGTGTATTTTGTAATATTCATGGTGTTAGTCTTTCGGTTTGGTTCTTTGACGGCAGTAACACTGGTTTGATTTTTTAAGTAAATACGGTAAACCACATTATAAAAACAATTTATATTCTTACTTTTAAATCTTAAATAATCAATAGTTTAATAATGGCATTGTACCAAGTTTCAGTATTAAAACAACACATCACCTTACAAGATAAAGACCTAGTCAATAAAGCTTATAAAAAATATACGAAGTACTTCTTAAATCCAACCATACAAGACAACATCCGTAGCTCTAAAGAAGAAGAATATCAAGGTATATTCCTTACTGAGTTATTTGTAAATATTTTAGGTTACACATTAAAACCCAATGCAGACTTTAATTTAGTAGCAGAATATAAAAATCAAACCAATGCACGTAAAGCAGATGGAGCCATATTACATAATGATGTTGCTATTGGTGTTATTGAATTAAAAGGAACTAATACTAAAGACTTAGAAAGTATACGTAAACAAGCCTTCGATTATAAAGCCAATCAAAAAGGTTGTGTATATGTGATAACATCAAACTTCGAAAAACTACGTTTCTATATAAACGATGCTACCGAGTTTGAAGAATTTAACCTCTTTGAGCTTTCACCAGAACGTTTTGCATTACTATACCTATGCCTTCAAAAGGATAACATCATTAATAATGTTCCCTTAAAAATAAAAGAAGCCTCTGTAGTTGTAGAAGAACAAATCACCAAACAATTCTATAAAGACTATTCTGTATTTAAACGTGAATTATATAGAGACTTAGTAAAACGAAATGCTAAATCATTAAAAGCACAAGCATCTAGTGTCACCTCGAGCGCAGTCGAGAGGTCTCAAGAAGAACAATTAGAACTTCAACGTCTAGAAAAAAACGTTAAGCTTACACTCTTTAAAAAATCACAGAAACTAATAGACCGTTACCTCTTTATTTTCTTTGCAGAAGATAGAGGTTTACTACCACCTAACAGCACACAACAAATATTAGATAAATGGAAAGCAGATGTAGATTTTGGAGACGACAGACCGCTTTACATACTCTTTAAACAATACTTTAACTTCTTAGACCAAGGAAGAGCAGGAACAGCTAAAAGAGCCGAAATATACGCCTATAACGGTGGTTTATTTAAAGAAGATAAAACACTAGATAGTTTAGACATAGATAGTGATTTACTATACAAACACACCAGTAAATTAGCAGCCTACGATTTTGAAAGCCAAGTAGATGTTAACATATTAGGACACATTTTTGAAAACTCTCTAAACGAAATTGAAAGCGTTAATGCCGAAATTGAAGGTGGCGATTTTGATAAACAAAAATCCAAACGTAAAAAAGACGGAGTATTCTACACCCCAAAATACATTACCAAATACATAGTAGAAAATACCATTGGTAAACTTTGTGACGAAAAGAAAACCGAACTAGGCTTTAAAGAAGAAGAATATTTTAAAGGACGTAAAAATAGAAACAAAGCAACAATAGCTAAATTAGTAACCATCTTAGACAATTATAGAGATTGGCTACTACAACTCACCATTTGTGACCCTGCTTGTGGCTCTGGCGCATTCCTTAACCAAGCCTTAAACTTTTTAATTGAAGAACACACCTATATAGATGAGTTAAAGACCAAAGTGTTAGGTGGAGGTTTACAATTCCCAGATATTGAAAATACCATACTAGAAAACAATATTTATGGTGTAGACCTTAATGAAGAATCTGTAGAAATTGCAAAGCTATCCCTTTGGTTACGCACCGCACAACCCAGACGTAAATTAAACGATTTAAGTTCTAATATTAAATGCGGAAACTCTTTAATAGATAGTAAAGCTGTTGCAGGAGATAAAGCCTTTAATTGGCAAGAACAGTTTCCTAAAGTATTTGAAAAAGGTGGTTTTGATGTTGTTATTGGGAATCCGCCTTATGTTGTCTTAAGCTCTTTTGCAAATAAAGAATTTGACTACCTTCAGGATACATATAAAACAGCATATGGACGTTTAAATTTATTTTCTTTATTTGTAGAAAAATGCACTGGTTTAATTAGAGAATTTGGTTTTACAGGTTTGATAATACCAGACTCACTTTGTTTGATAGATTATTATACGGATTTAAGAAAATTACTTTTAGATAACTTCAAAATTAATCAGCTAATCGAAATTGGTGATGGAGTTTTTGATGATGCAACAGTGCCAGCTTTAATTTTAATATTTGAAAATGACAATAATTTAAATAATGAAATAGAAACAGGATTTGGGCAAGATGTGGTATTAAAGTTAAAAGAACCTAAAAGAATAAGACAAACCTCATATTTTGAAACACCAAAGTTTTCTTTTAACCTTCATATTGATGATGTATTTATTAAGGTTAATAAACTTGTTAAATCTAAAAAAGCAAAACCTTTAAAAGATGTTCTTCAAATCAAAATAGGAGTATGTACAGGAAGTAATAAAAAACACTTGTGTTCGTCACCCATTTTTAATAATTCGAAAAAAGTGCTTCAAGGTAGGGATATTAATAGGTATACTTTAAGTTGGAATAATAATTATATAAATTATTCCAAAGAAGAGTTGTTAAGGTCTAGAGATGAAAGTATTTTTCTTAAACCTGAAAAATTATTAATGAGACAAACTTCTGATAAATTAATTCTTGCATATGATAATAATCAGTATTACACAATAGATTCCTTGTTTGTTATTTATAAAAAAAATGAAAAGTTAGATTTAAAATATGCACTAGCTCTTCTAAATTCTAAATTATTAAATAGACAATATCAAAAATTAAATCCAGAAACAGGAAGAGTTTTTGCTCAAGTGAAAATTGATTATGTCAATGAAATACCAATAATTATTTCTTCAATAAAAAATCAATTAGAATTTATTAAAAAAGTAGACTTGCAAATTTTTAATTCAGCTACTTTAATAAGTAATCTAGAAAAAATAAGTAAATATTTATTATCAAAATATAGTTTAATTAAACTATCCAAAAAACTACAAAACTGGGACGAGTTAGAATTTGGAGACTTTATAAAAGAGCTCAACAAAGCCATAAAAGCAAATAACAAATTACGAGAAAAAGCCGCTTTAATAGATTTGGGTGAGAAAGAAGGTGATTTAAAAGAATGTACACCTGTTGAAATAGTACCTACACTAACCAAAAAAGACGAGTTTGAGTGGTTAGACCTCTTTGAAGAGAACAAACAAAAAGCACAGGCCTTACAAGCCCAAATTAACCAAACAGATAAAGAAATCGACCAAATGGTTTATGAGTTGTATGGCTTAACTGAAGATGAAATCAAAATCGTTGAAAATTCTTGAAATAATGAAAATACAGTGAGTAAATACAGATTATGAAAAATAACAAAAACCTATCTCAAGAACTTTTTGAGAAGTATAGTTTAAGCTTTGATTTAAAATCAGATAAAGAAGTTGTAGAATCATTTAATAGTCAGGTTGGTAATCCTGGTTCAGGTGTTGCTAAATCAAGTTACTTATCTGCAATAAAATCGCAATTTATTAAAAGAGAAATCGACTTTTCAGAAATATCTGGTTATACCAAGAAAGTTATATTAAAAGGTAAGAAATTATATATTGATTAAGGTGATAATTTATTTATAGAAATATAAAAGTATTTATCAGCACTAGTTGCATATGTTTTAGATAAGAAATTAATATAAAATACTTGTTTATAGGAGCTTAAGTGAGAAAGAGAGATAAAATGTTAAATGGTATTTCATGCTAGCTTTATGAGGTAGTAATACTATACAAATTAAAAAAATGAAAAGAATTCTTAAAATATATTATATACTATTTACATGTTTAATTGGGTCATCAATAGTTATTATTACATATCTATATAACTCATATGATGAAAAATTACTGCTTGGTTTAATTGGGATTATTGCTACTTTTTATTTTGGACTAAGCAAAACTCAAATGGAAAATGATAGATTTTTTAAAGAATTGTTTCGTGACTTTAATTTAAGGTATACAGCATTAAATGAATGCCTCTATAATATTACCAATTCTGATAAAACAATAGAGGATTTGTCTTTTAGAGAAAAAGATAAAATATATGATTATTTCAATCTTTGTGCAGAAGAATATTATTGGTATAAAAAAAATAGAATTAGTCCAACTGTATGGAAGAGTTGGAAAAATGGAATGGATTTTTGGTATAGTAAACCGATAATTAGAGAAATGTGGGAAGAAGAAATAACGAACAATAATTCTAGATTGAGTTATTACATGGAATCAAATGAAGATTTCTTTAAAGATTAAATATGAAAGCAAACGAATTACCAATAATCAATTTTCTTCAATCACCTAATGTACAATTTGTAATACCTGTATATCAACGTAATTATGATTGGGCAAATAATGAATGTAAAGAACTATTAAACGATATAATAGCGGTAGAAACAGCAGATAGAGGTACGCATTTTATTGGTAGTATTGTCTTTATACACGAAGGTGCTTACAGCACAAGTGAGGTTAAAGAATTAGTTATTATAGATGGTCAACAAAGGTTAACGACTATCAATATTTTATATGTGGCGTTATATCGTTTTGCAAAAGATAATGGTATGCAACAAGAAGCAGATATGTTGCATAATATGTTTTTAGTTAATCAATACGTTCAGCAAGAGGATAGCAAACTAAAATTAAAGCAAACAGATACTAATTCGTTAGCATTTAAAGCTATAATGAATAATACAGAGAATGAATTTAATCATTACTCTAATGTTATTGAGAATTTCAATTACTTTAAAAGTATTATTACCAGTGAAAATTTCAATATTATTTTAAACGGACTTAAACGATTAATATTTGTTGAGGTATCATTAGAACGAGGTAAAGATGATCCTCAAAGAATATTTGAAAGCTTAAATTCAACAGGACTAGATTTATCACAATCTGACTTAATTAGAAATTATATTCTAATGGATTTAGACCCTAAAAGTCAAAACAAAATTTTTCAACAAATCTGGAGTCCTATTGAGGAAAATGCTAGAGATGTAATTAAACAGAAATCACTGGTGTCAGATTATATAAGAGATTATTTAACTCTACGGAATAAAAAAATACCAAATAAAAATAAAGTTTATTTAGAATTTAAGAAGAGGTATTCGGTAAAAGATGAAGAATACCATCAAGAGTTAGAAAATATAAAATCATTATCTGTCCACTATAAAAAGTTTATCAACCCATCAAGTATTCACGATATAAAACTGAGAACTGAGTTAAACTATATTTCTCGTTTAGAGATTAATGTAGCATTTCCTTTTCTACTTCAAGTATTTGAAGATGCAGAGAATGGATTAGTGAGTTATGAAGACTTAATTAAAATATTAAAACTAATTCAATCTTATGTATGGAGAAGATTTGTTGTAGGGTTAGCAACTAATGCTTTAAACAAAATCTTTATGACATTATATTCCGAAGTTGATACTGAAGATTATTATGATTCTATTGCCTTAGCTTTAATAAAGAAACGTGGTAGTGCTAAATTTCCAACTGATGAAGATTTAAAGACAGCGTTAAAGGATAAAGATTTGTATAATATACAGTCTAAGAATAGAAATTACATGTTTGAGTTATTAGAGAATTTTAATAACAGAGAATATGTAGATACATCAAATGATAAAATTACAATTGAACATATTTTTCCTCAAAACCCAAATGAAGCGTGGAGTAGAGATATAACACCTGACGATTATTTTCAATTCAAAGAAAAGTATGTAAATACAATAGCTAATTTAACCTTATCAGGCAATAATGGTGCGCTAGGAAATAAGTCCTTTTTAGATAAGAAGAAAATGAATAATCAGGGTTCTGAACAAGGTTATAGTTATAGTCGTTTATGGCTTAATGATTACCTTAGAACAATTGACAATTGGAATATTAACAATTATAATCAGCGTTTTGATTTAATCTATGAAAGATTCTTAAAAATATGGGAATACCCAGATATTGAGGTTCTTGTTGATGAAAGTGGCGATGAACAAAATATTTTTAATGCAGAGTCACCAACCCATAAGAAGTTAGAATATTTCATTTTTGAAAATACTAGAATAGAAGAAGAATATATTTCTCAAATGTATATTTACGTCATTGAAAAATTATATGAGAAAAATCCACAACTGTTATTAGAGGCGAAGGATACATTTAAGATTACTCGAGATCCTAATGACTTTAGATTCGCGCAAGAATTGAATAATGGATACTTTGTTGAATCTAATTTAGATAGTAATTCTAAGTTTAGTAGTCTTAAAAGATTATTAAGTTTATTTGAACTCGAAGATGAGTTGGCTGTGAAATATCAAGACTCAGAGAAGAAGAATTCTCAAAATCGATTTTTTGTGCGTAAAGAGTTTTGGAAACAGCTATTACCTCAAATAGAAAAGACCGATTTATTTTCAAAAGTCAATCCTTCAAAAGACCATTGGTTGAGTGCTGGTGCAGGTATTAGTGGTTTAAATTATAATTTTGTTATTACAAGTAAATATGCAAGAATTGAATTAGCAATAGGTTCATCTAGTAAGGAAAACAACAAGAAATATTTTAAGCAATTATATAATCAAAAAGAAGCCATTGAATCTAGATTTGAAGATATACTAGTCTGGGAAGAACTTCCTGAAAATAAAATGAGCAGAATAAAATTTCAATTAGATGATGTTAATTTATTTGATAAAGAAGATTGGTCTAAGATGAATCAATTCCTAGTCACTTATCTACCAAAATTTGAATTAGCAATGCAGCCATTAATCAAAAAAATAAGAAGATAAGGCTTAAAATAAGACACCCAAAAATAAATAATAGTCTTAAGTGGCATATTGTTAGCTAGTTAAATCTGTTAGTTCGAGCCTAAGAAGAGGAGCTTATTTAAATCAAAAGCCTTTACAGAAATGTAGAGGCTTTTTTGTGTTTATATACCTCAGTTGCTTTTATGTAAAAGTCAGTTTGCCGTGCGTATTTATACGCTAGGTAATAGCCTACACAGGCTATGGACTTAAAATTGCTTTATCCGTTTTTTCTGTATCAGGATAGCTTCCCGCTAAGGTCAATGCTATCGTTAACCTATCATAGCTTAGTGCATGTTCTTTTAAGGCTATAAAATTGTTTGATAACATTAATAGTGAAGCGAGTGAAGGTTTTCTAGCCTTTTAGGAGATGTTTTTTTATTCCGTAATGAAATTAAAATTTACAAAGGTGTATTTATCTCCTCTTTTTATTGTCATTTGTGAGTCGTCTTTTAGCAAGGCTGTATTTTCAGCAACTTCTTTTTTAATTTCTTCTTCACTTAACGGAGTTACATCTTCATTACAGAAAATAATACTCTCCGCATAAATCCCGCTCCAATACCACTTTTGGTAAACGACATCATAATGGTCTACTTTAGTTTCAAAGCTTAAAATAATTTGAGTGTCTTTATCTACGGATAAATCTTTAAATTTTTCGTTCATAATTTTATTTGTTGTGTTTTCGTTTTTCATTTATAGAATTAGATTTAAGCAGTTATTTTTCATTTAAAACATTTAAAACCTCCTCCAAAGTGACAAATTCTTTTACTTCATCTGTATTTCCTGCCGATTTCATTGTGTTGTTGGCTTGTTCTATATCTGCTTCTAAAAAGCTTATAAAGGTCATTTCATAAAGGCAAGAAGCAATAATATCTAGTTCCGAGTAGGTATTGAGACTATCTTTAGACACAGCCATACCAAGCCAATCGCTCCAAGGACAAAATTCTAAAGCTTGGGGGTATTTCTCTTCTTCTGTTTTAGGTTGGTTATGAAGTCCCGAAACGTCTATAAATTCCTCGTCGTCATCAATTTCTTTAGAGATAATGAGAGTAAAATTGGACTGTTGGGGTTTCATCTTCTCTAATTTTTCATACACTAACTTGTAATCGAGAAGATTTGCTTTACTTTCTGGGTATAAGTCTAAGAGTTTTACCGAGACCTGTGGCCATGCATTGGTTTTTATAAGTTGATGTAGCGTCATAGGCGCTTTAATATGGTTTTTAGCAGGCAAGGTTTACATGATAATAGATGGCCTGCATTGTTGTTCTGTTTAATTGTGTTGCTTAAGGCTTAAGCTAGATTTTTTAAATAGGACACTACAGCTTTCCAATCCTTAAATCCCTTGTCTTCGGCGCAAAAGTGAATATGTTTGCCTTTAAAATCTCCAGCGCCATTTGCGGTACGGTCATCGATAAGGAAGTCTCCATGCGCTAAATGTTTGTTATGGGATAATATGAGTCTTTTTTCGGCCACTTCTGGGAGGTATTTTTGTACCCATAAGAGTTTATCGGTCCATGCGGAAGGGTTTTTCCAAGGTGCTGTAGATAAGATGTAGGTATCAAAGTTTTTAGCCAGCCATTGGTAGCCTTCAATAGCGCCTTCGTACGGGTCCATTAGAGAAAAGATCCCAGGTACATTGTCTAAATCATTTTTATACTGCTCTTTTTCTTCTTCTGAAATTCTATCAATTCCTGATTGAAAATTCACCAAAACGTTATCCATATCCACAAATACAATTTGTTTGGCTTTCCTTCTTTTAAGCTCTAGCAGTTCTTTATAGTTTTTGGAGTGTCTTACCACTTCTTCACAGAACAGCTGAGAGCTGTCGTCGGTTGGAAAACCAGCGTCATTAATAGGGCCAACGCCAAAAGCGGCTCTTTTTTTATTAACGCGGTCTGTATAGGCAGCTGACATGGGGTTGCCGTCATCAGAAATTTCACGCATCATAAAATCCCACTCTTCTCCAAATAAGGCTGACTTTAAAGCCTGTACTTGTTCTGAAAAGCTTGTTTGTTTGGTTTGAATCTTTTTTAATTGTTTTAATTCATAGTCTGTAAGGTGGTTTTTGTAGGTTTTTAAAATTTTTCCAATAGTAAGTGTAGTCATATAATTAGGTTTAAGGTTAATTCAATTTGAGCGTTGTACTAATACTCCTATAAGATAATGAATTCTGAAAATTAATCCTACTCTATTTAATTAAATTTTTTTGGGATTTTGGTTTCAAAAGAAAAAGGTTCTATTGCGATACTTTTGTAGACTTACAGGATTTTATTTTTAACGTAAACGGTACGCTATAGATACTTTTTCGGCTTTCTCTAAGCATACACTAAGTATACAGTATCCATAGCGTAGGGATAGCGTTGCTATAGGGATAAGAATTTGAAAAATTGTGGTTTAATCTTATGTAGCGAGAGGCCAACAAGAGCAGCTTATCTAAATATAGCGGCTTGGCACAAGGTTGCTCATTGAAAGTGTACAATAGGCTTTAAGAAGGTATCGGTTGTAAGGGCTTGCTATTTGCTGGATTTAAGAAAAATAATCAATAAGTAATTTTTTCAGCTTGTCTTTATATAGGGGTTTGGTGAGGTAATCATTCATTCCAACATCTGCAGAGCGTTTAATGGCCTCTTTGGTCACATTAGCCGAGAGGCCAAATATGACAATATCTTTATTGGTTTTTCGGATGATTTTAGTGGCCTCGTAACCATTTATATTTGGCATATGAATATCCATTAAGACCAATTGGTAATTGTTATTTGCAACCCCTTCTAGAGCTTGTTTTCCATCTTCTGCCGTATCTGGTGTAATACCCAACTGTTCTAAAATTTTAGTCAGTACGAGAATGTTAATTTTATTATCATCAACAATAAGAACATTAAGGGCTTTTAAGTTTAGGGTTGCCAGTTGGGATTCGAGGTCTTCAGTTTTTAATTCTTTTGAAAGCGTAAATGGAATGTCTACCGTAAACCGACTTCCAACTTGAAGTTTACTCTCTACACTAATTTTACCGCCCATAAGTTCAACAAGGCTCTTGCTAATAAAGAGTCCAAGTCCACTTCCTGAATGTTTTTTCTTTAAGCCGTAATCTATTTGCGTAAAGCGTTCAAATATCCGCGTTAAATTATCCTTAGGAATCCCAATACCACTGTCGTTTATGGTTAACTTTACTTGTAGATTTTCGTTTTGGATATGTTCCTCATAGCTGACGGTTACACCCCCGGCTACGGTGAATTTTAAGGCGTTTTTAATAAGGTTTATTAAAACCTGGTTGTATTTCCCTTCATCGCCAATTACTGTGGCGTCGTGGCTTTGTATAATGTTTAGCTTGAGATAGAGGTCCTTTTCGTTATAGATAGAGGTGTATTGACTTACAATGGCTTTTATTTCAGTAGACGGCTTAAAGGTAACGAGGTTGAGACTCGTTTCTCGCGATTCAATTTTATCAATATCTAAAACATCATCGACTAAGGCGAGTAGATTTTTAGACGATTTGTCCATAAGATCTAAAAAGGTCTTATTACTGGCTTCGTTATCTGAATCTTGTAGCAATTGAATAAACCCTAATATGGCATTTAAAGGCGTGCGTATTTCATGACTCATATTCGATAAAAACTCCGTCTTTGCCTTGGAAGCCTTTTCGGCCTTATTACGTTCTTTATTTAGTTTTTTATTGGCGCGTTTTAATTTTTTATAACTGATACGGGTTCGTAAAGCTTCTTTTTTGGCTTTTAAATAGAAGAAGATTAATAGACTCATTAAGGCGGAAAGGACCAAGCCAAAGTAGAGCATATTCAGTAATGATGCGCTCTTATCCATAAGAAAATTAGGCGACACTGGTGTTATGGTCATCGACCACTGTTCATTATCGCGTTGGTCTATGGTAAAGGTGTTAAAATAATGAAAGTCTAAATTAGCCCTGTTTTTTAAAATCTCATTATAAGTGTAAAAAACGACGCCTTTATTGTCTTTTATTTCAATAGCGAAGTCCTTTAAATTACTGGTATAGGCGTCTAAGTTTATTTTAAAATCCATGCCGGCAGTAATGGTGCCTTGAAAACGATTATTAAAATAAACCGGCACATCCACTAAAAACGAATTCCCCCCTTGCGTAAGCTTTGCCCATTGTGTAATATTGGTGGTGCTATCTAAACGGTGTTTATTCCACTCGTCTTTTCGGTATTCAATAGTAGAAATGTCTAAACCTATTACGGCCTCATTACCTTTTAAGGGGTTAATTTTTCTAATGATCATTAAACTGTCAATCCATTCTATAAACTTAAACGACTTGTTTTGTTTTAAGAGGGTTTCAGCATCATGTTCCCAATATTTAAAATAGTAACCATCTGTAGTTTGGAGGCGGTCTTTGAGGTTTTCTAAGCGCTCAATGTCCGAATTTACAATGGTATGGAATTTATTGGTTAAAAGTTCTCCAAGGGTTTCTACTTGTGCTTCTAAGTCTGATTTTTGGGTATTAATCGCTATACTCCATATAGATAGAATAATAAGATTGAGCACAAAGAATGATAGAATGGGAATACTATATTCTTTTTTTGTAATGGTTGAAAACATTGAATTACAATATATGCATCAATATAAGCATTAAACGATGTAATACTATAGAAATGTTAAGGCTTATATTTTTTCTTTAATTGAGTAAGCATTTCCGAAGTCATCTTTTTAAGATCAAAATTATGCGACCAATTCCAATCTTTTCGAGCTACGGTATCATCTATAGATGACGGCCAACTGTCTGCAATAGCTTGTCTAAAATCGGGCTTATAGGTCATGGTAAACTCAGGCATTTCAGCTTTAATACTCTCAGCAATATCATCTGGGGTAAAACTAATGGCGGCTAAATTGTAAGATGATCTAATGCTAAGCGCGTTTGCCGGAGCCTGCATAATATCGGTTGTTGCTTTAATAGCATCATCCATAAACATCATAGGAAGCTTTGTGTTTTCAGATAAAAAACTTTCGTAAGTCCCCTGCTTTATGGCTTCATGATAAATTTCAACGGCGTAATCTGTAGTTCCACCACCTGGCATAGCTTTATGACTTATAATGCCGGGATAACGAATACTTCTTACATCCACATCGTACTTATCATGGTAGTATTCACACCAACGTTCACCGACTTGTTTGGTAATTCCGTAAACGGTTGTTGGTTCGCAAATGGTGTGTTGTGGTGTATTTTCTCTAGGTGTTGTTGGTCCAAAAACCGCAATACTACTTGGCCAAAAGATCTTTTTAATAAACTTGTTTTTTGCTAAGTTTAAAACATGAAATAAAGAGTTCATGTTTAGATCCCAGGCTTCCATCGGGTATTTTTCGCCGGTTCCACTTAATAAAGCTGCCATTAAATACACCGTATCGATGTTATGATTAATGCAGCAATCTTTAATGGCATTAAAATTTTTAGCATCTAAAATAACAAAAGGCCCCGCGTTAACCAGATCTAGGTTTCTTGTGTTAATATCACTTGCTATAACATTATCAACTCCGTGGAGTTCTCTTAGTTTAGCCGTTAGCTCTGTTCCTATTTGCCCACAGGCACCAATGATGAGTATTTTTGAAGACATTTGTGCTATTTAAATTTTTGCAAAAGTAATAAGAATAAAAAGGCTGCAATATTAAATTTATAAGAAAATAAACGCTTTTATTTGAGAATTCCTTAACGTGGGATTGTGCCTAGGGTTTGTTATTAAAAATAGATTGTTTAGTATATTTACCGTAAAATTAAAAACGACTTATGAAATTGAGATATATCCTATTGTTTTTGAGTTTTATTGGGCTTTCTAGTTGTGATGAAGACGCAAAAAACGAGACTGTGGTGCAAGAGGTCGCGGTAGAAACGACTTCAAAAAAAATTACAGCTAAAATGATTGAGTCTTTAAAGTATAGAGATTTTGCTTTAAGTCCGGAAGCCGATCGTGCCATTGCTTCTTGGGGAGAATACCATGAATTAGGGCGTCAGCTCGATTTCCTTAAAAGAGGCGATTTCTCCTTTTTTAATGGAGATAAAGCGGTGCTTAAAAAGTTTATTTTAGAGTTTAAAAATAAATTACCAGAGACGTTTGAAACCAATCCTATAGAATCGCGTATTGCCGTGATTGAAACCGAGCTTTTACAGCTCAATGAAAATCTTACTTTAGATAATATTAAAAATAGCACGCGTTTAGAGAGTATAAAAGGTCTGTTTATAGCTTTTTCTAATCTGAATGACATGATGAATAAGAAACTTGAACGCGAAACCTACAATAAAATTTTGCCTGAGTAATAGCCTTTCATCTGAAGGGTTTTACATCAGGATGCATGTGTGGATTTACCCATCCGATCATGATATAACCATAAAAAAAGGCAGCTCATTGAGCTGCCTTTTTTTATAGCTGATAAGACTTGTGGTCTTAGTTTTTGCTTTGTGCTGCGGCTTGTTGTGCTTTCTGAGCCTCTAAAGCTTCTCTACTAATTTTTGCTAAATTAAAATTAGGGTCAATAGCTAAAGCGTCGTTCATAAGCTTTAAAGCCGCATCGATATTCGCAGTTTTGTTTTCGTTAAACGTTAAAAGCCCTTTAAGGTAAAATATGGCGGCTTTCATAGACGTTTCATAAGGCTTTTGGGTTTCGTAAAACGCACGCTTCATATCGTCTTTTACGTTTGATAGCGCGTAATTTAATTTTTCTTTAGCGCCAGCTAAATCACCGGTCTGAATGTTCATATCAGCGATTTCATAAGCTAAATACACATTAGGGTTTCTTTTATAAAGCACTTCAAAATGCTCTAAAGCCATCTTTGGTTGGTTTAGATTTTTTAGAGCTACGGCTTTAACTTCCACATTCATATCAGAATCGCTCTCATTTTTATCTACACCAATGGTGTTTAAAGCTTGCATGTATTGCCCTTCAGAAAGGTAAATATAGGCTAGGGTATCCTTACGGGCTACAGAAGGTTCAATGACGTCAAGATGAGTCATAGCATTTATAACGCCTTGCTTATCGCCTTGGGCTTTCATTTGCTTGTAGTAGGCTTCAAAATGTTTTTTTAACTCGGTGTTGCTCTGAGCAAATGCACTTAAAGAAAATAGCATAAGCAGGCTTATTGTAATGGTCTTCATTTGTTTTAAGTTTGTTGTTCTTAGATGTATTAAAAATAATGGGTTAAATCTATAAAAATTAATAGGAATTGGTCTTAAAAATCTATTAATTTCTAGGGTTCTACCAGAAAGGTATAGTTTAATGCTTTACGGGTTTCTGTACTTTCAACCTGTTTTCCTTTACTGTTTTGATCGGTTTTAAAGCTAGGAAGTGGAAGTTTATGGGCTTTACAATATGCCGTATAGTAGGCTGCTTTTGTAGGGTGCTTAGGATAAACAGCATGAAAGGTTTCTCCCCAAAGTCCCTGTTTAATTATAGCGGTAATAATTCCAATAACATCGGTTTTATGGACTAAATTAATAGGAGCTTCAGGGTTTGTTAGGTTGGTTTTTCCGGATAGGAATTGTCCAGGGTGCCGTTGCTCATCAACAAGACCGCCACAGCGTAGAATACTAGTTTTAAAATTTTTGTTTTTCAGAAGTAACTGTTCTACAGCTCCAAGTTGTTTGCCACTTTGGCTTTGTGCGTTAGGAGTGGTGTGTTCTGTAATAACAGGGCATGTGGTCTCATCTTCAAAGACACTTGTAGAGCTTATAAATAGCACATGATTGAGGCCTTTTTTCTCAAGTTCAGGAATTAAAAGTTCAATCTCAGCCACATGATTTTTATGCGGGTTTTTTCTTAATCCTGGAGGGATATTAATAATGAGGGTATCACTTCCTGTTAAAAAGTCGGGATAAGAGGCACTTATGGTCTTAGGCGTGAGCTCTACGAGGTAAGGCGTAATATTTTGTGCTCTAAGCTGTGCTAATTTTTTATCAGAGGTGGTAGAGCCTTTAACGGTACATCCGAGGTCTACCAAGGTTGTGGCTAAAGGAAGGCCTAGCCAACCGCAGCCCATAATGCTAATTTGAGTTTTCAATATTGATCTGTTCATTAATAGTTTTAAAGGTAGTTAATATTTCTGGCTTGAAAATTCCATTTTTATAAGTCATTAATTTTCAGTAACTTTAAGTTTATCTCTAACAATTTAAACAACACTATTATGGGAATCAAAAGCTTTCAAGGAGCTCGGAAACAGCAGCAGGTTAACGAGATCAGTACGTTACGCGTAAGGGACTATATGTCTACCAATTTAATTACGTTTAGGCCGGAGCAATCCGTACAAGACGTCGTAGAATCTTTAATACAACACAAAATTTCTGGGGGGCCAGTGGTCAATGAACGCCAAGAGTTAATCGGTATTATTTCTGAAGGGGATTGCTTAAAACAATTGAGTGATAGCCGTTATTATAATATGCCTTTAGAACATGATACGGTGGCTAAGCGTATGATTGTAGATGTAGAAACCATTGACGGTAATATGGATGTTTTTGATGCCGCTAATAAGTTTTTACAATCAAAACGTCGTCGTTTCCCTATTGTTGAAAATGGAAAACTCGTTGGGCAAATTAGTCAAAAAGATATTTTAATTGCGGCCTTGCAACTTAAAGGTGAAAACTGGAATAATAGTATTAAGAAGAGTTCCTAATCGTCGCGTTTTACTAAGGCATAATAGTCGCCCTCTAAAGGAAGGTAACCTTGGTCGTAGACAAAATAATAGATGGTGCCTGCCTTAGTGGTATACAAGCTTGTAAAATAATTAAAATCGAAGCCTTTTTCTATAAGTTTGGCTCTAGAGCATTTCATCTTTTTGTTAGGATTTAGGGCCTCTAGGATTCTGTAGTTTTTTCTTAAGCGATTATTGGTATTCCTAATAAGATTTTTAGAGTCTTTGTTGAGACGGTTGTTTTGCGAATTTCTACAGCCGTCGCTGCAGTATTTTTTATCAATTCTGCCGACAATAACATCACCACATTCCGGACATTTTCTTCGCATAATGTAAAATTAAGTGTTTACAATATACTAATAAAATGCTTATAAACCATTGGCAATGATAAGGGTATTGGTGTTGTTTACTTTTTTATAAACCTGAACTTGGTAAACTTTCGTTTTGAGAAACTGGACCAAGTCGTCAATTTTAGAGGCATTTTTAGCTTGTACGGAAGCGTTAAAAAGAATACAACCTTTAGACGATTTGGAGGCCAGAACCTGTGTCCAAAACGTTTCACTTAAAAACGTATCGGGAACCGACAAATCAATATAAAGATCCACAATAATTAAGTCGAATGCTTTTGAATTCGCTGTTATAAATTCAAAAGCATCCGCACAATGTATTTTAAGATTTTTGTTTTCGGTAATACCAAATTCATGTTTAGCAATCTCTACAATAACAGGGTCAATTTCTACGGCCTCAATAGGGTTAAGGTAGTTAAAATCGTCTCTTAAAGTTTTTATCACGCTGCCGCCTCCCATACCTAGAATAAGTACAGAGTGCACATCTGAAAGATTTAGTTTTTGAAGTCCAATTTTTAAAATGCGCTGTAAAGAGCCGTAACTATAATTGGCATTTTTAGAATTCAGATGTTTTTTGCCATTATACCAAGTAATTTCTAAATCACCACTGTAAGCAGAAGTAATTGTTTTTGTAACCGGGTAAATATAACTTAGCATGCGTTTCATAGAGCTGCTAAAGGTAAGGCTTATTCTACTTGCTCTTTGTTTTTTGACTTATTGTATTTTGTGTAGCTGATATTTTTCTTGTCTAAGATGGCATAAAAGCGTCGTGATGAAATTTTTAAATCTCTATTAATTTCACTGACTTTTTTCTTTCCCTTTTTATATAAGGTTAAGTTCTCGTTGACTTTTTTGTTGAAATAATAGTCTTTTAGTTTTTCAACAACTTCTAATTCGGTGAGTTTCGATTGGCTTGCGTAGCTTTCTACTTCTTTTCTGACATTAATTAAATTTGTTTTCATATAGGGGTTTTTAATGGATTAGCATTTTGGGTAGGGGATGCTATTGTATTTACGAAATTATAAAATAATTCTTAATTAAACCAATATGACCGTAAAGGAACCTTTTTTTAGGATGAACTCCCCAAAAAGCCCATTTTTAAGGTCATTTTTACCTCAATATTGTGATTTTTCTTACCTTAAAAAGCTAATAATGAAATATTTTAGAGGTTTTTTTAATTCTCTATGCGATTTTCAATCTTCGGATTTAATTGCTTTAAATAGGCGGCAAATTCTGATTTGTTTTTAGGGGATAAAATGATCTCATCAAACTTACCATATCTAATTTCTATACGATCAAAAGATGCTGCAGGTGAACTTATAACATTTGAAGATTTAGCAATAGAGGTGATGTTTTTTATAGGAATAGGTTTATAACGGATAAACCCACATTTTATAATAAGGTACTGAGGCGTTATAGTGTAAGTGGTATTAAAAAATAGATAAACAATAAACCCATAGACCAAGCTAACCATAACAAATAGACTAATGATATTTATGCTAATACCATCGGTTAAAAATATGGGGATTATAGACCCATAAAACACTAAAAATAGGATAGCGAGTAATCCATAAGATATTTTACTGTAAAATGTTTTGCTTTTGGTCATAGGCTGAGTAACGGGCGCATTAAAAATTGTTTTACGTTGGAGTATAAGTGTTAAAATTCTATGCTGTCTGGATCTAAACCTGAAGCTCCAATGCTGTCTAAGGCATTAATAGCTTTCATTTCAGAATCTGAAATTTCAAAGTCAAAAACCTCAAAATTGGCTTTAATGCGGTGTGGTGTTACAGATTTAGGTAGGGGGACCACACCATTTTGTAAGGCCCAACGGATACAGATTTGAGCTTCTGATTTGTTGTGAGCTTCTGCAATTTCTTTTAATAGGGGGTGGTCTAAGACTTCACCTCGTCCTAAAGGGCTCCAGCCTTCTACCTGAATGTCATTAGTCTTGCAAAAATTTACACATTCTTCTTGTATAAAACCAGGATGGTATTCAATTTGGTTAACCATGGGTTTTATCGTGGTCTCTTCAAGCAAAGCTTCTAAATGATGTGGCATAAAATTGCTTAAGCCTATGGCTTTTATTTTTCCGTCCTTGTAGAGCTTTTCCATGGCCTTCCATGTTTCAGCATTAAGGGCTTTCCAATTGTCAAATTGATGAGCAGCAGCGGGCCAATGAATTAAATAAAGGTCTAAATAATCGAGTTGAAGATCTTTTAAGGTCTTTTCAAAAGCCTTTATCGTGCTGTCGTATCCGCGTTCTGAATTCCACAATTTACTGGTCACAAAAAGGTCTTTACGGTCAATACCAGAAGCTTTAATACCGTCTCCGACGCCCACTTCATTATCGTAAATGGCGGCCGCATCAATATGACGATAACCGGTGTCTACAGCTTTTTTTATGGATTGAATAGCCGTTTCCCCATCGGGAGTTTTCCAAGTCCCAAAACCAATAGAGGGGATACTAATGCCGTTGTGTAATGTAAAATTGTTGGTCATAATTTTATCGATGTTTTTATTATGTTTTGATGGCATTGATGACGATTGCCATCGAGACGACTTGAGATGAGGTGCTTCTTTTTAAAGCAGTCGATAGGGTTTAAATAAGACGTCTATCTTCTCATCTAAAGATTCTAATTTAAAAAATAATAATGACAACAAGGCATTTTTATGAGGTTTTATAAGGGTTGAACCCTAAGCAAGATATCCTTTTTGCACTCGCAGAACTTACACAAAATTAACACCGTGTTGTGCACAAATTTTGCTAACCAGTTCCATATTAGGAGGTCCGGGCGGTAATTCTGCTAAGGCCATAAACATCTGTTCTAGACCTGCAGGAAATATGCTTAAGATGGCTTTTGCTTTTTGATCACCTATAACCTTCCAAGAGTGGGGGATGCCTCGAGGACAAAATATAAGATCGCCCGCGGTTAAGGTGCTAGTTTTTTCTCCAATACTCATGGCAACTTCACCTTCTAAAACCTGAAAGACTTCGTCTTCGTTGTCATGTACATGGGCAGGGATACCAATTCCTGGATCGTTATACTGCTCTATTAAGGTGTATTGACCGTTGGTGTCTTTGGCGGTTAACTTAATGTTCTGTTGGTCGCCTAAAACATTCAACTTAAGGCCTTCTTTGTGTTTAACAATTTTTGGTGTTTGTTTTTGTAAGGGGGAAGCGGTCGTGCTGCTTTGGTTTGCTGGCTTTTCTTGTGCGGAGAGGATTGGCAATGTAGCCAAAGCTCCTATGCTAAGCGCTGTGGATTTAATAAAGTCATTTCGGTTCATAATGCGTGTTATTTAAAAAGGTTGAACGTGCTTTAACTAAGGGAACCTCAGTACCCTTTTAATAAACATAAGGAGTAATCATGGTCGTCAATGATTGTTGCTTAGAACCTTGTTGAAGCCTTTGTCGCTCTTGTTCTAAGGACTTGTAGCCTAAACAAGGCTTGACCAGCTTTGGTAGTTTTGCTAGGGGAGGGCTTTTACGTTTCACACAAGAACATAAATGATTGGTTAATGTCTTACGTGAAGAACAATTAAAAGTACAATAAAATTTTTAAATTCTAGAGATTTGTGGGTTTTAATAAGTTGTAGATTAGGGTTTTAAGTGTGGTTTAGGTTTGTAGATTCAGAAAGGACTAGCCATAAAAAAGCCCAAAGTAGAAGCTAAACTTAGACTTTGGGCTTTGTAATTTAAGCGACTTTTTTGAGCAAATCAAAACAAGGACATTTTTTACAACGCTTGTTTTCAGATTTTTTAAATTTCTTACAGCATTTAGATTTTACTTTACTGCTGTGGTCTAATCCGGAGGCTTCAAGAATTTTAAGACGTTCTTTTTTAAGCTTCTTGTTTTTCTTTTTTTTACCCATAATTAACGTTCCTTTTTCAGAGGCGCTCTATAATTTCGAGGGCAAAAATAACTATTTATATTTAATCTAAATAGAATTTAACATTTTAAGCCTCAGGGGTTTCTGCGGCCGAACTTACCGTGAGTTGTTGTATGTCTCTATCAAAGAGGTATAAACCACCTTTATCATCACCAATCATTTTCACCTTATCTAAGATGGTTCTGGCCGTTGCTTCTTCTTCAATCTGTTCTGCAACGTACCATTGTAAAAAGTTATGTGTAGCATAATCCTTTTCTTGTAGCGCAATATGAACCAAATCGTTGATGCTTTCAGAAACGAAAATTTCATGCTCTAATAAGGTTTCAAACATGGATTTATAAGATTCAAAAGTAACGTTAGGCGCATTTAATTCTGATACATGGGCATGTCCGCCACGCTCGTTAACAAACTTGACTAACTTAAGCATGTGCGTGCGTTCTTCATCAGATTGGTCGTACATAAAATTAGAAATGCCTTCTAAACCTTTCACTTCAGCCCAAATGGCCATAGCTAAATACGCTTGAGAAGATTCAGCTTCAATTCTAATTTGTTTATTAAGGGCGGCTTCAATCGTTTTTGATAACATAGGATGCGGTTTTCTTTCAAAGATAAGCATAGTTCATCCTATTGTAAAATATTTCATTGAAATTGCTTTCGTACAAATAGGACCTTTTAAAAGAATAGCTCTTGGGCCAATCGGAAGGTGTTGGCATGCGCATTTACAATGGTTTTTATCTCCGGAGAATAACCACCACCCATACTACACATAACCGGAATTTGGTGTTTTTGGCAAAGGGCTAATACAAATTGATCACGTGCTTTACAACCTTCAATAGAGAGACTCAACTGGCCTAACTTATCGGACGCGATGACATCTACGCCGCATAAATAATATATAAAATCGGGTTGTTGTTCTTCAATTAACCTAGGAAGTGTGGCTTTTAATAGGCTTAAATAATGGGCGTCTTCGGTGTGCTTTTCTAAGGCAATATCAAGATCACTCTGTTCTTTTTTAAACGGATAATTGCTTTTACCGTGCATGGAAAAGGTAAATACTGAAGGATCATTTTGAAAAATTTCAGCCGTTCCGTTGCCTTGGTGCACATCGAGATCTACAATTAATATTTTTTTCGCTAAGCCTTTATGTTGAAGGTACCTTGCAGCAATTGCTTGATCGTTTAGTAAACAAAAGGCCTCGCCGCGTTCTGAAAATGCATGATGTGTACCGCCAGAAATATTCATGGCAATACCATTTGTTAGCGCAAATTCACTGGCTTTAATCGTACCATCTGCGATTATAATTTCGCGTTCAATTAAAGTTCTACTGAGAGGAAATCCAATTTTTCTAGCAGCGCGTTGGTCTAAGGTTAAATTGACTAAATCGTAATAATAGTCTGGGCTATGCACCGCTACAATATGTTTGTCATTGGGTTTCTCAGGAGTAAAGAAATTGTGATGCTCGCAGGTGCCTTCGTGTAGAAGTTGTTCGGGGAGCAGCTCATATTTTTCCATAGGGAAACGATGCCCTACGGGTAAATGATGTTTGTAAATGGGGTGAAAGGCTATTTTTAACATTAACTGATTAGTTTAAGTTGTATACGTTTTCGCGCCACATCAACTTCTAAAACTTTCACAATAATCTGCTGATGCAAGTGGACATGTTCATTAACGTCTTTAACAAAGCTATCCGATAGATTTGAAACATGAATTAAACCACTCTCTTTAATACCCACATCTACAAAGCATCCAAAATTGGTGATATTATTAACGATCCCTGGTAATAATTGCCCTTCGTGCAAATCGGATATCGTTTTTATGTTCTGATTAAAGCTAAATACCTTGGCTTGTTCTCGGACATCTAATCCAGGTTTCTCTAACTCTTTTATGATGTCTTGAAGCGTAGGCAAGCCCACTGTATCGGTATAATATTTTTTTAAATCAATTTTTTGAAGCTTCGCTTTTTGTCCAATAAGATCTTGGAGTGAAATCCCTTCATCTTTGGCCATTTTTTCGACCAGTTTGTAGGTTTCTGGGTGTACAGAAGAGTTGTCTAAAGGATTTTTAGCATCGCGAATCCTTAAAAAACCAGCGGCCTGTTCAAAGGCTTTTCCGCCCAAACGTGGTACTTTTTTAATTTGGCTTCTCGATGTAAAAGCTCCGTTTTCGTTTCTATAATTAACTATGTTTTCGGCGAGCTTTGGTCCAATACCCGAAACCGAACTCAACAATGGGATACTGGCGGTATTAATATTTACACCAACGGTATTTACACAATTTTCAACCACCACATCTAATTCTTTTTGAAGTTTGGTTTGGTCTACATCATGTTGATATTGCCCTACGCCTATAGATTTAGCGTCAATTTTTACCAATTCTGCTAAAGGATCTTGCAAGCGTCTTCCAATCGATACCGAACCACGAACGGTGACATCGTAATTAGGGAATTCGTCACGGGCAATTTTTGAAGCCGAATAAATACTTGCCCCAGCTTCACTTACCACAAAAACCTGAATGTCGTTTTTAAATTGAATTTTCCGAATCAAGGCTTCCGTTTCACGCGATGCCGTTCCGTTACCAATGGCAATGGCTTCAATTTTATAAGCTTCGGCTAAGGAAGAAATCTTTTTTATTGCACCATGACTGTCATTTTTTGGCGCATGCGGGTAAATGGTTTCATTGTGTTTTAAGGCCCCTTGGGCATCTAAACACACCACTTTACAACCGGTTCTAAATCCTGGGTCTATTGCTAAAACGCGTTTTTCGCCTAAAGGCGATCCTAAAAGCAATTGCTTTAAGTTCTTTGCGAAGACGGCAATGGCAGCTTCATCAGCTTTATCTTTTGCTTTATTAAGGGTTTCTTTGCTTAAAGAAGGGTATAACAAGCGTTTGTAAGCGTCTGAAATGGCCAATTCTATTTGGTCTGCACAGGCATTCTGACTGCGTATAATACGGCGGTCTATTTGTTCTAAAGCTCCTATCTCATCAATTTCTATTTTCACGCGTATAAAGCCTTCGCTTTCCGCTCTTAAAATTGCGAGTAATCGGTGCGATGGAATACGATTTAAGGATTCTGACCAATCAAAATAATCTCGGAATTTCTGCGCTTTTTCCTCATCTTTTTTCGTCTTAATGACTTTTGTGGCAATTTGCGCATGCCGCTCTAACTGATGTCGTAAACCTGTTCTAATATCGGCACGTTCATTAATCCATTCGGCAATAATATGTCGGGCACCTTCTAAAGCTGCGTCTGCAGATGGCACGTCGCTATTGGTATATTTATTGGCTATAGAAGCGATATCATTAGCCTTTTGGCTCATAATAATCTTAGCCAAGGGTTCTAAGCCGTGTTTACGAGCGGTCTCAGCTTTGGTTTTTCGTTTTTTCTTATAGGGTAAATAAAGGTCTTCAAGCACAACAAGATCTTGTGCCGCTGTGATGTTTTGCTTTAGGGTTTCTGTTAAAACACCTTGTTCTTCTAAGGCTTTTAAAATAGCGGTTTTCCGTTTTTCTAGCGCTTCAAATTGCTCCTTGTATTTTACAATATCACCAATTTGGACTTCATCTAAATTTCCGGTAGCTTCTTTTCTGTAGCGAGAAATAAAAGGAATGGTACAGTCATCATTCAGTAATTGAATGGTGCTTTTTATATTGGCTTCAGCGATTTGGCTGCGTTGCGCTATGTATTTTATCATCATAAAAAAAGACCTTATACGGTTTAAATTATAAGGTCTGTAATATATTTAACTCCGCTGTAACGGCCGAATAGTTTTAGAAAAAATTATTAATTAGATCCGGCTTCTTGTTGCGCTTGTTGTACCATGGTTTCATTAGGTACAATGGCAATATTAACACGTCTGTTTTTAGAACGGCCTTCTGCGGTAGAATTATCGTACATCGGTTGTTCTTCTCCAAACCACTCGGTAGTAAATCTTCCGCTGCTTAAACCTTTACCCATTAAATAATTGGTTACGGCTTGCGCTCTGTTTTTAGATAAGGTCATATTGTAAGCGTCGTTACCCGAACTGTCGGTATGGCCTACCACGAGAATGTTAGTTTCTGGGTATTCTGAAAATACGGCTGCTAATTTATTGAGGGTTTCTTGCGACTTGGCGTTGATGTTATATTTTTCAGTATCAAAATAAACACCACTTTGTTCATCAAAAGTTAAAACAATACCATTGTCTACACGCTCTACAGTAGCACCAGGAATTTCTTCTTCAATTTCTTGGGCTTGTTTGTCCATTTTATTCCCGATTAATACACCGGCACCACCACCAACAACACCACCAATAACGGCTCCTAATTCGCTGTTGTTTCCATCACCAACATTATTTCCAATAATGGCACCTAATAGGGCACCTCCAGCAGCGCCAATGACACCACCTTTTTGTTTGTTATTCGCATTATCTACCGCTTTACAGCTGGTCATTAACACTAAGCATAGTGAAAGCGTTATAGCAAAATGGGTTTTATATTTTAAAAGTTTCATATCTGTATATTTTTAGGTCTTATTAATTAATTATCCTTCTTTTTTAAAGGGGTTTATGGGGTTTAATATTTAGAGAAATTCATAGTTATGGTGATGGGTTTACCGTCTAAGCTAACCACTTGTTGCCATTGCATATTTGTTTCAGAAAGGGCGGTAAGTTCTAAACGATAACCAACATTAGTTTCCGATTTGCCTTTAGCATCCGTTGGTTTTAAAAGGAAGTCGTAAAGTCCAGTAGTTTCATCAATTTCATCTATAGTGAAATTAAAATAGCGTTGTTCTGATGGGCAATTTATTCCAGATAGGGTATAAGTTCCGGTGAAATTATTAGGTACAAACTGCCATGTACTATTTTCAAAACAAGCTTGTTCAGCATCATTAAGTAATGAAATTTTAAGATCGCCAATGGCTGAAGAGCTCACGGATGTTAGCGTCCAATCGCCTTTAATTGTTTTTTTAGCTTGTTTTACGGTTTTTGAGGCTCCACAAGCCAAAAAGCAAACCGTTAAACATAATATTGCAAGTTTTTTCATGATTTTTTAGGTAATGATTCAAATCAAAATTAGCAAAAGTTCAGAGGAGAGATTACTTGTAAAGGAAAAAATATTGATGCAATTGGTAAGGCTAAGCTTAAAATTTTAGGAGTGTGTATTCGCTTTCTTTTAGGTTGAAGACCCCAAAGTAAAGTTCATTATTATGAAAGAAAACATCCTCTGCGGTGAGGTAAGCTTTGTCGCTTTTGTAAGCTGTAATTTTATCAAACGCATTGCTTTCAATCGCTCCTTCTATATGGTTGAAGTTTGAATCTAAAATTGTGTTGAAAAACGTTGACTTTGTTACCGTATAATAATTGTAGCTTTCGTAGGTCGTGTTAAAGGAAATAAAGCCAGTTTTACTCATCGTTGGGGTGCTTACTACCGGAATAATACCACTCGTATTTATTTCAAGGTAGCCGCCTAAGGTTACGTAATAAACCTTATTAGACAACTGAACATTGATCCCTAGGTTTCCTGCCGAGATTTTTCTTAGATATTTTGAGGTTTGTTCTAATTTTCTAGTATTAACAAACGGAATGGCGGTGGCCCCTTCTTGAATTATAGGTGAACTTTTAAAGTCAATAGTCATGGCCTTACTCACATAATAATCTTTAATAAGCTGCCCTTCAAAATCTTTTATTTCAAAAGCCATTTCCGCTTTAGAACTTGCAATTTGGTAGATTTTATTTTGAAAAATATAAGAGTTGAATTTTTTAAAGCTGTCGTTAATTCGTGGTTTCGGGTAAGGGTAGCTTTTTATCTTTAGGTCTAAAGTCTCTAAATTTATAGTATAGAGAAGCGTAGCGGTTTTATCATTATCGAAAGTAAGGTATAGCGTTTCCTCATCTTGATAAATTTTATTAGCGCTAGAGGCACGTTCTATAGAACTCGGTGAGCGCGGATCAATCTTAGTGATATTTGGCGCTTCGTTGCCTGATAATACAAAGGCCCCTATGGCTACTTTACTACTGATAAGAGAGGTTTCGGCATTGATTTCTTCAAGCTGAAACGTTTTAAGCCGTTGAAAGGTGAAGTTTGAATCGAGTTGCCTTATGCTTAAATTAGAATAATTATCGCCCGTTAAGATATAGAGCTCATTGTTATAGGTGATGGCCTCTAAAAATAATTCGCCTTTTTCAAGATTTAAAGCCACTTCAGTCGTAGAACTTGTCTTGGTACTAAAGTCTAAATGAAAGATCGCAAACTTTTTGTGATTCTGATTGGTGTAAAGCACATTATAGCGTGTGCCTTCTACACTGTAGCCTAATACTTCGTTGTATTTAGATTTAATATTGGTCGTTTGAAATTGCTCTAGTTGTTCAAACTCTGCATTAAATAGATAAGCGGCAATGGTTTTACGTTCTATAATAAGAAGTGCTAAGTCCTTAGTAATCGCGTTGCTTAAGTTGTAAGAATCTTTGTTAACCCGTTTGGATAGGTCTTCGTTTTTAAAGGATACAACCCGTTCTTGACCTTGTAGATTGAAGTTCACTATAAGGATAAGAACGAGAAGGTATCTTTTTATCATATTAACTAATTTGAAGTCCGTTGCTTACACCATCTTTAGTGTCATCTGGATTTACAAAAACTAAATGACCTGCTTGGTCTTCGGTCATTAAAATCATACCCTGACTCTCAACACCTCTTAATTTACGTGGCGCTAAGTTTACTAAAACGGTAACACGTTTTCCAATAACCTCTTCCGGAGAAAAGCTTTCTGCAATACCAGACACAATAGTACGGGTGTCAATACCGGTATCTACCTTTAAGACTAAAAGCTTTTTGGTTTTTGGCATTTTTTCAGCTTCAAGAATAGTGCCTACACGGAGGTCTAGTTTCGTGAAATCTTCAAAAGCAATCTCTTCTTTTTGTGGTTCTACAGCTTTGTTAGCCGCTTCGTTCGCTTTTTTACTGGCGATTAGCTTTTCTAATTGGGCTTCAATTTGTGCATCTTCAATTTTAGAAAATAACAATTCAGCTTTACCAATTTGATGCTTTGCAGGGATAAGGATGTCTTTTGTAGAAATGCTTTCCCAATTGTTTGCGTCCGTATTTAAAATACCTTTTAGTTTTTCCGAAGTAAACGGTAAAAACGGCTCTGATAAAACGGCAAGAGCTGAAGCAATTTGTAAGGCTACAAACATCACTGTTTTGGTACGAGCCTCATCGGTTTTAATGGTTTTCCATGGCTCTTCGTCTGCTAAGTATTTGTTTCCTAGTCGCGCTAGGTTCATCAATTCTTGACTTGCTTCTCTAAAACGGTAACGTTCTATAGAGCTAGAGATCACAGAAGGATAGGCTTTTACGGCTGCTAGTGTTTCTTCATCAATAGCATTGTACGCTGAAGGCTCAGGTATAATGCCGTCGTAATATTTATTGGTTAAAACCACCACACGGTTAATAAAGTTACCAAAGATGGCTACCAATTCATTGTTATTTCTGGCTTGAAAATCTTTCCATGTAAAATCGTTATCCTTAGTCTCTGGTGCATTAGCGGTTAAGGCATAACGCAACACATCTTGCTGATTAGGGAAGTCAATTAAATAATCGGGTAACCAAACAGCCCAGTTTTTAGAGGTTGATAATTTCTGACCTTCTAAATTTAAGAACTCATTGGCAGGGACATTTTCTGGTAAAATATAAGAGCCTTCTGCTTTTAGCATTGACGGGAAAATGATACAGTGAAAAACGATATTATCTTTCCCGATAAAGTGTACCAGTTTTGTGTCTTCATCTTTCCAGTAATCTTCCCAGTTTTTACCTTCGCGCTCAGCCCATTCTTTGGTTGCAGAGATGTAACCAATTGGAGCATCAAACCACACGTAAAGTACTTTTCCTTCACCACCTTCTACAGGAACCGGAATTCCCCAGTCTAAATCTCTAGTTACCGCACGTGGGCGTAAGCCATCATCTATCCATGATTTTACTTGACCGTAAACATTAGGTTTCCAGTCTTTTTTATGACCTTTTAAGATCCATTCGCGTAAAAATTCTTCGTGCTTATTTAGGGGTAAAAACCAGTGTTTGGTTTCTTTTAAAGTAGGAACATTTCCTGTGATCGCCGATTTAGGATTAATTAAATCCGTAGCGTTTAAACTCGATCCACAGCTTTCACATTGGTCACCATAGGCTTCTTCATTACCACATTTAGGGCAAGTACCGGTCACAAAGCGATCCGCTAAAAACTGATTGGCTTCTTCGTCATACAATTGCTCCGTAACTTCTTCTACAAATTCGTTTTTGTCGTAAAGTGTTTTAAAGAATTCTTGAGCCGTATCATGGTGAATTTTCGCCGTAGTACGTGAGTAATTATCTAAGGAAATACCAAAGTCTACAAAGGATTGTTTGATAATAGCGTGGTACTTATCCACAATATCTTGTGGGGTTACGCCTTCCTTTTTCGCTTTAATAGTGATAGGCACACCATGCTCATCACTTCCACAAATAAAGGCAACATCATTACCGGTTAATCGTAAGTATCTAGAATAAATATCTGCAGGCACATAAACACCGGCTAAATGTCCAATATGAATTGGGCCGTTAGTATATGGTAATGCTGCGGTTATGGTATATCTTTTAGACATGTGTATTTTGTTTTTTGAAGCTACAAAAGTACGCAATATATAAGGGATTTAGAAAAAAAATGTACTTTTACAAAAAGCACTATTTATGACTTTTAGACCACTACTTATGTCTCTTATTTTGGCTGTTATTTTCTGTGCTCCAACAGAAATACAAGCGCAATTAGAAACGCCACAATCTATGGAAAACCCTTCAGCATATATACAACCTCCTTATTTAAAAGCCGGTGATACGGTAGCTATTGTAGCGCCATCAGGAATTTTAAAAAACAGAGCCGATGAGGTGGAACATGCCGTACAACTTTTAGAGCGTTGGGGCTTGCATGCTGTGGTAGGGAAACATGTTTTTAGTAAAGCTCATCATTTTGCAGGAACCGATGCGCAACGTTGTGAAGATTTACAAAACGCTATGGACGATCCAAAGATCAGTGCCATTTGGTGTGCACGTGGTGGTTATGGTACGGTAAGGATCTTAGATCAATTAGATTATACTACGTTTAAAAAACATCCAAAATGGCTTATTGGGTATTCCGATATTACAGCTTTACATAACCAAATGCATCAGCAAGGATTTCAATCTTTACACGCCTTAATGTGTGTGAGTTTACCTAAAGATATAACTGAAATTAAGGAGACGGTTGCCACTTTTAAGTCAACTATATTTGGTCAGCCTGTAGATTACACCTTAAAAGGGTCTAGTTATAATAGAGAAGGCGAGGCGTCTGGCGTTTTAGTGGGAGGGAATCTTACTATTTTACACACCATGTTAGGTTCTAAAGAAAGTATAGATACCTCGGGTAAAATTCTTTTTATTGAAGAAATAGGCGAGTATAAATATCATGTAGATCGTATGCTACAAAGTATGAAACGTGCCGGTTACTTTGAAAACTTAAGTGGTTTGGTTGTTGGAGATATGACTAAGATGCGAAAGAACACGACGCTTTGGGGAACTTCTGTAGAGCAGTTGATTTTAGATGCTTTATCGGAATATGATTTTCCGATTACATTTCATATGCCTGCGGGTCACGAAAAAGACAATCGTGCATTGGTGTTAGGAAAAGAAGTGAAATTGGTTGTGGGTAAAACACAGTCGACTTTAAAATATTCAAAATAACTTTTTTTGAAATTTATAAAATAGAAATCCACCTAAAAAATAGAGTCCGACATCTATAAGATCTGTGGTGTAACGTGCATTTGTTTTTGGTAGGAATATTTCAAAATACAAAGCGAAATAAGTGGTTAATAGTATAGTGACGACTAATGGCACGTAAAGTATTTCTGTTTTTTTGTAGAGGCGTAAAATGGCCAAGCATAAACTTAAAACAATGGGCATACACAGAAAGTCATTCACGTAAAAATAGATCCAATTTGGTAGTGGTGTTTCAAATCGATTTACAATATAGATCGCAGAAGAGACACCTATACTTATTAAGAACAAAGGATGTTTTAAAATTTTCAAAAGACTTACTGTTTTCTACTACTCACACGAATTTTATTTAATCATTTATCGTTGTTTATGCTGCAATTGCGGTAATTAGCCAAGCGATAAACACACCAATGGCCATAAACCCTAACCAGATTGAATGTGTAATTTTTACAAGAACACGTACGATTAAAAATTTATGGTCCTTGTACTTTTCATAGAAGGAAGGCGAAGCTTCATTTTGAAGACGTTCGCGTTCTAAACGGTCTTTTTTGTCTTGAGCAAAGGCTAATTCGCGTCTTTTTTTATAAGACAAAAGCGTATTGCATTGGGTACAATACTCTTCATTGGTATTGTAGACTCCACAATTAGGACACTTAACATGACTCGCCATTTTATCAATTTTGAAATTACATTAAAGATAGGATTAATTGTATTGTTTTATGTGCTTGAAAGAAAGAGGTTTTGATTCAAATTATTTAATTCCTTATATTTAAGAACATAAGCCTAGGATAAGGTTTTAATTTTGAATCTAAAATGAGCAGAATTTAGGGTCCTGATTTCTCAGAAATAATGGCAGAACACAACGAACTTGGTCAATTAGGAGAGCAACTCGCAACGGATTATCTTATTAAAAAAGGATATAAAATTGTGGAGCGTAACTATGTGTTTCAAAAGGCCGAAATCGATATTATTGCGAAACAGAACAACCGTATGATTTGTGTTGAAGTTAAAACCCGAAATTCTGACTTTTTTGGAGATCCTCAAGAGTTTGTGACGCCCAGTAAGATTAAATTATTGGTCAAAGCGATGGATGCCTTTATTACAGATCATGATATTGATTTAGAAACCCGTTTTGATATTATTGCGGTACTAAAGAATAGAACCAAAGAACAGATTACGCATTACGAAGATGCTTTTTATCATTTTTAATTGCTGAATTCCTGCGTAGTCTGTCATTCTGAACAAAGTGAAGAATCTCTAAAATAAAAGACAATGCATAAAACATTAGGAACACATAATTACTACGTTTATATGTTAACAAATAAGAACAAAACGGTTTTGTATACTGGTGTGACTAATAATTTAAAAAATCGTTTGAGGTTTCATAGAGAGAATGCTAGCTTAAACTCTAAAGCGTTTACATCAAAATATAAGTGCTTTTACTTAGTTTATTACGAACACTATAATTCCGTAGAAACTGCAATACATAGAGAAAAACAGATAAAAGGATGGAAACGATTTAAAAAAGATAAGATGATTTCTGAATTTAATTATAGTTGGAAGTTTCTTAATGATAGTATTTAGGTTTTGTTATTAAATAGATTCTTCACTACGTTCAGAATGACATTATTGATAAAAGCCCATGTCATCAATAAGCTTCCATACACCACTAGAAAGCATGGGTCTCACGTTTCTGTTGGCCTTAATTTCATTTCGTATAAACGTTGAAGAAAGCTCCATAATAGGGGCGTCTACTTTTATAATCTTAGGGTGATTAATAAGTTCGCTAACGACGTTTCCTTCAGATAATCGTGGGTACACATAAATGTTATGATTCTCTAAAATCACCTCATTGTTTTTCCACTTATGAAAACTTTTTAAATTGTCTTCTCCCATAATGAGTGCAAACTCATAGTCGGGGTGTTTTTCAAAAAGATGAGCAAGTGTATCAACGGTGTAATTGGGTTGCTTTAAGCCAAATTCTATATCGCTAGGACGTAATTTATCATAATCCTTGGTAGCCAAATGCACCATATCTAAACGATGGTAATTGTCTAAAAGGCTACTTTTCTTTTTAAACGGACTTAAAGGAGTGACAACAAACCACACTTCATCAAGATCACTGTGCTCAACAAGATGATTTGCTATAGTGAGGTGCCCTATATGAATAGGGTTAAAGGTGCCAAAATACAAACCAACTTTCATCTTAATTTGCTATAAAGTCTGCGACTAATTTATGAGCATTTTCTAGGGCTTCGTCTAAATTAGAGTTGATTACAATTTCATCAAAAAGTGGTGCCGTAGCTAATTCTGCAGGGGCTTTAGAAACACGCATGCTTATTTTGTCTTCACTTTCTTCGCCACGCTCTTTTAAGCGTCTTACCAATTCATTTAAATCTGGTGGCTTAACAAATATGGCTAAGGTTTGCTCAGGGAATTTACGCTTTATACGCAATCCGCCAGAAACATCAATATCAAAAATAACATGTTTTCCTTGGGCCCAAATTCTAGCAATTTCTGTTTTTAGAGTGCCATAAAAATTATCTCTATAGACTTCTTCCCATTCTAAAAACTCATCGTTTTTAATGCGGTTTTTAAATTCGTCTAAAGAGAGGTAATAATAATCTTTACCATGAACTTCATTCCCACGTTTGTCGCGCGAGGTTGCTGAAATAGAAAATTCTAAATTAAGTTCTGGCTGGTTTAATAAATGGCGGACAATGGTGGTTTTTCCAGATCCTGAAGGTGCGGAAAAGACAATGAGCTTGCCTTGTTTTTCGTTTTTAATCTCTGACAAAGTGTAATGGTTTTTGCTGGCTAATGCTTAAAGCACATTTAATAGCTGTTCCTTAATTTTTTCTAATTCATCTTTCATCTGTACGACTAATTTCTGCATCGGTGCATAATTAGATTTAGACCCAATGGTATTGATCTCACGACCAATTTCTTGTGTGATAAAGCCTAATTTTTTTCCGTTAGAATCGTCAGAATTCAATGCTTTTATAAAGTAGTTTAAGTGGTTTTCTAAACGCACTTTTTCTTCTGTAATATCAAATTTTTCGATGTAGTAAACCAATTCTTGTTCAAAACGGTTTTCATCAACTTTTTCTTTAAGGTCAGCAACCCCTTTTTCTAATCGAGCTCTTACGCCTTCAATACGCTCAGGATCCATAGTAATGACCGCTTCTAATAAACGCTCTAACGTGGCAATTCGTGCTGTAAAATCTTGCTTTAAAATAGCGCCCTCATCCTTACGGTATTCTACAATGTTTGCAATTGCGGTATGGATTTCGTTATTAATAAGCGTCCATTCATCTTCATCTATATCATCGCGCTCAGTGGTAATGGCATCAGGCATTCTAATGGCCATTTTTAAAAGCTCTGTAGTATCACCATCGACAACTTCTTTAAGTTGTTTGATGTATTCTTTTACAACCGTTTGGTTAATTTTAGAGCTGGTATCTTCACCTGTAATTTCTACATATAATGAAAAATCAACCTTCCCTCTGTAAAGATGATTGGCAATGAGTTTTCTAATGCCTAATTCTTTAGCTCTATACATGGATGGCATGCGGGCGTTGAGGTCTAAATTTTTACTATTTAAAGATTTTAATTCTATAGAAATCTTTTTTGTTGGGAGCTGTAAAACAGATTTCCCATAACCAGTCATGGATTGTATCATTAAGATGATGATTTTTAATTGCGCAAAGGTACAAAATTGAATGGTTTTAGGTAACAATAATCTTTTTAGCTCTTCTTATGCGTGCATAAGAATCTTTTTTAACTTTGCTCGAAACTAGAAAATCAGAAAAGATGTATAAAAAACAGTTTGAAATTCGTTGGAGTGATGTTGATGCTAATGGACACTTAGCCAATTCTGCCTACACCAATTTTATGAGTCATGCAAGGATGTCTTTTTTTACCGAACAAGGGTTTTCTATGCCTGAAATAATGAAGCATAACGTAGGACCTGTGGTGTTTTACGAACATATGTATTATTTCAAAGAATCGTTTTTAGGCGCTCCTATTACGGTAACAATTGAAGTTTCTGGGATTAGCGAAGATGGTATGTATTTTATGTTTGAACATAATTTTTACAACCAAAAAGGCGATCATTTGGCTTATTGTGAAATGCAAGGCGGATGGATAGATCTTAAGGCTCGAAAATTATCGGCCTTACCTAAAATTTTACTCGATTTGGCGCATAAGTTTCCAAAATCTGATGCTTTTAAAGTCTTAACCAAAGAAGATACGCGTAAACATGGCGTACGCCCTAAGCCATTAAAAATGTCGTAAAAAGCACTTTTTTAAGGCATTTAACACCCCTAAAGTCCCTTTAAGGGCCTAGTTTCAAGATGATATCTTGATTCCTTATCATCGATTTTTAGATGTCGTTTTAAAGTGGACTTTGCGGGGCGTTATGAAAAATACACTTCTTATCAGGGCCTTTTAAGCGACTATTTAAAAACCGAATGTTGCTTAAAAGATTTGATATGCACATTCTCAATAAACGGTTTTAATAGCCTATTGATATAAGGCCGTTGGTGGTTGCAGTAGCAGGTAAGCGTTTCGGGCTGCGCTCCAAGTGTGCTTTTTATTTCAGAAGCCGTTCTTCCCAAATTTATTTTCGTTGCGTTTTTGGCAATCCCTAATCTTACATAGTCATTTAAAATTCTAGGGTAAATCGCTAAATCTTTATGATGCTCGTAATCAATACCAATAAAATGAGCATCGAGATGCGTGCCATTAAGCATGGCTGATAAAAACCCTACTAATTTCTGGTCTAAAAAGTAGGCTTTAACTATAAACTGCTCCTTAAAGGCTTTCTTGAGGTGAATATAGGTGTCTAAATTTAAAACTTGAGCATTGAAGTCGGCATTAGCTATAGTGTTTTGATAAAGAGTTTGAAGCTCGTTTTTGTGCGTTTTAATGTCGTCTTCTGTAAAAAATTGCGTCCTTAAGATTTTACTTTTGGCGTCGGCTCTGTTCGCTTTTACGCGGTATTTAGATTTTAAAGCTTGGGTATAATCTTCAAAGCTTTGCCATTGTGGCTGTAGCGTAATAATCATATTTGGTTCAACTTGCATTGGCGTATAGCCCATGTTTTCAAGTTGATCGGTTATAGGAAGGGAAGCATTTTCAAAATCTTTAATAAAGCTAAAACGAAGTTTTTTAGTGCGTTTTACCAAATGCTTTACACCTGTGGCTAAGGCTTTAAACGTGCTAGTTTTATCTTCGTTTGCTTTTAAGAAGGTGCCATATTCTCCACTCAAAAATACATTACCACAAAAAAGAACTTTAATGTGATTGTTACAAAAGAGCCGGTTAATGATCTGCCGTAAGTAAGCAGACATCTTAATGTTTTTAGTAATGGTTTTAATGCCAATCGTTACAATCTGGGTATTGGCAAATGCCACCGCTTTCTTGTTTTTTAAAATGAAAATATAATGAAATGCGATTTCGGTATTAGCCAATTCAAAAGCCTTTAAAAACTCAGGAGAATAATAAATATTGGACGTGCAAGCAAGTTGCTCCCAATAGTGTGCTGGAATGTTGTCTACCGTTGGAAAAACTTCTGAAGTGAACGACAATTAAGAGGATTTAAATTTTGAATGGCTTACAAAAATACATATAAGCATTTAAGGCTGTAGTGTTTACCCGTGAAGGGCTGCTTTAGCGGCTTCTACAGTTTTCTTCGCGTTCCCAATAAAAATCTGTTCATCAACGATAAGCACAGGGCGTTTAAGAAAGGTGTAATGTTCTAAAATATAATTTTTATAGTCGTCATCAGTCAAGGTTTTGTCTTTTAAACCTAATTCTTTGTACAGACGTGCACGTTTGCTAAAGAGACTTTCATAAGAATCCGTAAGATTTCGCATGGCTTCTAGCTGTGCTTCAGTAATCGGTTCTGTTTTGATATCCTGAAGTGTAAAATCTTCAGGGAGTTGAAGTTCATTTATAATTCTTGAACACGTATTACAAGTGCTGAGGTGGTATATTTTATTCATTTTAGAAATGTCCTGATTTTCAAAATGCAAATTAACCCTAATTATTATGAAAAATAATTACATTTAAAAAAAATATCAGTTTATGGATTGGACCTTTGGTGTTACCCTTAAAAATAGGGCTTTATTACAGCAATACATTAGGGAGCACAGCCTCGAGGATTTGAATAAAATTCCAAAAGGATTCAAAAATAATATCATTTGGAATATAGCGCATTCTATTGTTACCCAACAACGCTTAGTGTATCATTTTTCTGGAGTCCCAATGCTGGTTTCAGAAGCTATGGTGGCACAATTTAAAAACGGAACCCAACCGGAGCGCGCGTTATCCCAGTCGGAAGTTGATCATATTGATGCGCTATTAATTTCTAGCATTGAAACAACACAGAAAGATTATCACCAAGGGCGCTTTAAAACGTACGAAACCTATACGGTGGGAATGAAAACAACGCTACATTCTGTAGAGGAAGCGATAAGCTTCAATAATTATCACGAAGGTTTACATTTAGGCGCTATTTTAGCCCTCAGAAAATTACTATAAGATTATGGATTACTATTCAATTGCTACCATTTTAATTGTATTATCAGCACTTTTTGGCTATCTCAATGAACGGTTTTTAAAATTGCCCATTACTATAGGTTTAATGGTGATTACAATTGCTTTTACTGTGATTGTTGTGGCTATTGGACAATTTGATGATACCTTATTGCTTCAAGAAAAAGCCTTAATCACAGGGATTGATTTTGAAACGGTTTTATTAGATATAATGTTGAGTTTCCTGTTATTTGCAGGGGCCTTACATACCAATTTTAATCAGCTTAAAGTACAACGATGGCCTATATTAGCCTTTGCAACCTTAGGGGTTGTAGTTTCTACTTTTCTAGTCGGAATAGGAATGTTTTACGTCTTAAAATTGATGGGCTTACAGGTTGATTTTATTTACTGTTTGTTATTTGGAGCCCTTATTTCTCCTACCGATCCTATTGCTGTGTTAGGAATTTTGAAAAAAGCGGGTGCCCCTAAAAAATTGGAAACGAAAATTGTAGGCGAGTCCTTGTTTAATGATGGCGTTGGTGTGGTTGTGTTTTTAACCTTATTTGCTATAGCTGCGAAGCCCGAGGCGGCCATTGCCTTAACCGATATAGCGACCTTATTTGGTCAGGAAGTTATTGGTGGTATTGTGCTTGGTATGTTTTTAGGTTGGATTACTTACCGTTTAATGCGCTCTATTGATAGTTACGAAATAGAAGTGGTTTTAACGCTTGCGGCGGTTATGGGTGGTACCATGTTAGCGCATCAATTTCATCTCTCGGCGCCTTTAGCTATGGTTACCGCGGGATTAATTGTAGGCAATGATACGGTTCGGAATTCGGCCATGTCTAAAACAACAGAACTCTATGTGGATAAGTTTTGGGAGTTGGTAGACGTCCTTTTCAATACTATTCTCTTTGTTTTAATTGGTATGGAAATGCTTGTATTAACTCTAGAAGGGCAATTTGTGTACGCCGGACTTATTGCAATACCGTTAATATTATTGTGTCGTTATATCTCGTTATTTATCCCGATTAAGTTTTTTGCCAAACGTTTAGATTTTGTACCCAAAACAAATCTAATTATGACCTGGGGTGGATTACGTGGTGGTATTTCTATTGCTTTGGCTTTGAGTTTAACCAAAGATATGCATAGAGAGTTATTTCTTGTTATTACCTATGTAGTGGTTGTCGTCTCTATTATAGGTCAAGGTTTAACCGTTGAGCCACTGATAAGACGCTTAACACGGTCTAAGGCTTAATGACGTTTTAAAAACGGTTCTGCCTTTTCAAAAGAAATCATAAATTCTGTATAGCCTAAATCGTAAGAAGCGACTTCATAAACATTGTAAATTAAGATTAGCCCTTCTTCGCTAAACCCAATATTTTTAGGAAGCTGAAATGGTTTTCCGAAGAAGTAGTTTTCTATAGAAGTGTTGTCGTCATTCTTTTCAATGGCTGCAATAAACTCTGATTTGGCTAAATCTGTAAAACCTTTTTGGTCATTGATTATAGCGTCGGTGGCTATTTGCTCACCGGTCTTAGGATCTATATTAAGCAACGTGATCTGATCATTTCCATGCGCCCCGCCTTTAAATTCGTAGGTGCTAATTGCTAAGGTGATGACTTCCGGAGATTGGTAGGTCAATTCAGTTTCAATATTGAGTTCCCATATCGGTTCTGAGACCTCAGGATATTCAGATTTAAACTTTAAATAATCCGCATTAAAGTTTTTTAATAACGCTTCTAAGCTTGTGGCATTTTCCGATGAATTTACCGTTTGTAAGATAGCATCCTCAATATTTTTATTAATGGCGGTACTTAGTGCATTGTCGGTTTTGGCCGTGTCGTAAGCGGCTGTAATATTGGCCTCGTATGCGGTATCTATATAATGGGTTTCAAACTCTAGAGGTTGAGCTTCGTCTTTACAGGCACTCAATAAGACTAATATGATGATAAACGGAAATAGTTTTTTCAATGTCATAGTTGTTTTGTTAAACATGACATAAAGGTATTATTTACTTTCCAATAGAGCGAATTATCTTTTAATTTTGTTGAAGGCGAAATGCCACACGGGCTTGCGCTAAAATTCCTATCGGTTTAAAATAAAACGAATGAAATTCAATACAAAAACAATTCATGGCGGACAAGAGCCCGATGCGGCATACGGTTCCGTAATGCCACCTATTTATCAGACCTCAACATTTGCGCAATCCTCTCCTGGTGTTCATAAAGGTTTTGAGTATGCACGTTCTGGAAATCCTACAAGGCACGCTTTAGAGAAAGCTTTGGCTAGTTTAGAAAATGGCACTTTTGGGTTAGCTTTTGGCTCTGGTTTAGCGGCTATTGATGCCGTTTTAAAATTATTAAAACCTGGTGATGAGGTGATTTCTACTCGCGATCTTTACGGTGGAACCTATCGGTTATTTACAAAAATATTTGAAGATTTTGGTATCGTTTTTCATTTGGTAGATATGAATGAGGCATCTAATATCGAAGCATTTATAACTCCTAAAACCCGATTAATTTGGGTGGAAACGCCAACCAATCCGACCTTAAATATTATAGATCTCGCGCTTATAGCAACCATTGCAAAACAGCATAAAATATTATTTGCTGTGGACAATACTTTTGCCACACCATATTTACAACAGCCTTTAGACTTAGGGGCTGATCTTGTAATGCACTCTGCGACTAAATATTTAGGTGGACATAGTGATTTGGTGATGGGAGCACTCGTTGTTAAGGATGAAGCATTGGCCAAACGCCTCTATTTTATTCAAAATGCAAGTGGTGCTATTTGCGGACCTCAAGATGCGTTTTTAGCCTTAAGAGGCTTAAAAACCTTACATGTAAGGATGCAACGCCATTGTGAAAACGCTAAGGCTGTTGCCGAATATTTAAACCAACATCTTAAAATTGATAAGGTGTATTGGCCAGGCTTAGAATCGCACGCTAATCATGAGATAGCAAAAGGCCAGATGAAGGATTTTGGTGGTATGGTGTCCTTTACCATTAAAGGAAATAATTATGAAGCGGCTATTAAAATGTTAGAGCAGCTTAAGATTTTTACTTTAGCAGAATCCCTCGGTGGGGTGGAGTCTTTAGCGGGACATCCTGCGAGTATGACGCATGCTAGCATCCCTAAAGCTGAACGCGAGCGCGCAGGGATTGTAGATGCTATGATACGGTTAAGTGTTGGTATTGAAGATGAAACCGATCTTATTGCAGATTTAGAACAAGCTTTGCACTCCATAGCAGTTTAATCCATAAAAAAAAGCCAAATCCGAAGATTTGGCTTTTTAATATTATAGGTGTTTTGTTAATCGAAATAAAAGATATAACCAAAATTTAGCCATACCAACCAATCGTTAGTTTTGTTAGACGGCAATTGGTGGTCTAAGCCGTCTGTGGTATCACTAAAATAACTTTGAATTCTAAGGTCTACCATAAGGTCAGAAAGTGGTGTTAGTTTATAACGCGTTCCTAAACTCCCTACAATAGCCCAAGTAGAACCGGCCTCTTCAGTAATAGATCCTGGTTCCCAACCTGGATAAAAGTTATTAATATTGTTTATGTTTTGATCGCCGTAAGTGGTCATCACGGACGGATTGTAAGATACAAAGTGCGCCCCTAAGCTTATAAAAGGAGCCCATTTTCCGCCACCACGTCTAGAAAAACGTTTAATACTTAGCGGGTAATATTCTAATTGTGCTCCAAGTTCTAAATTGCTGGCTTCACCAGAGTGGGCTTTAAGTTTTTCACCTGAGGCGCTGTTTTTATCGGCCCAAATCCCATAATGGTTTAAGGTTGTTTTGTTATAAGATAATTCAGCACGGACTTTAAAGTGATCTCTAAAGTAACTGTTACGACGTCTGTAACTATAAAAGCGGAGGTATTCAAAGTTCATGTAATATACAATACCAATACCAAAGCCAACATTACCGGAGTTGGTTTCAAAATCGTAGCGTTCCCCAAAATCAGATTGGTAAGCTACAGGACCAGCAATAACACCGATCTCATGAGAAAAGCCTAATTGCGAATAACCCAATTGCATTGCTAAAAATAATAGCAAGGAGAAGAGTAGTTTTTTAATTTTTAGTGTCATTTCGTCTAAAATTGAGGCTCTTGTAGAGCAAATAAATAAAAACTCGATAAACTACCAAATAAAACCGATTAAATGCAGTTTTCTAAATATTTTCATAAAAAGTAATCCCTTTTTAGAGTCATCAAATATATTTAGAATATCTTAATGTTAAAATTGATATTTGTCTTATTATTAGTACTAATAACAAAGCTACAATATATCAAAATATTCTTACAATCGTAGGTTTTTAATAAAATATCCTAATCTGTGGTCAAATATAGATTAATATTTAGAAATCAGCATTGTAATTTTTATTTACAACATTAAATTTTAATTCAATGAAAAAAGAGATCGATGATTTTTTAGCTGAAGTAAAAGCAAGAAATAGTCATGAACCCGAATTCTTACAAGCGGTTCAAGAGGTTGCTGAATCCATAATTCCTTACATTTCTGAACATAAAATATATAAAGAGAAAAATATTCTTTTAAGGATGGTAGAGCCAGAGCGGCTCATTTCATTCCGTGTGAGTTGGGTCAATGACGCCGGCGAAATTATGGTTAACCGTGGGTATCGTGTTCAGATGAATTCGGCCATTGGGCCTTATAAAGGCGGACTGCGTTTTCACCCTTCCGTGAATGCAAGTATCTTAAAATTTCTCGCTTTTGAACAGGTGTTTAAAAATGCCTTAACAACCCTTCCTTTAGGAGGTGGAAAAGGGGGTGCGGATTTTAATCCAAAGGGAAAATCAGATGGCGAAATTATGCGTTTTTGTCAAGCTTTTATGAGCGAACTTTACAGACATATAGGACCTAATACCGATGTGCCAGCAGGAGATATTGGTGTTGGGGGTAGAGAAATTGGCTATCTGTTTGGAGCGTACAAAAAAATAAGAAATGAGTTTACAGGGGTGTTAACCGGTAAAGGGGCCACTTGGGGAGGCTCATTAATGCGACCAGAATCTACGGGTTATGGCGTGGTTTATTTTGCTCAAAACATGTTAAAATTAAAAGATAAAGATTTACAAGAAAAACGTGTGGTGATGTCGGGCTCTGGTAATGTGGCTCAATTTGCCGCAGAAAAAGCGATTGAACTCGGCGCTAAAGTACTTACCATGTCCGATTCTGGAGGTTATATTTTAGATGAAGAGGGTATCGATACCGAGAAGCTCAACTTTATCATGACCCTTAAAAATGTAAAACGAGGGCGTATTAGTGCTTATGTAGGCCAGTATCCGAAGGCTAAATATTTTGAAGGAGAAAGACCATGGTCAGTACCTTGTGATATTGCCTTGCCTTGTGCAACACAAAATGAACTTAATGGAGATGAAGCAAAGCAGTTAGTCGATCAGGGTTGTACTTGTGTGGTTGAAGGTGCCAACATGCCATCTACACCAGAGGCAATTCATGTGTTTCAACACGCTCAAATTTTGTTCGCTCCAGGAAAAGCGTCTAATGCAGGTGGTGTGGCTACTTCTGGTTTAGAAATGAGTCAGAATTCCTTACGTTTAAGTTGGACAAAAGAAGAAGTTGATGCCCGTTTAAAAGAAATTATGGCAGCCATACATCAGTCTTGTGTGTCTTACGGCGAAGGAGAGAACGGCGCTATAGATTATATCAAAGGGGCCAATATTGCAGCCTTTGTTAAAATAGCAGATGCCATGTTAGCCCAAGGTGTGGTCTAATGTTAAAGCCAATAGTATAAGAAGCTTCTGTTTTTTGAGCAGAAGCTTTTTTTATGATATTATATGCGTTTATCTTAAAACTATCGTTAGTATTAAATATCTTTGAACAAACCTTTTTCATTCATGTTTCGTAATTTTTTTAAAACCCTTGTTCTTATTTTAGGACTCTCGGCATCCGGTTATAGTCAAGATTTTTCTGCGCTGTGGCAGGGGCATTATTCTTACAACGCTATTGTAGATGTTGTAACAGGAGACCAAAAAATCTATGCAGCGGCTCAAAATGCGGTTTTTAAATATGACACACAGACGAATGCTTTAACCACAATTTCTTCGGTAGAAGGTTTATCTGGAGAACACATTTCAACCATTTATTACAGTGAAACCTATCAGTATCTTTTAATCGGTTATGAATCGGGTTTAATTGAAGTGTATTCTGAAACGGACCAATCTGTACTGTCTGTTGTTGATATTTTAGAAAAGCAAAATATCACTCCGGTAAATAAAGCAATCAATGATTTTTATGAAAAAGATGGTTTGGTTTATATATCTACAGATTATGGGATTTCGGTTTATGATTTAGAAGGTTTAGAGTTTGGCGATACTTATTTTATTGGTAATGGCGGTGCTCAAATAACCGTAAATCAGGTGGCCATTTATAATGATGAAATTTATGCCGCTTGTGGAAGTGGGAATGGGTTAAAAAAGGCTGCGTTGAGCAATCCTAACCTTATTGATTACCAACAATGGCAAACGGTTTTGTTTGGAGAGTACGTTGCAGTGAATTCATTGATTGATAAATTATATGCGGTTCAAAGTACAAGAACGGTTTATGAAATTGATGGCACTTCTAGCACAGCTATATTCTCCTTACCTGGAACTCCTTTAGATGCCACGGTGTCAAGTTCGCAATTGGTGTATGCCATGACGGGCTTGGTTTATGTGTTCAATGAAGAGATGCAATTACTGCAAAGTTATGGGCCTACAGAAGATTTTGATACCAATTTTACTACAGCTGTTACCTTAAATGAAGAAGTGTACATTGGTACTGAGGATTTTGGGGTGCTTAATAATTTAATTTTTACGGTTGCCGACTATATTGAAATTAAACCTAATGGCCCTCTAGAAAACAGCATCTATAAATTAAATGCCACCACCCAAACCGTATGGGCTACTTATGGGGAATATACAAGTGCTTTAAACCCTTATCCTTTAACCTCTAAAGGGATTAATTATTATGCGAATGAGGAATGGCATGATATTTCGGTAGACAGTCTGTTTGGTGCTGTGGAGTTAAATGAAATTACACCGAATATATTTAATCCAAATCAGGTTTTTATCAGTTCCTTTTTTGATGGACTCCTTGAAATCAACAATTTTGAAGCGACAACGCTTTATGATAATACCAATAGTGGCTTAGAATCTTTAGTAACGGGTGATCCTAATTATGTAGATATTAGAGTCTCTGCAACCGACTTTGATAGCTCTGGTTTATTATGGAGTGTCACCAGTAGAATTGATGCACCACTAAAATCTTATGATCCTAATTCTGGCCAGTGGCGTTCGTATAGTTTTTCAGATTTAATAGATCCGCCGAATTCTGAAGATGGGTTTTTCGATCTTGAAATTGATAGCAACGGTACCAAATGGATTGGGTCTTACGCCAACGGCTTACTTGCGTATAATGAAAATATTTCCAATGCGCCTTTAAGAAATATGAATAGTACGGCTGAAAATGTAGACCCTTATATGAGGTTTATTAGTTTGGCTCTTGATAATAATAACCAATTATGGATTGGGACAACCTTAGGTTTAAGAGTGCTTTATAATACTTCTGGGTTTTATGAAAATTCTAACCCAAGCTTAAGTTCTGTGATTATTTTAGAAGAAGGTATTGCAAAAGAATTACTAGAAGGCGAGGTGATTACAGATATTAAAGTTGATGGCTCTAACAATAAATGGGTAGGAACTTTAGATTCTGGGGTCTTTTACTTTTCACCAGATGGACAAACAACCATTTATCATTTTACGACAGATAATTCCCCGTTACCTTCTAATCAAATTAATGATATCTCTATAGATGCCGATAATGGTATTGTGTATATGGCTACCGCAGACGGTTTGTTGTCCTTTAAAGCTGGAGGGTCTGCCGTTGATGAAAATTTAGAGGATGCTTATGTCTATCCTAATCCGGTGCGTCCAGAATATAATATCTTAGGCTTTAATGACCTTAATGATATTAATAAAGGCATTAAGATTAGTGGGCTTACAGAACGTGTTAATATTAAAATTACGGATATTGAAGGTAATCTCGTGGCCGAGGCACAAACCAATGTGAATTTAAGATCGTCAGGCGCTAATTATAATTTTGCAATTGATGGCGGTACGGCGATTTGGAATGGAAAAAACTTAGGTAATAATGTGGTGAGAACGGGAGTGTATGTCATTCTTATTTCCGATTTAGATACCTTTGAAACCAAAGTACTAAAAGTCCTTGTAGTACGTTAAGTCTATGCTTTCTAAAAATAACAGTATTGTTTTATCTAAATTAAAATTTAGAGATCACGACCTCATTGTAAAGTGTTACACAGAGCATAGAGGGGTGGTGAGCTATTTATTGCGTGGGGTTTTAAAATCTAAAAAAGGCCGGTCTAAAATGGTCTACTATCAGGAGCTGTCTCAGTTAGAAATTGAAGAAAGCTATAAGCCCAACCAATCCCTTCAGTATATAAAGGAAGTAAAGTTTAATTACATCTATAAATCCCTTCATACGAATATTTATAAGAGTTCTATCGTCATGTTTTTAGCTGAAATTCTCTCTCATGTGTTAAAGGAAGAAGAGAAGAATGAAGACCTCTACCATTTTATTGCGGCCTCCCTTCAGTATTTAGATAACGAAGATACTTATGCTAACTTTCATCTTTTATTCCTCCTAAAACTAACGCGTTACTTAGGGTTTCAGCCCGAAAATTTAGAGACGCATTACCCTTTTTTTAATTTGGAAACCGGAATTTTTGAAACGTATAATCATGGGGTTTATTCCGTTTCTGGTGAAACTTTAATAGTGCTTAAGCAGCTCTTGGGCACAAATTTTGATACGCTAAATACCATAAAACTATCCGCAGCAAGACGACAAGAGTTTTTAAGTATGTTGTTGCATTATTTTGAATTGCATCTCGATAGTTTTAAAACACCAAAATCACTTCAGATTCTTAATGATGTTTTTCATTAGGGTTGACCTTAAGTTAAATTAATAGCACTATGGCACCAAAGGGAGGACAACTTATAATTTTTAGTATACTATTATGTTTTGTGTTGTCGTCTGCTGAAGCACAAATGGTAAAGGTTCTAGAGGCTGAAAGTAAAATGCCTGTTATTGGCCTAGCCCTATACAATACCGATAAAACCAAAAGTGTATTTACCGATGCTAAGGGTAAGGCTTCTTTAGCTTTATTTAAGCCGAATGAGCTTATTTTTATAGACAGTTTTTTATACCAACCCATTCAATTTACAACAGCTTCGATCTCTAAGGGTGAAGCTCATACCGTAATATACCTTCAGCTTAAAGTCGCAAGCTTAGATAAAATTGTGGTTTCCGCTTCAAAATTCAAACAAAACGAGCGCGATATTCCTCAAACAATTGTGAGTACAAATGCTAAAGCTATTGCTTTGGCGAATCCGCAGACCAGTGCAGAAGCCTTAGAACAGACCGGACATGTTTATGTTCAGAAGAGTCAGATGGGCGGAGGCAGCCCAATGATTAGAGGGTTTTCTACAAATCGGCTTTTAATAACCGTGGATGGTGTACGCATGAACAATGCGACCTTCAGAGGTGGGAATTTGCACAACGTCATCGCTATAGACCCCCTTGCTATACAACACACAGAAGTAACCTTAGGAGCGGGAGCCGTGGTGTATGGAAGTGATGCTATAGGTGGTGTAATGAGTTTTTATACCAAAAAACCAGAGTTGTCGGGTTCGGATTCTTTACAGTTTCGGGGTAATGTGTTAACGCGCTATGCCTCTGCGAATAATGAAAATACAGGGCATTTCGATTTTAATTTAGGATTTAAGAACTGGGCGTTTTTAAGTAGTATAAGTTATACGGATTTTGACGATTTACGTATGGGGTCTCACGGTCCCGAGGCGTACCTAAGACCTCATAGGGTAATACAGGAAAACGGTACGGATGTTATGATAGAAAACCCGAATCCTCAGGTGCAAAGCCCAACGGCTTATAATCAACTTAACGTAATGCAGAAGGTGAGATATCAACCCAATCGGAAATGGGCTATAGATTTAGGACTTCATTATTCTACCACCTCCGATTTTTCGCGCTACGATAGATTGTTGCGGTACCGTGAAGACCAGTTGCGTTCTGCCGAATGGAATTATGGACCACAGCAATGGTTTATGGGGAATTTACAGTGGTCTCAATCGCTGAGTGATTCAAACTGGTACGACAAATTTAAAGCCACTCTAGCCTATCAAAATTTTAAAGAAAGCCGAAGCGATCGCGATTTTGGCTCGCCCTTAAGGTATGTGAGTGAAGATCAGGTTGACGCCGGATCTTTTAATTTCGATTTAGAAAAACGATTAGGGACTAAGGCTTCTCTTTTTTACGGTTTAGAGTATATTTATAATAGCATAGACTCGTATGCCGAAACGCAAAATACAACCGATGCGTCAAGTTTAAGGGCGGTAACCCGCTATCCTGATGGTGCCTTGTGGCAATCTGTTGCGGCGTATACCAGTTTAAAGTATAAAGCCAGTCCTAAGGTGGTATTTCAAACTGGATTGCGCTATAATCGGGTGTGGTCTAAGGCTAATTTTACCGCTAATAATGAGTTTTTAAATCTTCCTTTTGAAGTGGCAACATTAAATACAGGAGCCTTTACTGGGACGGCCGGATTAACCTGGTCGCCAAGTGCCATGCTGCAATGGAAACTTAACTTGTCTACCGCGTTTAGAGCGCCTAATATCGATGATATCGGGAAAGTTTTTGATTCCGAACCCGGCGCTGTTGTGGTGCCTAATTCAGACCTAAAACCTGAATATGCGTATAGTGGAGAATTGGGTTTAAAGCTCGATTTTAATGCCCGTGTTATTTTAGATCTCGCGACGTATTACACCTTTTTAGATCAGGCTTTAATTCGGAGAGATTATGAGCTCAATGGGACTTCTGAAATTATGTATAATGGCAGTTTAAGTCGGGTGCAAGCCATGCAAAACGCTTCAAAAGCTTGGATTTATGGTTTTGAAGCAGGTTTAGAAGTTAATTTTACCGAGCAGCTTAAACTGCGTTCGCAATACAATGTGGTTGGTGGAGCTGAAAATCAGAACGGGGTTGAGGTACCGGTACGGCATGTGGCGCCACATTTTGGTCGTACGCATTTAACATGGACCTCAGATAACTGGCTATTTGAGACGTATTTGGTGTATAATGCGACCTTACGGTTTGAGCAATTAGCACCTTCCGAAATTGAAAAAAGCTATATGTATGCTTTAGATGCTGACGGTAATCCTTATGCGCCTTCTTGGAGTACCTTCAATTTGAGAACCCAATACCAGTTTAATAAACAACTGAGTTTTACGGTGGCCTTAGAAAATATAACCGATCAACGCTACCGGCCTTATTCTTCTGGAATCACAGCAGCAGGCCGAAACCTTATTTTAGCCTTAAACTATGGTTTTTAAATTGTAGTGTTTCCCCTAAAGACTATTTCTTATTTCTAAGTATAGTATGAGTACATTCAGTAGTATCTCATAAAAAAAGCCTCATATAAAAATGAGGCTTTCGCATTAAACAAGTTAAGGTTGGTTAGTATTGTTTAATCGCTTTTTTACTTAACACTTGTCCGTTAGATAGGGTGATTTTAGCCATATAAGCCGCTTGACTCAGTTTAGATAGGTTGTACACTTCCGTACTGTTATTACCTTTTAAGCTGTATACTAAACGTCCGTTAATATCAATAATATCGATATGCTTTATGCTGTGTGGGCCATCAACTTTAAATTGTACCAAATCCTCTTGTAGTTCGGTAATGGTAATGGTGTTAGAAAGGCTTAGCTGGTCGTCTACAGAAAGCGTTGTAGGTATAAATACAATTTCAAAACGGTCGTTATAGGTTCCAGGCTCTAAGGTAAACGTATAAGGCTGTGCCGTTAAATCATGGGTAAAACCTAAGAGGTTATCTTTAAGGTAAATGGTTTGATTGTCAGTTTCAAAAATACCATCTACAGCATGTAAGGCTAGGGTATGACTTCCAGATTCAATAGTTTTTACACTTATCGGGATAATATCTGTAACGGTAAACGGTAAGGCTCTTCCTTGGATTAAAAAATAATCATCTTCAATCATAGAATAAACCCCTGCGCTAGTATCATCTAAGACGGTTTCCGCATCAAACAAAAGATCTTCACCCATAGTTGCGGCTTCCGTATAACCAATTAGAATTCTATTAGTTGGGGTGGTTGGTGTTAATAAATTCAACCAAAATCTATGCTTTTCGTTACTACTATCTGGCGAAGCTCTAAAGAAATCACTATTAGAATAGCCTTTGTCTCTCATGCTGTTCTTAAAAGTTACCGTGGTCGTTGCAGCCTCTGCGCCATCGACCATGTTCACCATAAAGCTTTGTCCAGCGGCAATATAACCTGAAAATCCATCACCATTAGAATCCCCGAGTGCATTATAATAGAAGTAGTCTGCGCTGTTATAGTTGCTGACAAAATTTTGATAAAAAGGTGAAGCTTCTGCTGCACTTGGTGGTGTACCGTGGGTCCAAATATTAATATACCCATCGATGTTCTGAAGCTGTGCAGCGTTCTCAATTATAAAATCGCTTGCCGAAATTGAAGAGGGGTAAGGATTTCCTATAAGGTTCCAGTTGTCGTTTTTATCCTCATCGCTATTGGCATTGATTCCTCTTTCTATGGTCACCGCAATTTCACCATTGTTGGGCACACCTTCACCAGGCGTACTACTAGAAAAGATGGTTGTAAAGTTGAGTTCCCCAGGAGTTGTCGGAGCGGTCTGTCCATTAGGGGCGCGTATAATATACCCTTTTCCGAGGTCCATCGTTGTATTATTGGCAGCGATCCAATTGCCTTGAGTACCATTACTATTTATTGTTGTTGGATGCCAATAAAAATAATACGATCCGGCAATATCACTAATGTTAAAGCCAGAAATTGGCGAGGACCAATACACATAGTCATAATTTTTAATGGAGGCTTTACGCTCCATACTCATACTTCCGGTGTTTATACTGGTATCATCAATTTGAATTAAAGCGCCATTGTTTTCGATGTGGAAGGTTCCGTTGTTATTGACCTCGTAATAAACTTCAGCATAGGCGCCATCGGTAATCGTTAGTGTTTTTCCGCTATTAATAACTAGGCTACAGGCACTAAAATTTCCGTCTGTAGCTGTATTGTAGTCGGCATCAATCATTACGGTACTGCTAATAGTAGGTGTAGAAGACCATGTGCCATTCCAAGTTATAATGCCAGTATTTGGTCTTATAGCGTTTGATGCATCTGTACAACTACCTGCTTCTTTTACTTCGCAATAAAATTGGTACGTAGCTAAATTACTTAAAGGGTTGGTGTCTCCTTCTATTAAAATATTATTGCCATCTTGGCCAATTATGGTATATCCTGATGGCGATGAGCTTGTTACTGCAGTCCAATTATTATTTAAGCCATTATTGTAATACCATTGGTAGGTTAAATCTCCAGGAGTGTCTGTATCCCCTTCTGTGGCTGAAATTGAATAGTCTAAGAGCGTACAATCACTAAAATTGTTAATAGATGATGCTGCTGGTGGCATTGAAAGCATAGTGTAATTAAAAGTACCTAAATTAGAACTATTTTCAGTCGAAGATGCTGTCCATTCAGATAGGTCAAAATTAGGATTACCACTTGTAATGTTGATATTTCTTAAATATGAAAAACCGTTTTCTCCAGGAACATTATCGTCATGCCAATCATCAATTAATGTAGTGTTGTTGTATAACTCTAATCGATCGTCTGCATTAAATCCAGAATCCCCTAAATAAAAGTCATAAATTGAAGAATTGGCTCCAGTTCCTACATAGCCTACCAAAACAGCCCCACTGGCTATTGTACTACCTACACCATTAGTTGGAAAGGTATAAGTAGATGTAATTGTTGAAGATGTTAAATTTGCGTATCTTCTAACGGAGTAGTTTGAAAGATTTATAGTGGAATTTGTGCCATTGTAAAATTCAACATACCCTAATGAGCCTGAATTCGCATCATATATTTCTGTAATAATTAAATCGGATAAACCACCACAATTGCCAGAATTACTTATAACATTAAAATTTGGTGTCTCTATAGGGCAACTTAGATTATCATTAATTTCAATAATTCCAGAGTATGCACCATCTGGGATAATCACCTCTAATTCGTTTTCATAAATAAAGGTTACTGGTGCGTTTATGCCAGAGATAGTTGCGGTTGTTGAGAGGTCAAAATTAGGAATAGGCGATGTAATTGTCACGATTGTCCCTACTGGGCCATTGTTGGGTAATAACGATAGGGTTGGAGTAGGACATTCACCGGTTCCCTCTATGGTAAAAGTATAGGGATTTTCATTACCTGTAGGGTCTGAATTTGCTATACTCACTGTAGCAGTTCTTGTACCAAGTCCTAATGGGGTGAAGGTCACTTCAAAATCAACATTTCCATTGCTCACAATGTTAACGTTACTAGGTTGAGTACTAACAGCGAAATCACCTGCATTAGCTCCTGTGATTTCGACTATAGGTGTCCCTGTTAGGTTAAGGGTTGTTAAACCGAGGTTTTCAATGGTATAGGTTTTGGCTGTACTCGTGGTGTATGCTTCTCTAGCAGCAAATAGTGTATTGTTAAGTCCATAAGGCTCATCAAATCCATTTGCAATACTAATATTATTAGCTTTAATATTGATTTCGGCATTTGTTGGCTGTTGTAAATAAATGCTGTAGTCTTCTGTTTCTCCATCAAAATTAGTAGAACAAGATGTCGGATTAGAATTATACCTTGATGAAATACGCATTCTAATTTCACCTGTTTCTGCATTATTTGGTACTGTAATATTTAAGGGAGAATTATATGAAGGGGTTTCATTTGCAAAATTATCATAACCAAGGTCGTATTCTTCCCCAGAATCATTGAAATCGCCGTTTAAATTCCAATCTATCCATGCTTTTGTGTACATTCTATTAGAACCGTCGGTTTGAATGCTTACTGATAATTGGTAAGTATCACCTATGTTAACTGTCGTAGATGTCGACGTGAAATCTGAATAGTCGCTATTACTATTTGAAGAATTGTTGATCGTGTTAAAAGTTACATTCGTAATCCCTTTGTCACTTGTGTCACCATAAGAATCACAATAAGTTAGTGTAGGGGTTGTACATATTTCTACACCTTCCGTCCAATTGGTACCTCGTCTGATAAAAATTTTAAAACAGTAATTTGTATCGTTGATTAATCCTGTTATCGATTTGGTTGAAACGCTAGATGTAGTTTCGTAAACCAATTGATTTGGAGTCGTATATTCGTCATTGTCATTTCCGGAATAAGCGGAACCATCACCAGATGGTGAAAAAGTAACGCCACCTTGATTCGCTATTATTATAAGCTGATCCCAACACGATGTAGGTAATGGATTATCCCAATCTAAGGTAACTTGATTGGTTAAAGGTGTAGCTATTAGATTCCTTACATCAGCTTGAGCTAAACCATTGGTCACTGTGCTTCCCCCTGTTCCTCCAGTTGCCCAACCTGTTAAAGTTTCACCAACATAAGCGTAAATGGTGAAAGAGTAGTTGTTATCTTCAGTTAACCCAGTTATTGTAGTTGTAGTAGCTGTTCCTTTATATACAACGCGTCCAAGCGAAGCAGGTGTTACTGTCGTTGCTGCGGAAAAGTTTGTATTGGCGGTGTATGTACTTGCATCTGTTTTAGTTCCTGTTGGGGCTGTGCCACCTTCAATTGCAAATATGATATAGCCTGTTGGCGTTATACCTGATGCTGGTGCATCCCAACTTAGAGTAACAGAGGTGTCGTCAAAACAGCCTTCACTATTTCTTGCATTATTAGGGCTCTCATTAGATAAGCTTAACGTTGCTGCATTAGACGTGGTATCTCCACATATATTCGTTAAGATACAACGGTATTGATTGCCATGCATTGCAGAAGACGTTGCTGTTGTAGTATATGTATCTGTGGTCGCTCCTGAACCTCCTGTGACATTAGTCCATCCCGATCCTGTATTGACTTGCCATTGGTATGTGTCGGTATTTGAAGAACTCACAGTGAAGGTAGCCGTATCTGGTATGACTTCGGTTTGGTTGTTAGGTTGGGTTAATGTTGGTAGGCCCTCTTCTATGACTACGGTGTAGCTTAGATTGCCGTCTGACCAACAGGTGCCGGCCGTATCATAAGCTCTAACGTAGTAAGTGCCAGAAGTAGTTGCGGTATAGGTAGAACTAGCATTAAAAGTTTCATCCGTTCCATTAGCTGTAGTTTGCCAGTAATTTGTAATTCCTGAAGGTGTTGTTCCGGTAAAGGTTAAGTCTGTAGAGGTACATGCGGGAGTGGTTCCTGTGATGCTTCCTACTGGGTCTGCTGGTGCTGAGCAGAGGCACGAATTTCCTGATAGGGTAATATCATCAATATAAAAATATTCAGATCCACCTGAACTAGCTTGAATTTTAAGAGCAACACTTGACGTTCCGTTTGGGATTGTAATATTGATAGTCGAATAACCAGTGGCTCCATCTCCATTAAAAGTTGCTGGTGTACCTGCAACTGTAGAAGCAACACCACTTGCATTATAGTTCCAGGTTTTATTATAACTATTATCTGATGTGTCCTCTTCCTGTATCGTAATGTCAGGTATACTTGAATAGGAAGCACCGTCTAAAGCAACATATATTTTTAATGCATCTGCGTTTTCAATTCCACCTGTTGATTTGTTTTTAATAGATAAGAATATATCTTCTAGTCCCGCAGTACTAACGTTATTTAAAGAAAATGATTGGCTACCAGAAATCCTTCTTCCATAACCAGTATTTCCATAAGAGGTGTTATTTGATCCGCTTCCAGAATAATTCCAAGTAGGTGTTCCTCCATCAAAGTCTTGAATATAAGCAATGCCACTAGTCCCATCATCATCATTAATACTTAAGGTCGTTGCGTCATTACTACCTGTGACTGCACTATCTCCACCAGAAACGTTTTGAATTTCGAAAGTATAATCAGTACTGTCGCTACAGTTGGTGTTGTCAGCTATATTTACGGTGACACATTGTTGTGCTGAACTATTTGCTGGAAACGTGATTCCTGTTGTTGTGTATGTAACATGTGGAGTGCTTGCAGACGTTAAAACGATATCCGCAGTTGTTGGTGTAGTACTTTCATTCATTATATCTACACAAATACTTGCTGTACCATCATCTTCATTTGCAGTATAGGTTGTTGATGTAAAATTTAGTTCTGTGTCTGTAGAACCACTTCCACTAGCTGTTAATTTTAAATTACGTAGTCTAACACCTCTGCCGCTAGTTCCATTATTAGAGATCCTTATTTGTACTTGATTAGTTAATCCACTTAAAATAAAAGTACCTCCATTTATATAAGATGAACCTGTAGTTGTGGTACTTACTTCTGTTTGTGTAAATGTAGAACCTCCATTATAGGATATTTCTATTTTAGCCTGATTATAGTTTCCACTTCCAAACGATGCAACATCTAAGTTAAACTCAGCAGACACATACGAGGATAAGTCATAAATATCTGAAGTTATAATATCAGAAGGATTTCCTGAATCAATAAGGTAATACGAACCTTTATCTATGGGATTGGATGTATTGTTATTGGTGCCAGTCCAACCAGTAGGAAAAGTTCCTCCTCCGTTAACATTGAAAATTTCTGTCTGTCCATAACCAGACCAAATCATGCAAAAAAATGCGAAAAGTAGTAGGGGGTAATTTTGTTTCATAAGTAGAGGGATTAAAATTCCTACAAAAATAGATGAAAGGCTATTTTCATAGATAGCCTGTAAGGTATGTTTTTATTAAGAAAACATTAAGAAATAATTAACGATTACTTATAAAATGCAAAAATTATCGATAAAATGCATGAATTAAAAAGTGATTACGCTTATTTGCTGCGATTATTCTATTGTTTTAACAGCTTGAAACTAAGGTTGCTTTTCTTTTTATAATCGCGCTAAGGAGTGTTGGTGGTTTAGTACTACTTTAAAAAAGGGAGGTACAAAGTGCTTGTGTAATTTGTTACATTGTTACCTTTTTAGGGGCCATGTTTATTGTCTTTTTAGGCTACTTTTACTTATTTAAAGTGGGGATCACTTGAAATTTTACACCTTTGGTCTATTAAAAATACAGATCTGCGGCAAGCCTATATAATTTCAAAACTGTACTTTTGAGGCTCATGGAGGCAAGGAAAACCTATACTGTAGACGAAGCAAAGCGAAAATTAGAGCATTATTGTGCTTACCAAGAGCGTTGCCATAAAGAAGTGCGCTCAAAACTTTACGAGATGCATATGATTCCAGAAGCCATAGATCTTATTATGGTGCACCTTATTCAGCATAATTTTCTTAACGAAGAACGTTTTGCTAAAGCCTTTGTTAGGGGGAAATTCAGAATGAAACAATGGGGTAAAAATAGGTTGCTCCGTGAGCTTAAATTTAGAGATATTTCTAAATTTAGTATTGATGCCGGCCTCAAGGAGATTGATGAAGACGATTATGAGCAGACCTTAGAGACTTTGATTGAAAAACGAATCGCCTTAGTAAAAGAGCCTAATGTGTATAAAAAAAAGAAAAAAATAGCCGATTACCTGTTGTATCGAGGCTGGGAGTCCTACTTGGTTTTTGAAAAACTTAATGCGTATTTAAAATAAAAGGGTGGTACAAAATGTTTGTCCACCCTTTTGAGTTTTATAAGTCTGGTATCCTTTATTTTTTAATGGCTTTTTTGGTTAAAACTTGACCATTAGAAAGTTCTAATTTCGCAATGTAAGGCGCTTTGCTTAACCGTGCTAAATTGTAAACGGCGAGGCTCGTGTTGTTTTCAAAATAATACACACGACGTCCGTTGAGGTCTATAATTTCTATAGATTTAAAAGTTGCAGTCCCTTCAACTTTAAACTGTACGTTATTGTGTTCAAGTTCTCTTATAGAAACAGTGTTAGTTGTCGTTTCCAGATCATTGATAGAGAGGGTAAATTCATCTTCATATACAAGTTCAAAACGCGAATTAAAAGTTCCAGAATCTGAAGTAAAACTGTAAGGTTGCGTTAATAGATTGTGTGTAATATTTAAAAGCTGATCTTTTAGATAGATGGCTTGGTTTCCAGTTTCAAACAAACCGTCCAAGGCGTGTATGGCAATAGTGTGGCTACCAGAGGTTTCTGCTGTAAAACCCAATGGAACAACATCGCTAGTGGTAAAATCTACTGCTCTTCCTTGTATGTTAAAGGCTTCGTCGTTAATAAGACTATAGAAATTTTGCTGATTAGTTCCACTATTTATAGCATCATAAATACGGTCTTTTCCTTGAGTAGCTCCAGAAATATACCCCACAAGTATACGGTTGGTTGTGGAGTTTGGCCCTTCTAAATCTAGCCAAATACGATGTTTTTCTGTGCTGCTAGCATTTCTGTAAAACTGTGTATTGTTATACGTTGTTGAACGCATGTTGTTGTTAAATTCTATAGTGGTTTCTAAGGCGTTTCCATCTTCTAAATTGACCATAAAACCTTGACCAGCGGCAATAGAACCTTTAAACGTATCAGGGCCAGAAACCGCTCCTGAAGCGTTATAGGTAATATAATCATCGGTAGAGTAATTGCTGACGAAATTAGCATAAAACGGATTGCTTACATTAGCGCTAGGTAAAGAACCGTGTGTCCATAAGTTAATATAACCTTGAAGATTAGTATTGGTTTGTAAAAATGTTGTAGCATCAATAGCAGAGGGATAGGGGTTTCCGACTAAATTCCAGTTATCATCATATTTGGTGACTGTATTTCCGCTAGAGGTGGTGTAATTTGAGCCGCTAAAATCCCCTCTTGCCACACTAACGCTAATATTACCATTGTTAGGTCTAGATCCACTAAACAGAGCTGTAAATTCTTGAGCTGTAGTATGCGTATTAGGGCCTCTTAAAATATAGCCTTTACCCGGTGTCATAATACTGTTACCTGCAGATACCCAATTGCCTTGTGTACCATTAGAGTTTGAATAAGTAGGATTCCAAGCAAAAATTAGAGCGCTTGAAATTGCGGTTGAAATAGCATTAGTATTAAAATTTTCCACGGGAGACGACCAATAGACATAATCTAAACGGTGCACATCATATGCCGTTCTCTCCATAAAAAGGTTTCCGCTGTTTAGATTTGTACCATTGCCATCTTGAATTAAGGAGCCGTTATTTTCTATATAAAAGGTGCCATGATTTATAAGGGCATCATTAACAAAAATGTAATCATCATTAGAGATCGTTAGGGTATATCCTTGGTTTATAGTAAGGTTACCTTTGGTATATAGCTTGTTTGAGGTGGCGGTGGTAAAATTGTTAGACAATTCTACGTGGTAAAAATGCTCAGTTTCTGTTGAGGTAAGTCCGCTAGAATCACTGTAATCGATAATTTGTGGTGAATCACCATTAAATATCACTGTGCTATTTCCTTCTTCAAACCCTGTAGTTCCAATGGCGTTGTTCCAATTCCCGTATAGAATAATGGTGCCATCTTCAGAATCAGGATTGGCATCATCCATCTTTAGGGTTCCATTAGAAATGATATTTAAATCTCCATGGACTTCTAAGGTATTATTACTGTTACCTTGCATTGTTAAACTGAGACCAGACAGGGTTAGGTTTTTAGAGTAAGCGGTGGCGTGATGTTCCTCTGCATGCGGTGCTGTATAGTCTATAGTTGGAGTGTTAAAGGCGCTAGCGTCTAAACGGACGTTAGTGCTAGCTTTAGGCACGGAAAGTCCCTCCCAATTTAAACAGTTAAACCAGTTAGAATCTGCATCGCCCACCCATTGTCCTGCGGGTTGGCTTGGTGTAATGGTAAATGTTTTTCCAGCATGCGTTGCAGCATTGCTTGTAGGGTTAAAACTATTATAGGTTTGAAAGGTCCAATGAAGTGCTGTTTCTGAAATATTATATATGAGATTTCTTAGAGTTGCTGCTCCATGTTCTTGGCTATTTTGGTAGTAACCGCTATGGGAGTTGGTACTTTCAATATGAAAACAATACAATTCTGGTGGTATCCTCGATTCTACAGTGGTACTGCTACAAGCCTGTTGTAATGAAACCCAAGGCGTATATGTTGTTAGTCCATGAAGTACGGTTCCGTTAAAGTAATAATTAGCTTCGCTAGGTGTTGTATTTCCATCGTAAACGAAATTACCTTGCATAAGAAATATTTGGTCTGACGTATTTGTCGCTAAATTAGGATAGTGTCCAGGGGTGGTAATTAAGGCCTCAAAGTCATTGGTTCTTGTAGTGGTTGTATTTCCTTCAGTAACGCTTACCGAAGAAATAAACGCTTCCGATTCTGTAACTTGAAGACGTAATACCGACCCTGCAGGAATCGTTGTCGTTCCCGTATAGGTTATTTTAGCTTCATAAGGTGCCTCACTAGCATCTGTGCTTGCTCCTCCCCATTTTAAGGTACGCTGCTGTGCCGCTGCTCCAGCTTCAAAACGCGAGTTAACTATTGAAAATTCTGTTCCTGGGGTGAGGTCTGCAAAATTGGCAATAAGATACTCGTCATTAGCGTTATTGTTATTAATTTTTCCATTGAATCCAACAAAAATTAATTCTCCAGGATTTAGCAGTGTCGTTTCGCTGATGGTTAATGTTGCTGTATCCGATGTGCTACTTCCACAAGAATTACTGATCTCCACACGATAAAGGTTATTGTTATGAGCAAGTGTAACTGAAGCTATTGAAAGACTATTGGTATAATTTCCAATAGTCGTCCAAGTATTTCCATTATCTGTAGAGACTTCCCATTGGTAGGATTCAGCATTGTTGCTGGCCACAACAAAACTTGCCGTACCTCCAATAGGCGCGGTGATGTCGCTAGGATGTGTGTTGATTACAGGAGCTGTAGCATTAATGTCTACATGATAAGGACCAACAGCTTCTAAAGACCAACAACCTTCAGTTGTATTATAGGCTCTTACATAGTAATCGCCAGGGGTAGTAACGTTTAAGTTGCTTGTTGTATTGTAAGATTGTGATTCTCCTGTAGCACTTGTTTGCCAAAAGTAGGCCACTGCATTAGGGGCGGTTTCAGAAAAGCTTAACGTTGTAGTAGACGGGCAGCCCTGTGTTTGACCGTCAATTATGCCTTCAGGAGTGTTTGGGGGTGTGCAAACATCATAACAGGTCCATTCTATATTGTCAAGAACTACAGATTGATTTTTCTGATTCTTTATTTCTAAACTAATGGAACCATTAATGTTAATATTATAAATATTGAATGTTTGGGTATTAGAATTATTTTCAAGAGTATAGCTGCCCTTAGAGTTACCATTAACAAAAACCTCTATTTTACGTTCTGCACTACCTGAACCTGCTTTTTTTAACTGTATAGAGAAGTCTCCTATACCACCAGGAACGTTTGCTATGCTTAATTCACTATTTTTATAAAAAGTTATCCCCGATCCATCAATCTCATTACCACTCGCGCTTTTAGATTTTAAATAGGTCCATTCAATCCCTTGATCTCCTGTAAAATTCCCATCGCTGTAATTATTAGGAAGGTTGGCGTTGGAAAACGTTTCGTAGCCACAAGGCCCTTCGTAAACGGCAAAGGTTACACTTATATTATGAGAAGATGCAATATCTGTAAAGGTGTAGCTCTCTAAAGGGCCATAGGACGTACTGTCAATAATTACATCACTCACCATATAACCGGCGTCCGGGGTAAAATTATAAGTTTGGTTGTTACCACAAAAAACAGTTGTACTGCCACTTGGATTTATGGTACCGTTAGCGCCAGCAGCAGCGTAGATCGTATAAGAGCTTTGGGTATACACGGCTTCAAGTGAATGATGGTCTGTAACAGAGGTGAAGGTGTATGGGTTATTGTTACCAGCTTGTACATCATCAACTAACCAATAATCAAAGGTATGGCAACTGTTTGCTGTCGCTGTGAAAGATTGACTGTCATTATAATTGACTTGTGTTGTACCAGGAGAAATAGTACCACCAGAAGAAGAAATAACAGTAATCGTTTTCGTTGCTACCCCTGTTGCTTGTAAAATTAATTTTTTTAATTGGATATCTGCACCATTAGTAGCGTTGACTTTTAGTCTAATTACCGTTTGTGCAGATACCTCGGAGATACTTACTGTTCGTGTTTTGTAATTTCCTGTGGTGCTCGGGGTTGTATAACTTTGCGTAAAACTCGTGCCGCCATCTGTAGAGACTTCTACAAGTAATTTGTTTTGACCACCACCAGAAAATTTCTTCATATCAACAGTAAAAGTAGCCGAGTCATAAGCTTCTAAATTGTATATAGCAGTTTCAATTTGGTCACTAGGATTCCCCTTTTCTAAAATGAAACCTGAGCCGTTTTCAATGTTGTTTGATGTAATGTTATTTTGCCCAAACCAATTTGCTGGAAGGTTTGAATAACTAGTAATATTGAAAATTTCTGTTTGTCCGTAACCGAGTGTTAAGACACTGAAATAAACGGAAAGAATTAGTATAAGTTTTTTAATCATCTAACGGTACAACTAGGGTAAAAAAGATGGCAAAGTTAGAGGTCTTATTAAGTATATGAGAGCGTTTAAAACTAAAAACTTTAAAATGCAATTAATTTCGATTAACGATAAAAATTAGAGAAAAATGAAGAGTGTATGCAATATTTTGTAGGATTTTGGTGTCAAAAAAAAGGTTTTATTTTTGATGCCATAAAAAAAACGCCTATTCTAAATTTAGAATAGGCGTTTTTTATAAGTGAAGGTCAGAGTTTAGATATTAAAACTCATCCCTATGTTTACAGCAAATTGATTATGGATATCAATAGAATTTTCTTCATATTTCGCTAAAGGAAAAGAAGCTTCAGTATAAACCCCAAAACCTTCTGTAAAGAAATAACGGGCTCCAACATGGCCTCCAAAGTTTTTTAAACTAAGGTTTAAACCTGGGTAAAAGTCAAAATTTTCATCAATATTAATGACGTTTCCTAAGTTGGCATTGAAACGTGCTTTAAGATCAAAACGATCTTCGAAGTCTAAATTTTCAATCCAACTAGAACCTCCTAAAGCATAAGACGAAGAAACCCCTACAGAGATGTTTTCGCCTAAACCATGGTCAAAGCTTACATTAATCCCGGTAGCATAATCTTGAAGGTTTGCACCCACTTGAAATTTTTGGTCGCCTTTACCTTCAAAGGCTTGCGCGTTACCAAAACTAAAGGCTAATAGCGCCACTGCAAGTAAAATATTTTTCATGTTTTTCATTTTAAATATAAGGGCCAAATATACAAATAGTATTTAAGTAATGTGAGAAAATTAGCTGAATCGCTGTGTGTTGCGTAAAGCTTTTTGGTTTTTCCAGTCTATCCACTTCTGGCCTTTTAGGCGTCGCATAAGATTGTCAATGTTACGCATGGCAAAAACATTGTAAATGGCTTTTCCTAAATTTTTTGGGTTACGCGCTATAGCCCGTAGGCTCATAGAAAACCCTGGCGTGAGGTAACGCATATAATGCCAATAGCCTTCTGGCATGTATAAAACCTCGCCGTGGTTAAGATTACAAACCCAACCCTTTGCATTTTTTAAGGCTGGCCACTGGTCTAAATCGGGATTAGAAAAATCAATATCCTCTCGTGTAATTAAGGCAAAAGGTACTTTATAGAGATAAGGATTTTGTTTCTGATCAAATAAAATACATTGCTTTTCACCTTCAAAATGAAAATGGAAAATATTAGCCAAGTCAATATCGTAATGCATAAAGGTGTAAGAATCGGTGCCGCCAAAAAATAACATTGGGAGCTTTTTCATTAGACGCAGTCCAAAATCAGGAAATTTAAAATCCTTTTGAAGTTGCGGTACTTCCTTTAAGATATTCCATAGAAAAATACGATATCTCGTTGGTTCGCGTTTTAGTAAATCAACGTAATCGCTCATTTTCATGGTGGCGTGCGCTTGGTTAAAACCATCTTTAAAATGTACTGGTCTGTCATCATAAAGCGGAACGGTTTTATCTCCGGCGACGGCCTTAATGTAGTCTAAATTCCATTTTTTGTAGGCCGGCCAATCTTCTATAAATTTTTCAATGACCACAGGTTTCTGTGGTTTAAAATACTGATTTATAAAGTCGTCCTTGGTGATGGTTTTTACACGTGGAATGTCTTGAAGGTTGAGTTTCAAATGCGTTTAGATTTTAGCTGTAAAGTTAAGAAAAGCTTGGGACATGTTGAAGGCTTGGTTCTCGATACAATTTCTCATGCTTCGAAATCACTCGAACTGACGCTTGGGGTTTGAGATGCGTTGGTTTTTATGAGGATTGTGGGGTTTTGGTTTAGGTTGAAGGCTAGGTTCTCGATATGATTTCTCGTGCCTTCGAAATCACTCGAACTGACGGGTGGGGTTTGAGATGGGTTGGGTTTTAGGAGGATTATGGGGTTTTGGTTTTTGTTGAATGATGAGTTCTCGATACAATTTCTCATGCTTCGAAATCACTCGAACTGACGCTTGGGGTTTGAGTTGTGTTGGTTTTTATGAGGGTTTTGGTTTGGTTGAATGATGAGTTCTCGATACGATTTCTCGTGCCTCGAAATCACTCGAACTGACGCTTGGGGTTTGAGTTGTGTTGGTTTTTATGAGGGTTTTGGTTTGGTTGAATGATGAGTTCTCGATACGATTTCTCGTGCCTCGAAATCACTCGAACTGACGCTTGGGGGTTGAGTTGGGTTGGGTTTTATGAGGGTTGTGGGTTTTGGTTTAGGTTATAGGCTAGGTTCTCGATACGATTTCTCATGCTTCGAAATCACTCGAACTGACGCTTGTGGTTTGGGTTGGGTTTTATGAGAGTTGTGGGTTTTGGTTTTTGTTGAATGGAGCGTTCTCGATACGATTTCTCATGCTTCGAAATCACTCGAACTGACGTTTGGGGTTTGAGTTGTGTAGGTTTTTATGGGAGGTATGCGGGTTTGGTTTGGTTGAATGATGAGTTCTCGATACAATTTCTCGTGCCTTCGAAATCACTCGAACTGACGCTTGAGGTTTGAGTGAGAGGGAACGTGATAATTGTTAAGTTTTATGACTTTTGACTTAGAGCCATTTTGGATCTCTAGAGGTGGCGTCTAAAACTTTTAGATGTAAAGCGCTAGCGATTTGTGTTGCTATCGCAAAGGCTTGGTCTGTATTGTCCGTTTCGTAGGCTTCAATTTTCCTATTAGTATTATAGAATAAGTTAACCTTTATACACGATGTTGTAACTTGGGTGCTCGCGGCAGAGACCCAAACTCTTGAGGTTTGTGTAGTTTTAAAAACCGAAACGTATTCAATTTCCGGGAGTGGATGCCAAGTCCCGAAAGTGAGATTAAACAAGCTTGTGGTGGTTCTGTATTGAGAATTTTCAAGGTCCATTTCTAAACCTTCTTTTCGGAAAAAATAAAAGCCTGCGGCCCCAAATAATACGCCTAATAAATTTCCTGATATTAAGGCTAAAATGTTCAATACCAAAAGACCAACACCATAAATAAGTTGTAGTGTTGGTCTTGGTCTGTGGTAACTAATAGTTTTCAAAATAGGTCTTAATGCTTAGTTTTCTGTAGTTTCAATTTTAGCGTCTTCCGCTTCAATTTCTTTTTTGTCCTTACCTTTTAAATACTCAGGTAAATCCATACCGGCCATATTAAACATTTCTTGTAAAGGTGGTACTGATTTGTACATTCCTGATAAGAAATTCGCAGTAGACGATTTTCCGTCTTCTCCGTTACTTCCGTTATCCCAAACCGTAACTTTGTCAATTTTAATATTCTTAATAGCGTCGGCCTGAGCTTGTACTAATTCTGGTAACTTATCAGCAATTAATAATAAGACAGCATCTCTACTATTATTACCAGCGGCTTTTACAATTTGCTCCATACCCGCTGCTTGCTTGGTTAAGATCTCATACTGACCTTGTGCTTCGGCCTGTGCTTTAAATAATATCGCATCGGCTTCACCTTTTGCTTTACGTCTAATACGTTCCGCTTCTGCTTCAGCATCAATTTCCGCTTTTTGCTTATCAATTTCAGCTGGGACAATAATATCGGCCATTTGAGATGAACGTTCACGTTCTGCTCTCGCGGTTTCAGCTTCTTGCTCTGCAGCATACGACTCTTCTAAGGCTTTTGCAGCCTGTACTTTCTCAGAAGCGATTGCCACACGTTCTGCCTCGGCTTCACGCTGACGACGTAAAGAATCTGAATTCGCTACCGATATTTTCGCTGAGTTTTCACCTTCTACCGCTTGTGCATTAGCAGCAGCAACTTGTGTTCTTTCATCTTGTACCGCATTAGCTTCACCAATAGAACCATCTCTAGTTTTCTCTGCAACCGATTTACGGGCGGCATTAATAGCATGGGCTGCGGCTTCTTTACCAAGCGCTTCAATATAACCGGACTCGTCAACGATATCCGTAATGTTTACGTTGATTAATTTTAAACCAACTTTCTTTAATTCGGTTTCAACAGATTGCGAAATGTTCGTTAAAAATTTATCACGATCATTGTTAATTTCTTCAATATCCATAGAAGCAACAACCAAACGTAACTGACCGAAAATAATTTCCTTAGCCAATTCTTGTACATCTTGAGCTCCTAAACCTAATAAACGTTCTGCGGCATTTTGCATTACCCCAGGCTCTGTAGATACCCCAATGGTAAAACGTGAAGGCACGTTAACACGGATGTTTTGTTTTGATAAGGCATTGACCAGGTTAACCTCAATTGAAATTGGTGTTAAATCTAAAAATTCATAATCCTGAATTACAGGAATAATAAACGCGGCGCCACCATGAATACATTTTGCCGATTGGCCTCCGCCAACTTTACCATAAACCACTAAAATACGGTCAGAAGGACAACGTTTGTAGCGTTTTATTAAGATTAGTAAGGTCACCACAATAAAAAGGGCAACAAAAATAAGTAGCATGGGCCCTCCGAGGCCTTCTACATTAATAGTTTCTTGAATGGTTAATAAGTTCATTTGCATACGGGTTAAGTGTTAGTTATAAAAGTTTCTTTTGTGATTGGCCAGGTAAAGCGTCTTGGCTGCTTTGTATTTGAGACGGTTCTATAGGTTTTCGGGTTCTATCGACTATCAGAATTCCATTAGAGGTGACCGCTACAACTTTAATAATGGTGCCCGATTTTAGCGGGGTTAAAGAATCGGTTAAGGCGTCTAACTCGCGCATAGTCCCTTGAACATTTACGGTGACTTTTCCCATAGAAGAACGGTCTGCACCAATGGTTAAATAGACTTCTCCAACGGCATCCAAAGCGTTTTTATATTTTAAAGTACCACTATCTGAAAGTTTACTGATAAAATAAAATAAGGAGGCCATTATTACCATCATCAATAAACCAGAAATAATAGAAATAATGATGGTTAAGGGTTTTGAAAGTCCAGCATCAATACAAGCTATACCACTCCAGCCAAAAATGGTAAAAAAGGCAACAAGATTTTTAAAAGATATAAATTGAAATCCTGCATCGCCATCGATTTCCGTATCTATATCACCAAAATCTTCTCCATCACCACCCACAAAAGTTAAAATCATCACTATGATAAAAATCAGTGAGCCCACTATAGCCACAAGCCAATAGATTTGCGAAATAAATTCCAAACTTAAGTACCATTCTGTCATGAGATTTCCTTTAAATTTTGAGTTAATAAATATACGACCATTGTAAGAGATTACAACATTTTTTCTGAAAGTAAATTCAAGCTTATCGGTTTGATTTTTTTCAACTTAAAGCCTCTTCTTTCTGAGTTTAAAAACCAAGGTCTGTTATCCGAATCTTTTTAGGATTTTAAAGTTGAATAGCTAACGATAAAAGAAAGACTTGCTCTATATCAGTAGCAAACTTTAGGGTTTTGTTACAGTTGAAGCTAAAAATAATTCGCTCATAAGTTGGTTTTACTGCGGTAGAAGGTGTGTAAAACAAAAACATCTGCAAGGTCAATATTGACGCTGCAGATGTTTTAAGAAGATTGTTTAAGGCTGAACCTTTAAGGGTTATCGCTTATAGAAATTTATAACGCATACCAAATAACACATTACTTGGTGGCATTGGGGTGTAGCCCGATTCTATATAGTCCGCATCAAAAATGTTACTTGCCGTTACCGATAGCTCTACTTGCTTTAAAGTCATGACTACTGAGGCATCCCAAACATTGTAGGTTTGTCCGGTGGTGCGTTCCGCATATTTGTAAACGATATTCTGACTGATGTTTTTAAATAGTTTAGTGCTTAAAGTCGTGGTAAAATGATGCTTTAAGGTGTTAAGGGCATAACGTGATAATTCTTCATTTTGTTCTAAAATATTATCATCTAAATAGGCATAACCGAGCGCGATACTTTGTTTATAGCCTTTTACATTAAAGTGGTATGCGGCATCAAGCTCTATCCCTTTGGTGTTCACTTCAGCAATATTGGTTGCTGTGTAGATTTCTTCGGTAGTATTAGGTCTTACAAAATCTATAAGATTGGTGGCGTCGCGGTTAAAAAGTGCTACGCTAGCGCGTAGGTTTGAGGCATGGTATTTAAGACCAATTTCTTGTGAAAAGGCTTCTTCAGGCTCTAAATCTTCATTTCCTATAGTTCTAGGATCGTTATAATACAAATCGGTATAGGTTGGAATTCGGTAGGTCCAGCCAATATTTCCGTAGGCTTTTAGATTATTGCTAAGGTCAAATCCTAAATCTAGACCAGGGAAGGCATTAAATTTAAAATCTGAAAAATAGGTCATTGCCACTCCGGGAGTTACACTTAAACGGTTTTCCATAAGGTCAAAACGGTGCTCTAAGAATACGGTGCTCATAAAGCGGTTACGGTTCCCTAAGTTATTACTCTGTAAATAGGTTTTAGAAAGGTCTATTCCAAATCCAGTAATACCCAGTTTAGAGGTGTAAGAGGCGTTGGCTTCGGCCCCTATTTTATTAGAAATATGAATGTTTCTGAAGAAGTTAGGCTCAAAACGTTTTAAAAGAAAGATATCTTGGTTACGTTTCCAATATACTCGAGGTTGAATTTTAAAGTTTTCAGATTGAAATTTAGTGGTGAACGCCATTAAACTGTTCTGTGTTTCTTCATATTCATTATAATCTGCACTGGTGGTGTAGAAATTTTCAGCTCCAAATTTACGCTCAGAGAATGTGGTGATCATTTCTATGGCCTGCGCGTTTTTATTAAAAGTACTTTTGATGAAATAATTTGAATTATCATAATCGGTATTGTTGCGGTACCCTTCAGAAGTCATACGGTCTACATGAATAATATGAGTAGAGTTTTCTAATTCTGTACCGGCCGTAATAGAACCGTTAAGTTGCCCAAAGGAACCGGTTTCAATCTGTGCAGAAACCGAATTGTTTAGGGTTGATTTTGTAACAATATTAATGGCTCCTGTAAATGCATTTTGGCCAAAAACACGAGCCGCAGGGCCTTTAATGATTTCAATACGCTTAATCACTTCTATTGGAACCGCTGCATTTAAGGTGTTGTGGCCGGTTTGTACATCGTCCATTTTTATACCGTCAATGAGTAGAAGTGTTTGATCAAAACCACCACCTCTAATAAATAAATCGGCTTGGCTACCACCCGTACCACGACGTCTTATATCCACGCCGGCAACTTGTTGTAGTAAATCGGCAACCGTGATAGCAGCACTATTTTTAATTGCTTCGGCAGAAATAATGTTAATGGTTCTTGCATTTTCTTTAAAAGGCAAATCTATACGGGTAGAAGTGATTATAACCTCACTTAAAGAATCGGTTTTTATGGGTTGCTCTTGGGCATAAAGCTTAAAAAAAGCAATAGAAATAAAGGTAATAAAAAGGCTTGTTGTTTTCATTGGTTTAACGTTTGTGATCTGTTTAAAATAGTTCAAAACTTTAGGGTTTTAGATAAGGCTGTTGAACGCTGCAAAAGTCGTAACTTTCCGGACGATTAAAATAGTCCAGTATTAAAACAATGAATAGTCCGGTTAGTGAAATCATAAAACAACTTGTTACCTTCGATAAAACCTTGGTGCAACCTGTCTATGTGCAAGTGGCACAGCAAATTATCAATGCTATACAACGCGGGTATTTAGATAAAGGTAGTAAATTGCCCGGAACACGGGTGCTTAGTACGCTGTTAAATGTTCATAGAAATACGGCGGTAGCCATTTACGACGAATTGGCCTCCCAAGGTTGGGTTGATATTTTGGCTAATAAAGGAACCTTTGTGGTGGTCCCTGAAGCTTCTATGTCTAAAATTAAGGCCGCTACACAGCCTATAGACCATGCTTATACTTATCCTAAGGTGGCAGGATTTCCCTTTCAAAAGTCATTTCATTTGGCATCAACAGCACAAGAAACGACTGTAAAATATATTCTGAATGATGGGCAGCCCGATTTGCGCTTGCATCCGGTGCATCAATTTTCTAGGTGGTATAGTGCGGCTATGAAACGGAAACCGCTTATTCAAAAATGGAATACCACCCAGGCCTCAAAAGCTTCTGTCTTTAGAACCCAACTCTGTAATTATTTAAATGCGACGCGTGGTTTTCATATCGATGCGAAGAATTTAATTAATACACGCAGTACCGAGATGAGTCTGTATATGGTTTCTCAGTTGCTGATAAAACAAGAGGATCTTGTGCTTGTTGGGCAGCTGAGTAACTATGCGTCTAACATGATTTTTCAGCAAGCCGGGGCGACCATCCGAACGATTCCGGTAGATGAGGAAGGTTTAGATGTGGATTATATTCGTAAGCATTTTGTAAAACATAGCGTGCGCTGTGTGTATGTTTGTGCCAATAGAGATTATCCCACTACGGTAACCTTGAGTGCTAAGCGTCGTTTAGAATTGTTGGCTCTAGCGAAGACTTTTGGGTTTGCTATTATTGAAGATGATTACGATTACGATTTTCAGTTTGATGGGTCGGCCATGTTGCCAATGGCGAGTGCCAATACGCATGGTATGGTTATTTATTTAGGGAAGTTAGGGCAGTCTCTATTTCCAAGTTTTCATACGGGGTTTGTGGTGGCGCCGGAAAATTTTATTTCCGAAGCAAAAAACTATTTACAACTTTTAGATAAACAAGGCGATTTAATACAAGAACAAATGTTGTCGGAGTTGATTTCTGAAGGTGAAATATACCGCCTTAAAAAAAAGAATATTGTCACTTATAAAGAACGTCGCGATAGCTTGTGCCGCTACTTAAATTTTTATTTTGAAGGCATTCTCACTTGGAATATGCCTTCAGGAGGCTTAGCTATTTGGCTACAATTTAAGGAGACTATATCTTTAGTGAAACTGGCAGAAGAAGCTGAAAAGTGCGATGTGTTTTTACCGAAAACCATTTTGTATCAAGATAAAACCACCTGCGCCATTCGGTTTGGTTTTGGACATTTAAACGAAGAAGCCTTAGAAACGGTTATAAAAAACCTGAAGCAGGCGTATAATAGGGTGCTTAAGCTTTAATAGGAAAGTTTGTTTTACAGTCTTCACATTGGTATTGATATCGCGTACTAAAAGGAATCGTTCCCGTGAGAAAACTGATAAGAAATGAGACTAAAGCTTTAACATTATTGATGGTAGAATAAAGTCTAATATGGTTGTTTCCGCAGTTAGGACATTTTAGAGGCTGGCCGTCATTATCCATGGAATAGGATTGGATGGCTTGTAAGATTTCTACAGCTTGTGCTTCGTCTTTAGCTAAAACATTTAATTTAATACCGCCTATAGCCTGACTCACCAAAGGATCGGTATCTATAGTGATATTATCTTTTAAGAAGACGCTTATGCCTTCCGATTCTAAACGGCCTTTAATAATTTCGGCTTCTGTGGAATATTGATATTTAGCGATGGTAACAAAGGTATCGTGCATAGGGTAAAGGTAAGAAAAGCGGGCTGAGGTTTATGAATTTTAAGAGTTTATATCTTAGCGTTAGGCGGTTTGGGCCTGCGCCATTTTGGCTTTCCATTCTGCTTTATCAATCCATTTATAATCATTAGGAACCGTAGCGTCTAACAAATCAATATTTAAGGTTTCTGAAAGTTCATAACCTATAATAAAAGCATCTTGATAGTCCTGCTCTTCATAGAGCTCAAAATGTTTGTTGTTATCATACCATAGGTTTACCTCAAAAACATAAGTCCCATTGGTTGTAGGTTGATGAAAAACGGAGACATAGTTATAATTTTTAATGGTTTGCCACGATCCCAATTTTATAGGGCCAATTTCTATAGTTGGTTTAAACCGAGAATTAGCAATATCAATATGGATCCGTTTTCTAGAGCAAAAACCTGCGCCAATACCAGAAAAATAAATGAGACCTTCAAAATCTATGAATCGTATGCCTAAAGATTGATTTGTGGTAATCCAAAGATAAAATTTATACCCTATAATTCCGAAAGCTATGGTAAAAAAACAGGGCTGCAATGGGGATTTGCCAAATAGGTCTAGGGCGTTCCGAAATGATGGTATGCGATGTCATAATTCAAATATAGTATAAAGAAATAACTTACAATATTTATGCATGCTTCAAAATGATTATAGTCAAAAAATATTGTTTATCGATAATTTTTATATATTTGTTATCGTAAAACGATAATTTTTTTAGCATGAGAAAACTAGTGATTCTAAAAAGTTTAATTGATTTTGTTTGGATTGTGACTTGTATTCCGGCAATTGCACTGTTGGCTTTTTTTACGGTTTATATGTTTATTGAGCCCGAAACTTTAGAATTGATCTTAAATACGGAGAAGTCTGTAGTGGCGCCATTTTCAATGGTAGGGCAGTTGTTTGCTTTGCTATTCATTGCTTTAGCTTTTGTTAGTATTTATTGCCTGTATCTATTTAGAAAAACGTTGCGCTATTTTCAGAGGGTGAAACCTTTTCATAGTGATGTTATTGCTAACTTCTATAAGATCGGTTATTTACTTACAGGAGTTGGTATACTGACGTCATTATTAGTTGTTATAGTGGAATTGGTTTTTAAAGGGACTTTTAAAATCTATTTAGGGTTAAGTCCGTACCTTATGTTACTCTGTTTAGGTTTATTTTTTATGGTATTAAGTGAAGTCTTTAAGATAGCGAAAGTCGCTAAGGAAGAAAACGATTTAACGGTGTAATTATGGCTATAAGAGTGAACTTAGATCGTATTCTTGCCGAGCGTGGTATGAAAAGTTATGAACTTGCTGAAATTGTAGGGATCACTACGGCTAATTTGTCCATTTTAAAAACTGGAAAAGCAAAGGCTATGCGATTTTCAACTTTAGAAGCGATTTGTAAAGCCTTAGACTGTCAGCCTGGTGCTATTTTAGAGTACGTAGAAGATATATAAATAAGGGTCTTCGCAACCGTAAGATTGTCCCCTTGAGGGGACTTTAGTTGTGTAAAAAATGAGATAATTTATAAGGTTCTAATATTTTTTCAAAAATCTAACTAGTCTTTTCATGTTCTATCGTCGTCTATTTGCGAGTAAAGGTGGAGGTTCTCCATTAAAAGGATTCCAACGGCTATTATTTTTAACCTCCTCAACAAAAGTATTCGCTTCTTATTCGCAACCGTGATATTGTCCCCTTGAGGGGACTTTAGGGGTGTGAAAAATCAGATAATTTATAAGGTTCTAAGATTTTATAAAAACCGAACCAGTCTTTCATGTACTATCGTCGTCTATTTGCAAGTAAAGGTGGAGGTTCTCCATTAAAAGGATTCCAACGGCTAATACTTTTAGCATCCATACCTGCAGCACTCATTACGGCTCTATCTCCATAGCGTTCGCGCATTTTATCCATGGCTTTACAGAGGTTGAGGTGCATTTCATTGTCTTCAAATAAATTAATTTGATGGCCGCCCTCTACCAAATGGCTAAACCGAACGCCAATGAGTCTTACCAAAAGTCGCCGATTGTATAATTTTTTAAATAACTCTAAAACCACAGGAATAAGCATATGGTCCATGGCGCTATAAGGAATGCGTTGTTGCTGGGTGTAAGTCTGAAAATCGGAATATCTAATTTTAAAGGTTACACAAGCGGTAAGTTTATTACCTCGTCGTAATTGATAGGCTAAATTTTCGGTCATGGCAACCACCATACCTTTAAGTTTTACCACATCTGTAGTGTCTTGACCAAAAGTACGCTCTGTAGATATGGATTTACGTTCATGGTATTGTATTACAGGCGCATTGTCTATTCCGTTGGCTTTTTTCCAAATCCCAAGGCCATTTTTACCGAGTACTTTATGCATAAGCTCCATAGGCATCTCTTGGATGGTTTTAATACGTTTTACTCCCAAATCGCACAAAGCTTTATAAGTCACATTGCCTACCATAGGGATTTTTTTTACCGATAGTGGCGCTAAAAAAGGCTTTTCGTTACCCGATAGAATTCTAATTTCGTTATTAGGTTTGGCCTCTCCTGTGGCTATTTTAGATACGGTTTTGTTAAGGGATAAGCCAAAGGAAATGGGAAGTCCGGTTTCTTTTATAATTTTTTGGCGTAGTTCTGAGGCTAATTTATGGCAACCAAAAAACTTATCCATTCCGGTTAAGTCGATATAAAACTCGTCTATAGAGGATTTTTCATAAAGCGGGACACTTTCTTTAATAACCTCGGTGACCTCATTAGAAAATTTGGTGTAGATTCCTGAGTTTCCTCGTAGTACAATGGCTTCTGGACACAGTTGCTTGGCCATACGCATGGGCATAGCGGAATGGATACCAAAAGTTCTAGCTTCGTAACTGCAAGAGGCCACAACACCTCTGTCGCTTGTGCCACCAATAAGTATAGGTTTGCCATTAAGACTACTGTCCATGTGTCTTTCGCAAGATACAAAAAACGTGTCTAAATCCATATGTACGATGCTGCGGTTTTTGTTCATTTTTTAATTTGGGTTTCCTTTCCTGTGAGATTTAAAAACACTCCCTAAAGTCCCCTCAAGGGGACAATTAATAAAAAAATCTTTTAGATTTTTTTATTCGCAACAGTGAGACTGTTCCCTCGAGGATTATCGAAATAAAAAGCGAATGCTTTTGTTGAAGATACCGAGCGAAGCTCATTAGGGGTGTAAAATCCAACTAACAATTAGTAACTAACGTCAGTTCGAGTGGCCATTTTAGTCGCTAAAGCGGAAAAAATGGTTGTATCGAGAACCTTATGATTAATGATAGCTTCTCGCTATAAATTTGCTAAAGCTGCGCTTCGGTATCTTCAATCAAAAAATATTTTGATTTCTAATAGTTTCACAAATTCACTCGAAGTGACGTCATGTTGTTTTTTAACTGATAGCCCTTCTCAAATCGGTAAAATTGCGTTTATTCTGAAACGTAGGATTCAAAGATTTTACTGCATAACGCGGATCTTCAATAATCGCTAAGCGTTCTAATTTTGAAACTTCAATAGTTATACAATCAAATTCACTTATAATTTTTCCTGTAATGGCATAAATACCTCGTCCTCTAAACGGATATTTTGCAACCGTAGGAGGGAAGTGTACCGTATCTAAAAAATGACCATCACGATCTAGGAAGGTTCCGAAATACATCAGTTTACCCTGGGTTGTTTTGGTGGTTTTAGTCGTTACGAGATAGCCTTCAATAATTATAAGTTTAGTTTCTAACTTTTGAAGGTGCTTTGCTCGTAAATTGCTAATGGATTGTGATTCTAACAAGTGAAACGGATTACAGAGCGGAAACTCTAATAATTCAATTTCATCGAAAGCATTTTCTAAGGTTGTACTCGGCAATTGGGGTGTGTTATAATGCACGCGTTCGGTTTTAAATAAATTAATAACATCTTCTTTTAAGGCGGTTTTACTTATTTTTAAATGGGCTTCCCAAAGTAATTCGCGCTTATTAACTTTTGTAAAACGAAAGGCGTTAATTTTAATTAAAATTGAAATCTGTTCTATAGAGATCGGTACCCGCTCTATAAAATCATCAAGCGACTTAAAGTCTCCTTGGTTTTGACGTTCAGTAAGAATTTGAGTGATTGTTTTTGATGCTAAAGCCTGTAAAAACATAAAGCCTAAATAAATGGTCTTTTCTTTGATGATGGCTTGCGCAAAAGATTGATTTATACAGGGTGCTTCAATATTACCGCCGTGCATTTTTGCTTCATGAACATAAAATTCAGTACTGTAAAACCCACCAAAATTATTAAGGGTTGCTGTCATGTACTCCAAAGGGTAATAGGCTTTTAAAAATAGACTTTGGTAGCTTTCTACAGCATATGATGCGGAGTGGCCTTTGGCAAAGGCATAGCCTGCAAAACTTTCTATTTGTCGCCAAATATCAGCCACTAAAGCTTCCGGTTTACCGTCGTTTATACAATTATCGAAGAATTTTTGTTTCACTTTTAAGAACTCATTTCGCGATCTAAATTTTCCAGACATACCACGACGCAGCATATCCGATTCGCCCAAATCTAAACCTCCAAAAAGGTGCGCCACTTTAATCACATCTTCTTGGTAAACCATAATACCGTAGGTCTCTGGCATTATTTTTTGTAAAACCGGATGTGCCTCTTTACGTTTTTCAGGATAACGGTAACGCAGAATATATTCGCGCATCATTCCACTTTTGGCCACACCAGGTCTAATAATAGAACTTGCGGCTACTAAGCCTAGATAGTTATCTACCTGTAATTTTTTTAAGAGCATACGCATGGCAGGCGATTCTACATAAAAACAACCAATAGCTTTAGCATTACGAAGCAGGTCTTTAATGCGTTCGTCTTTTTTAAAACGTCTAATATCGTGAATATCAATTGCGGGCTGATCCTTGTAATTGGCGTCAATAATTTCTACGGCTTCTTTAATTTTTCCTAATCCACGTTGGCTTAGGATATCAAATTTATAAAGCCCGATGTCTTCCGCAGCCACCATATCAAATTGTGTGGTAGCAAAGCCTTTAGGAGGCATAAATGTCGCGCAATAACTGTGAATAGGCGCTTCTGAAATTAAGACCCCACCTGCGTGGATGCCTAAGTAGTTGGGAAACCCTTCAATATAAGTGCTGTATTTAATTACAAGTTGCGATAATTGGTCGAGTGTGCTGAGGTTAAATTTCCCACGGGTAAGTTTATCCATTTCAGACTTTGGTAAGCCAAAAACTTTCCCCAATTCGCGTATAGAGGCTTTAAATTTAAAGGTGTTATATACGGCAATAAGGGCGGTATGCTTAAAGGTTTTAAAGATGTAGTTGGTTATATCGTCTCGGTCTTTCCATGAAAAATCGAGATCAAAATCGGGTGGATTTTGACGGAATAGATTGATAAACCGTTCAAAATATAAGTCTAATTCAATAGGGTCTACATCAGTAATGCGTAATAAATAAGCAATAATGCTATTGGCACCACTACCACGACCTACATAGTAATAGTCCTTACTGCGGGCGTATTCTAAAATTTTCCAATTGATAAGAAAATAGGAAACAAAGCCTTTTTGTTTAATGATGGCAAGTTCTTTTTCAATACGATCATAGACCTTTTGTGTGGCTTCTGTTCCGTAACGATAAGCAATACCATCATAGGCTAATTGTTTTAATAAGCGGTAGTCAGAGCTTTCATTTTCAGTTAAACACTTTTGGTTTTTAGGCGCTTCAGCACCAAAATTAAAGTTTAAGGAACAGGCATCTAAAAGTTGTTCGGTATTAGATATAAGTTTTGGGTACTCAGCATAAGTGGCACATAAATCGTGATACGGAAGCATTTGATGACTCTCAAGGCCTTCTTCAGATTTAGGAAGTTTACTTAATAAAGTATTATTGTCTATAGCACGGAGCAAACGGTGGGTATTAAAACCTTTTTTATTCTGAAAGGATACCGTTTTTAAGACCACTAATTTATGTTTGAGTTGTTTCCATTTTGAAAACTTTAACCGGTTAAGATCTTGTGGGGTTATGCCTAAAAACTCGTTAGCTTTTAGGGTAAACGTTAGATCATCTCTGTACGGATAGACCACAAAACAGTCTTGTAAATTCTCATCTGGCCGTGATGGAATTTTTAAGCTAGGCTCATGGAGAAATTTTGAGAGGTAAGTATTAATATTAAAAAAACCATTATTATTTTTCGCAATAAGGATAAATTGCTGTTGCACACCATTTCTAAAATCAACACCAAGAACAGGTTTTATCTTGTACTTTTTAGATAAACGCATCACATCTAAACATGCCGATGTGCTGTTGATATCTGTTAAAGCTAAGGTTTGAACTCCGTTTTCAGAAGCTATAGCTAAGAGCTGTTCTGGCTTAATAGTGCCGTAGCGAAGACTGTAATAGGTGTGGCAATTTAAATACATAGTTCTTAATTGGTTTGTAAAATTAGCTACTATGTGTAGTTTTTATTGCTTACATTTGTAGTAAATAATGTTAAAACTAATATGAGATGAAACCAATTCAGGTTAATATAAAGCATTTACGGTCTTTAAAGAAGATGTCTCAAGAGCGTCTTGCGGACGAATTAAATTGGAGTCGTTCTATGGTGGGGTCTTATGAAGAAGGCCGTTCTGAGCCGCCAATAGACCGCTTAATAGATTTGTCTACCTACTTTAATATTCCTATTGATATTCTGGTAAAAAACGATTTACGTAAAGCGACAAATACCTCTTTTATTGAAGTTGGAAATAAGCGCGTATTGTTTCCAGTTACCGTTAATGAAGACAATGAGGATCTCATTGAAATTATTCCGGCTAAGGCCTCGGCAGGTTACCTTTCAGGTTATGATGATCCGGAATATATAGAGCAGCTTCAAAAAATTAAATTGCCTTTTTTGCCTACCGGAACGCATCGGGCATTTCCTATTAAAGGCGATTCCATGTTGCCGGTTAAAGATGGTGCTTTTATTGTGGCTAAATTTTTAGATAATATAGCTGATGTTAAAAGTGGACGTACCTATATTATTCTAACAAAAGATGATGGCTTGGTGTATAAACGGGTTTATATTCCGGAAAATGATGTTACTAATTTGTTATTGAGTTCTGATAATAGAGCTTATGAACCTTATTTAATTGCGCGCGAAAATATTCTTGAAATTTGGGAGTTCACCTGCTGTATTAATACGCAAGAATATGATGAAAAAGAACTGAAATTAAGTAGTATTATGACTATGTTTCAAGAGCTGAAAGTTGAGCTTGAAGCCATAAAGCGACTTTAAAATATGGCAGAACATATCAAATGGGGAATTATTGGTTGTGGTGATGTTACGGAAGTTAAAAGCGGACCAGCCTACCAACGTGTTGAAGGTTTTGAATTGGTGGCGGTAATGCGAAGAACTTTGGCCTTGGCTAAAGATTATGCCAAACGTCACAAGGTAGAACGCTATTATGATGATGCCGATGCTCTTATTAACGACAAGGATGTGGATGCTGTATATATTGCCACACCTCCAGATACACATCATTTCTATGCGTTAAAGGTGGCTGAAGTCGGAAAAATTTGCTGTATAGAGAAACCGATGGCCCCAAGTTATAAAGCATGTTTGGAAATCTATACTGCCTTCGAGTCGAAAAACTTACCCTTATTTGTGGTGTATTACCGGAGGTCCTTACCACGATTTAATGTCTTAAAAGCGATGTTAGAATCTGATGCTATTGGTGAACTACGCTATGTGCATTGGAATTTATCACGAACCCCAAGCCCGCTTGATGTGTCCGGGACTTATAATTGGCGAACGGATGCCAATATAGCACCGGCGGGTTATTTTGATGATTTAGCGAGCCATGGCTTAGATTTGTTTGCCTATTTATTAGGTGATATTACAGAAGCCAATGGGGTGAGTCTTAATCAACAAAACCACTATAGTGCTAAAGATGCAGTTGCAGCCTCTTGGTTACATCAATCTGGAGTTATAGGAGCGGCCACATGGAATTTTGGAGCTTATAAGCGCGAAGATGAAGTCCGTATTGTAGGAAGCGAAGGCGAATTGTGTTTTTCAGTGTTTAGTGAAGCGCCCATAACTTATAGTACTGCAACTTATAAAAAGACGTTTTCAATAGCGCATCCTAATCCTATACAGTATAATCACGTCAAAAACATGTATACGCATCTTATGGGAAAAGGACAGCACCCGTCTACAGGAAAAAGTGGGGTACATACCGCTTGGGTGATGGATAAGATTTTAGGGACTTTATAAAGCTTATAGCTATCCACAAAAAAAGGGCGAAATATTAATTTCGCCCTTTTTTATATGATAGAATTGATGTACTAATCTGCTAAAATGATAAGTTTATTATCTTTCATTTCTAGTGTACCAGAATTGATAGCTAACCAAACGCCTTTATCAGACTTTGTAAATTTAGTTTCTACTTCTTTTTCTAATTGAATATTGCTACCCATCACTTTTACATTTCCTTTTGTAAGTATAGATACAATAGGTGCGTGATTGGTTAACATTTCAAACTCGCCATTAACACCAGGAACGGCTACCGAAGTAACTTCTCCACTAAATAATGTGTTTTCAGGTGATACAATTTCTAAATACATACTCTTTTAAGTTGTTTGTTATTAGTTATTGGTTGTTGGAAAAACGAGCAGCCAACAATTATAAACTATTAACTAATTACGCTTCAGCAAGCATTTTTTCTCCTGCTTCGATAGCTTCTTCAATAGAACCTTTAAGGTTAAACGCTGCTTCTGGTAAGTGATCTAATTCACCATCCATAATCATGTTGAAACCTTTAATTGTTTCTTTAATGTCTACTAAAACACCTTTAAGACCTGTAAATTGCTCTGCTACGTGGAAAGGTTGTGATAAGAAACGTTGTACACGTCTTGCTCTACCTACAGCCATTTTATCTTCTTCAGATAATTCTTCCATACCAAGAATAGCAATAATATCTTGTAATTCTTTATAACGTTGTAATAACTCTTTTACACGTTGTGCACAGTTATAGTGATCTGCACCTAAAATATCAGCTGTTAAGATTCTTGAAGTAGAATCTAAAGGATCTACCGCAGGGTAAATACCTAACTCAGCAATTTTTCTAGAAAGTACAGTTGTTGCATCTAAGTGCGCAAAGGTTGTTGCTGGCGCTGGATCCGTTAAATCATCCGCAGGTACGTATACCGCTTGAACCGAAGTAATAGAACCTCTTTTTGTTGAAGTAATACGCTCTTGCATCGCACCCATTTCTGTTGCTAAGGTTGGTTGGTAACCTACTGCAGAAGGCATACGTCCTAATAAGGCTGATACCTCAGAACCGGCTTGTGTAAAACGGAAGATGTTATCAACGAAGAATAAAACGTCTTTTCCTTGTCCTTCACCTGCACCATCACGGAAATATTCAGCAATAGTTAAACCAGATAAGGCAACACGTGCACGTGCTCCAGGTGGTTCGTTCATTTGTCCGAATACGAAAGTTGCTTTAGAGTCTTTCATAAGTGATTTGTCCACTTTCTGAAGATCCCATCCACCTTCTTCCATAGAATGCATAAAGTCATCACCGTATTTAATAATACCAGACTCTAACATTTCACGAAGTAAATCGTTTCCTTCACGTGTTCTTTCACCTACACCTGCAAATACAGAAAGTCCACCGTGACCTTTTGCAATATTGTTAATCAACTCCTGAATTAATACTGTTTTACCTACACCGGCACCACCAAATAATCCAATTTTACCTCCTTTTGCGTAAGGCTCAATTAAATCGATAACTTTAATCCCTGTAAATAAAACTTCAGTAGAGGTTGATAAATCTTCGAATTTAGGAGCTTGTCTGTGAATCGGTAAACCAGCATCTCCTGATTTAGGTAAATCACCTAGTCCATCAATAGCATCACCAATAACATTAAAAAGACGACCGTAAACATCTTCGCCAATTGGCATTTGTATCGGAGAACCTGTTGCGATAACTTCAGTTCCTCGACTTAAACCATCTGAAGAGTCCATAGCAATTGTACGTACCGTATCTTCTCCAATATGAGATTGTACTTCTAGTACTAATTTAGAACCATCTGGGTTATTAATTTCTAACGAATCATAAATCTTTGGAAGCTCTGAATCAGTAGCGAATTCTACATCGATAACTGGACCTACGATTTGTGCAACTTTACCTGTAACTTTTGACATTACTCTTATGTTTTTGTTTTGCAATAATTTAAATCTGAAAAACCTTCGACTTCATCTTTCGGAAGGACCTTAGTTTTTCGCGCTGCAAAGATATGTGTTTTAATTTAAATACCACATCAAAATTTATGGCTTTTTTACGGCTTGAAATCACCTAAAACTACCAAGCTTTTTTTTGTCGTATTTCTATGGTTTTTACTGTAATGACGGTGGAAAATTTGTTGGATAATTCCCAGGGACAATCAAATTGCCTGAAGCCTCAAAGTTTGAACCATAGGTAATATCGATCGCTTTTAACATTTCATTAGCCATCACAGCGTAGCCGCGTGAGGTTAAATGCACACCATCTAAACTAACTAATCCGCCCGTTACCAAATCCGTTGTTAAAATAAAATCGCCAGAAGGGTAACCCGTTGTAGAAGCTTCAGCTAAAATGGCATTAAAATCTACAAAAGCTAAACCGTTATCAGAGGCGACACTGGCAATAGTAACATTATAAGCATCCGTTACAGTCTTAATAGCGCTTTGTTCACTTGGTATCAATACCCACTTATCTTCTAAAGGTAAGGTGATGCCTTCAGCAGCAAACTGAGCTGCTAAGGTTGCAGACAAGCCTTGCAGTTCTAAAGCAGCAGCATAGTCTTCATTAACGGTACCAATTACAGAACTACTTGGTAAGACTAATAAATCGGCTTCAGTAGCTTGTCTTGTTTGTCCATAAGTGTTGCCCAAAAGATTTGCAACTAAAGGAGCGGCTTGTGGCGGTAAACCAAATTGCGCGATAAAGGCCGGGAATGTCGGACTGGCGTTTAAGGTTTCAATAATAATAGAAGAAATGTCGGTTAAGTTTTCATCTTTTATCACCACCGCACTAGCTTCGGTTTCTGAAAATACAATGGCGCGATCAGGATCTACCGCATTAAAAATAGGGTTTAGCGCTCCAAAGATTGAATTCAAAAGCGGTATTTGCGGACCAAAGGCAGGATTGCTAGGGTCTAAAGGATTATGTGGTACGGTTGTAAAATGAGCTAAAGACGTAATGTACGGTAGGTTGGCCACCACCCCTTTAGCGCCATTAGCCGTTAAGGCATCAACGCTAGCACTAAATGACGCTGCAAAAACATTGGGATCTGTAAGATCATTATTAGCATAACTTGCAGCATCTAAATTTCCGGTTTGGTCTTCACCTGTTCCTCCTGAAAGTGCATAGGCGAGGACATCATTACCTCCAATTTCTGATAAGGTGAAAAAAGTTGGGTTTTGGGCTGCTGCATCACCAATAATCGTTGCTGTTGGTGTTGAGGCCATTCTCCCGAAATAAGGATTTAATGTTCCATAACCCGGAATCCCAAGGTGAAAGCTTTTAGCTCCAGTAATACCGTAATTATTAAATGGACCCGATAAAACATCTGTAATTTCTGTGGTTGGGGTGGCCGGTAGTTCTGCAGGGCCACTTCCATCAAAATATAATCTTGGCGATAATATAACGGTAGAGCCTAAAACAAATCCGCCAATATTATCATTCATTAAGGGTTGGGTAAAACTGCCTCCGCCCACTAAAGCGAATTTTTCCGATAGTAGATTTGGAAACGAATTTTGCTGTCCGGCGATAAATAGAGCATTGTCTGTAAATCCGCCAGTAAAGGAAGCGCCTACCGCAATATACGTAGAGAAATCTACGCTGCCCGGTGTGAGTGCTGGTAATTCTACAGGTGTGGTAGGGTTGTCTAAAAGATCTTCAAAATCTTCTTCGCTATTACAGGCTGTAAACCCAATGAAAATAGCTGATAGTAATATGTATCTAATATTTTTCATGCTATGTATTTTATAAGTTATTAATGGTCCAAGATGCATAGTACATTGAGCCAATGTAACCTGAGCCAAAGACTGTGAAATATTCTTGACCGCCAATGTTTGTGCCACCAATTTTAATGGTAGATTTTAAACTTGGGATTTTGTAGTTGATTTGCGCATCGACAGTGTGGAATTCTGGTACAATACCATCTCCGAAGGTGGCTTCCCAGAAATAATCATCACTAAATTTATAAGCAATATTAAAACCGAAGTTTTTAAACAATTCTGTATTTCCAAAATGCGCTTTAAATTTATGCTCTGGGGTGTTAAAATTCGTTTCGAAATTCGGATTTGCTGCTTGGTCAAAATCTTGTTTGGTAAAAGTGTAACTTCCGCCTAAATCAAAATCTTGAAACACTTTTGTAGACAAACCTAAAGAGGCGCCGTATGAATTTACATCAACTTGAGAATTTGTATATGTACTGTAAGTGGTGAAATCGCTATTGGCAATGGCTGCAACCCCTGAGTTATCATTTACTGAGCCATAAAGCGGCGCAATAACTACTTCGGAAGAAATAAAATCTTGGTATTTGTTGTAATAGGTACTGAAATCTATGGTTAAGTGGTCAAATTTTCCACGATAACCAATTTCAAAAGAGCTCACTTTTTCCGGTGATACCAAATCCGGATTAGCCACTCTTAAAACGGATGCATCTCCGGTTTCTCCAAATTCTTGAACAGATGATGCTGAGTAAGAGTTGTTATAAGCTGCGGCTCCTGTTTGGGTATACATCGTACCGTTACTCGCGGTGAAATCGCGTGAATAACGATCTAGATTGTCTGGAGCGGACCCAACTAAGATCGCTCTACCCGCATCTAAACCTATAAATAAATCTTGTGTGGTTGGATTTCTAAAGCCTGTTTGTGCTGAGGCTCTAATGTTATGGTTCTCGTTTAAGGTAAGTCCTAAAGATAATCTTGGGGATACAAACCCGTCAAAGAACTCTGATTTATCATAACGCGCAGAAGCGGTGATTTTTAAATTCATATCTCCGTTGAGTTCCAATTCTTTTTGCACTTGAGTATAAATTCCGAATTCACTGTAATCAATAGTGCCATCGTAATCGGTATAAATAGAACCGAAAGAATTTAATTTATACTGTCTGAACGATCCACCCACTTGGATTTCTGCGATATCCGTAAGGTGACTAAAATTATAATTACCGTCAGCGTGGTAGTATTTAGAAGCATCTCTAAACTGTGAACCTGAAGCTAAATCTGGATTTTTAATAATTTGATTAAAGGCATTTTGAAATTCTGGGCTTCCTGGTTCGTATCGGCCGGTTTCTGCGGCGGCTCTTGCAGCAGCATGAGCTTCTGCGTCTGTTGCGCCACCACCTAAAGTTGCGGCCACGTAAGTGTTGATGTAGTCTCCAAACCAATCGGCATCACTTTTCCATGCACGGTTAATATTGATTCCGGTAAATACCATATCGTAAGAATCTCCGGCTTTATCGGCAACGACATATCCTCTTAAAAAATAATTGTCGTTTTTTACTTCTAGTTTGTGCTGTTGCTGAAAAAATCCATCAATGTTATAGCGGTTGGTACCTTGGTAAATGGTGGTTCCGGTACCTACTTTTCCAACGTATTGAATTTCAAAATTACTATCTGTAATTGGACGTAAGTATAAGCCCCAGTCCGCTTTAATACTCTGGGCTTTGTGCTCTGTTAAAAAACGTTCGTTGTATCCTGTTCTACTCACAAAAACATCAGGAACAATCCCAGTGCCTCCTGCTAAGTCATTAATATTAGCCGACACTTCATCACCATAGACATTAATTCCGTTGTAATTAAGGTTAGTGGCTCTAGTACCACCGGGCATATCACTGTCTACTTCGCTCGTTGCTGCCCAATCCGTACCATTTAAGTATCCGAAGTTGACTTTAGCCGCAAATTTATCACTGAATTTGTAGGCCATTCTAATTCCGAGGTCGGTATATTCATTATCTCCAGCTGCTTCTTGGGTGGTAATTCCTTTTTTTACAAAAGCACTGATGCCTTGGTGATCGAAAGGATTTTTACTTCGCATAAATAAAATTCCATTAAAGGCATTGGCTCCATAGAGTGCCGATGATGCTCCAGGTAATAATTCAACACTATGAACATCTGTTTCTATTAGTCCGACTAAGTTTCCTATAGGGAAGTTTAATGCGGGAGTAGAGTTGTCCATACCATCTACCAATTGCATAAATCGGGTATTCGCTGTCGTCGCAAATCCTCTAGTGTTTACAGATTTAAAGGTTAAACTACTCGTGTTTACATCGACCCCTTTTAAGGTTTCCAAGCCGCCATAAAAATCGGCAGAGGCTGTATTTTTAATTTCTTTAAGTCCAAAGCGTTCTACGGTCACTGGAGATTCAAAAATACGCTCTGGAGTTCTTGAGGCTGAGATCACTACTTCATCCAATTCATTACCCTCTTCTAGCGTAACATTGAGGGTCATGTTATTTTCAGTAATGTCAATGATCTGATTTTCAAATCCGGTATAGGTAATACGAACTTGAAATGGTGGCGATTGACTTGTGGTTAAGGTGTAATAACCATCAAAATCTGATACAGTACCGGTACTTGTGCCAACGATTACAATATTTGCTCCAGGTAACGGTAATCCTGTATGGTCTGAGATTTTACCTTTAATGGTGGTTTGCGCAAAGGAGGCCACACAAAAAAGCAAAGTAAAAAGCTGTAAGATTGTCTTCATGTTAGAGATTTAATTATTTAATTACAATAGCAATTTAGTTAAAAATATGATAATTTGTAAATAAATTCTTATAAATTATGCGCGCATAACATTATATTAATAAAATATCCGTCAAATAATGAATATATTGCAAAAGGAAATAATTTGTAAAAGTTATGATGTTAAAATCTGTGAGCCTCAATATAGCCTTGCGGGACGCCCGATGTGAGAAGAAATAAATGCTGGAATTTGAGTAAAAAAAAAGACCTAAACAAAGAGAGGTCTCAAAGTTTAGGTCTTGATATTATTTTATAAAAATGTAAGGGGTGTTTATTCCACGGTTACCGATTTGGCTAAATTACGTGGTTGATCTACATTTTTATTAAGCATTACCGCAATATGGTAGGATAACAACTGTAAAGGTATGGTGGTTAATAATGGCGATAAACATTCTAAGGTTTCTGGAACCTCAATAACATGATCGGCCAATTCTTTAACGCTAGTGTCTCCTTTAGTAACAATACCGATAATTTTACCTTTTCTAGATTTAATTTCTTGAATGTTACTCACCACTTTTTCGTAGTGTCCTTTTTTAGTCGCGATAACCACTACAGGCATTTGTTCATCAATTAAAGCAATTGGTCCGTGCTTCATTTCTGCAGCTGGATAACCTTCAGCGTGGATATATGAAATCTCTTTTAATTTTAAGGCACCTTCTAAAGCTACCGGGAAATTAAACCCTCTACCGAGGTATAAGAAGTTTTTTGAATCTTTATAAATGTCAGACACGGTTTTAACGTAGGCGTCAGATTTTAAAGCTTCTTCTACTTTGTTAGGAATCGTTTCTAATTCAATGAGGTGGTGTCTAAATTCTGAACTTGACATGGTTCCTTTAGCTCTAGCTAAACGTAAAGCCATTAAGGTTAGTACCGTAATTTGCGTAGTGAATGCTTTAGTTGACGCTACACCAATTTCTGGTCCGGCGTGGGTATAAGCTCCGGCATGCGTTTCTCTAGCAATAGTAGAACCTACCACATTACAAACCCCAAATACAAAAGCGCCTTTAGACTTGGCTAGTTTTATAGCTGCTAAGGTATCTGCTGTTTCTCCCGATTGTGAAATGGCAATGACCACATCTTTTTCAGTAATAACAGGGTTTCTATATCTAAATTCTGAAGCGTATTCCACTTCAACAGGGATTCGTGCTAAATCTTCAAAAATATATTCAGCAACTAATCCGGCGTGCCAAGATGTTCCGCAAGCGACAATAATAATACGGTCAGCAGCTAAGAATTTCTTCATATTATCTTCAACACCCACCATTTTTATAATGGCTTCATTACTTAGAAGTCGCCCTCTAAAGGTGTCTAAAATAGCACTTGGTTGTTCGTATATTTCCTTAAGCATAAAATGGTCGTAACCCCCTTTTTCAATTTGCTCTAAGTTAAGTTGTAGTTCTTGAACGTAAGGATCGATAATGGTATCGCTTTCAATTTTGCGAACTTTAATTTTTCGACCTCGTCTAATAATTGCCATTTCTTCATCTTCAAGGTAAACGGCATTTTTAGTGTACTCTATAAATGGAGAAGCATCACTAGCAATAAAAAATTCATCATCACCAATACCAATCGCTAAAGGACTTCCTAATTTGGCAACGACAATTTCATTCGGTTTATTTTTATCAAACACGGCAATAGCGTAAGCACCGACAACTTGGTTAAGTGCAATTTGTACTGCTTTTCCAAGTTTAAGGTTTTCACTTTTCTTAACGTCTTCAATAAGGTTGACTAAAACTTCAGTGTCGGTATCCGACTGAAAAGTGTACCCACGTTTAATTAACTCCTTCTTTAAGGCATCGTAATTTTCTATAATCCCGTTATGGATAATTACGAGATCGCCAGAGTTAGAATAATGAGGATGTGAATTGACATCATTAGGAACACCATGGGTTGCCCAACGGGTATGCCCAATTCCTAAAGTTCCATCGGTAGCAATTTCGTTCTCAATTTTAGTTTTAAGATCAGAAACTTTTCCTTTCGTCTTAGAGAGTTTTATGTTATTGCCGTCATATAATGCAATACCTGCACTATCGTAACCACGGTATTCGAGTCTTTGTAGACCTTTAATTATAATAGGATAGGCCTCTTGATGCCCAATGTATCCAACGATTCCACACATAAATAGTCGCTTTTAATTATTAGGTTCTGTGTAATAGATTTCTAAATATACACGTTTGCTCTCTTCTGGAGTGGTATTCCCATGTAAAATTGTACCTCTAGGCGAAAGAATAGAGCTTTGAGGAACTGTTAAATCTAGACCTTCATCATTTTGCTCTTTATTTTGAGTAAAGCTAACGGTAGGGTCTTCGATATTTACATTTAAAGAAACGGCTAAACCTAATTCAACATTTGTAGAGTCTCTCAATAATAAGTTATTGATATGCTCTGTAATTTTAAATTTATATTTGACACCTTCACCATCAATTTCATCATCTACACGTTCTAAAGCGCCAAGATGATTGGTTTTAGAAAAGGAAGGTAGCGCGCTATTGGTTACGTCTAAATAGTAATCAATTAAAGGCGCTTTATTATCTACATCATATAGGTATAAGCGGTTAGGTTCGTTTTCAGGATCTTCACCTAACATAGCTAACTCATCTCTATCGACATAAAACACTAAATTGGCTTCATTAATTAAACGTTTAGAGCTAACAAATTCGTTGTTTTCAAGATTAACGTACTCGTTTCTGAAACTTTCAAAATTGCTAAGTCCAGTTTCTTCATCTATCCCTTGAAATAATTTAATACCTGCAATGGCACCTTCACCACCTTTTAAATAGATTTTAGAATCTCCGGTTTCTGCATTTCCGTCATTTAAAGGAATACTATAATCGGTTTCAAGAAAGTTGATTTTATTGGTTCCAAAGGTTAAGACGTAAGTTCCGGTGTCTCTTAATTCATCATCATCAACCGTAGAGGCTGTTAATTTTGAATAGTAAATGGTAACGTTGGCGTTGTTGGCGCTTCCGGTGTTCAAGAAGATATAACTGCCATCATCGTTATAAGCTTCAGCTTTAAAATAAAGTCCTCTAAAGTAGTTGTCAAAATTATTTTGGTTACTTAAAACGGCATCACCTTCTTTGTCAATGATTTTGTTTTTCCAAAATGTTGGGTCTAACTTAACTCTGATAGCTGGTGCAACACGCTCGGTAAGGGTTGTTTCGGTATCATCTTCATCCGCATCTGGATTTTCAGATTCTAAAACAAAAACGTCTTCACTAATAGAAATGGTATTTCCTAGTGTAGTATGAGAGGTTTGTGGTGCAGCAAGAAATGTAAGTTCTTCACCTTCTAATACCGTTGTAGAAATCGGTTCTGTAGGAGAAGCTGATTTGTTAGAGTAATAGGCTTGGCCCTCGCTAAAGCTAGCACTAGGATCAAAATCTCTGATAAAATAATTGTTTTCAAAGATTCTTAATTTGATATCTTTATAAGTATCTCCGTCAGAAATTACAGAATCTAAAGTGTATGTAATGTTTCCATCATCATCAAAATCAGTAGCAGTACTGTAAAAAGGAAGGGTTACAACAACAGAATCAACTTCTACCTCGTCTCCAAAGCTTGGATCATAGGTTGAAGGTGTGAGTTGAGTTACAAAACTAGAGGTTACTCTTCCGTAAGCATCATCATAAACCCCTAGGGTGCTTAGCCCTAATTGATTGGTTTGTACAGGGTTTAAAGCCTTTGTATATGTGATGATGTCGTAATGGGATGAATCAATATCAAAATTTGTTGCAATATCGCTGTTTAGCACATCAGAATCCAAGGTCGCGTAATCACTATCGCAAGCTATAAAACTGAGGAAAATTAAACCAACGGATAAAATTTGTAAAGCAAATTTGTTGTTTTTCATAAATCGTATTAACCGTTTAAAACAGTGTTGTTGTAAAACTCTGTATAAGGATCTGCAAATTCATCAATAGGAGAATAAGCTAATACAGGTTTATCTAAATCATTTAAATAAGTATCTAAAGCTTCAGGAAGTTCTTCCGAACCTCTAATAATAGCATCAGAGTTATTAATCGCTACTTTCATTAAATTAACATAATCTGGTTCTTTTAATAGATCTGTAGCTTCTGCTGGAAGTCCGTCAAAATTAACTTTAGAGATCATGTCTTTATCTAACGTTCCTTCGAAGTTTTGATTGTATACCGAGGTCACAATTTTACTTTCTGTAAATAAAGGTTCTGTTTTATAAAACTCTTTTAGGTATAAAGGAAGTAAAGAGGCTAACCATCCGTTAACGTGAATGATGTCTGGAGCCCAATTTAATTTTTTTACCGTTTCAATAACGCCTTTGGCAAAGAAGATAGCACGTTCGTCATTATCAGAAAATAGTTTTCCATTCTCATCGGTTAAAGTGGCTTTTCTCTTGAAATAATCTTCGTTATCGATAAAGTACACTTGAATTCTTTCTTTAGGAATTGATGCCACTTTAATAATTAAAGGCATATCAAGATCATTGATGACCAAGTTAATTCCTGAAAGTCTAATCACCTCGTGCAATTGGTGTCTTCTTTCATTGATATTACCAAAGCGAGGCATAAATATTCTTATCTGACCTCCTTGTTTGTTTACCATCCGAGGTGCTTCAAATGACATTGAAGAAATTTCTGTTTCTGGTAAATATGGAACAACTTCCGAGGACACATATAATATTCGTTTATCTTTCATAAATCTGCTGCTTTTGGAATTAATAGTAAAAAACATGCAAAATTACAAAAATTTGGGCAGATTGCTAGTATTATATTATGTTTGCACGCGTTAATTTTTTGTTACCACCGTGAAACGATTTTTAAATAAAACAGATTTGTCGCATCATTTAGATGCATTAAGAGCTAAAGAATGTCGTATTGGCTTTGTGCCAACTATGGGTGCCTTGCATGCGGGGCATGTATCTTTAGTAGAGAAAGGATTGAGTGAAAATGAGGTGGTCGTGGTGAGTATCTTTGTGAATCCTACTCAATTTGATAACCCCGAAGACCTTGAGAAATATCCAAGGAGTGTGGCTACAGATATTGAATTATTACAAGCTGTAGACCCAGAAAGGATTGTAGTCTATACACCGTCTGAAGCCGATGTATACGGTGATGATGTGGTTTCAGAACCTTTTGATTTTGGCGGTTTAGAGCATGAGATGGAAGGCGCTTTTAGAGCTGGTCACTTTGATGGAGTAGGAACGATTGTAAAGCGTTTATTTGAAATTGTAGAACCTCGAAGAGCGTATTTTGGTGAAAAGGATTTTCAGCAATTACAGATTATAAAGAAAATGGTAGCCAATCATAAGTTACCAGTAGAGGTCATGGGTTGTCCTATTTACAGAGAAGAAGATGGCTTGGCTATGAGCTCTAGAAATGCACGCTTAACCGAAGCGTATAGAGCTGCTGCACCTTTTATTTATGAAACAATTAAGACTGCCAAAGTAAAGTTTGGCACAGAACGTGCAGAATTAGTAACGGAATGGGTTAACCTGCAATTTAAAAATCATACACTCTTAGAGCTAGAGTATTTTGTAATTGCAGATACAACAACCTTAAAGCCAGTTGAAAAAAAATCATTAGAAAATACGTATAGAGCATTTATCGCTGTATATGCAGGTGATATTAGATTAATAGATAATATCGCTTTAAATTAATTACCTTTGTGGCATGCAAATTCAAGTCGTAAAATCGAAAATTCATCGTGTAAGAGTTACAGGAGCAGACCTTAATTATATCGGAAGTATTACTATTGACGAAGATTTAATGGAGGCTGCTAACATTATACAAGGTGAAAAAGTTCAGATTGTTAACAATAACAATGGTGAACGCTTAGAAACCTATTGTATCCCTGGGCCACGTAATAGTGGTGAAATTACACTTAATGGAGCTGCAGCACGAAAAGTGGCTGTGGGTGATATTCTTATTCTTATTACTTATGGTATTATGGATATTGAAGAAGCAAAGGACTTTAATCCTGCATTAGTGTTTCCAGACGAGGCTACCAATCTCTTAAAATAAACGGGTGGGGCAACCTAAAACCATTCTAAAAGTGGTCATACCTTTACTCTTAGGAGTAGGATTGGTCTGGTATTCCTTATCTAAAATTTCCTTATCAACTTTAGTTCAATACTTTAAAGATGCCGACTATGCTTGGATTCTCTTTGGTGTTTTTCTAGGGGTTTTAAGTCACATTTCAAGAGCCTACCGTTGGTTGTTTATGGCAGAGCCTTTAGGGTTTACGCCAAAATTACCCAATAGTATTATGGCGGTGTATTCGGCTTACTTAATCAATTTTACCATTCCTAGAGCAGGAGAGGTGGCAAGAGGAACAATTTTGTCCAATTACGAGGGAATTCCTTTTGATAAAGGTTTCGGAACCATCGTGGCAGAGCGTATTGCAGATACTTTAATGCTTTTGGCTGTGGTGCTTATAGCCTTTGTTTTAGAGTTTGAGTTTATTTATCAATTTTTTGCCGCTAAGTTTAATGGTTCCGTGTTAATTATTGGAGTAGTAGGGTTAGTCTTGTGTGGATTGCTGCTGCTGATTTGGTTGAGAAAAAGTCATTCAAAATTCGCTTTAAAGGTGAAGGGGTTTTTCTTAGGGCTCTTAGAAGGGGCGCTCAGTATTTTTAAGATGAAAAAAAAGTGGGCCTTTATTGGGCACACTTTATTCATATGGGTCATGTATGTGTTAATGTTTTACGTCACTACCAATGCGTTGCCTGAGTTAGAACATATTTCACTTACCCCTGTCCTTATTGGCTTTATTTTGGCTAGTTTTAGTATTGCTGCGACCAATGGCGGAATTGGGTCTTTTCCTGAAGCTGTGGTTATTGCGTTTTCGTTATTCGGAATTGCAGAAGACCCCAGTAGAGCTTTTGGGTGGATTATGTGGTCTACACAAACCTTAGTGATTATCCTTCTCGGAGGGCTATCTCTGTTATATTTACCTATTTACAACAGAAAAGATAGGACATAATAAAATATTTTTTACCTTTCTATAAATTTTAATTTCCAATATCATATGAAGAATTTTTATGTGTTTCTTTTAATTCTTTTCGTGTCTGTACAATTGCCGGCTCAGGCTATTTATAAGACCATAGATTCCTATAAGCTTGAAGGAACACGTGAATTAAAAATTCAGTTGCCTAGAAATTATAATCCTGAAGATAAGCGGTCTTACCCCTTAATTATCGTTTTAGATGGTGATTATTTATTTGAACCTGTTGCTGGGAATATTGATTATCAATCGTATTGGGAAGATATCCCTGATTGTATTGTGGTAGGAATTAATCAAGCTAGTTCTAGGGTTGATGATTTTTATTATGACGAAGAAACTTATTTTCCTTCTCATAATGGTGCGGCGTTTTATGAGTTTATGGCGGCAGAGCTCTTGCCTTTTATCGAGGATCAATACAATGCCTCAAATTTTAGAATCGTTGTAGGGCATGATTTAAGTGCTAATTTTATAAACTATTACATGTTTAAGGACGATCCTATTTTTAGAGCTTATGTGACTTTAAGTCCTGATTTTGCTCCAGAAATGGTAAACAGATTGCAGCAACGTATGAACATCTTAACCGATGAAACCTTTTATTATATGGCTACTGCAGATGCCGATATTAAAGCCATTAGAGCGTCGGTTGTAGAGGCTGATGCGGTTATAAAAACTGTTGAAAATGAAAAGTTTCACTATAAATTTGATGAATTTAAAGACGCAAACCACTACTCCTTAGTGGGGAGAGGAATTCCTAAGGCTTTAAATCAAATATTTACTTTATTTAAACCCATTAATGCTAAAGAATATAAAGAGCAAGTTCTAACCTATGAAGGTACACCTTTTGAATATCTGATGAAAAAGTACGCCGATATTGAACGTTTTTACGGTTTTGAAAAGAAATTGATAGAAAATGATGTGCGTGCTATCGCCGCTGCAAGTAATAAAAAAGGCGATGTAGAATCCTTAAAAGAACTCTCAAAACTAGTAAATAAACATTTTTCAAAATCGATGTTAAGTGCTTATTATTCTGGTATGTATAATGAGAAAATTGGGAATTTTAAAAGAGCTTTACAACGTTATAAATCGGGTTTACTGCTAGAACCTTCACAAACTGTTGATAAAGAAATTATGCTTGATAAAATGTACGAAATTCAGGAAAAAATCAAATAATAGTGCATTTCGTCGAAAAAATACCACCCTTTAGCGATTAATAAGAATATTTAAGTATGTTTGGGTTCCTAATTAACCCTGCTAACTATGAGGAATACAATACTTTCCGTTCTTATCTTGTTCATTTTTACAGCGTCCTATGCGCAACAAGTTACTTATAAAGAAATCGCGTCATCAAATTTAAGTGCAGAACGTAAATTAAAAATAAAGCTTCCAAAAGGCTACGATCCTAAGGCCGATGAAAAATATCCGGTGATCATTGTGTTTGATGGGGATTATTTATTTGAACCCGTTGCAGGACAAGTCGATTTTCAAACTTACTTTGATAATATGCCAGGCTCCATTGTTGTTGGTGTGATGCAAGGCGAAAATCGTTTCTACGATGCCTATTATGACCCGGCAACTGGATTACCAACAGAATCAGGACTTAGATTTCATGATTTTATTGCAGACGAACTATTACCTTATATAGACGATAAATACAATACCAGTAAATTTAGAGTGGCTGTAGGGCATGACACTATGGGGAATTTTATCAATTCTTATTTGTTTAAGCCGGATTTAGCATTTCAAGCCTATGTTTGTATTAGTCCAGATTTTATAGGGTCTTTAAGTAGTTTTATCTCAAAACGTTTATCGCTCTTCAAGGATGATGTGTTTTACTACATGGCAACGGCAGACAAAGATATTCCTCAGATTAGAGAAAATATTCTAGCGACAGATGCACAAATTAAGAGCATAGATAACCAGCACCTCACGTATTATTTTGATGATTTTGAAGGTGAAACACATTACACGTTAGTCACTAGTGCATTGGCGCGATCTTTTGAAAAGATTTTTGATATCTACAACCCGCTTAGAGAAAAAGAGCTTGAAGAAAAAGTACTTCCTTATGAAGGAACCTTAGATCGTTATCTAACCGACCGTTACCAACGTATTGAGAAGTTATTTGGAATCAAAAAACAAATTAGTGAAGCTGAAATTGAAAAAGTAGCGCTAGTTGCCGAGCAACGTGAAGACTTAAAATCCCTAGCCAAATTAGGGAACTTAGCCAATAAATTATATCCAGAATCCTTATTAGGAACCTATTACTTGGCACAATCTGCAGAGGCTTTAGGGAAGACCAAAAAAGCAAAAAAATTGTACGAGTCGGCATTAACATTAAATGATGGCGGACATATTGATAAAGAGTATATCTTTTCCAAAATTGACGAGTTAACCGTGGCCGATGTTGATGAAGAGGTTGAAGAAGACGACGATATTGAAGAGAACTAAGAAAAACCTATAACGTTTACAGGTTGTGTGTTGTGTTTTTGCTGTAAACGAAATTGACCTTTATAAAGCTTTTGTGCGCTTTATAAAGGTCTTTTTTTATTGTGGCATTTCCTTTGGCTAACAAAGTCATCAATTAAATTTGTTTTAATTTAGGCGTTTTAAATTCTATAATAGTGTTCGCTTAAGGCGGAAGGAATAATATGGCTAAAGTAAAAACAACTTTTTTTTGTCAGAATTGTGGCAGTCAATATGCAAAATGGCAAGGGCAATGTACTTCGTGTAAAGAATGGAATACCATTGCTGAAGAGGTGATTCAAAAACCAGAAAAAAGCGATTGGAAACTTCCAACGACACCCTCTAAGCGGGCTGCAAAACCTTTACTCATCAATGAAATAGATACCTCTCAAGAAGCGCGTTTAGATTTGTGTGATGGGGAGTTTAATCGTGTGCTTGGTGGTGGTATGGTTCAAGGTTCATTAACGCTTTTAGGTGGAGAGCCTGGTATTGGAAAAAGTACGCTTTTGCTTCAAATGGCCTTAAAATTACCTTATAAAACCTTATATGTTTCGGGTGAGGAAAGTCAGAAACAAATAAAAATGCGTGCCGAACGTATCAATCCAAGCAACAACAATTGCTACATCCTTACCGAAACCAAAACTCAAAATATTTTTAAGCAAATAGAAGCTTTAGACCCGGATATTGTGGTGATAGATTCTATTCAAACCTTACATAGCGATTATATCGAATCTTCTGCCGGAAGTATTTCTCAAATTAAAGAGTGTACCACCGAACTTATTAAGTTTGCCAAGGAAACCGCAACGCCGGTGTTGCTTATTGGGCATATAACTAAAGACGGCCATATTGCAGGACCGAAAATTTTAGAGCATATGGTAGATACGGTATTGCAGTTTGAAGGCGACCGCAATCATGTATTCAGAATTCTTAGAGCCAACAAAAACCGTTTTGGTTCAACTAACGAACTCGGTATTTACGAAATGCAAGGGTCAGGCTTACGCGAAGTCTCTAATCCTTCCGAGATCTTAATTTCAGAAAAGGACGGCGAACTATCAGGTAATGCTGTTGCCGCAACTTTAGAAGGTTTAAGACCCTTAATGATAGAAGTTCAAGCTTTAGTCAGTACGGCAGTTTACGGAACCCCACAACGTTCTGCTACGGGTTTTAATGCCAAACGACTAAACATGCTTTTAGCGGTTTTAGAAAAGCGTGCAGGCTTCCGCTTAGGGGCTAAAGATGTCTTTTTAAATATTACGGGAGGAATCACGGTTGATGATCCAGCTATTGATTTAGCAGTGGTGGCCGCGATATTATCGTCTAATGAAGATGTGGCTTTAGAAAGCGATTATTGTTTTGCTGCTGAAGTTGGTTTGTCTGGAGAAATTAGACCCGTGCAACGTGTAGAGCAACGTATTTTAGAGGCTGAAAAATTAGGATTTTCAACCATTTTTATCTCTAAATACAATAAAATTGCCCTAAAAAAGACAGGCATTAAAATTCAACTTATTTCTAAGATTGAGGATTTGGTTGGCTTTTTAGTCTAGCAAATTTTAAAGGATCTTATAGAAGGACCTCACCGGTTTTTTAAGCCCGTGAGGTTCCCTTATGTTTCTCCCTTATTATCTTATTATATTTCCCTAAAATTCTGTAATTTCGCTCCTCGAAAATAAAACAGAATAATGAGCACAAAGTTCCCTGAATACAAAGGACTTAACTTGCCAAAGGTTGCAGATGACATCAGTACCTATTGGGAAGCTAATAATATCTTCGATAAAAGTGTAACAACAAAAGAAGGAAAACCTCCTTTTGTTTTTTTTGAAGGCCCACCTTCAGCAAACGGTTTACCAGGTGTACACCATGTTTTAGCACGTGCGATTAAAGATATTTTTCCGCGTTATAAAACCATGAAAGGGTTTCAAGTGAAACGTAAAGCCGGTTGGGATACCCACGGTTTACCTGTAGAACTTGGTGTAGAAAAGGAACTGGGGATTACCAAAGAAGATATCGGTAAAAAAATTACCGTAGAAGAATATAACGAAGCTTGTAAAAAAGCCGTGATGCGTTATACCGATATCTGGAACGACCTCACACACAAAATGGGCTATTGGGTAGATATGGACGATCCGTACATTACCTACAAGTCTAAATACATGGAAAGTGTATGGTGGTTGCTTAAGCAGATTTATGAAAAAGATCTTATTTATAAAGGGTATACCATTCAGCCGTATTCACCAAAAGCCGGTACAGGCTTAAGTTCTCATGAGTTAAATCAACCAGGAACGTACCAAGATGTTACCGATACGACTATTGTAGCTCAGTTTAAAGCAAAAGCAGAATCCTTGCCAGAATTTCTTCAGAATGAAGGTGATATTTTCTTTTTAGCATGGACAACAACGCCGTGGACGCTTCCTAGTAATACAGCATTAACTGTTGGCCCTAAAATAGAATATGTTTTAGTGGAGACTTATAACCAATACACGTTTAAACCTATGAATGTGGTGTTGGCTAAGAATTTGGTCAACAAACAGTTTGATGGGAAATTTAAACAAGTAGAGACGAAGCCAGAATTATTAGACTATAAAGAAGGGGATAAAAAGATTCCTTTTTATGTGGTTAAAGATTTCGTTGGAAAAGATTTAGTAGGCATTACTTACGAGCAGTTATTGCCATACGCCTTACCAAACGACAATCCTGAAAATGCATTCAGAATTATCTCTGGAGATTTCGTAACGATTGAAGATGGTACCGGTATTGTACACACCGCCCCAACTTTTGGAGCTGATGATGCCTTGGTAGCTAAACAAGCTTCACCAGAAATTCCACCACTTTTAGTAAAGGATGAGCATGGTAATTTAGTGCCGTTGGTAGATTTACAAGGGAAATTCAGACCAGAAATGGGAGAATACGCTGGTAAATATGTGAAGAATGAATATTATGATGAAGGCGAAGCACCAGAACGTTCTGTAGATGTAGAGCTCGCTATTCAACTTAAAACAGAAAATAAAGCCTTTAAGGTTGAAAAATATAAGCACAGTTACCCAAATTGTTGGAGAACCGATAAGCCAATCTTATACTACCCATTAGATTCTTGGTTTATTAAAGTGACCGACGTTAAAGGGCGTATGCACGAGTTAAATACAAGCATCAACTGGAAACCAAAATCAACTGGAGAAGGACGTTTTGGAAATTGGTTAGCTAATGCAAACGACTGGAATTTATCGCGATCTCGTTTCTGGGGAATTCCATTACCAATTTGGAGATCCGAAGATGGAAAAGAACAATTATGTATTGGGTCTGTTGCTGAATTAAAAGAAGAAATAGCAAAATCTGTAGAAGCAGGTGTAATGTCTGAAGATATCTTTGCTGACTTTGAAGTCGGTAACATGTCTGAAGCCAATTACGAAACTATCGATCTTCATAAAAATGTAGTCGATAAAATTGTTTTAGTTTCAGCCTCAGGTCAACCGATGAAACGCGAAAGCGATTTAATTGATGTGTGGTTCGATTCTGGTTCTATGCCGTATGCACAATGGCATTACCCATTTGAAAACAAAAATCTTATTGATAATAACGAAGCCTTTCCGGCAGATTTTATTGCTGAAGGGGTAGACCAAACACGTGGATGGTTTTATACTTTACATGCTATCGGAACTATGGTTTTCGATTCTGTAGCTTACAAAAACGTTGTGTCTAACGGATTGGTTTTAGATAAGAATGGACAAAAGATGTCTAAGCGTTTAGGTAATGCTGTAGATCCTTTTGAAACCTTGTCTAAGTATGGTGCCGATGCTACACGTTGGTATATGATTAGCAACGCTAACCCTTGGGATAACTTAAAATTTGATAGCGAAGGTATTGCTGAAGTGAGCCGTAAGTTTTTCGGAACACTTTATAACACCTATTCGTTCTTCACGCTTTATACCAATATTGATGGCTTTAGTTATAGTGAAGCCGATATCCCGTTAGAAGAACGTCCGGAAATAGACCGTTGGGTACTTTCAGAATTGAACACCTTAATTCAGCGTGTAGATGAATACTATGCGGAATATGAACCAACTAAAGCGGCAAGAGCGATTTCAGACTTTACACAAGACCATTTAAGTAACTGGTACGTGCGTTTAAGTCGAAGACGTTTTTGGAAAGGGGATTACCAAACCGATAAAATTTCGGCTTATCAAACCCTTTATACTTGTATGGAAACCATTGCAAAGCTTGGCGCACCAATTGCCCCATTCTTTATGGACCGTTTGTATTTAGACCTTAATGCCGTGACTAAAAAGGAAACTTTTGAAAGTGTGCATTTAGCTGATTTCCCAGTCGCAGATTCCACGGTAATTGATACCGTTTTAGAACGTAAAATGTACAATGCACAGACCATTTGTTCTTTGGTCTTGTCGTTACGTGCTAAAGAGAAGATTAAAGTGCGTCAACCGCTTCAAAAAATAATGATTCCTATTCAGAATCAACAACAAAAAGAAGAGATTGCTGCGGTGTCTGAGTTAATAAAACATGAAGTTAATATTAAAGAAATAGAGCTTTTAGAAGATGCATCTGATATCTTAGTGAAGCAGATAAAACCTAATTTTAAGGCTTTAGGCCCTAAATTTGGAAAAGATATGAAGCTGATTGCCAACGCTGTAAGAGGTTTCTCGGCTGACGATATTAAAAAAATTGAGCAAAATGGCCAATTAGATATAAATATTGGAGAAAAAACCGTTACTTTAGGATTGGAAGATGTGGAGATTACATCGCAAGATATTGAAGGATGGCTAGTAGCTAATGAAGGGGCTTTAACAGTGGCTTTAGATGTTACCATAAGCGAAGATTTACGTGAAGAAGGGATTGCTAGGGAGTTAGTAAACCGTATTCAAAACCTGCGTAAAGATTCAGGATATGAAGTTACTGACAGAATTAACGTACAAATTCTTAAAGATGACCCAATTGTTAAGGCTGTGACTTCAAATGAAGCGTATATTAAATCTGAAACGTTGACCGATGAATTAGAAATTACGGACACTTTAGACAATGGTATAGAAATTGTATTTGATAATGTCAATACCAAATTGTTTATTAAAAAACACTAACATTATGGCAACAGAAACAAAAACCAGATATTCAGATAAAGATTTAGAAGAATTTAGAGCTATTCTTTTAGAAAAAATTGATAAAGCAGAGCACGATTTAGAACTTATAAAAAGTGCTTATATGAATGATTTTGATAACGGTACGAATGATACATCACCTACATTCAAAGCATTTGAAGAAGGTAGTGCAACAATGAGTAAAGAGTCTAATTCTGCATTGGCCATTCGTCAAGAAAAGTTTATTAGAGATCTTAAAAATGCGATTATCCGTATAGAGAATAAAACGTATGGTATTTGTCGTGTTACCGGAAAATTAATTAATAAAGAGCGTTTAAAGCTCGTTCCTCATGCGACTTTAAGTATTGAGGCTAAGAATATGCAATAGGCGTATTTGCTTTAGTTGTAGGCGCCAGCATATTGTAATATGTGTTTATACTACTAAAATTATATGGCCTTTAGAATGCTGTTTATGACTTTAGTAATTGATAATAAAAGACCTTTCAGATTTGTTAAATCTGGAAGGTCTTTATGTTTAACCCTTATTTTATTTTGCCTCAGTTTTAGTCTTAGCAGCCAGAACATATGGCAACAACAACGCTCTGCTCAAGGTATAGAAGCGGTGACCATTAATGGGAATCAAATCTTTAATATTGAAATTTCGACGTCTAAAACAACGGAGATCAAAGCGACGTCTATAGTCGATGGAGCGTATCAGGATGATTTTCAGGTGTTGCTTAAAGCTGAAGATAAGACCTTATACTTAAGTTTAGAAAAGCTGTCTTTGTTAGAGATTCCTGATGATAAGCGTAATGCTCATAAGGTTATTGCCGCCACCTTAAAGCTAGAAATTCCGGAGGAACTTAGGCTTAATATTTTAAGTGATATTGCTTCGGTTAACATTGATGGTGCGTATAAATCGCTTTATATTGAATTATTAAGTGGGGCGTGCTACGTGGTGGGGACGGCTCAAAGTGCTACCATAAATACCATTGATGGCGATATCGTTGTAAGCACGACCAATAGCACTTTTGATGCCCATTCTAACCATGGAGAAATTAAGGTGCCCCATAACGATAAGGCATCGTCACTTTGGACATTAACCTCCATTAATGGCGATATTACCGTTAAACAATAAAATTAAAGTTTATTTTTACTTAAAAACCTCTCATGTCTTTAAAGCGCGCTTCGGTTATTATTGCTGTTATTTTACTGATCGATCAGATCAGTAAAATCTATATTAAGACCCACTTTCAATTAGGTGAGGATGTTACCGTGTTTTCTTGGTTTAAAATTGCTTTTATAGAAAACGATGGGATGGCTTGGGGGACAAAATTAAGCGATTTTACAAGTTTAATTTCCGATCATACCGCTAAATTAATCTTAACCTTATTCCGTATTGTTGCGGTTATAGGTATAGGATTTTGGTTGGTCGATGTTACAAAGAAAAAGAAATCAGCCATCTTAATATTTGCCATTGCTATCATTTTTGCTGGCGCTTTAGGCAATATCTTAGATTCTGTTTTTTACGGTTTATTGTTTAATGATAGCGTTATGCAAGTGGCTAGCTTTTTACCGGAGGAAGGCGGTTATGCCGATATTTTTCACGGTAATGTTGTAGATATGTTACATTTTCCTATTTGGAGCGGTGTTATGCCAGAAAACTTGCCTTTGATTGGTGGGAAATATTTTTCTTTTTTCGATCCCGTTTTTAATGTGGCCGATATGGCAATAAGCACTGGGATTGGAATTTTAATTGTGTTTAACAAAAAGGCTTTTAAAGAGTCTTCTAAAACGCATACACCTGATCAGGAGTTACACAATAATCCAATTTAATATCATTGTCTAAAGCTTCAAAAGGAGCGTCTGTAACCTCAAAAAAGGATAAGCCTATTTTTAGAGTTTCGGGTTTACATTGGGCTAAAAAACGATCGTAAAAACCTTTTCCGTAGCCTATTCTATGTCCCGTAGCATCAAACGCTAGTAAGGGGATGAAAACCACCTCTAATTGCGCTGGTTGAATCTCAATGCCATCAACCGGTTCAGGGATGTTGTATTTGTTTTTTTTAATTCGGGTGTTGTCCATGAGGAGGTAATGCGTCATGGAGTAATCTTCAAAATGACTTTTAGAAATGACAATGTTCTTGTCTTTTCCGGAGAGAATATTTAAAATATAATCGGTATTAATTTCCTTTTGTTCTTCAATCGTTAAGAAAAGATGGTAAAAGGTATAGTTCCAAAGCTTCATGCTTAACAACTGATTGGCAATAGCCAAACTAAAATCTTCAACTTGATCCGTGGTCAGGTTAGCTCTTAGCTGCTTATAGGTTTTACGAAGTTGGGCCTTATTCATGGTTTAACTTTTGTAGAAATATGGAAAATAGCATCACCTTGATAGATAATAGGCGACTCGTTAATATTAAAAATATAGCCATTATTTGGCGCTTTTACAAAATGGTTAAAACTACCATACGGATCGGTAATACTTCCTAAAATGTCGCCCTTTGTTACTTCAGAATTTATGCTGATTGTGGCTTTAAACATCCCCGAGTATTTGGCTCTAATCCATTTGCTGTCTAGCAGGTGAATACATGGTTTTTTAGGTTGTGAGACCTTAAAGTTTCGGCCAAGCATATTAAGATGGTGGAGTACACGTTTGGTGCCATTAACGGCGGTGTTTGTAATGCTGTTATCGATATAAGATGATTTTCCACCTTCAAACAAAAGGATAGGAATCCCCGATTTAAAACATGTTTTTCTAAAAGATTTACTCAGGTTTTTAGAGTAGAGCACAAAAGGAGCGCCAAACACATTGGCCAATTCATCTAAATAAGGATCGTCTTTGATAATGCGGATTTGTGCCGCGTTAAAACGATTGGCACCACCGGTATGAAAATCCAAAACTAAATCCGCATGCGGTAAGATCTCATTAACCAGTTTATTGGCTACTCTACTCGCTAAGGATCCGGCACTGGTTCCCGGAAATACACGGTTAAGATCCCGACCATCTGGAAACTCACGGTTTAAGTGAATAAATCCAAAAACATTAATAACCGGTATGCAAATAATAGTACCACGTTTCGGTTTGTTGAGGCCCTTAGAAATAATTTGACGTACAATCTCTACCCCATTAACTTCATCGCCGTGAATACCCGCAGTAATGAGGACCACTGGGCCTGGTTTTTTAGAACGTTCAATAATTACCGGGACATCAATGGTGTTTTGGGTGTGTAATTTAGCAACGTTAAAACTGACTTTAGCACTTTGGCCTAAGCCTACATTTTTGCCTAAAATTCGTAATACATCTGGTTCGCTCATCTCAACATTTTAAGGCTTTGCCTATTAATTTCTATTACGCTCAATAAATGTAATAATGGCTTTAGCTATATTTTTTTGTGTCGCGCCTTCAATCCCTTCTAAGCCGGGTGTAGAATTAACTTCTAATAACAACGGTCCTCGTGTAGATTGTAACATATCGACTCCGCAAACCGGAAGTTTTAAGACTTTAGCGGCATTCATAGCCAGTTTAAGTTCGTCGGGTTCTAATTTTATAATATTAGCAGAGCCTCCACGGTGTAAGTTAGATCTAAATTCGCCTTCTTTCCCTTGACGTTTCATGGCACCGACCACTTGTCCGTCAACGACCAAAGCTCTTAAATCGGCCCCTTTTGCTTCTTTAATAAATTCTTGTACAATGACCCTTGCCTGAAGACCATTAAAGGCTTCGAGTACAGATTCTGCTGCATTTTTAGTTTCGGCTAAAACAACCCCTAAACCTTGAGTCCCTTCAAGAAGTTTTATAATTACTGGTGTACCACCCACATAATCAATAACCTCTTCAACGTCTCTAGAATAATTGGTGAAAACGGTTTTAGGCATGCCAATACCAGCTTTACTTAAGCGTTGTAAGCTTCTTAATTTGTCTCGAGAACGCGTTATGGCATCCGAAGACGCAATTGTAAACACACCCATTTCTTCAAATTGCCTTACTACGGCACAACCGTAAAAGGTTACTGAAGCACCAATTCTAGGAATGATGGCATCAACGTCATCTAAATAACGATCTTTATAATAAATGGTGGGTTTCTCCTTTTCGATAATAATATCGCATTTTAAAGGGTCAATAATTTCCATTCTATGACCTCTTTTTTCGCCTTCTTCTATAAGTCGTTGGGTGGAATAAAGTTCAGCGTTGCGCGAAAGAATTACTATGTTCATGGAGTTAAAGTTTGTTTATAGGATTCATTTTCAAGATCGACATCGACCAAGTATTTGTGTTTTAAAAATTGTCGCCCTATAAGTACCGGAAATTTCATATCCGATCGCGTACTAAGGGTGAGGTTAATCTTATATGTTTTTCCGAAGAATACAACGTTGGTTTTTATTTTATAACGGTTTTCTTTAAAACCATTACTACTCTTTACATCGGTATACGTGTAGGTATCAAAAACCACTTCTTCACTTTTAAAGTTAGGATGCCCTTTACTCTCAAATATACAATAGAGTTTGCCATTCTCTTCTCTGACTTTAGCACAATGAATAGCTGAGGTGTAGGCGCCAGTATCAATTTTAACGTCTATAGTACTGAGTTTTAATTCAGGAAAATCAACTTTATCAACGCGACCTAAAATTTTTTTCGTCATGTATTCGTTTTATAGAAATGCAGAGCAAGGTAAGGATAAAGTGTCTTAAATTACACATATATTATTACCTTTGATTAAATGCCAGAATCTCCATTAGACATACAGATAAAAACCCTTCCACATCAGCCTGGTGTGTATCAATATTTTGATAAAGACGACCGTTTAATCTACGTCGGAAAAGCTAAAGATATAAAAAAACGAGTAAGCAGTTACTTTAATAAACATCACGATTATGGTAAAACTCGGGTTTTAGTTAAAAATATTGTTTCGGTAAAACACATTGTTGTAGAAACGGAAAACGATGCGCTTCTCCTTGAGAATAATCTGATAAAGAAATACAAGCCCAAATACAATGTATTGCTTAAGGATGATAAATCTTATCCTTGGATCTGTATTAAAAAAGAGCGTTTTCCTAGAGTGTTTCCTACGCGTCGTGTGATTAAAGATGGTTCGGAATATTTTGGTCCTTATACGAGTATGAAAACCGTAAAAACTTTATTGGGTTTAATTAAGGGCTTGTATCAATTACGGACTTGTAATTACGATTTGTCTGAGGCAAAAATAGAAGCCGGTAAATATAAAGTTTGCTTAGAATACCACTTAGGAAATTGTTTAGGCCCTTGCGAAGGTTATGAATCTGAAGAGGAATACCAAGCCAATATCATTGCCATTAGAGAAATTTTAAAAGGAAATTTTAAAGATTCTTTACAGCAGTTTAGAACTCAAATGCGTCAGCACGCAGAAGCGATGCAGTTTGAAGATGCACAGAAAATTAAAGAAAAATTAGAGGTTTTAGAAAATTACCAAGCTAAGTCTACCATTGTAAATCCTAAAATTAGCAATGTTGATGTGTTCTCTATTGTTAGTGATGAAGGTTATGCTTATGTTAACTTTTTACAGCTGAGTTATGGGTCTATAATTAGATCGCATACCTTAGAACTGAAGAAGAAATTAGAAGAGACGGATGCTCAACTTTTAGCTTTAGCAATTACGGAAATACGCCAACGTTTTAATTCTAACTCCAAAGAAATATATGTGCCGTTCCCGGTAGATTTGGGCGCCGGTATTAAAATTACAGTCCCTAAACTTGGAGATAAAAAGAGTATCTTAGACTTGTCCATTAGAAATGCTAAGTATTACCGTATGGATAAGATGAAGCAAATTAAGATTGTAGATCCCGATAGGCATGCTAATAGGATTATGGCACAGATGAAAGCCGATTTGCTGCTTTCTGAAGAGCCAAGGCACATTGAATGTTTTGATAACTCTAATATTCAAGGAACCAATCCGGTGGCGGCTTGTGTGGTGTTTAAAGATGGAAAACCGAGTAAAAAGGATTACCGCCATTTTAATATAAAAACGGTGGTAGGTCCCGATGATTTTGCCTCAATGGAAGAGGTGGTTTACAGACGGTATAAACGTTTGTTAGATGAAGATCAGCCTTTACCGCAACTTATTATTATTGATGGGGGTAAAGGACAACTGTCTTCGGCTTTAAAGAGTTTAGATGTTCTTGGTTTACGGGGGACTATTGCCATCATCGGAATTGCTAAACGTTTAGAAGAATTGTTTTATCCAGATGATCCAATTCCGCTATATTTAGATAAGAAAAGTGAAACGTTGAAAGTTATTCAACATTTAAGAAATGAAGCCCACCGTTTTGGAATAGAACATCATAGAAATCGCAGGAGTAAAGGGGCTTTAACCACAGAATTGGAAAATATTTCAGGGGTTGGAGAACAAACGATTGTGGATTTAATGAAGCAGTTTAAAACCGTGAAACGTATTGCAAACGCTAAATTAGACGAATTAGAAGCTGTTGTTGGAGTTTCTAGAGCACGTAAAGTATATAATTATTATCATAAAGAATAGCCTTCTTTAAATAAGGGTGGCTTGTCTTTTTAATATAGAACGCTGAGTATATGAAAATAACACCTATTATAGTTGTCCTGTTTTTAATGGTGCTTTTTCCTGCAAAGGCTCAAGAACAAGCTAACACCTCAGAACCCAAAGTAGGTTTGGTGTTAAGTGGAGGTGGGGCTAAAGGCTTCGCGCATATTGGTGTTTTAAAAGTTATTGATAGCTTAGAAATTAATATCGATTATGTGGCGGGCACAAGTATGGGGGCTATTATTGGCTCCTTGTATGCTTCAGGCTATTCTGGGAAACAATTAGAAGCGATTTTTGAATCTCAAGATTTTGATATTTTAATTAATGACGATTTTCCAAGAGCCTCAAAATCATTTTACGAGCGTGAAAACACAGAGAAGTATGTCGTCAATCTTCCCTTTGATCACTTTAAAATAGCTTTGCCTTCAGCTTTGTCTCGCGGACAAAATGTCTATAACTTAATGTACCAGTTACTGCTGCCGGTAAGTGATATTTCAGAATTTAATAAATTACCGATTCCATTTTTTTGTATGGCCACTAATATGGAAACTGGCGAATCGCTTTTAATGGAAAAAGGCGAATTGGCCGAGGCTGTTGCGGCGAGTGGGGCTTTACCATCATTGTTTCAACCCGTAGTGATTGACGGCAATATTTTAATAGATGGAGGGGTAACTAATAATTTTCCTGTTGAAGAATTACGCGCCAAAGGCATGGATGTTATTATTGGTGTAGATGTACAAGATGCTTTAAAAGATCGTGAAGCATTAAAATCGGCACCAGAGATCTTAATTCAAATTAGTAATTTCCGAACCATCGAGGCCATGAAAACGAAGGCCGACTTAACGGACATCTATATTAAGCCCGATATTTCTGATTTTTCGCTTATTTCTTTTGATGAAGGAAAAGATATCATTTCTCATGGTGCTACTGCGGCACTTACACAGTTGGAGTCCTTAAAAGCTCTTAAAGCACAAAAACCACATTATGTAGAGCGACCAAAAGCAAAAATTCTAGACAGTTTAAGGATTCGCTCCGTAAGTTTAGACGGTAACGAACGTTATACCAGGTCTTATATGATAGGGCGCTTAAAGTTTAAAGGCGACGAAAAAATTAGCTATTCGGACTTTAGAGAAGGGATTAATAATCTTATTGCAACCAACAATTTTGATGCCTTTCGGTATTTTTTAGAGCCTACCGGAAATGAAATGGAGTACGATTTTAAAGGTAAAATTGTAGAGTCTGAAACGACCACCTTTTTAAGACTTGGCTTGCATTATGACGGTCTTTATAAAAGTGCACTCTTGGCCAATCTTACCAAGAAAAAATTACTCTTTAACAATGATATTGCCTCTTTAGATGTCATTTTAGGGGATCATTCGCGATATAATTTAGATTACTTTATAGATAAAGGGTTTTATATCAGTTTGGGGTTAAGATCGCGGTATAATCAATTTAATAAAAACGTTAATCCACGCTTAGCTTTAGAAGAAGACTCGCCTTTATTAACGGGTTTAAATAAAATTGATGCCGAGATTTCAGATTTTACCAATCAGATTTATTTGCAAACCATATTTAGGAAAGATTTTGCTTTGCGTTTAGGGGCAGAGCATAAACGTCTTAAAATTACGTCTGAAACGATTTTAGGTGAAAATCAGGAGGATGAAATTACCTTTGAAAACACCGATTACTTTAGTTTGTTTGGAACCCTAAAATTTGATAATTATGACAATTACCATTTTCCTAAAAACGGATTTTATTTTAACGGTAGTTTTCATCTGTATCTAGATGCATCGGGCTTTAATGATGAATTTTTAGAGTTTTCTATTGCTAAGGCCGATTTGGGTTATGCCTTTAGTTTTAATGATAAATTAGCGATGAAGGTTGAAGCCAATGGTGGGTTTAAAATTGGTGATATGTCTACACAGACCTTAGGGTTTGCCATAGGAGGTTATGGCAATAATTTTATCAATAATTTTTCTTCCTTTTATGGTTATGACTACCTCGCACTATCGGGAGACAGTTTTGTAAAAGGAACATTGACCTTAGATTACGAAATTTTTAAGAAGCATCATATTCTCTTAGCGGCCAACTATGCCAATATTGAGGATGGTATCTTTGAGAGCGGAGCATTTATTAGCAAGGTAGATTATACAGGCTATGCTTTAGGCTATTCCTTAGAGACGTTTTTAGGCCCGCTAGAAGGGAAGTATACATTTTCTCCAGAAACCGGAAAGAGCTACTGGTTTTTTAATCTAGGATTTTGGTTTTAGTATAGAGCAAAAAAAAAGACCGTCTCAAGAGACAGTCTTTTTTTAAAAGCTTTTCAATAGAAATAGATCTATTCTTGTGCTGTATCATCTGCACCATCTTCTTCTTCGTCATCATCATCGTCAGTCATAACAGCTAATCTGCTACGTCTTACTTGACAAACAACAGTGTTGTCTGGGTGCATAAATTTGTAATCTTCATTTTCAATCTCAGTAATGTAAAGTTTATTACCGATTTTTAATGGAGTAATATCGATTTCAATAAAATCTGGAAGTTTAGATGGAATCGCTTTAACTCTAAGCTTACGGTAAGGCATTCTTAAGTTACCACCATTCATAACACCTTTAGAAGAACCAACAGTATGTACTGGAATTTCCATTGTGATTTCTTTATCTTCAAAGATTTGGTAGAAATCGATGTGAATGATTTTGTCTGTTACTGGGTGAAACTGAATATCTTGCATAATTGCATTGTATTCTACACCGTTATCTAAGGCAATCACAACTGTATGAGCGTTAGCTGTATATACAAGTTTAGAAAAGGCCAATTCTGGTGCTGAGAAATGTAAAGGCTTGTCTCCTCCGTATATAACGCAAGGAACCTGACCAGCATTACGTAAGGCTTTTGTTGCTTTCTTGCCTACGCTTTCTCTTTGAGATCCGTTAATTGTAATTGATTTCATTTTGAAATGTTTGTTTGTTAAATTTTAATTCCCTCATTTTGAGGGCTGCAAATTTAGAAATTTTATATGAGAATACTACTGTAAGTTCTCTGTTTTTTGATAAGGGCTTGTATTTAAAGGCTTAAGCCTTGCTTTTGTGATTAAATACAGGCCCTAATCGTGGTCTTACATCACAAATTTATTGCTTATAGACTTGTTGCTATGAACGTTTTGCATTACTTCAGCAAATAAATCAGCGCAACTTAATACTCTTAGTTTTTTGCTTTCTTGTTTTAGCGGAATTGAATTGGTTACAATTAATTCTTCAAGCTTAGAGTTCTCTAATTTCTCGTAAGCATTTCCAGATAAAATAGGGTGGGTACAAATGGCTCTTACGCTTAATGCACCACGCTCCATCATAAGATCTGCGGCTTTTGTTAAAGTTCCGGCGGTATCTACCATATCATCTACAAGAATAACATTCTTTCCTGTAACATCACCAATAAGTTCCATGTGAGAAATAACATTGGCTTTAGCACGTTGCTTGTAACAGATAACAACATCGCTTTTTAAGGCTTTAGAATAAGCATAGGCTCTTTTAGAACCTCCCATATCTGGAGAAGCAATCGTTAAGTTGTCTAAGTTTAAGCTTTTTAAATACGGTAAAAAGATAGTTGAAGCGAATAAGTGATCTACCGGTTTTTCAAAGAAACCTTGAATTTGGTCGGCATGTAGATCCATGGTGATAATTCTAGTGGCTCCGGCAGCTTCTAGCATTTTAGCTACAAGTTTAGCTGCAATAGGGACTCTTGGCTTGTCCTTTCGGTCTTGTCTTGCCCATCCAAAATAAGGCATAACAGCAGTAATGTGTCTTGCAGAGGCACGTTTGGCAGCGTCAATCATTAAAAGCATTTCCATTAAATTCTCTGGTCCCGGGTGGGTAGATCCTACAATAAAAATACGAGTTCCGCGAATTGATTCTTCATATGAAGGTTGAAATTCACCGTCACTGTAAGTCGATGTGATAACGTTACCTAATTTCACGCCATACGCTTTAGCGATTTGTTGAGCTAAGTCTTGACTTTGAGCACAAGTGAAAATTTTGGCTTCTGTGGTTTCGTAAGGCATTTGTTTCTAGGGTTTTAGTTGTGTTGTGATGTGTTTTTTACGTGAGGGCAAATTTAGAAAATTATTTTGCGCCAAAAAATTATAAAACCTACTATTTTTTGGTGTTTAGCCCGAATTTATTTATTACTTTTGCTGTCCGAAATTGCTCAAGTGGTGGAATTGGTAGACACGTTGGATTCAAAATCCAATGTCGCAAGACGTGCGGGTTCGATTCCCGCCTTGAGTACGATTAAAAAGAAAAGCCCTAAAAACAATGTTTTATAGGGCTTTTTTTAGGGATCTATCCTAACTATTTTCAGTATCAATACTCTTTATTTTTAACTTGGTTTACCGACAGGGTTGAGGTCTAATTGCCCTTCTTCTAAGGCCCGTTTTGTGGTGTCGTATCCTAATTTAAATATAGCATCTACATGGTTCATACCAAAGGTGGTGTAATTCACTAATTCTTGTGGACTGATAACCATATCGCAATATGAGAACTTCGACATCGATTCTGCAGCAACCATAATTTTATAGGAACGCTCTACAATGGCAAAAGAATGTTTTAGGTCTTTCATGGTTACCTTTTTTAAAGGATTTACATAAACACCTACAATTTTATCGCAGGGTTCTATAAGAGGTTCAACCGGGAAATTATTTAAGGTGCCGCCATCAACATAAAACTTTCCATTAATTTCAGTAGGGGTAAAGACTCCGGGAAACGAGGCTGAAGCTATAATGGGCTTAATTAATTGCCCTTTACTAAACATTTTTGAAGTGCCATCTACAATATTAGCAGCAGGAATAAACAAAGGTTTTTTTAAGGCTTCAAAACTATCTTCAGGAAAATACGCACTTAAGTCGTCATAAAAGTTATCAGAATTTAAAAATCCCGGTTTTCGTCTTGCAAAGCGCTTGGTATTAAATAGGGGAATGGTTTTAAAGAAGTTTAAAATTTCGGACCAATGCACGCCAGCGGCATAGAGAGCGCCAACGATAGCGCCTGAGCTTGTTCCGGAAAGGTGTGTTGGGTAGATACCGGCCTCTTCTAAGGCTTTAATGGTTCCTATATGTGCGGCGCCTCTAGCACCTCCTCCAGATAATACTAATCCTAAATTCATGCTTTTTTAGTATAAGTCCTACAAATGTACAACGATGTTTTAAATGCAACCAAATGATTTTAAATTCATTATAAAATTGGGCTAAATACTTTAGCAGTGCCTTCTTTGAGGCGTTCTAATTTGGAACGTTGCAGGTGTTGATGGTAGTTTAATTGTTGGCTTTTTTTACAGTCGTTTAAAAAATCGTGCTTTAATGTGGTTGTAATCGTCTTATCATACATTAAAACATTGACTTCGTAATTCTGCTCAAAACTTCTAATGTCTAAATTAGCTGTACCTATGGTAGATAATTCGTCATCACAAAGCATCACTTTGCTATGTAAAAAGCCATCGGGATATAAATAGATTTTTACGCCGGCAGCAAGGAGATCTTCAAAGTTAGAACGTACGGTCCATTTCACTAATAGGCTATCGGAATTGGCTGAGAGTAGCAGTCGAACATCCACACCACTTAAGGCGGCAACTTTTAAGGTTTCTAATAGCGCTTCTCCCGGAATAATATAGGGGTTAATAATATAAACGTAGTTTTTCGCCTTGTTAATTAAAGAAAAATAGAGGTGTTGTATGGAGGAAAAATCAGAATCTGGACCACTAGACACAACTTGCGCGGTACTTTGTCCTGCTCTAGTTTGTGGAGCAAAATAATTGGTGTTCAGTAACTCTTCTGTACCACTCGCAAAGCTCCAATCTCTAGCGAAAACGGCTTGTAAACTATGAATAACTGGGCCTTCCATTTGCAAATGCATATCGTACCAAGGTCCTAAATTGGGATCTCCATTAATGTATTTATCGGAGACATTAATACCACCGGTAAAACCATAGAGACCGTCCACGATCACAATTTTTCTGTGATTTCTGTAATTAACTGAAGAAAGGAACCGGCCTAGTCGCATCGGTAGAAACCCAAAAACCTGAATGCCTTCTGTTTTTAAACTTTTAATGAATTTTTTACTCAAAACGCGGCTGCCCAAAGCATCATAAAGCAATCTGACTTCCACGCCTTCTTTGGCTTTTTGTATCAATAAGCTTCTAAATTGGTTGGCTAAATCGCCTTCTTCAAAAATATAATATTGAATATGTATAAACGTCCTTGCTTTTTCTAGGGTTTTAAAAATGGCTTCAAAGGTTGCGGGGCCATTTTTTAAGGGTTGTAATACATTGCCCGTGGTAGGGAATGCCCCAGAACTTTTAGTCATCATTTGGGCCAAACGATGATGTTGTTTTAAGAGTGGAGGAATTGGAGTTGTAGGCGCTTCGGAATGAGGTAGAGCATTATACTTTTGAAGGTAACGAGAAATAGTTTCATTTTTCTTAAAACGATAAAATTTATTCTTTTTCCTATTTCGACCTAAAATAAAATAGAGCAGCATACCGCCAACCGGGATTGTAAAAATAGCGAGTAACCACGCTAAGGTTTTGGTTGGTCTTACCCCATAAAGTAGTAATCGCCCCATTAAGACAAATGCAATTAAAACATATGCAATGAGTGCAAACATCATAAATCTTAGAGTTTAAAATAAGTAAGGCACCGCTTTTTATAGGCGGGTTTTAGAGTTAAGGCTTCTCTGCAATACGCAACTATACGTTGACGTCTTAGGTTTTCAAGCAAAAGCTATTTTGCAAATTACAATTTTATAGGACCATAAATAATGATATAGATCAGTGTTAAGGACTTGTCACGGCGTTTGACGGCTAGGGGATGTTAGAATTTTACATGAGAACTTTAAAAACTAGGATTCAGGTCAGAAGAATGGGGGAAGGCGTTATTTTCTATATCAATTTTTTATAGGTATATTTTTAATGCGCAAAAGGCCCCAAATCTTCCCCGTTTTGATGCTAATAAATTCTTAAGGATTTTTATCTTTAGCTTTTTAAACCTCAATTTTAAAAGATGTTTCCAGAAGATCAAGAAATTTTTAATATTCTACTAGACTCTGTTTCAGAAGGTGTGGTGATTGTTAATGATAAGCAAACCATTGTAAAAGTCAACAAAGCTGGAGAACAGATGTTTGGTTATGGTGAAAATGAGTTAACCAATCAACCTTTAAACCTTTTAATTCCTCGTAATTATCACCAAGAGCACGGTAGTCATTTTAAAGGTTTTATAAAAGATAACAAGAAGCGTAGCATGGGTCACGGTCGTGATATCCACGGTGCTAAAAAAGATGGAAGCATTTTTCCAATTGAAGCCAGTCTTAATCCATTTGTACTTTTTGATCAAAAATATATCATGGCCTTGGTTATTGATATCACCGAACGAAAAAGACTAGAACAAGAAAGGAACCATTTAACCAATATCATTTTAGAATCTCTAAATGAGATTTATGTGTTTGATGCCCATAGTTTATTATTTGTGAGTGTTAATTACGAAGCTCAAAAAAACCTGGGCTATACCATGGATGAGCTGTATAAAATGACGCCTTTAGATATAAAGCCTGAGTTTACAGAAGAGGATTTTAGAAAAAAAATAGAAGGCTTACGTGAAGGTGAGGTTGATAAGATTGAGTTTGAAGCGGTCCATCAACGTAAATCCGGAACAAGGTATCCGGCGAGTGTGCATTTACAGCACTCCAAGTTAGGAGGTAATGATGTTTATGTGGCTATAATTTTAGACATTACTGAGCAAAAAAATTACACCCAAACTTTAGAAAAGACCGTAGCGTTAAGAACGGAAGAACTTAAAACAGCTTTGGAGGCTGAAAAGGAATTAAACGATTTAAAAACCAAGTTTCTTTCTATGGTTTCTCATGAGTTTAAAACGCCTTTAAGTGGAATTTTAACCTCAACCATATTATTGAGTAAATACAAATTAACAGAACAACAAGAGAAAAGAGAAAAGCATTTAAGAACAATAACTGATAAGGTACAATACCTCAATTCTATTTTAACAGATTTCTTGTCTGTAGAGAAACTTGAAAAGGGTAAAATTAACTACAATTTTAGCACCTTTAAACTGAGCAAGGTCTTAAATGAAGTGATTTATAACGCTAATATGTTGCTTAAAGATGGCCAGCAGATTAATTATCCTGAAAATGTAGATGACATTAGCTTATACCAAGATGAGAAAATTGTTGAATTATCCTTATCTAACTTAATTTACAATGCCATTAAATATTCTTCAGAACACGCCATTATAGATATAGAAATTTTCCAGGATACCCATAAAACAACCTTTAAGGTTAAAGACAATGGTATTGGGATTCCCCTTGTAGATCAGAAAAATATTTTTAACCGTTATTTTAGAGCGGAAAACGCCTTATTAATGCAGGGCACAGGAATAGGATTAAATATTGTAAAAGACCATTTAGAAAATTTAAATGGAAGCATTATTTTTGAAAGTGTTGAGAATGTAGGCTCCACTTTTGTTATAGAATTACCAAATAAAGCACAACTATGAAAACAGTTTTACTGATAGAAGACGATACCGTATTAAGAGAAAATACAGCAGAATTATTAGAGCTCTCAGACTTTAATGTGATCACAGCTGCTAATGGCGTCTTAGGCGTAGAAACGGCAAAGCAGTCATTGCCAGACGTTATTGTTTGTGATATTATGATGCCTATACTTGATGGGTATGGCGTATTGGAAGCGCTCTCTAAAGACAGTACAACTAAATTTATACCCTTCATTTTTTTATCAGCCAAAACAGAGCGTCACGATGTTAGAAAAGGTATGGATCTCGGTGCTGATGATTACATTACCAAACCTTTTAGTGAGGAAGAGTTAACAAGTGCTATTAAAAGCCGAATTGCTAAAGCCGCGATTTTAAAAGAGGAACGCGAGGCGCACCAAGTACAGCCGCAAAACAATGAAGATGAATTAAGAACTTTAAACGATTTAAAGAACTTTTTTGATGATAACGGAACGGTTTTTAAGTTCAGAAAAAATGAAACTATTTATCAAGAAGGGCAGAACTCTAATTATGTTTATCTCATTCTACAAGGCGTTGTAAAGTGTTTTAAATATGACGAAAATGGAAAAGAACTGACCACCGCACTTCATAAGGAAGATGATATTTTTGGTTATACCTCATTTACCCAAAATATTCCTTATAAAGAGAGTGCTACAGCGATGAAAGATGTAGAAATGGTTGGGGTGTCTAAATCAGAATTAAAAGAGGTTTTAGATAAAAATCATAAAATCACTTTAGAAATTATTCAGTTGCTTTCCGAAAACATTACAGGTGTTAAAGATCAATTGTTACAGATGGCTTATAGTTCTGTAAAACGTAAAACAGCGGCGACCATTCTTAGGTTTGCTGAAAAAATAAATGCTAGACCAGAAGATCCTATTAGAATTTCTAGAAGTGATTTAGCTAGTGTGGCAGGGATTGCTACGGAAACCTTAATTAGAACGATGTCCGATTTTAAAAAATTAGGAATCATTGAAATGGAAGGCCGTACGGTTAAAGTTTTAGACCTTCAAAAGTTACAAGATATCCAGTAATTATAGTGGCGTAATTTTTATTAGTGACGAATATCATATTTTAAGACCACGCAGAGGTCTAGATTTGTGGTGACTAATAAAAGTTACGCGATGAATATTTTATTACCTACAGATTTTTCCGAAAATTCTTTAAACGCCATTTCGTATGCGATAGATTTTTACAAAGCCGTAAAATGTAATTTTTACCTCCTAAATGTCTGTCTTATGGATAGCTTTATGGCTGGGGATAGTAGTACCACACCGACGGCTAGTCAAATTGAAGAGTTGTATGTTAAACCCTCTAAGCAACGCTTAGCAAATGTGTTAAGTACACTTAATGACGAAGGAAAAATTAACGAGAATCATCACTTTTTTACCCTAACCGAATATGGTTTCTTTTTAGAATCTATTAGAAAACAGGTTTTAGAGCAGAAAATAGATGTGTTGGTAATGGGGACCAAAGGAGCGTCTGGTCTTAAGCAATATATAGTAGGGAGTAATACCGGTGATGTTATAACAAAAGTTAAGTGTACCACCTTAGTGGTTCCAGAGGCTGCCACCTACAAGCCGCTTAAAGAAATTGCCTTTCCTTCAGATTTTAATATGTCTTATAATTTGCCAACCCTAGAGCCACTATCTGAAATTTTAAAAGCATCCAATGCCAATTTACGTATGGTGCATGTTCATAAAAAGGATATAGAATTAAGCGTAGAACAATTAAATAATATTGATATTTTTAAGACCTATTTTGATGCCTATAATCCTAGTTTTGATTATATTGAGAATAGAAATGTAGAAGATGCCATTCAATCCTTTGTAGAAACTAAGGCTATTGATATGATGGTTATGGTGGCAAAAAATTTAAATTATTTTCAAAGCATCTTATTTCATTCTAAAGTAGAAAAAATCAGTTACCACACGGATATTCCGTTCCTGGTACTTCATGAATAAAACCCTTGCCTTATGGATACGTCAATTTTTTTAGCAAAGTTTTGGGGATGGTATCTTATCATTTTCTTCTTGATATTGAGTTTAAATCCGAAGCGCATAAAACAGATTTTTAATGATCTTAAAGATGAAAAATTCCTCATCTTATTTTCATTTATAGCCATTATTATTGGGTTATTAAACACCTTATTTCACAACATTTGGGAGCCTAACTACAAGCTTATTGTCACCTTAATTGGTTGGTTAGCGTTGTTTCTTGGTTTAGCCCTGTTTATGTTTCCGAAGCGTACGCTAAAGTGGTTGGTGTTATTTAATATTAAAATGGTACAAGTTATCTATACCTTGTTATTTTTTGTTGGCTTGTTTTTACTTAATGAAGTGTATCATATTGTGCCGGTATAAAAGTGTAATGCACTTGATAAAACGGGCCCCCAAATAAGATTAGCCGTCTGATGTCGTTCATTAGCATCTCAAGAATTTTAGATTTACAGAAAACGAACATTTTAACGTTTGTAAAAAGGACCGTAGAGTTTTACCGTCATCATAGCGTTTACGGGCTGTTTAACGCGGGTAAGGCTTGTGTTTATTTGTAAAATTAACTATATTGTATACAGAATTACCCTAATAACTTTTTTTAATTGAAAAATTATTATATTTTTGGTTAACCAATCTGGTTAACCAATTTCTTTTTATATCCATGATAACATGAAGTTCAAATTTGTATACGCGCTCTTTTTCCTCGCTATCCTTGCGTACAATTGCACAAGTGATGAGGGTGATGCAGAAGATTCTGCACCCACAACAGTGGTGGACCCAAGCGACGATGAGGACGATGATATTACAGATGAAAACTTTGCCGATATAAATTTTTCAAATTGGAAACTGACCTTACCCGTAGATGCCGATAATAACGGGAGTCCAGATGAGTACCAACCTTCCGCACTCGTTGATGGTTTATACAGAACCAACGCCGCTATTCAACCTTTTATGTATGACGATGTTGATGATCAGGCCATAGAATTCTACACCTTACCAGGGGTTTCTACCACTAACAGTTCTTATTCTAGAACCGAATTAAGAGAGTTAATAAATCCATCGACCTCTAGAGAAAATTGGTCACTACAAGAAGGCGGAATCCTAGAAGGGCGCTTAAAAGTGGTTGATATTTCAGAAGATCAGGAAACGAGTCGAACTTATCACCGTACCATCGTTATGCAAATTCATGGTATTATTTCTATAGAAGATATGGAGACACATGGATTTAGTTCTAATAACGGGCCACCTTTAATTAAAATAACCTGGATTGATGGCGATTTGTGGTGTTATAAAAAATCTTTAATTGATGAAAATACCTCTGGAGATGCTCTCTTAGAAACCTCAAGTGCCACTTGGACTGATGAAAAAATCAATATGGGGTATGTTGGTTTTGAGCCTTTCGATTTTAAGATCATAGCGTCAGAGGCACGATTAGAAGTGCAACTTAATACGAATACGCCTGTAGTTTATGAAGATGTAAGCCTAGAAAAATGGCCTTACGAGAATTATTTCAAAGCTGGAAATTATCTGAGCTCTACCGCAGATAATGCTTTTTCCAAAGTAAAATATTACGAACTAAATGTTACCCACTAATGATAAACAATATGAAGAACTATCTATTAATTTTCAGTCTGTTTTTACTAACCTTCGCTTGTGAAGAGTCTGCTGTCGTTGTTGAAAAGACAACCATTGCAGATGCACAAACCTTAAAGGAAGCTATTGAAAAAGCGCAACCGGGTGATGAGTTAATTTTAAAAAACGGCGTTTATAAGGATATTCAAATAAAATTTAAAGCACAAGGTGAAGAAGGAAAGCCTATTACCTTAAAGGCAGAAACGCCAGGGGAAGTGTTTATAGAAGGCGCTTCTAATTTACAACTTGGTGGCGATTATCTTGTGGTTGAAGGTTTACACTTTAGAAACGGTTATACACCGTCTCGTCAGGTTATTCGTTTTAAAGTGAGTGATGATGCGGTAGCAAATCATTCAAAAGTGACTAATTGTGTTATTGAAAATTTTACGCAGCCCGATCGCGATGTTAAAGACCATTGGATAGAATTATGGGGAAGACATAATGAAGTCAGCCATAATTACATTACCGGAAAATCCAATTACGGTCCAACCGTTATGGTCATGTTAAAGGGTAATGAACACATTAGAAACTTTCACCAAATTGTTAATAACCATTTTGGGCCACGTCCTAGAAAAGGAGGGCCACATGGAGAAACCATGCAAATTGGAGATAGCGGAACTTCGATGACGCCATCACATACCAATGTTGAAAATAATTTGTTTGAGCGTTGTAATGGAGAGGTAGAGATTATCTCTAGCAAGTCTAACTATAACGTCTTTAAGAATAATGTATTTTTTGAGAGTGAAGGCTCTCTTGTGCTTAGACATGGAAACTACGCCACTATAGATGGAAATATTTTTATAGGAAATGATAATTCTAAATTTATCGGTGGTATTCGAGTGATAAACACCGGGCATTGGATTACCAATAACTACTTCTATAAGTTGAAAGGTGAAACGTTTAGAGCGCCTTTAGCGGTTATGAACGGTATTCCAAAATCACCACAAAACCGTTATAATCAAGTTACGGATGCTGTTATTGCTTACAATTCTTTTGTAGACTGTAAAACACCGTTTCACTTTAGTGTGGGGTCTAACGTAAGTCAGAGTGAGGTGCTTCCTAAATCAGAAATTCGTTCAGCAAGACCAACAAGAACCATAGTGGCTAATAATGTGTTATATAATGAAACGCCTTTCGATTTTCCTATTGAAAATTACGATGAGGTTGATGGAGTTTTATTTAAGAACAATTATAGCAATAGTGCTAATAAAAGTAAAGTTCAACCTGAAGGACTTATCACTAGCAGCATGCAAGTTGAAAAAATTACAGAGGCTTTAAAAGTGGCGAAAGTAAACTCAAGTGACATCTACAAAGGGTTTGATTTTGAAACCATAAAGACCGATATTTTTGGAACCGAAAGAACTCCAGAAAACAATACTGTAGGAGCGATTATTAATGCTACAAACCATAAAGAATTATACGATACGTCTAATTATGGAACAACGTGGTATAATGGCGAAAAAATTGAAGCCGTTACGAAAACGATTGCGGTTAGTAATGCAGCAGAATTAAGTCAAGCTTTTGCTGCTGCCAATGCTGGAGATACCATTCGTCTTAATCCTGGGGTGTACGACATTACAGAAGCACTGCCGGTAACTAAAAATATTACGGTTACGTCTGCAGACAAAGCAAATAAAGCTCAATTACAATTTACATCTAAAGCATCGGCCTTTACTTTAAATCCTAATGGCGTATTGCATATGGAAGATGTGAGTCTCAAAGGAGATCATACGCAAGCGGCGTTTAAAACCTTAGATAAAAACATGAGAAGCGCTTATGGGCTTTGGCTAAACAATACTGAGATTAGTAATTTTAGTGAGGTTTTAGAAGTGTCTAAAGGGTCTTTTGCCGATACAATTTCTGTAAAAAATTCAATTATTAAAGATTGTGCAAGAGGGATTCAACTTCATAAGGAAACCAATGATAAAGGCGATTATAATAGTGAATTTGTCTATGTAGAGAACAATAGCTTTACAAATGTTAAAGCCAATGTGCTAAATTATTATCGTGGAGGCTATGACGAGTCTACAATTGGAGGAAACCTTGTGTTTAAAGGAAATACAGTGACGCAATCGGGGCAGGATGATGACGAAAATATATTAATTAAAACAAGAGGTATTGTTAATGTAGAATTTGCAGACAATACGTTTAAAAACAATCCGGTAAAATTTACCGCCATACTTTGGGGAGAAAAGGGCCAAAAGCCAGAAAATAATATTGTGCAAAACTCTGGTAAAATTGAAGTGGTTCAGAATTTAAAATTGAAGTTAGTCTATTAATTACATGAACCACTTTATAGCCTTTTTACTTGGTCTTATATGTTGTGCTCCTCTAGGAGCTCAAGGTATCCCGTCGGGTCGTGTCTTAACGGTAAATGAGTTAAGCCATTACATTACGGATGAGGCAAAAGAGGCTATGGAACACAATGATGAGGTAACAGTAGCGCAACTCGCGTTGTATTTTAGAAGGGCCTTTAAAACACGTTATTTTTTTAATTGGGAAACGGTAGACCAACGGTTTCAGGATTATCAAAAACGCTATCCAACATTAGAAGCACATCATGCTGCTCGGGCAGCAACACACCGAAGTATATTTCCGGCTCAGGCGCAATGGAAATTACCATACAAGGGCTTAAATGGCGAAGCTGTTAATGCTTATGCCTTACGTCATTTGGCAAGACAGCATAAAATGGTTGATATTGGGTATTCGTATTTTTATAATGCAAAAGAGCCTTCTTCTATAGCGTATTTTACAACCCAACTCGCGTCTTTAAATACGGCCTTTGCTAATGGCGATTATGAAAAACTTGAGGATGGAAACGGGGTCTATGAGGCCTTCCGATCGGGTTATAGAATATTAAATTGGTTGCATTTGCACAACCTGTTTTTAGGTGAAAAAGCATATTCCGACGAAGCGCAATTACAAACCATAGCAACATTATTACAGCATGCTCAGCATTTGTATGAGCATAATAAAACCTTTAAATCAGGAAATCACCAAACCCGCGGGCTATCGGCTTTAGCTATGGTGGCTATTTTACTTAAAGATTTTAAGGACGCAGACCAATGGTATCAGCATGCTATGAGCCTTTTAGGGGAACACCTAGAGAAAGAGATTAATGTAGATGGGTTTCAGTTTGAACGCACTATTCATTACCATATCAGTGATATCGGTAATTATTTCTATGTCTATCAGTTGGCTAAAAAAAATAAGTTAAACATTGAGGCCACTTGGGAAAATAAATTGAAATCCATGTTTTTAACCTTGGCTAAAATCGCTTTTCCAGATCAATCAGCACCCGTGTTATCTGATGATACTGATACACCATGGGCAGAAAAGAATGATATTTCTGGCGCTATGACTTTAGGTTACCTCTTATTTGAAGCCCCTGAAATGGGTTATTTTTCAACCTCAGATCTCAGTCCAAAGTTTTATTGGAATGTTAGTGCCTCACAACTTCTTAAGTTAGAAAATATTCAGAAAAAAACGCCAACCTACGCCTCTTTAGCGTTTCCAGATACGGGTTACTATGTAATGCGAGAAGGTTGGGAGTCTCAGGACCACATGCTTGTTATTTCAGCAGGTTTAGATGAAAAGAAACCCGATCACCAACATGGTGATATGTTGGGAATCCAAGCTATGGCTAACGGACAGGTTGTGCTACCGAATTATCAGGTACGGTACAGTTTAGACGATTTAGAACTGTTTAAAAACTCTCTGACAAAAAATGTAGCCTTAGTCGATGACGAATTACAGGGGAAAGCGTATACCTCTAATAAAGGTGGAAGTGGCTTCGGAAAATTTAAAAGTTTACCACAACCGGAAGTAACGGTTTTTAAAACCGGACCAGAATTGGAACTGTTTGTAGGCCGTCATAATGGTTTTGAAGCTATCGGAGTAGATTATAGCCGACAAGTTTTAAATGTTGAAAATGCCTTTTGGATTGTAAAAGATAATTTTAAATCTGAAGAAGCGCATACATACAAACAAATTTGGCAAGGGCATTATAGTTTAGAAGAGCGTCCTAATTTACTGCGGTCTAGTTTTGAAAATGGATCGGGATTAGATATCTACCAACTGCATCCGATTGATACGGTAAGTACCGATGGTGCGCGTGGAAAAACGTGGGCCATTGCTGCAAAAACGCAGCAAAATAATTTCCAGTTTATTACGGTTGTATTTCCGTTTAAAACGTATGATGCTCGTATAGATGAAACAGCAACAATACAAGAGTTTCAAGGTTGGCAACTCAATGCTTCAAAATGGAAAATGACAGGAGCGCAACCACTTTCTTTATCTAAAAATTCACAATCTATTTTTTTCAACATAAAACAACTGCAACGCGGAGATACCACAATAACGTTTAACAGGCACTCTGATGTGTGGCTAAACGATAAAAACGAACTTAAAATGATGCCGTTACACGATAAGGAGATGACGGTAACTATAACGCAATTAGGAACCTCTAAAACCCAAACGTACAATGTAGAGACCAACAACATGAACTAATAAACTGCTCTAAACTAAATAAACTCTAAGTTAAATAATGAAAACAATCTCTAAACTCATACCGCTTTTATTACTGATTTTTATGTCTTGTAAAGAAGAAGAAAAAACGACAGAGGTGTCAGAATCTGAAACCTCAAAATCGCATCCTAATTTAATTTTAACCCAAGAAAGTGTGGCTGAGATTAAGGCGCACCTCGGAAGTATTCCGGTTTTCGATGCAACACTGGCTAAAGTTCAGGAAGAAGTCGATTTGGCCATCGCAGAAGGTATCGATGTTCCTATTCCAAAAGATATGGCTGGGGGATATACCCATACCCAACATAAAGCCAATTACGACCATATGCAAAAAGCAGGCGTGCTTTTTCAATTGCTAGGCGATGAAAAATATGCTATTTATATTAGAGATATGCTGTTAGAATACGCGGCACTTTTCCCAACCTTAGGGCGTCACCCACAAGAGCGTTCGTACTCTAGAGGTAAGTTTTTCTGGCAGTGTCTTAACGATTCTAATTGGTTAGTTTATACCAGTCAGGCTTACGATTGTATTTACGATTGGCTTCCAAAAGAACAAACCGATCATTTAAACCGTACTTTGTTTAGACCTTATGCCGATTTCCTATCGGTAGAAACGCCTAAGTTTTTTAACCGTGTGCACAACCATAGTACATGGGGAAATGTGGCTGTTGGGATGATTGGCTTAGTCATGGATGATGATGAATTATTAGACAGAGCTTTATACGGTTTAGAAGACGATAATATAGACCCTAACGAGTTAGATGACGATGGTGGAGTTATTAAAGATAAAGATGGTAAGGCGGGATTTTTTGCCAATTTAGACAGTCCGTTTTCTCCGGACGGATTTTACACAGAAGGGCCGTATTACCAACGTTACGCCATGTATCCGTTTATGATTTTTGCGGAAGCGCTTCACAATAAAAAACCAGAGTTAAAGATTTTTGAATATAAGGAAGGGGTTTTATTAAAAGCCGTGGACGCCTTACTTAATTTAACCGATGCTGATGGTGAATTTTTCCCGCTAAACGATGGACAGAAAGGGATGTCGTATTACACAGCCTCTTTAGTTTCGGCTGTAGATATCGCTTATTACTACGGTTCTCAAAAACCAGAATTATTATCGGTTGCTAAGGCACAAAATAAGGTGCAGTTAGATGCTGCCGGATTGGCGGTGGCTATCGGATTAAAAGAAGGTAAAGAAGAGCCTTTTATTAAAAAATCTATGGAACTTACAGATGGGCGTAATGGCGATGAAGGCGCTGTTGGTATCTTAAGACACCAGGATGATGATGCGGCAATGACTTTAGTGATGAAGTATACCGGGCAAGGTTTAAGCCATGGTCACTACGATAAGTTATCCTTTTCATTATACGAAGATGGAGAAGAGGTGCTTCAAGATTACGGATTATCTCGTTTTGTAAATATCGAACAGAAAAATGGTGGTGGGTATTTAAAAGAAAATAAAACCTTTGCCAAGCATACCATTGCTCATAATACGGTAATTCAAGATGAAACATCGCATTTTGATTACGATTTTGTTACCGGAAGTCGTCACCATTCAGACCGTTATGTTTTTGATGCGTCTAATCCACAAATTCAAATTATGGGGGCAAAAGAACACAATGCCTACCCAAATACAAGTTTTCATAGAACTATGGTTATGGTGAAGGATTCTACCTTAGCGAAACCTTATATTATTGATGTATTTAAAGTGCTTTCAAATACGGCACATCAATACGATTTACCGTATTATTATTTCGGGCAAATTGTTTCTACAAGTTTTAAAACTGAAGCGCTAAAAGCTTTAGAGCCGTTAGGAACTAAAAACGGTTATCAACACCTGTGGAAAGAAGCAGAAAGTACGGCCAATGCAGATCACATTCAATTTACATGGTTAAATAATCAAATTTTTTATAGTATTACCTCGGCAACCCAGGCTAAAGATAAAGTGCTTTTAGCGCGCACAGGCGCCAATGATCCGGAGTTTAATTTACGTCGCGATCCGGCAATGATCTTAAGAAAAGAGAATACCGCATCAGCCGTATTTGCATCGGTTATAGAACCACATGGGGCTTACAATGCGGTGAGTGAAACTGCAGATAATGCCTATAGTCAATTTGAATCTGTGACTGTTGTTTTAGATGAAGAAGCCTATACGGCAATCGTCTTAAAAATGACTTCTGGTGCTTCTAAATTATTAATTTTATCTAATTTAGATCCCAATAAAGAAACCGAACACAACTTAAAAATCGGAGCTAATAACTACCAATGGACGGGTGCTTATTATTTCCAATAAATTAAAATCACACAAATAAAAATTACACAATTATGAAATCATTTGGATCAAGTAAAGAGTTCTTATTAGACGAAAACCAAGAATGGGAAGTCTTAGGAGGCGGTATAAAGAGAAAGATTATGGGTTATGATGATAAAATCATGCTCGTAAAGGTACATTTTGAAGAAGGTGCTATTGGATATGAGCACGAACATCATCATTCTCAAGCAACCTATGCTATTGATGGGGAATGGGAATTTACCATTGGTGGTGTAACAAAAACTGTTAAAGATGGGGATTCAGTTTATATCCCACCTCACGTACTTCATGGAGCTAAATGTACTAAGGCAGGAATCTTAATTGATGTCTTTAGTCCAATCCGTGAGGACTTTATGGAATAAAGGTATAACTCTGTTAGAAGTAAAATTTTAACAGAGTTTCTTTTACGAAAACGTTGTATTTAACAATATTTTATATATATTTGGTTAACCAATCTGGTTAACCAATTTTTTTTGTGCTTGTTTTTATAGAATTAGAACTAATTCTAAGAGCAACATCTAGTAAAAAAGAGGTTCAATACCAGATGGCCACTTGAACTAAATAACTCTAAATTAAGCAACAATTCATTATGAAATTAAAAATTAAATCAACCTTGATTATTTTTGTTTTAATGTGCTTTTCGCTAAACGCACAAGAAGCAATGTCTATTAAGGGTCAGGTTATTTCTACTACCGATGGTATGCCAGTTCCTGGTGTAAACATTGTTGTCGTAGGAACAACTAAAGGGACCACTACAGATTTTGATGGATATTATCAACTTAATGCCCAAAAAGGAGATATCCTTCAATTCTCTTACCTTGGTTTTGCGACCCAATTAATAACCGTTAAAGAGCAAACAACGATCGATGTGTCATTAGTGGAAGATGCTAGTGCTTTAGAGGAAATTGTTGTGATTGGTTACGGAACCCAAAAGAAAAGTCATACTACAGGATCCATATCTAAAGTTGTTAATGACGATTTAGGTCAGATAGCGGTATCGCGTGTAGATGATGCCTTAGTAGGGCAGGTTTCAGGGGTGAATATACAAGCTACTGACGGAGAAGCTGGTGCTGCGCCAACCATTACCATTCGTGGTGTAGGATCTATGGCGGGTGATTCAACACCTTTAATTGTTGTTGATGGTGTGATTGTAGATTCCGATTTCTTAGGCTCTTTAAATATGAATGATGTAGAGTCTTTTGAAATTCTTAAGGATGCTGCATCTGCCGCAATTTATGGTTCTAAAGGATCTAATGGTATCATTATGATTACCATGAAATCGGGTATAGAAGGAAAAACGAGAGTGACTTACAGTACGTATACCGGATTTAAGGAAGCTAGAAAAAGTGAAGCTTACGGAACAACAACTCAAGAATGGGCCGATATGCAAATGGAAAGAAACGGAGAGATTTCTGTTTTTACACAAGCCCAATTACAAACTGGTACAGACCGCTCTTGGCAAGATGTATTCTTTGATGGTGGAACCATTTCAAGCCACGCCTTATCATTTAGAGGTGGAAATAAGGATACTAAATATAGTGCAAGTTTAAACTATTCTGATGATGAAGGGGTGTTACTTCTAGACAACTACTCTAAGTATGGTGCACGATTAAAAGTGGATAATAAAATTAGTGATAAAGTGTCTATAGGGGTTAACTTATCACCTTCTTATACGGAACGTAAGCGTTTTTCTGAGTCGGTACATAACGTGGCAAGACACCAACCTTGGTTGCCAATCTATCATACAGAAGAAACCTTACAACACGTAGATCTTAATGATTTTTCTGGTCTTGAAGTTGGAGATTACGTAAGACAAAATCACTTTACGATTTTTGATTTAGATGGTGATGGTGAAATTAACGATGTACTTCAGAACATTGGGAATAGTACCAACCAAAATCCATATGCAAGAGTTACAGAACGTAACCGAATGGATAAGAAATTTAAAATGTTTGGTAGCGTTAACGCAAAGTATAAAATTATTGATGGTTTAAGCTTTACCACAACCTTATCAGGATCTATTCAAGATACAAAGCGTACCGATTACTTAGGGACTCTAGCTAGAGAGCAAACAAGTGATGCTTACATGGTAGAGACCAACCAAAAAGAACAGTATTACATTTTTGATAACTTCATAAACTATAATACAAGCTTCGGAAAACATGAGTTAGGGATTACCCTTGGTAACTCTATAGAAACAAGAGATTATTTCTTCTCTACCATAAAAGGTATCGGGTATGAAAATGACATCGTGCAACAGATCTCTGGAGCCACCAATATTGTCGCTTCTGAAACTTTCGGGATGGAATGGCAAAAACGAGGAATCTCTTACATCTCTAGATTTACTTATGCTTATGATGATAAATACTTAATGTCTTTAAGTATGCGTCGTGATGGAAGTTCAATTTTTGGTAGCGATTATAAATACGGTAATTTCGTTGCAGCTTCTGCAGGTTGGAATATCGCCAAAGAGAATTTCTTAAAAGACAGTAATATTATTTCTACTCTTAAATTAAGAGCAAGTTATGGGGTTACCGGTAATGACCGTTTAAATACAGGAAGTGTTAATCCAGATGCGCAAGGAAGCTCTTCGGTATTAAGTTCAGATAATGTATTACAAGATTATTATCCGCACTTATCATTATTAGACTTAACGTCTTACGTTGTAGATGGCTCTTTATCTACAGGATATTCGCCTTTAAACATTGCAAACCCAGAGTTAAAATGGGAGCGTTTAATTGAAATCAACCCAGGGATCGATTTCGGATTTTTAAATAATAAAATTACAGGATCTGTAGATTGGTACCAAAGAACAAGTGATCAATTATTATTGAACAACCCAGTATCTTCTACAACTGGTTTTAATACCGCCTTAGTTAACTTAGGAGAGGTTAAAAATCAGGGTTTTGAGTTCGAATTAAGAACAAGAAACATTAACAAAAGAAACTTTACATGGCAGTCTACATTGATTGCAACCACCAACGAGAATACCTTAGTTAATTTTGCCGATTCTAACGGACAAATTACAAGTATAGATCCAAGTCGTCCAGCAGAATGGATTAACCAAGAAGGACAGCCTATTTCATCATTCTACGGTTATGTTGTAGAATCTGAAGTGCCTATTGAGTATAGAGATCGTCCTTACAGACATGTAGGTGCAGAGTTTGGATGGGTAAAAGTAAAAGATTTAAATGGTGATGGTGTTTTAGATGATGATGATAAAACCATTTTAGGTAATCCTTACCCAGAATTAATTTGGAGTTTATCTAACGATTTTACCATTGGTAATTTAGACTTCTCTTTTATGTTCCAAGGATCTCACGGCGCTGAGGTAAGAAATATTGGTGATCACTATTTATTTAGCCATAACAACAACAGAACCTTAAACGATGCTGCCGCAGAAGCCGGGTACGAAACGGAATTCTTAGTGGACAAATACTTAACCAATAGTATGATTCAAGATGCGTCTTACATCGCCTTAAGAAACGTAAATATTGGGTATAGCTTTCCAACAGAATTACTAGAAAAATTAGGGTTCTCTAAGTTAAGAGTGTACGCTTCAGGACAAAACTTATTGTATAGAACAGCAGATGGCTATACAGGATGGAACCCAGAAGCCTTAGATAAAACAAGTCCTACGCAATACGGATACCAAAGAGGAGGTTCTCCAATTTACAGAACAATTTCTTTAGGATTAGACGTAGACTTTTAATAAACAAATAATTACTTAATACAACATATTATGAAATTTATAAAATATATAGCTGTCGTAGTCGTAGGTGTTTTAGCGACGTCTTGCAGCGATTTTCTTGAGCCAGAACCAAGTTCAGCAATCACATCAGAAAATTATTATTCTACTTTAGATGAGTTAGAAACAGCGCTTGTAGGAGCTTATGATGCTATTCAAGGGGAAGGAAATTACGATAAGGATGCTAATCATGGAGTGCAGTATGAATTTTACATTACTGAAATGCGTAGTGGAAATACAGCGACTAAAATTGCCGATCCAGACGATTTCTCAGATTCAGGACAATTTGAAGCCTTTAATGTACTTCCAACAAACGGTATTGTAGCCAATTATTATTCAAGTTTCTACCAAGTGATTTTTAGAGCCAATGTGGTTTTAGAAAACTTATCTAACGTCGATGGCGATACTTCTGCAATTGAAGCGGAAGCTAAGTTCATTAGAGCTTATGCTTATTTTAATTTGGTAAGATTATTTGGTGATATTCCTTTAGTAGACCATGTTTTAAGTCCTTCTGAAACAGATACACAATTTATAAGAGTTGATAAAAACTTAGTGTACGATTTAATTGTGACCGATTTACAAACGGCCGTAGCAGGTTTAGATAATACCTATAAAACAAGAGCTTCTAAAGCCGCAGCTCAAGGACTATTGGCAAAAGTGTACTTGTCTTTAGAAGAGCCAGATTATGTAAATGCACAGTTATTGTGTGAAGAGATTATTAACAGCGGAAACTTTAGCTTGGTAGATTACTACGATGTGTTTTATGACGAGTTAAATTCTGAAATTATCTTTGCTATTGGTTTTGAACCTGTAAATGACAGCCAAACCTTTTCTGCACAATGGATGAACCAAGTTGGTGTATCTAGCGGATTAAACTACGCCACCTATGATTTAGTTGATGATCTTAATGAATTTGGAGGCGAAAGAACGCAATATTCTTACAGACAAGATCCTTTACACCTTACTTCAGTACGTTATCAGTGTGCTAAATATTTTCCTAATGGCGAAGATGGTGGGACCACAAACCCACACCAGTTTGATACCAACCCAGAGTTAGCCGGAAACGACTGGATCGTGCTTCGTTATGCGGATATTTTATTACTCCATGTTGAAGCTATCATGGCCGGATCAGACCAAACTAGTGCTACGGCGGCCTTAGCTTCTTTTCAACAAGTAAGAGATAGAGCAGGTTTAACAGATCCTGTAACGGAAATTACCGTAGATGATTTATTATTAGAACGTCGTGTAGAGTTGGCTTTTGAAAACCATAGATTATTCGATTTAATCCGATTAGGAAAAGCACAATCGGTATTATCAGCATATTCAGATCTTAACGGATTTGGTTTTACCTCTTCAGATTTGGTATTACCAATGCCGCAAAATGAAGTGAATTTAAGTGACGGCTTAATGACGCAAAATCCAGGATACTAATTAGTAGGAACTAAAAACATTAAACAATGAAAAATAGATATAACATAAGAACCTATGTATCACAAAAGCTCATGGCAGCGTTACTTGTTGTAACTTGTGCAATGGCTACAGCTTGTGATCCTTCAATTGATGCTCTGGCTTTCGATTTGCCAGATGCCAATTCTCAAGACGATAAAACACCACCTACCGCGTTATTTACCGTGTCTGAAGGTGATGATTTTCTAAGTTTCACCTTTGCTAATGAGTCTGTAAGTGCTACGAGTTATTTTTGGGACTATGGTGATGGAAACACCGCTACAAGCTTAGATGGTATGAATACTTACCCTGATGAAGGGACTTATACTGTAACCTTAACCGCTACAGATGATTTAGGAGTGTCTAGCACATATTCTGAAGAGGTTGTGGTCGTAGAACCAGAAATTCCACCAACATCAATTCCAGTAATCTTAGAAGCTAGTTTCGATAATGGTAATGATAGTAGAGATCCATGGCGAAATTCAGACTTAGGAGGAGTTATTCAAATTACCTCTTCAAACGGATATCATGAAGGTTCTTATGGGGCAAAATTACCAACTTCAGGAGACCGTATTGGATATCAATTAATCGGAGAATTTACACCAAATAAAACCTATCAATTAAACTTTAAATATGCTTTTAGAGATCAAATTGAAGCGGCAAACGGAAGTTTAAATGTTGCCATGGTGCAACCAATGGACGATTTAAGTCAGTTTGATGATAATGCAATGGGAATGATCACCTTTACAGAAGATGTAGCAGGGGCAGGAGCCTTAGTGAGTGGGTCTTTAGTCTTCAATTCTGGAGCCAATACCGCTTTAGCTATCTTCTTCTTTAATGCAGATGATGAGGCTTATATAGATTCTTTTGAAATTATAGCCTTAGAGTAAAAATTAACTTTTAATAGCAAGCTTAAAAATTAACCATTCAAAACAATTATGAATTAATAGTAATAAGAATAACTGTCTTATTTTTGGGCAGAAAACTTAACCGTTATTACAACACATCATATGAAAGTGGATACGACAGCAAAATCGGAAAATACAAAAGGAATAAATGAGATTATCTCTAGTATAGGAGAACTAATCAATGTGAAAAACCTAGAACCAGGAGATAAATTGCCATCAGAGCGCATGCTGTCCGAGAAGTTTAAAGTGTCTAGAGGCGTTGTCAGAGATGCTATTCAGAAAATGGAGTTGTACGGACTATTAATTTCTAAGCCGCAGAGTGGAACCTTTGTAGCTAATATCGGGGTGACAGCCATGAATGGTATGATTGAGGATATTTTAAGATTGGAAGACCAAGATTTTAAAGCCTTAGTCGAAACTCGAATTTTATTAGAATTAAAAACTGTAAGATTAGCAGCGATAAGAAGAACTAAAGAGGATTTAGACAATATGATGTCGGCTTTAACAGCCTATTCAGAAAAAGTCACTAACGGAGAAAATGCCGTAGAAGAAGACCTTTTATTTCATTTGGCCATTGCAAAAGCGAGCGGTAATGCAACTATCAATAACTTTATGTTAATGATTACGCCTGAGATTATTACAAATTTTGAAACCTATCATGTTTGTGGTAAGAGCAGAGCCTTAATTGGTATTGAAGAGCACCAAGCTATTTATGATGCCATTAAGCAACAAAACCCGCAATTAGCAAAACAAAAAATGAAAGATCACTTTAGTGAATTGTATCAATACTGTTATAATATTTAATATAAAAAGAAATTATGCAAATAAGTAAAAAGATTAAAGGCTTACGCTGGTGGGTAGTCACGTTGATTGCTCTAGCCACAATCATTAACTACATAGACAGACAGTCGTTAAGTGTACTTTGGCCACAAATTGCCGATGAAATTTATCCCGGTCATACACCAGATGAGCATAAATCCATCTATGCCCTTATTTCCATAATTTTTGTGTTTTCATACGCTTTTGGTCAGGCGATCTTCGGAAAAATATTTGACTGGGTCGGAACACGTATTGGGTTCACCCTTTCTATCGGAGTGTGGTCTGTAGCAACCGCTTTACATGCTTTAGCACAAGGAATCTTAAGTTTCGGGATCTTCCGCGCTATTTTAGGGATCGCTGAAGCCGGAAACTGGCCTGGAGCCACCAAAGGTAACGCCGAGTGGTTTCCAACAAAACAAAGGGCTTTAGCGCAAGGAATTTTTAATTCTGGAGCTGCCATAGGAGGGATTATATCCATTCCGTTAATTGCCTTTTTAACCATTTATTTCGATTGGAAAGCAATTTTCATCATCATTGGTCTTACCGGTTTACTTTGGTTAGTGCCTTGGTTAATTTTAGTAAAAGCACCACCAAAGGAGCACCCTTGGATTACAGATGAAGAAAGAGAATATATCTTAACCGGACAAAGAAATGAAGATTTTGATGGTGACGGTGAACCTGATCAAGAGTACAACCCGGATACCGGAAAACTCTTAAAGCACAAACAAAGTTGGGGTGTTATTTTAGCCTCCGCTGCTATTGATCCAATTTGGTGGTTGTTTGTATTCTGGATTCCTATTTACTTACATGAAGTGTATGGTATGGATGTTAAGAGTATCGGACTTTACGGATGGGTTCCTTACGTAGGAGCAATGTTTGGCGCTTGGTTTGGTGGTTTATTAGCACAAAACCGATTAAAAGCAGGATGGAATGTAGATAAAACCCGTAAAATGGTGATCACTTTAGGTTGTGTTTTAATGCTTCCGGCATTAATTGCAATGTCTAACCCAGGAGGACCAACACAAGCGGTACTAATTATGGCGGTGATTTTATTTGGTTTCCAAACGGCTATTGGAAATGTTCAAACTTTACCAAGTGATTTATTCAGTGGTAAAACGGTAGGAACCTTAGCTGGATTTTCTGGAATGGCAGCCAAATTAACGGCGGCAGGTTTAACCTATTTAGTGCCTTGGCTAACCAGTGGAGGAAATTATTCACCAGCCTTTATTATTGGTGCTGCATTAGCTGTAATAACACTTGCTAGTGTATGGATTTTATGTCCAAATATTGCCCCAGTAAAACCTAAAAATTAATAAGAATAAACATAATAATAGAATAAGTATAATTTAAGAATAATAACAAAATGAGCAAAAACAAAGGAAAAGTAGCAATCGTAACGGGTGCAACAGGTGGTATCGGTTTTGAAGTAGCAAAACGATTAGGAAAAGATGGTTATACTGTAGTTTTAAACGGTATTGAAGATGAAGCAGGTGCAGAAAAAGTAAAAGAACTTACAAGTGAAGGGATTACTGCTGAATACGTAGGATTTGACGTGACTAAAGAAGAAGAAGTAACTTCTAATATTACTAAAATTGGTGAGAAGTACGGAAGAATTGATGTCCTTGTTAACAACGCCGGTGGTTTAGGTGGTCGTTCTAGATTTGAAGAAATGACTACAGATTTCTACAGATTTGTAATGGCTTTAAACTTAGACTCTGTATTTTTTGCGTCAAGAGCAGCAATACCATTCCTTAAAAAAGGGGCACACCCATCAATCATCAACTATACGTCTAACGCAGGTTGGACTGCTGGTGGACCAGGTGCTGGTATTTACGGAACGTCTAAAGCAGGAGTACACGCAATTACTAGAGCTTTAGCTAAAGATTTAGCGGAATACGGAATTAGAGTTAACGCAGTATCTCCTGGTACTATTGATACGCCTTTCCATGCGCAAATTAAAGCAACGAAACCAGAAGTATTCGCTTCATGGGCAAATAACATTATGTTAGGACGATTAGGACAACCAGAAGATGTTGCTGGTGTTGTATCATTCTTAGCAAGTGAAGATGCGTCTTTCGTAACTGCTGAAACTATCCAAATTGGTGGTGGTCAAGCATTAGGTATCTAAGACGACCTAAAATTTATATTTAAAAAAAGCGTTACTGTAGATTCACAGTAACGCTTTTTTTATTGAGAAGAATCTCTTATAATCAGTTCAGCATCTAAAATAATTTTATTTAAAGTCTGTTTTAATTTGGGTTCCGCAACCCGTTTTAAAAAGGTTTCCGCGGCAATACGACCAATGTCTTTACTGTGTTGTTCTATACTAGAAATCGATGGGGTAACTAAAGATGTAAAAGGTTCGTTACCAAATCCTATTAAGCGGATGTCTTCAGGAACCTTAACCCCTTGTTCGTTTAAAACTTGAAGCGCTCCTAAAGCGGCATAGTCACTAGCCACATAAACCGCATCGGGTCTATTTTCTAGCTGAAGCAAATGGGTCATTTCACGTCGTCCGTCTTCCAATGTCAGTGAACTTTCAATAATAAGGCTATCATCAATAGGAAGGTTATTCTTTGTAATGGCATCAATATACCCCTTAATTCGGTTGTTGAAAATACGGGTTCGTCGGTACCCACCAATATGAGCAATGCGTTTACAGCCTTTAGAAATGAGGTGTTCTACAATAACATGACTGCTGTCGTAATCATTAATCCCCACATAATCCACATTCAAATCATTTTCACCACGGTCAAATAAAATCAAAGGAATACCGTTCGATTTTATTTTTTCGTAATACGAAAGATCAACCGTTTCATTCGCCATAGAAGCAATAATTCCATCAACCTGCGTATAGAGCAGCGTGTCTATATTTTTACATTCTTTTTTAAACGACTCGTTAGATTGGGTAATAATAATGTTATAACCGGCTTTATCTAATACGGCTTCCATTTGTTCAACCACGGAAGAAAAGAAGTTGCTATTGGTACGGGGCACAACGACGCCTACCAGATTACTTTTTCCACGTCTTAAGGCACTGGCCAAATGATTGGGTTGATAGTTGAGTTCTTTGGCCACACGCTTAACAGCGGCTTTGGTTTTTACACTAATCCTAGAATCATCGTGTAGCGCTTTTGAAACTGCTGCAGGTGAAATGTTTAGCGCATTGGCAATGTCTTTTATAGTTGTTCTTTTTTTATTCACCGAGTTTTTATATATTTGCTTAAACGATTAAGCAAAAGTAATGCTTTTACCAAGATAAATCAAAACCCTAACGTTTTGATTTATTTTTAAAAGTGATGGTTAAACGTTTAAGCAAAACAACAATTTATAACTAATAAAACGAATATTTAGAATGAAAAAAGTAGTCACTTTTGGAGAGATCATGCTAAGATTAGCGCCTCAACAATTTTTAAGATTTTCACAAGCATCAAGTTTTGATGTTGTTTACGGAGGAGGAGAATCTAACGTTGCAGTGTCTTTAGCAAATTATGGAGTTCCTGTAGATTTTATTACACGTTTACCTAAAAATGATATTGGGGAATGTGCTATGATGGAAATGCGTAAAAGAGGTGTTGGCGTAGACAAAATTGTTTACGGAGGTGACCGTTTAGGAATCTATTTCTTAGAAACAGGTGCTGTAAGTAGAGGATCTAAAGTAGTTTATGATAGAGCACATTCTGCAATTTCTGAAATTGAACCAGGAATGGTAGATTGGAAAGCGGCGTTTAAAGATGTGGCTTGGTTTCACTGGACAGGGATTACACCAGCTATTTCTCAAGGTGCTGCAGATGCCTGTTTAGAAGCCGTAAAAGTAGCTAGTGAAATGGGCGTAACGATTTCAACAGATTTAAACTATAGAGCTAAACTTTGGACGTACTGTGATGATGCTCACCGTGAAAAAGTGATGACGGAATTAACATCGTACTGTGATGTGGTTTTAGGTAATGAAGAGGATGCAGAAAAGCATTTCGGTATTCATCCAGAAGGCTTAGATGTTCATAAACATGGTCATGATGTAAAAGCGGAAGCCTTCTTATCAGTTTGTAAGCAAATGATGGAAAAATTCCCAAGAGCTAAGAAAGTTATTACAACCCTAAGAGGATCGATCTCTGCATCTCATAATACATGGGCAGGTGTTTTATATGACGGTTCTAAAATGTATGAAACACGTCAGTACCAAATTACAGATATCGTAGACCGTGTAGGTGGTGGAGATTCATTTATGGGTGGATTAATTTATGGATTATTAAAATATCCTGAAGATGACCAAAACGCGTTAGATTTTGCTGTTGCAGCATCTTGTTTAAAGCATACCATAAAAGGAGATGCTAACTTGGTAACCGTTTCTGAAGTAGAAAAATTAATGGGCGGAGATGCTTCTGGCCGTGTAGCACGATAAATTATGGCAAATTATACAAGAATTGAAGTTGCAAATGTTATGAAAGAGACCGGAATGGTTCCTCTATTTTATAACGATGATATTGAAATTAGTAAAAAAGTAATTAAAGCGACTTACGATGGTGGGGCGCGTTTACTTGAATTTACAGCACGTGGCGATTTCGCTCACGAGGTTTTTGGCGAATTAAACAAATGGGTTCTTAAAGAATTACCAGGGATGATTATGGGGGTTGGGTCTGTGACGGACGCGGCTTCAGCATCACGCTTTATGGCTTTGGGCGCCAACTTTATTGTAACGCCTGTATTAAGAGAGGATATTGCTATTGTTTGTAACCGTCGTAAAGTGGCTTGGTCTCCAGGATGTGGTTCTTTAACCGAAATCTGTAGAGCAGAAGAGCTCGGTTGTGAGGTTGTAAAATTATTCCCAGGTGGTATTTACGGTCCTGATTTTGTAAAGGCTATTCGTGGACCTCAACCTTGGACAAGCATTATGCCAACAGGTGGGGTTTCTCCAACAAAAGAAAACTTAGAAGGTTGGTTTAAAGCCGGTGTAACTTGTGTTGGAATGGGCTCTAAATTAATCGCTAAAGGTGCTGATGGTACTTACGATTTAGCAAAAATTGAATCGGATACTAAAAATGCCTTAGAGATTATTAAATCTTTACGCAGCTAAATACATTTAATGGTAACCATTAAGGAACTTTCAATACTATCAGGCTATTCCGTATCAACGGTGTCTAAAGCCTTAAATAATAGACTAGACGTTAGTAAAACAACGCGGCATGCTATACAAGCCATAGCCCAACAGTGTAACTACGTGCCCAATAATTATGCGGTAGCATTACGGGTGAAAAAATCACAATCTATTATCGCTGTTGTATTACCAGAGGTTACCAATACATCCTATAACCAAGCCCTTTGCTACGTGCAAAAATCGGCGGAGGATTTTGGTTATAGGATTTTATTATACCAATCGTTTTATTCGCAAGACAAAGAAATGGACTACATCAAAAGTTTAAATGATGGATCTACAGATGGTGTTATTGTCATGTCTAAATACGATAAGCAAATCTCAGATTACGGTTATAATTCCCTTCCTATCCAAGTTTTAAACTTAAAGGATAATTTGCCTTTAGACGAAATTAAAAGACGTTCAAAAAACAGTCTTTTAAAGTTAATTGCAAATTGATAAATCCTTATTTTTCTTCCCTTATTTTGTTAAAGTCTTTGTAGATGCTCTTCAAATTTACAATCTACTTTTTTTAAGCGTTTTTATTGAATATGTGGTAAAATCACATAGAAATTACTTACAAAAATATTCCGTGATCGCTCTAGATTCGGGCTGTTCAAGCGTTTTAGCTTATGTTTTACTTCTATTTTGTAAACTAACCATTTTGTTATTAGTGTGTTAGAGGTGTCTGTTAATTTTTAAAGATTCTTCAAGGATAATTAACGAAAACGTTTTAGTTAACAATTAATTAACTATATTTGGTAAACCAATCTGGTTAACCAGATTTTTAATACGATATTTTATTGTCTCTATAAGGTGTTTAACACACTCAATAATTTATCTGAAGTTTCATATTAAAACAACTATTAAAAACTAATTTTATGCAAAAACAACTCAAATTTATGAAAATGAAATGGGTTCCATTGGTGGTGTCCATTTTGTTTGGCTTGGTAGTAAATGCCCAGCAAACAGTAACAGGTACTGTTCTAAGTCAGCCTGATGGGCTTCCTTTGCCAGGAGCCAATATTTTAGTGAAAGGGACCACTACGGGAGCTACTACAGATATGGATGGTAATTATAGTATTGAGGTAGAAAATGGTTCTGCAGTTTTAGTATTTAGCTATGTTGGGTTTACACCTCAAAATGTAACGGTAGGTAACCAAACGGTAATTAACGTCACTTTAATAGAAGATTCTAGTCAATTAAGTGAAATAGTTGTGGTTGGTTATGGTACACGTAAAAAGAGTGATATTACTGGAGCGGTGTCTTCTGTTAAATCTGAAGAACTTAACGCCTTTCCTGTGTTAGAAGCAACACAAGCCTTACAAGGACGTGCTGCTGGTGTTGTAGTACAATCTAATAATGGTGGCGAACCTGGAGCTCCAATCAATATAAAAATTAGAGGAAACACTTCTATTAACGCGAGTAGTGCTCCGCTTATCGTAGTTGATGGGTTTGTGGGCGCAACAATGCCTCAGTCTAGTGATATTGAATCTTTAGAAGTTTTAAAAGATGCTTCGGCAACAGCAATCTATGGATCTAGAGGTTCTAATGGGGTGGTTTTAGTAACTACTAAAAAAGGACGTAGCGGAAAACTGACTATTGAACTTAACTCTACATATGCCGTTCAAAGTACGTCTAATGAAATAGATTTATTAAATGCCGATGAGTTTGCTGATTATCAAAACCAAATTAGAGCAAATAATGGGGTAACAACGCCATACGTACAAGGGTCTGCAAATACAGATTGGCAAGACTTAATTTACAAATCAGGAAGTACTGCTAACCATCAAGTTTCTTTCTCTGGAGGATCTGATAAAATTAATTTTTATGCTTCAGGAAACTACTTTAAGCAAGATGGGGTCTTAATTAATTCTGATTTTGAGCGTTTAACCTTTCTGTCTAATATTGATGCGCAAGCTACAGACAAGTTAAAGTTAGGATTAAACCTTTTTGGAAGTCGCGGAACTAAAAATGGAGCGGCAACGCAATCTAATGGTTCTGTTTCTGCGGGTGGTGATGATGTTATTACCTTAGCAATGCGTTATGCACCAGACCAACCGGTTTATAACGATGATGGAACTTATAACTACGGTAATACCGTTGGAGATCCTGTAGATAATCCTTACGCGGTGGCTAAAGAACGTATTGATGAAACTAAGACAGATAATTTTAGAGTGAATTTCTACGCAAATTACGATATCTTAGAAGGACTGTCTTTTAAAACAACGTACGGATTTAGTACAGAAAATGCGACACGAGGAATTTATTTACCTTCAGTTTTAAGACAAACGGCTGGTGCTGAAAGCGGAAGAGCTTCTGTAGAGCACGATAAAGAAACGACGATGTTAAGTGAGAATTACTTAACCTATAACAGAGAAATAGGAAAAGGGAACTTAACGTTATTAGCAGGGTACTCATACCAAAAAACAGTGTCAGAGAACTTTTATTCAGAAGCTACCGGATTTATCTCAGATAGTTTCTCTTTCTACGGTTTAGGTTCTGCAACCAACATCTTACAACCAGATTCTTCAATTTCTGAAGTTGAAATTCAGTCGCAATTTGGTAGAATTAACTACGATTATGACGATAAGTACTTATTAACGGCTACCGTGAGAAGAGATGGTGCTTCTAATTTCGCAGCAAATGAAAAGTACGCTATTTTCCCTTCTGCCGCTTTAGGTTGGAAAGTTTCTAGTGAAGATTTCTTAAAAGAAAGTGAGTCTATTTCAAACTTAAAATTAAGATTAAGTTACGGTGTAACAGGGAATCCATCTATCGGGGCTTACGAGTCTTTAGCAAGGTTTGAAACCTTATACGCTTCTAGTAACGGTTCTACAGTAAGTGCTATTACACCAGAACAAGCAGCTAACCCAAACTTAAAATGGGAGTCGTCTTACCAAACGAACCTTGGTGTAGATTTAGGATTGTTTAATAACAAGGTGACACTATCTTTAGATTACTACGATATAGATACTAAAGACCTTATTTTAACCAACAATACCATCACCGAATACTTAGGGTATACAGGAGATGATATCTTAGCTAATATTGGAGAAATTAACAATAGCGGTTTCGAAATTAATTTAAACACCAGAAACATTACAAACGAAGATTTTAGCTGGACCACAGATTTTAACATCTCGTTCAATAAAAATGAAGTGGTGAACTTGGCTAACAATGCCGATTTATATTTTGATGCGACACCAAGTTACTTCAGTCATGATAGAAGTTATGTTTTAAGAGTTGGTGAAGAAGTAGGTCTTTTCTGGGGTTATGATTACACTGGTGTTTACCAAGGTGGAGCATTACCTTCAGGATCAGCAACCTTACCAGGCGGTGTTGCCGGAGATCCATTATTTGCAGATTTAGATGGTAGTGGAGATATTACTGAAGCCGATAGAGGAATTATTGGAAACCCTAACCCTGATTATACCTTCGGATTTACCAATAACTTCAGCTATAAGAATTTCGATTTAAATATCTTTTTCCAAGGTTCTCAAGGTGGTGATATTTTTAACTTAACCAATTCACAGTTATATAACGGTGATGCGAACACCACAAGAGATAATTACTACAATGCATGGACGCCGACAAATACCGATACCAATACACCACGTGTAGGAAACAACAGTAACAGAGAAGTGTCTTCACGTTTTGTAGAGGATGGAAGTTATATCCGTTTAAAAAACATTGCTATTGGTTACAACTTCCCACAAGATCTTATTGAAGATTTAGGGATAGACCGATTAAGATTGAGCTTAAGTGCACAGAACTTATTGACCTTTACAGATTATTCTGGTTTAGATCCTGAAGTCAACTATTACGGTTCAAATGGTAACAACAACACTTCAGCAAACACGGCTCAAGGTTTCGATTTCGGAAACTACCCAACAGTGAAGTCGGTGAGCTTTAGTCTTAATGTGAAATTTTAGGACCACGTAGAGAAGATATATTTTTAATAAAAAAGAAAAGAAATGAAAACATATAAAATAATATTGTTATTGATAGGAGTATCAATAATGGGATGTTCAGATTTAGAAGAAGAACCGGTTGGTTTATTAGCGCCTGATGGATTTTTTCAGACTACCGCAGATATTCAAACCGCTGTAGATGGCGCTTTAACGCACGCAATTAACGAAAAGTTTTGGGGAAGAAAACTCTCTATCGCTCTAATGTTGCGTTCAGATATGGTGAGTTTAGCCTCTAACGAAACACGTAGAGTAGAAATGGAGGAGTTTACCACCTTAGCAAGTAACGGGATGATTAGTGAATTTTGGCCAAAAACATATCAAGGTATTGCGGCGGCTAACCAAGCTATTGCCGGAGCAGCAGATGTTAATGTAGATCCAGAAATTAAGAATCCTGTGACTGCACAGGCGTATTTTACTAGAGCTTTTTACTATTTTCATTTGGTAAGATTATTTGGTGATGTGCCTTATATAGACGCTCCAATTACCGATGTAGATGCCGCAACGTCACTGAGCAGAATGCCTGCTTCAGAAGTTTATACTAAAATTATAGCCGATTTAGAGTTCGCTAAAGAGTGGTTGCCAAATACGGTTGCTTCAAGAGCAATTCCGTCTAAAGCGGCAGCAAGTTCTTATTTAGCTTTAGTGTATTTAACTATGGAACAATGGCAAAATGCTTATGATGAAGCGACTGAGGTGATTAATAACGCCGGGACTTACAATTTAGCTTTAGATTCAAACTTTCAAAACTTATTTAATGCGGAAGTGATTGATGGGTCGTTAGAGCCAATCTTTGCTTTAGATTACAACAATTTTGAAGCTGATGATAATGCTTATGATCAAATTGCTCCGATGACAGGAATTAGAGGTGATGTCAGAAACTCTGGAGGCGGCTGGTCTGTTGCAGTACCTACCTTAGACGTATACACCACTTGGGATGAAGATGATTACAGAAGAGCGGTAAGCTTAGATGATGTTGCTAAATTTGATGATGATAATGATGAAAACACACCGGCTGTAGCCTATCCATATACACAGTTTGATATCAGTGGTCATGAGTTTGCTAAGAATGTACCATACATTGCAAAGTATACGCGTTTCCCAGAACCTTTTGCTCGTGCAAATGCGAGAGCCACAAGTCATAATTATTCAATGATTCGTTATGCTGAGGTTTTATTAATTGCTGCTGAAGCGGCTGTAGAATTAGGTAACAATGCAGCGGCCTTAAATTATATTAATCAAGTTCGTGCAAGAGCAAGAATGGGTGGTCAAACCATGACCGGGGCTAGTGTTGAAATCACTGTGCCACCAAGTGCTGTTCCTGCGGATCTTACCGGTACGGTTACTGTAGAGGATGTTTTAGAAGAGCGTCGTTTAGAGTTGGCTTTTGAAGGGAAAAGATGGTACGATATTGCAAGAAGAAAAATTGGTAATACAGTCTTTGGAAGTACAGGGTTAGAAGGTTCAAAACCTAACTTTTCTGATACCGATTATATTTTACCAATTCCTGAGGATGAATTAGAGCGTAACCCTAATTTGTTACCACAGAATCCAGGATACTAAGAGCTTACTAGAGGGTGAAAAGGAATCCCTTTTCGTCTTAAATCTTTGGGTTTGCATCGGTCATGTAATGTAAACCCTCAGATTAAGATCTTAGCAAGGCGGTTTTCAAAAAGTAGAAGGAAACCTCTTAAATAGAACATAAAAACAGATCCTAACTTTAGCCATAATGTGGTTTAAGTTAGGATCTGTTGGTTTTTTAGGGATAGGTTTATAACGCTAAGAAAAACTTGCTTTAAACTTGTTTTTGTTTAAGCTTATTTGACCATGCATTTTAAAACTTTTACGGGACGTTGTGCTTTTAAAAAGGTAATATAATAGAGCCCTGAACTTAGTCCTGCAACGTTTAATTTGTATTTTTTAAGACGGTTCTTAATCGGGATTGTCTCCCCCTTAGCATTGAATAACAACACGCTGTCATAATCATCAGCCCTGGCGTTTTTAAAGGTAACCGTATTTTTTGAAGGGTTAGGGACTAAGGTGATCTCCGCAGCCAAAGCTTCAAAATCTGAAACCGATAAAGGCCCTAATTCTTCTATGCTGAATTGGGCATAGCGGAGCATTTCATCCTTTAGGTCTTGGCTGTTATTAAGACTTCTGTAAATACCCCATTTCGGACGTGCAAAAGAAGCCCCATTTTGCCAAGTATCCATAGTCGCATTCGTGTAAGACATTATAGTACTGTTATCGGCGAGGTTTTGAAGGCTAATCGCATAACTGCCTTCATCGGCAAAAGTGATGGTTTCTGTAACTTCTATCCATTGGCCACGTAGCAAGTTGAGATCTGCTGTTTGTATGGTGTTTTGTGAATTGGTTGGCGTATAGCGCAATTCTATGCGGTCTGGATTTCCTTTCCGAAGTGTTAAGGTAATCATAGGAATAGAGGCGTAAGGGCCATCAACGGATTTAATTTGATGGATGTGCGTAAAACTTGATGACACCTGAAAATTAACAGGCAATTTAAATTTCCATTTGTATTGTACGGTTTCGCCCTCGGTTGCTTTTAAATGGTCTGGAGAAGATGCATAGGTTTTTATCTCTATACGTTGTCTATCGAAATTTATACAACGATCATTATCGGGTGTTTTATGGGCTATAAAACGAAAAACATGTGTGTCGAGGTCGGCATCAAAGACTTCATCAATATGACGACCAAATTCAGGGTGACTGCAGTCAGGGACTTCAACGGCATTATAACCTGGAGCTAGGACGGCATTAATATCTTCATAAGTATTCCCCGATCCGTTGGCATTTAAAACGGTTTGTGATGGACTCCAAGAGATCGCAAAACAAACCATGCTCAGAGTTAGTAAAGGTGTTTTCATAACGCTTAAATTAATTGGTTAACCAATTTTGTTGGATTAAAGATACTACTAAATTTTCTCATTTTATAACCACAGGGATCCGATTTGAAGAAATCAAGAGCTGTAATGAGTTTTATAAAAAAGGAATCAGGTTTATGGGTTTTAGGCTTCAAAAGAGTATAAATAAAAGCTATAGCTCTATGTCGATTATAATGCTAAGATAGCTACTGAAGACTTATGGTTATTGGTGTTTTTAAGGCTTAAAATTGTTTAGCGATGTTGTTAGTGTGTTCTGACCTTTAAAAGTAGAGGTTGAAGGTTGAAATCTGATAATTGTCATTTTTTTATACCAAAAATTAACAATTGTGTAATATTTTAATTATTTTTTAATTAATATGGTTTTTCCTAATAATTTTAACTATATTTGGTAAACCAGATTGGTAAACCAATTTTTAATTCAGGCTTTTATCTCTATATCAACACTTTAAGACTGTTAAAAAACCAATATAGTAACTTTTAAAAACAACAATCATGAAACAACCTTTACTCTTCGCTTTACTTTTAGTAACAGCAATGGGCTTCGCCCAAACATTTAGTAATATTCCTACGGGAACAGGATATTACATTAACAAATTAATTGTGAGTCCTAATGGATCTGACTTAACAAAAGAGCTTATTGAAGTTAGAGGACCAGCTAATCAAGTGATCCCTGATGATCTTTGGTTACTTGTTATTGACGGTGATGGTAATGCGAGTAACTACGGGAAGGTGACTCAAGAAATCCAATTAGGTGATGGCACAAGAACTTTTGGTGCCAATGGTATTTTTGCTATCGTTTGTAATTATACGGATGAAAACACCAATGAAGTAACGATGAATCCTTATTCAGCTTTAATGGATCCTGATGCTACTGTGCTTACTATAGAGTTAACAGGAAACAATGTTTCGGGAGGTAGCTCTAGTAATGTGTCTTCACAAACCCCAGATATTGGGTATAATGGTAATTTTGCCGATGCTTCGGGTTCTTATATGTTAATTAGAGGAACGGATCCTGATGGTGTTGCTGTAGATGGCCCAGAAAGTGGAGAAGGTTTAGCTTTTGATGGAAATATTGATGCAACAGGAGATCATACCTCTTGGATTTTATACGATTCTGTAGCCTATTTAGATGATGATGTTGAGAATGGACTCCCAGAGCGAGGGTATGCACAGGTGGTTTTTGCACAAGATATGGCCGTTAATGGTGCTGATCAAACGGCAACTTCAGGAGCAACAGTTATAGATTTTCCAGGGTCTGACCCACATATTATTATGAGACAAGGGACAAATACAGGATATACCACTAGCGATTGGGCTATTGGAGATACAAGTGGTAGTGCTCCAGATTGGGAACTTGATGATGAAGATGCACTTCCTGCAGCCTTTTTAGGATGGGCTGGTATTAATACGGTTTACGGGGCTTTAAACCCAACCGCTGAAACCTTATCAACAGAACAATTCAACCTTAATACATTAAGCGTATACCCTAATCCTGCGGATAATCATATTACAATTAGAGGTACAGATCAGACGATTGATTCTGTAGAGATCTTTAGCATCTTAGGAAAACGTGTTTTAAAAACAACAAGTTTAATGAATGACGCCGTTGATGTGTCAGAATTGACCTCTGGGGTTTACTTATTAAAAATAAATTCTGGAGTAAATTCAGTAACGAAAAGAATAATTATAGAGTAGTGATTTTTAATTATTAAAAAGTGAAGAGGGCAACTTAATTTAAGTTGCCTTTTTCTATGCTATAAAATCAAAGGAGGGCCTAAGGTTTATTGGAGCTAGTGTTTGGCTTCACACATTAAGGCAGTGAGAATGATCAAGGGATGGGTTCCTTTGTTATAGTTCAAAGTTGTATAAAAGTCCATTTTTTCTAAAATTTAAGAGCATAAATTCTTGTTTTCTGTTTGGGAAAAACGACCTTTCAACCATCAACCATCAACCATCAACCATCAACCATCAACCATCAGCCATCAACCATCAACCATATAGCGCATAAAAAAAGCTAAACACAAGGACTTGCGTTTAGCTTTTTTAACCAGTGGTCTGCGGCGCTTAATTAGGGTTTAGGCCAATTAAAGCCGTATCATTATTGGCTTTTAATAATGGTGATTTTTTACTTGGAATATAGTTGTTGCTGTCTTCCCATTTCGGATTTTTAAAGATCAAATTAACTTCTTTGGCTCCTTTACTCGTTTTAGGATAGCCATTGTCATCAAATAAACAATTGGTAATAACATTGTTTGTCCCTTTTAGGTTGACAGGGTTTTGAGATTTATAACTATTTATAAATACTGAGTTCTTTATAAGCACCTCGTGAATACCATTGCTAATCACAGATCGTCCTTTTTCTTCATTGGCCACTTTATCAAAAATACTATTGGTAATCTGTAGTTTTCCGCCCTCAATACTTGGATCGGGGATGCTTCGAATGTAATTTATAGCAAACTCCTCAATATTTTTAAAGATACAATTATCAATTTGTAGTTCTAGAGCGTTATATTTTCCAAAATTGTCTTTATCATAGGAGAGGTTTAAGCCTCTGTAACTGTCTTTAAACGTGCTATTCTTAAATGATAATGAACTTGCTAAAGTCCCTTCGTAAGCCTTAAAAATGCTACCTCCATTTTGTGTGGTAAAGTTTTGAAATGTACAGTTTTCAACATTTAAGGCATAGGTAATAGATTCCATCTTATTTGGCGATACAATAGCGTATTTAGGCGGACTGTTATGCGCGGCATCAAAAATGATGTGCTTTAACGTTAACGCACCACCTTCATTAATTCGAATAAAATAAGAGAAGGGTTTCTCTATACCATCTTGCATTTTAAATAGGGTTTGACCCGTAGTAGAACCAACAACGGTAATAGATTTGCTAACTTTAAGGCTTTTTGTAAATTCATAAACCCCTTCCTTTAAAGTAATAACATCACCATCTTTAGCTTTGCTAAAAACTTTAGAGAGTGTCCCAATACCGGGCTCAATAATAAGGTCTTCGGCCTTGGTTACCGGAGCAACAATATGAGGTTTCCATCCAGGACCGGTGCGGGCAATCAAAGCTCTAGGAACTTTGGTGTTATTAAGGTTAAAAGCACCAGCAACATAAGGGCTTCTCTCGGTGTTTGTGATATCTTGAGTTGGACTTTTAGATGTCGAGGTTACGCTTTTAAGAACAGGATTGTTCTCTGTAGGCATTGGTAAAGATTTTAACAGCGTCCAATCAATAGTGGTTTTCGTAAAATAATTAGCGTTTACCACGGCTTCACTATCTACAATGTTTCCAGAAAAAGTGATGCCATCAACACGATCTGAGATCTCTAAAATTTTACCTCCTGTGGTATTGGTAATTACGTTGTTGGCAAATACGGTTTGCATAGGGGGTAGGCTTAACTCGTCATTCTTACCAGCGCCAAAAGTCATAGGTCCACAATTAATAATCGTGTTATTCTGAATGTCTACATGTTTCACTTGGTGGTACCTGTTTAATGGCGAATTAGGAACCCCATTCATAAGAACAATAGGACCTCTGTAATCATTTCCGGCCAATCCAATCAGCAAGTTATTTCTTATAATATGCCCTTCATTAATGACTCTAATTCCACCCGTTTGTGGAACATTATTACCAAGAAAAACATTGTTTTCAACTAAGGCATTATTTCCGTGTCTTAAAGTAAGCGTCCCTTTGCTCTCAATAAAAAGGTTGTTTCTATAGATGTTATCTCCAGATTTATTAGAGATAATTTCAATTTCCCCATTACAAGATTTAAAGGTGTTGCTTTCTACAATAGTTTTTGAAGATTTCATAGAATTTTGGCTCGTTCCAATTCTTATGGTTTCTCCGCCATTTTCACCTAAATCCGGACGGAAGCCAAAATAATTATGATCGATTTGGTGGTTGTTTTCAATATGTGCTTCACCTTTAAGCCATACCACTAAGGTTGTTCCAGCAGAACTTTTGCCTGTAAAATTATTATGATCTACACGGTTGTTCTTTCCCCATAAATCGACCCAATGATTTTTTATATTATCATCAGCAACATCAAAATAGGAAATTGTAGAATTGGTTAATCGGCAATGGTTAGCAAAATCTTTAGAGTTTTTTCGGAATTGCACCACGTGTTTTTTAGTAGAATGTCCATCTTTAAACCAAAGGCCGCTAACAATAACATAGCTCCCATAGATGCTTAAACTAGAATCGCCAGTAAGTATAACTTCTCCTGCTGTTTCTGCTTTAATAATAATAGGATTTTCTTTGGTCCCCTCACCATGGGCTAAAAGGTCAGTATCTTTCCATTCGCCATTTTTTAGAATTATAGTTCCGCCGTTTTTTACCTGAGTTAGGGCTTGGTTATATTCGTCTATATTAGAAACCTTAATGTCTTGCGCTGGTAGAGAGTGTAGCAACAAAAAAGCACTAATAAAGCAAAGTAATTGTGTTGTTTTCATATGTTAAAATAGTTCGTTGTTTGTGTTATATAAAAATAAGCAAAAACGGTTCTATTATTAAATTTTAAGCCTAAAAATCAAGCTTAATTAGGGGCTTTTTATCTTATGTTTTAGTGATTTATTATGTAAATTGCTGCCAACGAAAAAAGCAACTTCAATTTTTTTATTTTAATTCCCAATACATTCTGAAAAAGGCAATTCAATATATGGTGATCAGTGCTTTAGCATTTACATTTTTAAATGTGTTTGTAAAGACCTTATCAAATTTTAGTGTTTATCAAATTGTGTTTTTTAGATCTATAGGCTCCTTGTTTTTTACGTTTCCATTTCTCATAAAAAATAAGATTTCATTCCTTGGGAATAAGAAAGGATTACTGATTTTACGAAGTGTATTTGGTGTAACCTCAATGACCTTATTTTTCTTGTCTATTCGGTATATTGCGATGGGTACGGCAGTCTCAATTCGTTATATCGCCCCTATTTTTGCCGCTTTCTTTGCCCTATTTTTTCTAAAGGAAAAAGTCCGATTTATACAATGGGTATTTTTTGCCATTGCCTTTTTAGGGGTAGTAATTCTGAAAGGGTTTGATAATAATATGCAGGTAGAAGGGATTATCTATGCCTTAGTGTCGGCATTGTTTTCGGGCTTAATTTTTATTATCATCAGAAAAATAGGAAACCAAGACCATCCGGTGGTTGTGGTTAATTACTTTATGATTATATCGGCTGTAATAGGCGGACTTTTGGCTGTCAGTAGTTGGAAAAACCCCGTAGGTCTCGAATGGTTAATTTTAATGAGTCTTGGTGTTTTTGGCTATTTTGCACAGCTCTACATGACTAAAGCCATGCAGGTTGGCGAAACCAACCAAGTGGCACCACTAAAATATCTCGAAGTCATCTTTACTATGATTATCGGGCTAATTTGGTTTGGTGAAACCTATACCATTTGGAGTTTAATAGGGATTTTATTAATCGTATTAGGTCTCACCTTAAATGTGGTTACCAAAAGAAAATAACCTTAAGAACTTAAAATAATTGGGAGGCAATGGCCTTTACGTTGTCACTTTTTCCCATAGAATAATAATGTAATACAGGGACTCCTGCTTGTTGTAATTCTTTAGATTGTTGTATGGCCCATTCCACTCCAACTTGTCTAACGGCTTTATTATCCTTACAGCCTTCAACCGCTTCAATTAGGGTTTCAGGTAAATCAATTTTAAAAACCTGTGGCAATAACTGTAAATGACGTTTTACAGCAAGGGGTTTAATTCCCGGAATAATAGGCACATTAATACCTTCTGCCTTGGCAGCCTCTACAAATTGGAAATATTTTTGGTTATCAAAAAACATTTGAGTCACTACATAATCAGCACCGGCATCTACCTTTTGTTTAAGACGCTTAAGGTCTGTTTTTAAAGAAGGCGCTTCCAAATGCTTTTCTGGGTAGCCCGCTACACCGATACAGAAATCGGCTTTATCATGCCCTTCAGCAACATCGTGTAAATACTGCCCTTTGTTTAAATTTTGAATTTGTTCTACCAAGCCTTTTGCAAATTGATGTCCGCCATCACAAGCTTCAAAATACTGCTGATGTTTCATAGCGTCCCCACGTAAAGCCATCACATTGTTAATGCCTAAATAATGGCAATCTACAAGTAGATATTCGGTTTCTTCCTTTGTAAATCCACCACATAGCACATGCGGTACAGTGTCTACATCGTATTTGTGTTTTATTGCGGCACAGATTCCCACCGTTCCTGGGCGCATCCGTGTAATTTTTCGATCTAAAAGCCCGTCTTTTTCAATATACAGGTACTCCTCTCTAGATGTGGTTACATCAATAAAAGGAGGGTTAAATTCCATTAAAGGGTCGATATTATTATAAAGTTGCTGAATACTATTTCCTTTTTTAGGTGGAATAATTTCGAAGGAAAATAATGTTTTTCCATTAGCCTTGTTGATGTGGTCTGTTACTTTCATAGTATGGCCCACGAAAGTGGGGATCTCTTTAATGTTTACTCTTATTTTTTATCGGCGTTACTTACAAGGTTTTAAAATCTTGCTGGAACACAATGTTGTAAAAGTCCTGCTAGGTCTCTAAAATCTTGCAGGAACACAATGACGTGAAAGACCTGCTAGGTTTTTAAAACCTGCTAGGTCTGAGATTACGGTTTAGTTAATCTGCAATATTTGGGCTTAGCCATTTGGTTGCTTCTTCATTAGAAATTTTTCTACGTTGGCTGTAATCTTCTATTTGGTCTTCTTTAATTTTTCCTAAGCCAAAATATTTAGCTTCAGGATTTCCAAAATAATAACCGCTTACACTAGCTGCTGGCCACATGGCTAAACTCTCGGTAAGCTTAACCCCAATGTTTTCTTCAACCTTTAAAATGTCCCAAATAGTTGTTTTTTCTAAATGGTCTGGGCAAGCCGGATAACCTGGTGCAGGACGAATCCCTTTATAACTTTCTTTGATTAACTCGTCGTTAGATAAGTCTTCATTCTTGGCATAACCCCAATGTTTTATTCTTACTTCTTTATGTAAATACTCGGCAAAGGCTTCGGCCAAACGATCGGCTAAAGCTTTAATCATAATGGAATTGTAATCGTCGTGTTCAGCTTCAAATTGCGCTGCTAATTCAGCCGTTCCAAACCCGGTGGTCACACAAAAACAACCCATATAATCTTGAATATTGCTGGCGTTTGGCGCAATAAAATCAGCTAAAGCAATGTTAGGTTTACCTTCAGATTTTTTGGATTGCTGACGAAGGGTTAAGAAATTGTATTTGTCTGGTCGAGCGCAGTCGAGACCTTCTTTAGCAGATGTTGAATTTGAAACCTCTCGACTGCCCTCGAGGTGACCTTCTTCAATAAAAATCTCAATATCATCATCATTTACCGTATTGGCTTCAAACAATCCGAAAATAGCTTTTGCTTTAAGGAGTTTTTCATCGAAAATACGTTTCAATAACACCTGCGCATCGGCAAATAAGTCGGTGGCTTGTTCGCCAACCACATTATCCGTTAAAATGGCTGGATATTTGCCATGTAAATCCCAACTTCTAAAAAATGGCGACCAATCAATAAACGCTTCAAGTTTTGTGATGTCGAAATCTTCTATAATTTGAATCCCTAATTCTTTAGGTTTTACAATTTCAGAAGTATTCCAATTGATTTTGAATTTATTTTTCCGCGCCTCAGCAAGGGTTAAATAGTCCTTTTTCTTGGTGCGTTTTAAGAATTGCTCACGGAAGGCATCATACTCTTCTCGTATCTGATTTTTATAAATTTTACTGTCGTTCTGAAGCAGGTTTCCAACAACGGTCACCGCTCTTGAAGCATCATTAATATGAACCACCGTATTGTTATAATGCGGGGCAATTTTTACAGCCGAATGCGCTCTAGAGGTTGTGGCACCACCAATAATTAAGGGGATGTCTACCTTTTCTTTTTCAAGCGATTTAGACACATAAACCATTTCATCAAGTGATGGAGTAATTAAACCACTCAGCCCAATGATATCAACCTTTTCTTTAATGGCGGTTTCAATGATTTTTTCTGGTGGCACCATTACACCAAGGTCAATGATTTCGTAATTATTACAACCTAAAACGACGCTCACAATATTTTTTCCAATATCATGAACATCACCTTTAACGGTTGCCATTAATATTTTTCCAGCGAACTCCTGCTTTCCATCCTTTTCAGCTTCAATAAAAGGTTGCAAATAAGCCACGGCTTTTTTCATAACACGTGCCGATTTTACCACTTGCGGCAGGAACATTTTACCACTTCCAAATAAATCGCCAACCACATTCATTCCAATCATTAAATGCCCTTCGATGACTTCAATAGGTTTGGTAGAAGCTAAGCGGGCTTCTTCTACATCTTCAATAATAAAAGCATCAATTCCTTTGACTAAGGCGTGTGTAATACGATCTTGAAGCGGATCATTTCGCCATTCCTGTACTTTGTTGTCTTGTTCTTTTTTCTGTCCTTTTACAGAATCGGCAAAATCTAATAAACGCTCTGTAGCATCATCGCGTCTATCAAAGAGCACATCTTCTACACGTTCTAATAAATCTTTATCAATTTCGTCATAAACCTCAAGCATGGTAGGGTTAACAATCCCTAAGTTCATGCCGTTTTTAATGGCGTGATATAAAAATGCGGAATGCATGGCTTCACGCACCACATTATTTCCTCTAAACGAAAACGACACATTACTTACTCCTCCAGAAACGTTGGCGTGTGGTAAGTTTTCGCGAATCCATTTGGTAGCTTCAAAAAAGTCAATGGCATTTCTGCGATGCTCATCCATACCGGTAGCCACTGGGAAAATATTAGGGTCAAAAATGATATCTTGGGCCGGAAATTTTAGTTCGTTAACTAGGATGTGATACGAGCGTTTGCAGATTTCAATACGTCGTTTATAGGTGTCGGCTTGGCCGTCTTCATCAAAAGCCATGACCACAACAGCAGCGCCATAACGTTTTATCAATTTAGCATGATGCTTAAATTGCGCTTCACCTTCTTTTAAACTGATGGAGTTAACGACACATTTTCCTTGTGCCACCTGTAAGCCCGCTTCTATAATTTCCCATTTAGAGCTATCTATCATAATAGGAATTCTAGAAATATCGGGTTCTGAAGCGATCAGATTTAGAAAGGTGGTCATGGCATAAACACCATCTAACATCCCTTCGTCCATGTTCACATCTAAAATTTGCGCACCACCATCGACTTGGTCTCTTGCCACTTCTAAAGCTTCATCGTATTTTTCTTCTTTTATAAGTCGAAGAAATTTACGTGAGCCTGTGACATTGGTGCGTTCACCGACGTTGATGAAGTTGCTATCTGGTGTTACAACGAGCGGTTCTAGTCCAGAAAGCGTTAAGTACTTTTGGTTTTTAGGGGGTTGTTGATAGTTGCTAGATGCACTCATGTTACTTTTTTGATTTGAAATAATTAATGAATCCGTTAAGTAGCTTTTTGCAAGAGGTAACGTGTTCTAAAATTTTTTTTAATTGATCTTCTGCGATATAATTTAAATCGAAAGCTAAATAAAGCTGTGTTTCGAGTTCATATAATGAACCTTTCGAAATAAATAAAAAATGAATGGTTTCATTGTTTGATTGTCGTCCTAAACCTTCTGCAATGTTAGAAGGTATAGATATTGAACATCGTCTTATTTGATTCGTTAAGGTGTATAATTCTTCTTTGGGGAACGAACTGCTTAATTCGTAAACCTTTTTTACAAGCTCCCTTGAAAATTTCCAAACCTCTAAATCTTTATAATCCATTTTGTTCACTTTAACTGACCACTAGCAACTACACACCAACAACCAACTTTCTAGGTTCATACTTCTGAGCGACTTCAGCGATGGCTTTAATATGCTCAGGACTTGTGCCACAGCAACCTCCAATAATATTGATGAGGTTGTCTTTTAGGTAGTCCTCAATGTAGCCTTGCATTTGCTCTGGTGTTTCATCATATTCGCCAAAAGCATTTGGTAAACCGGCGTTAGGATGTGCTGAGGTAAAAAACTCAGTTTCGTTAGATAAGCGTTGTAAATACGGTTTTAGTTGTTGCGCACCAAGGGCACAATTAAAGCCCACACTTAAAAGCGGAATATGAGAAATAGACGTTAAAAAGGCTTCAACGGTTTGTCCGGATAAGGTTCTTCCAGACGCATCGGTTATGGTTCCAGAAACCATAATTGGAATATCAATATGGCGTTCTTCTTTCACTTCTTCAATCGCAAATAAAGCAGCTTTCGCATTAAGCGTATCAAAAATAGTTTCAACCAAAAGCATGTCTACACCACCATCAATTAGAGCTTCTACTTGTTGCTTGTAGGCCACACGTAGTTCGTTAAAGGTAATGGCTCTGTATTCTGGTCTATTCACATCCGGTGATAAACTAGCCGTTTTATTGGTAGGGCCAATACTTCCGGCTACAAAACGTGGTTTTTCAGGATTTTCTTTCGTGAATTTATCCGCAACGTCTCTGGCAATTTTAGCCGATTCATAGTTGAGCTCATACACCAAATCTTCCATGTCGTAATCGGCCATAGCAATGGTAGTCCCAGAAAAGGTATTGGTTTCTACGATATCGGCGCCAGCCTCAAAATATTTAGCATGAATAGCGGCTATGGCTTCAGGTTGGGTTAGGGATAATAAATCGTTATTCCCTTGTAAAGGTGATGGGTAATCCTTAAAACGTTCGCCTCTAAAATCTTCTTCAGAGAAGCTATATTGCTGAAGCATGGTTCCCATGGCGCCATCGAGAACTAAGATTCGTTTTTGTAATTGGTCTGTTATTTTGCTCATAATATGGTTGTGTTCTCGATATAATTTTATGCCATTGTCATAAAATCACTCGAACTGACTTTAGTTTTCTAAAGCCTGTTTTAAATCGTTAATAATATCTTCAGGATGCTCTAGGCCTACAGAAACTCTGATTAATCCTGATGTAATTCCGGTTTCTAAACGAACAGATTCTGGGATTTTAGCATGTGTTGTAGAGGCCGGATGCGTCACTATAGTTCTCGTGTCTCCTAGATTTGCAGAGAGCGATAATAGTTTGATGGAATTCAAAAATTGCTTCCCTGCTTCAATGCCGCCTTTAATTTCAAAAGCTACAATGTTTCCGCCGGCTTTCATTTGTTTTTTCGCCAATTCGTATTGCGGATGCGATTTTAAAAATGGGTATTTTACAACATTCACCAAATGATGGGATTCTAAAAAATGAGCCACTTTTAACGCATTATCACAATGTCTATCGACGCGCACCGGTAAGGTTTCTAAGCTTTTAGATAATACCCATGCATTAAATGGCGATAGGGAAGGACCCGTGTTTCTTGAAAATAAATAGATCTGTTGAATCAGTTCTGTGTCGCCGACAACTACACCTCCTAAAACACGTCCTTGACCATCTATTAACTTAGTGGCAGAATGGATGACTAAATCGGCCCCAAATTTAATAGGCTGTTGCAAGTAAGGCGTGGCAAAACAATTGTCTATAATAAAAATAAGGTTATGCTTTTTTGCAAGGGCTCCAATTCGTTCTAAGTCTAAAATATCTACAGCAGGATTGGTAGGGCTCTCGGCATAGATCACTTTTGTGTTGGGCTGAATAAGGCTTTCAATCGTATCGAGCTCATCAATTTTAAAATAACTCGTTGCAATGTTCCACTTTGGTAAAATGGTATTGAATAAGGTTTGTGTAGACCCAAAGATACTTCTGCAAGATAAAATATGATCTTCAGCATTAAGTAAAGCGGCAAAAGTTGAAAATACGGCCGACATCCCCGACGCAAAGGCATAGCCACGTTCGGCACCTTCCATCAGACAGATTTTTTCTATAAATTCTGAAGTGTTCGGGTTGGAGTAACGGCTATAAATATTGCGTTCCTTTTCATCGGCAAAGGAAGCGCGCATATCTTCAGCATCCTCAAACACGTAGCTAGAGGTTAGGTATAAAGGACTTGAATGTTCTAAAAATTGCGAACGTTCTATTTGTGTGCGTATAGCTTGTGTTTCAATACGATTAGATTTCATTTTTTTCTATTTAAAAAAAATCAAAAAACTAAAAACGTCAAAAGACGTAGGTATAGAAAAAGTTATAAAGAATAAAAATTGCAGATGAGCAATTGTATGGGTTATCTATCCAATTAAGCGATAAATGAATCGCTAATTACGTAGAATTTAGCACCTTCTTAGTAAGTCTAAGGGTTGCTAAGGCATCAAAGGGTCTAATCCCTCCACCTTTCTTGATAACATTTCAATAAGTTGTTTGAACTTTGTGAACTACAATATTCCGAAAGAAAATAGGATTATACAAATTTTATTCACTTTTTTTTATTAAGAGCATATGCATTTTAATTGTAACTTTGAATTTCCCTAAAATATCAACTATGTTCGAAAATTTTTGGTTCAATGTGCAATATGGCATGAATCACGTCTTGGATATTAATGGTTATGACCATATCCTTTTTTTAATGGTACTCGCAGTACCTTATTTGTTTAACGACTGGAAACGCGTCCTTATTTTAGTGACCACTTTTACCGTAGGGCATACGCTCTCCTTGGTTTTAGCGGCTTATGGTGTGGTGCAGATTAACGGCCAATTGGTGGAATTTTTAATTCCGGTGACCATTTTAATTATGGCCTTGTACAATGTCTTTACCGCTGGTAAAACTTCTAAAAATAATAAAATAGGCTTGCTGTTTGTAACCACCTTGTTCTTTGGAATTATTCATGGTTTAGGCTTTGCAAGAGAGTTTAAAATGTTTTCTGGTCAGGCCGAAAATAAATTGGAACTGCTTATAGAATTTGCTTTAGGTATAGAAATTGCACAAATAATTATTGTTTTTGTGGTCTTGTTTATAGGATTTATTTGTCAAACGGTATTTAGATTTTCGCGTCGTGATTGGATGATGGTCTTATCTTCTATCGTTATTGGCTTAGTGATTCCTATGATTATAGAAAGCGATCTTATCAACTAAATTAAAGTTTGGTAAAATTTTAACGCGAAGTCAAAGAGGAATGTATTTTTAACCTTTTATCTTCGTTCTGAACAAGGTACGATTGCATAATACTTTTAAGGAATGTCAAAAATAAAACAGCGTCGTTACGATAAAGCGTATTTACGAATCGCTAAAGAATGGGGTAAACTCTCCCATTGCAATAGAAAACAGGTGGGCGCACTCATTGTAAAAGACCGTATGATTATTTCTGATGGTTATAACGGAACGCCTACGGGGTTTGAAAATTACTGTGAGGATGATGAAGGCTATACCAAATGGTATGTGTTACATGCCGAGGCTAATGCCATTTTAAAAGTGGCATCCTCTACGCAGTCTTGTCAAGGAGCAACTTTATACATTACGCTTTCGCCTTGTAAAGAGTGTAGTAAGCTAATCCATCAAGCGGGTATTGTTAGAGTCGTGTACCATCAAGGTTATAAGGATGACTCGGGATTAAAATTTCTGAAAAAAGCAGGGATTCAGATAGAGCTTATCGAAGATATCGATTAAGATTCCCTAAGAGGGAAATACTATGGCAACAAAAAATAAATACATACCATTAATTATCGGTGCTGCAATTGCGGCCGGGGTGGTTATTGGTGGAAAATTGAATTTTTCAGACACGTCAGATAACCTCTTTACAAGCAATAGTAAAAAGAATAAACTCAATCGGTTAATTGATTATATTGATTACGAATATGTGGAGGAAGTGAATACCGACAGTATAGTTGATGTGACTGTAAACGGTATTCTGCAAAATTTAGATCCACATTCTACCTATATTCCCAAAGAAGATTTAAAACGTGTCACTGAAAACATGAAAGGTGATTTTGTAGGTATTGGGATTAATTTTTATGCCTACCGTGATACCATTGCTGTGATTAAGCCCACCAAAAATGGACCTAGTGAACGAGCGGGGATTATAAGTGGCGATCGTATTCTTATGGCTGATAACGATACGCTTTATGGTGCTCAGATCACCAATAGTATGATTAGTCAAAAGCTTAAAGGGGATAAGAATACCTCTATTAAGCTTACCGTTTATAGAAAAGGAGCGCCGGAGTTGTTAGAGTTTGATGTTAAGCGAAAAGCCATTCCTATTAAAAGTGTAGATGCCGCTTATATGCTTACAGAAGAGTTAGGGTATATAAAAATTAACCGTTTTGCAGAGTCTACCTATAAGGAATTTAAAGCTGCTTTAAATACACTTCAGGGGCAAGGAGCTAAGAAATTGGCCTTAGATTTAAGAGAGAATCCTGGTGGTTTTTTGGGGATTGCAGAACAGATTGTAGACGAGTTTTTAGAAGATGATAAACTCATTTTATTCACTAAAGATAAGCGAGGAAAAGAAGAATATGTCTATGCTACGGGTAATGGTGCTTTTGAAGATGGTGAGATTTTTATCTTAATCAACGAGAATTCTGCCTCGGCTAGCGAAGTGGTTGCTGGAGCGCTTCAAGATAATGATAAAGGTATTATTGTAGGGCGTCGTTCTTATGGTAAAGGGCTTGTACAACGTGAAATGGCTTTGGGTGATGGTAGTGCGGTACGCTTAACGGTATCACGATATTATACCCCAACGGGACGCTCCATTCAGAAACCCTATACCAATGGAGATAGTGAAAGTTATTTCAATGATTATTATAAACGTTTACGTACAGGGGAATTGGCGCATGAAGAAAGCATCACAGTCGATGATTCTTTAAAATTTACCACCCCAAAAGGAAAGGTGGTTTACGGTGGTGGTGGTATTATTCCGGATGTCTTTGTGCCGGTCGATCAAAGTTTTGATAATGAAACTTTAAATTATCTAAGACGAAGAGGGCATTTTAGATATTTTGCTTTTGAAGCGTTAGATAAGGACCGTAAGCTGTATCAAGATCTAACACGATCTGATTTTATGGCGAATTATGAAGTGGAAGACTCGGTGGTAGTCCGTTTTCAGAATTTTGTAAACTTAAGAGAAGGCACCAATATCAATTTTATGGTGTATAGTTCAGAAATAAAACGTCTTATTAAAGCAAATTTAGCAGGACAATTATTTGATGATATTGCCTTTGAAGAGGTTATAAATAATGATGATACAATGGTGCAGGAGGTTATTCTTTTAAGCACTGAATATCCTACACTTAAGCAACATTAACTAGATAACTTTATCGTGAATTTTGGTTTGCTTACCATCATTCCAAAGGGTTAGGATATCCGTAGCCACGTGAGACCCGCTACCACAAGCCATAGCAAACTGACTGCGCCAACCCGCTAAACTTCCAGCGACATAAAGGTTTGTTTCAACCAAATGGTCTGTGTTTCTTAACCAAATCCTATCTTTTTCAACAGCCGATCTCGGATGAGGTTCTATATAATCCTCAAGTCCTTTTATGGTAATAAAACTGGTGTAGCCTACAGCAATCACCACAATTTTAGATTGGTAGCTTTGCTCTTGGGTGGTTACGGTAAAGCCAGAGGCCTGGCGTGTAATGGCTTTTACTTTTTCGTCCTCAATTTGGGTTACATGAGGGTATTGCGCTTTTAATTGGGCTTTACCATCCCTTAGCAAATCGGCACCTAAGGTTCCTGGAGTTAAGCCCAGTACATTATTAAATAGAGCACTTTGCAGATGGGATGTTTTTTGGTGGGCAATAATACCAATCTGCTTATCCTTAGCAAAGGCTTTCTGTTTTGCAGATCCTAAAACCAAGGCGCAAGATAGTCCTGCTGCTCCTCCACCAATAATTAAGGCATCAAAAACCATTATTTCTTGTTGGCTAATTTTTCAATCTTTTTAGAAATTCTAAGAATCTGCAATAAGACAACGGCGCATAAAGCGGCTAACATGGTGATTAATGCAGTCTGACTTTCGCCTTCAAATAAGGCATTGAAATCTAATTTTGTAGCATTGAAAATGACGAGGCCTATAGCAATAAGGCTTAAAACAAAAGTGAAAATCTTCATAATTTGTGTTTTATGCTAATAACGCTTTAATGTTATGAGCAAATAGTTTTACAGCGATGGCTAACAAAATTACACCAAAAATCTTTCTTATAATGTTAATTCCGTTAGTTCCGATAAGACGTTCTATTTTGGCTGAGGTTTTTAAAACAAGAAAAATAACAAGCACGTTACTAATAACGGCCACGATAATGTTTTCTATAGCAAATTCAGCACGGAGCGATAATAACGTGGTCAAGGTTCCTGGTCCTGCCATTAAAGGGAAGGCTAGGGGGAAAACAGAAGCCGTAACCGAACTGTGCTCATCTTCCTTATATAAGGTAATCCCTAAAACCATTTCTAAAGCAATAAAAAAGATAACAAGGGCACCGGCAACAGCAAACGAGTTGACGTCAATACCAATAAGACTTAAAAGACTTTTTCCTACAAAAAGGAAAATAATCATAATAATACCGGCAATAATAGAGGCTTTACCACTTTGAATATGACCCACTTTTTTTCTTAAGTCAATGATGATTGGGATGTTTCCAATGATATCGATGACCGCAAAAAGGATCATGAAAGCCGTTACAATTTGTTTAAGATCTAATTGCATTTTTTACTCAATTTAAAAATTCTGATGCTTTGGTGTAAGCGTTATAAGGGTTTGTTTTATAGTTCTTTAAAGACCTTATAAAGGTACAAGGTTTTAAATTTTTTGCAAAGGTGCGATATTATTAAGGATTAACAATAATAAATTATTGTTAAGTTTAAGTATTTTTGTACTTGCTTTTTTATGCTTAAAAACAGCGCTTTAAAAGGGATATTTTACAGTATATTTGAAGGCGAAAAAGAAACCATAACAGCCTTTTTTAAGGCTAATTAATTAGTGTATGTTCCAACTTGGAAAAACCATAGTCTCAGAAGACATAATAGATAAGGATTTTGTGTGTAACCTCTCCGCCTGTAAAGGAGCTTGTTGTATTGACGGTGATGCGGGAGCACCTGTAGACCCAGAAGAAGTTGAAATCTTAGAATCTATCTATCCTAAAGTAAAACCTTTTTTAAGACAAGAAGGTATTGATGCTATTGAGGCGCAGGGCACGTCTATTACGACCGAGTTTGGTGATTTTGAAACCCCTTTAATTAATGGTGCGGATTGTGCGTATGTGATCTTTGATGAAAAGAAAACGGCACTTTGCGGTATTGAAGAGGCTTATAATCAAGGTGAGATTACATGGAAAAAACCCGTGTCTTGCCATTTGTATCCTATTCGAGTTAAAGACTATTCGGAGTTTTCTGGTGTGAACTATGAAAAATGGGAGATTTGTGATGACGCCTGTTCATTAGGGAAGGAGTTGCAAGTTCCGGTTTATAAGTTTGTAAAGGAGGCGCTCATCCGAAAATTTGGTGCCGATTGGTATGCTGAACTAGAAAAAATCGCTGAAAATAGAGGCTAAAATTTAGGCATTACGCTTTCCTATTTTAAAAGATTAGAAATTGTGGTCCTATTTTTAGGGTTAAAACGCTAAAAATACTGGGCCTAAAAAATTTAGACCCTTATCATTTTTGTATTGCTAAAAAATAAGGCCTAATTATCCGAATTTCTAAAATTTTAATGTTAAAATATTTCATTTATACGTCCGATTCGTAATTGCTACAAATAGTAGGAAAAGGATTCTATTTTAATCTTTATTTTTGCAAAAATATTTGGAAAAGGCTTCGGCTTAAAAGGTCAGTAAATAGGCTTGTTAACGTTTGTTTTAATAAGTAAAATCTTACAAAATTTTAAATTATGAAAACTGCTTATGCTGCTGTTATACAGGGTTTTGCTTGTGTTTTGAAGAATGATGTTGTTTTAACGGCTTCAGGCGGCTTTGTTAAAAACTTGTTGACAACGTTTAGCAAATCATCTTTCATTTTTCATTACAAATGTCAATCTTTGCTGCAGGCCAAATGAAATGAATTTTTGAAGGATTTTTGAAAGAGAATAAGTCAAATTATACATTTTATAAGCAAGCCCCTTATTGTCCCCTTAAAGGAAAAAAATTAAACTCATTTTACGGAATAACTAATGGAATTTGGAATGATTCATACTCATTCTAATGGACATCTAGTCTTTAAAATTAAAAGAAGAACTATGGAGATTACTCAGATTATAAAAAGAGATTATGAAACAAGTCCCTTTGTTTTAAATAAGATTTCTAATGCGATTGAAAAAGCTATGCTTTCTGTAGGAAATGGTACTAAAGAAGATGCTAATGGAATTTCTGTAGATGTGTTACAGACCTTATTGGATCGCAAAAAAACAGATCATAATTATTTGCCAACCGTAGAAGAGGTTCAAGATTTGGTGGAAGAGAAACTGATGCAAAGCGCGTTTCATGATGTGGCTAAGGCTTACATTTTATACCGTGATGAACAGGCCAGAAATAGAAAGACTAATATTTTTGAAAAACGTATTAACCTTAAGCCTTACGAATATCCTGAGCTTAACGAATATGTAGATGCTATTAGACACTCTTACTGGATTCATTCAGAATTTAACTTTACTAGTGATATTCAAGATTTCAAAACAAGACTTACCGTTGTAGAGCAGAATGCGATAAAAAATACAATGTTAGCCATTTCTCAGATTGAGGTAGCAGTGAAGTCGTTCTGGGGTGAGATTTATAACAAAATGCCAAAACCAGAAATCGGATCTGTAGGGGCGACGTTTGCAGAAAGTGAAGTACGTCATCAAGATGCTTATTCGCACTTATTAGAAATTCTTGGACTTAACAACGAGTTTAAAAATCTTAAGAAAAAGCCCGTAATAATGAGACGTGTTCATTATTTAGAAACGGCTTTAAAAAATGCCAAGAGTGAAGACAATAAAGAGTATGCTGAGTCTATTTTATTATTCTCGCTATTTATAGAGCATGTGTCTTTATTTTCACAATTCTTAATTATCATGGCTTTCAACAAACACAAAAACATGCTGAAAGGGGTGTCTAATGTTGTTGAAGCAACCTCTAAGGAAGAGCAAATTCATGGTGATTTTGGTATTGATATTATAAAAATTATCAAAAATGAAAACCCAACTTGGTTTGATGAAGAACACAGCGCTTTAGTAAGAGACTTATGTAAAGAGGCTTTCACTTCAGAAAGCAAATTAGTAGATTGGATTTTTGAAGCGGGTGAACTTGAGTTCTTACCTAAAGATGTGATTAATGAGTTTATAAAAAATAGATTTAATAATTCATTAGAAAGTATTGGCATTGAAAAAGTCTTTGATGTTGATGAGACCCTATTAGCACAAACCGAATGGTTTGATGATGAAATTATTGGAACTAAACATGGAGATTTCTTCGTGAAACGTTCTATCAACTACAGTAAAAGAACCAAAAGTATAACCAGCGACGACCTATTTTAAATTATGAGCAACTACACAAACACCGACCTCGACAACAAATTGAAGCAAGACACAACGACAACCTCTAACCGTGAGGAGTTAATAAAAGCGAGAAAAGAAGCTATTAAGGATGCTGATGCTAAATCAGAACCCGAAATAAAATGGTTAACCGAGAACAGTCGTCAGTTTTTAGCGTCAGGCTATTTAACAGGTGATACAACGCCAGAAGAGCGTATAAGAGAAATTGCTAATAATGCTGAAAAAATATTAGGCATCGATGGCTTTGCAGATAAGTTTTATGGCTATATGGCAGAAGGCTATTATTCTTTAGCGTCACCGGTTTGGTCTAACTTTGGTAAGCGCCGTGGACTTCCTATTAGTTGTTTTGGGTCGCATATTTCTGATGATATGGGGGATATTCTTTATACCCAGTCTGAAGTTGGTATGATGTCTAAACTTGGAGGTGGTACTTCGGGTTACTTTGGTAAATTAAGACATCGTGGTGCTCCTGTTAAAAATAACGGAGAGTCTTCTGGAGCAGTGCATATTATGCAATTGTTTGAAAAAATGGTTGATGTTGTAAGTCAAGGGTCAGTAAGAAGAGGTCGTTTTTCACCTTACTTACCTATAGAGCATCCAGACATTCATGAGTTTTTAGAAATTGGTACCGAAGGAAATCCAATACAAGAGTTAACCCATGGGGTAACTGTTGGAGATGAGTGGATGCAAGAAATGATTGATGGTGATAAAGATAAAAGAGCTATCTGGGCCAAAGTATTGCAACGTAGAGGAGAGATAGGATATCCTTATATCTTCTTTAAAGACAATGCGAACAACAAAGCAGCAGATGTTTATAAAGATAAAAACCATGAAATCTACGCAAGTAACTTGTGTACAGAAATCATGTTACCAACAAATGAAAAATGGTCGTTTGTATGTGTATTATCATCTATAAACTTATTGCATTATGATAAGTGGAAAGATACTGACGCTGTAGAAACAATGGTCTATTTCTTAGATGCGGTTTTAGAAGAATTTATCACCAAGTTAGAGGTGTACAGAGATTCTGCAGATCGTGATGATAGACAGACGTTTATGTTCATGGAAAAAGCCTATAATTTTGCAAAAGAAAATAGAGCTTTAGGTTTAGGAGCTTTAGGATGGCATTCTTTATTACAGTCTAAAATGTTAGGTTTTGACAGTCAGGAAGCCTTTAACTTAAACAGTGAAATCTTTAAAACGATTAACGAAAAATCTAACAAAGCCTCTAAAGAGTTAGCCGAATTATTTGGTGAGCCAGAAGTTTTAAAAGGCTATGGAAGACGTAACACAACCTTAAATGCGGTGGCACCAACAACCTCTTCTGCATTTATATTAGGACAAGTTTCTCAAGGAATTGAGCCAATTTGGTCTAACAGTTATGTAAAAGATATTGCGAAGATTAAAACCACGATTAAAAACCCATATTTGGTAGCGCTTTTAGAAGAAAAAGGCATGAATACCAGTGAGGTGTGGAGAAGCATTAGAGACTATGATGGTTCTGTACAACATTTAGAAGGCTTAACGGATCATGAAAAGGATGTGTTTAAAACCTATTCTGAAATTGACCAAATGACGCTTATCTATCAAGCGGCAAACCGTCAAAATCATATTGATCAAGGGCAGTCTTTAAATATCATGGTACACCCAGATATGCCTGTAAAAGATATTAATAAGCTTTATGTAACGGCTTGGAAACTTGGTGTGAAATCATTGTACTACCAACACAGTATGAATGCTGCACAGAAGTTTAAGCAAAAGAAAGAATGTACGAGTTGTGAAGGCTAGTTAATCAAATTCCTGCGAAGGCAGGAATTCTATAAATTTTAAATTAAAAAACCACTCTGAAATACGGGTGGTTTTTTTTATTTTAGAGTTTTATAGGTCTATTTAGGACAGCTTTTAATCTCGCAATCATGATACATAAAATTCTTGTTCTGTCTTTTCTTTGGATCTACAGCGCCATAAATGCGCAGTCCGGACCTGCGGTGCTGATCTTAAAAGATAGTACTAGAATTAATGGTGTTGGAGAAATAAGCGGAATCGCATCTATCGTTTCCGTTAAGTTTAAAAATGATTCCTTAAAGTATAAAACCTACAGATCAAAAGATCTTATTGGTGTAGATATTCTTGAAAACGATTATTATCGCCAATTTCGGTATAAATACATCGATGGAGACAAGTACCCCGAAATCATGGAGATTGTGGCTATAGATCCGCGTTTAAGTCTGTATGTACGCGTCTATGAAGGTGGTATGCTTACCAATTCGTTCTCAGCGCTTCCCGCTACGTCTAGTATGCCCTATCAAACGGTTGTGTTAGATAACGGTCAGGAAATTGATCTACGTTCAAGTCGAGCTGTTTACACGGAGATGAGTATCCCTAGATATAGTTATTATGTTGGGAATGGAGAAGACGATCAGGTGGCTCATCTTTACACTAAGGGTTTGCCATTTTCGAAAAGTTTTAAAAAGGCAATGAAAGCGTATTTTAAAGATTGTCCAACCTTGCTTGAAAACGTAGAAAATAAAACCTTTTCAAAGGAGAATTTACTTCAGGTCATAGAATTCTATAATGAACATTGTTACACATCAGATTCAGAATAGATTTCAGAATTCAGAATTACTTTTCAACCAAAGTATCCGTCCCTAAATACTTATTATCTTTATTGTAATACCAGGCTCTAACTTTGGGTATTTTTATGCCGTTTAGAAGGGTTTCTTCAGAAAGCAATATATATTCACCACTATCTTGTTTCTCTTTACCATTATCGTCTGTTTTAAAGAACTGGTAGATTTCCATGGCATAAGTCTTCGGATTAAAATAGAAGTACCAAACATCGCTTCCTACGGCTTCGTCATAAGTTACTTTTAAAACCAAATAGTCCTTGCCTTTAAAGCTTTTCTTTTCAACCTGATCACTCAAATTGGTGCCAGCATCTTTCAACTTCATTGGTAAGCCATATAAATAAGAATAGTAGTCTTTATATAAGGTGGCTCTATCGCAAGTCATGTTCTTTTGTTTAGCAGCTGAGGGCTCTAAAGCCTTTCCGTTATAGCGCATGGTACATTTGCCCTTGTTTAAGGTGTAAGTGGTGCTAACTGTATCTTTTGTGGCCGTGACGCTAAAATATTCAGCAGGTAAATTAATTGAAATGCTACTCGTGCGTTTTGTAGATTTTGGTGTTGTCATTTCAACTATAAAGGTCTCATTAAATGTTTTCCAATTGCCGTTGGGATCGTGATATGCAATGGCTTTATCTAATAAGGTTTCGGGACTTATATTCTGGCTAAAGCTTAAAAAGGACATGAAGAAGAGACTGTATATAACGAATGATTTCATAGTTTCAATTTTGCTACAAATTACACATTAGGGCATAAAAAAAAGCATCCAATGCCGAATTTTACGGGAGGATGCTTTTTTAACTTAAAATCTAAAACGATTTTGTTCTTATTTCTCTTCCATTAAAGCGAAGAACTTATCAATGTTTGGCATTAAGATAATACGTGTTCTACGGTTTTTAGCGCGGTTAGCGTTAGAGTCATTTTCAACCAATGGTTGGTAGCTACTACGACCAGAAGCGATTAATTGCTCTGGGGCAACGTTAAACTGATTTTGTAATTTTCTTACCACTGAAGTGGCACGTAATACACTTAAATCCCAGTTGTCTGCAATTTTTTCAGTGTTAATGCTTCTAGAATCCGTATGACCTTCAACCATAACATCTAAACTTGGTTCAGAATTGATAACTTCAGCTAATTTCTTTAAAATCTTGTCAGCCTTATTTCCGACACGGTAACTTGCAGTGTTAAACAACATGTCATCAGCAATAGAAATCATAACAACCGTTTCGTTAATGTCTACAACGATATCTTCATCTTCATCAAGATCGCTAGTGTTCATTGCTTTACTTAAGTTGTACTGAATAGCAATATTCATAGAATCCTTTAAGGTCTTAGCTCCAGCTAATTTTTCCGGATCTACATTCTTCAAGGTTTCACGCATTTTTTCTTTGCTTGCTCCTGAGGCTACAGTACCATCTTCAGAAACTTGAAACTTGGCTTTATTTTCAATAGTTAAACCTTCAACATCTTCGTTTAAAGATTTTATTTTGCTGTTGTAATCATTAACGCGAGCTTCTATAATGGCAAACTTATTCTCTAATTCTTCCTTTTCTACTCTTGTCTTAGTAAGTTCGCTTGTAAGCTCACCTTTTTCTTGTTCTAAGGCAACGTATTTCTTTTTTGAAACACATGCACTTAATAGTAGGGTTGTGACTAATAGTATTGAAATTTTTTTCATCTTAAGTTTTTAATTTAATTAATTTCTAAAGTAGATATACGACGAAAGTCTATTTTTGGATGTTAAAAAGCCCTATTTTTTTAGATAAAAATAGGGCTTTTTATGTTAATACATTCATTTAGAGTGGTCTAAGTTGAAAGTGTAAGTTTTACTCCACTTCTTGCTTGTCAGCGGCTAAAGTTGCCGGCTCTACAGAGCTGTCGTGAGCATTGTAATACTCTTCTAAAAGATTCATAGTAGCAACTAATAAATCTTTAGTTTCTAAGAGTAATCCAAAATACAAGGTGGTATTTTTAGGACTCGACTCTTCAGTTCGTGTTCTAGCCACTTGTTTTACAATCTTGTCGGTAACAAGGTCTAAAACTTCTTTTTTACGACTAATAATTACCCCAATTTGCTCAAAAGAATGTGAATTAAAGGCCGATTTAGTATCGTTAAATAGAATTTCTAAGGCCGTATCAATTTCTTTTAATTCTTTAATCTGGCTAAATTTAAGTTTCTTATGGTTGTTGTTAATATGCTTATGGCTCACCTTAGAAATGTATTCTAAAGACTGCGTCATATCTTCTAAGTACCCTAAGATATTAATGTAGAAACTACTTGCACGTAGACTTGTTTCATCTAAATTTTTAATAAAATAGAATATGTTATCACGAAGACTATCAACTTCCTTAGCTAACTTATCAACTTGTTTTTTATTCTTTTTTAATAAAGACAAGTCTTGTTTTGCTAAGCCGTTTACGGCGTTGGTGTAGATTTTGTTTCCACGTTTTACCACGTTAGAAATGTTATCTGCACTTTCTAAAATAACACCTTGTACAGAGCTACTTCCTGTTTCTTTAAGACTATCTTCTTCGGCGGTCTTGTTTGATGATTTTTTATGCGAAACATAGTTTCTGTAAAGTAACAATGCTGTAATTAATAATAAAATAGGAATCATTACCGATGGATTCCAGTTGATTAAGAACACCACGATACCAGCAGCTAAAAAGGCTCCTAATGCGGTACCAAACCATCCACCAATAACATTTAATACTCCGGCAACTCTGTACACAGCACTTTCTCTACCCCAAGCTCTATCGGCTAAAGAGGTACCCATAGCCACCATAAAGGTCACATAAGTTGTAGATAATGGCAATTTAAAAGAGGTTGCAATAGCAATAAGTACACCGGCAACCATTAAGTTAACAGAAGCTCTAATCATATCAAAAGCAGGGGCATCCATACTTTGATCTTTGGTCATATTAGAGGCTGGTTTATCAAAACTATTATTAATTTTTACCTGGAATGATTTAGGAACTAAGACACCGAAATAACTGGATAATTGTGAAGATCCTTTTACAATAGCTCTAGAGAGACGGTTAGGTTCAAATTTATCGTGTGTATCACCTTGACGTGATAAGCTTAATTCTGTTTCAGCAACCGATTTTGCTTTTTTAGAAAACCATAAGGTTAAGACCATAATAGCGCCTGCAATGAATAATAAATAAGGTTCAGCCGGTACTTTTTTCTCTAATACAGACATTGACATACCAACATCCATTCCGCCAGCAATCCATGCTTCATAAGAGTGGTAAGCTGCCATTGGTACCCCGATAAAGTTTACTAAATCGTTACCAGAGAAGGCTAAGGCTAAACCAAATGTTCCTACCGCAATAACGGCGAGTAAAGAGGTCTTTTTAGTAAGTTTTTCAAAACCAAAAGAAAATAAGGTCCAGAAAACAAAGCTACCTAGAATAATAAAGGCTTCGTTACCTTCAACCACACTCTTCATTTCTTTGTAGTATGGGGTTCCTTTTAAACCTTTTAAGAAGATAAAGTAGGTAATAGCAGTTAAGGCTACACCAGCGAAAACAATTCCGAAGTGCTTTAATTTTTTTTCAAAGTTAAAGGTGAAAATCAATCGAGAAACCCATTGTACTAAGGCACCGACTGTGAACGCAATTATCACCGACAGTAGAATACCACTAATAATGGTTAATGCGGTATCTGTAGCAATGTATTTTCCTAAATCTGCAAAAGTCTCTGTTTCCGATTGGCTAATTTTTATAAGTGACATCACAACAGCAGCACCCAATAAGTTGAATACAATAGAAACCGTTGTAGAGGTTGGTAAACCAAGGGTATTAAAGAAATCTAGCAATAAGATATCTGTAATCATTACGGCCATGAAGATGAGCATAATTTCACCGAACTCAAATTGTGCGGGTACAAAAATACCTTTTCTTGCAACTTCCATCATTCCGCTAGAGAAGACGGCACCAATAAAGATTCCTAAACTGGCAATGATCATAATTGATCTTAATGATATCGCTTTAGACCCAATAGCCGAGTTTAAAAAGTTAATAGCATCATTACTAACGCCAACTACAATATCAGCAATCGCTAAAACGGTAATGGCAATTAACATTAATAAATAAATATTATCCATAATTTTTAATTAAAATAAGTTTGCAAATATCTGATTAGAATTTCAGAATAAGGTTATGTAATTGTTATATTTTTTAAGTTTAGAAGTGAATATCAAAACCAAGCCTAAAGGTAATATTATCTTGGTTCTTATCTTCAGTGGTATAGCTAAGATCTGACTGTACTTTTAGTTTGTGGCCTACAATGTATTTAGACGCTCCAAGGGTATACTGTTCTTCGGGTAAAGTTCCTGTAACCTCTTCATAGTCTAGCGTGGTAAAACGCAGGGCAATCTCATAATTACTTTTTAGCAAATACCCGGCTTGTAAATTTATAGCACTTCCGGTAAGCACAAGAGCTCCCGTTGGTGTCAAGGTATCTGCTTCTGTGGCTATTTCGTCTTCAGCGGTACGTTTGGCATATTCGCCCATAAACGAAAATCCGCGGTACTTAAACATGGCATCTGCAAATAGGGTGGTTTGGTCGGTTTCATAAAGGGATCCGTCAGCTCGTAACATATAATCCCCAGCAAAACCACGTTCTCTAACGGCATCTTGGTTGTAGTTGTAGGTAAAGCCAAGCATTAATTTTGGACTTTCTTCACGTTTTAAATCAGATTGGCTGTAGTCGCCTTTAGATTTAAACATTCCAAATGGTAAGACTTCTAATCGTGCGGTATATTGCAAACCGCCTTCATTACCTTCTGTAACATTACGACCTTCACCTTGTGAAATAGCAAATTTTTCGCGCATTACTAGGGTTTTACCAATGGCTGTTTTATGTCTTAACTGAATACCGATATCGCGATCTAAATTAAAACTGCTATTTAATAATGAACGGTCTATAAATTGAAGGTTGGCAGAAGACACCACACGTTCTACGTTACCCGGTAGTTTTGTTTGTCCGGCCCATAGTTCCCAGTTCCCGGAAAAGTTCCACATGGCTACGGCATCTAAAATATAACGTGGGGTATTTCTATTAAAATCATTGGCTCCTGAAACATCGCGGTTAGATAAGCCTAATTCTAATTTATAACGGAGTTGCGGTGAATACGCAAAGCCATCAAATTTTAAACGTGCTCGGCGAACAATAAAATTGTGTTCTGGACTTCCGTACTGGTCACTGTCGTAATCCCATGATGAAATAGAACGGACTTGAAAACGTGGAGCGAATTTTATACTAAAAGAGCTGTCTTTAGCGGTAAAGTTAATTAGACCCTTACCAAAAGAGGTATCGCTAATTTCTTGTGCACCAAGAGTAGACATTACTATGAGTACCATAGCAATCGTAGAGAATGATAATTTCATTATTAGTAATTAGTTTTTGTCGGGAGCAAAATTACTAAGTCTAATGTTAACAGAATGTTTTCTTATTATTACGATATCTGTTTCAAAAAAAAAGGCCGCTTTAAAAAAAGCAGCCTTATTAAAATTCATATTTATTAAGTCGACAAAAACTAATAATACCTATGAAATGCTTAAAGTGTTATAATAACACGTTACAAATATGGCAATTAAAGGTTTTAAGCGTGTAATGCTAACATTATGTAATTATTAAGTTTAAATTAAGCGATTTCGTAATATGTAAGAAACTGTACACAAGTGTTTTAGGGGTCTAATGTTAACTTAATGTTACGTAAATGTTGCTTAAATGTAAATTTTATGTTATATTCGTATAGTAATTATTAATTAAAACCCCAATTGTATGAAAAAGATAGTAACAATGATCGTAATGCTGTGTGTAGGGTTTACGTTTGCACAAGAAAAAATACAACCTAAATTAGAGAAGAACGATAATGGCATTGTCGCTACGTATTACCATGATAATGGAGAAATTCAACAAACGGGAGCGTTTGATAAAAATGGTAAATTACAAGGAGAATGGACCAGTTTTGATTCTGAAGGAAATAAACTAGCTTCAGCAACTTATGAAGCAGGAAAAAAAGTAGGGAAATGGTTCTTTTGGGAAGGTGATGTCTTGAAAGAAGTAGATTATAAAAACAACCGAATTGTTCAAGTTGTAGAATGGTCTAATGATCGTACTTTGGTATCTAGGAACTAAGTAAACATTATATATAAAAAAAGAGCTGTAATACGTATTACAGCTCTTTTTTTGTTTTTACTAACTATAATAGCTTATAGCTTCATGCTGTATCCTAAGCTAAACGATGTTCCAGGGTTTCTTACTGAAAAGTTTGCCGTGGTATCACCAAAAGATTCATACTGACTTAATTTTTCGTCGTTAAGAATGTTGCTAATCTTTAAGCTGATTTTAGATCTGTTGTCTTCACCAAAAGTCTTAGAAAGATTAAAATTTAAACTGTTAAACGGTTGGGTGTACACATCTGGATTCTGACCAAATCCTACAACTTGTAATGTTTTTCCTTGAACGTTATAAAAGATTCCAGTTTCAAAACCTGAAGCGGTATTGTTGTAGTTTAAACCAACGTTAACTAAGTACGGAGACTGACCTTGTAATTCTCTAGTATCGTCTATAGTTTCCCCATCTCTAGCAAACTGTTGTCTAGATTCATATTCTTGTCCTTCGCCTTTAGCCATTTCAATTTCAGATTCTATAATTGAGATGTTCACATTTAAACTTAAATCTGTTAAGGACTCTGAAATAAAACCAAAGTTTTTTCGACCTTCAAACTCTAAACCATACACTTGCGCTTCTGGTGAGTTTCTTGGTGTAAACTGGTTTGGTGCAACAAAAGAAAAGGCCACTAACTCAATAGGGTCGTTAAACCTTTTGTAAAATCCGCTGACAGCAAACATCTGAGCTTTCTCACCAAAGAATTCGTATCTCGCATCAAAGTTGTTAATGTACGAGGGTTGTAAGTCAATATTTCCTAAGAAGGTTATTCCTGTTAATAAATCTGGAATTTGTACTACTGAAGACTCCTTAAAACTTGGTCGTGCTACCGTACGGAAGTAAGACAAACGTATGTTAGATTTTTCATTGGCTTCATAGATAAAGTTTGCAGAAGGGAATAAATCTAATTCTTCAATAGTTTTTTCATTGTCATAGATTTCAGAACCCGAATTGTTTTGACCTGTAAATAAGGTTGTAAAATATTCAGCTCTAAGTCCAACAATAGATTTCAGTTTTTCAGTAATCTTAAACTCATTAGAAACATATGCTGCTGCTGTATTTTGTACAGATTCGTAGGAGTTGGCTGGTTCAAAATTACCACGAATATAAGATCCTGAATTGGTATCAGGCGTCCAAATATTGTTAGGATCTAAAATCGCATTCGGATCACCGTTAAAAGTTGTTGTGTTTACGCTTCTAAAAGCAACTTCATACTTATAGATATCGTAATTACGTTTTTTGTAACTTGCTAAAGCACCAAACTTAAGGGCTGCAGGCTTGCTAAATAATTCGTATTTTTTAGTAAAATCTACCTTACCTGTTCCGTTAAACTCTTCTAAGTCTCTCCATAAACGTTGTGGGAAACCTGCATCAGAACTGATACTTGTAGAGCCATCATTGTTTATAATAAAAGTCGTTAAGCGCACATCTTTATCATATACACGACTAAAGCTTGGGGAAATTTTCCATTCTGTGATGAAATCATTTTCAATATCGTTGTGCTGACCTCCAATTAAGAAATTAGTTAATGAACGTTGTGTGTATTCTAAATTGTCTTTGTTAACATCAATATCGTTAGAGATTTCTGTGTTTTGTGTAAATAAGGCCGCTCTACTTTCTCCATTTTGAATGTGTAAAACATTGAAGTTATATTTAGAGTTATCTGTTTTATAAGATAAACCTACTAAACCACTTAATAAGACGTTGTTTTCACCTAAATCACCGGTTTGTCTACGGTCAAATCTTAAGGTGTTAATAGAACGATCTTCATTTTTTTGGTACACCCCATTTTCAAAACCTTCATAAAATTTAGTTTCGTTTTTGTAGTTAATAGAGGCAATTAAACCTAAACGATTTTCACCCAAATCAAATTGATTACCGTAATTAAACCCTAAGCTAAAATCTGGGCTACTAGTACCACGTTCTGTCGCTAAAGTTCTATTGAAAGAACGAGTAATCCCTTCTAAGCTGCTGTTATTAGCAGAAGCTGGGTTTGGAATTGCGGTTGTAGGGGTTACTGGTAATTCTCGAGTACCACTGTCAAAACCTAAAAAGTCAGTACCGCTACCATCGTAAGTTACGTAGTTAGAGTTAAAGCTCATATCAGGGTTGTAGGTCGTAGAGACTGAGAAGCTCATCGTTTTTCTTGAAGGGAAATCTTTAGTAATGATATCTACAACACCGCCTGTAAAATCTGCTGGTAAATCTGCAGATCCTGATTTTATAACAATTATGTTTTCTAAAATATTGGTAGGGAAAATATCCATCTGAACCGTGTTTTTGTCAGGGTCAAGTCCAGGAATATCCATCCCATTTAAAATAGATTTGGTGTAACGGTCTCCTAAACCTCTAACGTATACAAACTTTCCGTTTTGTACAGATACACCAGGTACACTTTTAATAGCAGAAGCAATATCACTTGCCCCTGATTTTTTGATGCTTTCAATAGAAAGACCATCTAAAAGTACAGCCGAATTACGTTGCAGGTTAAGCACTGACTCTTCTGTGTTTCTTCGAGCAGAGGTGGTAATTACCACTTCACTTAAAGCAGCTGAAGAGGGGTTTAAAGTTACGTTAACTTCAACAACATTATTAGCTTCAATAGTAACTTCAGAAATCGCTTTTGTTTCATAACCCACAAAAGAATATACTAAGGTGTAGGTTCCGACATCTAGGGTTAATTTATAGACACCATCAAAATCGGTCGTGGTACCAGTAGAGGAGTTTTGAACAACAACATTAGCAAAAGGAAGCACGTCGTTAAATTCACCATCAAAAATTTTACCCGTTAACGTTCCGGTCTCTTGTGCCGACACGAATGAAAGAGATAAAAGAATTGAAAAAAATAGAGATAAAGATTTAAGCATTTTAGGGTATTATTTTAAAATATACAAAATGTCCGAAAGTGATTTTCGGACATTTTGAAAAATTATGTTTGTTAATTTAGAAGGCGTTTTGAGACGCTGCATAAGTCCATCCAAATACTGAAGTGTTTGCACCAGTTGATGCTTCAGTAGCTGTGATCGCTGATACGTTGTTTGTAAAGTTTTCTGCGTTAGCCTCTGCTTCAATAAGATCTGCTAATGCAACTCCTGTTGGTAAAACAACTTCCCAGTTAGAGAATGCTAAGCGACCAGCAGCGAATTCAGTTTGAGTATCTTCTCCACTAATTCTTACTGTAGCATCAGCACTAAAGTTGTAAGCTAAAATATTATTTAAGTCAGCAATTAAACCATCTCTGCAATCCGTCATGTAACTAGAGTTAGAAGCGTTACCAATTAAAGTAATATTGCTCATTGTATAACCCGCTTCAGTAGCATCAGATCCTTCAGGTCCGTCTAATTCTAAAGCACTTCCAGACTCAACACCTTGAACTACTACAGCGTTAGTTACAGAACCAGACCAAGCTTGGTCAGCATCTAAACCATCATCACCATGAGACCAAGTAATTAAGTTTGTAGCATTCACAGTTCCACCGAACCACTCAAAACCATCATCTTGGTTAGAAACAACTTCTAAGTTATCTACTGTAGTACCAGCACCAACACCACCAAAAGTAACACCGTTAATTTCGTTATCAGATCCGATAGTGATACCACCATGTCTTACAGAAATATATTTGTAAACACCAGAGTTATCATCAGCATCTGTTCCACCATACTGACCGTAAGGCTCAGTAGCAGGAATTCCTTCAATCTGTGCAGTTTCAACATCACCACTAACAGAGATAGGCGCACGTCCTAAGATGATTAAACCACCCCATAAACCAACATCATTTTGGTTTAAGTTTGTTCCTGCAGTTTCACCGTAAGTAATATTATCTAAAACAGAGGTCATAATAATAGGGTTTGAAGACGTTCCTTCAGCCATTATTTTACCACCTTGATCCACAACTAAAGCAGACGCTAAAGATTCTTGTCCTTCTGCACCTTTAATGATAGTTCCTGCTTCAATAGTTAAAGTTACACCGTCATTAACAACCACTTTTCCATTTAATTGATAAATGTTGCTAGAAGACCATGTTTCATCTGCAGTGATAATTCCAGATTTTTGAACTAATTCGTTATCAACTCCACCACCAGTAGTTGTACCGTTGTCATCATCACTACTACAGTTAAATGCTAATAGTGAAAATGCAAATAAGAAAGATAAATTTTTAATTGTTTTCATTTTGTTTTGTTCATTAATTGTTATGCCGCAAAGAAACTGCGAAAGCCGAAAAAGTCTGTTACCTCATAGTTAAGCCTTGGTGATAAAAAGGTTACCTTAAGACCGTTGTTTTATCATTTAGGAAACATTAATTTAACATTGAAAATGCTATCTTGCCTTCTTTAATATATAGGTATGAACTGGGAACAATTACTATCCTTAAAGCGCTTTGGCGATACAAATAAGAGATTAAGAAAGGAACAAGATGAGACCCGCTTGGGGTTTGAAGTGGATTATGATCGGATTATATTTTCTTCTGAATTTAGAGGTTTACAAGACAAAACCCAGGTGGTACCCTTGTCTAAAACCGATTTTGTCCACACCCGTTTAACCCACAGTTTAGAGGTGAGTGTCGTAGGGCGCTCTCTTGGAAGACGTGTAGGGCAATTGCTTTTACAAAAACATCCGCATCTAGAACGTGTTCATGGGTATAAAATGAATGACTTTGGGGCTATTGTAGCTGCCGCAGCTTTGGCTCATGATATTGGGAATCCTCCTTTTGGACATTCTGGAGAAAAAGCTATTGGGGCCTATTTTAGAGAAGGTCATGGCGCTGAGTTTAAAGCGCAATTAACCGCAAAAGAATATCAAGACCTCTGTGATTTTGAAGGTAATGCTAACGGATTTAAGATCTTAACCGAAAGTAGACCGGGGAGAGAAGGTGGTCTTAGATTAAGCTATGCCACATTGGGCGCTTTTATGAAGTACCCTAAAGAATCTCTGCCTAAAAAGCCGAGTAACCATATTGTGGATAAGAAATATGGGTTTTTTCAAAGTGAAAAACACATGTTTAATGATATTGCTACGGACCTAGGCTTAATTAAACGACATGACGATTATTTAAGTTTTCAAAGACACCCTTTAGCCTTCTTAGTTGAGGCTGCAGATGATATCTGTTATACGATTATTGATTTTGAAGATGGTATTAACCTCGGATTAATTCAAGAAGAATACGCCTTAGAGTACCTTATTAATTTGGTCCGTGACAGTATAAAAACGGAAAATTATAACACTCTTAAAACCACGCAAGACCGTATAAGTTATTTACGAGCCTTAGCGATTGGGCGCCTTATTGATGAAGCGGCAACCTTATTTATGGCCCATGAAGAAGCGATTTTAGAAGGAAAGTTTGAAACCGCTTTGCTTGATGTAAGTCAGTATAAAGCCCAAATTAAGGATATCATTAATATTAGTATAAATAATGTATACCGCTCTAAAGATGTTATTAATAAGGAGATTGCAGGCTATCAGATTCTGAATCAATTATTAGAAGCATTTGGTAAAATGGCTTACCACTATTACCTCGGAAAGCTCTCTAACTACGATAAGCTATTGCTCAGTACCTTGCCAGAGATTGTGCAGCTCAATACCGATTCTCTTTACGACAATCTATTAGCGGTATGTCTCTACATCTCAAAACTATCGGATACAAACGCCATGTTATTGCATAAAAAGTTACAAGGTCAGATTTTATAATCTGACCTTAAAGGACTTAGTGCTGTGCATTTCATCGAATAATTTTGTTTTTTAACGAGATATTGTTTTCTTTTACTACAAGATCAACCATTTAACTTATTACAGATGGAAAATAATATACTCGGAGGACTGGTAATCTTTGTTGTTGTCATTACCTGTTTGCTCTTATTAGACGACATTTCTACGCCAAAAGAAACAGTGCCTCATTATGAGGGTACAGAATTACAACATGTAGAGAAGGATGCAGACTTAGCCGTTGTTCACTTTCAACATTAAGTCATTTATTGTTTTCTGAACCGCAGTAACATCTAATTCTTGCAAGGCTAACAATTGGCTCACCGTACCATGCTCAATAAAGGCATCCTCAATTCCCATGGTTTTAATAGGAAGCTTGTAATGATGGGAATTAGCAAAAGTGAGAATAGAACTCCCAAAACCACCGTTAAGTGTACCTTCTTCAATGGTAATAACGGCTTTATGGTTTGCAAAGACATCATGCAATAACGTTTCATCTAACGGCTTAACAAATTGCATGTCGTAATGACTAATCGCGGCCTCGTCGGGATGGTGTACAATAGCCTCTTCAACAGTTTTCGCCATCGTTCCTATAGAAAGTATGGCAATTTTATCTCCTGTTTTAAGCGGAACAGCACGACCTATTTCAATAGATTCAAATGGTTTTTTCCAATTGAGTAAATGCCCACGACCTCTCGGGTAGCGAATGGCGATAGGAAAATCAATACCTAACTGTACGGTATACATTATGTTTCTAAGTGCAATGGCGTCTCTCGGAGCAAAAATTACGAGATTAGGAATACAATTCAGATAGGCCAAATCAAACACACCATGATGTGTAGCACCATCCTCTCCCACTAATCCAGCACGATCTAAACAGAATACAACCGGTAGGTTTTGCAAGGCAACATCATGAATAATTTGATCATAAGCCCGTTGTAAAAACGTTGAATAGATATTACAAAACGGAATTAAGCCTTGGGTGGCCATACCTGCAGCTAAGGTTACGGCATGTTGCTCTGCGATGCCCACATCAAAAGCACGTTCTGGAAGAGCTTCCATCATGTATTTTAAAGAGCTTCCTGTTGGCATTGCTGGGGTAATCCCCACAATTTTTTTATTGTTTTCTGCCAATTCCACGATGGTTTCGCCAAAGACATCCTGAAATTTAGGTGGAATTTTTTTCTTAGATTTAATAGGAAGATCGCCGGTTAAGGCATCAAACTTTCCGGGAGCATGGTATTTTATCTGATCGAGTTCGGCTTGTCTTAAGCCTTTACCTTTAGTGGTGATAACGTGTAAAAATTTTGGCCCTTTTACGGTTTTTAAACGTTTTAATTCTTTAATTAATAAAGGTAAATCATGACCATCAATAGGTCCGGAATAATTAAAATTTAAGGCTTCAAAGATATTATCTTGCTTCTCGGTACCTTTTTTTACGTTGGTAAGGTATTGTTTTAGCGCGCCTACACTAGGATCTATACCGATGGCGTTATCGTTTAAAATAACCAGTAAATTGGCATCTGTAACTCCAGCGTGGTTTAGTCCTTCAAAGGCCATACCACTCGCAATAGAGGCATCTCCAATAACCGCAATGTGTTGTTTGTCTTCGCCTTTAATTTTAGAAGCGATCGCCATTCCTAAGGCAGCAGAGATTGAAGTGGAAGAGTGACCAACACCAAAGGCATCAAATGGACTTTCACTGCGTTTAGGAAATCCGCTTAAGCCTTTAAATTGCCTATTGGTTTCAAAAGTATCTCTTCGTCCTGTTAATATTTTATGACCATAAGCTTGGTGCCCAACATCCCAAATTAACAAATCTTCAGGCGTATTAAAAACATAGTGTAGGGCAATAGTAAGTTCTACAACCCCTAAACTTGCCCCTAAATGACCCTCTTTAGTGGCTACAATATGAATTATAAATTGGCGTAACTCTTGGGCAAGTTGCCTTAAGTCTTCTGCAGGGAGTTGGCGTAAATCTTCAGGAAGATTAATATGGTCTAAAAGTTTTTTCATCCGTTTACAAATGTACTATATGCAATTGTATTTTTTAATTCAATTAGAATCGTATTTTTACAATAGATTCATGATTCCGATTTTATACCGATAAGGTTTCAGGAATTATGAAACGCTTAAATTTAAAGTCCTACAGCGTTGAGGTTGAAATGTGAGACCATTCAACCTAACAAAAACCTAAGCCATACGAGCATGATTAATCCATTTGACGATACCTATTTTATGAAAAAAGCCCTTCAAGAAGCGGAATTGGCTTATGAGAAAGGGGAAATTCCGGTTGGCGCCATAATTGTAGTTAAAGATCGTGTTATAGCCCGTACGCATAACCTTACGGAATTATTAAATGATGTTACCGCGCATGCCGAAATGCAAGCCATTACCTCGGCAGCCAATTTTTTAGGCGGAAAGTATTTGCTGAATTGCACCCTGTACGTAACACTAGAGCCTTGCCAAATGTGTGCTGGGGCCTTGTATTGGAGTCAAATATCTAAAGTGGTTTATGGGGCTTCTGATATACAGCGAGGTTTTACCACCATGGGGACGCAATTGCATCCTAAAACAGAAGTGGTCGGTGGGGTTTTAGCCGAAGAAGCATCCGCATTGATGAAACGCTTTTTTATTGAAAAACGAAATTTGAATTAAGAAGATTAAAAAAACAACTATGAAAACGAAATTACTACTTTGTTTTGCGCTTGTGATCCTAAGTTGCAAAACCAATTTAAAAAATAATGAGACCGGCATGATAACAACACAACAGATTGCGAAAGGAAATTTACATGGCTCAGGTGAAGAGGGGATAAGCAAACAAAACCTAGTGATTACCAATGCGAAAGATTGGCAGGCTTTAATTATGCAGATGAATCGGGTGAATACGGTTTCAGAACAATTTTCTGAAACGGATATTAATTTTTCAGACTATGATGTTATTGCCGTGTTTAGTGATGTTAAAGGGAGTGGCGGTTATCGTATAGATTTAGAAGTGCATAATACCTCTAAGCATACCTTGGTTAAAGTTAAGCAGAAATCTCCTGAAGGCATCGCTACGAGTGTTATAACTCAGCCATATTGTATTGTAAAAATTCCTAAGACTACTTTACCAGTTATTTTTGAATAAAAGAGGGGTTACAAAGGCTTTAGGATTCTCAACTGAAGCCTTATAACTACCATTTAAGGCTCTGTCTTTATGGGAGTGGAACTCTATATTTTTTAATAGTGAAGCGAATTAATCGCTTGAGTATTTCGCAAAAAAAACGCCCAACCAAAGGTTGAGCGTTGAAACTTTAAGATATATACTTATAATACCTGCACGTTTGCAGCTACTAAACCTTTTCTTCCTTCTTCTTCATCGTACTCTACGTTATCACCTTCGCGTAATTCTACGCCATTAAGGTTTGATACGTGTACAAAGATGTCTTTTCCTGTTTCTTCGTTGGTAATGAATCCAAATCCTTTTGAATCATTAAAAAATTTAACTGTTCCAGTCATTATAATATAAATAAAAATTAAAGGACAAAGATACTATAAAATTAAAACGCAATGTTATTAAATTGTTTAATTTTAAATTAAATCGAAAATCCTTTAAAAAATTTCTTCCAAAGTTATCATTTATTACGGCGCTGATTCTCTCTCATTTTATCCAAGTTTTCCTTTGTGAGCATGTAGTCCTGCACGTTTTTGTCTTTCCATCGGTAGTAAGAAAATAGAGGGAAAACCACCAAAAATAAACCGGTAACTCCGAAGCCAATTAATTTTTGTTTGGAGGGAATATCGAGGATTAAACCGCAAATAATACTAGATAATGCGGCTAAAAAAGCAATAAAGGTGATGATTTTTATAGGTTTCATATGAGTAAATAGGCTTAAAAAATGTGATAACGCCCCTGTTATTCGCTGCAAAATTAAGCAATTCTAAATGGTATGCTGTTAATAATTAATATTTTAATACCCACTTAGGAGGCTGTTAATGCCGTTCGGTTTTAAGGTTTAAGAGGTAATATTTATCAATTCTCGTCGGTAAGCGGTTAGTAATTTAGATTTAGAAATAAAACCAACATACTTCCCGTTTTTCACTACAGGGAGATTCCAAGCATTACTCTCCTGAAATTTTTTCATAATCACCGTCATCTTATCCTTGTCAAGATTAATGATCGCTGGTGGTTTCTGCATCACTTCCATCGCTAAAACCTCATTATAGAGCTTTTGGTCAAACATTATAGAGCGAATGTCGTCTAATAAGATGACGCCCTTTAATTGTTGCTTCGTTTCATCTAAGACAGGGAAAATATTACGGTTAGATTTGACCACGGCCGTATTAACAATTTCGCCCAAATTCATTTTAGTTGTAACACTAATAAAATTGGTTTCAATGACCTTATGAATGTCCATAAGGGTGAGAATCGCATGATCTTTATCGTGTGTAATAAGGTCACCTTTTCTACCCAATTCCATCGTATAAACAGAATGTGGAGAGAAAATACGGGTAATCCCGAAGGAAATGGCTGCTGTGATCATTAGCGGTATAAACAAATCATAGCCACCAGTTAATTCAGCAATTAAGAAAATCGCCGTTAATGGCGCTTGTAATACACCCGCCAATATACCAGCCATCCCTACCAGGGTGAAATTACTTTCGGAAACGGGAGCGCGGAACAACCCACAGTTGTTAATGATTTTGGCCACACAATTCCCCATTAAACTGCCCATAAATAAGGTTGGAGCAAAAATACCACCAACACCTCCGGCGCCAAAGGTTATGGCACTAGCAAAGACTTTAAAAAATACCAATCCGGCTAACAGCGCAATTACGACCCAAATATTTGAAAGATCTAAATTGAAAAAATTAGCTTCAAGGGCTTTTTGAGGGTTTCCGGCAATAAGGTTGTTCATGGTTTCGAACCCTTCCCCATAGAGTGGTGGAATAAAAAAGACCAATACTCCAATGGCCACACCTCCAACCAATAATTTCTTAATAGGGGAGTCTAGGCGATCAAAAAAATCTTGCACCTTCTCATACACCTGATTAAAGTAAATAGAGGTAAAGGCGGCGCAAACCCCTAAAAAGGCATAAAAAGGAACATCAGATATGGTAAAGTGATCTTCAATTCTAAAGGGAAGTAAAACATCGTCTCCAAAGAAAAAGTATGAAGTAATAATGGCCGAGAGTGAGGCTAATAACAACGGCATCATAGACACCATGGTTAAATCTAAACTAAACACTTCAATAGCAAAAATAATGGCAGCAATCGGCGCTTTAAAAATAGAAGACAAGGCACCCGCTGCAGCACAGCCAATAAGTAGCATTTTGGTCTTCTGGTTCATCCTAAACAACCGCGAAATATTAGAGCTTATCGCAGCACCGGTCGCTACCGAAGGCCCCTCAAGCCCTACAGAACCACCAAAACCAACGGTGATGGGAGCGGTTAATATAGAACCGAACATTTGGTAGCGTTTTATAACGCCTTTACGTTTGGCAATAGCGTATAAGGTAGAAGGAATTCCATGACTTACCTTAGATCTGATAATGTATTTTATGATTAAATACACCAGAATGAAACCAATTAAAGGAAATAAAAAGTAAAAAGCATGGTGGTAATACCGCACTAAATTGCCTTCTAATAAATGTTGAATAAAGTGTGTTAAGTTTTTTAGGATTACGGCTCCAATTCCAGAGGTAATACCAACAAGTACACTAAGAAAAAACACAAACTGCTTATCAGAGATGTGCTTCGTTCTCCATATTAGGATCTTTTTTAGTATGGGATGTTTTCGTGGCATGGTCTTAAATCTAATAAAAAAATCCTGCATAAAGCAGGATTAAATATTTTTAAGATTTTAAATTTAGTTTTAAGCTGAGTTCTTCAAGTTGCTGATCGTCAATTGCTGCAGGCGCATCAATCATTACATCACGACCTGAATTGTTTTTTGGGAAGGCAATAAAATCTCGAATACTTTCCTGACCTCCTAAAATGGCAACCAATCGATCTAAACCAAAAGCGAGTCCACCGTGTGGCGGTGCACCATATTCAAAAGCATCCATTAAGAATCCAAATTGCGCTTTTGCTTCTTCCTCAGTAAAACCTAAATGTTTTAGCATAATGGCTTGGGTTTTCTTATCGTGAATTCTAATAGAACCCCCTCCGATTTCATTACCATTTAATACCAAATCGTAAGCATTGGCTTTTACTTCGCCAGGATTGGTATCTAACAATTCTATTTGTCCTGGTTTTGGTGAGGTAAACGGGTGGTGCATGGCGTGGTAATTTCCTGTTTCTTCATCAAGCTCTAATAATGGGAAGTCAATAACCCATAATGGCGCAAATACTTTAGGATCTCTTAAACCTAAACGCTCAGCAAGTTCCATACGTAACGCACTTAATTGTGCTCTTACTTTATTTTTGTCTCCTGATAAGATGCAAACTAAATCACCAGCTTTAGCGCCAGTAACCTCGGCCCACTTTGCTAAATCCTCTTGGTCATAGAATTTATCTACTGAAGATTTAAAGCTACCATCGTCATTACAACGTGAGTATACCATACCTAAGGCTCCCACTTGTGGACGTTTTACCCACTTAATTAAGTTGTCGATTTCTTTTCTCGTAAAAGCGTTTCCGCCTGGTACGGCAATCCCGACTACTAATTCGGCATTGTTAAAAACACCAAAATCTTTGTGTTGTGCTACGGCGTTAAGCTCGCCAAATTCCATTCCAAATCTAATGTCTGGTTTGTCATTTCCGTATAAACGCATGGCATCATCGTAAAGCATTCTTGGAAACTTTTCGATGTCTACACCATTCACTTCTTTTAATAAGTGACGGGTTAAGCCTTCAAACATATTTAAGATGTCTTCTTGCTCAACAAAAGCCATTTCACAATCTATTTGTGTAAACTCGGGTTGTCTGTCGGCACGTAAATCTTCATCTCTAAAACATTTTACAATCTGGAAATACTTATCCATTCCACCAACCATCAATAGTTGTTTAAAGGTTTGTGGCGATTGTGGTAAAGCGTAAAATTGGCCTTCATTCATACGAGAAGGCACCACAAAATCACGCGCTCCTTCTGGTGTAGATTTAATTAAATATGGTGTTTCAACTTCTATAAAGTCTTGTTGCGATAAATAATTACGCACCGCTTGAGAAACTTTATGTCTAAAGATCAGTTTATTTTTTACCGGATTACGGCGGATATCAATATATCTGTATTTCATACGGACATCATCACCACCATCGGTTTTGTCTTCAATAGTAAATGGAGGTACTAATGAACTGTTAAGCACATTAAGTTCTGAAACTAAAACTTCTATATCTCCTGTAGGAATATTTGGGTTTTTAGAAGCACGTTCTACAACTTTACCTGTTACTTGAATTACAAATTCACGTCCCAATTTTGAAGCCTTCTCCATGATCTCTTTTGGAGTGCTTTCTTCATCAAAATAAAGTTGGGTGATGCCATAACGATCACGAAGATCTAAATAGATCATAAACCCTTTATCTCTAACACCTTGAACCCATCCTGAGAGTGTAACTTCTGTATTGCTGTGTGATGCTCTTAATTCACCACAATTGTGACTTCTGTACATAATGAAATTTAAATTTTGTTCATCGCTGCTAATGCTATGATGAATGCGGGTGCAAATTTAAGTAAGTTTAATTATTATCGGATAATGAATTGGGATTTTTCATCCTTAGAAGGTGGAATATTTTAAAGTTTGAAGGCCCCGCTCTACACATCCCAAACACAATCTGTTTACAACGCTGTAATAAAAGTGCATTTTGAAAACCGAGTAAAACCTAAAACACGTTATATAAAAGCCGAAATGGACTTTTATATAACGTGTTTTTTAAAGGGGAGACTTTATAAATAAAGTGCTAAAGGCCTTACTTTTTTTCAGCTCTTAAAGGTTCTGAAGTAAACTTTAAGCGCATCCACATTTTAAGTTTAATACTTAAAAAGAATAAAATAGGAACCACAATTAAGGTTAAGAAGGTGGCCACTAATAAACCGTAAATAACGGTCCAGGCTAATGGTCCCCAAAACACCACATTGTCTCCACCCATGTAAATATTAGCATCGAAATCTGCAAATAGGGTAAAGAAGTTAATGTTTAGTCCTATGGCAAGCGGAATTAAACCTAAAATCGTGGTAATAGCCGTTAATAAAACGGGTCTTAAACGGGCTTTTCCGGCTCTAACGATACTTTCAAATAAATCTTCAGTTGTAAGGTAATCGGTTTCAATAAGATCTAATTCATTTTTCTTTCGATCAATTAAGAGTTGCGCATAATCAAGAAGTACCACCCCGTTGTTTACAACGATTCCTGCAAGGGAAATTATCCCTACCATAGTCATCATAATAACAAAGGCACTTCCAGAGATTACAATACCTCCAAAGACCCCAATGAAACTCAAGAAAATAGCAATCATAATAATGGTTGGCTTAGATACCGAGTTGAATTGGAAAATTAAAATGAAGAAAATTAACCCTAATCCGGTGAAAAACGCCCCTACTAAAAAGGCCATTTGTTTATTCTGTTCTTCAATCTGACCCGTATAATCAATATGCACATCTTCTGGTAAACCTTCAAAACTTTTCATTTCATTCTGAATCTGCGTTACAATTGCTCCGGCATCTGTAAATCCAGGAGATAAGGCAGAGTATACGGTAACCACACGTTTGGTGTCTTTGTGCTTAATGGCACTAAAGCCCGAATTGTTTTTCTGCTTGGCAACTGTAGATAATGGAATCTCCTTAATCTGACCTGTGTTGTCTCTAAACGTGATATTTTGGTTAAATAAGGCACTTTTATCGTAACGGTTGTCTTCATTAAAGCGGACATAGATATCAAAATCATCGCCGTCTTCTTTGAAAATTCCTGCTTTAGAACCAAAAATAGAGTTTCGTAATTGATCACCTATTTGTCTGGCTGAAATTCCTAATTCTCCGGCTTTCTTTCTATCAATTTCAACAAGCATTGAGGGTTTGTCTTTGTTCACATCGATTTTAAGTTCATCGATACCCTGAATGTTTTTAGAGTTAATAAAGCTTCGCATTTGCTCTGCCAGTCCTATGAGTTGGTCATAGTCACTACCTTCAATTTCAATATTAATTGGTGGTCCGGCAGGAGGACCGTTGGTGTCTTTTTCAACAGAAATTAAAACCCCAGGAAAGATTCCCACTAAGGCTTCTTGTACTTTTTGACGTAAAAGTTCACTGTCTTCGCCACGTCTATATTTGTACTCCCGCATAGAGGCTGTAATCTTAGCTTTATGGGGCATCTCTGCTCCAGATCCCATGTCGGTTTGAGGGTTTCCGGCTCCTTCACCAACTTGAGAAACGGCACTTTCTACTAAAAAGTTACGATCCCCATCCATGTATTGCCCGTCATTAATAACCGCTTCTACACGTTTTTCAATCTGTGCAGTAATGGCATTGGTTTTTTCAATAGCCGTTCCTTGTGGATATTCGATATAGACAATTATTTGGTTGGGCTTATTATCTGGGAAGAACTCCACTTTAGTACGCTGACTTTTTAAAGACAAACCAAAGGCGATAAATGCCGCAAATAAAAGCACAAAGGTTACGATAGTTAACACGTAAGGTTGCTTTTTAGAAAGCGCTTTTCTTAAGCGAACTTCGTACCAATTCTCTAGACTTACAAGGGCTTTATTCTGAAAGCTATTGGCCCAACCTCTAATAAAATAGCGGTAAGCCCATAGCATAATAGCGGTAAAGACCATAATGGTTCCTAAGCCTCGGTAGGTCCCACCAAATACTAAGATTAAGATACCGAAAGCGGCAATAATTACCGTGATTTTAATAATTTGCTTTAGCGGCATATCCTTATCTTCTGTGGTCATATAACGAGAGACCAATACAGAGTTAAAGAAGATGGCTACAATTAACGAGGAGCCTAATACAATAGATAAGGTAATTGGTAAGATTTTCATAAACTCACCCATAATTCCTGGCCATAACCCAATAGGGACAAAGGCGGCAACTGTTGTTGCGGTAGAAATAATAATAGGGTAGGCAATTTCACCAATTCCTTTTTTTGCAGCTTCAATACGGTTCATGCCTTCATCTTCCATAAGACGGTACACGTTTTCTACAACCACAATTCCGTTATCCACTAACATTCCGAGTCCCATGATAAGTCCGAATAAAACCATGGTATTTAAACTATAACCAATAAGTCCCAAGATCATTAAGGACATAAACATAGACATTGGAATTGCAAAACCAACGAATAGGGCATTTTTAAACCCTAAGAAGAACATAAGGACGGTAACGACTAAGATAACACCAAAGATGATGTTGTTTACCAAATCGTCTACCTTACCTATGGTTACAGGAGATTGGTCATTAGTAATGGTCACCTCAAGGTCTTTAGGGAATTCATTATCTATAGCATTCTGAACAATCGCTTGGGTTTGTTCTGCAGCGGCCACCATGTTTTTACCAGCACGTTTTTTAACGTCTAGCATTACAACCGGTTTTCCAGATTTACGGGCAAAGGTGGTTTTGTCTTCTTCATGAAAAGAAACTGTAGCCACGTCTTTTAAATAAATAGGATTACCATTTTCGGCTTTAACCACAAAGTTTTCCAGTTCTGACGGGGTTTCAATCTCTCCAATAATTCTAATGGTACGGCGTTGACCGCTCGCTTTCAGGTTTCCTGCAGATTGGGTAACGTTTCCGCTGCTAATAGCACCAATAATATCATTGAAGGTCACTTTTGCAGCCATCATTTTATAGATGTCCACAGCCACTTCAACTTCTTTCTCTTGAGCTCCACGGATATCTGCCTTTTTAATTTCTTGTAAATCTTCAATTTCTTCTTGAAGGTATTCGGCATAATCCTTTAATTTTTCAATAGGGTAGTCTCCAGAAATATTAATGTTAAGAATAGGCATTTCTTCGGAAAGGCTTAATTCAAAAACATCAGGCTCTACTTTAGCGCCATTAAAAGTTGGCCAATCTTCACTTGCCGTTTCCGAGTCAATTTCATCTTTAACCTTTTGTTTGGCTTGCTCTACCGTAATATGCTCATCAAATTCTACAACCACCATAGAATAATCTTCTTGTGAGGTTGAGGTAATTTCTACAACATTACTTACGGTTTTAAGCTGATCTTCAACCGGATTTGTAATGAGCTTTTCAATATCTTCCGCGGTATTCCCAGGGTAGATGGTACTTACGTAAATCTTGGTTTCGTTAACCTCCGGAAAAGCCTCTCTTGGCATGTCGAAAAATGCTGAAATTCCTAAGTAGAAAAATACAGCAATAAGCACATACATCGTGGTCTTATTGTTGATGGCCCAAGATGACCAACCAAATTCCTTTTCGGTATTTTTTTTGTTTTCAGTCATTAGTTTTTAATTTCGTAATTAATCACTTCTACAGCTTGTCCGTCTCTAACGCTACGAGCACCTTCTTTTATAATTTCTGCACCAGGTTCTAAACCTTCTAAAACTTCAATAACATCTTCTTGTGTTTTTCCGGTGGTAATAATAACACGGTTAGCTGTACCAATACCTTTAGCATTTTTATCTGAAACTACATAAACATACTGCTCGCCATCTGAGTTTTCTGAAACCACACTTTGTGGAATTAATACTGCATTTTCACTCGTGTAATCGTTAATTTTTAAACGTGCCGATAAATTAGGTTTAATCGTTTTGTCCTTATTAGGAATTTCAACTTCAATCTTAAAAGTACGGTTAGCAGGATTGATAAAATCTCCGGCTTGACGAATTTGAGTTTCAATTGTTTTACCTAAAACAGGAATGTTAACATGAACACTTTTCCCTTTAGTTACATCAGAAACATAACGTTCTGGTACTTCAGTTTCAATATACATATCCTCTAAATTTACAATACGCATTAATGGCGTTTGGCCTGCAGCCACAACACTACCTTGCTCTGTAATAATATCGTCAATAGTTCCTGTAAAAGGTGCTTTAACGGTAGCCTTTGCAATTTGCTGATTAAGTTGGTTTACCGCTTCTTGTTGCGACTCGTAAGTCGATTTCGCTTGCAGGTACTGAATTTCACTACCAATGTTTTGTTTCCATAAACGTTGTTGACGCTCATAGGTAGTTTTTGCTAGTTCGGCCTGAATTTTTAATTGTGCCAATTGCTGGCTAAGTCCGCCATCGTCAATTTTTGCTAAGGTCTGTCCTTTTGTTACTTTTTGTCCTTCCTTAACATAAACCTTAGTTAAGATCCCATTAAACTCTGGCGTAATGGTTAAAAGGTTTTTAGTGGTCACGTTACCTTGTAATTCTAAAACGTGATTAAAAACTTGCCCTTCAGCTTTAAACGTTGTAATTAACGGAACGTTTTTAGTGGTGTCTAAGCTTTTTATTTTCTGATCTAAAAGTTTAATTTTATCGTTAATGGCTTGCTGGTCTGCCACAAGTTCACTTCGTTTAGTTCTTATGGTTTCTAGATTGCCCTGCTCTAAGACATATTCTACGGAATTTTTCTTTTTTCCTGTGCATGATGCTGTTAAGGCAGCAACAATTATTAATAGAGAGATATATTTCATCGGAGTCGTTATTTTTAATTTTGGATTGGAGTGTTTAAAACGGTTTCTAGGTCTGCCTTAGAGTTTACAACATCGAGCATAGCTTGAAGCAGTTCTTGTTGGGCAGCGTATAATTGGGTTTGGGCTTGTCTAAGTTCAAAACTAGAGCCTATACCTTCAAAAAATTTAGTTTGGTTTTTGGTCTCAATGCGTTCTGCAAGCGCTAAGTTTTCCTTTTTATTTTGGTAGTCTTCAATAGCAAATTGGTAATCACTTTTAGCCGATGCAATTTCTAATTTAATGCGTTGCTCGGTTTCCGTTAATTCCGTTTCTGCTTTTTCTAAGTTGATTTGTGCTCTTTGGGTAGAGGCCGTACGCATTCCAGAACTAAAAATAGGAATGTCTAAGCTAACACCGAATAAAGACGATCCAAACCAGTCTTGACTCTTTTTGTTAAAAGTGAACTCATCACTATAACCCGAATACCCACCATTAATAAAAGCGTTTAATGTTGGTAAGGCTTTACTTTTTTCTAACTTTAATAAAAGCGCTTTAGATTCGGCATCGTTTTGTGCAATAAGATAATCTATAGTGTTCTCTGGGTTAACGTCAGAATCTAAGATGTCTAGAGCCATATTCTGCGTAGTTAAGGCTTCTAAGTTATCTGTGAGTTCTATAGGCTTATAAACATCTAGACCTAAGGTAATATTCAGCATTTGGTAGGCCAAAGTTTTGAGTCTATTGGTGTTGTTTAAATTGCTTTTTACACTAGAGAGTGTAATTTTTAGTTGCTCTACACTTTCTTCTTCTTCCAAACCATTTTCAAAAATCTTGTTGGTTTCGTAAAGGTTTTTCTCAAGCACACTAATGTTACGTTCTAAAATAGCGATACTCTCTTCCGCTAAAAGCACATTACCATAAGCTTCAATAACGGCCTGTCTAACTTCTAGGTCGGTTTTAACTTTGGCATTTTCTGATATTTTAAGGTAAACCTTAGCAGATTGTAGTCCTACAATATAAGAGCCATCAAATATTTTCTGATTTAAAGTCGCAAAAGCCGTCATGCTTTGTTTGGTACTGAAAATAACTTCCGTAAATTCTCCAGGTTGACCGCCAAAAAATTCAGCAGGAATAACAGAAACTTGCTGTTTTAAATTGTTTTGGTAGTTAACGCTTCCACTTAATTGGGGTAACCCAGAAGCGGTAGTCTCCCACTTTTGGCGTTTGGCAGCTTCAATATCTTGAGAGGCGTTAAGGGAAGATCTATTGTTTTCCAAAGCATAGTCAATAGCTTCTTGAAGCGAAAGACTTGTAGGCTCCTGCTGCGCATAGCCCATTTGAAAAAGAATAAAAGCGATTAAAATAAAGCGTATTTTTTTCATTGCTTAGTTTTCTTTGATATGTAATTGAGTTAGTGTTTTTAAACCTTGTTCTGAGCAAATACCTCTAATATGATATTCTAAATAGTTGTTCATTAATAAGGTCATGGAGAAATGTTCTCTCGGGAAAATATAAGGGTCTTTTAAAGAGAGCATATTGTTAAAATAGAGGCGTGCTACAAAATCAATATTAATAGAGTCTCTATAAATACCTTGGGCTACACCACGTTCTAAATTATGGGTAACGCAGGTCATCATTTTGTCAAATTGCTTACGCTTTAAGTTCGAAAATATTTTAGGGTAATACTTCTGAAGTTGATATTGCGGTGATGATTTTTCATTTTTTAAATGATGCATCACAAACTTCTTAATTTCGTAAAGTTCTTCAATGGGGTTTTTGTCCAAAGCGCAAATACAGTCAATACCTTGAGAAATGTTACTAAAAACATTCATGGCGGTCGCTTCAACTAATTTGGTTTTGTTTTGAAAATGTTGATAAATGGTTTTTTTTGAAATGCCCATCTCATTGGCAATATCGTCCATAGTAACACTTTTAAACCCTAAGTTTAAGAAGAGATCAACAGATTTAAGTATTATTTTGTCTTTCATAATTTGGTTCTCCAGCAATTGTGGAAAGCTTTTTTTATCAGGCTGCAAAACTACGGCAGGAAACTTTAAAAACCAAAATAGTTTCCAAAGTTTAAAAATCTTTTTTTCGGTGGACCTTAAAGGCTTCTGTTTTTTTAAAACTAGACAGTCTTTATTATTAAAACAATTGATTTATTTTTGCCCTATGCAACACATTGAACAATACCAAAAACCATTTCTAAAATATTTAGAACGTTTTACTGTACATAAAGAACCTCAAAATTTATATCAACCTATAAACTATATTCTTCAATTAGGAGGGAAGCGTTTGCGACCAATATTAACCTTAATGACCGCTGAGGTTTTTGGGGCTTCGGCTGAAAAAGCTATGGATGCGGCACTTTCTATAGAAGTGTTTCATAACTTTTCATTGGTCCATGATGATATTATGGATGATGCACCTTTGCGTAGAGGGAAAGAAACGGTACATGAAAAATGGAATCTTAATACCGGAATCTTATCTGGAGATGCCATGTTAATAATGGCGTACCAGTTGTTTGAAAACTATGATTCTTCAACCTTTCAAGACTTAGCAAAACTGTTTAGTAAAACGGCTTTAGAAGTTTGTGAAGGCCAGCAGTACGATATCGATTTTGAAACGCGTAATGATGTCACTATTGAAGAATACCTGAAAATGATTGAGTATAAGACCGCGGTATTAGTAGGAGCAGCTATGAAAATGGGAGCTATTGTTGCCAAAGCATCCGATGCAGATCAGAACGCTATTTACGAGTTTGGTCGTTTATTGGGGATTGCTTTTCAGTTGCAAGACGATTATTTAGATGCCTTTGGAAATCCTGAAACCTTTGGGAAACAAGTAGGCGGTGATATTATTGAGAATAAAAAAACCTATCTCTACCTTAAAACCTTAGAATTGGGAACAGAAGCGGATACTGTAAGTTTAAAAGCAGCCATGAATAATGCGGAGCTCTCTCATGAGGAAAAGGTGGGTAGCGTAAAAGCTTTATTCTTAAAATCGGGAGCGGCTGAAGCTACGCAAAAGGCAGTTAAAGCCTATACAGAAAAAGCATTTGAAGTCCTAGAAACCTTAAATGTTGATGCCGCTAAAAAACAAGGTTTACTATTATTTGGTGAACAGTTAATGAATAGACGTGTGTAATGAAATTGCCTTCTAATTTTGATCATTTAATCCAAGAGGCCGAAGGCTTAAAGCTCTATCATAAACTGGTGGCACAACTCAATAAGGATCTCTTATATGCTAATATAGATCTTGAGTTTAAGGACGATATTTTGCCAACGAGTTTAAAGATGCTACTTCACGAAACCATTTTGCATCTTATCAATTCTAAGTTTTCAGACTATCTCAATCTATTATATATCGTAGACGTTCCCGAGGCTACCATTAAAAGCCTCGATGGCAGTGACGTTTATGTACTCTCCGAACAAGTGGCTTTCATCATTCTGCAGCGCGAGTGGCAAAAAGTGTGGTACAAAGCCCAATATTCTTAAAAACGAACTTGGTAAACCTAAGTTTTATTTCAATTTTAAATTTATTTATACGTATCTTTAAAGGGCTGGTATAGAGGCGGCTATGAGGGGCCGCGTTTTTGTCTCTTTTTAATGAAACTGATTCTTGTCATAGTTTTTTTGAGAAGGTTCTATTAGCTTTAATGACAAGTCTTAAAGTTATGAAAAAGATACTATTACTTACGGATTTTTCAAAGAATGCAACCAATGCTATTTTGTATGCTATGCAGTTTTTTAGTGGCAACCCTTGTACCTTTTATTTAATGTATGTGCATAAGGTTGAAAGCTATATTTCTGATGATTTATTGGTGAATTCTAAAGATAGCGTGTATGAAGCCATTGCTGAAAAACCAAAAGCGAAATTAAAGACCTTAAAAGCAAGGTTAATAAAAGATTACGCTCATGAACATTACGAGTTTAAAACCGTGATTGACTATGATGTGTTCACCGATGCGATTAAGCAGGCCGTACGTAAATTTTCCCTAGACTATATTGTGATGGGGAGTAACGGCGCTTCTAATGTAAAAGAAGTACTTATGGGGAGCAATACCATTAATGTCATTGAAAAAGTAAGTTGTAAAACTTTGGTTGTGCCTAGTGCTTATCGTTTTCAGTTGCCTCATGAGTTTTTGGTGGTTTTAAATGCAACAACGGTTTTAGACCAATATTTAATGGATACCATTATTACGTTTATAACACGATTTAAGCTGAAATTGCATGTGCTGCGTTTGGTTAAAAATATAGAAGATACCACTGTGGTGGTTAATGATCTGGATAATTTAGCCTATTTAGGGGCGCGTTACCAAAGGGTTGAGACCGATGACGTTGATAAGGCTGTGGCCACGTATTTGGAAACACACCCTATAGATATAACCACTTATGTTGCCCAAGATAAATCCTTTGTAGAACGTCTATTTAGTGCCTCACCTAATAAAGAAGTAAAATCGAGAATGAACCTACCCTTGTTAGTATTACATAGCCAATAGTATAATTTAAACCGAAACATTATGATAAAATCATTACCACAAGAAGACTGCATGTTGCTATTAAGTGAACATTACGTAGGTCATTTAGCATACATTTATCATAATGAACCGTTTATTGTACCTATTACTTACTTTTATAAGAATAACCGTATTATATGTTACTCTAATGAAGGGCATAAGATTAATGCCTTGCGGCTACATGGAAAAGTAGCTTTAGAGGTCGCAGAAATAAAAAACATCAATAGCTGGAGGTCGGTGGTCGCTCATGGAATATATGAGGAACTCGACGGCTGCGATGCCAAAGCATTACTGCACGAATTTTCACTTGGCGTAAAAGACGTCGTGATGCGCACCGAGAGGCGCGACCTCGATTATATCAGTGAGTTCTCCGCAAAAATCAATAAGGATGAGGTTGCGGTTATATTTGTAATTCATATTGAAGAATTTACAGGAAAAATGAGGCAGTATTAAGAGGTTTCTTAAAACCTGAAGCGAACAAAAGGCATCCAAGCTTCGGTGTAAATACTCTTATCTGTATCGTAAAGGACATCGTATCTAATTCCAATGGTTACATTGCCACTGCTGTAACCTGCTCCTAAAAATAAGGCCGGATACCAATAGTCTTCATCCGCATTTCCGACGTACCGATTGTCGAAATTACGGCTGACGTGTAATTGCTCAAATTCCGCAGAAAGCTGTATTTCACTAATAGGGTTCACTAAAGCGATAAGGCTTCCTCCTAAAACCGTCGATTTATAAATGTCTTTTTGGCTGCTGTACGAGTAGTTTAAGCCAATTCCTGTAGCCACATAAGGATTAAAACGGTACAAGGCGTTTGGGGCAACAAAGGCACTAAAATAACCATCGCCAAAATTAAGTCCTATCCCACCACCATATTCCATATGACTCCAAAAATCACTTGGGTAAGATCTTGAGTTTTGCGCAAAAGAGAGGTTTGTAAACAAAAAGTAAAGAAGGCTCGCAATAAGTATTTTAAAGGTAAAATGAGGTTTCACGTTGGGTCTGTTTTTAGAAGTTCAAATCAATATGTTATAAATATAATAAATCCTTATCTATATTTGTTAAAAGTTGTATTTTTGACTAAATTATGTTGAAACGACAACGTCTCAAAAAGTAAAATGGATAAATATTCCTTTCTCAACGCGGCACATACAGCATATTTTGCTGATTTATATGACCAATACCTCAAAAACCCAGATTCTGTAGAGCCAAGCTGGCGGGCCTTTTTTCAAGGTTACGACTTTGGATCCGAAAATTATGGTGTAGATGGTGAAATTATTGAAGGTGTTTCTACGCAAATACCAGAACAAATTCAAAAAGAATTCCAAGTTTTAAAACTTATCGAAGGCTATAGAAGTCGAGGCCATTTGTTTACCAAAACAAATCCAGTACGTGCCAGACGAAAATATGCCCCTACCTTAGAAGTTGAAAACTTTGGCTTATCTCAGAGCGATTTACAAACCGTGTTCTCTGCAGGTGAAGTTTTAGGTTTAGGATCTTCGGCAACTTTACAAATGATTATAGATCATTTAGAAAAAGTGTATTGCGATTCTATCGGTGTGGAATATATGTACATTAGAAAGCCTGAAGAAATTAAATGGATTCAGCAAAAGCTTAATGTCAACGATAACAACCCACAGTTTTCTCCAGATCAGAAGAAAACTATTCTTAGAAAGCTTAATGAAGCGGTTTCTTTCGAAAATTTTTTACATACCAAATATGTCGGTCAAAAACGATTCTCTTTAGAGGGGGGTGAGGCCTTAATACCTGCTTTAGATGCTTTAATTGAGCAAGCTTCAGGTTATGATGTAAAAGAATTCGTTATGGGTATGGCGCACAGAGGGCGTTTAAGTACATTAACAAACATCTTCGGAAAATCAGCCAAAGATATCTTTAGCGAATTTGATGGTAAAGATTACGAGCAAGCTATTTTTGATGGGGATGTAAAATACCACTTAGGTTGGACGAGTGATCGTGTTACCGATTCTGGTAAAAGAATTAACCTAAATATTGCTCCAAACCCTTCGCATTTAGAAACGGTTGGTGCAGTTGTAGAAGGTATAGCCAGAGCTAAACAAGATGATAAATACCCTGATAATCCATCGCAAGTCTTACCAATTATTGTACATGGTGATGCTGCTATTGCAGGACAAGGCTTAGTTTATGAGCTGGTGCAAATGGCACAATTAGATGGTTATAAAACAGGAGGAACTATACATATCGTGGTTAATAACCAAATTGGGTTTACCACTAATTATTTAGATGCGCGTTCTAGTACCTATTGTACAGATGTTGGTAAGGTGACCTTATCTCCAGTATTGCACGTTAATGCAGATGATGTAGAAGCTGTAGTACATGCGACTTTATTTGCGTTGCATTTCAGAATGAAATTTAAACGTGATGTCTTTATAGACATGTTAGGTTATAGAAAATATGGGCATAATGAAGGTGATGAGCCTAAGTTTACACAACCCTTACTCTATAAAGCTATTGCAAAACATAAAAATCCAAGAGATATTTATGCAGAGCGCTTAATGTCTGAAGGTGTTATTGATAAAGGTTTTGTTTCTAAAATAGAAAAAGAATATAAAGATAAGCTTGAAGAAAAGCTGGTAGATTCTCGTAAGGTCGAAAAGACGGAGATTACTCCATTTATGCAAAATGAATGGGTAGATTTTACTTCTGTTGAAGAAGATAAAATGATGAAGCCGGTAGATACAACGTACCCTGTAGAAGCGCTTAAGAAAATTACTAAGACCATTTCAAATCTTCCTGAAGACAAGAAATTCATTAGAAAAATTCAACGTTTAATCGAGTCGAGACAAGCGATGTTTGATGAAGATCGATTAGACTGGGCTATGGCAGAGCACTTAGCTTACGGTTCTATATTATTAGAAGGTAGCGATGTTCGTATTTCTGGACAAGATGTAGAACGAGGAACCTTCTCGCACCGTCATGCCGTTGTTAAAGTGGAAGACAGTGAAGAAGAAATTGTACTTCAGAATAACCTAAGTGATGATCAAGGTAAATTCTATATTTATAATTCCTTATTGTCAGAATATGGTGTTGTAGGTTTTGATTATGGTTATGCTATGGCAAGTCCTAAAACCTTAACCATTTGGGAAGCACAATTTGGAGATTTCAGTAATGGAGCACAGATTATGTTAGACCAATATATCTCTGCTGCTGAAGATAAATGGAAATTACAGAATGGATTGGTTATGCTATTGCCTCATGGATATGAAGGTCAAGGTGCAGAACATTCATCGGGTCGTATGGAGCGTTATTTACAACTTTGTGCTAAGGATAATATGTTTATTGCAGATTGTACAACGCCAGCCAACATGTTCCACTTATTAAGACGACAAGTAAAAGCGGGGTATAGAAAACCATTAATCGTTTTTACACCAAAAAGTTTATTACGTCATCCAAAAGTGGTGTCTACCGTAGACGAGTTTGCTAACGGTAGTTTCCAAATGTTAATTGATGATGCTAGAGCAAAAGTAGAGCAGATAAAAACTTTAGTGTTTGTAACGGGTAAATTTTATTACGATTTATTAGAAGAGCAAGAAAAACTTGAAAGAGATGATGTTGCTTTAGTTAGAATAGAACAGTTATTCCCATTACCAGCTCAAGATATGAGAGCGGTATTGGAGAAGTACAAGAATGCAGATGATATTGTTTGGGCTCAAGAAGAACCAAGAAACATGGGAGCTTATGCACATATGTTAATGAACTTCGAAGAATCTAAGAACTTTAGAGTGGCAAGTAGAAGACCTTATGGAGCTCCTGCAGCAGGTAGTTCTGTACGTTCAAAAATAAGACACAAAGAAGTGATTGATTTTGTTTTTGATAAAACTAAAAATAATCAGCGATAATAAATTAAGGATCTTTTCTTTAGAAAAGATACCGTCAAACAAGAACAACTTAAAACCATAGGTTATAAATATTACAATATGATTTTAGAAATGAAAGTGCCTTCACCAGGCGAGTCAATTACTGAGGTGGAAATTGCAGAGTGGTTAGTGCAAGATGGAGATTATGTAGAAAAAGATCAGGCCATTGCTGAGGTAGACAGTGACAAAGCAACATTAGAGTTGCCAGCGGAAGTGAGTGGAACAATTACACTTAAAGCTGAAGAAGGTGATGCGGTTGCCGTTGGTGCGGTAGTTTGTTTAATTGATACAAGTGCCGAAAAGCCAGAAGGTGGAGAAGCGCCAGCAGCCACTGAAACTAAGGAAGAAGCGCCTAAAGCAGAAGCGCCAAAACCAGCAGCTTCAGAATCTAAAACCTATGCGACAGGGACTGCAAGTCCGGCTGCAAAGAAAGTTTTAGCTGAAAAAGGTATGGATGCAAGTGCTGTTTCTGGTACTGGTAAAGATGGGAGAGTAACTAAAGAAGATGCTGTAAAAGCGGTACCTTCTATGGGAACACCAACCGGAGGAAATAGAGGAACGACGCATAGTAAAATGTCTATGTTACGTCGTAAAGTTGCAGAACGTTTAGTGGAAGCTAAAAATACGACGGCTATGTTAACCACCTTTAATGAGGTTAATATGACGCCTATTTTTGAATTGCGTAAGCAATACAAAGAAGAATTTAAGGCTAAGCACGGTGTAAGCTTAGGGTTTATGAGTTTCTTTTCTTTAGCGGTTGTAAGAGCATTAAAAATGTATCCTGCTGTAAATTCTATGATTGATGGTAAGCAGATGTTAACCTATGATTTTGTAGATATCAGTATTGCTGTTTCTGGACCTAAAGGTTTAATGGTTCCTGTAATTAGAAATGCAGAAAACCTATCGTTTAGAGGTGTTGAGTCTGAAGTAAAACGTTTAGCACTTAGAGCTAGAGACGGACAAATTACTGTAGATGAAATGACTGGTGGTACCTTTACAATTACTAACGGTGGTGTCTTTGGAAGTATGTTGTCTACACCTATTATTAACCCTCCTCAGAGTGGTATTTTAGGAATGCACAATATTATAGAGCGTCCTATCGCTGTAGATGGTAAAGTTGAAATTCACCCAATGATGTATGTGGCATTATCTTATGACCATAGAATTATTGATGGTAAAGAATCTGTTGGGTTCCTAGTTGCGGTAAAAGAAGCATTAGAAAATCCACAAGAATTATTAATGGATAATAATGTAACTAAGGCTTTAGAATTATAAGCCGGTACTTATAGATATATCAAAAGCGCCATCTCCTTAGAGATGGCGCTTTTTTTTCCCCTTATTAAAATGTTTATGAACTATAAAAATTAACAGCTAGATTCGCTGAGATTACTATGACTGAACTCACAATTAACAAGATGATAAATACTCTGTCCCTTTTTGTTGTTGAATGATTTTTCATTGTTTCCATAGTCTTAATACGTTTTAAAAAGCTCTGAATAAATAATGCTATCCAGAGCTTTTTTAGGATTTAACCTAAGTTAGAATTAATAGCTGATGTAAAATTGCAAATAATTAGTTTACAGCGCAATACGTAACTTTACGTAAATTTTTAAAGGTTAAATCAAAAAAAGGCCTCGAACGAATGTTCAAGGCCCATAATAATCCCTAAGAATTAATTAATCCAATTGTTTTAGAATTAACTAATAACAAAATTCATGCTACAACCCCTACATTTGTAACATAGAGTAAAGGTCATAAAAAATAAAATGGCATACTATACGTAACTTTACGTATTTTCTAAGGTAGAGGTCGTGTTAAGATGTTAAAAATTTAGAGTGTTCTTTGGCCCAAATCAACAAACTGTTCTGTTTAGGTTCTAAATTAAGTTTCTTAATAATATTGCTCTTGTGTTTTTCTACAGTTCTAGGAGATATGTTTAGGTGATCTGCAATCTCAACCCCAGTTTTATTTTCCGAAATAAGTTTTACAATACCCTTTTCATGATTGGTAAGCGTGTCAAAATATTTAGGAAGCTCCTGAAGTTCTAGGAAGTTGAGCAACTCCGGACTAAAATACGGTTTGTTATCTAGGATAGAGAGGATGCAATTTTCAATTTCAACTAAGGCAAACTCTTTTAAGACATATCCGTAAATCCCTAAAGCTTTAGCATCATTGTAAGTTTGTTCGTCCTTTTCAAATGTTATTAAAACAATTTTGGTGGGGATTTCTTCAGATTTACATTGTTCAGCAATCTCTAAACCCGTGTAAAAAGGCATTTTTATATCTAAAATAGCAATGTCTGGTTTATGGGCTTTAACCAAGGCTAAGGCTTCCTTGCCATTTTTTGCACTGGCGATAACATTAAATTCTTTTTCAATTAAAAAATCATGTAGGCCTTTTAAGACCAATGGATGATCATCGGCAATTATAATGGTAGGATTCATATTGCTATTAATTCAAGAAATAGATTCTAAAGATAAAAATAATCTATGGTATATGGAATTTCTTACAATTGTTTCCTTTAAAAAATGGGTTTAGTTGAGGTTATAATAATTGATAGGTTGTTTTGCCAAGGAGGGCAACGCTGTTATTTCCATTACAATTTTAAATACAAGTACTTTTTCTCATAATCAATCACGGCTTTCCCTTTCTTTAAAATATCAGCACCTAATATCCCGTCTACCGGATCGGCATCATGGCTAATAAGACCGTTATTCACATGAGACAGATTAAAGAGGATTAGGGAGACGCGTTTCTTTTTCCACTTCCCCACTTTAATGGCATTAGAGGTAGAAATCTGTGTCATCATGTCAGAAGCACCTGCTCCCACGGCTTTAATTTCAGAATCCTTCACTTTAAGGTTAAAACGTTCTATGGCTTCAAAACCTACACAACTATTAGAAGCTCCAGTATCTAAGATAAAGCGGCCTTTTACACCATTGACAGTGGCTTTAATTTCAAAGTGATTGGTTTTGGTGTATTTCAATTTTATTTTAGAATACCCTTTGGTTAAGAGAAAATCTTTTAGCGTTTCCATGTGGTTTATATCGTTTTTATCGAATAGTTATAATGCAATTATCAAGCCGTTAGGATGAATAATGACGAAATGTGTAAAATAGAGCTTTTTACATCTGCCATTTTGTTGAATCGGTAAAGGTTTCATTTTATAAGAATCATACTTGGTTTATTCTTTTTAAAATTTAGCATTAAGCCTAGGGTTTATGGGCTTGTGTTACATGAAAATGTTTTAAATTCGTTTATAAATACATTCCGAAATGCAAAACCACAAGGATCAAAATTATTGTGAAGGATTAGTTGCTAACGATACCGCTATTGTTCAAGCGATATATAAGCAGTGGGCACCAAGCGTTATTGATTTTATTAAGCAACAGCACGGTGATGTTTATGATGCTCAAGATATCATTCAAGAAACGATCATTGTTATCTACCATTATTTTAGGCAGCATAATGTTGCGCTTCCTTGTGCGTTTGGCACCTACTTTTTATCTCTTTGTCAACACCGTTGGGGGTTAGAATTACAGCGCCGCGATACAAACCGGCGAGTTGATCTTAATGCATTAGCTCCTTCGGAAGCCACTGTAGAAATGTGGGTTTCTAAAACCATCGCTCACGAAAATGAAAACCGTAGGTTTGAAGCCGGTTTTCAGCAATTGTCTAACGCGTGTAAAGACGTGTTGCTAACTTTTGAAGAAGACCTTTCTCTATTGAAGAATCCCTCAGCGAAAGAGAATAACAAAACCACTTGTTTAGCAGAATGGACCACTTTGGTTTTGCAGCAGTCAGACGCGAGTAACCATGTAAAGTTAAATACGGAAGATTTCGATAGGTTTCAAAAGTACCAAGCCAAAACGATATCTTCAGATGTCCGTTTGAAGTTTGAAGCCGAGTTAAATGGCGATGGTTATCTTAAAATGGCCTTTCAAACTTATGGTAGCCTTCAAGTTTATTTAGAAGATGGTCTAAAACACGAACAAGAAATTGGAGACTTTAAGGCCAACCTCGATGTTATTTCAAATCAATATTTTAATGCTTTAGAGGCTGAAGCACTTCAATCCAAACCATCAAAAAAATCTCAAACTTGGACAATTGCTATTGTGGCGGTTGTTTTTTTAATAGGTGCCGTGTTGCTGTTCTCTATTTTTGCAAATCCTAGTTATGAAGATTATAACGATTTTAAAAGCATTAGTTTAATGCAGCGAAGTCCGGATGATATCACCACCAAATTAGCGGAAGAACGTTTTTATACGCAAGACTATGCCGGAGCTTTGGAGGCGTTTAATGAAATTCTAGAGGCCGATTTTGCCAATTTAGAGATTCAAATGTATAAAAGTATAGCTTTGGTAGAAACCAACCAGTTTAAAGAGGCTAATGATTTACTGTTAAAAATTATAGAGGGTAGTTCGGCCTATAGGGCTAAGGCAAAGTGGATTTTAGCCTTAAGCCATTTAAAGCAAGATAATATTGCGGCTTGTATTGAAGTTTTAAAAAGTATACCTCAAGACGCAAATACCTATATGAAGGCGCAGCAATTGCTCAAGCGTTTAGAATAAAACAAGTTGCAATGCCGTGTAGGTGAGGAGGTGTATGTGGGTTTGACGGACCTAAAGGTAACGGAGCAAATACTCTTATGAAAGTAGGCCTATCCACGTTGACTTTTTTATTTTTGCAGCATGATAATTACCGATACCCATACCCACTTATATAGCGATGCTTTTGATGAAGATCGTGCGGCGATGATGCAAAGAGCTTTAGAGGCTGGTGTGTCTCGATTTTTTATTCCTGCCATCGATGCTTCACATACCGCGTCTATGTTGCAACTCGAAGCTGATTTTCCTGATTATGTCTTTTTAATGGCCGGTTTACACCCCACTTCTGTTAAGGAGAATTATAAAGAAGAGCTCCGTCATGTAGAAACCCAATTGGCAACACGTTCGTTTGTGGCCATCGGAGAAATAGGAATTGATTTGTATTGGGATCAGACTACTTTAGAAATTCAGATTGAAGCCTTTAGACAACAAATACAATGGGCAAAACAGTACAAGTTACCGATTGTAATTCACTGTAGAGCGGCTTTCGATGAAGTTTTTCAGGTATTAGAGGAGGAGAAGTCTGATGATTTATTCGGAATTTTCCATTGTTTTACTGGGACCTTGGAGCAAGCAGAGCAAGCTATATCGTATCAAATGAAACTTGGTATTGGTGGTGTGGTGACTTTTAAGAATGGGAAGATCGATCAGTTTATAAATCAAATTGACCTTCAGCATATTGTTTTAGAGACAGATGCGCCGTATTTAGCACCAAAACCCTACCGTGGAAAACGAAATGAGAGTGCTTACATCTATAAAGTGGCAGAGAAATTATCAGAACTTTATGACGTCTCTGTAGAAGAGATCGCTAAAGTAACTACAGAAAATTCAAAAGCCGTATTCGGAATCTAAAATGGGAAAACAACCGCACATTTTATTAATATATACTGGGGGAACCATTGGTATGATCAAAGATGTTGATACCGGGTTTTTAAAAGCGTTCGATTTTAATAGTTTGCTGGTGAAAATTCCGGAACTAAGACTCTTAGATTGTAGTATAGAAACCATTTCTTTTGAAGAGCCTATAGATTCCTCTAATATGCATCCGAAATATTGGGCCGATATTGCCACAATAATAGGAACGCATTATTCAGATTTTGACGGATTTGTAGTCTTGCACGGCAGCGATACCATGAGCTACACGGCATCAGCCTTAAGTTTTATGTTAGAAAATCTTGCTAAGCCTGTAATTTTAACCGGGTCCCAATTGCCTATTGGCGACTTAAGAACCGATGCCAAAGAAAATCTGATTACCTCTATTCAAATGGCGTCCCTTCAAATAGAAGGGAAACCTGTAATTCGGGAAGTCGGATTGTATTTTGAATACAAATTATACCGTGGTAACCGCACCATAAAATTAAATGCCGAACATTTTGAAGCTTTTGAATCGTTTAACTACCCTAATTTAGCAGAATCGGGTGTGCATTTAAAGGTGAATACGGACTCCTTATGGCGACCGAAACCTAATAGTAAACTGATTTTAAGAACGGCAATGGACACCAGAATTGGCGTCTTAAAACTCTTTCCCGGAATCTCACAACCTATTTGCGAGGCTATTCTTACAAGTAAGCTCATTAAAGGGCTTGTTCTTGAAACTTATGGCTCCGGAAATGCCACGACCGAACCTTGGTTTTTAACGCTAATCGCAAATGCGATAAGAAACGGACTACACATTGTGAATGTGACCCAATGTGCTGGTGGAAGTGTTAATATGGGACAGTATGAAACCAGCTCCGATCTTAAATTATTGGGCGTAATATCTGGAAGAGACATCACTACGGAAGCAGCCGTTACAAAATTGATGTATCTTTTAGGAGAAAATGTAAATCATAAAGAATTTAAAACTATTTTTGAAACGTCATTACGCGGAGAAATGTCCTAAAAATAACAGTATAAATTTTAGTGTTTGAAGATTTTTTCGTTATTTGGCACAATGTAATTTTGAAATAAATTTAGAGAGAGGTGGCCGAGTGGTCGAAGGCGCACGCCTGGAAAGTGTGTATACTCCAAAAGGGTATCGAGGGTTCGAATCCCTTCCTCTCTGCTGATATTTAGGTTGTAATTGCATATTTTTTTTTATCTTTAACACTTTAACTAATAAAATTAAGATTTAGACAATGAAAAGATTATTTTCTATCCTTGCCATAACATGTTTAATGGCGATCGGAACTGTTAATGCGAATGCAACAACATTGGCAACTACAACAGCAACTGTAACAACTTTAGCTCAAGAAGAGCCTGCTTCTGAGGATGTAAGTTTCCATCAAGAATTAAAAAAGCGTTTTATTGAAGGTGGTCCAGGCTTTATGGGTATTGTACTACTATGTTTAATTCTTGGATTAGCGATTGCTATTGAGAGAATTATCTTCTTAAACCTTTCCACAACAAACACAAAGAAATTAACCCAAAATGTAGAAGATGCCCTTAATTCAGGTGGTGTTGAGGCTGCTAAGGAAGTTTGTAGAAATACAAAAGGACCTGTTGCTTCTATTTTCTATCAAGGTTTAGACAGAACCGATGAAGGTATCGATGCTGCTGAAAAAGCTGTCGTTGCTTACGGTGGTGTACAAATGGGTCAATTAGAAAAGAATGTGTCTTGGATCTCTTTATTTATCGCTTTGGCACCAATGCTTGGTTTCATGGGTACGGTAATTGGTATGATTCAAGCCTTCGATAAAATTGAAGCTGCAGGTGATATGCAACCTTCTTTAGTAGCAGGTGGTATTAAAGTAGCACTTTTAACAACTGTATTTGGTCTTATCGTAGCGATTATTCTTCAAATCTTTTATAATTACATCATCGCTAAGATTGATAGTATTGTAAATGATATGGAAGATGCATCTATCACATTGATGGATTTATTAGTAAGACACAAAAAATAAAAATTAATTATGCACAAAATATTAAAAATATTAGTCGCTGTTCTTAGCTTGTTCGGTATCATTTCTCTAGTAAGAGTTTTGGCTGCTGGTGATGAAGCTATGGAGACAGGCGAAAAAGCAGGGTTGTTTGAGCCTATGGCTTACACTGCTTACGTTATATTAGGATTAGCTGTGCTATTTGTAGTAGTTTTTGTTTTAAAAAATCTATTTACAAACACAGGTTCTCTAAAGAGTACTTTAATTGGTATTGGTGCTTTTGCAGTAGTATTAATTATTTCTTATGTCGTTTCTGGTGGTGACCCAATGGGTTATAAAAACGGAGACGTAATGGCTACAGAAGGAGAGTCTCATATGGTAGGCGCAGGTTTAATAGCATTTTATATTCTATTAGCAATTGCGGCTGTTACAATGACTTTCTCAGGTGTTAAAAAAGTAATAAGTAAATAATTAATAGTATGGCAAAAAGAGCAGCACCCGAAGTAAATGCAGGATCAATGGCTGACATTGCCTTCTTATTACTTATATTTTTCTTAGTAACAACTACTATTGAAAAGGATAAAGGATTATTAAGAAGTTTGCCACCTATTGACGATACTCAAGTAGAGCCTCCTATCATTAGACAAAAAAATCTATTTACTGTAAACATTAACAGGAATAACCAACTCTTAGTAGAAGAAGAGGAAATGCCTATTAGTGAATTAAGACAAGCAGCAATTGACTTTTTAGATAATGGTGGTGGTACTAACCCAGCAGGTGAATCTTGTGATTATTGTAAAGGGAAACGATTAGAAGAGTCTTCTGATCACCCGGATAAAGCAATTATCTCAATGAAGCATGACAGAGAGACTTCTTACGAGAAGTACATGGATGTACAGAATGAATTGGTCGCAGCCTACAACTTCTTAAGAGAACGTGAGGCCGAAAGATTATACAAGAAGTATTATCCAAATGCAGACAATGTTTACGCTGCAATGTTAGAAGAGAAAGAGAAGAATCAATTTAGTAAGGATGAAGTCCTTAATGGACGTATTGAGACCATTAAGAAACTTTTCCCAATGAAATTGTCTGAAGCAGAACCAGATAAAAGTTAAAAACAAATAAGTATGTCTAAATTTAGAAAAAAGGAGAAAGGTGAATTGCCAGCGATTTCAACGGCATCACTTCCAGATATTGTATTTATGTTGCTTTTCTTTTTTATGGTTGCTACTGTTATGAGAGACAGTTCGCTAATGATTGAAAACAGATTGCCTAGTGCAGATCAGGTTGAAAAGCTTAAAAAAGATAGAACAATCTTTATTTATGCAGGGAAACCAAGTAGTCAGTATAAGCAATTTGGTGAAGAGCCAAGAATTCAGTTTAATGATGCTTTTATTACCGTTGAAGATGTTCAGTCTTCAGTGTACCAAGGGATCAGCGAAATGAATGAAGAACTGCAAAGTAAAGTTGTTATCGGTCTTAAAGTAGACAAAGAGACAAATGCAGGTTTGGTATCCGATATTAAACAAGAGCTACGTAAAGCAAATGCATTAAAAGTAATGTACATTGCAAATACAAAAGCGCCACAATAAATGTAAAATTTCTTAATTTTATATAGAAAACGTCCTGAGCAATCAGGACGTTTTTTTGTTTATTTACTTTTAAAGATTTTGTAGCTTTATCAACATGAAAAGGCATGTCTTACTTTTACTTGGGTTTATTGGTGTAATGGGGTTTTCTCAGAATGATAATACCGATTTAGCAGAACGCTATAAGGATTATAGAGAAGATCAGTTTTATGCGTCTGTAACCTATGATTTACTTAATGATAAACCTTCAGGGATTTCTCAAAACGGGTTTTCTGCGGGATTCCATTTTGGCTTTATTAGAGATATGCCCATTAATAAACGCCGTAACGTGGCTATAGGTATTGGTTTAGGAATTTCTGGAAATAGTTATAATCAGAAAAATATTTTAATTCAAGAGGTCGATAACGAGGTTGTTTTTACAGCTATTGATGAAGATGACTATAATGTGTCTAAAAATAAATTTGAAACCTATCTTATTGAAGTTCCTTTTGAGATCCGATGGCGGACCTCTACCGCTACAGATTACAATTTTTGGCGTATTTATACCGGTTTTAAAGTCGGTTACCTCGTGCAGAGTATCGCTAAGTTTAAAAGTGATTTAGGGGACGTTAAAATTAGTAATAGCGATCGTTTTGAACCCCTACAATATGGCTTAACCTTAAGCGCTGGCTATGGCACTTGGAATTTTCATATGTATTACGGTTTAAATACCATTTTTGATAAGGAATCGACCTTTAATGGTAACGCGTTAGATACAAAAGCCATCAAATTAGGGTTGATGTTCTATATTCTATAACCAATAATTTAAGAGTAAAAATTGCGGCCCTAAGCCCGTTAAAACACCAATTAGGAGTTCTTTGTTGGTGTGTGCTTTTAAATGCAGTCTAGAGGTTGCTATAGCCCCCATAATAATCATCATGAGCGCTATAGTGCCGTTAATGTTAATATGATAATGTAAACTAAGGCCAACGGCAAACATAAAGAAGCCCGATGCCGCAATCATATGGATACTCGCTTTAAATTTAAACACGGCTAAAATAAAGCAGATTAAGGTTGAAAATAGAATCCCTAAAAAGAAATAATACAGCTCTATAATCTCATTAGGGGTAAGGACTCTAATTAAAATTAAAGCTAGAATAATACAATTGATGAAAAGTGGTATTAAACGCTCTTGGGTACTTTTTAAATAGATACTCTGAACCTTGTTAATTGTTTTAAGTAAGAAAAATAAGAGGATAGGGAGGATGATCGTTAAAATAACAATAGAGAATATTTTAGCTTTCATAACCGCCGTTGGAATATATCTCGGCGTTTTAGAAAAGTAAAATAACACCCCCAACAGTGGCATGATTAACGGATGAAATACAAACGATACTCCCTTTAAAATAAAATTTTTCATCGGAGTGTTCTTAGAGTTCTTTTCTCAGTCTTGCTACAGGAATGTCAAGTTGTTCTCTATATTTGGCAACCGTTCGTCTTGCAATAGGGTATCCTTTTTCTTTTAAAATCTTAGAAAGCGCTTCATCAGTTAAAGGCTTCTTTTTGCTTTCTTCCTCGATAACCGTTTCTAGTATTTTCTTAATTTCTCGTGTAGAAACTTCTTCACCTTGGTCATTGGTCATCGATTCTGAAAAGAATTCTTTAATCAATTTTGTACCATATGGGGTGTCTACATATTTGCTATTAGCCACACGCGATATGGTGGAAACGTCCATATCAATTTCGTCGGCAATATCCTTTAAGATCATCGGTCGCAAATTGCGCTCATCACCGGTTAAGAAATATTCCTTTTGGTAATGCATAATGGAGCTCATGGTTACAAACAAAGTCTGCTGGCGTTGCCTTACTGCTTCAATAAACCATTTAGCGGCATCTAGTTTTTGCTTAATAAACATTACGGCATCCTTTTGGGCTTTAGACTTTTCTTTGGTAGCCTTATACCCTTTAAGCATGTTATTATATTCTCTAGAAACGTGTAATTCTGGTGCGTTTCTACCATTAAGGGTCAACTCTAATTCGCCATCTACAATTTTAATGGCAAAATCGGGTACAATATGTTCTACCATCTTGTTGTTCCCAGCGTAAGAGCCTCCTGGTTTTGGGTTTAAACGCTCTATTTCTTCAATAGCTTCCTTGAGTTCTTCTTCAGTGATATTGAACTTCTGCATTAATTTTTTATAATGCTTCTTAGTGAACTGTTCAAAACCTTTATCAATGATAGTGGTGGCTAAGGCCACATCTGGACTTTGCTCTTTTCTGTGCAGTTGTATGCTTAGGCATTCTTGCAAATTTCTTGCGCCCACCCCGGCCGGATCTAACTGATGTACCACTTTTAACACCTGTTCTACCTCTTCTTCTGTAGTATAGATGTTTTGGGTAAAAGCTAAATCGTCTGTGATGTCGGCTAAAGACCTACGGATGTAACCACTCTCATCTACACTACCCACTAAGAAATAAGCAATTTCCTCTTGGTTTTCGGTTAAACGAAAGGTGTTGAGTTGGTTAATAAGATGCTGGGTAAATGAGGTTCCTGCAGCATAAGGCATGGTTTTTTCCTCATCATCCGCACTGTAATTATTAGCTTGTGTACGGTATTCTGGGACTTCATCATCACTGAGATATTCGTCAATATTGATATCTTCCGCATCAATATTGTCGCTGTCCTCTTCGTATTCGGTATCAGAGTTATCAAACTCATCAAAATTATCTTCTAAAGCTTCCGATTCTTTCCCCGTATCTAAGGCTGGGTTTTCTTCTAATTCTTGTTTTAAACGTTGCTCAAAAGCTTGCGTAGGCAGTTGTATCAACTTCATAAGTTGAATCTGCTGTGGCGAGAGCTTTTGTGAGAGCTTAAATTGTAAAAACTGCTTAAGAGACATAAAATTTCTGTTGCTTATAAAAGTAATGAAAAAAACCTGATAGGATTCTAAAATCCCATCAGGTTATATGATATATCCATTAAAATTCCGCATTTTGTGGCGTTCTAGGGAAAGGAATAACATCTCTAATATTACTCATTCCTGTAGCAAACATCACCAAACGCTCAAATCCTAAACCAAAGCCAGAGTGGACTGCAGAACCGTATTTACGGAGGTCTAAATACCACCATAATTCTTCCTCGTCAATATCTAAGGCTTTCATTTTTTCTTTTAAAACGTCTAAACGTTCTTCACGTTGCGATCCGCCGACCATTTCACCAATTCCAGGGAATAAAATATCCATGGCTCTTACCGTTTTACCATCTTCGTTCAAACGCATGTAAAACGCTTTAATATTTGCAGGGTAATCAAATAAAATTACCGGACATTTAAAGTGCTTTTCAACTAAGAAACGTTCGTGCTCAGATTGTAAATCAGCACCCCATTCTTCAATGATATAGTTGAATTTTTTCTTTTTATTAGGTTTCGAGCTTTTAAGAATATCAATCGCTTCTGTATAGCTTACACGTTTAAAGTTGTTATCGACAACAAATTTAATTTTCTCAACTAAGCCCATAGCACTACGTTCGGCTTGTGGCTTGGTTTTATCTTCATCTGCTAAACGCTTATCTAAGAACTCTAAATCTTCCTTATTGTGCTCTAAAACATAGCTTAACACCGATTTCATAAAATCTTCTGCTAAGTCCATGTTACCGGCCAAATCCATAAAAGCTACTTCTGGTTCTATCATCCAGAATTCAGCTAAGTGACGTGAGGTGTTCGAGTTTTCTGCTCTAAAGGTCGGACCAAATGTGTAGACTTTTCCTAAAGACATGGCATACGTCTCAGCTTCTAATTGTCCAGATACGGTTAAATTGGTTTCCTTTCCAAAGAAATCTTCCTTATAATTTACAGAACCATCCTCATTTAATGGTGGATTTTTTGCATCTAAGTTGGTCACTTTAAACATTTCACCTGCACCTTCAGCATCACTTCCGGTAATAATTGGTGTATGCATATAGTTAAAACCATTCTCATTAAAATATTTGTGAACAGCAAAAGACAATGACGAACGTAAACGCATTACAGCACTAAAAGTGTTTGTTCTTGTACGTAAGTGTGCGTTCTCTCTTAAAAACTCAAAAGAGTGTTTTTTAGGTTGAATCGGGTAGGTTTCAGGATCAGAATCGCCTAAAATCTCTAATGTTTTTACAACAATCTCTACGGATTGTCCTTTCCCTTGGCTTTCTACCAAATCTCCTGTAACATGGATGGCAGCGCCTGTGGTGATACGTTTTAAAGTAGCCTCGTCAAAATTTTCAAAATCAACGACACATTGGATATTGTTTATGGTAGACCCATCATTTAAAGCGATAAATCGCTTGGCTCTAAAAGTTCTCACCCAACCTTTAATGGTCACTTCTTGTAAAGTTACCTCTTGAGATAGTAGTTCAGCTACAGTTTTTGAAGTCATTTTTTTATTATTTTGAATGCTAAAATTTAATTTAATCGTGCTTTTTGTTATCGCGAGGAGCTTCGTCGTCACCCTCTGGAGGAATGATATTTATCGACGGTTTTTTCAAGACTTCCTTATTTGCAATATTTCGTTCTAAAGATAGTAATAACGATGGTAATAATAGTAAGTTAGAGAGCATAGCAAATAACAATGTTATAGAAACTAAGGCTCCTAAAGCTACGGTTCCACCAAAACTAGAGATGGTAAATACTGAAAACCCGAAGAATAAAACGATAGAGGTATAAATCATACTCACCCCAGTTTCTCTCAGAGCCCCGTAAACCGATTTTCTAATTTTCCAGTTATTGGCTTGTAATTCTTGTCTGTATTTGGCTAAAAAGTGAATGGTATCATCTACAGAAATCCCAAAGGCAATACTAAAGACTAAAATAGTCGATGGCTTAATCGGTACGCCAATAAAGCCCATAATACCGGCCGTAATTAATAAAGGGAGTAGATTAGGAATTAGCGAGACCACTATCATCTTAAACGAACGGAAAAGGTAAGCCATAAATAAGGCAATAAGAACAATGGCCAAGGTCAATGAAATCAATAAGTTTTTAACCAAGTATTTTGTCCCTTTTAAAAAGACTAAAGCCTTTCCGGTGATGGTCACTTCGTAACGTTCCTTTGGAAATAATTTATCAATTTTATTTTGAAGATCTTCTTGAATACGCTCCATCTTATCCGTACCAATATCTTTCATAAATGTCGTGATGCGTGCATATTGCCCTGTACTATCTACAAAATCACTTAACATATCCGTGTTGGAAGTAGAGTTTTTAGCGTAAGACAGAATAAAGCTGTTTTCTTGACTAGTCGGTAATTGGTAATATTTAGGATTTCCATTATAGTAAGCCTGCTTACTGTATTTTACCAAACTCACAACAGAAATAGGACGTGATAATTCTGGAATTTCAATAATGAGATCTTCCAATTCATCCATACGCTTTAAGGTAGATAATTTCATCACCCCTTTTTTACGTTTGGTATCAATCATGATCTCTAAGGGCATAATCCCATTAAACTCAGATTCGAAAAATCGGATATCGCTAAAAAACTCGGTGTCTTGCGGCATGTCTTCAATAAGACTTCCTGAAATTTTAATTTGGTAGACTCCTATAATTCCTGTGATAATTAAAATAAGGGTGGTGATGTAGATGCTAATTTTTTTGTTCTTCACCATAGACTCCATCCAATGTACAAAAGCGCCAATCCAACGTTTGTTTAAGTGCTCTAAATGACGTTCTTTAGGAAAAGGTAAGAACGTGTACATGATAGGAATGATTAACAAACACAACATGAAAATTGCCAAAATACTTAAGGAGGCAACGATACCAAATTCTTTTAATAAAGTACTTTCCGTTAATATAAATGTACCAAAACCAGAAGCCGTGGTCACGTTGGTCATTAAGGTCGCATTCCCTACTTTAGTAATAACACGCTGTAAGGATTTTACTTTGTTACCATGCGATTTAACCTCTTGTTGGTATTTATTAATTAAGAAAACACAATTTGGAATTCCAATAACAATAATTAACGGCGGAATTAAAGCGGTAAGTACGGTAATCTCATAACCTAACATACCTAGAATACCAAAAGTCCACATCACCCCAACACAGACCACAATTAATGAAATAAATGTGGCTCTAAAAGACCTAAAGAATAAAAAGAAAATTAGAGAGGTGACAAAAAGCGCCCCGCCAATAAAAATTGGAATTTCGTCAATAATACTTTTAGAATTTAATGTACGGATGTACGGCATTCCAGACACTCTAACATCGAGACCCGATTGGGCTTCGAAAGCATCAATTTTTTCTTGAAGGACATTAAGGATAAATACTTTCCTTGCCGGAGTATTAATAATATCCTTTTTAAGATAGATGGCCGTTCTTATGGTTTTAGTCTCGGCATTAAATAAGAAATTATCGTAAAAAGGGTACTGTTCAAAAAGCTCCTTTTCTAAGGCTAAAATTTGTTGCTTATTGGCAATAGAGTCTTTAATAAACGGTTTTAAATCGAAGCGTTCTTTCTCCGTGTTTTTAACTAATTTTTGAAGGTCTTTAATGGATAAAACCGCATCGACTTCATCATAGCCTTTAAACGAATCCGCTAGGTTATTCCAAGCATTCAATTGTTTTACCGTGAAGATGGTAGAGTCTTTAACTCCAAGGACCACAAGATTTCCTTCCTCTCCAAAAATTTCTAAAAAGTCATTATAAACAAGGTTGGTTTCGTGATCATCGGGCAATAAATTGGCCTCTGTAGATGAAAACTGCATGTATTTCCATTGCGAACTGAAAAAGACCGTGGCCAAAACAATGGCAATGAGTATGATGATTTTATTACGAAGAATAAGTCTTGCAATAGCTTCCCAAAATCCTGTGGTTAAAATTTTAAACATGCATTAATATATTTCTCAGAGCCAGCTCTTAAGATACGGGTTGAAATAACGATTTTTTTTAATGAATTGGTTCCCATTCATAAATCACTTCCCTTGAGAGAAATGAGCGGCAAAGGTAGAAAAAACCTAAGGAATTGTAACTTAATTAACAGGAATATAATTTCGCTTACAAGGAAATGTTAAAGGTAAACTTAAAGGCAATGTTATCTTCTAAATTTGGTAAGTGGTAGCCCCCATAACGGTAGGCAAAACTAAGTCCGAAGCCAAAGAGAAGCTTGTTAATTTCAAAGCCCGATTCCGAGTAAAGCTTGTCTAAGGTTTTAAAGGCAATCCCTTGGTGTCGATCAATACTGTTCATATCACCAACAGCATAACGAGAAATAAGTACTAACTGTGGTTTAAAACGGCTAGAAATCTTAAAGGGACTAAAGGCATGTTTGAGTTGTAAGGTTGAAAACTTGTCGCTAAAAAACTCATTAAAATACATGGTTTCAAAACTATTTAATCCCGCTACAGAAAACCGTTGCATAATGGTTTCTTTAGTAATATTATTAGGGTAGGCGTGGTACAAGTGAGTTAATGGCGCATTGCCACCGGCGATACCGGCCACTAAGGTAATGCTTGTTTTCGCATTGTTTTTATGGGTGAATTGCTGTATGGTTCTAAAATCGAGTTTAGAAAAATTAAAATCACTTCCTAAAATAGATTTAAAGGCCTGCGTAACTTGAAGCGTAAATTTAGGGTAGCCGTCTTTGGTTTCTCGAAGGTTATCATTAATAAATTTATAGGTACTAAAAGGACTCCATTGCAAACTCATCTGTGCTGTAGTGAGGTTAAAATTGCTATAGCTTTCTCCGTTTAAGAGGTAGCTATAATTATAGGTGGGGTCTATTTTAGAAGTGGCCACCTGGGTTTCGGTAAGCAGGTGGTTAGAGAGTTTATGATGAATGGCTATAGACTTGGTAATGTGTCTATGGAACAAATCAATATTTAATAAGCGCGGTTCAAAAAAGGTAAAAAAACGCTTATCGGTTAAAAATTTAGAGCTTCCGGTTTCTTGTAAGTCGTCAACATAAGCGAGGTTAATCCAAGTATCGGTGGATTCATCAATTCTAAAGCCGCCGCCAATTTTATATTTTATGGCTTTGTCTTTAAAGCCATAAACGGCATAGCCATCAATGCGGTACTTTTCTGAAAACGCATCATTGGTTATTCCGCCTAATCCACTTCGTAGGCCTTCGTATTGATTGAATTTAATAAGGTAACGCAGATCAATATTAAAGTAGTTAAAAGGCAAATAACCATTGCCAATTTGTTTAATAAACTCGGTACGTTTTATCGAGTCTCTTTCTGCTTTTTTTGATTGTGGGATAGGCTGCTGTTGGGCATGACTGTAAGTGGCAAGCGTTAGTAATAAAACGACAAACAGATGCTTTAGCATTTTGAATCTTTAAATTTAGGATATAAAAAATGATCCCAAACCTAGAAGGTTTGGGATGCGATATAAAAGATTATAACGCTTATACGGTCATAATCTCTTTTTCTTTGACCTCTAGAAGGGCGTCAATTTTTTTAACGTAAGTATCCGTTAATTTCTGAACATCGATTTCCGCATTTTTTTGTAAATCTTCAGAAGTATCCGAATCTTTAATCTCGTGGTTGGCATCTTTACGAGCATTTCTAATTCCAATCTTAGCATCTTCGGCTTCCGCTTTGGCTTGCTTCGCTAGGTCTTTACGACGCTCCTCTGTTAATGGGGGTACGTTAATGATAATAAGATCTCCATTGTTCATTGGGTTAAACCCTAAATTGGCAATCATAATACCACGTTCTATTTCTTGTAACATGTTCTTTTCCCAAGGTTGAACGGTAATGGTTCTTCCATCTGGAGTATTCACATTGGCCACTTGACTTAACGGAGTTTGAGACCCGTAGTAATCTACCATAACACTTCCTAACATGGCAGGGCTAGCTTTACCAGCTCTAATGTTAACAAATTGTTTTTCTAAGTGTTTTAAGGCGGCATCCATAGCCTCCTTTGTGCTGTCAATTATAAATGTAATGTCTTCGTTCATAGTTTAAAATCTTAATGATATCTGATTAAAATTTATGCCAAATTATAGATTTACTGTAGTCCCTATATTCTCTCCGGAAATCACTTTAAGAAGGTTTCCTTTTTTATTCATATCAAAAACAATAATAGGCAATTTGTTTTCTTGACTTAAGGTAAAAGCTGTGGTATCCATAACTTTTAGACCTTTTCGTAACACGTCATCAAAGGTAATATGATCAAACTTTACAGCGTTTAAATCCTTTTCTGGATCTGCGGTATAAATCCCATCCACACGGGTACCTTTTAAAATAACATCGGCTTCAATTTCAATGGCTCTTAAAACAGCCGCAGAATCTGTGGTGAAATATGGGTTTCCGGTTCCTCCACCAAAAATAACAACACGTCCTTTTTTAAGATGGCTTAGGGCTTTACGTCTTATAAACGGTTCAGCAACCTCATTGATCTTAATCGCAGTTTGTAAACGCGTTTTAATATCGGCGTCTTCCAAGGCATTTTGTAAGGCTAAACCATTAATTACGGTTGCCAACATTCCCATATGGTCCCCTTGTACGCGGTCCATACCATGCATGGCGCCAGCAACACCTCTAAAAATATTGCCTCCTCCGATTACGATTGCAACTTCCACACCTAATGCTGTGATTTCTTTAATGTCCTTGGCATATTCTGATAAACGCTCTGGGTCAATTCCGTATTGGCGATCTCCCATTAAGGCTTCACCAGATAATTTAAGTAGTACTCTTTTATATTTCATTAGATCGTGTCTATTGCTTTTAATTGGCGCTAAGTAAGGTGTATATTGAAATAAGACTGTTTTAGAACCTATTTTTCTACACCTTTTAAAAGTTGAGCAAAGCTACGTAATTATTAGCATCCGTAAAAGTGAAAAAAAAGACAAAAGTAGATTTTATCTAAAAAGTTTTGAAGCGTTTTGCTTGAAGTTCAGTGTTTATAGGTGGTACAAAAAAAAACCACTATTCCTTAAAGAATAGTGGTTTTTAATATGTGATTTCGGTACTAAAGGTGGATTAATTATCCTACTGTAGCACGTTTAAATCCAGTTACAGCAACGTCTCCGTAAGAAGCAACGTAATCTGCAACAGTTTTCTTTTCATCTTTGATAAACTTCTGATCTAATAAACATTGTTCTTGATCTAAAGTTGTGTTATCAGAAATAAAACGCTCCATTTTACCAGGTAAAATACGGTCCCAGATTTGTTCTGGTTTCCCTTCAGCTTTTAATTCTGCTTTCGCAGCTTCTTCAGCTTCAGCGATAACTTCTGGCGTTAATTGTGCCATAGAGATGTAACTTGGTACATTCTTTAAAGTTTTACCTAAACGTCCTAATTCGATGTTATCTTTTTCGATTACTGCGATACGCGCTTCAGTTTCAGAAGCCACATAAGCAGGATCAAAATCTTTGTAAGATAATGATGTAGCGCCCATAGAAGCAACTTGCATAGCAACGTCTTTAACTAAAGTTTCAGCGTTATCTACTTTAGAAGATAATCCTACTAAAGCTGCAATTTTATTAATGTGAACATATTGTCCAACGTAAGGAGCTTCTAATTTTTCAAATGCAGTGATGTCTAATTTCTCACCAATAACACCTGTTTGCTCTACTAATTTTTCAGCCACTGTCATGCCACCAAAGTCAGCTGCTAAGAAAGCTTCTTTTGTGTCATGGTTTAAAGCGATATCAGCTAAGTCATTTGCTAAGGCTACGAAGTTTTCGTTTTTACCAACAAAGTCAGTTTCACAACCTAATACAATAGCAACACCAGAAGTGTTATCTGCATTAATTTTTGCGATTGCAGCACCTTCAGAAGAATCTCTATCGGCTCTTTTTTCTGCAACTTTCTGTCCTTTCTTACGTAAAACTTCAATGGCTTTATCAAAATCTCCACCAGCTTCAACTAAAGCTTTTTTACAATCCATCATACCAGCACCAGTTGCTTGTCTAAGCTTGTTTACTTCTGCTGCAGTAACTTTTACAGTATTTTCCATAGTTTCTAAATTAAAAAAGTCGATTAATTATTTTTCTTTGCAAGAAAAGAATTAAACGACTTTTGTATATATTCTAAATGTTATTTATTCTTCTTCTTGATCAGCAACGGCCGCTTTAGGAGCTTTTTTTGCTTCACCTTTTTGAGATTTTGCGTCTTTGTCAGCACGCTCAGCTTTTCTTTCGTTTAAACCGTCTGCTACAGCAGAAGTTACGATAGATAAAACTTTGTCAATAGATTTAGAAGCATCGTCATTTGCAGGAATTAAATAATCAACTTCACGTGGGTCAGAGTTTGTATCTACCATAGCGAAGATTGGAATGTTTAATTTTTGAGCTTCTTTAATTGCAATATGCTCACGCATAATATCTACAACAAATAAAGCACCTGGTAAACGTGTCATATCAGAAATTGAACCTAAGTTCTTTTCTAATTTTGCACGTAAACGATTTACTTGTAAACGTTCTTTTTTAGATAAAGAGTTGAATGTTCCATCTTTCTTCATTCTATCAATAGAGGCCATTTTCTTAACCGCTTTTCTAATAGTTACGAAGTTTGTTAACATTCCACCAGGCCAACGTTCAGTAATGTACGGTTGGTTTACGGCACCTGCTTTTTCAGCAACGATGTCTTTAGCTTGTTTTTTAGTTGCAACGAATAAGATTTTCTTTCCAGAAGCTGCTATTTTAGCTAAAGCTTCAGAAGTCTCTTCAATTTTTGCTGCTGTTTTGTAAAGGTTGATAATATGGATACCATTACGCTCCATATAGATGTAAGGGGCCATGTTTGGGTTCCACTTACGTGTAAGGTGACCGAAGTGTACACCTGCTTCAAGTAATTCTTTTACTTCTACTTTTTCCATTTTGTAATCGTTTACGTTCTGTTAAATTAGCAATGTTCCAGTGAGATTTTAGGGTTAACCTATAATCCGTTGGCTTCATTTAGATGCTAAACTTATGTCCCAAAATTATTCTGGGAACTATTAAAAGATCTTGAACAAGGTTCAAGACCGTCTTAAATTCAATAAAATAAAATAATTCAGAACATGAAATATCAAGTTCTGAATTAAGTGTTGTTTGGATATTAACGTTTCGAGAATTGGAATTTCTTACGCGCTTTCTTCTGTCCGAATTTCTTACGCTCAACCATTCTAGGGTCTCTCGTTAATAGACCTTCTGGCTTTAATACTAGTCTGTTTTCAGGATCTAGTTCGCACATAGCACGACTTAATCCTAAACGTATTGCTTCTGCCTGGCCGGTGATACCACCTCCATATACGTTAACAGTAATATCAAAGTTGCCATCATTGTTAGTCAAGGCTAAAGGTTGGTTTACTTTGTATTGCAATGTTGCAGTACTAAAATAATCCGCCATGTCTTTTTTGTTCACTGTGATTTTACCGGTTCCTTCGGCAACGTACACACGAGCAACAGCCGTCTTTCTACGGCCAATTTTGTGAATTACTTCCATTAGTTAATTTCGTTTAATTTAATTGCTTTAGGTTTTTGAGCCTCGTGAGAGTGCGCAGTACCTGTAACAACGGTTAAATTTCTAAAAAGGGTTGCTCCTAATTTGTTTTTAGGCAACATTCCTTTTACTGACTTTTCTACTAATCTGCTTGGGTCTTTCTCAAACAATTCAGTAGCTGTCAGACTTCTTTGTCCACCTGGATAACCTGTGTGACGGATGTAACTTTTTTCCGTCCATTTGTTACCAGTTAAGTTGATTTTTTCAGCATTGATAACAACAACGTTATCACCGCAATCAACGTGTGGCGTAAAATTAGGTTTGTGCTTACCTCTTAAAAGTATTGCTACTCTTGAAGCTAAGCGACCTAAAGTTTGTCCTTCAGCATCAACTAAAACCCACTCCTTATTAACGGTAGCTTTGTTTGCTGAAACTGTTTTGTAGCTTAATGTATCCACACTAATTTGATTTATAATTGTGCCTTAAATGACACAATAGATTAAACATTCCTCTTCAAAAAAGAGTTTGCAAATTTACGATAAAGAATGGGAATACCAAATCTTAATGAAATGTTTTTTTGTACTGAGAATCAGTACGTTTTGAAAACGGGGGTAGGGCTTAGCTTTTTGTCGCTCTGGTTAGCCTGTCGTTTATGGATTTTCCGAGTCCGTAATCTGGAAATTCTTCGGCTATAATAAGGTCTAAATTTTCCTGATCTAACTGATGCAAGGCCTCATAGAGATGCGCTGTAGCTTCATTTAAGTCGCCATTTTCAGATAAAACAACTTGTGTTTTTACCGCACTATGGGCAATACGTGTCTTAAAAACTAAGAGGCCCACACGTTTGTTAGCATGCTGGTCTAGGCTCTTTAAAAGATTATTACTTAATACGGTTGTGGTCTTTGGCGCATAGTGGCGATCTAGCATGCCAGGTGCCGTAGGTGCTTCTTCTGTTTTTTGTTTTACCGTATTTTTTACCGTCACTGCACCAACAACGGCTTCAATATCTTCAAGGGCGGTAGAACCTAATCTATAAATTATAGGTTCGTCGTTTTCAAAACCAATAATGGTTGATTCTATACCGCTACGGCAAGGACCACCTTCTAAAACCATAGGAATTTGGTCTTTAAAATAGTTTTCTACATGCTGTGCTGTGGTAGGGCTGATGCTACTAAACGGATTTGCCGATGGTGCCGCTAAAGGAAAATCTAAAGCGTTTAGCAAGCTAAGCGTTACGGGGTGGTTAGGAATTCTAACGGCTACGGTGGGTTTCCCTCCGGTAATTAAATCGGGGATATGATCTTGTTTTTCTAAAACTAAGGTAATAGGGCCTGGCCAAAAGGCTTTGGCGAGTAACTTTGCTTTTGGTGGAATATGCGCTACAATGGTAGCGAGTTGCTCTATGGCTGGAATATGAACAATTAAAGGATTAAAGAACGGGCGCTTTTTGGTTTCAAAAATTGCAGTAATAGCTTTAGGACTGTATATATTTCCTGCTAAACCATAAACCGTTTCTGTAGGAATGGCTACAATATGCTCGTCATTTAATAGTTGAACCGCCTTAGCGATGTCTTTTGAAATAATGCTCATAATCTTAAAAATACGCTGCAAAATTACTTCAAAATCTCATACGTCTATGCTTTAAGACGCTTATTTTTCTTTTCTTGTTTTTGTTGATAAAGGGCATAGCCTAATACAGCCATCTCTACGCCAAGAATGACCATTTTAGCTTTTTTACTTTTTGTGAATGCGCTGGTTACGCCTAATAGTTTTGTAATAATCATAAGGTTTGTATTTAAATGAATTGAATAAGGACTTTAAAATTACAGGATTACTGTGGTAAGACTTAGCTTTATCGGGATGAGGATTAACTGAAATGCCTTCTGATATTATTTTAGAGACATATAAAAATAATGCCTTACCATTTAGTAGTTTTGCAGCTTTAAAATTTAGAATATGATTTCAGTCGATAATTTAGCCGTAGAATTTAGTGGCCACACCCTTTTTAGTGAGGTCTCTTTTACGATTAATGAAAATGATAAAATTGCCCTGATGGGTAAAAATGGTGCCGGAAAGTCGACCATGATGAAAATTATTGCCGGGGTGCAAAAGGCCACTCGTGGTAATGTAAGATGTCCTAAAGACGCCGTTATTGCGTATTTGCCACAGCACTTGCTTACCGAAGACGATACCACGGTTTTTGATGAAGCCTCTAAGGCGTTTAGTCATGTGTTTGAAATGCGCGACGAAATGGAAGCGCTTAACAAGCAACTTGAAACCCGTACGGATTACGAGTCTGAAGCCTATATGAAAATTATTGAACGGGTGTCTGATTTGGGGGAGAAGTACTATGCCTTAGAAGATGTTAATTATGATGCTGAAGTAGAAAAAGCCTTAAAAGGTCTTGGGTTCAAGCCTGAAGATTTTACAAAACAAACCAATGCTTTTTCTGGAGGTTACCGTATGCGTATAGAGTTGGCTAAAATTCTATTACAAAAACCCGATTTAATCTTATTAGATGAGCCTACTAACCATATTGATATAGAATCGGTGATTTGGTTGGAAGACTTTTTGGTGAATAAAGCCAAAGCGGTTGTAGTAATTTCTCACGATAGAGCTTTTGTAGATAATATTACTAACAGAACGATTGAAGTTACTATGGGGCGGATCTACGATTATAAAGCTAATTATACCCATTATTTACAATTACGAGAAGACCGCCGTGCGCATCAGATTAAGGCTTACCAAGAACAGCAAAAGTTTATTGCAGATAATATGGCTTTTATAGAACGGTTTAAAGGCACGTATTCTAAAACCAACCAAGTATCCTCTCGCGAGCGTATGCTAGAAAAATTAGAGCGTATTGAGATAGACGAAATTGATACCTCGGCTTTAAAACTACGCTTTCCACCGAGTAGTCGTTCTGGAGATTATCCAGTAACGGTGAAGGACGTGTCTAAGTCTTATGACGATCATGTGGTGTTTAAGAATGCCAATATGTCTATTGCCAGAGGAGAGAAGGTTTGCTTTGTAGGACGAAATGGTGAAGGAAAATCGACAATGATCAAAGCCATTTTAGGTCAAATTGATGTAGAAGGGACTTGTAGTTTAGGACATAATGTAAAGGTGGGCTACTTTGCCCAAAACCAAGCGGCTTTGTTAGATGAAAGTTTAACCATTTTTCAGACCGTTGATGAAGTGGCGCAAGGCGATGTTAGAACGCAAATAAAAAGCATCTTAGGAGGTTTTATGTTTAGAGGTGATGATATTGATAAAAAAGTCAGTGTGCTTTCTGGAGGTGAAAAAACCCGATTAGCCATGGTGAAATTATTATTAGAGCCAGTGAACTTATTGATTCTGGATGAGCCTACAAATCACTTGGATTTAAAATCTAAAGACGTCTTAAAAACAGCACTTCAGAATTTTGACGGTACCCTTGTTTTGGTATCTCATGATCGTGATTTTCTACAAGGATTATCTAAAAAGGTTTTTGAATTTAAAGACCAACGTGTTATTGAACATTTTGAAACTATTGACGCCTTTTTAGAACGCAATAGAATTGAGAGTGTTAAAGCCTTAGACCTATAGCTTAAGCGTTTTAATAACCAAACTATAATTTAAAACATCGTGTATTGAAGGGTTGGGGTTCTACATAAGCTTCATTTTCAATACGCGTTTTCTATGTTTAACCTAACTTGAGCTAAGAGTTTATAACCTGCGTTTTTAATGTCCATATTATTTGTACCCAAAGTCTCTTAGCGTACTGCGTTAGTGATGGAGGCCTTTATTGAAGCTCTTTTGTTGTGGTGGCGCATATGCCACAACAAAAAGCGACGGCCGAGAGCACGACCAAAGCGTTAACGAAAAGGGGAAACGCCAATTTGTTTTGGCTGTTGAAACCTTTTCGGTATAAGCGTGGTAACGCCCAAAATAATGACCTTAACGTTTTCTAATGCCTTAGCGGCAATATTTTAACTACTTTTGCACGGTGAAGAATGAATTACAACTTTCAGATTGGTTGCCTACCACAAACAAAGAGGTAAAAATACGCGGATGGGAAGCGCTTGACGTTATCCTGTTTAGCGGCGATGCGTATGTAGATCACCCTACTTTTGGACCTGCCGTTATTGGCCGTCTCCTAGAGAGTTTTGGCTTACGTGTGGCTGTTGTACCGCAACCAAACGTTAATGATAATCTTCAGGATTTTGTAAAACTAGGGAAGCCAAGATTGTTTTTTGGTGTCACTGGTGGCTGTATGGATCCTATGATTAGTAACTATAATGCGAATAAAAAGAAGCGCGATAAGGATGCCTATACGCCAAATGGTGATATTGGTTTTAGACCGGATTACGCCTCTACCGTTTATAGTAAGATTTTAAAAGAAAAATGGCCCGATACCCCTGTTTTAATTGGTGGTATTGAAGGTTCGTTACGCCGTGTTACGCACTACGATTTTTGGAGCGATCAGTTGATGCCTTCCATTTTGGAAACGTCTAAGGCCGATATGTTGGTGTACGGTATGGGAGAGCAACCCCTACGTGAGATTGTACGTTTGTTAGAGAAAGGGGTGCCTTTTAATAGCATTAATACGGTTAACCAAACGGCAGTACTGCTTAATGAAGCCGATAAAATTCCGAAAAATAGCAATTGGGAAGATGTTGAAATTGCCTCGCATGAAACTTGTTTAAAGGACAAAAAGAAGTACGCTTCTAATTTTAAAGTCATTGAGCAGGAGTCTAACAAATTAGCGGCTCGACGTATATTTCAGAAAATAGGTGAGAAGACCTTGATGATTAATCCGCCATACCCAACCATGACGGAAGCGGAAATTGATGCGTCTTTTGATTTGCCTTACACCCGATTGCCACACCCAAAATATAATAAGCGTGGACCAATCCCGGCTTTTGAAATGATTAAGTTCTCCATTAACATTCACAGAGGATGTTTTGGAGGCTGTAGCTTCTGTACCATTTCTGCACACCAAGGGAAATTTATTGCCTCGCGTAGTCAGGAGTCTATTTTAAAAGAAGTGGATACGGTTGCGAATATGCCCGATTTTAAAGGGTATTTGTCTGATATTGGAGGGCCTAGTGCCAATATGTATCAGATGAAAGGGAAGGTACAGTCTATTTGCGATAAGTGTGTGGCGCCAAGTTGTATTTCGCCCGTAATTTGTAGTAATTTAGATACCTCTCATAAGCCGCTAACGGAATTATACCAGGCGGTTGATAAACACCCGAAGGTTAAGAAATCGTTTATTGGATCTGGAATTCGCCATGATATGTTGGTGCCAGAATTTAATAAAAATGCCGATCCTAAGGAATTGGATGATTACACTGAAGAGGTGATGACCAAGCACGTTTCGGGACGTCTTAAAGTAGCGCCAGAACATACGAGTGATCCGGTTTTAAAGCTAATGCGTAAACCGTCGTTTTCGTATTTCCATAAGTTTAAAGAGCGCTTTGATAAAATTAATATTAAGAAAGGCTTAAAGCTGCAGTTGATTCCGTATTTTATCTCTAACCACCCGGCTTGTGAGGTTGAGGATATGGCCAATTTAGCGGCGGAAACTAAAGATATGGGCTTCCAGTTAGAGCAGGTGCAAGGGTTTACACCAACGCCGATGACGGTAGCCACAGTTATTTATTATAGTGGATACCATCCCTACACCTTAAAAAAGGTGAATACGCCTAAAACGCGTAAGGAAAAGGAGGAACAGCACCGTTTTTTCTTCTGGTATAAGGATGAAAATAAAGCTTGGATTAAAAAGACCTTAAATAAAGTAGGTCGTCAAGATCTACTCAATGTTTTACTCCCTGAGAAAACAGAAAAATGGCGTAAAAATAAACCGAAAGGTGAAGCTAAAAATACCTTTAATGATGCGGTACCTTTTAATCAGCGTAAGCCTGAGGATAAAGTGCGTTTTAAAGGGAAAGGGAAACCCAAGAAACGAAATAAGAAGAAGCGTCGTTAAGCGATGACGCTTTCTTTTTTTATAAACCAGCCTTCTGTCCGTTCATAAACGTATAGAAGGTTTTTTCTTTTATACCTTTTACAAAGTACATATGTAATTGGCCTTTGTTTTTAACCTCAATTTCTCCACGGTGTTCACAGTCAAAAGCAGCTTTAATTAATTGATAAGTGTTTTCGGCAATATTTATTTTTCCGGGGATGGAATTCGATTCCATTCGTGAGGCCACATTTACCGTATCGCCCCAAATGTCATAGGCAAACTTTTTTGTGCCCACAACACCGGCGACTACAGGACCTGTGTTGATGCCAATACGAATATCGAAATGCGCAATATCCGGATGATTTAACTGTTTCGTCGCTTCGGTAAATTGAAGAATCTCAAAGGCCGCTAATGTCATTTTTATGGCATGATCTGTGGTTGGGAAGGGTAAGCCTCCGGCACACATATAAGAGTCGCCTACGGTTTTTATTTTTTCTAGTTCGTATTTTTCTATGATGGTATCAAATTCTGAAAAATAATAATCCACACTCTTTACTAATTTCTCTGGGGTGAGCTTTTCAGAAAAGCTGGTAAAGCTTTTAAAATCCGTAAATAAAACGGTTACCGAATTGAAGCGTTTGGCCTCGACTTTACCTTTGGTTTTAAGCTCGTAGGCTGTTTCTTCGGGTAGAATATTGAGTAATAGGTTTTCTGAACGTTGCTTTTCCTCTTCAATGATAATTTTGGTTTTAGTGATGTATTTGTTACGTCTGTATAACCCAAAGGCAATCATTAAGATTAAAAACAAAGCAATGATGGTGGCAATGGCGAGATGCTGTCTGTTCTTATTTTGTTGGTTTAATAAAGCGACTTGAATATTCTGAACTTTTTGCTGTTGGGTGAGCAGGTCTACTTCAGTTTGTTTTTTTGAAACTTCAAAGGCGGTCCGTAAATCGCCCATTTTTTGCACTTTTTCAATATTGGCCACACTATCTTTAAAGGCGACGTGTGCTTTAAAATGTTGTAAAGATTTCTTGTATCCGCCTTGCTGTTCGTATAAGAGCGAGAGTTGCAGATTAGCATCACTTATTTGCTCTTTTAGGCCGTATTTGTTGGCTAATTTCAAGCTTCTGTTGGCATAGGCTAAAGCGGCGCTTCTGTTGGATTTAGCGGCATAGATGTCGGACATATAAATGAGGTACACCGAAATGGGGTAGTGCAATTGCAGATCTTCTAAGAGGTTAATGGCTTCATTGATATTGGCTTCGGCTAAATCGTCCTTCCCTTGTTCGGCATAGACCATTCCCATATTGCCTAATACAAAGGCGTGCCCTTCTAAAGAATTAATTTTACGGAATAGGAGCCCCGATTCCATAAAACATTCCATAGCCCGATCGTAGTCCTTCTCATTAAAATACGCATCGCCTAAGTTTAATAGGCCGTTGGCATAATTTTCAAGATCATTTTCTTGCTTTAGTAAATCGAGACCTGAGGTGTAATATTTTACGGCATTTTCATGATTACTGGTAATGGAATACACATCAGCAATAGAAATATGGGCCAAACCGAGGTTGCGCTGGTTGTTGTCTTTAACAGCCCTACGGGCCGCTTTAAAATAACTTTCTAAGGCTTGGGTAAAATCGCTTTTTAATCTAAGCGCAGCGCCTTTGTGCATATAACCTTGAAACAGCAGATGGATAGAATCTAAGGCTTTGGCGTTTTTTATAAATACGATACTGTAGTGTAGCTTTTTTTGTGGATCGGGATGGTTTTGAGCCAATTCATTGAGAAGCGCCAGTTTTTCTTCTTTAGAAAAGTTGTTATTACTGTATTTAATTTCAAGAGGATGCGTTTCTAATTTTTCTTGACTGATGCCCAAGGCAGAGAGGCAAAAAAAACCTGCAAGCAAACAGGTTTTTAAAGACGTTAAGAACAAACGTGCGGCCTTGAGTTTCATTTTAGAAGATTAGGGTTTAACGGTTATTTTGGGGTCAATACGGTAGTTGCCACGTTTGCGGTCTTCATTATAAACCGTGATTTTAATGGCGTATTTTTGAATACGACCCTGAGTACCTGGGTTTACCTCGCCAATCACCACTTCTGGTGTTTGGCCATTGCCGTGTAATATATTTCTATCAAAGACGTTTTGGCCGCCTTGATGGTTTATAGATCGGATATTAACAATATCGCCCTCAGGATTGGTACTAGAGACCCCTCTCCAAATAATCATATCTGATGGCTTGACCTCAATATTGAAATCTTCAATATTACCGGTGGAAGTGGTGATGTCTCCGTTTGGCGCTTCCGAAGTAAAATAACAGACTCCTAATTTATTTTGATTAGAAATCTTGTCGGTTTCAACATGAATGGTGATGTAGTAGAGGTCTTGGGCAAACAAGTTGGTTACATTAAAAATCAGTGCAACAACAAGCATTTGAAATAATCGGTGCGATGTTTTCATGAGTTGATTAGTTAGAATGAATTAATAGTCACGACACTCAAACTAAAGGTTTAATTTGAAAATCGTTTGGCGTACACAGCTCTAAGTAGAATAGGTTTGTTGTTCTTTGAAGCGTCTGATGAAGGTTACTAAATATAGTGAATAATTAGTTGTAAATTGCTGTTATTGCGATTATTAACGTAAAAATAGTTAAAATTATACGCCGAGGATGCCTAACGTGTGGCTTCTAAACGTGCTAAATTTTTATTTTTTCGGAACGTTTTATAGCGTTTGCAGTAGGCGGTGTGGTAGTTATGATTTTTAATAAATGCGATCTGAATGTTATGCCATTCGGTTTCACTCAGATTTGGATTAAAATGCAGTAATTCTTGGTATAAGGCTTGGCTTATGCTTGGGTAATTAGCGGTGGCCAAATATTCTAAATCGGCATCGGCTAAAATTTGTTCTAACAAGGTTTTGGGATTTTGTGGAATTTTGGTCGCCATGATCATTCCGCAAATCGTGTTGATCTCTACTTCCGAAAACCCATAGGCCTTTAATTGTTTTGTGGCCATGGCACAACCTATCTTTTCGTGCGCTATATGCGATTTTGTAAAACCAATATCGTGGTATAAAGCGGCAATTTTAACTAAGGTTAAATCGGTAGTATTCACCTTTTCTTTTTCAGCAATATACTGGGCTTTTTCATACACATACAAGGTGTGTTGGCTGTTATGGTAGGTGTAATACTCCGGTAGGTTTTCGTTTAAATAACGAATAACAGCATTGCATATGGTAGAGAGACTCGGTTTCATTAGTGTCCAGTTTTTCTGCTAATCAGGCCGCCATCGACTTCATTAATATTTTGTATAAACATAAAGGCTTTGGGGTCTGCTTTGGCTATGGCTTTTCGCATTTTATGAACCTCTAGTCGGGTGACCACAGTAACAATAACTTCGCAATCGTGTTTGATGTCGTAGCTTCCAGGAAGGTTTCCGCGTTCGCCTTTATAGATGGTGATGGGTTTGTTGAATTGATTTACGATAAGTTCTTTAATCAGTTGATCGTTGGGGGAGATGATGGTTAGGGAGATTAATTTTTCGAAACCATCGACCACATAATCTGAAATTTTTAAAGCTGTAAAAAAGGTAATAATGGAATACATGGCTTTTTCTAGACCTAAGAAAAAGGCAATAATTAAGAAGATGGTGGTGTTAATGGCCATAATGATTTCGGTAGTGGTAAGTCCGAATTTGGTATTGGTGTAAGCCGCAATAACTTCTAAACCATCAATAACACCGCCGCCTCTTATGATTAGGCCAATGCCAAGCCCTATAAAAACGCCGCCAAAAACAGCCACTAAAAAATGATCTTGGGTGACCGTTGGGACGGTTAACACACTTAAGAGTAGGCCAAGGAATACCAAGGATATAAAGGTGTGGGCCGCAAAGTTTTTTCCGAATTTTTTATAACCGATATAAACAAAAGGCAGGTTGAGAAGTATTAAGGGAATGGAAACATCGATGTGGTAAAACTCATGAATAAGAATGGAAATGCCTAGGAGGCCACCATCTAAAAAGAGGTTAGGGATCATAAAGCCTTTAATGGCAATTACCGTACAAGAGACGCCAATGATTTTTAAGAGTAGGGATTTAAAAGAAAGAACAGATCTGAGGTCTAAGGGATTTAAATGACTTTTGCTCATGAGATGAAGATTAATTAATAGCCTTGTAATCTTTACCTACCTAATTTAAGCATTTATTTTTAAAGTTGTTGGTTTTTAGGGGTTTATGCGGGTTAGATGGGGTTTGTCCAATTGATAATTTAGCAGCATCATTCCAAAAGTAATGCGGCATAGGTTCACTAAGTTCCCAATTAATACTCATTGGTTTAGAGCCATAATGGTCTTTCGGTGTGCCTTCTCCAATAAAATCATACTCTAAACTATTACCAAATTCATTTTTTGCTTTTCACTAAATATTGTATTTAAGTGTTTGATTGTTATGTTTTTAAGTTTGTTTTTCTTATATTTAAGTATGTAGAAACGAACAATAAAAAATATGTATTTAAGTATAAATGAAGAAGAAAAGCTAAGACATCCATATTACAAAATTATGGATTTGAGTAATGATAAACTTCAAGTTGAATTGAATTCTTGGTCTCGGTTGGATTTAATTGAGTGGTTGACTTGGAATGATAGAAATGGTGTTTATCAAGATGAAGATTCTTTAAGAGAGTTTAATAATATTTTAGGTAAAGAAGAAGCTATTACTATTATTACAAGGCAGATTTTAAAATAGTTAAATGCTACTGATTTTATGTTGATCACAATTAATTTTAGTAGTATGTCGAGTTGACATAATTATGTTAATTAAATAGAAAAAGGCAAATTGTGAAATTATAGATACTTGATAGCGGTTAATACTTAAAATAATTATCTATTAATTAATTTGTTAAAAAGTAAATATTTAAGCTTTCAATAATTGTCATTTCCAACTAACTAAAGATTTGGAAGTTGGTGAGAGCGATAATTTTTGAATTATATTATTGTCTATACAAATTAAAAAATATTTAGTTCAGATGTGGTTTATTTTATAAATCTTATTTGTAAATTAAGTTTGAAATAATATTCGCCTTTTTCTTCATAAATAAAACCAAAATCATGTCTTTTAGAACTTGCTGTCTCTAATTTAGTATTGTTAAATAAATAATCTTCAAATTGATTTTTATTGTAAATATGGTAACATAAAACGTCGCCATTTTCCTTTATTATTAAATAACCTCCAGTTGCATCATATTGACCAGTCCATACTATAGAGGGCATCATTCCTAATGCAATATCTGTTAAAAATCGTTTAATTTTATATTCGTAAAATTTATGTTCGTTAGAAATATCGAAATTGAGTGGATTTTGAGAATTTATACTTTCAACTAAATCAATAATACTTGATTTTTTACTTGAATAAAACTCATATATAATTTCGGATAAAATTTCAGGTAATCGGCTATCTATAAGAATTAAATTATTTGAAAATATTTGTCTTTCTGTTTTAATAAAATTAAATAAACCTCCTAAATCTACAATAGAATTAATTCTATCCATTATTTTACTTCTAGAGGAAATAGCATTAATATCTTTTACTTGTGATTTTGTGAGTTTAATATTTGAAATTTTGAAAATAAAATTAGTAGTTTTTCCTGCATTAAGTAGAGTAGAAGGATTTCCTAATTGTGACTTTATGCTAAAACCTAAAGTTGGTTGTTGATTTGTTATTTGGTCATGAACAACGATTGTAATATCTGTTTTTGCAGTGGAACTTGCTTTTAAAGAAAGACAATTAATAGACAGCATAAACTCTTCAATTTCTGGCACTGAAAAGGTTGTTTTATTATTTGTTTTAATCTTTTCAAGTAAGAATTTTGCTTTTTGTTTAAATTCTGAAATTGCAATTTTCAAAACTGCTTCTCCTCCTGAAATAAGAATAATTTCATCTTCAATTGAATATTCAAAATTCCCGTTATTTTCTGTTCTTAAAACACGTAAAATCGGATAAACGATTCCTTCTAACTTTTCAATGTCTTTATTTCCAAGAAATAATTGTTTATCACCTAGAAGTTTGAACAGGGTATAGATTTCACTCCATTCTCCTATGTTTCCAGTGATCATATATTCTTAAGTTTTTCAATTATTTTTTTTGCAGTAGCTTGGATTGCAGGAACAGCTACAGAATTACCAAATTGTTTGTAGGCTTGAGCATCAGAAACTACAATTTTATAATTGTCTGGAAAACCTTGTAATCTTGCCCATTCTCTTGGTGTCATTTTTCGAATACCTTCCTTGTTTACTTCTCCAGTGATATTAGTTACAGGAGTGAAATCTGTTAATCTAAAATCGTAGACTAAATTTCTTTCACGTCCCATTCCACCACAAACAACAGCGTTAGCAATTCCATTATTTGGTATGATTTCGTAACCAAATCCATTACCTTTACTCGCGTGTCGTGCTTTGTGATTTCGTAAAGTGTTTATATATGTTTCCGATAAATAGTACTTTACTGAAACTGTCTGGTTCTCTAAAATATTTTCAAGTGTTACTTTCTTTTTAGCAGGGTTTGGATAATCAAATTCAGTTATATTTAAATCTTTTCTAAAGCCTACAATAAATATTCGTTCCCTGTTTTGAGGAACTCCAAATTCCTTAGCGTTCATAACTTTTGGGTCTGGTACAAAATAACCTAAATCTTCTCGCAAAACATTTAGAATTGTAGCTAAGGTTTTTCCTTTATCATGACTTCTTAAACCTTTGACATTTTCAAGAAAAATTGCTTTTGGTTTCTTGTCTTTTATTATTTCAGCAACATCAAAAAACAGTGTACCTCTTGTGTCTTCGAAACCACCTCGTTTCCCAGCGATTGAAAATGCTTGACAAGGAAATCCAGCGCACAAAACATCAAATTCATTGGGAATATAATTTTTAGTTGATGGTTTGGTTATATCTCCAAAAGGGACTTCTCCAAAATTTGCTTTATAAGTTAACTTTGAATATTTGTCCCATTCGCTCGTAAAAACACATTTACCTTTAAGGTTTTGAAATGCCAATCTAAAACCCCCAATACCTGCAAAAAGATCAATAAATTTAAAATCAGGTTTTTTTGGCGCAGGAAAAGGTATATCTTCTTGTTGAAAGATTAAATATTGAAGAGCTTCTTCAGCTGTCTTATCAGATACATCTACATCAGGATATTTGTATTCAAGTAGATTTTTTACATGTTCTAATGCATCAGTTTTATAGAATTTAGAAGCTTTATTTTTTTGATTATGCAAATAATGTGTAAACGCCGCTTCTGTATCTTTTTCAGATTCTATAAGTCTTATTTTGAATTTTTTATCTTCAAAATTTTCAATCGATATTTTTTCTTTTAAACTCACTTAAATAGTCTATAAATTAAAAATGCAAGTTAAATAAAAATTGTTATTGTAGTTATTCTATAACTGTGCATTGAAATACTTGTTATTACTTCTGTTAAGTCCTTAATGCGCCTCCAACCAATTCAAACCAGTATCCACTTCAACATCCAACGGCACTTCTAATTTAAAGGCATTTTCCATTTCCGTTTTAATTAAGCTGGTGAGTTCTTCAAGTTCAGGTTTGTAGATATCAAAGACCAATTCATCATGCACCTGTAAGAGCATTTTCGATTTATATTGACCAGCTTCCAGTTTGTTATAAATATTTATCATGGCAATTTTTATAATATCGGCAGCAGAGCCTTGGATAGGTGCATTCACAGCATTTCGTTCTGCGGCACCTCTAACCACGGCATTACGGGAGTTGATGTCTTTAAGGTAACGACGACGCCCTAAAACCGTAGACACATAACCATGATCTCTTGCAAAATCGACTTGCTTACTCATATAAGCTTTAAGTTTTGGGTAGGTCTCGTAATAGGTATCAATAAGTTCTTTGGCTTCACCACGCGATAAATCGGTTTGGTTGCTTAGGCCAAAGGCCGAAACGCCGTAGATAATTCCGAAGTTAACCGTTTTAGCATTGCTACGTTGTTCTCGGGTTACTTCTTCTAACGGAACACCAAAGACTTTAGAAGCGGTAGAGGCATGAATATCCTCACCATTTTTGAAGGCTTCTATCATGGTTTCTTCTTCACTTAAAGCTGCGATGATTCGTAGTTCAATTTGGCTATAATCGGCAGCGAGTAAGGTATAGTCTTCGTTGCGTGGCACAAAGGCTTTTCTCACCTGGCGACCGCGCTCCGTACGAATTGGAATATTCTGTAAATTCGGGTTGTTACTACTTAAACGTCCTGTGGCAGCAACGGTTTGCATATAATCGGTATGCACACGTCCTGTCGCCTCCTGTACTTGTAAAGGTAAGGCGTCTACATAGGTGCTTTTTAGTTTGGCAAGCCCTCGGTAGTCTAAGACATTCTGAACAATTTTGTGCTCCTTAGCCAAGTAACTCAGCACATCTTCTGCGGTAGAATATTGTCCGGTTTTGGTTTTCTTAGGTTTGTCTACCAATTTCATTTTTTCAAATAATATAATCCCTAATTGCTTTGGAGAGGCAATATTGAATTCTTCGCCGGCAGCCGTATAAATCTCTTGTTCTAAATTTTGAATGTCGTTATTTAAGGCTTCGGAAAGGGAGTTTAAAAAGTCCTGATCCAGGTTAATCCCTTCCAATTCCATAGCCGCTAAAACACGAAGCAATGGAATTTCAATCTCGTCGAATAATTTTTGGGTATTGGCTTCGCCTAATTCATTCTGAAAATGAGCAGCGAGCTGAAGGGTGATATCTGCATCTTCAACGGCATATTCGGTAAGCTTTTCTAACGCAACATCCCGCATAGACAATTGATTCTTACCCTTTTTACCAATAAGTTCTGTAATAGAAATTGGCGTGTAGTTGAGGTAGGTTTCCGCAAGTACATCCATGTTATGGCGCATATCGGCATTAATTAAATAATGGGCCAACATGGTATCAAATAATTTGCCTTTAACCTGAATGTTGTATTTGGCTAAGACTTTGATATCGTATTTTAAATTCTGACCGACTTTTTCAATGTTTTCCGATTCGAAAAAAGGTCTGAAAACTTCAATAAGCTCTTGGGCGTCGTCTTTAGTTTCAGGAAATGGGACGTAAAACCCTTTTCCGGTTTCCCAAGAAAAAGCAATACCAACAAGCTCTGCTGTTAGCGGATTTAACCCGGTAGTTTCGGTATCAAAACAAACCGATGTTTGTTGCATTAAGGTCTTTACAAAAAGCGTTGTGGCCATTCCTGGAGCTACACTTTGGTAAAAGTGCGAGGTGTTCTCGGCAGTTTTACGGGTTAGTGGGGTTGAACCATCGGTCGCTGAAGCTTCGCCACCACCAAATAATGAAAACTGACCTGCACCGGCATTAGCACTCGTGTTTTCTGCTGCTGCTGGGGTCGAAGCCTTGGTTGTTGTGCTGCTACTTGTTTTTGCTGTGGCCTCTGTTGCTGAGGTAAAGGTTTTAGTAAAATTATCGATTAAACGTCTAAACTCTAAGCCTTGAAAAATCTCAGTGACTTTAGGGATATCGGGTTCAGACATTTCAAAATCTTCGGCATTAAATTCTACCGGAACATCGAGCATAATCGTGGCCAGCTGTTTCGATAATAAACCGAGTTCTTTATTAGCTTCAATTTTCTCTTTCATCTTGCCTTTAAGCTCATGGGTATTGGCAAAAAGGTTTTCCATAGTCCCATAAGCGGCTAAAAACTTCTTTGCTGTTTTTTCACCAACGCCTGGTAAACCTGGAATATTATCAGAGGCATCACCCATCATGCCTAAGTAATCGATAACCTGAATAGGGTCGGTAACCTCAAATTTCTTTTGTACTTCCGGAATTCCCCAAGTTTCATAACCACCACCAAAAACAGGACGGTACATAAAAATATTCTCCGAAACCAATTGGGCAAAATCCTTATCTGGTGTCACCATAAAGGTTTGGTAACCTTCTTTTTCGGCTTTTTTAGCGAGCGTTCCAATAACGTCATCGGCTTCAAAACCTTCTTTAACCATAATAGGAATATGCATGGCTTTTAAAATCTCATAGATATAAGGCACGGCCGTTTTTATACCTTCAGGCGTTTCATCTCTATTGGCTTTATAAGCTTCAAAGAGTTCTACACGATCTGCACTTCCCCCTTTATCAAAACAAACAGCTAAATGATCGGGACGTTCACGTTTAATGACATCTAAAAGGGAATTCATAAAACCCATGATGGCGGAGGTGTCTTCTCCTTTAGAATTTATTCTTGGGTTCTTTATAAAAGCGTAGTAACCTCTGAAAATTAAAGCATAGGCATCTACTAAAAATAGGCGTTTTTTATCTGACATTATATGTGTTTTGAAAGGACTTCAAAACTACGAAAAAGTTAGCAGACCGATGGCGCTTTTAAAGGCTTCACCTGTATTTATTTCCGAAGCTTAGCACTTCTGCAAGTCATGAGGTTTTTATGGGTTTTTCAGAAATAACAAGGCCTTTCTAATCCTAATAGAAGGGAAGGTCTTAACTGTGGGGATTTTAAAGTGTTGTAGCCTTGGGAGACGTAAAGGTGTTTTGGAGGTAGTAATTTAACTTTCTTATAAAAACAAGAGCATAAAAAAAGCCGAAACGTAAATTTCGGCTTTTAGATATATGTTAAGGTAAATCGATTAGCAAAGTTTTACTGTTTTTACTTTAATCTGAAGACTTTTTCTGTACGCTTTAATACTAATAATAGCCTTACTTTTTTTACGGTTCATTTTAATAACCTTAGCTTTAATCGCAGCAGACATATCTATAGTTTTCGCTTCGGTGTTTTCAGCTTTTTTAGTGTCAACAACTTCCGTCTCTGTAAGAGCAATAGATTCTTGCTGTGCATATCCTGCGAAAGATAAGGTTAAGAATAATAAGATGAATAAAGCGTTTTTCATAATTGTAAGTAACAAGATTGTTTTAACTTCGGGTCAAAGAAACGTAACATTACACACCTTGTTGAAATTTTTAGATGAAAACAATCGATAAACGGTTAAGTGGAAATGGCTCGTAAAAAACATCGATGAAATACATAAAATGCGCCTATAGCCCTTTAAAAACGCTTTTATTACGGTTAAAGGTGTTAGTTTCTTAGATGAAATACACTTTTTTGAAGCGCATATCGATAAAGTGCAATATTTAAGTTTGAAGCCCCAAAAAATAGTGGTCATTTATGGAAGATTTTAAGGATAATCCCTACTTTGAATTGTTTTGCAAACAGCAAGAAAATCAGTTTTATATAGGGAATCGTGATTATAAAGCACGAATAGCCGTTTTAGATGCCTTGCACCAGGCTATTGCGGTAACGTATAGAGAAGCGATTCAATTGGCCTTGCAAAAGGATTTAGGAAAACCAGTTTTGGAAACGGAGTTAACCGAAATCTATGCCATTATTGGGGACATTAAACATGCCAAAACGTATTTACACCGTTGGATGCGGAAACAGAAAGTGGCCACACCTATGGCACTTTTGGGCTCGCGTTCGTATATTCGTTATGAACCTAAAGGTGTCTGTCTTATTATATCGCCCTGGAATTTTCCATTTAATTTAACCTTTGGCCCCTTAATATCGGCAATTGCTGCGGGGAACACTGTTGTGATTAAACCTTCGGAAATGACACCTCAGTCGTCTGCCTTAATGGCCAAAATTATTGAGTCTATTTTTCCTGAAGATGAGGTGGCGGTGGTTCAAGGTGAAGTTGAAGCTTCCACAGCCTTGTTAGCTTTACCGTTTCATCATATATTCTTTACGGGATCGCCTCAAGTAGGAAAAATTGTGATGAAAGCAGCGGCCAAACACCTTAGCTCCGTAACTCTAGAGTTAGGCGGAAAGTCACCAACTATTGTAGATAAATCGGCGAACCTTAGTCGGGCGGCAAAAAAAATAATGTGGGCTAAGTTTCTTAATTGTGGTCAGATCTGTGTTTCTCCAGATTATGTGTTGGTGGATGCCTCTGTAAAATCAGAATTTATTGCGGCCTGTATAACCTGGCTTCAACATTTTTATGACAACCAGCCTAAAGCCTCGTCGTCTTACGGAAGGATTGTAACAGAAAAACATTTTGATCGTTTACAAACCTATTTAGACAATGCTAAACATTTAGGCGCTACGTTTGAAACGGGAGGTGAAACCGATAGGGCGTCAAAATATATGGCACCAACACTTATTTCAGACTTAAAGCCAGAAGCTTTGCTTTTAGAGGAAGAGATTTTTGGTCCCATCTTGCCTATTGTTAGCTATGAGAGTTTAGATATGGCCCTTGCCTATATCAATGCGAAACCAAGACCTTTGGCCTTATATATTTATAGTGAAAATAAAACAACAACCCGTAAAATTATCCGAAACACAAGGGCAGGAGGGACTTGCATTAATAATAGCGTGTTGCATTATGCCAACCATAATTTACCCTTTGGAGGGGTAAACCATAGTGGTATTGGTAAAAGTCATGGATTTTATGGCTTTCAAGCTTTTAGTAATGCACGATCTGTAATGACGCAGTATAGTTTTGGGATGACGGAGTTTTTATTTCCACCGTATACCGGAATCAAAGAACGCTTAACGCGCTTTACTATTAAATGGTTTTAAGGCTAAAGCCGATAATTGGTTGATGTTGCTAATGTTTTAGTATCTCACACCTTGTTTGTCTAACACACGTTTAGTTCTAAACGCGTAGAATAATAGATATGCAAAACAAGCCACGGCCATCCAATATGAAGATTGAATGCTAAAGACATCGGCTAACTTCCCTTGAACAGGTGGGATAATAGCCCCTCCTAAAATCATCATAATTAAAAAGGCAGAACCCTGAGAGGTATATTTTCCTAGACCTGCTATACTTAAGGTGAAAATACAAGGCCACATAATAGAACAGCATAAGCCGCCACTTAAAAATGCAAATAAGGCAATATTTCCTGAAGAGAATAAGCCAATAAGCATGGCTAGGATTCCTAATAAACTAAATGTTTTTAAGGTCTTCACGGGATTATCTTTGGCAAATAAGAATCCTGCGATTTGTACGGCAATACAAATTCCGAAGTAAAGAATTTCATTTAAGGTAAAACTGTATTTTACCAAATTAGCGAGTAAGATTACGGCAAAGGCTACATAAGGGACAACAATTAATAAGACTTTCTTAAGGCCTTTACTTGGATTAAACACGGTAATGGCACCTACCCAACGGCCAATCATCAATCCGCCCCAATATAAAGAGATGTATTTTCCCAATTCCGAATCGTTTAAAACGGGAAAGCCAAGGGCATTTAAACCAGTGCCCTCAAAACCTTGTTTTAAGAGTTCACCTAAATTACTTCCTATCGTCACTTCAACCCCAACATAGGTAAAGATGGCGAGCATCCCTAAAACCAATTGTGGGTATTTCATGGCGCCCCATCCTATTGGGTTTTTAGCGGCACTGCTATTGGCTACAAAAACCGTAGCAATAACCGCAAACAAGGCAATAAATAGGATAAGGAGTCTCGTGTGTTCCAACTGATCTGTGGCTACAGCATCTCCGGCATAAGTGCTAAAAATATAACCGAAGCAACCGATAATAATAAGGGTTAATAGAATTAATAGGTTTCTTGCTTTATTGGCAGGCTCAAAAGCGGTGTCAGATTTTAGTGCCGGTAGCTTTTTAGAAAAATGAAATAGTGCGGCTGCGGTTAAAAACAAGGCACCAACACACATATATAAGACTTGTACGGTAACTAGGGTGATTTCATTAGAATTAATTTTTTCGGCCAACTGATCGGTAGACCAAGAGGCAGTACCAAAAATGGCTAAACTTACTACGATAGGCCCTATTGTGGTTCCGAAAGAATTTATACCTCCGGTTAAGTTTAAACGGTGCGATCCGGTTTTAGGATCACCAAGCGCTACCGTAAACGGATTGGCTGCCGTTTGCTGTAAAGAAAAGCCTAAAGCCACAATAAAAAAGGCAATGAGTACCAAATAGAATACCCCAGTTTGTCCTTGTTCGGCACCTGCGGTTACCGGAAACATCACAAAGGCTCCAATGGCAGAGAGTAATAAACCATAGACAATACCATTTTTATAACCCCAGTTATTTAAGATGTCGCGCTTCACAGCACTAGACATTACAAATAAGGAAAGCGCTCCTATATAATAAGCACCATAAAAGGCGAAGTCTACCAATTGCGATTGGAATTGGTCGATATTAAAATAGGTTTTACAAAACGGAATAAAAACACTGTTGGATGCCGCTATAAATCCCCAAAAGAAGAACACTGTACATAAGGTTGCTAATGCCGATTTGTTATTTTGATTACTGCTCATTCTATGGGGTGTTTGTTAAGTGGTCTAAAGTTAATATAAAAGTGAAAATACACTTTGTTTTGCTTTTGAAAAGCGTAATAGATTAAAATTTATACCCTGCAAAATACTAATATTAGACGTTCTAAACCTAAAAAAAATGGCTTTGCCTTAACGCGGTCTCAAAAACCGTGTTGACGTATTAAAAGTGTTAGTCATGGTTGAGGTAGACTTAAGCCCTTAAAACCGAGAACTTAAACCTTTAACATATTGATAAGATAAGTCCTGAGGCAGTTGCTTAATTTTGTAATTCTAAATAATAACGATGATTCGCTGGATACTTTTTGCTATTTTATTCATTATTCTTACGGCCTATGGATTTCAAGCCATAAGAACCGTTACCAAACAAACATGGGTGTATTACCTCTTTTTTATAGTCACCTTAGCGGTGGTTGGTAATTTTATCTATCAGTTTACTGCGGCTAGTGAAGGTCGTGTACTTACCCCACCTAAGAGTTTTGCTTTTGGATTTTTATTGGCCTTTATGGCTTTTAATTTGGTCTTAGTACCTATTTTATTTGGGGAAGATATTATCCGTAGTATTATTGGGCTCTATGATAAAGTGGTTATTAAGAAAACAGGATTTTACTTGCCGTCGCGTCGTCGGTTTATTAGTCAGATAGCCTTAGGGTTAGCAGCCGTTCCTTTGGCCTCCTTACTTTACGGGATGTATAAAGGGAAATACAATTTTAGAGTGCTAAAATATACCTTGCATTTTGAAGATTTACCTGAAGCTTTTGATGGGTATCGCCTTACACAGATTAGTGATATCCATTCCGGAAGTTTTGATGATAAGAATAAGATTGAATATGCCATAGACTTAATTAATGAACAGGCTTCAGATGTCTTATTATTTACCGGTGATATGGTGAATAATAAAGCATCTGAAATGTTACCTTGGAAAGCAACCTTTGGTCGCCTAAACGCTAAAGATGGAAAGTTTTCGGTGTTAGGAAATCATGATTATGGGGATTATGTAGAGTGGCCTTCTCCGGAAGCTAAGCATCAAAATCTTGAAGAATTAAAAGCCATCCAGAAAGAAATGGGCTTCGATTTATTACTTAATGAAAGTCGTTTTCTTGAAAAAGACGGACAACGTTTGGCTTTAGTGGGTGTTGAAAATTGGGGTAAAGGTGGATTTAAAAAAGCAGGCGATTTAACAAAGGCGAGTGCAGACGTCCAAGCCGACGATTTTAAAATTTTAATGAGTCACGATCCGAGCCATTGGGAAGCACAAGTCATACCCGATCCCAACCATTATCATCTTACCTTAAGTGGTCATACCCACGGTATGCAATTTGGGATCGAAATTCCGGGTTGGATAAAATGGAGTCCTGCCAAATGGCGCTACAAGCATTGGGCGGGAATCTATACAGAGCTCGGACAATACATAAATGTGAATAGAGGCTTTGGGTATTTAGGCTATCCGGGTCGTGTAGGGATTTGGCCTGAAATCACAGTCATTGAACTCAAAAAAGGGACTAAAAGTGCGTAATTGTAAAGAATTGTTTATTTTTATATAATGCCGATAGTGCTGATCATGGATTTTTGAGGCGAGCGCTGGGTAGTAATGAGATTAAAACCATCATAACGTATGTCGAAATTTGGGGAATTAATAGATGTTCATATACCAGTTCTTTTAGACTTTTATACTGAAGGCAATTTAGAGTCTTCAGCCATGCATCCTGTTCTTAAAGAAGTAGCAGCTGCATTTGGGGATAAAGCTAAAATTATAAAAATAGATATCAATAAAAACATGGAATTGGCCGAAGCCTTACGGGTAAGTAGTTTACCGACCTTAATGCTTTATAAACATGGCGAAATGAAATGGAGGCATAGTGGTATGCAAGATGCTAATGCCTTAATCGATATTGTACAAACCTATTTATAATCTTCACTCTAATTGTTTTCAGTTGGAATCTTAAAGCTGTTTCCTAAGGAAGTGGATAAGACTTAGAGTGCCTTAAATTGATAGCCTAAGTTACTGTAATATTCTAGCACTTTTGGCAGCACAGACCTTAAGTTTTTTGAGGCTTTCTGGCTGTCATGAAGCACAACAATGCTACCTTCTTTGGCATTGGTGCAGATGTTCTTAAAACAGCGTTCTTCGGTAAGCTTACGATCCCAATCAAAAGCTAAAACATCCCATAATACAATAGTGTAACCTTTTCGTAAGAGTTGCTTGCTTTGTGCTGCTGAAAACTTACCATAAGGTGGGCGGAACAGTTTTGTGGCCGATGTGCTCTTGGGGTTAGAGTGGTTTTGGTAATGTTCAATAAGTTGTTGGGTCTCTTCTATGTCTTCAAGATAGGCTGCTGTTGCGGTTTTCCAACCTTTAAGGTGGTTAAAAGTGTGGTTGCCTACAGTGTGTTGGTCTTGTATTAATTTCTGAAAGAGCTCGGGGTGCTTTTTAATATTATTGCCAACACAGAAAAATGTGGCTTTGGCCTTATAAGCTTTTAAGATAGACAGTACCCACTCCGTAATTTCGGGAGTGGGACCATCATCAAAAGTAAGATATAGTTCTTTTTGAAGCGTGTTGACATTCCATGTATAACGTGGAAACAAAGATTTTACAATCTTGGGTGTTTTAACAGGAATTAGCTTCATTTGGTGTTACTGCTCTGGTGCAATAAGGTCTATAGTGTCCTTAATAGCGTTTTGAATATCTAAGTCTTCATCAGGAACTTCCGCAGGTATTTCGCCATCACTATAACGATTCATTAAGGCATCAAATAAACTTAAATAGCTATTGAATGTCTTAGTTTCCTGTAAAGCAAAATCCTTATCATTATATATAACTAAAAGATCAATTAAAGATCGGTAACGTTGTATGTCCATAAAGATGTCATCCCCAACAATACGGTCTTGGTTCTCTAAAGACAGACTGCTGTAGTACATTAACTTTTCTTGGTACTTTTTAGCAACGTCTTTATATAAGGCACGTCCTTTTTCTACATTACCAATTTCGTAATAAGCACTGACGTAAGGTTCTAATAAGGAATAAAAGCCAAACTGATCTACAGGCATTTTTTCCATAGCTAAATCGGTAATTTCTTCCGCTTTATCTAATTGTTTATCGTTGATAAGTTCTTGGATAAGACGTGCTAAATTTCCTCTATAGGTAATACCGTTTCTACGTGTTTCCACATCGTAATAGATGTCTTCACCGCTGCCTCCCCAGTTCCAGTTCTTAACCATGTCATACATGAGATCTGGGTCTACACGGCCCATATCATACGGATTAGCTCTATCGACAGGTGTTTTAATAGGAACGAGCTTGTAACACATACCGTCTAACTGTAAGTAATCCTTCAGCCAAACATAGTCTTCATCTCCAAAGGCTCCACCGGTAAAATAAATAGGGCGCTCCCAATTGTTGTTTGCGAGGATGTCTAACATTAAGAGACGGTTCTTGTAAAGGTAGCCTCCGCTAATTGTTGTATATACGTTATCGACTATCTTATCAGCATCTTTAGGTTGTACGGTACCGTTTTTAAGCACGACGTCTTTATTAACAGGAATGCTAATATGACGCGATGGGTAATAGTTAGAATTTAAAAGGTGCTTAGGGTAACGACTAGGATCATCACCTTGTGCTTCAACCGCAAACTTAACCTTAGTATTTGGCTTTTCGCTAGCCACAAAGTCCATAAATTGTTTAATATCTAAGGTATCATTGGCAATTCTTGGACTTATTTCTTTATAAGCGACAACATCTCTAGTTTCTCCACGGTATTGCTTATGGGTTAATTGCGAAGGAATCGGGTCACTTTCATAAGCCTTACGTTTCATTTGGTCTATATACCAATCGGTTTGAAACAAGCTGGTGTTAATTACACGGACGTCGGTACGTACGCCTTCAATTTCTTGTAAATACCATAGCGGGAAGGTGTCATTATCTCCAATAGTAAATAGAATAGCGTTTGGTGCGCAGGACTCTAAATATTTTCGGGCCATGGCATTGGTTGTGTATTTTCCAGAACGATCATGGTCATCCCAATTGTTAGCGGCTAATACACCTGGTACTATAATAAGACAAACTAATGTGATTGCTGGCGCTAAGACTTTAGTAGATGTGAATGCTTTTAAACGATCGTAAATAGCATAAACTCCAAATCCAATCCAAATGGCAAAGACATAAAAGGAACCTACTACGGAATAATCACGTTCCCTCGGTTCAAAAGGTCTTACATTGGTGTAAAACTGAATGGCAATACCGGTTAATAAAAAGAATACTAATAAGACCCAAAAGCGTTTTAAGTCGGAATACATTAAGAAGAAGAACCCTGCTAATCCTAATAATAAAGGTAAAAAGTAGTAGGTGTTTCGTCCTTTGTTTTCTAATACATCGGTCGGTAAGTTGTCTTGAGACATTCCAAGGTGCCAAGCATCAATAAAATCGATTCCAGAAATCCAGTTTCCATTCTTATAAGTGTAACGGCCTTGGATGTCGTCTTGACGTCCTGTAAAGTTCCACATAAAATAACGCCAGTACATATAACCAAATTGGTACTGAAACATGTAAACTAGGTTGTCTAAAAAGGTTGGTTTTTCAATAATTAAGTATTGTTGTCCGTAGCGCTTTAAAAAAGCATCATAACCTTCATAATCTATTTCACCATTGGCTACACGCATTCTAAAATCATTAACCAACTGATCAAATTGTTGTTTTTCACCTAAAGCATATTGACTCGCTTGCTCATCGGATAAACCAGCATTTAAAGCTTCATTATAAGCTCTAGATTGTAAAGCAGGATCCACTTTAAAATCGATTAAACCGGTAAACATCATGTAATTTTCGGCATGCTCAGAACTCCACATTCTGGGAAGAATTGAGGCATGTTCATGATTATAGTTTTGCTTGCTCTTTTCCCAATCGTTAATAATCACGTATTTTCCAGCTTCATCATCACGCTCATAATTCTTTTTGTCATCTATAAATGGCTCGTCTTTATCAGCACCAGAATACACCTCGGTAAAGAAGGGCCCATAAAATAAGTGGGTCTCTGGGTATTGTTCAAGATTGTAATACGCTAAAAGCTCTCGTGCATCTGAAGGATTATTTTCATTAATCACCACATTAGCATTCGCACGGATAGGAAGCATCATCCAAGAAGAGAAGCCAATAAAAATAAACATTAAACACAATACTAAGGTGTTAACATGCTGCATTCCTTTTTGTCTGGTGTAATTAAGGCCGTAATAAAATAAGGCAATCACCACAATTCCGGTAATAATAGTTCCTGAGTTAAACGGTAAGCCTATAGAATTCACAAAAAAGACCTCCATATTACCAAACAATTCAAGAGTCGATGGTAAAAGGAGTTTAAAGATGAATAATAATATCGCTGCTGAAGCTATGTTAGCAATGATAAAATTCTTAACCGTAATGGTTTTATAATTTTTAAAGTAGTAGAGGAGACCTATGGCAGGGATGGTAAGTAAGCCCATAAAGTGAACTCCAAAAGATAAACCAATAACAAAGGCAATAAGGATAAGCCAACGGTTACCACGAGGTTGGTTCATATCTTGTTCCCAACGGAGTCCTAAGTAAAATAACACGGCCATAATTAAAGTCGCCATGGCATAGACCTCAGTTTCTACCGCATTAAACCAAAATGAATCGGTAAAGGTAAAGGCTAAACTTCCTACTAAGGCACTTCCTAAAATAGCATAAGCTTTACCGTTATCTTTTTCTTCATTGTATTTTGTAAGTTTTACAAGCAGAAGGGTAATGGTCCAAAACATAAAAAGAATGGTAAAGGCACTGGCCACACCACTCATCATGTTCATAATCATTCCAATTTGTGAAGGTTCTAAAGCAAACATAGAGAAGAAAGCCCCAAACATTTGGAACAATGGTGCTCCTGGTGGGTGGCCAACTTGTAGTTTAGAAGAGGTTAAAATATACTCACCAGCATCCCAAAAACTCACGGTTGGTTCTATGGTTAACGCATATACAACGCATGCTACGGCAAAAACAAACCATCCTAAGATGTTGTTCCACTTTTTAAAGTTTATATCTGTCATGAAATCCTTACTTAATAATGCAGGCGAATTTAATAATTATTAGCTAAAACCCTAGGTTTTTAAGTTAAGCTTAAGTTTTTCAAAAAAAAATCAAAAAAAGTTTTGGTAAAGTAAAAGTTTGTTTTAAATTTGCACCCTCAAATTGAGAGATTGGCCTATGGTGTAACTGGCAACACATTGGTTTTTGGTACCAAAGAGTCTAGGTTCGATCCCTAGTGGGCCAACCAAAATTAAAATCCTAATTCGTTTTTCGAATTAGGATTTTTTAGTTTTATATACTTTTCTAAGTGTTTCTAGTTCTTTATTTCTGTTGCTAGGCGTATGGGTTTAAAATACAGGTCTTTAAATCTTAAAGGTGATTACGGGGCGGTTGGCGTGGTTTACAATGTCTTCACTAATGCTGCCGTTAAAGAAATGCGCTATGCCTTGTCTGCCGTGGGTACTTATGCCAATAAGATCGGCATTAATATCTTTACAGATATTTAAAATACCTTGTTCTACGGTGTAGTCGTTGTGTATGGTTACGGTGTAATTGTCAAAACTTCGTCCAGAGATAAAATCGCTAATTCGAGTTTGAGCTTCGTAAGTGGTCATAAAATCGCTAGCGGTAATGACCAGGAGAAGGTGAATTTTTGCATTAAACATTTCGGCGAATTTTACAGCTTGTTGATAGGTTTCTTGATTGTCGTTTTTAAAGTCGGAAGCAAAAACAAAATCTTGAATATCAAAAGATTCATGTTCGTTTTTTATCACTAACACCGGGACATCGGAGGAGCGCACCACTTTTTCAGCATTAGAGCCAACAAACATATCTTGCAGTCCTGTAGCGCCATGAGAGCCCATAACGATAAGGTCTATGTTAAATTCATGGCAAGAATCTTTAATTTCATGAAAGGTTATATCCTCCCTAACGGTTTCGTGTACCGTGAGGCCTTTAAGGTAATCTTGGCTCATAAGCGTTTCAAACCGTTTTCGTGCTAAATCCATAAAAAATAAGGTTTGAGGAATAATGGTTTCCGTTTGGCCAGGATCGGTTTGGCGTATCGGAATTTCCATCATATGCAACAAATAAATTTCACAGTGGTGCTTTTTAGCAATCATGGCGGCAACTTTGAGCGCGTTTTCCGCTCGGTCAGAAAAATCGGTAGGAACTAAGATTCTTTTCATAGGTGTTGTAGATATTAATTTATTGAGTCTCTTTAAAGTTAAGAAAATAAATCAACAATGCATAGCTTGGGTAAGTGAATATAATATCGTATATTTGCACCGTTATTTACTAAAAATAAATAAGCGAGAGGACGAAAAGTCCTCTCTTTTTATATTAAGAAATGTTCAAGAAAATAGTAGAAGACTTATTACAGACGGCATTAGACGAGCGAAAAGATTTATTTTTAATTGATTTTTCTTTGTCTGGAGATAACGCTGTGAAAATTGTAATTGATGGCGATAATGGCGTTTTGGTAGAAGATTGTATGTTTATCAGTAGAGCTATTGAGCACAATATAGACCGCGAAGAACATGATTATTCTTTGGAAGTGCTTTCTTCAGGTGCTGCATCTCCTTTAGTTTTACCAAGACAATATCACAAACATATTGGTAGAAATTTAGAAATTAAAACTTTAGAAGGTGAAAATCTAGAGGGTGAACTTACAGAAGTTCATGATGAAGAGGTGGTTTTAAGCTGGAAAGCGAGAGAACCAAAGCCTGTTGGAAAAGGGAAAGTAACCGTTGTGAAAACCGCTACAGTTGCCTTCAGCAATATTAAAGAAGCAAAAGTTAAAATAAAATTTTAATTCATATCAATTATGGAGAATATAGCGTTAATTGATTCATTTTCAGAATTTAAAGACGACAAATCAATAGATAGAGTTACGCTAATGGCAATTCTTGAGGATGTTTTACGTAATGCCTTAAAGAAGAAGTATGGTGATGACGATAACTTTGATATTATTATAAATCCTGATAAGGGCGATTTAGAAATTTGGAGGAACCGTATTGTTGTTGCAGATGGCGAGGTTGAAGAACCAAACCAAGAAATCGAATTGTCAGAAGCTCAGAAAATTGAGCCGGATTTTGAAGTTGGAGAAGATGTTGCTGAAGAGGTGAAGTTAATTGATTTGGGTAGACGTTCAATTTTAGCCTTAAGACAAAACTTAATTTCTAAGATTCATGAACACGATAACACCAATATATACAAGCAATTTAAGGAATTAGAAGGCGAAATATATACGGCTGAAGTTCACCATATTCGTCATAGAGCTATTATTTTACTTGATGATGAAGGCAATGAAATTATACTTCCAAAAGACAAACAAATTCCATCAGATTTCTTCAGAAAAGGAGAAAATGTAAGAGGAATTATTGAAAGTGTTGATCTAAAAGGAAGCAAACCAGCAATTGTGATGTCTAGAACATCACCATTGTTTTTAGAAAAATTATTTGAACAGGAAATTCCTGAGGTTTTTGATGGTTTAATCACCGTTAAAAAAGTCGTGCGTATTCCTGGTGAAAAAGCAAAAGTAGCTGTTGATTCTTATGACGATAGAATTGACCCTGTTGGTGCTTGTGTTGGTATGAAAGGTTCTCGTATTCACGGTATTGTACGTGAATTAGGAAACGAAAATATTGACGTGATTAACTTTACCACTAATGTTCAGCTTTTTGTTACTAGAGCGTTAAGCCCAGCAAGAGTAACCTCTTTAAAATTAGACGAAGAGAACATGAGAGCTGAGGTTTTATTGAAACCAGAAGAGGTTTCTAAAGCTATTGGTAGAGGTGGACATAACATTCGTTTAGCCGGACAATTAACAGGTTACGAAATTGATGTCTTTAGAGAAGGTGCAGAAGAAGATGTAGAGTTAAAGGAATTCTCTGACGAAATTGAAGGATGGGTAATCGCTGAATTTAGCAAAGCTGGTTTAGATACGGCAAAAAGTATTCTAGAACAAGATGTTAATGATTTAGTGAAACGTACAGATTTAGAAGAAGAAACAATCTTAGATGTCATTAGTATTCTAAGAGAAGAATTTGAAGAATAATAGCAGTATAATTTTAAAATGATTTAGTCAATACATTTTGAAGTTGAATTGGTATCCTACTAATTTTATTTTAAATTGGCTTTGAATAAAATGATGAATTTTTATCTTTATACGAAGCATAAAGTGATGCAGAGGTAGTGCTGCGGTTTTTATAGTTAAAACTATAGAAATTTTAACCTAATATTAGGTCGCTTTTTTTACTATATAATTAGTATATAATATATTTAAGTATTTTACAGGCAATTTATGGCTCAAACAACAAGATTAAATAAAGTATTAAGGGAATTAAACATTTCAATAGACCGCGCGGTGGATTTCTTAGAATCCAAAGGTGTGGAGATTGAGAAGAGTCCTAATACTAAAATTTCACAAGAGGTTTACAAGACGCTTTCGGATGAATTTCAGACCGATGCATCTAAGCGTGAAAAAGCTCAAGAAGTAAGTGAAGCTAAGCTTAAGGAAAAAGAAGCGCTTCGCGAGCAACGAGAACGTGAAATTGAAGAGAAGCAAAAACAAAAGGCCGAAAGGGATGCTGTAGTTAAAGCGAGAGCTGAACTCAGTGGCCCTAAACAAGTTGGTAAAATAGACTTAGATAAAAAACCAAAGGCTGAAACTAAAGAAGAGGCACCTAAAACTCCAGAAGTTAAGGAAACGCCTAAGGTTGAAAAGCCAGAGGTGAAAGTAGCTCCTGTTGAAACGCCTAAGGAAACTCCTAAGGAGGAAAAGGTGGAAGAAAAGGTTGTTGAAAAGCCTAAAGAAACGCCTAAGGTAGAGGTTAAGAAACCCGTTGAAGTTGCAAAGGTAGAAAAGCCTAAAGCGGATAAAAAACCGGAGCCGGCAAAAACAGAGAAAGTAGAGAAACCTACAACACCTGCTGCCAAAGCAACGCCTAAAAAGGAAGATGCACCGAAAGCGACACCAAGCGCTCCTGGTGAAGAAACCATAAAAACACAATACCAAAAGCTTACTGGTCCTACTACTACAGGTAAAAAGATTGATTTATCGCAATTTAATAAGCCTAAAAAGAAAAAGACCGATACTGCTAAATCTGGTGGTGATGCTAATAAGCGTAAACGTCGTAGAATTAGTAAAACCGGAGATAACAATAATAAGCCTAACTTCGATAACAGACGTGGCGGACAAAAAGGAAGAGGGAATACTTCTAGACCAAAAGTGGTTAAAGAAGAGCCTAGTGAAGAAGATGTTCAAAAGCAAATCCGTGAAACTTTAGAGAAGCTTCAAGGTAAATCGAATAAAGGTAAAGGTGCTAAATACCGTAGAGATAAGAGAGATCAACACCGTCAACAAACGGAGATCGATCAGGAAATCGCTGCAGCAGAAAGCAAAACCATTAAAGTAACCGAGTTTGTTACGGTAAGTGAAATGGCTACCATGATGGAAGTGGGGGTTACTCAAGTAATTTCAGCTTGTATGTCCTTAGGGATGATGGTAACCATGAACCAGAGATTGGATGCTGAGACCTTAACAATCGTTGCTGAAGAGTTTGGTTTTGATGTTGAATTTATTAAAGCCGATATTGAAGAATCTATAGTGGTTGTTGAAGATGATCCTAAAGATTTAATAGAACGTGCACCTATTGTTACGGTAATGGGACACGTTGATCACGGTAAGACCTCTTTATTAGATTACATTCGTAAAGAAAACGTAATTGCAGGAGAGTCTGGTGGAATTACTCAGCACATTGGGGCTTATGGAGTACAATTAGAAAATGGTCAGAAAATTGCCTTTTTAGATACACCAGGTCACGAGGCCTTTACAGCAATGCGTGCTCGTGGTGCTCAAGTTACCGATATCGCTATTATTGTGGTAGCAGCAGATGATGCTATAATGCCACAAACAAAAGAAGCAATTTCTCATGCGCAAGCGGCTGGAGTACCAATCGTATTTGCCATTAACAAAATTGATAAGCCAGATGCAAACCCTGAAAAGGTAAAAGAGCAATTGGCACAAATGAATCTTTTAGTAGAAGATTGGGGTGGTAAAATTCAATCTCATGATATCTCTGCGAAGAAAGGAACAGGGGTTCAAGACTTACTTGAAAAAGTATTGTTAGAAGCTGAACTTTTAGAATTAAAAGCGAACCCTAATAAACTTGCTAGTGGTACGGTTGTAGAAGCGTACTTAGATAAAGGACGTGGTTATGTCTCTACGATCTTAGTTCAAGCGGGTACTTTAAAAATTGGAGATTACGTTTTAGCGGGTAAAAACAGTGGTAAAGTCAAAGCGATGCAAGATGAGCGTGGTAATGATGTTAAAACTGCAGGACCAGCAACACCGGTTTCAATCTTAGGATTAGATGGTGCGCCACAAGCGGGTGATAAGTTTAATGTCTTTGATGATGAGCGTGAAGCGAAACAAATTGCAACTAAGCGTGCACAATTACAACGTGAGCAGTCTGTAAGAACACAACGTCATATTACCCTTGATGAAATTGGAAGACGTATTGCCCTTGGAGATTTCCAAGAGTTGAACATTATCCTTAAAGGTGATGTTGATGGATCTGTAGAAGCTTTAACGGATTCGTTCCAGAAATTATCTACTGAAGAAATTCAAGTGAATATTATTCATAAAGGTGTTGGAGCCATTACTGAAAGTGATGTCTTATTAGCAACAGCTTCTGACGCAATTATTGTCGGATTTAATGTACGTCCTGTTGGAAATGCAAGAATGATTGCTGATAAAGAAGAAATCGATATCAGAACGTATTCTATTATCTATGCAGCCATCAATGACCTTAAAGATGCAATGGAAGGTATGTTATCTCCAGAAGTTAAAGAAGAGGTTACAGGTACTGCAGAAATCAGAGAAATATTCAAAGTTTCTAAAGTTGGAAACATTGCCGGATGTATGGTAATGAATGGTAAGATTTACAGAAACTCTGGTATCCGTATCATTAGAGATGGAGTTGTAGTTCATACCGGATCATTAGAAGCCTTAAAACGCTTTAAAGATGATGTGAGAGAAGTTTCTAAAGGCTACGACTGTGGTATGCAAATTAAAGGTTATAACGACATTGCACAAGGTGATGTAATTGAAGCCTTCCAAGAAGTAGAAGTGAAGAAGAAATTGAAATAATAGAATTAGTAATAATAAAAAAACCGACAAGTGATTGTCGGTTTTTTTTTGCGCTTAATTGAGGGTTGTATTAGTCATCCGTTTTCGGTTGAAAGATAATGGCATACATATACTTCTCTTTAATCTTAGCCCAAGCTCTATCGGCTTCTAAACGCGTGGTAAAGTTACCTACCCATACTTTATAGTTTGGCGTATTCCAAACGATCTCTACGGGCCACTCATCGTATGCATTTAAGAAGTTCGCTTTCTCACGTTTAGCCTTATCAATATCTACATCTTGATAAACCTGGATACGGTAGACTTTAGCCGTCTTTATATCTTTTTTAAATTCTAATAATTTAGCAATATCACCGTCTTGGCTTACGTTTACCACACCCTCTTGGGCCTGTAAGGAAAAACACAAGCTTAAACCTGTTATTGCTAAGGCGAAAGTTTTATTTTTTAATTTCATAATATCGATTATTAAACAAAGGTAGGGTATATAAATAAAGATAAATAATTTTTTTTAGCCCCCTAAAGATGTAATCAATTGCACTTCAAGCCATCGATAATAAGGGAGAGAATAGCCCTACGCACATATTGAATTTTTGTTATTTAGAATTAGTATAAATTATCTATTAAGACATATCTAAGATTTTCAAAATCCACTTTAAATGTTACTTTTGCGAGAGTTTTTTACAAATAACTTTTTTCGTTTTTAATGAAAAAATCGTACCAAAGTTTAGAAGATAATCCAAATTATAATATGAAACAGGTGATTTACTGTAGTTTAACCTCGAAGATATCACGTCTTTGTCTTGTTCTATTGCTTACGTTTTCAACCTCTCTTATAGCACAAGAAGGTGATCCAGTTAATGGAAAATCACTGTACAACTCCAATTGTGCGGCGTGTCATAAATTAGACGCACCGATGACGGGGCCGGCTTTAAGAAATGTTGAGTCAAGACTTGCAGATGATGAAGGTTTAGATAGAGAATGGTTGAAGGCATGGATTAGAAATAGTTCTGCCGTGATTAAGTCTGGTGATGCGTATGCTAACAAAGTATACAATGCACACAACGGAACTCAAATGACGCCGTTCCCACAATTAAGTGATCAAGATATCGCTGATATCTTAGCATACACGGCGCAACCAAAACCAGAACCTGTTGTTGCAGAAACTCAGGTAGGAGGAGAGGCAACACAACAAGGTGGTGTGTCAAATGATTTAATTCTTGGAGCACTGGCATTGTTGTTTGGTTTATTGGCTTTAGCCCTTGTATTAGTAAATCGTACTTTAAATCGTTTTGCAGAAGCGAAGGATATTAAAGTGATTACTGATGCAGAGCAAAAGACGCCGTTATGGAAAGCTTTTGTACAAAACCAGTTTTTAGTATTGGTGACTACAATTGTATTTTTATTAGCAAGTGGTTATTTTGTTTATGGCTTCTTTATGCAGGTTGGTGTAGATCAAGGTTACGAACCAGTGCAGCCTATTCATTATTCACATAGAATTCACGCTGGAGATAATGGTATTGATTGTAAATACTGTCACTCTTCTGCAAGAGTGAGTAAAACATCAGGGATTCCTTCTTTGAATGTTTGTATGAATTGTCATAAGTCAATTTCAGAAGTCGCTCCAGAAACCTTAGCTGAAGGCAACGAGTATGGTGTTGATTATAACGCTGAAATTAAAAAATTATACGATGCTGTAGGATGGGATGGAACAGGGTATACTGGAGAGTCTAAGCCAGTAAAATGGATCCGTATCCATAACTTACCAGATTTTGCTTACTTTAATCACTCACAACACGTTTCTGTTGGAGGTATTGAATGTCAAACTTGTCATGGTCCTGTAGAAGAAATGGAAATTATGTATCAGCATGCGCCATTAACAATGGGGTGGTGTATTAACTGTCACAGAGAGACTAATGTTAAAGTTAAGGATAACGAGTATTACACTAAGATTCACGATGAGTTATCTAAAAAGTATGGTGTAGACCAGTTAACGGTAGCTCAGATGGGTGGATTAGAATGTGGTAAATGTCACTACTAAGACGGCTTTAACAAGAAGAGAATAATTATAAAAGAATAAATATTTAGAGGACGTAAATTAGGAAAGTATCTCTTGATTTCGGAATCGAAAATTATAAATAAACACTATGTCATCAAACAAGAAATACTGGAAAAGTGTTGAAGAGCTAAACGAAAATAGCTCTATTGTTGAGGCGCTTCAACAGAATGAATTTGTGGAAGAGATTCCTACAGACGAATTTTTAGGAGATAAAGAGTCTTTAGAGTCTTCATCTACATCGCGTCGTGATTTCTTAAAATACGTTGGTTTTAGTACAGCAGCTGCATCGTTAGCAGCCTGTGAAGGACCGGTAGTGAAATCTATACCTTATATAGTTCAGCCAACAGAGATTATTCCAGGTGTTGCTAATTATTATGCTACTACAATTGCAGATGGTTTCGATTTTGCTAGTGTTTTAGTGAAAACAAGAGAAGGGCGACCAATTAAAATTGAAAACAATACCGATGCAGGAACTAATGGTTCTGCTAATGCAAGAGTGAATGCTTCAGTTTTAGGGTTGTATGATAACCTTAGGGTGAAAGCTCCAATGAAAGGAGAATCAACAATCTCTTGGGACAGCTTTATGGCTGAAACGACTTCAAAGTTAAAAGGCCTTAACGGTAAAAAGATTGTGTTATTAACACAGTCAATGCCGAGTCCTTCAACAAATAAATTAATTGCAGAATTTTCTTCGAAATACGGAAATGTAAGTCATGTGACTTACGATGCTATTTCAGAAACTGCAACTTTAGATGCTTACGAAGCTAAGTATGGAACAAGAGGAATGGCAGATTACGATTTCTCTAAAGCCATGACCATTGTTTCTATCGGTGCTGATTTCTTAGGCGATTGGCAAGGTGGAGGCTTTGAGTCTGCTTACGCTAAAAAACGTATACCAGCTAATGGTAAAATGTCTCGTCATATTCAGTTTGAGTCTAATATGTCTCTTGCTGGAGCAAACGCAGATAAGCGTGTACCATTAACACCAAGTCAACAGAAGTTAGCTTTAGCTAAATTATATAGCTATGTAACTGGTGTGGCTTTACCAGGTAAATTGCCTGAAGCTTTAGATGCAGCGGTTAAAGCAGCAGCTTCAGAATTATCAAAAGCAGGACGCAACGGTGTTGTTGTTACCGGTATTCAAGATGTTAACGCACAAACTACAGTTTTAGAGATTAATGAGCACTTAAAATCAAAGGCTTTTAAACCTGAAACGGCTATAAAAACAAGACAAGGTAATGCTGCAGCCGTATCGCAATTAGTTGCGGATATGAAAGCAGGAAAAGTTGGCGCTATTGTAATGAATGGTGTTAACCCATTATATACCTTACCAAATGCTGCTGATTTTAAAGCGGGTCTTGCTAAGACTGAATTGTCTATTGCTTTTTCTATGAGGCAAGACGAGACGTCAACAAACTGCGAGTATATCGCGGCAGCACCACATTACCTAGAGTCTTGGGGTGATATTGAAATTAAAACGGGGCATTATTCAATGATGCAACCGACCATTAGACCTTTATTTGATACCAAGCAGTTTCAAGAAGTGTTAATGGGATGGACAAGTACTCCAGGGTCTTACAGAGATTATATTAAATCGGTTTGGACGCAAAGTATTTTAAACGGAGCTTCATTTAATAAAGCGGTTCAAGATGGTACGTTTGTATCGGGAAGCGCAGGATTAGGTTTAGGAGCTGCGACTACAACTGTAGGAAACGATAAAAAAGAACGTACGTTCCTTGGTGGCGTTATTCATGATGTCGCTGTAGGCGTTGGAATAAAAGACGAAGATCGTACAGAAACCACAACAGCGAGCAATAGCGGTGCTGTATTAACAGGCGGAACTGCGGCGAGAGCTTTAGCAGTGTCAGTTAAAGAAGGTGGTATAGAATTGTCACTTTATACTAAAACAGGTATGGGTGATGGTCAACAAGCTAATAACCCTTGGTTACAAGAATTCCCTGATCCTATTACAAGAACATCATGGGATAACTATTTAACCGTTTCTCAAGCTGATGCTGAAGCCTTAGGAATTGAGAATTGGAATGTAGCTAACGGTGGTCTTAATGGTAGTTATGCTAAAGTATCTGTTGCAGGTGCAGAAGCGATTACGGTTCCCGTAATTATTCAACCAGGTCAGGCTAAAGGGTCGGCAGGTTTATCATTTGGTTATGGTAGAACGTCGAAGGCTTTAAAAGAAGAAATGAAAACGGGAGTTAACGCTTATCCGTTATATCAAAACTTCCAAGCGGTACAGAATGTAACTATTGAAAAAGTATCAGGTGAGCATGAATTTGCTTGTGTACAGTTACATAATACCTTAATGGGACGTGGTGATATCATTAAAGAAACGAGTTTAGAGATTTTTAATACGAAAGATAAAGCGTATTGGAATGCAACCCCTCAAGTATCACTTAATCACATAGAAACGCCTGTAACATCTCCTGATGTTGATTTATGGGATGAGTTTGATCGTTCAGTAGGTCATCACTTCAACTTATCTATTGATTTAAATGCTTGTACAGGTTGTGGAGCTTGTGTTATTGCATGTCATGCAGAAAACAACGTTCCTGTTGTAGGGAAGTCTGAAATGAGACGTAGTAGAGATATGCACTGGTTGCGTATTGACCGTTACTACTCTTCAGAAGATACCTTCGAAGAAGATTTAGATAAGAAAAATAATATTTCAGGCTTAAGTAGTTCATTAAGTGAGTTTGGAGAAATGGAAAACCCAGCGGCAAGTCCTCAAGTTGTTTTCCAACCTGTAATGTGTCAGCACTGTAACCACGCACCTTGTGAAACAGTTTGTCCGGTTGCAGCTACAGCTCATGGTCGTCAAGGTCAAAACCACATGGCTTATAACCGTTGTGTAGGTACACGTTACTGTGCTAACAACTGTCCGTATAAGGTACGTCGTTTTAACTGGTTCTTATATAACAAGAATGACGAGTTTGACTACCACATGAATGATGATTTAGGACGTATGGTATTAAACCCAGACGTTGTTGTAAGATCCCGTGGTGTTATGGAAAAATGTTCTATGTGTATTCAAAAAACACAGAAAACAATTCTTGATGCTAAACGTGATGGACGCCCAGTTAAAGATGGAGAATTCCAAACAGCTTGTTCTGCAGCATGTGGAAATGGTGCTATGGTATTTGGTGATATCAATGACAAGGAAAGTCAAGTGGCAGAGTTAAAAGAAGACGATCGTATGTATCACTTATTAGAGTATGTAGGGACTAAACCTAACGTATTCTATCATACCAAAGTGAGAAATACATCAAAAGCGTAAATAAATCAAAGAAACAAGTATATAATTATGGCGTCTCATTACGAAGCACCTATTAGAAGACCTTTAGTTACAGGAGAAAAATCGTATCACGATGTTACTGTTGATGTCGCAAGACCAGTTGAAGGCAAAGCCAATAAAGCATGGTGGATTGTTTTCAGTATTGCGTTGGTTGCATTCCTTTGGGGAATAGGTTGTATTATTTATACCGTATCTACGGGTATTGGAGTTTGGGGTCTTAACAAGACCGTTAACTGGGCCTGGGATATTACTAACTTCGTTTGGTGGGTTGGTATCGGTCACGCAGGAACATTGATTTCTGCAGTATTGTTATTATTCCGTCAGAAGTGGAGAATGGCAATTAACCGATCTGCTGAAGCAATGACCATCTTTGCGGTATTCCAAGCAGGTTTGTTCCCAATTATTCACATGGGTCGTCCATGGTTAGCATATTGGGTATTACCAATTCCAAACCAATTTGGTTCGTTATGGGTAAACTTTAACTCGCCTTTACTTTGGGATGTATTCGCAATTTCAACGTATTTATCGGTTTCATTAGTATTCTGGTGGACGGGTCTTTTACCTGATTTTGCAATGCTAAGAGATAGAGCTGTACGTCCGTTCCAAAAGAAAATTTACGCTTTAGTAAGTTTCGGTTGGTCAGGTAGAGCAAAAGATTGGCAACGTTTTGAAGAAGTATCTTTAGTACTTGCTGGTTTAGCAACACCTTTAGTACTTTCGGTACACACTATTGTATCTTTTGACTTCGCAACCTCAATTGTTCCGGGATGGCATACTACAATTTTCCCGCCTTACTTCGTTGCAGGAGCAATCTTCTCAGGATTCGCTATGGTAAACACCTTGCTTATCATCATGAGAAAAGTATGTAACCTTGAAGATTATATCACCGTTCAACATATCGAGTTAATGAACATTGTAATTATGCTTACGGGTTCTATCGTAGGTGTTGCTTATATTACAGAGTTATTTATCGCTTGGTATTCTGGTGTAGAATACGAACAGTTTGCTTTCTTAAACAGAGCAACCGGACCTTACTGGTGGGCTTACTGGTGTATGATGAGTTTTAACGTATTCTCTCCACAGTTTATGTGGTTCAAGAAACTTAGAACAAGTATTATGTTCTCTTTCTTTATCTCTATTGTTGTAAACATCGGGATGTGGTTTGAACGTTTTGTAATTATTGTAACATCATTACACAGAGATTACTTACCATCATCATGGACGATGTTCTCTCCAACGTTTGTAGATATCGGAATTTTTATCGGTACTATTGGGTTCTTCTTTGTATTGTTCTTACTTTACTCTCGTACGTTCCCAGTAATTGCACAAGCGGAAGTAAAAACAATATTAAAATCGTCTGGTGAGCGTTACAAGCGCATTAGAGAAAGCGGAGAGTCTTTAGTAGGTACTGGAGTTGATGAAAGAACGTCTAACTTAAAAATTGCTGCTGAAACGACTGCCTCTAAACCAACACAAGATGATGCTGAGAAGTTAGGAAACCTTTTAGAAGGGATCGGAAGATTTGATGCGTCTATTCAAACGGCAGATGATTTAAAAGTGATTAATGGTATTGGACCAAAGATGGAAGAAGTTCTTAACAACCTTGGAATCTATACCTATGCACAGGTCAGTAAAATGACAAAAAGAGAATATGACTTACTAGATGAAATCACAGGATCTTTCCCAGGAAGAGCTGAACGTGATGACTGGTCTGGACAAGCAAAAACCTTATTAAACAACTAATATAGTCTATGGAAGCTTCGAAAGTAATTCATGCTATTTATACCGATGATGATGTCTTAATGGCTGCTGTTAAAACAGTAAGAGCAGAAAAGCACCACATCGAAGATGTATTCACACCTTTTCCAGTTCACGGACTTGATAAGGCAATGGGATTAGCTCCTACACGTTTAGCCATAACAGCCTTTTTATATGGGTGTGTTGGTTTATCTGTAGCGACCTTAATGATGAACTATATAATGATTGAAGATTGGCCACAAGATATCGGTGGTAAACCAAGTTTCAGTTTCTTAGAAAACATGCCGGCGTTTGTGCCTATTATGTTTGAACTTACGGTCTTTTTTGCAGCCCACTTAATGGTTATTACTTTTTATATGAGAAGTAGAATTTGGCCATTTAAAACTGCTGAAAACCCAGATCCAAGAACTACAGATGACCATTTCTTAATGGAAATAGCTGTTCATAATAACGAAGAAGCTCTTACATCACTGTTAAAAGAAACAGGGGCCGTAGAGATAAATATTGTTGATAAAGATGAAGATGCACATTAATATGAAGATAGTTACAAAATATATCGTAGTATTAGTTATGGTGGTAGGTCTTGTATCATGCCAAAAGAACTCTAGACCTAACTATCAGTACATGCCTAATATGTACGAATCTGTAGGATACGAAACCTACCAAGAGTCTGATGTTTTTGCTAACGGTGTGGAAGCACAGTTACCAGCAGAAGGAACAATTCCAAGAGGTGATTTTATGCCTTTTGAAATTGAAAACACCAACGAAGGGTATTTATACGCTAAAGAGAACTTAAAAAGTCCTTTAGATTCTACGCAAGTAGACTACGCTATCGGAGGACCTTTATATAATATTTATTGTGGTATTTGTCATGGTAATAAAGGGAACGGTAAAGGTAAATTGGTAGACCGTGAAAAGATTCTTGGGGTACCAAGTTACGATGATGCTGGTAGAGCGATTACAACAGGAAGTATTTACCATGTTTTATATTATGGTAAAAACACCATGGGGTCTTACGCAAACCAATTGAACGAGCAAGAGCGTTGGCAAGTAGTGGCTTATGTTGAGAAGCTTAAAGCAGATTTAGAAAAATAAGATTTAGATAAAGATTATATAATGGAATATAAAATTTCAAATCGATTAAGAACGGGAGCTATCATATTAATGATCTTAGGATTATTAGGTGTTGGTTATGGTTTTATGGATTCGCATAGTGTTAATGAAGACAATATCACCGAATTCTTAGCAAACGAAGGACATCATGATGGTGCTCATGCAACAGAAGCACACGGAAGTGAAGCTGAGCATGGTGAAACGCTTTCAGAAGTTGAAGCAGACCATGGACATGGTGCAGAAGCTGAAGTTGAAGGTCATGAATTATCTCATGAAGAGCACGTACTTCACCAAATACACAACAGACCTTATGCAGCTTTATATGTTGCCGCTTTCTTTTTCTTTATGATTGCTTTAGGGGTCTTAGCCTTTTACGCTATTCAGTATGCAGCACAAGCAGGTTGGTCTCCAGTACTCTTTAGAGTTATGGAAGGAATCACAGCTTACGTGTTACCTGGTGGACTTATTGTATTAGCAATTATTTTAGTTGCAGACAGTCATATCTTTATCTGGATGGATGAAAACGTTGTGGCTCATGATGCACTTATTCAAAATAAATCAAGTTGGTTAGATAAGACATGGTTCTTAATTAGAGGTTTAATCTTCGTAGGAGGTTGGTCTGCGTACCGTCACTTCTCTAGAAAGTTCTCTGTAGCGCAAGATTTAGCCGATGTAAACGATAAGTCTTACTTCAAAAAGAACTTTAGAATCTCAGCTGCCTTTTTAGTATTCTATATTTATACAGAATCTATGATGTCTTGGGATTGGATTATGAGTGTAGATCCACACTGGTTTAGTACCTTATTTGGATGGTATGTATTTGCAAGTATGTTTGTAAGTGGTATTACGGTAATTGCTTTAATTACAATCTATCTTAAGTCTAAAGGCTTATTAACTTTTGTAAACAATAGTCATATTCACGATTTAGCGAAGTTTATGTTCGGTATTAGTATCTTCTGGACGTACCTATGGTTCTCTCAGTTTATGTTAATCTGGTATGCTAATATCCCTGAAGAGGTAACTTATTATATTACACGAATTGAAGATTACAACTTACCATTCTTCGGTATGGTAGCCTTAAACTTCTTATTCCCTTTATTACTATTAATGAACAGTGATTACAAGCGTATTCCTTGGTTCGTAGTAATGACAGGTGTAGTGATTCTATTTGGTCACTATTTAGATATCTTTAATATGATTATGCCTGCAACGGTTGGTGACCGATGGTTTATTGGAATTCCAGAAATCGGATCCATTTTATTCTTTGCTGGTTTATTTATATTTATTGTATTTACATCACTAGGGAAACACCCATTATTAGCAAAAGGAAACCCTTTTGTAAAGGAGAGTGAACATTTCCATTATTAATTATTAAATAAGAAAAGAAACGATAATGACGGCTTTATTAACGATTATAATTGTACTTTTTGTAGCGGTTGCCTTATGGCAAATGGTGAAAATTTTTGACCTAGCTCAGGTGGGTACTGCAACAAATACACAAGTAGCGGACGATCAAGATAACAAGATCAACGGCTATTTAATGATGGGATTCTTGGCATTCATCTATATTATGACCATATTATGTTTTTGGTATATAGGGGATTTACCTTTATTATCAAACGCAGCTTCAGAACATGGATCTGAAGTCGATAACTTAATGATTATTTCTTTAGTAGTCATTTTTATCGTGCAAACCATTACACAGTTTTTATTACACTACTTCGCTTTTAAATACAAAGGTGAAAAAGGAAAGAAAGCTTTTTTCTACGCGGATAACAATACCTTAGAGTTTATCTGGACTATTATCCCAGTAATTGTATTAGCAGGTTTAATTATCTATGGTTTATTCACTTGGAATGATATTATGAATATCGACGAAGATGAAGATCCTATGGTGATTGAGTTATACGCTCAGCAGTTTAACTGGAAAGCACGTTACAGTGGTCAAGATAATGTTCTTGGTAAAGCTAACGTTAGGTTAATTGATATTGACCGTGCTAACATCTTAGGGGTTGATGAAGACGATCCTAACGCACAAGATGATATTATTGTATCTGAACTTCACTTACCAGTAGGAAAGCCAGTGGTCTTTAAAATGAGATCTCAAGATGTATTACACTCAGCGTATATGCCACACTTTAGAGCGCAGATGAACTGTGTTCCTGGTATGGTCACACAATTTGGTTTTACGCCAACAGTAACGACTGAAGAGATGCGTCAGACTCCAGAAATCGTTGAGAAGGTTCAAGGTATTAATGAACTTAGAAGAGAGCGTGCTGCTGAAATTCAAGAATCAGGACAAGAGTTAATATATGAATTTGATTACCTACTTTTATGTAATAAAATTTGTGGTACGTCTCACTACAATATGCAGATGAAGATTATTGTAGAGACTCAAGAAGAATATGATGCGTGGATCAAAGAACAGTCCACTTTCCCAAATTCATTAAATTAATTAAGGTTTTAAGAAAAAGATAATACACTTATGTCAGCAACTATAGATACACACGATCACGAAGATCACGAGGTACATCACCACAAAGAAACATTTGTTACCAAGTATATATTTAGTTTAGATCACAAGATGATCGCTAAGCAGTACCTTGTAACAGGAACTTTAATGGGGATTATCGGTATTTTAATGTCTATAATGTTTCGTATGCAAATCGCATGGCCATCAGAGCCTAACGTATTGTTTGAAGCGTTATTAGGAAAATGGGCACCAGATGGTGTTATGAGTGCCGATGTTTATTTAGCGCTTGTTACCATTCACGGTACCATTATGGTATTCTTTGTACTTACAGCAGGATTAAGTGGTACGTTTAGTAACCTTTTAATTCCATTGCAGATTGGGGCACGAGATATGGCCTCAGGATTCTTAAACATGGTGTCTTACTGGTTATTCTTTATCTCTTGTATTATCATGGTGAGTTCTTTATTTGTAGAAGCTGGACCAGCTGCTGCAGGTTGGACAATCTATCCACCATTATCTGCCTTACCAATGGCATCAGGAGGTTCTGGAATGGGTATGACATTATGGTTAATCTCAATGGCAATCTTTATCGCATCATCTTTAATTGGATCTTTAAATTACATTGTTACCGTAATTAATTTACGTACAAAAGGGATGTCTATGACAAGATTACCATTAACCATTTGGGCGTTCTTCGTAACGGCTATTATCGGTGTGGTATCGTTCCCAGTATTATTATCAGCAGCCTTATTATTAATCATGGATAGAAGTTTCGGTACGTCATTCTTCTTATCAGATATTTTTATTCAAGGTGAAGTATTACACTACCAAGGAGGATCACCAGTATTATTCGAACACTTATTTTGGTTCTTAGGTCACCCAGAAGTTTATATCGTTATTTTACCAGCAATGGGACTTGTATCAGAGATTATGGCAAGTAACTCACGTAAGCCAATTTTCGGTTACCGTGCGATGATTGCTTCAATCTTAGCGATTGCATTCTTATCAACAATTGTTTGGGGTCACCACATGTTCGTATCAGGTATGAATCCATTCTTAGGTTCTGTATTTACCTTTACAACCTTATTAATTGCTATTCCTTCTGCCGTAAAAGCCTTTAACTGGATTACGACGATATGGAAAGGTAATCTTCAGATGAATCCGGCCATGTTATTCTCTATTGGTTTTGTATCGACCTTTATTACTGGTGGATTAACAGGAATTATCTTAGGAGATTCTGCTTTAGATATTAACGTTCACGATACGTATTTCGTTATTGCACACTTCCACTTAGTAATGGGTATTTCTGCACTTTACGGAATGTTTGCAGGGATTTACCACTGGTACCCAAAAATGTTTGGTCGTATGATGAATAAGAATTTAGGGTATTTACACTTCTGGATTACTGCAATCTGTGCTTATGGGGTATTCTTCCCAATGCACTTTATCGGAATGGCAGGGTTACCAAGACGTTATTACACCAACTCTAGCTTCCCATTATTTGATGACTTAGCAAACACTAATGTAATCATTACGGTTTTCGCGATCATTGGTGGTATTGCACAAATTATCTACTTATATAACTTCTTTGTAAGTATCTATTACGGTAAGAAAGCAGAACAGAACCCATGGAAATCTACAACTTTAGAGTGGACAACTCCAGTAGAGCATATCCACGGAAACTGGCCAGGTGCACTTCCTCAAGTATACCGTTGGTCTTACGATTACAGTAAGCCAGGTCATGATGTTGATTTCGTTCCTCAGAATGTTCCTTTAAAAGAAGGTGAAGAAGAATTACAACACTAAAATCCCTTTGAAAAAGAGATCTCATTAAAGAGATTCACAATATCAAAAGCCTTTCTGTTTTCAGAAAGGCTTTTTCGTTATATTTGTTTTGAATGTATTTAGGCCTTCTGTATAGACTTCAGAAACCATATTTAACCTTAAAAGATTCCCAACCTTACGGGAACTAAAGATGAACGAAAACTTAAACCCAAATAGCGATCATTTCAGTTCTGAAGAATTGGATGTTGAAAAGAAATTAAGACCCTTATCCTTTGAAGATTTTACAGGTCAAGATCAGGTACTCGAAAATTTATTGGTGTTCGTTCAGGCCGCAAACCTTCGTGGTGAAGCCTTAGATCATACCCTATTCCACGGCCCTCCAGGATTAGGAAAAACCACCTTAGCGCACATTTTATCAAACGAGTTAGATGTGGGGATCAAAGTGACCTCTGGTCCGGTCTTAGACAAGCCTGGGGACCTGGCAGGGCTGCTTACCAACTTAGACGAGCGTGATGTCTTGTTTATTGATGAAATACACCGATTAAGTCCTATTGTAGAGGAATATCTTTATTCCGCAATGGAAGACTATAAGATTGATATTATGATTGAATCTGGGCCTAATGCTAGGACGGTGCAACTCAATCTAAACCCTTTTACCTTAATAGGTGCTACAACGCGATCAGGATTACTTACAGCGCCAATGCGCGCACGTTTTGGAATTCAAAGTCGCTTACAATATTATAAAACTGATCTATTAACCACTATCGTTCAACGTAGTGCTTCCATATTAGATATGCCTATTTCTATGGAGGCCGCTATAGAAATTGCAGGTCGTAGTCGTGGAACCCCGCGTATTGCCAATGCACTTTTGAGACGTGTACGTGATTTTGCACAAATTAAAGGGAACGGAAAAATAGATATTGCTATTGCTAAGTTCGCCCTAAAAGCATTAAATGTAGATGCCTACGGACTCGATGAGATGGATAATAAGATTCTAACAACCATCATTGATAAGTTTAAAGGGGGACCGGTAGGGATTAGTACCATTGCCACGGCAGTCAGTGAAAGTGTAGAAACCGTTGAAGAGGTTTATGAACCTTTCTTAATTCAACAAGGTTTTATTATGCGTACCCCAAGAGGGCGAGAGGTTACCGAACAAGCCTATAAACATTTGGGAAAAATGAAAGGGCCTACACAAGGCGGATTATTCTAAGACCTTTTTTGGGATGTACCGGTTGCATCTTCAACTGAACTAAGATTGCTATATGATGAAAGCCAATAACAACATACCCGTAGTGCCCTTGCATCGGTTCTTTAAACATTCTTTAGAAATTTTAAAGAACCCTTTACCATTTCATCATCAAAATTTTGAAGCACAAGGCGATGTTTTTAGGCTCAAAATCGGATTCTCCAATAGTGTGGTTTTTGCAAGAGATGCGGCCTTTGCAGAATATGTGCTAAAGAAGAACCATAAGAACTATACCAAATCTAAAATTCAAACTGAAGATTTAGTAAAGTACGTGGGGACGGGCTTATTAACAGCGGAAGGAGAACATTGGAAAAAGCAACGTAAACTCATTCAACCGGCCTTTCATAAAAAACAATTAGCCAATCTTTTGGACAGTATTAAAGGCGCTATTACTTCAGAATACGATAAAATTATTCCGAATAAATCCCTTGACGCCTTTCCTATTTTAAATGATTTGGCGTTTCAAGCTGTGGTAAAATCACTGTTTAGTTCTGCTGCTACGGAAGCCGATATTAATAGATTGCAATATATCACAGAGGCAGCTCAAAGAATGTTGGTTAAAGAATTGCGCCAACCTTATTTAGGGTGGTGGTTCAACTTTAGTGGAGAAATTAAAAAACATATTGAGCTTACTGGTGAGGCACGTCAAATTCTAAAGCGCATTGTAAAGGAACGTCGCGCCTCCAAGCTTAGGGAAGATGACTTATTAGACATGTTATTAGATGCTCGGTATGAGGATGGCAATCCTATGGAAGAGGAGCAACTCATAGATGAGATTTTAATTTTATTTACCGCGGGCCATGAGACCACCTCAAATGCCCTTACGTTTATAACACAACTTTTGGCTTTACATCCGGAATGGCAAGACCGAATTTTGAAAGAACGCGAAGCGATATTAGAGCGTACGGATGACCTTATGGATTTAGTAACCCAGTCAAAAATTTGCCAGCAAGTTATAGAAGAAGGCATGCGTTTATATCCTCCCGTTTATTTTATTGACCGTGTTAACAAAGAAACTGATACGTTTAAGGGCTTACATTTTGAAGCCGGATCTAACCTCTTGTTTTCTGTCTACGAAATACACCGTCACCCGAAATTATGGGAGCAACCAGAGCGTTTTTTACCCGAACGTTTTAGTGAAGGCGGCCGAAAATTCTCATCACAATATTTCCCTTTTGGTGCGGGACCCCGAAAATGTATTGGTAATAATTTCGCCATGTTTGAAATGATTATCGCTATTTCAGAATTGGTAGGTAGGTATAAAATCAGTCCAAACTTTAAAGACATCGCCATTACCCCATTAATTACCTTGAAACCTAAAAATGCATGGTTAAGCTTTGAAGCGCGTACCCTATGATCAATAACAAAACCCGCTATACCGAGTTGATAAAGTCCGAAGCCAAACGCCTCGGCTTTTTGTCTTGTGGCATCAGCCAAGCTGGGTTTTTGGAAGCAGAAGCCCCACGATTAGAGCGTTGGCTTAAAGACAATAACAATGGTGAAATGCGTTATATGGAAAATCATTTCGATAAGCGTTTAGATCCTACTTTACTCGTAGAAGGTTCCAAAAGTGTGGTGTCTCTGTTACTGAATTATTATCCGGAAGATGTACAAACCGAGGATTCCTATAAAATTTCAAAATACGCTTACGGTAACGATTACCATCATGTTATAAAACATAAATTAAAGTCGCTCCTGTATTTTATTCAAGATGAAATAGGAGAAGTTGGGGGGCGTGCCTTTGTCGATTCCGCTCCGGTCTTAGACAAAGCGTGGGCGGCAAAATCTGGATTAGGGTGGATTGGTAAACACTCTAACTTATTAACTCAAAAAGTAGGATCGTTTTATTTTATTGCCGAGTTAATAATTGATTTAGAATTAGATTATGATACGCCTGTAACCGACCATTGCGGAACCTGCACCGCCTGTTTAGACGCCTGCCCCACGGAAGCTATTACCGCACCTTATGTGGTGGATGGCAGTAAATGTATTTCGTATTTTACTATTGAACTCAAAGAAAATATTCCTTCAGAATTTAAAGGACAATTTGAAGATTGGATGTTTGGTTGTGACATCTGCCAAGACGTTTGCCCTTGGAATCGTTTTTCGAAACCGCATAACGAACCCTTATTCAATCCGCATCTTGAATTACTGGGGATGACTAAAAAGGATTGGGAAGAAATTACAGAAGACACGTTCAGAAAGGTGTTTCAAAAATCAGCTGTAAAACGCACTAAATTTTCAGGCTTAGAACGGAATATTCGTTTTCTTAAGGAGGATTAGGTTGTAAGCCTATGATGATAAGGCCTGCACCGCATTCAAAGTTCACTTAAAACTCGTAGGTCCTTTTTTAAGAATAAAGCTATCTGTAGCCAAGACTCAAATACTTATATTTGTAGCTTAATCCAATTAGATTATGAGCAAACAAAGCAAACGAAGAGAAGCCTTAGTATACCATGCTAAGCCAACTCCTGGAAAAATAAAAGTCGTACCGACTAAAAAATATGCATCACAACGCGATTTATCTTTAGCCTATTCTCCCGGTGTGGCAGAACCTTGTTTAGAGATTGCCAAAGAAGTAGAGAACGTTTATAAATACACGGCTAAAGGAAATTTAGTCGCCGTGATTTCTAACGGAACGGCCGTATTAGGTTTAGGAAACATAGGTCCTGAAGCCTCTAAGCCAGTTATGGAAGGGAAGGGATTGTTATTCAAAATCTTCGCCGATATTGATGTTTTTGATATTGAGGTAGACACGGAAGATGTCGATGCGTTTATAGAAACTGTAAAAAATATAGCACCTACTTTTGGGGGTATTAACTTAGAAGATATAAAAGCGCCAGAAGCGTTTGAAATTGAACGTCGTTTAAAGGAAGAGTTAGACATTCCGGTAATGCACGATGATCAGCATGGTACCGCTATTATTTCAGCGGCCGCCTTAATCAATGCCTTAGAACTTGCCGAAAAGAATATAAAAGACGTAAAAATTGTGGTCAGTGGAGCAGGTGCAGCCGCTATTTCATGTACACGTTTATATCAAGCCTGTGGTGCAAGTAGAGAAAACATCGTAATGCTCGATAGTAAAGGAGTGATTCGTGATGATAGAGATAATTTAACGTCACAAAAAGCGGAGTTCGCTACCCATCGTAAAATCGATACCTTAAGCGAAGCTATGCAAGATGCAGATGTATTTATTGGCTTATCACAACCTGATATTGTAACGCCAGAAATGCTCTTGTCCATGTCCGTAAACCCTATTGTTTTTGCAATGGCGAATCCGGTTCCTGAGATTAACTACCAATTGGCTATTGATACCAGAGATGATATTATCATGGCTACCGGACGTAGTGACCATCCTAACCAAGTGAATAATGTCCTTGGATTTCCTTTTATATTTAGAGGTGCTTTAGATGTAAGAGCAACAAAAATTAACGAAGCTATGAAAATGGCAGCCGTTAAAGCCTTATCTGAATTGGCAAAAGAACCAGTGCCTGAGCAAGTGAATATCGCTTATGCTGAAACCCGATTAGCCTTTGGTAAAGACTATATCATTCCAAAACCATTCGATCCAAGATTAATTGCAGTTGTACCTCCAGCAGTAGCTAAAGCCGCTATGGAAAGTGGTGTGGCTAAAGAACCTATTGAAGATTGGGGACGTTACGAAAATATATTATTAGAACGTTTAGGTTCGGATAATAAATTGGTACGTATGTTATTAGGACGTGCTAAAGCCAACCCTAAACGTGTGGTTTTCGCAGAAGCCGATCAGCTCGATGTCTTAAAAGCCGCGCAAATTGTGTATGAAGAAGGGATTGCACATCCTATTTTATTAGGACGAAAAGAAACGATTGTTGCCTTAATGGCGGAGTTAGAATTTGATGCCGATGTGCCAATTGTAGATCCTAAATCTGATGAAGAGACGGAGCGTAAAAATAGATATGCTAAGGTGTATTGGGAAAAACGCCAACGTCAAGGGGTGACGATCTATGCTGCACAAAAGAAAATGCGCGAGCGTAATTATTTTGCGGCTATGATGGTTAATGTAGGCGATGCAGACTCACTAATTACAGGATACTCTCGTAATTATCCGTCAGTGGTAAAACCAATGTTAGAATTGGTAGGTATGGCAGACGGCGTATCTAGAGTAGCAACGACTAACTTAATGATGACGGAACGTGGTCCGATGTTTTTAAGTGATACTTCAATAAATATTGATCCTTCAGCACAAACCTTAGCTAAGATTGCTAGAATGACTTCGCAAGTCACAAAAATGTTTGGTATAGAACCTGTAACGGCTATGATTTCTTATTCTAACTTTGGTTCTTCTGAGAATCCAAGAGCAGAGAAAGTCAATGATGCTGTTTCATACTTACATAAAGCGTATCCGGATATGGTTGTAGATGGCGAATTGCAAACCGATTTCGCGTTAAATGCAAAGATGCTACAAGATATTTTTCCGTTTTCTAAATTGGCAGGGCGTAAAGTGAACACGCTTATTTTTCCAAACTTAGATGCGGCCAATATTACTTATAAGCTTATGAAAGAACTGAACAAATCAGAATCTATTGGGCCAATAATGATGGGGATGCGTAAACCAGTGCATATTTTGCAATTAGGAGCCAGTGTAGATGAGATTGTTAATATGGCGGCTATTGCTGTTGTAGATGCTCAAGAACGCGAGAAAAGGCAAGCTAAATATTAAAAGATGTTCTGTTCTATAGCTTAGAACTAAAACCATAAATTACTTTAGACGTAAATGCTCACATTCTGTGGGCATTTATGTTTTATAGCTGAATTATAGCGTTTTCTCACTTTCATACTAGTCCGGTATTCACTAGAATGAAAATAATTTTATTACATTTGGTTTTTTAACTTTTCTTTATAAATGATTACACATATAGAAGGCAAGCTCGTAGAAAAAAATCCAACAGATATTGTCATAGATTGCAATGGTGTCGGTTATTTTATCAACATATCATTACATACGTTTTCGCAAATTCCAGATCAAGAAAAACTCAGAATCTACACGTATTTATTGGTACGCGAAGATGCTCAAACTCTTTATGGGTTTTCGTCTAAGGTAGAACGTGAAATCTTTAAATTATTAATTTCTGTAAGTGGTATTGGTGCTAACACGGCAAGGACCATGTTATCATCCCTATCTCCAGATCAGGTAAAGGAAGGAATTGCAAGTGGCGATGTGGCCTTAATACAAAGTGTAAAAGGGATTGGTATAAAAACCGCACAACGTGTTATCATAGATTTAAAAGATAAAGTGTTAAAAGTCTTTGATATGGACGAACTTTCGCTAGCCCCGAACAATACGGACAAAGAAGAAGCGTTATCAGCTTTAGATGTTTTAGGTTTTAACAAAAAACAGTCTGAAAAAGTTGTAGATAGAATATTAAAAGCCCAACCTGATGCCCAAGTAGAGCAGATTATTAAAGAAGCTCTAAAAAATTTATAATGCAATTGAATACACCTAACCATAAGCAAAGCGTCGTTTCTAAATGTTATTACCTATTAGCATTTATGATGCTCTTTGGAAATCTTGCCCTCGCTCAGGAAACCGAAACGGAGAGCGAACAAGATTCTACGAAAACTACATTTGCCTTTGGTAAATTAAACATGCCCAATCCTAGTAGTATCGTTTCTAAGTATACCTATGATCCGGTATTAGACCGCTATGTCTATTCAGAAAAGATTGGAAATTTTAATATCAATTATCCCTTAATTCTTACACCAGAGGAATTTAGAAAATTAGTTTTAGAAGAAAAACTAAAAAATTATTATAAGAAAATGGCCGATGCTGCGGCAGGCCAAAAGGAAGGCGCAGAAGAAGATCAAAAGAATTTACTACCTGAGTTTTATGTCAACTCAGGCCTTTTTGAATCTATATTTGGAGGGAATACCATCAATATTATTCCTCAAGGTTCTGTAGAAGTCGATTTAGGAATTCTGTATTCAAAACAAGATAATCCTTCACTTTCGCCTCAGAATCGTTCGAATTTCACCTTCGATTTTGACCAAAGAATTAGCCTAAACTTATTGGGTAAAGTAGGAACAAAACTTCAAGTGACTGCTAATTATGATACCGAGGCAACTTTCGATTTTCAGCAGGTTGTAAAATTAGAATATACACCAACCGAAGACGATATCATCCGTAAGATTGAAGTGGGTAACGTGAGTATGCCACTAAACAGTTCGTTGATTACCGGAGCGCAAAGTTTATTTGGGGTTAAGACCGAATTGCAATTTGGAAAAACAAGAGTAACAGCGGTCTTTTCTGAACAACAATCCGAATCAACCTCAGTCGTAGCTGAAGGTGGGGGAACGGTTGAAGAGTTTGAGTTCTATGCCCAAGATTATGATGAAAATAGACACTTCTTTTTAGCGCAGTATTTTAGAGAAACTTACGATAAAGCCTTATTGCAATATCCGTTTATTGATAACCAAGGTCTGCAAATTACAAGGGCAGAAGTTTGGGTGACTAACAGAACCAATGAAACCGAAAATGTAAGGAATATTGTGGCGTTTCAAGATTTAGGGGAGTCGTCACCAGAAAATATCGGATTAGATCCTTTACCAAGTGGATTTATTAATAGCCTTGGGGCTAAACCAAATAACGCAAACAATGATTTTGACCCGACCAACATCGGAGGGGCAGGCTCACTTTTAACTGAATCGGTTAGAAATATCACCAACATTCAAGGTGGTGTTAACGTGTCTATTCAAGAAGGTTTTGATTATGGGAAACTAGAATCGGCAAGCAAATTAATAGAAGGACAAGATTACGTTTTAAATGATAAGTTAGGTTACATCTCTCTAAGCCAACGTTTATTGAATGACGAAGTTTTAGCCGTAGCCTTTCAATATACCATTGGTGGCCAAGTGTATCAAGTGGGAGAGTTTGCTAACGATGGTGTAGATGCGACTACGGTAGATGATACTACAGGAAATACCGTGGTAAGCAATCAGAGTTTAGTCTTAAAAATGCTGAAGAGTGCGGTCACTTCTGTAGAGCAGCCGATTTGGGATTTAATGATGAAAAACATCTATGATACCGGTGCTTATCAGTTGGATCAAGAAGATTTCACTTTAAACATTTTTTATACCGAAGCGTCCGCTGTAAACTATATTACTCCAGCAACAAGTAATGGAGTAGAGGTGCCGTTTCCAACCTTTGATAATAACACGCCTAATGATACCAGTGATGATTCACAAATTAGTGAAACACCTTTAATACGCCTTTTTCACCTCGATAAATTAAATTATAACGGTGATGAACAAGTCCAAGGGGATGGCTTTTTCGATTTTGTGGAAGGGGTCACCATACTTGCTCAAAACGGGAAGATTATTTTTACAAAAACGGAACCTTTCGGGCGTTATTTATTCGATGTTTTAGATGATGATAATAACTCCAGTAACAATGATTCTGATTATGAAGATATAGGCGATACCCAAAGTGGATTTAACGTCAATCAGAAAAAGTACGTTTACGATATTCTCTATAAGTCTACCAAAACAGCGGCTTTAGATGAGGCTGATAAAAATAAGTTTCAAATTAAAGGACGTTATACCAGTAGCGGTAGTGATAGCGGAATTCCAATTGGAGCATTTAACGTAGCTCGTGGGTCGGTAACCGTTACCGCAGGAGGCCGAACGCTTATTGAAGGGGTAGATTATACCGTAAATTATACCCTAGGTCGTGTAGAAATTTTAGATGAATCGCTTATCGCTTCAGAGACGCCTATTAATATTTCTGTAGAGAATAATGCGGTCTTCGGACAGCAAACCAAACGTTTTACGGGGGTTAATGTAGAGCATCAATTTAATGAGAATTTCCTTTTAGGGGCAACCTTACTTAATCTTAACGAAAGTCCGATTACGCAAAAAGCAAATTATGCGTCAGAACCTATCAATAATACCATTTTTGGGTTTAATGGAAACTACTCAACGGAGGTGCCTTTTTTAACCCGTATGGTTAATAAACTTCCTAACATTGATACGGATGTTCCATCAAGTCTTTCCTTACGTGGGGAATTTGCGTATTTATTACCAGGCTCTTCTAGTGGTGCAGATTTTAATGATGAAGCTACCGCTTATATTGACGATTTTGAAGGGACACAAGGTTCTATTAGTTTATTAAGTCCGCTGTCATGGAGTTTATCAAGTAGACCTCTAAATTTACCTAATAACATTCCCGGTATCGATGGTAATGGTATAGAAAATGGCTATGGTAGAGCATTATTAAACTGGTATACGGTAGATCCTATTTTTTACAGTACCCAAAGACCTAGTGGCATTACAGATGATGATGTTTCAGATTTATATACACGCCGTGTTTTTATAGAAGAGATTTTTGATCAAGACATTGTACAAGGGCAAACCTCAGTTATCAATACTTTAGATTTAGCCTATTACCCAGCAGAACGTGGACCGTATAACTTTGATCCTAGTGCCGCCAATGGGAATAACTTAAACCCTTCAAACAGTTGGGCGGGGATTACAAGACAAATTACCTCTACAGATTTTGAACAAGCCAATGTAGAGTATATTGAGTTTTGGGTGCAAGATCCATTTTTAGATAATCCTTCTAACCCAGGCGGGAAGTTGTATTTAAACTTAGGAAACATTTCTGAAGATGTTCTTAAAGATGGAAAAAAACAATATGAGAATGGTTTACCAGATGATGGTGATGTCTCTATGTTCGCTCGAACGGATTTTGGTAGTGTGGTACCAGAAAACCAATCGCTAGTTTATACGTTTGATACTACTGGAGACGAGCGTACCAATCAAGATGTTGGATTTGATGGTTTTATTGATACGGAAGAAATTGCAGAATTCGGCGCAGAATTTGGTGAAGACCCATCTAATGATAACTATACCTACTATTTAAATACCGATGGAGATATCTTTGAGCGTTATAGAAAATATAATGGTACGGAAGGGAATTCGCCAGAGACTTTTACAGATACAAACCGTGGGTCTACCACCCAACCTGATGTAGAAGATATCAATAGAGATAATACCATGAATACTATTGATAGTTATTATGAGTATGAAATAGATATTACCAATGCGTCCTTAAGTCTTACAAATCCTATTGTAAATGATATTAAAGAAGAGCAGGTAACCTTACCTAACGGAGACACAAGAGATGTAAAGTGGTACCAATTTAGAATTCCTATTGATGATAGTGATATTCGTGAAGCTGTTGGTGGTATTTCAGATATCAGATCTATTCGTTTTGCGCGTTTATACTTATCTGATTTTACACAGAATACCGTACTGCGTTTTGCTACTTTCGATTTGGTACGTAGTGATTGGAGACGTTACACTTTAGATTTAGATAACGATTTAACCAACGATAGTCCTAATGTAGAATTCAATGTTGGTGTGGTAGGCGTTCAAGATAATGCGGGCTATTTAAGACCACCAGGGGTAGAGCAAGAGCAGTTAAATAACAACAACACCATTATAGATCAGAATGAACAGTCCTTAGTGCTTCAAGCTTGTGATTTAGCGCCAACGGATTCAAAAGGAGTTTATAAGAACATCGATTTAGATATGCGTCAGTATAAAAAACTACGTATGTTTATTCATGCAGAAGCTCAAGATGGTCAACAGCTAGAACCTGGTGAAATGGTTGGGTTTATTAGAATGGGTAATGACTTTACCGAGAACTACTATCAAATTGAAGTTCCTTTATTACCAACCTCTGATGCCGAAGGGAGTTTAAGAGAACAAACCTGGCCAGAGCAGAATGAAATTGAAATGCCTTTAGAGTATTTACAGACTATTAAATCTTTAGGAATTTCAGCAGGAACCTTAAGTAATGAGGACGCGACGATTTATAACGTTATTGATGGTGAACTAGATGAAACACCTTTAGGGTCACTAAACACACCGTATAATGATATTGTTGGAACTGAAAAACAACAACGTATTGCCATAAAAGGAAATCCGAATTTTGGAGATATTAGAGTCTTGATGGTTGGGGTTAAGAATTCAGGTTCTACGAGCATGAACTCCTGTGGTGAGGTTTGGTTTAATGAGCTGCGTATGTCTGATATGGATAACGAAGGCGGTTGGGCGGCCATATTAAGTATGGATACTAAAATTGCAGATTTTGCAAGCATTAATGCAACAGGAAGTAGAAGTACTTCTGGTTTTGGAAGTATAGATCAAGGTCCAAGTGAAAGAAGTTTAGAAGACACACAGCAATACGATTTTGTTACCAATGTACAATTAGGACAACTGTTTCCTAAGACGTGGGGCGTTCAGTTGCCATTTAACTATGCGCAAAGTGAAGAACTTATTACCCCAAAATACGATCAGTATTATAACGATCTTACCTTGCAGTCTAGGATAGATGCCGCGACTACAAGTGAGGAGGCTGATGAGATTAGAGAGCAATCAGAAGATTATACCAAACGTCAAAGTATTAACTTTATTGGGGTTAGAAAACAGAAAACAAGAGATACGGAAAAGCACTTTTATGATGTTGAAAACTTAACCTTAAATTACTCGTATAATAAGGTGGAACATCGCGATTTCGAAATTGAAAACGCTTTAGATCAAACCGTAAGAGCGGGAGCGAATTATGTATACGCTTTTGAGCCTGTTAAAATTGAACCGTTTAAAAAGAACGATTCTTTATTCACCAGTAAACATTGGAAGATTTTAAAAGATTTTAATTTCAACTTACTGCCTTCAAGTTTCTCTATTAATTCAGATTATAACCGACAGTTTAATAAACAGAAGTTTAGAGAAGTCGAGTTAACAGGAGACAATATTGGTATTGAAGAATTATTCAGAAGAGATTATACGTTCGATTTTCAGTACGCCATTAACTATAACTTATCGGATGCCTTAAGTGTTAACTTTACTGCAGCGAATACCAATATTATTCGAAACTATTTTATCGATAATCAACTGGACGGCCTTCAAGATCCGGAGCTCGATGTTTGGGATGGCTTCTTTGATTTTGGAGATCCTAATTATCAAACACAGCAAATTCAGGTGAATTATGAATTGCCATTATATAAAATTCCAGCGCTTAGTTTCTTAAGAAGTACTTATGCGTATAGCGGAGCATTTCAATGGGAAAAAGGATCAGATTTATATAGCAATTTAGAAATAGAAAATCCAGATACCGGAGAATATGAAACCGTGAATTTAGGAAACTCTATCCAAAACTCTAATACGCACAATATTAATGCGACTCTTAATATGGAGACCTTATACAAAACCTTAGGGCTCGTAAAAAAGGGGAAACAAAAATCGAGAGCACGAACACGAAGTACTGTAGCGAGCAGACGTACGCCGTCACCTAATCCAGCAGCATCAGAGGAGGAAGACAAGCCAAGCGCTGGTGAAAAAGCCTATAATACTTTTGTGAATATTGTTACTATGGTTAAACGTATGCAGTTTAACTATTCAGAAAATAACGGAACTTATTTACCAGGGTATTTACCAACTCCAGGATTTATAGGAACGCTAAAACCTACGGTAGGATATACCTTTGGTAGCCAGAGCGACATTAGAAGCATTGCTGCAGAAAACGGTTGGTTAACCACCTATGAAGATTTTAATGACCAGTACACGGAAGTGACCAATCAAAGTTTAGATTACTCTATTAACCTAGAACCGTTAACAGATTTAAAAATCGACTTAACCGGAAATAGAACTTACGCAAAAACTACTACGGAAAGTTTCAATACAACAGATACTAACGCCGATGGATTAAGTGATGAGTACAATGATTTAATTACCAATTCTTACGGAAACTTTAGTATTTCAACAGCGATTATTAAAACAGCCTTCGGAAAAAGTAATGAAAACCAATCGGATGCTTTTGATGATTTTAGAGCTAACCGATATATCGTAGCCAACAGATTGGCTAAAGAGTTTTATGGCGATACGCCTTATGGTACGGATGCAGAAGGTTATCCTGAAGGTTTTGGTAAAAACAGCCAAAAAGTACTATTACCAGCATTCTTAGCGGCATACCATGGGTCGGATCCAGAAAGTGTAAATACAGGAGCCTTTAGAGATGTGCCAATTCCGAACTGGAATTTAAAGTACACCGGACTTATGAAACTGCCTTGGTTTAAGAGAACCTTTAAGCGTTTTTCTGTGCAGCATGGGTACCGCTCAAATTATACCGTGAATCAGTTTATCACCAATTTAGATTATCAAGATTACGATCAAGATTTAGGTTTTACCGATCCTAGTAACGCAGATGCTTTAGACCAATCGGGTAACTTTAAGAACGAAACCTTATTCAGCAATATCAACTTAGAGGAACAGTTTAGTCCGTTAATTAAATTAGATTTTGAGATGAAGAATTCTATCAAAGTCTTAGCTGAAATAAAAACCGATCGTTTATTGTCTTTAAGTTTCGATAATAACTTACTTACCGAAATTCAAGGTAAAGAGTTTACGTTAGGCTTAGGTTACCGTATTAAAGATTTAAGAATTAGATCAGAGCTAGCAGGACCAAAACAAATTATTGTGAGTGATTTAAATATGAGTCTTGATGTGTCGGTAAGAGATAATAAAACAATCATAAGGTATTTAGATTTAGAAAATAATCAGATCACGGCGGGACAAACCATTTGGGGACTTCAATACAACGCTGATTATGCCTTCAGTAAAAATCTATCGGCCATCTTTTATTTTGATTATACCTTCTCAGAATTTGCCATTTCTACCTCATTTCCGCAAACCTCAGTACGATCAGGAATTACATTGCGATATAATTTTGGAAATTAATCTTGAATTGAAGCTATTAAAAAATTACATTTGTATCTAATATATAATTATACCACCCTATAAAATGAATATACCAGCAGAATTAAAATACACCAAAGATCACGAATGGGTTAAAGTTGAAGGCGATTTAGCTATCGTTGGAATCACAGATTTTGCCCAAGGCGAGCTTGGAGACATTGTCTATGTAGAAGTAGATACTTTAGATGAAACTCTAGAGGTTGATGAAGTCTTTGGTACCGTTGAAGCTGTAAAAACCGTTTCAGATTTAATGTTACCACTCTCAGGTGAGATCGTAGAATTCAATGAGAACTTAGAAGACGAACCTGAAAATGTAAACACAGATCCTTACGGAAAAGGTTGGATGATTAAATTAAAATTTTCAGACGCTTCTCAAGTCGATAATTTATTATCTGCAGAAGACTATAAAGCACACATTGGTGGTTAAAAAAGGGCTTTTACTAGTGTCGGTGGCTTATACATTGGCATTGGTCATTGCAAGTTTAATCACACTGACTTCAGTGCCTAGTTTGGGCTCATCGATAGATGATAAAATTTATCACATCGTGGCCTATTGCTGTTTAGCCTTATTTTGGGGGCTTTACACTAAAACGTTAAAAATTAGATATTGGTATCTAATGATTGTTGTGGGCGCTATTGTCTTTGGATTTGTGTTAGAGTTGTTGCAGTACTTCCTAAACCCTAATAGAAGCTATGATTTGCTAGATGTTATAGCAAATAGCATCGGAGCGGTTTTTGGTACGTTTATTGCAAGTCAGATTAATACATATAAATTAAATTAACCTTAAGCCTTGTTTATTTTACTATTTATTAGTTAAATTAGCGATGTTATATTTAAAAAGAATATTATGGAACCTAAAAAGAACCCGAAATCAGACGTAAGTAGAAACAGTTCGCTGTATTTTGCTGTTGGTCTAGCCTTAATGTTGGGTATTACCTATATGGCGATCAATTATAAAACCTATGATAAGGCTGATATCATTGCGGATACGCTAAATTTAGATGATGAATTAGAGGAAGAAGTGCCAATCACAGAACAGATTGTAACCCCTCCACCACCACCTCCACCACCACCAGCAGCACCGGAAATTATTGAAGTTGTTGAAGATGAAGAGGAGATTGAAGAAACAGTGATAGAATCTACTGAAACAGAAATGGAAGCAGAAATTGTGGAAGTTGAAGAAGTTGAGGTTGCTGAGGTAGAAGAAGATTTAGAGGTTCCTTTCTCTGTCATTGAAAATGTTGCCGTTTTTCCTGGATGTGAAAAAGAAAAGGGAAATGCAGCTAAAAAGAAATGTATGAACGATAAGGTGAATAAGTTTATCGGAAGAAAATTTAATACAGATTTAGCAGGTGATTTAGGTTTACCTCCTGGAAGAAAAAGAATTTTCGTACAGTTTAAGGTTGATAAGTCGGGTAACATTACTAATATCGTAGCTCGTGGTCCTCACCCAGGATTAGAAAAAGAAGCTAAGCGTGTTATCGGAGGTTTACCTAAAATGAAGCCAGGTAAGCAAAGAGGAAAGCCGGTAGTAATGCCATTCTCTATTCCTATTGTATTCCAAGTACAAGACTAATACAACATAGAATTTTTCTTATATAAAAAATCCCGTTCAAATTAATTGAGCGGGATTTTCGTTTTGGTATGCTTATTGTGATTTTATCATAATATTAACATTTAAACCAAAGTATTATGAAAAATTCTAACAAAGACTTTAGTGTTGCTGGTCAGAGCGCTACTAAAGCAAAGCCATCACAAAAGCATGATGCAAATTTACGAAAAAACTCGAGCCTTTATTTCCAAATAGGGCTCATCCTTTGTTTATTGGCTACCTATGCCTTATTTGAAATGCAATTTGAAGAAAGGAAATTACGACTTAACCACGATACCGCAACCACCGAACCCGTAACCATAGATGTGGTGCCACCTTTCCAAGTTGAGTCTATTAAACCTCAGGTAGTGAAATCAGCTCCGACTCCCGACCTTAATGATGATCTTAAGGTGGTTGAAGATGACCAGCCTATAGTAGATCAGGTTATTGATCTTCCGGATGCTAAAACAACGGATGTAGAAACGCCAATAGATATTGATGATGTTCCTGAAATTGAAAAACCTTCAGAACCGTTAGTCGTAGATTTTGTTGCCGTGGAAAGCGTTCCCGTTTATCCCGGTTGTGAAAAATATGCGTCCAACAACGAACGCAGAGCATGTATGTCTGAGAAAATTTCGAAACTCCTTAATAGAAAGTTCAATACTAGTATTGGCGCCTCTTACGGAATGTCAGGAAAACAACGCATTTTTACCCAGTTTACTATTGATAAGAACGGTAATGTTACCGATATAAAAACGAGAGGGCCGCATCCGGCGTTAGAGCATGAAGCCGATAGAGTGATTCATAAAATTCCTAAAATGAAACCGGGAATACAAGGTAATAAACCTGTAGGTGTGGTATACTCGCTACCAATTATCTATCAGATTAGAAATTAAAAGTTGTAAGATTATAAGACTAAAGAAACCGCTATAATTTTTTATAGTGGTTTTTTTTAGGACTTAATTCAAGGTCGTGGTACTAAAAAAAATAAGTATCTTTCGTGCTTTAAAAAGACCTCTTTTATGAAGCGCATTGTGCTATTTGTTATTTGCTTAACGGCCACCTTAGGGTATTCGCAAAATTCCCTGTTTTATGAAAAATCACCAGTATTTAAAGCCTGTGATTCTGTTCCTGTAGAGCAACTCAAGTCTTGTTTTAATTTCACCTTAAATACCTTTTTATTTGAGAATTTTAAAAGTCCTCAAGTGGTAGAAGAGGAGTCTTATCAAGGTGATGTTAAGGTGTTGTTTGAAGTGGATAAAGAGGGGGCCTTTAAAGTGCTTTATATAGATGCGATTTATGACGAATTAAAAACGGAAACCCAACGTGTGTTTGATGCCTTGCCTAAAGTGCAACCCGCCACCTATAATGGGAAGCCTACATTTGTACAGTATAGTGTGAGTATTGCTATTCCGCTAACGGCTCCTGTGCGTAAAACAGACGTTGTAAAAACCGTTGAAACCGTGAGTGAAACGGACAGTTTAAATGCGACGCTTTCTCAAGAGTACGATGTGTTAGAACAAGGCTTAAAACCGTATGAAAACCTAGAATACAATAGCCAACTAAATGTGCCTTTTACGCATTCTTATTATGCAAGATTTGACGATGAGATGAATGCCATTGGGACCAATAGCCATACCGCAGCCAAACCATTTATCTATAGTGATGTGGCACGCTATTATGATATAAAAGCCGAAAAAGAAAATCTAGCAAAAGATACAGATACCTGGTTTGGACGTAAGTTGTTTAATGAACATTTAGTGGAAGTCCAAGGGGAAGATTACTGGTTTACAGTAGACCCTATAATTGACTTACAAGTCGGTAAAGACACCGAGGCTGATTTTAATTCTACATGGAACAATACAAGAGGGGTAAATATACAAGCCGGTTTAGGGAAGCGTTTTAATTTAACGGCTTCAGTTTATGAAAGTCAAGGTCGTTTTGCGGAGTATTTTAATCAGTATGCAGAAAGTTTAAAAGCTTTTGGACCAGACCCAGCTATTATCCCAGGTCGTGGTATTGCCAAACGTTTTAAGGATGATGCTTATGATTACCCTGTGGCAGAGGCGTATTTATCTTATACACCAGCCGATTTTTTAAACATCCAATTTGGTCACGGTAAAAACTTTATAGGAGATGGGTATCGCTCATTATTACAAAGTGATGTGTCTAGTCCGTATCCTTTCTTAAAATTGAATGCTACCTTTTGGAAAATAAAGTATACTAGCACATGGATGTGGTTAAAAGATGTGAGAGATGAAGTTGTTGTTGATAAAGCCTTTTTAACAAAATATATGGCTAACCATTACTTGAGTTGGAATGTCTCTAAGCGTCTAAATATTGGTCTTTTTGAATCTGTGATATGGACCAATTCTAATGAGCGTGGCTTTGATGTAAATTATTTAAATCCGATTATCTTTTTTAGAGCGATAGAGTTTCAGACCGGGCAAGGCGCCGGAAATGCCATTCTCGGCTTAACGTCTAAGTACAAATGGAATAATAAGGTCAATCTTTATGGGCAGTTTATTCTTGATGAATTTTCTTTAAGTGATGTAACTGGTGGAGAGAAAAGCTGGAAAAATAAATTCGGGTTTCAGTTAGGGGCCAAATACTTTAATGCCTTTAATGTTGATAACCTCTTGTTACAAGCAGAATATAACCGCGTAAGACCGTATGTGTATTCTCACAATACTCAAGTGCTTAATTATGCAAATTTCAACCAACCAATGGCACACCTATGGGGTGCTAATTTTAAAGAATTGGTTTTAATAGGACGCTATCATTATAAGCGTTGGTTTGGGGATGCTAAATTTATTATTGGACAACGCGGCCTAGATTTTAATACCGATGAGGATAACTTCTCTTACGGCGGTGATATTTATAGAGATTACAATGATCGAAATGCCGATACAGGAATTGTGGTTGGACAAGGAAATACCACCAATAGTTTTATGACGGAGATTCAAGCTGGTTATGTTTTAAACCCTGCAACCAATCTTAAATTGTTTACTAATATTATTTATAGAGATTATAACCCTGATGTTTCAACGGCATCAACACAATCGTCTAATACCTTATGGTTCAGTTTAGGGGTAAGAACAGATATCTTTAATTGGTATAATGATTTTTAACGGGAGTTATCTGTCGTGAATTCTTAAGCGCTAATGTTGTGAAGTTAGTGCAATGCACTAAGCTATTAGAGTGCTGATAAGTACGGTGTTTTATGCTGCTATTTTATAAGGTCTGGAATTAAGGGGATTCGTTGTATTGTTAAAACTAAAGTTTAACGTTGGTTAGAATCAATTTTCAGACTATCTTCGCAGTCGTTTTTAAAAAAAATAAAATTCGTTTAGTTTGAGCAGTACAAAATCTTCGGTATCAACAGGTTCTGTGGTTACAGATTTCAAGGAAATTACCAAGATGGGCTTGTCCTTAAGTGTGGTGTTTTCCTCTATAGCGGGTTATTTTTTAGGAGCAGAGACCATTAGCTTGGTCACCTTAATCCTTTTAGCCTTAGGGGGCTACTTTATGGTTGGGGCCTCTAATGCCTATAATCAAATTATTGAGCGCGATTTAGATGCGCTCATGGATCGGACAAAAAATAGGCCCATTCCTTCCGGGCGTATGTCTGTAAATACAGCCTTTGTTATTGCCGTGTCTTTTACAATTTTAGGGCTAATCACCTTATACATTATTAATCCTAAGACCGCCATGTATGGCGCCATTTCTATATTTTTATACACAAGCGTTTATACACCTTTAAAGACTAAGACCTCATTGTCTGTTTTTGTAGGGGCCTTGCCAGGAGCCATTCCGTTTATGTTAGGATGGGTAGCCGCGCGTAACGAATTTGGTATAGAACCAGGAACCTTATTTGCCATTCAATTCTTTTGGCAATTTCCTCACTTTTGGTCTATAGGTTGGTTTTTACATGAAGATTATAAAAAAGGAGGGTTTCATATGTTACCTACCGGTAAACCCGATAAAGGTACTGCTGTGCAAATCATTATGTATAGTGTATGGACTATTTTAGCGTCTATTATTCCTGTATTCGGATTTTCAGGCGATTTAAAACTGTCTATCGTTGGGGCTGTTTTAGTCTTTTTATTAGGCTTAATCATGCTTTTCTACGCTTTTAAATTGTTTAAAGATCGTAGCATCAAAACGGCAAAACAACTTATGCTATCAAGCGTTTTTTATATTACAATGTTGCAAATAATATATGTTGCAGATAAATTTTTAAGATAAAATGGATTTAACAAAAGGAACAACAGCAGAAAAAACTGCAAGGTCTAAAAAGATGATGATATGGTTTGGGATAGGTTCTTTAATTATGTCTTTTGCCGGATTATTAAGTGCATTTATTGTTAGTAGTAAACAACGTCTTAATGAAGATTGGTTAGTAGATTTTCAATTACCAAGCGCATTTTTTACCAGTTTAGGGCTCATAATTGTAAGTAGTATTACCTTTATTTTAGCAAAACGTGCCCTTCAACAAGGCAAAATGCAAATGGTATCCCTGTTTTTATTGGCTACTTTAGGCCTTGGGATAGGATTTATTTATAGCCAATTTGTAGGATTTGGACAGATTATTTCGGAAGGTTATTACTTTACCGGACCTACGAGTAATATCACAATGTCTTACATCTATGTCATTGCTATATTGCACATAGCGCACGTTATTGCTGGGCTAATATGCCTTATAGTTGTAATTTATAATCATTTTAAACAAAAGTATAACTCCAACAATATGTTAGGATTTGAACTAGCATCAATTTTTTGGCATTTCGTAGATGGGCTTTGGGTTGTGCTCTTTTTGTTTTTATATTTTTTTAAATATATAATTTGATTATTTTTGTCCAATCTTAAAAATTTAAATAAATTCTATGGATTCTACGGTAGTTAGTACTGGTACAGAAGATAAAACTTGGGGAGGTGGCAACAGTCCACTAAAAGCAAGTTACGGAAAAATGATGATGTGGTTCTTCATTGTATCTGATGCCTTAACATTTTCAGGCTTCTTGGCAGCTTATGGCTTTTCAAGATTTAAGTTCATTAACGAATGGCCAATAGCGGATGAGGTGTTTACACACGTGCCGTTTATGCACGGTCAAGAGTTGCCAATGATTTATGTGGCAGTCATGACGTTTATTCTTATTATGTCTTCGGTAACTATGGTGTTAGCTGTAGATGCAGGTCATAATATGAACAAATCTAAAGTGACCATATACATGTTTTTAACCGTTATAGGTGGAGCAGTATTCTTAGGATCGCAAGCATGGGAATGGGCAACCTTTATTCAAGGAGATTACGGTGCTGTACAAACTAAAGGTGGAAACATCTTACAGTTTGGTGAGTATGTTACTGAAGATGGTGAAGAAATTTTCAAACGTGTTTCTATTGACGATATTGCAATTCCACAAGAAAGTGCACGTATCAGTCACGAACGTAAAAATGGAATTTGGTTTACTGACGAAGGATCATTGCCTCCATATACAGTAGATGAAATCTACACAGGTTTAGCAGCACAAGAAAATGTTGTTGTGCGTACACAATTCTTAAACGAAGAAGGACACAAAACCATTTTATCTAGAGCAGAATCTTTAAAACAAATAAAAGAGAACGGAAAGTTAGTCGTAAAAGGTGCTAACCTTAAGGTTAACGAATACGGAACGTCTCTATTTGGTGATTTCTTTTTCTTCATTACAGGATTCCACGGATTCCACGTACTTTCAGGAGTGATATTAAATATTATCATATTCTTTAATGTGGTCTTAGGGACGTACGAAAGAAGGGGAAGTTATGAAATGGTTGAAAAAGTTGGACTCTACTGGCACTTTGTCGATTTAGTATGGGTATTTGTATTCACATTCTTCTATTTAGTTTAAAAAGAAATTAAGGTTATATTATGGCACACGAGCATAAATTAGAAATATTCAGAGGACGTTGGAAATTTAAATCTAACAAAGAAAAAATCTGGGGCGTATTAGTATTCTTATCTTTAGTAACAGCAGTAGAAGTTGTTTTAGGGATTTACAAGCCAGCAATATTAATGCATACTTGGTTAGAGCCTTTAGAAGGTGGATTCTTCGCAACATTAGGGAACATTATTCTTTCTCCTATTGTTTATATGAAGCCCTTAAACCTAATCTTTATCTTATTAACAATAGTTAAGGCTTATTACATTGCATGGGATTTCATGCACCTTAGAGATGAAGTAGGAAGCTTAAGAAAAGTTATTGTTTGGACAGGTGTTTTCTTAATCTGTTACTTAGTCTTTATCTTATTACAAGAAGGAGGTTATGTATTTAGCGTATATAACGCAGAACACGCCTTAATTAAGAAGGATTTCTAGTAAAAACAGACATATAAACACGGCGATCTATCAAAGTGTTAAATACAATGAAAAGGTGGTTTTTATAAACCACCTTTTTTATTTTTGCATACGCTATAAGAGACCTTAAATTATAGTGTGTTAAACCCCAAAAATGAGGGCTATAGTTCTTAATCGATGAAGAAATTAACAAAAGTAAAACGCTATCTCGTTCTTGGTATACTATTCTTTCTACCAGTCGCATTCCTATTAATGCTTTATCCAGCAAAGCACAATTACGAGCCTTTAGATGTCGTCAATGAAAAGGTTACTGATATTACTGGATTTCGCTCGGATAGAGGTGAGCCCCTTTTATTAAAAAATCATATTACGGTGTTAGGCTTTTTAGGGAAATCACCCTTAGATCATATGATCGCGGCTTCAAATCTTAAGGAGTTGGTCTATGATAAGTTTAAAGGGTTTAAAACATTTCAATTGGTCATCGTCGTTCCTGAAGGAACCGAAGAAGAAGTGGAAGCCTTAAAAAAGGAAATCAATACTTACGAAGATTTAAAATATTGGCATTACGCTTTTGCTTCAGAAGGCGAGATAAAAATGCTTTACCATTCTTTAAAGGCCGATGTAAATTTAAAAGCCGATTTATCCCTTGATGAAGTATTTATCATAGATAAAGATCTTAATCAACGTGGACGTATAGACGGTCGAGACGAAAGAGCTGTTGAAAACAATAAACCCGCTTTCGGCGTGTATGCTTATAATGCCATTAAGGTAGCAGAAATTAAGAATATGATGAGCGATGATGTTCGTATTCTATTCACTGAATACCGTCAGAAACGCAAAGGTAAATTTGACGATTCAAACACAAGACGAGCAAACGAAATAAACAAAAAGCATGAGTAAAAAAGCTAATTATTCCTATATCGGAATTGCATTTGTAATTTTAATTTTCGGAATCCTTTTTGTTCCTAAAATTATTGATCGTGTAACCGGAGGAGATATTATCCGTGAAGAGAGTCGAAGTAAAGATGTTCTAAATTCTCATTTAGAGTCTTCAGCTAAGGTGAAAAGTGACTTGGCTTATCTTGAAATTAATGGTGCACCTAAAAAAGTGCCTGATTTTAGCTTCACCAATCAAGATGGTGAAACCATTACCAATGAAGATTATCTAGGAAAGGTCTATGTGGTAGAGTTCTTTTTTACAACTTGCCCAACGATATGTCCTATTATGAACCGTAACTTGGTTACCGTACAAGAGGAATTTAAGAATTTTAAAGATTTTGGAGTTGCCTCTTTTACCATTGCTCCAGATATTGATACACCTGAAGTGCTTAAAGCTTATGCTGAAAAATATGGGATTACCAATCCTAATTGGCATTTTATGACTGGAGATGAGACACGTATTTATAAGTTGGCTAATGAAGGCTTTAATCTTTATACCGCTAAAGACGAAACGGTAGTGGGAGGTTTTGAGCATTCTGGTAATTTTGCCTTAATAGATAAAGAAGGATATATCCGATCTAGAAAGGATGACTTCGGAAACCCTAAGATTTTTTATAACGGTTTAATTTCAGAAGCCGTGGGTGTAGATGAAGATGGCATTGCCCAAGAAATTACCATCCTAAAAGAAGATATAGCTAAATTATTAAAAGAATAATACGATTCTAAACTGGCTTAAGTAACACCAAACCTATGAATACAATCGATACTGTAAAAGCAAAGAAATATAATAAATGGATTATTGTTCTGTCTATTATCATCCCAATTGTAGTCGCCATTTTATCGCGTGTTAAGCTACAAGACTTGGGCTACGATGTAGAGCCCTTAACGTTTTTACCACCTATTTATGCTACCATTAACGGGTTCACTGCTATTGTATTAATCATTGCTTTCTTGGCCATTAGAAAAAAGCATGTGGTACTTCATGAAAACCTAATGACAACAGCTATTTGGAGTTCTGTGGTGTTTTTAGTGATGTATGTGGCGTATCATATGACCAGCGATTCAACAAAATTTGGTGGTGACGGCCTTGTAAAATACCTTTATTATTTTATTCTGATCACCCATATTGTTTTGTCTATCGTGATTATTCCTTTTGTACTAATTACCTATGTGCGTGGTATTACTAATGATAAAGTCCGTCATAGAAAGATTGCACGTTACACTTTTCCAATGTGGTTATATGTAGCCGTAACAGGGGTTATTGTTTATGTGATGATAGCACCATATTATACCTAATTATGAAACGTAAAATTAGTTTATTCTTATTCACAGTTGTATCTTTTACCCTCAGTAATGCACAATGTGCGATGTGTAGAGCCGTTTTAGAAAGTGGTGAAGATCAATCTGCAGCCGAAGGAATTAACGATGGAATTGTCTTTTTAATGGCTGTTCCTTACATCTTAGTGGCGGTTATTGGTTATGTGATTTATAGAAAATATAATCAGCCCGATAAAACAGAGTAAAACCTGTAACATTTCTGCTATATAGACGTCATATGTGAAAAATAAGGGATGTTGTGCCTGCTGTTGTTGTAATTAATTTAACATAGACCAGCTTTAGACCAATAGCGTTGTAGATTCAATAGGTCTTCCAACGCCATTAGAATGGTATCCGTTAACCCAATCACATTATGATTCAAATAAAAGATTTACATAAATCTTACCATATGGGGAGCAACTCGCTTCACGTATTAAAAGGTATTAATTTTAATGTCAAGGAAGGCGAGCTAGTCTCCATAATGGGGTCTTCAGGATCAGGGAAATCAACATTACTTAATATTTTAGGAATGTTAGATGAGGCCGATCAAGGGCAATACATTCTAGATGATGTGCCTATTAAAAATCTTAACGAAAAAATTGCCGCTAAATATAGAAATGAATTTCTCGGATTCATTTTTCAGTCCTTCAATCTTATCAATTATAAATCGGCTTTAGATAATGTATCTATGCCACTTTACTATAAAGGGGTAAAACGTAAAGAGCGCACAGAACGTGCCATGCATTATTTAGAAAAAGTAGGTCTAGCCCAATGGTCGCACCACTTGCCAAGTGAACTTTCAGGAGGGCAAAAACAACGGGTTGCTATTGCTCGGGCCTTAGCGAGTGATCCTAAAGTCTTATTGGCCGATGAACCTACAGGAGCCTTAGATACAAAAACCTCTTATGAGGTTATGGAGTTAATACAAGGTATTAATGACGAAGGAAAAACCATCTTAATCGTGACGCACGAAGATGACATTGCACACATGACCAAGCGTATTGTAAATCTAAAAGATGGCTTAATTATAGACGATAGTTCCGTACAACAGGTAAGAGCATCAGCCCATGTTTGATATAGAACGTTGGCAAGAAATATTCGAAACGCTTAGCAAAAATAAATTGCGAACCTTTCTCACAGGGCTTTCGGTAGCCTCAGGGATTTTTATATTAGTGATTCTTTTAGGGTTTAGTGAAGGGATTGCTAATGGTGTAAAATCACAGTTTGAGCAAGATGCGACAAATAAAATCTCGGTATGGACAGGAGTCACTACCAAAGGACATAAAGGGCTCAATCCAGGGCGCTATGTTCAGCTTAAAAATTCTAGCTTCGAAGCAATCGAAAATCAATACGATGATTATTTCGAATATCGAACCAAAGATTATATGATCTATGGTGGTACGGTGAATTATCAAAATGAAACTGGAAATTATCGCGTTCGTGGGACCATGCCCGAAAATCAATTTATTGAAAATGCAGACATCGGATCCGGTCGTTTTATCAATACCTCCGATATCAGTTCAAGTAAAAAGGTGGCTGTCATAGGAAATAAAATAAAAGAAGACCTATTTAAAGGTGAAGATCCCATCAATAAGAATATCCAAATCTTTGGGATGAGTTTTAAAGTGGTGGGTGTATTTTATGATCCAGGAGGGGATCGTGAAGAGGGGCAGGTTTACGTACCCTTAACAACCGCGCAAAAAGTATTCAATGCCGGAGAAAATATTAGAAACATGGCCTTCACCGTTAAAATGGCTGATGATTTTGATGAAGCCGTTCAAACCTCTAATGCTATTGCCTTAGGCATTGAAAAGAAGATAAAAGAACTGCATACCGTATCCCCGGATGATATTAGTGCCGTTAGGGTTAACAATACCTTAGAGCAGGCTGAAAAAATTTATTCGCTAATTGCCACCTTAAAACTAGTCTTCTGGTTTGTGGGTATCGGTACCATCATTGCGGGGATTGTTGGGGTTGGGAATATCATGCTTATCATAGTTAAAGAACGGACTAAAGAAATCGGAATAAGAAAAGCCCTTGGTGCATTACCGAGTTCTATTATCGGTATGATTTTGCAAGAAGCCATTTTTGTAACCATGTTTTCAGGCTTATTCGGATTAATTCTTGGGCTTGGCTTGTTAGAACTTGTAGGTCCGCAAATTCAAAATGATTTTATAAAGTATCCGCAGGTCGATTTTAAAATTGCCTTGTCTACCGTGTTTTTATTGGTTTTTGCCGGGACTATTGCCGGATTTATTCCTGCGTATAGAGCCGCAAAAATTAAACCTATTGATGCCTTAAGAGATGAATAGTATGTTTAGTAGAGACCGTTGGGATGAAATATTAGAAGCGCTAAACGCCAATAAGTTTAGAACCTTATTAACCGCTTTTGGGGTGTTCTGGGGCATTACCATTTTAGTTTTGCTGTTGGCCTTAACCAACGGTCTTAAAAATGGGGTCACTGCAGATTTTGGTGATTTTGCGACCAATTCTATGTTTATGTGGTCTCAAGGAACCTCTAAACCCTATAAAGGCTTACCTAAAGGGCGTTATTTCAATTTTAAAATCGATGATGTTGCCGCGCTTAAAACGGCCGTGCCTAATTTAAAATATGTGTCACCAAGAAACCAATTGGGCGGATTTAATGGCGCTAATAATGTGACAAGAGGGACTAAAACTGGAGCGTTTGAAATTTATGGCGATTACCCCGAATATATAAAACAACAACCTATGGATATTCTTCAAGGGCGTTTTTTAAGTTATTCCGATATTAATGCGAAGCGAAAAATTTGTGTTATTGGTACTGTGGTGCTTAATAGTTTGTACGATAAAGGCGAACCCGTTTTAGGAACCTATATTAAAATCAATGGGGTTAATTTTATGGTTGTAGGTAGCTTTAAAATGAGCAATAGCCAAGGCGATGAAGAACAAGACGCCAATACCATCTATATGCCTTTTACCACCTTTAGTCAGGCGTTTAACAGAGGCGATACTGTTGGTTGGATGGCGCTAACCGCACAAGATCATGTAAGTATTACCACTTTAAAACCTCAGGTGTTTAACATTATGAAAGCCCGGCATAAAGTAGATCCTACGGATGACCGCGCCATTGGGCATTTTGACCTCTCCGAACAATTTGGACGTGTTAATGGTTTGTTTTCTATCCTTTCTTTTGTGGGGTATTTTGTAGGCGCTTTGGTCTTAATGTCTGGTATCATTGGCATCAGTAACATTATGCTTATTGTGGTTAAAGAACGTACTAAAGAAATTGGGGTAAGGCGCGCATTGGGAGCTAGCCCGTGGGCCATAAAGTCTCAAATTTTACAAGAGAGTTTAATGCTTACCATCTTGGCAGGTATGGTCGGGATTTCTTTTTCGGCCTTTATCATTTGGGGCATGAACATTCTTTTAGATTATTACGGCCCTGTCGATAATTTTGCAAATCCAAGTGTAAGTATGCAAGTTATATTTACCGCTTTAATTATATTAATTGTTTCAGGCGTGCTTGCCGGACTTATTCCTGCTAATAGCGCCACAAAAATGAAACCTGTAGACGCTCTTAGAATAGACTAAACATATATCCATCACAATCATGAAAAGAACAAAAACGATAATTATATTAATCATCATTGTTTCCGTCTTTGGAAGCGCACTCTTTTATTTATGGCAAAAAAACCAAGAGGATCCGAAGACCTATACTTCAGAATCTCCAACGGAAGAAACCATTATACTAAAAACGGTGGCCACTGGTAATATTGTGCCTAAAGAAGAGGTGCTTATAAAACCTAATATTTCAGGAGTGATTGAAAAGGTTTTTATTGAAGCCGGAGAGTACGTAGAACAGGGTGACCTTATTGCTCAGATTAAAGTTATTCCTAATGCTTCAACATTAACGAGCGCTAAAAATAATATTGCAACCAACCAAACGGCTCTTCAAACGGCACAGATCAATCTTCAAACGCAGCAGGCCAATTACGATAGGCAAAAAGCGCTTTTTGAAAAAGGTGTGATTTCTGCCAATGATTTCGAATCTGTTAGCAATGCCTATTTACAATCTAAGCAAAGTGTAGAACAAGCTAAAATTAACGTGAATTCTGCCAATCAGAATTATGACATTATAAAAACGGGTACCACTTCGGGCTTAGGGAATATTGCCCAAACCCAAGTCAGAGCTACCGTATCCGGAATGGTGTTAGACGTACCTGTAAAGGCCGGAAATCAGGTTATTGAAGCTAATAATTTTAACGAAGGGACTTCAATAGCTTCTTTAGCCGATGTAAAACAGATGATTTTTGAAGGTAAAGTAGATGAAAGTGAAGTGGGGAAAATTAAAGAAGGTCTACCGCTAGAAATCACGGTTGGTGCTATAGAGAATAAAACCTTTGAAGCGGTATTAGATTATATTGCCCCTAAAGGTGTGGCTGAAAATGGTGCCATTCAATTTGAAATAAAAGGAACACTTCAGAAAATAGATTCTACTTTTATTAGAGCCGGACTCAGCGCAAATGCGTCTATTATTTTAGATAAAGTTGAAAAGGTGTTGGCCATAAAAGAAGCCTTAGTACAGTATGACGAGGAAACAAAAGCTCCTTATGTAGAGGTTGAAGTTGGCGATCAAACTTTTGAACGAAAAGACATTACTTTAGGGCTTAGTGATGGAATCGTAGTAGAGGTTAAATCGGGCCTTTCTAAATCCGACAAGATAAAAGTGTGGAACCAAGTGGAAGGGGTGCCAGACTACGCTCAGTAATATATTTAAATTTACTGTAACATTTTAAGTTTTATATAGACCAATAGACATCATGAAAAAATCAATCCTTATCGTAGTACTTCTTTTTGGAGTTTTAGCACAAGCACAACATAAAAAGTGGACGCTTAAAGAGTGTGTGGAGTATGCCTTAGAAAACAATATTTCTGTAAAACAAAGCGAATTAGATTTGCAGTTAGCCGACGTTGATAAAATGACGGCGGTTGGAAACTTTTTACCGAGTATCAGTGCTGGGGCAGGAGTTTCAGAAAATACAGGACTTAGTTTTAATCCGGTGACCAATAACGCACAAACCACTACCTTTCTTTCAGTTTCCGGAAGTATCAATATGGGGTATACACTTTTTGACGGGTTAAGAAATATAAGACAGGTACAACGTGCCGAAATTTCTAAGCTTTCTAGTCAATACAGCCTCGATAAGATGAAAGACGACATTTCTTTGTTCGTTGCAAACGCTTACCTCACGGTGATTTTAAATAAGGCCAATTTAGAAGTGTTACAAACCCAAAATGTGGTCACTAAAGAACAAATTAAAAGAACCTTGCAATTGGTAGATGCAGGATCTTTACCTCGTGGAGATTTGTTAGAAATTAAAGCAACGGATGCAAGTGAGCAACAAAGCATTATTCAAGCGGAAAACAACATTCAAATTTCATTGATCAGTTTAGCACAACTTTTATTGATTAAGGATTATGAAAATTTTGATGTGGAAGATGAAGGTTATGATATTGTGGCTTCAGAGATTGCCGATAAAAGTGTTGGGGAGATTATTGCTTCAGCAAAAGAATCGAGATCAGAAATAAAAATTGCAGAGCAAAGTGTAGAATTGGCGGCGATGGATTTAAAATTGGCCAAAGGTCTTAATTACCCTACCTTATCTGCTTTTTTCGGCTATAACACACGATATACTGATACACCTTCATTTATTACAGAAGTCGATCAAGACAATCCTACAATAACACAGCAAATTGGTACTGTTGAAGGTACTGGACAAGCTGTAATTGGAGAGTTTCCTAATACCTATGCCACACAAGTTGGAGCAGATCCGTTTGTAGACCAGTTATATTTAAATGACGGTATTGCTTATGGGTTACAGCTTAATATTCCTATTTTAAATGGCTTTAGCACCAAAGGAAATATTCAAAGAAATAAGATTAACTTAGAACGTTCTAAGTTTCAATTAGAGCAAGCCGAGTTAGATTTAGAATCTAATGTTTATCAAGCTTATGTGGATGCTAAAGGCGCTTTAAAATCGTATGAGGCAGCAGAACTGGCCTTAGAGTCGCAACAATTGGCTTATGAGTATGCCAAAGAACGTTATGATGTAGGGCTTACTAATGCTTTCGATTTTAGTCAGTCTAAAGTGCGATTTGATAATTCTAAAATTGAATTAAATCGGGCTAAATACGATTACATCTTTAAATTAAAAGTTTTAGAGTTATACTTTGGAATACCAGCAACAGAATTAAAGTTTTAATTATGAGCAAAACAGTAAAAATTATTATCGGATTCGTAGTGCTTGCACTTATTGTTGTAGTGATAGGCGCTAAACAAGGATGGTTTGGTGAAAAAGGAGATATAAAAGACGTTACGTTACAAGACGTGACCCTTAGAGATATTGTTGAAACGGTATCGGCCACCGGAAAAATTCAGCCTGAGGTTGAGGTTAAAATTTCTTCGGAAGTGTCTGGTGAAATTTTAGAACTGCCTTTTAAAGAAGGTCAAGAGGTAAAAAAAGGAGATCTTTTAGTACGTATTAATCCCGATTTAATTCAGTCTGCAGTAAGTAGAAGTCAGGCGTCTTACCAAAATGTAAGAGCGGGTTTAGCGCAAGCTGAAGCCAACTTAAAACAAGCCAAGGCGGATTACGATAGAAATAAAACACTTTTTGATAAAGGGGTGATTTCAAAATCAGAATGGGATAATTCTGTAGCGGCTTATGAAACGGCTATCGCTGGAAAAAATTCAGCTTATTACAATGTGCAGAGTGCTGCCGCAACGGTTAATGAAGCTAAAGACAATTTAAACCGAACCACTATTTATGCACCTATGACGGGAACCATTTCTTTACTCAATGTAGAACTTGGAGAACGTGTTGTTGGAACACAGCAAATGGCCGGAACAGAAATTTTGCGTGTAGCCAACTTAAAGAACATGGAAGTTGAAGTGGATGTGAATGAAAATGATATTGTAAAAGTCGCTATTGGTGATTCTACTATTGTAGAAGTCGATGCTTATTTAAATAAACAATTTAAAGGTGTGGTTACCGCTATCGCTAATTCTGCAGCAGGAGACTTAGCCGCAGACCAAGTGACTAATTTTGAAGTTAAAGTAAGAATTATTGAGTCGTCTTATAAAGCATTAACAGAAGGGAAACCTGAAACCTATTCTCCATTTAGACCAGGGATGACGGCGACTGTAGATATAATCACTAAGACCAGAAAAGATGCGATTGCCGTGCCAATTAGTGCTATTGTAATAAAAACAGATACGAGTTCCACTAAAAAACTGAATACAAAATCTGTAGAGATGGCCACTACAACGACTGGGCAGTCAGATGAAAAATTTGAATGTGTCTTTGTTAACGCTAATGGAAAAGCCAAATTAAGAGTTGTTACAACCGGAATTCAAGATGATACCAATATTGAAATTCTATCTGGTTTAGAAGAAGGTGATGAAATTATAACAGGACCGTATAACACAGTTTCTAAAAATTTAAATTCAGGTGATGCTATTGCGGTACCTGAAGAAAACTCTGAGAACAACAGCAATTAACCACTTCCTTGTAGTGGCCGTTCATTTTGATAAATATATATTGTAATTTTACCAAAAATTAGGACCACTTATGGCATTAGTGCTTAATATAGAAACAGCAACAACAAATTGTTCAGTCTCTCTGTCTAAAGATGGAGAGACTTTAGTTTTAAAAGAAGATAATAGTTTAGGGTATTCGCATGCAGAAACCTTACACCTGTTTATTGATGAGGTTTTTAAGGAGGCCAATCTAGAGCCTTCTCAAATTGATGCTGTAGCCGTGAGTAAAGGCCCGGGCTCTTATACCGGGTTGCGCATAGGTGTATCTTCAGCAAAAGGCTTATGTTTTGCTTTAGATAAACCTTTAATTGCGCTGTCTACTTTAGAGAGTTTAGCACACCAAGTTAAAGCCGAAAGTGGTTTTATCGTTCCGATGTTAGATGCACGACGTATGGAAGTTTATTCGGCAATTTACACGGCTCAATTTGAATCCCACCGCGGCATTGAAGCCGAGATTTTAACCGAAACTAGTTTTAAGGCACTTTTAGAACAAGATAAAGTCTATTTTGTAGGCAATGGGGTAGAGAAGACCAAGTCTTTAATTTCACATCCTAATGCCGTGTTTGTTGAAGGGAAACTACCTTCAGCTAATGAAATGTCAGCGTTGGCCGAATTAAAGCACAAAAAAAGCGACACCGTAGATGTCGCTTATTTTGAACCTTATTATTTAAAGGATTTTGTAGCTTTAAAAAAGAAGTCTTAAGCCTCTTTATGTATTTCTACTTGATGTGGGTAAGGAATATCAATACCAGCCGCATCTAAAGCTTCTTTAGTTTGTTCTGTAATATCAAATTTTACAGCCCAATAGTCAGGCGTATTGACCCAAACTCTAGTGAAAAAGTTAATAGAACTATCTGCTAATTCCGAAACGTTAATTGCCGGTGCAGGGTCTTGAAGAATTAATGGGTGTTTTTTAATCACTTCTAAGATCACTTCTTTTGTTTTTCTAATGTCAGAGTCGTAACCTACACCAAAGGTCCAGTCTACACGACGTCTATCTTCCGTAGAATAATTAACGATGTTTCCGTTAGATAAACTTCCGTTAGGAATAATAATCTCTTTATTATCTGGGGTAAGTAATTTTGTCGTAAAGATTTCAATTTCCTTAACGCTTCCAGCTTCACCTTGAGCTTGAATATAATCTCCAATTTTAAAAGGTTTAAAAATCATAATTAAAACCCCACCTGCAAAATTAGCTAAAGAGCCCTGAAGCGCTAAACCAATGGCTAAACCAGCGGCAGCAATAATAGCGGCAAAAGAAGTCGTTTCTACGCCTACTGTACCTAAAACCACAATAATTAAGACAATCTTTAAGATCCAATTGATAAGGTTAGATAAGAATTTCTTTAAACTCTCATCATAATCGCCTTTATTCATTGCTTTTTTTACGCCTTTAAGAAGTACTTTAATGACCCATAAGCCTATAATCCAAATAAGAATGGCTCCAATTACTTTTGGTCCAAACTCAACAATAAAGTTATAGCCTTCGTCAATCCATTTTTGTGTGTCCATGTAATGTTCTAATTTTTAAATTTAAAATAAAAAACTCGGCTAATTTTTAGTCCGAGTTATGTGTTTCCGTTAAGGCAGACCAAGGTCTGCACTATAACTTAGACTCTTAATTACTATAAAAGTCACTTAAAATTAAATAAATTTTAGCCGTTTATAGCATTTACGGTGATAGAATGGTCGTTAAGCATGTCTTTTAACATTGTTTCAATACCATTTTTTAGTGTAAAGGTAGAGGAAGGGCAGCCACTACAAGCTCCTTGCAACAAGACTTCTACTTTTTTTGAATCCTCATCATAAGAGATAAATTCTATATTTCCACCATCACTTTCAACCGCTGGTTTAATATATTCTTCAAGAATGTTTATGATATTTTTAGAGATGTCGTCTAAAGCTTCAAACTTTTGCTCAATAGCTTCCTCAGTTTTTTCAAGCTTTTTAGGGGCGTCATCATTTAAAATGGTTTTACCTTCTTCAACATAAGCTTTCAAAAATTCACGCAGTTCTAAGGTGACCTCTTCCCATTCTACAATGTCAAATTTTGTGATAGAGATAAAATTCTTCTCCATATAAACATTTTTAACAAAAGGAAATTTAAAAAGTGCTGTGGCAAGAGGAGAAGGTTTCGCTTCTTCTATAGTTTTAAATTCAAATATATTTGGAACCAAAGCCTTATTACAAACAAATTTTAAAACTCCAGGATTCGGAGTGCTCTCGGCATAAATGGTAACGGCAGCTTTAGGTTTGCTCGCATCTTCTTTGACGATAACATCATTTTCAGATAAAAATGCCTCGATTTGTTCTGCAACTTCATTTTCTACATCTTTCCACTCAACAATATTATAACGTTCAATAGCAATAAAATTTGAGGCAATATAAACCTTCTTTACAAAGGGTAAATAAAACAACTGTTGCGCCAATGGAGAATTCTGGGCGTCGTCTATGTTGTTGAACTCAAAGCTGTTGTGGTTGGTTAAAAAACGGTCGGCTTCAAACTTCTTAATACTATCATTAGAAGTGGATACGATGGATATCATTGTTTTTGGCATCTTTTTTTTGCAAAAATATGAAATATCAAATTGAAAAGTTCATAGTAAGGCTGTTGTTTTCTAACTATAATTTCTAGGCAATTAATATAATTTGATTAAATTTCGAGCTAAAGTTAAGTTATGCATTTGTTAATGTTTTAACCAAAAGGTTAAACTTTAATGAGTAGACCCTATTTAATATGAAGAAAACACTACTATTTTTCACTTTATTATTCTCAATTTTTAGTTTTTCGCAAGACATTAACATGGAACCTGGAGTGTTTATGCGTTGTGGTCCTGATATGTTTTATGACTCAGGTTCTCAGTTTGGAGGCTATGGTAATGATGAAAACATTGTAACTACAATATGTCCCTTAACTTCAGATCAATTTACGATTCTTAAATTTAATTTTTTCTTCACTGAAGGCGGGTCTAATCCCGATGTTATGAATATTTATGATGGTGATGATACAACAGCACCATTACTCGGTACCTATTCTGGGCCGGTGGGTGCGTTTACGGTGAGTGCATCTGGGGCAAATACCTCAGGATGTTTAACGGTAGAGTTTATATCTAATAGTACACAAAGTGTAGACGGATGGGAAGCCGAAATTTTATGTGCTACCGCTTGTCAGGATATCGATGCGTCTTTTGATAGTTCTTCTCCCGAGCCAAATGCTGCAGGGGTTATCGGAATTTTACCAGGAGATACCGTAGATTTTTCAGGAAGTGCATTGTTTCAGTCTGATGATACTGGGGCTACCTATAACTGGGATTTTGGAGATGGCGAAAGCGCAACGGGTACAGATGTTTCTCATACCTTTTTAAGTTCAGGAACCTATACGGTTACCTTTACGGCTACGGATAGTAATCCACAAGGTTGTTTTGATAGCGATACCGTTACGGTGTTTGTTCTTGGACCTAATTTAGTGGTAGATCAAGATATGTTTACAGTAGAGGAGCTTATTGAAGATGTTTTAGTGGATAGCCCTTGTGCCTCAGTTTCTAATATTATATACTCTACGGGGTCTACAATTGATCCGACTCTACCCAATGGAATTGGTTATTTTTTTAGTGATGGTGTGAATTTTGAGTTTGAAGATGGTATTGTGTTAACCAGTGGAGATGCTAGTAGAGCAGGAGGACCTAATACGAGTACTTTATCTGACGGTAGTTGGGCTGGTGATCCAGATGTTGATGCCTTATTAGATCCGGGCGATACGTCAAATGATGCAACCTTTATACAGTTTAACTTTACGCCTAGAGGAAATGAAATTACTTTCGATTTCTTAATGGCTTCTGAAGAATATAATGGGCAAAGCTTTGAGTGTGATTACTCTGATGCATTTGCTTTCCTTTTAACAGATTCTGCCGGGAATGAGACCAATTTAGCGGTGATACCTGGGACTACAACGCCTATATTGGTAACCAATATTCACCCCGATAATGGCTATGGTTGTGGTGCTCCTAATGTACGTTATTTTGATAGTTATACACCTTCTAATGGCGCCCCAATTTCATTTGATGGATACACTGTGCCTTTTACAGCATTTGCTAATGTGATACCTAATGAGGAGTATACCATTAAAATGGTAATTGCTGATGCTAGAGATAGTATCTATGATTCGGGAGTTTTTATTAGGGCAGGAAGTTTTAATTTAGGTGGAGATTTAGGAGAAGATATTACAATTGCTGCCGGAAATGCACAATGTGACGGGTCTGAAGTTATCTTAGATACTGAGATTGCATTGGCAAACCATGTGTGGTATAAAGATGGAGTGGTTATCCCTGGAGAAACAACGTCTCTATTAACGGTTACAGAGCCTGGAACTTATTATGCAGAATTTGATATTGAAAGTGTTTGTTCTGGATCTTCTGATCCTATCGTTATAGAATTTAGAGATAACCCTACGGCAAATGAAGCACCAGATTTGGTGGTTTGTAGTGAAACCGGGTCTGAAGAATTTGATTTAACTCAAAATGACGATGATGTATTAGGTACACAAGCGGCTACAGATTATACCGTAAGTTATCACCTTACAGAGCAGGATGCTATAGATAATGTAGGGGCTTTGGTCTCTCCTTATACTAATGTTTCTAATCCGCAAGTAATTTGGGCACGTTTAGCTGATGTAACTCAAACGTGTAGTGATGTAACCTCTTTTACTATATCTGCAGCATTAGCCCCAACCATCAACGCAGCCTCTAATTTAGAGCTTTGTGACGATGATTCTAACGATGGAATTGGCGAGTTTACACTAAGTGACCAAACAGCAATTATATTAGGAGCACAGTCTGCAACAGACTTTGAAGTGTCTTACCATTTAGATGCTACCGATGCGGAATTAGGTAATAATGCGTTGCCGTTAACCTATACTAATACGGTAAACTCACAACCTATTTATGTACGAGTAACCAGTTTAGCAGATACCAGTTGTTACAGTTTTTCAGCAGCACCGCTATTTAATTTAGTGGTAAACACAAGAGCCTTAGCAACAATGCCTGCTAATATGGAAATTTGTGATGATGCCAGTGGAGACGGAGTGGCCATTTTTGATTTAGCAAGTCAAGAGGCGGCTATATTAAACGGTCAAAATCCAGCGGTTTATAATGTAAGCTTTTACGCCAGTCTTGCCGATGCCCAAAGTGGTACCGGAGCCTTGCCAAGTACTTATGAAAATACCAGTTCACCAAACCAACAAACGCTTTATGTGCGAGTAGAAGATCCTGCTTTTCCAAGCTGTTACGGAACAACAAGTTTTGATATTATTGTTAACGCCCTACCGGTATTAACAGCTCCTACAGCTTTAGAGGTTTGTGATGATGGAACACCAGATGGTCTTACGGAGATGGATTTAAGCATTAAAAATGCAGAAATCACAGGAGGTAATCCTTCTTATGTGGTTAGCTATCATGAAACGCTACCAGAAGCGGAGCTTGGAGATAATCCATTACCAACCTTATATACCAACACTAGTAATGGTCAGGTGATTTATGCACGTGTGGTAAACAGTGCGACATCTTGTTCTAGTGTTACCGAATTAGAATTAGTAGTGCAACAAGCTCCTGTAGCTTATACACCAGCACCTTTAATTTACTGTGATCCTGATAATGATGGTTATGGTATTTTTGTTCTTAGTGATCTAGATACAGAGATTAACGGCGGAGATACAGGATTAGTGGTGACGTATCACGAAACCTTAACCAATGCCAATAACGGTGTTGATGCTATTGATACCTCTATTGATTACGATAATATTGTGCAAGATGCACAAACCTTATATGCACGTGTAGAAAGTGCTACGATCTCTACAGATTGTGCAACGATTGTTGTGGTAGAATTAATCGTAGAGCCATCACCACAGCTTGTAACTCCAACGGCTTTAGAGGTGTGTGATGATCGATCTGCAGATGGTTATGCAGTTTTCGATTTAACCACTAAAGCATCGGAAATTTTAGCGGGCCAAAGTGAGACGCAGTATCTTTTAAGTTACTATCTAAGTGAAGCTGATGCCGAAGCTGCAAATAACCCTATAAGTAACCCATCAAACTATAGCAATACGAATGCTTATAATCAAACGATTTGGGTTCGAGTAGAAGACAGTGCTACAACGGCAAGTTGTTATAAAATCACCAGTCTAGAATTGGTTGTTAATCCGCTCCCAGTATTAGTTACACCACCA
>NZ_JBHTKM010000063.1:1082387-1082507 GCF_042675845.1 Winogradskyella rapida | reverse complement strand
AATGCTTATAATCAAACGATTTGGGTTCGAGTAGAAGACAGTGCTACAACGGCAAGTTGTTATAAAATCACCAGTCTAGAATTGGTTGTTAATCCGCTCCCAGTGTTAGTTACACCACCC
>NZ_JBHTKM010000063.1:1082218-1082377 GCF_042675845.1 Winogradskyella rapida | reverse complement strand
TGTGCAACGATTGTTGTGGTAGAATTAATCGTAGAGCCATCACCACAGCTTGTAACTCCAACGGCTTTAGAGGTGTGTGATGATCGATCTGCAGATGGTTATGCGATTTTCGATTTAACCACCAAAGCATCGGAAATTTTAGCGGGCCAAAGTGAGACA
>NZ_JBHTKM010000063.1:1081989-1082208 GCF_042675845.1 Winogradskyella rapida | reverse complement strand
GAAGATGCTGAAGCTGGAATTTTAAATGGTCAGACCGGAATAACGTTAACTTATTACGAAACGCAAACAGATGCCGATAATGCAGTTAATGAAATTGTAAGTCCATATGTTAATACCAGCAATGCTCAAACTATTTTTGTAAGAGCAGAGAATGATGCTACGGGATGTTTTAATACAGTTACCGTTACCTTACGTGTAGATCCAGTGCCATCACCAGAA
>NZ_JBHTKM010000063.1:1080290-1081979 GCF_042675845.1 Winogradskyella rapida | reverse complement strand
GATGGTTATGCTGAATTCGATTTAGAACAACGCACCTTAGAGATCACCAATAACGAGCCTAATGTGGTTATTAGCTACCACGAAACGCAAACGGATGCAGAGACTGGCGTGAATCCAATTGTAGGGTTGTATACCAATATTGTAGCCAACACACAGATGATTTATGTGCGTTCAGAAAATACGATAACAGGATGTTACAGTCTTACACAAAACACATTAGAGTTAAATGTAATTGCGGCACCAGAGGTACCAACGACAATAGACCCTATTGTTTTATGTGATACGGATAATAATGGTATTACCCAATTTGATTTAACCGTAAAAGAGAGTGAAATTTATAACGGACAAAATACTTCAGCTTTAGAGCTTAGCTATCACGTTAGTGCAGCAGATGCAGCTACAGGAGCCAACCCAATTGTAAATACAACAAGTTATACCAATACCAGCAACCCACAAACTATTTATGTGCGCTTGTATAACCCAACGGTAGGCTGTGAAGATGTAGGGACATTTGATTTAGAAGTTAATCTTCCACCAGTAGCGATACAACCTACCCAATTAAGTTTATGTGATGACTTAGGGGAGATGCCAGGAGATGAGTTTACAGTTTTTGATTTAACACAAAAAGATGATGAAATCACAGGCAACAACGGTAGTTGGTTAGTTAGCTATTATGAAACAAGTGCAGATGCGCAAGCGCAAACCAATGCTATTGCAGATCCTACTCAGTATACCAATACTTCAGTAAATGGTTTAGATGCTAACCCACAAACGCTTTATGCTGTGGTAACAGATAGCAACACCGGATGTACAGATATGGTTACCTTAACCATACGTGTATTACCAAATCCAACACCAACCTTAAGTGAGAATATTCCAGATTTAGAGTTGTGTGATGACTTTAATACAGGCGATGGTGTAGAGGTGTTTGATCTTACCGCAAATGAAATACTTATTCTTAACGGCGAGGCAGGTGTAACGGCAAGTTATTATGAAACGCAGTTAGATGCTAATAATGGGACTAACGCTATCCCAGACCCAACACAGTATACTAATATAGAGACACCAAGTCAAGAGATTTATGTGCGTGTAACACGTAATAGTACAGGATGTTATTCTTTAGTAGATTTTACCATTAGAGTGCACCCATTACCAGAGGTGGTTGCTGTTACCGATATGATTCAATGTGAATTATTTACCGATGGCATAGATAGTTTTGATCTTACCACTAAAGACGACGAAGTGTTAAATGGTCAGGATCCAAATCAGTTTGTAGTAAGCTACCATAGCAGCTTGGCTGATGCGGAAGCAGGAACCAATGGTTTGGTAAGCTCTTATACCAATACGAGCAATCCACAGCAGATTTTTGTAAGCATAACCAATGTAGATACAGGCTGTTCAATAAGCACACAAAGTTTTTATATTGAAGTACATGAAGCGGCACAGGCCAATCCGGACACCGTGCCAATTGTATATGAAATTTGTGATGATGAAATGGAACTTGATGGCGATCCAACAAATGATAGTGCACAATTCGATTTAACAACAATGGATACTGAAGTGTTAGACGCTCAAAACCCAGCAAATTATAATGTAACCTATTATGAAACGCAAGAGGATGCTGATTTAAAAGTGAATCCATTACCAACCTTGTATGAAAACACGGTAAACCCGCAAATTATTTATGCG
>NZ_JBHTKM010000063.1:989104-1080280 GCF_042675845.1 Winogradskyella rapida | reverse complement strand
CCAGATGCCACAACAGGAAATGATACCTCTATATGTTATGCGGTAGCCGAGTTAACCTTAGATGTTAATCCACTACCAGAATTAATTTTAGACGATCGTTATGTGTTATGTATTGATACGAATGGCACAGAGATCTTAGATCCTTTAGTTATAGACACCTATTTAACAGCAGCAGATTACAGTTTTGAATGGTATTTTAACGGTGTTATCATCCCAGGAGAAACCGGACCAAGCTATATGCCGTTAGAGGAAGGAACGTACCGTGTAGATGTAACAGATATCAGTACTTCAACACAGACAAACTGTTTTAATAGTGCAAGTACAGAGGTTATAGAAAGTGCACCACCAAGTGTAACGATCGAGTTGTTAACCCAAGCTTTTGCAGATAATCACGTTTTAGAAGCAACAGCTATAGGGATTGGAGTTTACGAATACAGTTTAGATGGCGGACCATGGCAAGATAGCGGAGTGTTTAATAATGTGTCTTCTGGAGATCATGAGATTACCGCCCGCGATAGAAACGGATGTGGATTAGCAAGCACCTCGAAGTTTATAATCGATTACCCGCTGTATTTTACGCCTAACGGTGATGGTAATAATGAAACTTGGAACATTGAAGGTGTTGGAAGTAATGCAAAAATTTATATATTTGACCGGTACGGGAAATTATTAAAACAACTAAGTTCCGACGGCAATGGTTGGGATGGAACCTTTAATGGAGAAGCAATGCCAAGCGATGGCTACTGGTTTACAATAGAGTACGATGAACCAAGTACCGGACAACGCAAAGAATTTAAAGCACATTTTACCTTGAAACGATAAGGAGAATTACAAATAGTTATAAAGCCTGAACATTACTAATGTTCAGGCTTTTTTTTGTTTAAGAAGTAACCCTATTATCTAAATAGAACTCACGTATATATAGGAGTACTCTAAGGGAATCGGCATCCTTGTAAGGAGTTTCTTATAATTTAGCATCTTGTACTTAAGTTAGAGATAACGGTTTTCTCAATATAGAGTTAATCTGGTTTTGTGGAAGTATTAGGTTAACCCCTATTAGGATTGCTAGTGTGATACCTTACAAGAATGCGCAGTATTATATTTGTGTAACGGTGCGGTATAAAAAAAGACCTAAAGCATGGCCTTAGGTCTTTTATATATGTTGTAAAATTTAATCTAGAGATTAAATCCTAATGTCAAAATAAAATCAGAATTTTTAGACGCAATTTGAGCTGCATCCGTTAGTCCTGTGCTATAGAGTTGATAATTGTAATCGCGTTCCGATTGGCTAAAGGCAATATCTAAATTAAAATTGCCAAAATTATATCCAAGTCCTAAAGAGTAGCCATCAAGATCGCCATAGAAATTGTCATTTTTATAAGGGCTTTCTTCAAAATGATATCCGGCTCTAAAACTTAATGCTCCATAACGGTATTCGCCACCTAAATTATATGAAACAGAAGAATCTAAGGTATTGTTAATTTCTGTATTTAAGCTAGAAAATAGAACGTCGGAACTAGGTTTAAATTTAGCATTGCTATAATCTTTAACGGCGTAATCAAAACTGATTAAACCTGTTTTTCCAAAAACATAAGCTAAACTCCCTGTGACTTTGCCTGGTGTTTGTAATTTATATTCTTCGTAGATATTCACAATATTAGGACTAACTACTTGATTAAAACTAGCGCCTTCTTCAACACGCGTGGTTGCAAGATATTGCGTTGTTTCATCAGAAATTCTATACCAAGTAGGGGAGTTGTAAGCTAAACCAACTCTAAAGGCTTCTGTGATCTTAGCGATACCACCAAGTTGAAATGAAAAGCCACTTCCTGTAGTTAATAAATTGTTTTCAAAATTCACCTGACGTACCGATGCACTCGTATTAGAATTAGACTCACTTAAGAATGTAGAACGTTCGTAATTGATAAAATGCGAATTCAGATTTAAACCTAAAAACACTCTATTATTATAGCTTGTAGCAAAGTTAAATCCTAGCTTACCGTTATAACCACTACTGGCATACATATAGCGTTGGTTATAATCACCACCACTGATGTTAGATTCGTAAGCCGTATTGTTATCGGTATCTTCAACGGGGTCAATAATATACCCTTCGTATCCTAAGAAAGCTTGTTGATTACGGGTTCCGAAGATAGATCCTATTTCAGCATAAGCATCAGTAAAAGATTCTCCTGGAAAGGCTGAAATTTCGTCAAGCCTTAAACCTTGCGCATTGTTTAAAAAGAAATCTCCAATAGTTTGGTCGGGATTAACCCCTTGTGCTACCCAATCGTTATCATAGTCCGCTGAACGGTCATAAGCAAAACCTAAAGAGAATTTTTTCCAACCCGAATCCGGATTTGTATTTTTAAATACAAAGGCTGCACCGAGTTGATTAAGATCAAGATTAGTATCCGATGAAGAAGTAAGACCATTATAATAGCCTACATCTTGTTGTTTGCTAAAAGCACCAAGCGAAACAGAAGCCTTACTTGAGGTAAATACGGCAGAACTTGCAGGGTTAATATTAATACTTGATAAATCTCCACCAAGAGCACCAAAAGCACCACTCATTGCTCTGAAGCGAGCTGTACCTTGGATATTATCCATAGAATAGCGCACGGCATCCGTAACATCCTGGGCTACAATATAGGACGTGCTTATTAAGCCTATGCCTAGCATAAGTAACTTTTTCATAATCTGTGTTTTATAAGTTGTAACGTAAGTTGTTTATCCTCTACCGCGTCTGCTGCTACTGCTGCTAGAAGAACTTCCACTGCTAGAACGAGAACTTGAACTTGAAGATCGCGCTGTACTAGAAGATCGTGAACTGCTAGACCTAGAAGTTGCACTTGAAGACCTTGTAGGTGTTGTAGATCGTGTTGTTGTACGTGTCGTTGAAGAACTCCTTACACTTCGCGTTGGTCGTGTTACCGTACTGCTTCTAGAGGATCTTGTGGTATTTCTCGTAGAGTAATTGTTAGATCTTGTAGTTCGGTTATATCTATTAGTTGTAGATAAACGTCGCGTAGAATAATTATTTCTTGTAGATACCGCAGAACGACTGCTTCTACTAAGACTGTTGTTATAACTTCTGCTTAGGGTCGTATTATAAAGTAAAGAGTTTCGTCTTGTATTATTAAAAGCATATCTAGAATTTCTAGGGAATCTGTTGTTCCATCCATAATAGCCATGGCCATAACCATAACTCCAAGGCTGATAGAATCCGTAGCCGTAATAGCCCGTATATCCCCAGTTATAATTCCAACCGTAACCATAATTATAACGCCAAGGTCTGTACCAACCGTAAGAGCCAAAAGCAAATCCAGAATAGAACCATGGGTCATTATAACCATACCAACCATTATCTACATAGTTAATGGTTACGGTACTATTGGTTTGTCCCCAACCGGCATAGGCGGTTTCTTGTTCCAGGGTATCTGTAGGCTGTTCTGTATAATCGCTTTCGTAAGAATCGATGTCCGTGAAAATTTCAGACTCCTCTTGTATAGCATCAACTTCGGCAGAATTTTCTGCAAAGTAATTTTTATAGTAGTTAGAATCGTTAGTCGATGTCGTGATAACCTCTTGTTCGGCAGTAGCTTCGTAGTTGGTATCATCACCATAAATTCCATCGCTGTCATATCCTGTGTATTGGAAGGAACCACAAGACGTTAACACGAACGTTAATCCGAGTACAACAAAAAATGGCAATTTCTGAGTTAGTAAATTTTTAAATTGCATATCTCTTTTATTTTATTGTTGAACATAGCAAAAATAGTTAGTTTTGCTGTATTATTTAATACATTTAACATAAGCACAATATCTGTGCCAAAACACATAAAATGAGCAAGAACCTTACGAGTAGAACTGAAGATTATTCAAAATGGTATAACGAATTGGTGGTGAAAGCCGATTTAGCAGAAAATTCTGCCGTTAGAGGTTGTATGGTGATCAAACCTTATGGCTATGCTATTTGGGAAAAAATGCAAGCGGAATTAGACAGAATGTTTAAGGAAACCGGGCATGAGAACGCGTACTTCCCATTATTTGTTCCTAAGAGTTTATTTGAAGCCGAAGAAAAGAATGCAGAAGGTTTTGCTAAAGAGTGTGCTGTAGTGACACATTATCGTTTACAGAATGATCCGGATAATGAAGGTAAGCTTAGAGTAGATCCAGAAGCAAAGCTAGAAGAAGAGTTAGTTGTAAGACCTACAAGTGAAGCTATTATTTGGAATACATATAAAGGATGGATTCAAAGTTATAGAGACCTTCCTATAATGATTAACCAATGGGCTAATGTAGTGCGTTGGGAAATGCGTACCCGTTTATTTTTACGTACAGCCGAATTTTTATGGCAAGAAGGGCATACGGCACATGCAACAAAAGCGGAAGCCTTAGTAGAGGCAGAACAAATGAATGACGTTTACGCTACGTTTGCAGAGAACTTTATGGCTATACCAGTAGTAAAAGGTGTTAAAACCGAAAGCGAACGTTTCGCAGGAGCTGTCGAAACCTATTGTATAGAAGCATTGATGCAAGATGGAAAAGCATTGCAAGCCGGAACCTCGCATTTCCTTGGGCAGAATTTCGCCAAAGCCTTTGATGTGAAGTTTACAAATAATGAAGGTAAGCAAGATCATGTATGGGCAACCTCTTGGGGGGTCTCTACGCGATTAATGGGCGCTTTAATTATGACACATAGTGATGATAAAGGTTTAGTACTCCCTCCAAACTTAGCACCGTCGCAAGTGGTCATAGTTCCTATCTTTAAAACAGATGAACAATTTGAAGCTATTACAGCCAAAACGGAAGCCATTATAAAAGAATTACGAGCCTTAGGGGTAAGTTGTAAGTTTGATAAGCGTACAACGCATAGACCAGGCGCTAAGTTTGCCCAACACGAATTACAAGGGGTACCGTTGCGTATTGCTATTGGACCAAAAGATTTAGAGAATAATACTGTAGAGTTAGCGCGACGTGATACTTTAACTAAAGAAGTGGTTTCCTTAGATGGATTAGCTCCTAAGGTTAAAGAACTCTTAGAAGTGATCCAAGACGAATTATTTGCAAAAGCTTTAAAGTTTAGAGATACGCATATTACTAAAGTGGACGATTTTGAAACTTTCAAAAAAGTTTTAGAAACAAAAACAGGATTTATTTCAGCGCACTGGGACGGAACTGCAGAGACCGAACAAAAGATCAAAGAACTGACCAAAGCCACCATCAGATGCATTCCTATGGACAATACGCAGGAGGAAGGGGTATGTGTTTTTAGTGGTCAACCGTCTACCCAAAGAGTGCTTTTTGCCAAGGCTTATTAATTTTTTTTAAAAAAAAATGAAATAATAGTTGGAGAAGTAAAAAAGAGTTGTATATTTGCACCCGCAATGGCAACGTTGCTGGTTCATTTAAATATTAAAACAACCAAATGGCCCGTTCGTCTATCGGCTAGGACGCATGGTTTTCATCCATGTAAGAGGGGTTCGATTCCCCTACGGGCTACAATTTTTAATAAGAAAGAAAAATAATGGCAAATCATAAGTCAGCTTTAAAAAGAATAAGAAGTAACGAAAAGAGACGTGTACTTAATAAGTATCAGCACAAGACGACTCGTAATGCTATAAAGAAATTACGTGAGACTACAGATGCTAAGGAAGCGCAAGCATTATTGCCTTCTGTGATAAGTATGTTAGATAAGTTAGCTAAGAAGAATGTAATTCATTCTAACAAAGCAAGTAACTTAAAATCAAAGTTAACTAAACATGTAGCAGCAATATAATTGTAGTTACTTTCAAAATAATTAAAAGTCTTTCTTAACGGAAAGACTTTTTTTGTTTTTAATCTGAGGTAGACCTCCGTAAAATGACTATCTTACTGTAGTTATAATAAATATAAAGGGATCATTATTTTTAATCTTATCTTTATACTCTAAATTAAAATAGAATGCACAAAGCAGGTTTTGTAAATATTATAGGTAATCCTAACGTGGGTAAATCAACGTTAATGAATGCTTTTATTGGTGAAAAATTATCCATTATTACCTCTAAGGCCCAAACCACAAGACACCGAATCTTAGGAATTGTCAATGGGGAAGACTTTCAGATGATTTTAAGTGATACGCCAGGGATTATAAAACCGGCTTATGAACTGCAAGCGTCTATGATGGATTTTGTAAAATCTGCTTTTGAAGATGCCGATGTTTTAATTTATATGGTTGAAATTGGAGAAAAGGAATTAAAAGATGACGCCTTTTTTAAAAAAATCACCAATTCTAAAATTCCTGTATTGTTATTATTGAATAAAATCGATAATTCTAATCAAGAACAATTAGAAGAACAAGCACAATTATGGCAAGTAAAAGTGCCAAATGCGGAGTTTTTTCCTATTTCAGCCTTAGAAGGTTTTAATGTTCAGAATGTATTTAATAGAATTATTGAACTTTTACCAGCATCTCCTGCATTTTATCCTAAAGATCAGTTAACCGATAAGCCTGAACGTTTTTTTGTTAACGAAGCTATTAGAGAAAAAATCTTATTACACTACAAAAAAGAAATTCCATATGCAGTAGAAGTAGATACTGAAGAATTTTTTGAAGAAGAGGAGATTATAAGAATGCGTTCTGTAATTATGGTAGAACGCGAAACGCAAAAAGGAATCATCATTGGCCATAAAGGCTCTGCATTAAAACGTGTAGGTATGGAAGCACGTAAAGATTTAGAGAAGTTTTTTGGTAAGCAGGTGCACCTAGAATTGTATGTGAAGGTCAATAAAAACTGGAGAAGTAATCAAACGCAATTGAGACGTTTTGGTTACAATCAAAAGTAAGCTTTAAGCTGATTTTCCATAAACGTATATAAGCGTTGCATTTCGGCTTGGCCTTTGTGCCGACCTAATCGTCCTAAAATGTAAAGCAGTATCCAAACGATTACCATTAGAACCACTAAAGATAGGGGTAAAGTATAAGCTTTGCCTAAAGAAGCATTGGTATAAGCCCAAAGGCTACATCCAATCCCAAATGCGGCAACAATAAAGTGAAGAAACATAAATAAGGTCCAAACAGTTGGACTAGGCCCAAATAAACCACGTATTGTGGCTTTATTTGGGCTTTCTGTTGTAATTTCTAAATGCAGTTGTGGACTCCAAAAATGTTGATCGCGCTTAGGGAATCGTATAAATACATGATCGTCTACTCTAGAGATTATAAATTCTGATTCTTCCTTTTTTAAAGATTCAAAACATGCTAATAAGGTTTCGTTATCTTCAGCGATTTCAAGCTTGAATCGCGGTCTTAGATGCGGATCATTAGCAGATTTCATAGACGAGCATTAACGTAAAATTAAAAATTCACAACGCCTGTTAATAGAGTATTCGGTTTCTGTACAGTTATCGCCACAAGGTACTAAAGGTTGTGATTCTCCATAACCTTTGGATCTTAATCGCTCTCTTGAAATACCATTTTCTACTAGATACTCTAACGTGGCACGGGCTCTTTTCTTAGAAAGTTCTAAGTTAAATTCATATCCGGCTCTGGAGTCCGTATGGGCACCGAGTTGAATTTCCATTCTAGGATATTTTTTCAATAGGGCTACAAGAACATCTAAGGTTTTTGCCGCTTGAGGCTTAATATCCCATTTGGCAAAATCGAAATAAATATTCTCTAATTCAATATAGGTATTACCTTGCTCATCATCGGTAACTATTTCTTCAGCATCTTTATAAGATTCAATCTCTAATTGAATGTTGAACTCAATATTCCCTTTGTCGTTGGTATCAAAAAACTCGACCTGCGGAATGTATTTGGGTTTAAAGCCTTCTACAGAATATTGTTGATTGGGTTGCGTTGCTAATTTGTATCTTCCGTCATCACCAACCAATTGATCTCCAATTTTATTCCCATCAGCGTCAAATAAAGTTACCGTGGTGTTTGGAAGAATTTCTCCTGTTTTTTTGTCTGTGACTAAACCTTCAATATAATAGTTTCTATCATTCTTAACACGTTTAAAGGTGTAGATATCGTCTTGTCCAGATCGATTAGAGGAGATGTAACCCGTATGTGTAGAGTCTATCATTACAAAGGCAAAATCATCTTTTTCACTATTAATTGTTTCACCCAAATTAAGGGCTTCTAAGAAAACATTATCTTTTACATGGCTGGCAAAAAGATCTAAACCTCCTATACCATGTTTCCCATTAGAGGCAAAATATAAGGTGCTATCATTCGCCATAAATGGAAATTGTTCGCGTCGTTCTGTATTTACAGCTTCACCAAGATTAATAGGTTGCCCAAAAGAATGATCTGCAAACAGGTCTACATAAAAGATATCGAAAACGCCTAAACTGCCCGGCATATCACTAGCAAAATATAATTTATCTTCTTCTTTATTAAGAGTCGGGTGCATTGTAGAGTACGTTTCACTCGCAAAAGACACGGGTTCTGCTTTGCTCCATTCGCCATCAATAAGTTCTGATCTAAAGATGCTTACAACGGCAATTTTGGTATCTTCAACATCTACACGTTTTTTTAGATTTCTTGAGAAATACATCATGCTGCCGTCTTTGGTAAATACTGCATTACTTTCGTGCTGCTTCTCTAGATTTATTTTTTTATTTAAAGGTTGAATACTATCTAGGGTAATAGGGTCATTTTTAGAAACCGTAGCTTCATAAAGATCTAAATAAGGTTTTCCATCCCAATTATAATTGGGGTTTTCAATATTTTTAGTTGAAGCGAAAACAATTTTATCACCATATAATCCCACTCCGAAACTAGAACCTCCCACGTCTTCAGTAATATTTTCTAAAGTGTAAGTATAAGGGACTATACGTTTTAAAAGGGCTTTAAATTCTATGGTGTTAATGGAGTCGTTTAAATGTGTAGATGAAATTAAATCGGCTTCTTTATAATGCTTTGTACCCTTTAAAACTTCAAAATACTTAAAATAGAAGGCGTCGCTTAAGGACGACGAATCTTTTAAATTATAGACCTGTTTGTAGGCTTCGTAAGCTTTGGTGTATTCAGAATTAAAATAATAACAATCTCCTAATTTTTCTAAGTTTTCTGGTGTTTTTGGGAGTTGTGCAAAAATCTCAGCGGCGTCTATATAAGCCCTGTTTTCGTATAACAATGCTGCTTTTCGGGCCGATTGAGCGAAACCAAACGTACTGCTGATTATGGCAATTATTAAAATATAAAGATTAAAATTTTTCATACGTTTTCAATTAGAAAAATCGTGGTGATTTATCGTAGCCTTTCCCTAACTTGTTAATGTTAAATAATAAAAATACTTCGTGAGATCCTGAATTAAAACGGCCTAGGTTATTTAAAGTATGATCATAAGCGTAACCGACTCTTATACTCGGTGAGATGACGAAATTAGCTAAGGCAGATACAGAATCATCGTATCTGTAGCCTAAACCAAATTCCAACTGATCGTACATTAAAACATTTGCAGTTATATCTACGCTTAATGGGGCGTGATTAACGTATTTAGTCATAAAGGCAGGCTTCAGTTTAAAATCGTCATTAATTGTAAATACATAACCTCCCGTAAAAAAGAGGTGTATATTTTCTGAAGCTTCAGACACTACACCACTATCATCTTGTAGGTGTTTAGACTGTAATAAATTTGGCGCGGAAAGTCCAAGATAATAGTCCTCGGTAAAATAATAAAGTCCAGCTCCAACATTAGGAAAGGTTTTATTTATGTTTTCAGCAAACGTGGGATCGGGGAGTGGATCTGAATAGACAAAACCATCAAAATTAGTGCTGTAAAAAGTGGCACCTGCTTTAATTCCGAAAGATAATTTTGACGTTTCGCCCATAGGAAGCACATAGGCAATATCGGCATAGGCACTGGTTTGTTTAACCACATCTCCAATTTCATCATGAACAATAGACAAGCCACCTTCTAGACGATTATTAAGTTTAGTGTGCCCAAACAATGTCGCTGTTTTTGGAGCCCCAACAGCACCAACCCATTGCGATCGGTATAAGACCCCTAAGTTAATAGCCATGTCATCTGCCGTAGCATACGCTGGATTAATAACACTCATATTATACATATATTGAGTGAATTGTGGATCTTGTTGCGCATGGGTAGATAAGCCTAAAAATAGGGTTAGGATTACAATGCTATAAATTCGTATGTTGCTTATCATTAAAATTATCTATTTAAATAGACTCTTCCTTGTTTAGGTTCACGTTGTCCATCATTAAATTCTATGAGATAAAAATAAACGCCGGCCGGTAAAACCTCGTTATTATTTTTACCTGTACCATCCCATTTAGGCGTATTAATATCACCTTCATAGAGGATATTACCATATCTATTATAAATGCTGAGTTTAAAATTAGGATATAAAACATCTAAGTTTAAAATATCGAAAACCGGATTAATAGCATCGCCATTTGGAGAAAATCCATCAGGGATTAAAAGGGTTTGCTCGCAAGTGGTAAAGTTTACAGGAACAGCTAAACGATCAATGCTTTCACAGCCATAAATAGATTGGTAGCTTGCGTAATAAACCGTTTCATCTTCTAATATATCTGAATCACTTAAAAGGTTTCCTTCCGTTAAAGCGTCATACCATATAATAATGCTATCCTCAAGCGGAAGAATATTATCTGATACATCTGATAAGGTTAAGCTATCTTCTACACAGTATTCTACAGCTGTATCAATAAGTTCTGGAGTTGGTAATTCTTCCACATCAATCTTCAAGGTTATAGAATCATCTACAATAGAACTACAGGTGGCGCCAATATTGTATAAATGTGAAATCGTAAGAATCGTTACACCAGATACCGCAAAATAACTTTGTGGAATAACGAAGGTGGCATTCCCATCAATTACGGTAATCGTAATGGTATTTATCGCTGTATTCGAAATGCTGAGCTTGTAAACTAAGGTGTAGTCTCCGTCAGGGAGTTGATTGGCTCCGGTGATATTAATAATAGCATCATCGACTTCATAACAGATAAACTGCTCATCCATATCTATAGATAAACCTGTAGCATCCGGGGCGTCTTCTACTGTTACGGTTACGGTAGAAGAACTTGTGGTATTACATTCTGAAGAGGTAAGGGTGTAGGTGTAAACTCCCGCACTATCAATATTTGGGTCAAATTCTCCTGTACCACTGCTTAAAGTCGGGCTCCACACGCCGCCTTCATCTGGAGTACCTTCTAAGGCATCAAATAAATTAACAACACTAGTGTCTCCTGTACATAATATAAGGTTGCTGTCTTCTCCAGCCTGAGGTGTTTGTAAGACCGTTACTTCAATTTCTGCGACGTCATCTGGACAAATTCCATTGCTGCTAGAAATCGTATACGTGTAAATTCCTGCGGTATCAAGGCTAGGATCAAAGATACCTGTACCACTTGCTAATTCTGGAGACCAAGTTCCACCAACGTTTGGCGTACCTCCTAAACTATCAAATAAATCTACTGGAGCGGCCGTATTACAAAGTTCAATGCTTCCATCGATCCCTGCATCATTACTACCGTATAATGAAACGGTTACACTAGCAGTATTTGTGCCACAAGAATTACTCACAGTATACGTATAAACCCCTTCCGGATCAACATTGGGATCAAAAATTCCAGAATCACTTGCCAGTGCAGGAGACCAGGTTCCTCCTGTTTCTGGTGTTCCCGATAAGCTATTGAAAAGGTCAATAAGTTCTGTGGCATTACATAGGTTTAAAGTGCCATCCATTCCTGCATTCGCTGCAGATAATACGGTAACTGTTACCTCGGCAGTTGCATCAGGGCAGCTAGCGTTAGCACTAGAAACGGTATAGGTATAAACACCTCCTGCATCAATACTTGGATCAAAAATTCCCGTACCACTAGCTAATTCTGGAGACCAAGTTCCGCCAACATTAGGTGTGCCTCCTAAAGAATCAAATAAGTTAATTGGAGCCTCTGTACTACAAAGTTCAATAGTACCATCGGTACCCGCATCGTTAGTATCGGATAAGGATACTGTAACCTGAGATGAAGATGTACCACAACTATTGCTCACGGTATAGGTGTAAATACCTTCAGGATCTAAGGTAGGATCAAAAATTCCTGTACCACTAGTAAGGCTAGGGGACCAAGTTCCTCCGGTTTCGGGCGTTCCCGATAGGCTATCGAATAAATCTTGAAGTTCCGTTGTGCCACATAAATTTAAAGTGCCATCTGTACCTGAATCAGGAGCGGCTAAAACATTAACGGTTACTTCTGCAGTTGCTTCAGGACAGGTGGTATTTGCGCTAGAAACGGTGTAGGTATAAACTCCCGAGGCATCAAGGCTCGGATCAAAAATCCCCGTACCACTTGTTAATTCTGGGGTCCAAGTTCCACCAACATCAGGAGTACCTCCTAAAGCATCAAATAAGTCAATCGGAGTTGCTGTACTACAAAGTTCAACGCTGCCATCGGTACCGGCATCATTAGTCGCCGATAAAGAAACATTAACGCTGGCCGAAGATGTCCCACAAGTGTTGCTCACGGTATAAGTATATACGCCTTCTGCATCTATATTAGGATCAAAAACACCTGTACCACTGGCTAGGGCTGGTGCCCAAGTTCCTCCCGCATCGGGTGTTCCTGAAAGGCTATTGAATAAATCTTGAGGGTCCGTGGTGTTACATAAATTTAATGTGCCATCATTTCCTGCATTCGGATCAGGTAAAAGCGCTACTAAAACGGTCGCCGTATCATCTGGACAAAGACTTGCACTATTAGATACAGTGTAGGTATATACCCCTGGGTTGTCTAAATTCGGATTAAAAACACCGGTACCACTCGCTAAAGTTGGGGTCCAAGTTCCTCCTGTGTCAGGCGATTCGGTAAGGCTGTCAAAAAGATCAAAAGTATTTGTTTCCGAACTACAGAATTCAACAATACCATTCATACCCGCATTATTGGCTTCAATAGTGGTTACGGAAACCACAGCAGAACTGTCACCGCAGACCGAACTTACAGTGTATGTATAATCACCATCCGCATCAATATTAGGGTCAAAGGTTCCTGTTCCGCTTGAAAGCGTTGGCGTCCATACTCCTCCAGGTTCTGGAGTTCCATTTAAACTATCAAATAAATCGGTGGTATTAACGAGGCTACATAAAATTATAGACCCATCTTCACCAGCATTAGGTGGTGAAATAATTTCAACCGTTACTTCAGCAGAATTATCTAAACAAGGTCCTGATCCTGAAATCGCATACGTGTAGGTCCCTTCAGCATCCACTAAAGGATCAAAAATACCAGTTCCACTTGCTAAAGCTGGGGACCAAGTTCCTCCGGTTTGTGGATTTCCATTAAGACTATCGAAGAGGTTAATTGTGCCATTATTTGAACATGCTGTTACCGAACCATCGGTACCTGCACTTAAATAAGGCGTGAACATCATATTTACTGTTGCTGTCGCATCTGCACATGGACCTGATCCAGGAACGGTATAGGTATAGCTAAGACCAGTATCAATTTCAGGATCAAAAATATCGGTACCACTCGCTAGTGCAGGAGACCAAAATCCACCTGCTTCAGGCGTACCGTTAAGAATTTCAAATAGATTTATAGGACCGTTATTACTACAAAGGTCAATTTCAGTATCCTGACCTGCATTAGGTGCTGGGACTAAAACGACATTAACTTCAGCGCTAATATTTTCACACGGTGGAGTGCCTTCAACGGTATACGTGTAGGTTCCGAAAGCATCTACGGAAGGATTAAAAACTCCCGTGCCACTCGCTAGCGCAGGGCTCCATGTACCATTAGTATCAGGGTTACCACCAAGGCTATCAAATAAATCTACAGCTGTATTATCATTACTACAAATTTCTAAAGTACTGTTAGCGCCTGCTATAGGAAGCGCATTAACACTAATAGTTACTGTGGCGGTTTCATTAGGACAAGGGTAATTGCCTATAATTTCGTAAGTATAAACACCAGGAGCATCTAGTAATGGATCAAAAACACCAGTACCACTATTTAGAGCTGGAGACCATGAACCACCAGGACTCGGTGTTCCTTGAAGGCTATTAAACAAATCTACTGTACCAATATTGTCGCAAATCACTAAAGATCCATCTTCACCTGCATTTTCATAAGGGGTTACAGCAACATCAATAGTGGCTGTTGCATTGGCGCATGGGCCAGCACCACTAACGGTATAGGTGTAAATGCCTTGAGCATCTACGGAAGGATCAAATAGTCCTGTTCCACTAGATAATGTAGGCGACCATGTACCTCCTTCTTCTGGAGTACCTTCTAAGCTTAGAAATAAATCGATAGCGTCGCTATTACTACAAATTTCAATGGCGGCACTTTCTCCAGCGCTTGGCGCTTGAATAAAATTAACGGTCACCGTCGCTTGATCCTCAGGGCAAATAGCATTTTCTGAGTTTACCGCATAGGTATAATCACCAGGCGGATCGATGCTAGGATCAAAAATACCTGAACCACTATTTAAAGTTGGAGACCAAGTTCCTCCAGAATCTGGAGTACCTCCAAGTTGGTCAAATAGATTTACGGTGCTGTTATCGGTATTACAGATTTCATATATACTGTCCACACCTGCATTTGGAGCATCGTCTACAATCGCTACAACCGCTAATCTTCCGGTGCTTTCACACGGTGGGTCTACCGTAGTGGCATAATAGGTTTGGCCATTGACCAAGGGTGTTGAGGGTGGTAAAATTAAGGCTGAGTATAAAGAAATGTACCAATTGTTTGTTCCTGAAGCGACTAAATCCCCAATTGTAGGGGTTTCTGTAGCTGTGGCACAAAACTGCTGCACCATATCGCCTGTGGGAACCGGCGTATAACCGACTTTAACAAGCACTGATAACCTTGAGGTTCTACAACTGCCATCTGGGCTAGCCTGATCGGCATAGTAGATGGTATCATCCATTAAAATATCATTATCATTTAAGGGAGTGCCTCCTGTGGAAGATAAATACCATTGCACATCATTTCCAACTGCATCTAAACTACTAACGGTTGCCAATGTGGTATCATCTAAACAAACGCCTTGAAAATTATCTCCAATTGGAGGGCCGTAAATGTTAACATCTACACGGACTCTCGAGCTACACGTACCTGAATTATTATCCGCGTAATAATCTTCGCCATTTATTAAGCCTTCAGAATAAGAAAGCGGAGTGGTAGAGGTTGCACTTTCATACCAAACGACGCCATCGCCTGTATCGGTAGCTTGTAAATCTCCTACCAGTAAAGATTCTACATCACAGAAAGATTGAATAGTATCATCAACAGTAGGGCATTGTGCATATATACTATTGAAATCCATACTTATGGATAAGAGAAGAAACGCTATAAGTATAGGGTGACTTTTAAAACTGTACTTGTCGGCCTTCATTAAGAATATTTATAATAATTACTTTTTATTGAAATCGGTGCCATGGATTAAGAACAGCAAGTTCAAAAAAATTAAACAATCATCTTGTTAAGTTGAAAGATTGAGGGGAAAACAAATATATAGAAATAGCCTTTAGATCGCAAAAATATAGCCCTTCAGTTTAAGAGAAATTTAAGAGCTTAATTCTAGATATAATTAATTGATTAACAAGTAGTTGCAATTATTTGAACTGAAATAAGAATGTCAATCGTCGAAATTTTATGTATTTTATGGAGGATTTTTACCTCTAAGAAGGCGTGTTTAGGGTCTGAAAATACGGACGTTTATAGTTTTATTTTTCTACCAATTCTATGGTAAATTTAGGTGAGAAGACGGTTTTTAGGCCCACCTTAATCGAGAACTTTAACACCTTCATCTGCATTGTATTGCATTAGATATAAGCCAATATTTGAATAGTACCCTTCTTCAATTTTTTGATATTGAAATTGATAGTGAGGTTGGGTAGAAATTATAGTCTTCACCGTGTTTTCAAAGGCGCTGTTTTGAGAAATTCTTAATAAAACATCTAAGGTAACGTCAAAACCTAAGACCGCATGTTCAGAGGGTTGGGTATCAAATGTATCTACGTAACGGGTCTCAAAATTGGCAATAGCAATCTTATTTTCAGATTTAATCGTTGATGGGTAAATTAACTTTAAGATGCGATAACGCATTTCAGAAACATCACTTTGTTTGCTTAACATGTCAGACTCCATCATAACAAGTTGTATGTTGTATTCTGATAATTTTCCTAACAAGGTGGTTGTGGTATTTAATAGAACGATGGTCTTTTTACTATCAAAAACAATGTAATTCAGTTGATTTTTATCTAAGGCTTTTTCTAGAGTTTCAGAATTAAAGAATCCGGAATTATCGGCTTTTAAAAATGTAGCTTCCGGTAAGTTTTCTTGAATCAAGGTTTTATTACGAGGTTCGCTAAGATCGCTAACCACAATGACCTTGGCGTTTTGTTGCGCTAAATACTTAAGGGTCTTTGTTTTTTCTAGTTTATCTGTAGGGATGGCATTGTAGGTCTGAATAGAGTGCTGGTTTTTTAATTGCGATTTAATATCAATAATAGATAAGTCTTGGTCTGAAGTAAAGCTAGGGAAATAGCTGTCTTGCTCTAAGAAAGGCACTAATAGGGCATTCTTTTCATAAGGGCTATCAATAGTTACCGTTGTTTTTGCAATGTTGCGTTTTATTAAAGAGACTTCAAAATCTAAGTTCAGTGCTTTAGCGGAATCAATTGCAACCTGTGCACCTTGGAAAAAGTCTACATATTTCTGAAAGTCTGGATGTGCACTCAGTATTTTTTGTCTTTCCTTAGGATTACTAAGTTCCTCACCAGAAAAAGGCGTGTAAAAATAAATTCCGTTTGCCGTTTCTCGATTAAGGTTTTTTATTAAGGTTTCGTTGTTAGAGGTGGCGCTGATCTCTGTGTTGACGTTCTCGTTTGTTGCACTAGGAACATCTGCAGGAGTGGTTGGTGCTTTAATTTTATCGGTAGGTTGATTGACGGTTTTAACCTCTATTGGCATTTTAATAATGTCGCCTACAATTACAGCGGTTTTTAATTTTGGATTCAGTGCTGTAAATTCTTCAATACTCATACCGGCCATAAGAGATAAACCGTAAAGCGTTTGTTTAGGTTCAATAACATAATCTTTATAACGCGTGTCTTCAGGAGTAACTTCTGAAAGGCTATCTACCACAGTCTCCGTTTTTAGGGTCTCGGTTGCGGCAAGATCTTCCGGAGTTTGAGGTGTTATTGCGACTTCGGTTTCAGAATCATCTATCGGTTCTAAAGTTTTTGAAGTTTCTTGAGCGTCAATTTTTAATCGATGGCCGGCCATAAGCATAGGAACCGTATGCGGATTTTTTTGCTCAAGTTCTGCAATGCTCATTTTAAAGCGTTTGGCCAAACTGTATTTGGTATCTCTAGGTTTCACCAAGTAAAAGTCAGTATTTGCGTTGTTTTCTTCTGGAGTCGGAATCGTTAAAACTTGTCCTATTTTTAAATAGCCTGATAATTGATGTGCGTTGGCAGCTTTAAGTTGTGCAAGGCTAATACCGTTTGCATTGGCAATACCAAAAAGGGTTTCACCTTTAACAACACGGTGTTGTCCTTTTGATAATTCAGCTGGTTTTTCTTGTAAACTTTTATCCACGGTAAGGATGTGACCCTCTTGTAGCATCGGAACGATATGCGGATTTTGCTGCTCTAATTGTGAAATGCTAACTCCGAACCGTCGCGCTAAACTAAACTTGGTTTCACCGCGTTTAACTTCATATTTAATAAATCCGTCATCATTAGTGGTAGGCGATGGGGTAGGGTTAGTGTTAGGGTTGCTCACTTCGGCTTTTGGAATACGTAGCGTGCTTCCTGCGTAAATAACGGCTATAGATCCTGGGTTCAGGGCATAAATAGATTGCACACTGACACCGTATTGCTTAGAAATTCTATAAACGCTTTCTCCTTTTTGTATGGTATGTTCTATGTAGCTTTCTTGGGCTAACATAAGGTTAGAACTTAGTACCAAAGTTAAGATAAGCGTTAAAAATCTCTCCATTCTCAGTTTAAAAATTTAATTGTAACACCCATTTATTAAGGTGTATCGTAAAAAGTTTGTTCGTGTTACAGGCCGCCTTAATGGTAGGTAAGAAAGGAGCTGTTCTTACGTTATTCTACCTTTTTAGTGGTCAGGTTACGCCTGTTTTAGGTTTTACTATAAAACACGGGTTAAAATTACTAAATTTTAAGGTTATCTTCCCTATAATCGGACATGTTATCAACAGGATGTTAACAATTTTTAGTCAATATAATTAGGTCACATTTTTTAACTTTGCAAGGATTGTTGTCAATATGAAGTGAAAAGTGCTTAATAGTGCCTCATAAGACACAAGTATATAGTATCTTTGTAGACTTAAATTAAAATCAATGAGCAATATTGTCGCTGTAGTGGGTCGTCCTAACGTAGGGAAATCGACATTTTTTAACCGTCTTATTAAAAGACGTGAGGCTATTGTAGATGCCGTGAGTGGTGTTACAAGAGATCGTCATTATGGTAAAACCGATTGGAATGGTAAAGAATTTTCTTTAATCGATACGGGAGGATATGTCGTAGGAAGTGATGATGTTTTTGAAGCTGAAATTGATAAACAAGTAGAACTTGCTATTGATGAGGCTGATGCCATTATTTTTATGGTAGATGTAGAGACGGGTGTCACAGGAATGGATGAAGATGTCGCTAAATTATTAAGAAGAGTTGATAAACCTGTTTTCTTAGTTGTTAATAAAGTAGATAACAATAAACGTGCTGAAGATGCCGTAGAATTTTATTCTTTAGGTTTAGGTGAATATTATACCATTGCAAGTATTAATGGTAGCGGAACAGGAGATTTATTAGATGCTGTTGTTGAAGCTTTACCAGAGAAAGAAGAAGTTGAAGAAGATGAATTACCACGTTTTGCTGTAGTAGGAAGACCTAATGCAGGAAAATCGTCTTTTATCAATGCTTTAATTGGAGAAGATCGTTATATCGTTACCGATATTGCTGGGACTACCAGAGATTCTATAGATACCAAATATAACCGTTTTGGATTTGAATTTAACTTAGTAGATACCGCTGGTATTCGTCGTAAATCTAAGGTAAAGGAAGATTTAGAGTTTTACTCAGTAATGCGAAGTGTAAGAGCTATAGAGCATTGTGACGTTTGTTTGGTTGTTTTAGATGCCACTCGTGGGTTTGATGGTCAGGTTCAGAATATATTCTGGTTAGCAGAACGCAACCGAAAAGGAATTGTTATTTTGGTGAATAAGTGGGATCTTATTGAAAAAGATACGAAAACCGCAAAAGCATTTGAACAGCATATTAGACAAGAGATGGCACCATTTACCGATGTGCCTATTGTATTTATGTCTGTGCTTAATAAGCAACGTATTTTTAAAGCTATTGAAACTGCGGTTGAGGTTTATAAAAACCGAACAAAGCGTATTAAAACTAGCGTACTAAACGAGACCTTATTGCCTATAATAGAGCATATGCCACCACCAGCCTATAAAGGGAAGTTTGTGAAAATTAAATACATCATGCAATTGCCAACACCGCAACCGCAATTTGCATTTTTCTGTAATTTACCACAATATGTCAAAGAACCTTATAAGCGTTTCTTAGAAAATAAATTACGTGAAGAGTTCGATTTTAATGGTGTACCGGTTAGTGTTTACATGAGAAAGAAATAAGTTTATATCGTAAATTCAATACGATTATGATCCTCCTAAATATGATATTTAGGAGGATTTTTTTGTTTTAGAGTTTTATTAAGCTTGAAATTTTAATCGGAATTAATGAAGTTCCTAAGTTTAGATAGAAGTGCTGTATACCTTGTATTTATTAGGTTTGGGCTCTTTAACAAGTTTTGTAGAGTTGAAAATGAGGATGTTAAAATAGGATCGGTATTATAATTTTATAAAAATTTTAAGATAATTTATATCGTATTTAGGGTTAATTGCGTTCTTGTGTTGTAAAATCATCAATCAATCAATCAATCAATATGAAGAATCTGTTTTTAATCTTCGCCTTCCTATTTACCTTGTCTATCTACTCTCAAGAAAAATCATTTGAAATCACAGGAACCCTTAAAGCTGAAGATACCAATCTCCCTTTAGAATCTGCAACGGTCTATATAGAACGCGTAAAAGATAGCTCGGTTGTAACCTATACCATTTCCGATAAGGACGGTGCTTTTAAAATTGAAAACTCAACTTACGATAAGGACTTAAACCTCTATGTGTCTTTTGTTGGCTATCGTACTTATTTTAAAAAAGTGGCGATTAATAAAGAAAAGATCAACCTAGGCGCCATAACAATGCCTTTAGATAATGCGTTGGGTGAAGTCCTTATAAAATCTACAGCGCCAATTACTATAAAAAAGGATACCTTAGAATTTAATGTAAAGTCGTTTAAGACGAAGAAGGATGCCAATGTCGAAGATTTATTAAAACAGCTGCCAGGTGTTGAGGTGGATTCAGAAGGAAAAATCACGGTTAATGGCAAATCGGTTAATAAAATTTTAGTGAATGGGAAGCCGTTCTTTGGCGACGATCCTACTATAACCACAAAAAATCTGACTAAAGATATTATTGAAAAAATTCAGATTGTAGATACTAAAACCAAATCGGAAGCTTTTACAGGAGAAGAAGGCGATAAGGAAAATAAAACCATAAACCTTACCATCAAAGAAGAAAATAATAAAGGTGTTTTTGGACGTGTGTCTGCTGGTGGCGGCACGGATGAACGTTATGAATTTGCCGGTATGGTTAATGTCTTTGATAACGATAGAAGAGTGAGTGCTCTTGTGGGAGGTAATAACACCAATTCGCCTGGATTTAGTTTCGGTGAAATTTCTAAAATGTTTGGTACTGGTGGTGGAGTTAGTTTTAATAGTAACGGGTCTTTTTCTATTGGCGGACGTTCCTTTGGTGCAGGAGAAGGTATTACGACATCTCAAAATGCAGGGGTAAATTATGCCGATGTTATTGGTGAGAAAACTGAGGTTTCTGCAGATTATTTTTACGCCTCAAGTGCTTCAGAAAACGAATCAGCAGCGCAGCGTGAAACCATTTTATCCGATTCGAGATTTTTTACCAATTCCAATTCAAAATCCGACAGTGATATCGATAACCATTCAGCAAATATAGAGTTCGAAATAGAAACCGACTCCACGTTTCAGTTGACCATTTCACCGTCTATAAACTTATCAAAATCGCGAACACAATTTTCTAGTTTTGAAGAAACCTTAGATGAAGATTTGATGTTAACCAATCAATCTAACGTGAATTCCAATGTAGAGCGAACGGCAAATACGTTTTCAAACCAAATCTCGGCAGCCAAGCGCTTTGGGAATAAAGGAGCATTTCTAACCTTAAAATTAGAGACCACTGTAGATCATGAGGACAGTGATGATTTTCTAAATTCAGATACCAATGTATATGGTGAAACTCCAGAATCTATTCTTAGAAATCAATATACCGATGGCGAAAATAGAGGTTATGGGGTTGCTGCAGAACTGGCTTACCGTTTGCCTTTGCTCGCTAAAAAATTGTTTTTGAATTTTGAATATGAATATGATATTAATAAAGATGCCAATACAGAAAGCACTTATGATTATAATGGCAGTACTTTAGGATTTACCGACTTTAACACCGAACTCAGTACCGATTTTAAGTATGCCGATGTGCAAAGTGTTCCTACTATTGGACTTAGTTTTAGTCACGATAAACTGTGGACCCGATTTAATGTGTCTTACAATTCACGCACATTAACCAATGAAGATGTGCTGCGCTCTCAGTTTAACGTAGAACGCCAATTTGAAAATATAGAAATTAACTCCGGAATCAGCTATAGATTTAGTCCAAAGTCATCCTTTTATGTCGATTATCGTTTAGAAAATACACCGCCGGCCTTACGTCAACTCCAGGCGTATACCGATGTGTCTAACCCTTTAGAAACCATAATTGGAAATCCTAATTTAGAACCTTCCAATAGGCATAGTTTTTATGGGGGTTACAATGGGTTCGATTGGCAAAAACGAACAGGGTTTTATGTGAATTTTTACGGGTATGCGACCAAGAATGATGTGGTGAGTAAGACCCTTGTTGATGCCGAAACCTTAAAACGAACTACGACCTATGAAAATGTAGATGGGAATTATAATTTCAACGTGTCGGGTAACTATAGTAAAGCCTTTAAGCTAGATACGCTGAGAACTCTAAAGCTACGATTAAGGGGGAATTATGGGGTATCTAAAATTATTAACTTTAACAATGGGGTAAAGTATGCGAGTCATGTAAATACTTTTTCTCCACGTGTAGGTGTCGATTTTATTTGGGATAAAGTTTTAGAGTTTAAACCCTACTATAACTTAAGTTTTACTAATAATGCTTACGATATCGAGGCTTTTGAAGATAGAACGTTTACGAATCATGATCTTGGTTTAAAAACAACAACATTTCTACCTGAGAATTTAGAATGGCGTAACGATATCAGTTTTAATTATAATCCCGATGTTGCCGAAGGATTTCAAAGAAGTGCTTGGTTTTGGAACTCCACCTTAGCTTACAGTATTTTTAACGATAAAGCTGTTATAACTTTAAAGGTTTATGATTTGTTAGACCAGAATACTAATGCGCGCCGTGTAGCGACTCAAGATTATATTGAAGACCGTCAAAGTACAGTGTTAAGACGTTACTTTATGCTGAGCTTAAGTTATAAGTTTAATAGCTTAGGAAGTAAAGGTAAAACCGATAATGGTGGAGTTATCTTCTTAGATTAATAGTCTACGATAAGATACACCGAAGTACAACACTTTAAAGGCATATCTCTAATGTTTTAAGAACCTTAGATCAACGTGTAGGTACGTAAAATGGCCTATGGTTATCCTTCGAAAATCAGATTAATGGTCTTTTAGGATTTGGACTTAATACATGGTTTAATGTACTTTCAAATTTAGCTGTAAGTCGTTGGATTTTACCAACCTCCAGAAGCACCACCACCGCCAAAGCTACCACCACCGAAGCCTCCGCCAAAGCCGCCACCAGAACTACCTCCGAAACCTCCTCCGCCGAAACCACCAAAACCTCCTGAAGAGCCTTTAGAATAGCTTCCGCGTCCTAAGTTGCTTAAAATAATGGCTTCTAGTAAGCCTCCAGATCCCGAACGACGACCACCACTACCACCATTTCCTCCATTACTTTTTGAGATTGTAATCACAAAAATGATGAAAATAATGGCTAAGAAAAATAGGAAACCTATGGGAGATGATCCATCGTCGCTAGTTTGTCTTGTGCCTTGGTATTCACCCGTCATCACTTCAAAAATAGCATCCGTGGCACGGTTGAGTCCGCCGTAATAATCGTTGCGTTTAAAATAAGGAATGATATCGTTATTAATAATACGCTTGCTCATTGCATCGGTAAGAAGGTGTTCTGTACCTAGACCAGTGCTAATATTTATTTTTCGGTCGTCTCTCGCTAAAAGAATAAAAATACCATTATCCTTATCCGCTTGTCCAATACCCCATTTTTCACCCCATTGAGCTCCTAAATAATTAATGTATTCTCCATTGGTAGAGCTAATAATAGCGATAACAATTTGTGTGGATGTAGAATCGGAATAACGAATGAGTTTGTCTTCTAAATAACTTTTTTCTGAAGGGGATAGTAATTTAATCTCCTCATCGTAAACACTCGTTTGAAATTCTGGCTTTTCAGGTATTTCATACTGTGCCATCCCTAAAAATGGCATAGCCAATACTAGCAGAAATAAAATTTGAAACGTGATGTGTTTATGTTTGTACATTACCCTTTTGAAATTGAATTATCTAATTCGTTTTTATCATTATGATCCCATGGGAAATAAGTTGCCAATGCCTGTCCGGCCTCAGTAATCCCATCAATTAGCCCTTGTTTAAAATGACCAGACTTAAATTGTGCAGCAATTTTATCGCGGGTGCTGTTCCAAAAATCAGGACCAACACTATTATTGATCCCTTGGTCTCCACAAATAACAAAAGCCTTGTTGTCTACAGCAACATAAATAAGAACCCCGTTACGCTGTTGGGTGTTATCCATTTTTAGAAAATGGAACACTTCTAAAGCATGTTCATAAGTGTCAATATCACATTGCTGTTCAATATGTACACGAATTTCACCAGAGGTTTTTCCTTCCGCAATTCGGATGGCTTCAACAATCTCGGCTTCTTCTTTTTCGGTTAAGAACTGCTCAATATTTGGCATAAATTATAAGATTAAAAATCGAAATTAACGTCTACGGCATTCTCACTACCTGGGTCAGAATTATATCTTGGCATATCTTCAAAACCAAACCAACCGGCTAAGATAGTTCCTGGGAATTTAGAGATGTGAATGTCGTAAATATTAACCTTTTCATTATAACGATCTCGTGCAACATTAATACGGTTTTCAGTCCCTTCCAATTGGCTTTGAAGCTCTAAGAAGTTCTGGTTCGCCTTTAATTCTGGATAACGTTCTACGGAAACTAATAACTTAGATAACGCACCACTTAGTCCACTTTGGGCTTGTTGAAACTGAGCCATGTTTTCTGGGGTTATGTTACTAACATCAATGTTTGTAGACGTTGCTTTAGCTCTAGCTTCTATAACGTCGGTTAATGTCGATCTTTCAAAATCGGCTGCACCTTGTACAGTTTTCACAAGGTTTCCAATAAGGTCATTTCTTCGTTGGTAAGAACTCTCTACGTTAGACCATGCTGTTTTTGCATCGGCTTCATAAGTGACTGCGGTATTATTAAATCCAACAGCCCAATTGTAAAGTGCAAAAGCAAGAAGTGCAATTACGATAACAGGAATTAGCCATTTTTTCATGATAGTTAAGTTTTAAAGTTGTGTTTTTATTTTGTTCAGTTGTGCTTTTATGCTTTCGAGCTTTTCAATAATTTCAAATTTATTTAAAGCCGATTTTTTCTCTTCCTTTAGGTGGGTTTTGGCGCCTTCTAAGGTAAATCCTCTCTCTTTTACCAAATGGTAAATGAACTTGAGATTTTTTATGTCTTCAGGTGTAAATTTACGATTGCCCTTCGCATTTTTTTTGGGTTTTAAAACATCAAATTCTTTTTCCCAAAACCGAATGAGCGACGGATTGACTTTGAAAGCTTCAGCCACTTCGCCAATACCATAATAACGTTTTTCTGGTAAATCTATATGCATCTTAATCTAGGGATTGGTTTTCTAAGGATGCTTTCTTCAGTAAAATGTCATATTCTTCAGCAGATAAATTGCCGTAGTAGAAGTTGATAGGGTTAATACGTTCTCCATCTTTAAACACTTCGTAATGTAAGTGTGGTGCTTCAGAACGCCCCGTGCTTCCTACAAAACCAATAAGATCGCCTCGTTTTACGCGCTGATTGACCTTTACATTGTATTTGTATAAGTGCGCATAAAGTGAAACATAACCGTAGCCATGATCAATTCTAATATGGTTTCCGTAACCTGTAGATCTATTATCGGCACGTTTTATAACGCCATTTCCCGAGGCATAAATAGGAGTACCACGTGGTGCCGTGAAATCCATGCCGTAGTGGAACTTTCTAACTTTTGTAAAAGGGTCTGTTCGGTAGCCGTATCCCGATGCCATTCGGGTTAAATTTTCGTTGCTTATGGGTTGTATAGCGGGGATGGCTTCTAAAAACTTCTCCTTATGGTCTGCTAATTTTGCAATTTCATCTAGAGATTTAGATTGCACTACAATAGCCTTCTCTAAGATATCCATACGTTTATTACTTTCAGCTATAAGTTGCGAGTTGTCATAACCTTCGTATTTTTTATATCTATTGATGCCTCCAAATCCAGCACGTCGCTGTTCGGTAGGGATCGGATTGGCTTCAAAATATAATCTGTAAATTGCATTATCGCGTTCTTCAACATTTTCTAAGGCCGCAATAGCATCGTCCATGCGCTTGTTTATCAATTCAAATTGCAATTCCATATTCTGCAATTCGCGCGCTAATTGACGTTCTTTTGGCGATTCAATATATTGGCTTGCTATAAATACAAATAGAAACCCAAAGAGTGCTGCAGCGGTTAAAAAGACCCCTGCATATTTAATTGTTGTTGCTTTTTTTCGCTTTATTCTGCGATAAGAAAGCGTTTCAGAATCATAATAATATTTTACTTTAGCCATGTTTGAATTTATGCTATTTTTGCAGCTAATAAGAGTAGTACATAAGCTTCTTAATTTGCCTAACGACCAAAGATAAAAAAATAGTTTTGCATTTTTGGTAATTAATTAAAAACAAGATCTAATTTCAATATATGAAGTCTCAAGATATCCGTTCTAAATTTTTAAATTTCTTTAAAGAAAAACAGCATCTTATAGTGCCCTCTGCACCTATGGTTTTAAAAGATGATCCCACCCTAATGTTTGTTAACGCAGGTATGGCACCTTTTAAAGAATACTTTTTGGGGAATGCAGAACCTAAAAGCAACAGAATTACGGATTCTCAAAAATGTTTACGCGTTTCTGGGAAGCATAATGATTTGGAAGAAGTGGGTTACGATACCTATCACCATACCTTATTTGAAATGCTTGGGAATTGGAGTTTTGGCGATTATTTTAGGGAAGAAGCTATCGCTTGGGCTTGGGAATTATTAACCGAAGTATATGGCATAGATAAAGATATCTTATACGTTACGGTGTTTGAAGGGAGTGATGATGCTGATAATTTAGATATGGATACGGATGCTTATGACCTTTGGAAGCAATTTATTTCTGAAGATCGTATTCTAAAAGGCAATAAAAAGGATAATTTCTGGGAAATGGGCGACCAAGGGCCATGCGGACCTTGTAGTGAAATCCATGTTGATATCCGTTCTGCAGAAGAAAAAGCAAAAGTAGATGGGAAATCTTTAGTGAATATGGACCATCCTCAAGTTGTGGAAATTTGGAATTTGGTCTTTATGCAGTATAACCGAAGAGCCAATGGGACATTAGAGCCGTTACCACATAAGCATATCGATACAGGTATGGGCTTTGAACGTCTGTGTATGGTATTGCAAGGTGTGCAGTCTAATTACGATACCGATGTGTTTACACCGATTATTCGCGAAATTGAAACCATTACCGATAAAAAATACGGGAATGAGGATAAAACGGATATTGCAATCCGTGTCATTTCTGACCATGTTAGAGCTGTCGCCTTTTCTATTGCTGATGGTCAATTACCAAGTAATACGGGAGCGGGTTATGTTATAAGACGAATTTTACGTCGTGCCATCCGTTACGGATTTACCTTTTTAGATAAAAAAGAACCGTTTATTTACCGTTTGGTAGAAGTGCTACGCAATAAGATGGGCGATGCCTTCCCAGAATTAAAAGCGCAACAAACCTTAATTGAAAATGTAATTAAAGAAGAGGAGGCGTCTTTCTTAAGAACCTTAGATCAAGGTTTAATTTTATTACAAAAAGTTGTTGAAGAAACTAAAGGCGATACCGTTTCTGGTGAAAAGGCTTTTGAATTGTATGATACTTACGGTTTCCCTATTGATTTAACGGCGCTAATTCTATCTGAAAAGAATTTAAAGCTAGATGAAAAAGGATTTAAAGCACAGTTAGAAAAGCAAAAAAATAGATCGCGTTCTGCGAGTGAAACATCGACGGAAGACTGGACTGTTTTAGTTGAAGATGAGGTAGAAGAATTTATTGGTTACGATGCCTTAGAAGCTAATGTGAAAATTACCAGATACCGTAAAGTCACCTCTAAGAAAGATGGTGAAATGTATCAGTTGGTCTTTAACTTAACGCCATTTTACGCTGAAGGCGGTGGACAAGTTGGAGATAAAGGAACCTTGCAAGATGTTCATGGCGATCTCATTTATATTTTAGATACTAAAAAGGAGAATAACGTTATTATTCATCTGACTAAAAATTTACCAGAGCATATTAATGAAAGTTTTAAAGCTGTGGTGAATGAAGAACACCGCGCTTTATCATCAAGTAATCACTCGGCAACGCATTTATTGCATCAAGCATTAAGAACCGTTTTAGGTACGCATGTAGAGCAAAAAGGATCCTTGGTAAAACCAGATGCTTTACGTTTTGATTTTTCTCACTTTTCTAAAGTAACTTCGGAAGAATTACAAGATATTGAAGACTTCGTTAATGCTAGAATAGAAGGGAAGCTTCCTTTAGAAGAGCAACGTAATGTACCTATGGAAAAAGCGATTGAAGAAGGTGCTGTGGCTTTATTTGGCGAAAAATATGGAGATACGGTAAGAACCATTCGTTTTGGGAAATCTATGGAATTATGTGGAGGTATTCACGTTAAGAATACCGCCGATATTTGGCATTTTAAAATTATTTCTGAAGGTGCTGTAGCAGCAGGAATTAGACGTATTGAAGCGATTACTAATAAAGCTGTTAAATCTTATTTTACAGATAATAACACCTCTTTTTTAGAGATGAAAGCCTTGCTTAACAACGTTAAAGAACCGGTTAAAGCTTTAGAGACTCTTCAAGATGAAAATGCGGAATTAAAGAAGCAAATTGAAGGCTTCTTAAAAGATAAAGCGAAGAACATTAAAGGGGAACTTAAAAATGAGTTAACCGATATTAATGGGGTGCAGTTTTTAGCCAAGAAATTAGATTTAGACGCAGCTGGAATTAAAGATGTTTGTTTTGAATTGGGAAGTCAGTTTGAAAACTTATTTCTGTTATTTGGTGCTGAAAAGGATGGAAAAGCAATTTTATCCTGTTATATTTCTAAACCTTTAGTGGCGAGTCACGACTTAAATGCTGGAACTATTGTAAGAGCATTAGGGAAACACATCCAAGGTGGTGGTGGTGGACAACCATTTTTTGCTACTGCAGGGGGTAAAAATCCAGCAGGTATTGAAGCGGCTCTAGAAGCAGCTAAAGCATACCTTTAATATTTTCTCTGCACGCCGTGCAGCAGCTATTATGAAATTACAAACAGCAATACCATTACCCAAGCAACAACATAATCTTATAGATTATCATTCTCAACTGTTGTTGCTTGGGTCTTGCTTTTCTGAGCATATAGGAGATAAATTTGCGCATCATAAATTTGAATCCCTAAGTAATCCTTTAGGTATTCTGTTTCATCCTTTAGCAATTGAGACCTTAATCTCAAGGGCCATTAATCTCGATTATTATAAAGCAGATGAGGTTCAGTTTTATAACGAGCAGTGGTTTTGTTTAGATGCCCATTCCAAATTAAATAGAACCCACAAAGCGGATTTGTTAGCGGAATTAAACGCGCAAATTGATGCCACGGAAAAAGCTCTACAAACTTCTTCTCATGTGGTAATCACCCTAGGTACAAGTTGGGTGTATAGGCATATAGCTTCAGATACTGTGGTGGCCAATTGCCATAAACTTCCTCAAAAACAATTTTTAAAAGAACTGCTTCCGGTTTCACAAATCTCAGAGTCGCTTAGTGCTATAATGAGTTTAGTGAAAAGCGTGAATCCTAAGGTCTCTTTTATTTTTACGGTATCACCGGTAAGGCATATTAAAGATGGTTTTGTGGAGAATACACAGAGTAAATCGCATTTAATTGCTGCCATCCATGAGGTGGTAGATCCTAGAGCGCAGCAGTATTATTTTCCGTCTTTTGAAATTATGATGGATGAATTAAGAGATTACAGGTTTTACGGTAGAGATTTGCTTCATCCTAATGCCCTTGCTGTCGATTATATTTGGGAGAAATTTAAAAGCGTTTGGCTAACGGAAGAGGCTATAAAAACAGCAGAAACTGTTGCAAGCATTCAAAAGGGGTTACAACACAGACCTTTTAATGCGGAGTCTGAGGCGCACCAAAAATTTATTCAGAATTTAGAGACTAAGATTCAAAAGCTTCAAGAAAAATTTCCGAAGCTCTCTTTTTAAAGTATTTCTCGTTTATTTATTAACTCGTACACTTTCTGGGACTAACACCGTGTAGTCACCGTCGTTTCTAAGCACATCGCGTACAATAGAAGAGGAGATAAAGGATGTTTTAGAAGAGGTTAATAAGAATACCGTTTCAATTTTAGAGAGTTTTCTGTTGGTATGGGCAATCGCTTTTTCAAATTCAAAATCCGCTGGATTACGCAGTCCTCTTAAAATAAATTCGGCATTAATCTCTCTACAGAAATCTATGGTTAAGCCTTTATAGGTTACAACTTTTACTTTAGATTCGTCTTTAAAAGCCTCTTCAATAAAGCGTTTTCTTTCCTCTAATGAAAACATATAGTTTTTATCAGAATTAATACCGATAGCCACAATAACTTCATCAAAAAGTTTAATGCCACGTTTAATAATATCGTAGTGGCCGTTGGTTAAGGGGTCAAAAGATCCTGGAAATAATGCTCGTTTCATTCTAAAAAGATTGTACTGCTTTTAAAAAGCGATAAGTTTTAAAGTCAAAGATAACCATTATTTTGTCATAGCTTCTTCAATGGCATTGGCAAACAAATCTTTCATACTTATTCCGGCCTGTGTGGCTTGCTGTGGTAGAATACTCTCGTTGGTTAAGCCAGGAACGGTATTAACTTCTAATAAATACGGTTCATCATTTTTAAAAATAAATTCGCTTCTAGAAAAGCCTTTCATTTTTAAAGTTTCGTAAATCCTTTTGGCTTCCACACTCACTTTTTGGGCATAATCTTCAGAAATTCTTGCTGGTGTTATTTCTTGCGACTTCCCTAAATATTTGGCTTCGTAATCAAAGAAATCATTTTCAGAAACAATTTCAGTAATTGGCAATACACGAGTTTCTCCTTGGTAAGAAATTACACCTACGGAAACTTCTACACCGTCTAGAAACTGTTCTATTATAATTTCATTATCCTCTTTAAAGGAGTTGTCAATGGCGGCTTGTAGATCTTCTTTCTTGTACACTTTAGAAATTCCGAAGCTACTCCCAGCTTTATTGGCTTTTACAAAACAAGGCAAGCCTACTTTTGCAATGATGGCTGTTTCGTCTATAGGATCTCCAAAATTGAGGTAATAACTCTCAGCGGTTTTTATGCCGTAAGGTTTTAGAGTGGCAAGTAAGTCGCGTTTATTAAAAGTTAATGCCGCTTGGTACATATCGCAACTGGTTTGTGGGAGGTTGAGCAATTCAAAATAAGCTTGCATATACCCATCTTCTCCTGGGGCGCCATGGATAGCGTTAAAAACACAATCGAAAGTGATTTTAGAACCGTCTATTTGTACAGAAAAATCATTTTTATCAATCTGAAATTCTTCATCCAAATCATTAACATAGACCCATTTATCTTTAAAAATATGGATACGATACGCCGTGTATTGGTCCTGGTCTAAAGCCTTGTAAACCACGTTACCACTTTTAAGAGAAATTTGGTATTCACTAGAATACCCACCCATTATAATTGCAATATTTTTCTTCATTGTAGAGTTTAAAAAAGCACGAGTGTAAATGTATAATTTATTTTTTATAAACTAATTCAGTTGTTCGTACGTATTTTATATATGTGTCGTTATTATTTCTTAGTTTTGCCAACAATTATTTGCTTATGAGTTTTGTAAAGTTTCTTACCAGTAAAGTATTTTTTAAACAAATTGCTTTAGCTATTGTAGCCGTTGTGGTCTTATGTTTTATTGTTTTAAAATGGTTAAGTGTAACCACTAATCATGGAGAATTTGTAACCGTTCCGGATTTAAAAGGAAAATCTTTAAAAACGGTAGGGATTGAACTTAAAGATCACGATTTAGCTTTAGAGATCCAAGACTCTGCAAATTACAATCCAAAATACCCAAAGTATTCTGTTATAGAACAAAACCCTAAAGCAGGAGCACAGGTTAAAGAAAATAGAAAGATCTACTTAATTTTAAATCCTTCTGGATATCGTAAAGTGGAAGTTCCTAATATCTTAAAACGAACCTTTAGACAAGCCAAGCCACAGTTAGAGGCTTTAGAGTTTACTATTGGTAAAATAACCTACAAAGACGCCATCGGTGAAGGGGTAATCTCAATGTCTCATGAGGGTAAAACATTAACACCTGGCACCTTGTTGCCTTTAACTTCTAAGATTGACTTAGTGGTTGGTAACGGTAAACTTTAATACTAAATAATGCCAAATATTCCTGATATTTCAGACGACAACGATAACGAATTATACGAGCATCATGCTTTTAGAGTTGTTGCGGGGCAGCAACCCCTTCGTATTGATAAATACTTAATGAATTTTATAGAAAACGCGACGCGTAATAAAATTCAAGCGGCGGCTAAAGACGGTAGCATTTTTGTAAATGATGTGCCTGTAAAGTCTAATTATAAGGTAAAGCCAAACGATTATATTACTGTAAAGTTTGAGCATCCGCCACACGAAAACCTTTTAATCGCTGAAGATATTCCTATTGATGTGGTTTATGAAGACGATGATTTATTGGTGGTGAATAAACCTGCCGGAATGGTCGTACATCCTGGGCATGGTAATTATTCAGGAACGCTTATTAACGCCTTAATTTTTCATTTTGAAAATTTACCAAACAACTCTAGTGAACGCCCTGGTTTAGTGCACCGTATCGATAAGGATACGAGTGGATTATTAGTTGTGGCTAAAACGGAACACGCTATGGCGCATCTGTCTAATCAGTTTGCTAAAAAAACGAGTGAGCGTGAGTACGTTGCTATCGTTTGGGGTAATATTGAAGAAGATGAAGGCACTATAGAAGGAAATATTGGACGTCATCCTAAAAATAGATTACAAAACACAGTGTTTTTAGATGATGAAGAGGAGCAAGGGAAACCAGCGGTAACACATTTTAAAGTGATTGAACGCTTAGGTTACGTTACTTTGGTAAGTTGTAAGTTAGAAACTGGCCGTACCCACCAAATCCGTGTGCATATGAAACATATTGGACACACGCTTTTTAATGATGAGCGCTATGGCGGGGAACGTATTTTAAAAGGAACCACTTTTACCAAGTATAAACAATTTGTTGATAATTGCTTTAAGATTTTACCACGACAAGCCCTACACGCTAAGACCTTAGGCTTTGTGCATCCGACTACAAATGAGTTTATGTCTTTTGAATCTGAAATTCCTGAAGATATGAGCCAATGTATAGAGAAATGGCGTCATTATGCTAAGCATATGGATGCTTAGTCTATAGGATAACGGTTTGAGCTAGAGTTTTACGCTTCCTAGAAGTTACCTTATATGGAGCGATGTTGTTTTAAATGTTGAATTAGGATATACGGTACAAATCTCTATTTTACTTAATTTGAAATTGGGGGAGTTAAGCCGATATGGCATGAGGAGCTTTATAGCACTTTTTGGGTTCTTATGGGTATAGAAAATGCTTATAGTGATATCTAGATTAGTACTTCTTATTGTTTGAAACTTTTTGGGATACATTGTATTTTTACCTCACAAAAGAAATCGAATTAACATTAAATACCCAACCTGTATAGACAGGCTATAACATATGAAACTAGTATTATCTCCAGCAAAGTCCTTAGACTACGAAACGCCATTACCAACTTCTAAAACTACAGAAGGTCAATTTTTAAATGAAGCCGCTGAGTTGAATGAGGTACTAAAAGAAAAATCGGCAAAGGAACTTTCAAAACTGATGCATATTTCAGATAATTTGGGGCAGCTTAATTACGAGCGTAACCAAGAATGGACCTTACCCTTTACAAAAGAGAATGCGAGGCCGGCTATTTATGCCTTTAGTGGCGATGTTTACAAAGGGATTGACGCTTACACAATTGCTACAGATAAATTAGATAAGGTAGAGGATACCGTACGTATACTTTCAGGGTTATATGGTGTTTTAAAACCTTTAGACTTAGTGCAGCCTTACCGTTTAGAAATGGGGACTAAAATGCCAGTAGGCGAGCATAAAAACCTTTATGGATTTTGGCAGAAAAAAGTGACGCAAGCCTTAAATGACGAATTGGAAGAGGGTGAGCTTTTTATCAACTTAGCAAGTAACGAGTATTTTAAAGCGGTTGATACCAAGGCACTAAAAGTTCCTGTTGTAAATATTGTGTTTAAGGAATTTAAAAATGACACCTATAAGATTGTTGCCTTTTATGCAAAATTAGCACGTGGTTTAATGACGCGTTATATCATTGATACCGATGCTAAAACGCTAGATGACATCAAAGCTTTTAATTATGAAAACTACGGTTTTAGTGAGGCCTTATCTTCAGAAAATGAACTCGTCTTTACACGATAGTTAGTATTCCAATCTTTAATTTTTTAGCATGTACTATTTTTTAATTATCGCACTTCAGGTGTATTGCTTTTACCATGCTTATAAAAACCGAAAACCATTCTATTGGTATTTTGTAGTGTTTTTTATTCCAGCATTTGGGTCTCTTATTTACATCCTTACACAGGTGAATGGGCGTAATACCCAAGGGCAAATAAAAGAAGAAACGACTACGGTAATTAATCCGGTAAAACGAATTAAGACCTTAGAAGCGCAATTAAAGTTTATAGATACTTATGCCAATAGAATTGATTTAGCAGATGCGTATTACGCCAATGGCGATTATAACAGTGCCATTATGCACTATGAGAAAACTCTAGAAGATACTGTGCAAGATGAAAGCTATGCCAGAAAGAAACTTATTTTGTGTTATTTTCAGATAGGGGAATTTCAAAAGGTTTTGGCGCAGGCTGAATTTTTAAAGACAAAAACAGATTTTAAAGGCTCTAAACAACAGTTTTGTTATGGTTTAGCCTTAAGTGAATTGGGAAAACCTGAAGCGGCTGAAGCGGAATTGAAAACCATTGACCGTCCGTTTTCTAATTATCCAGAACGTTTAGAATTGGCTAAGTTTTACATAAGTCAACAGAAGATAGACGAGGCTAAAACCTTACTTCAAGACATGACTTCAGAATCTAAAAGCTTAACCAAACCAAATCGCAAATTATACGGCAGTACAATTGCTGAGGTAGTGCGGTTATTGGCAACATTGTAATCGAATAGATCGTATTTACGCTTTTATTTTCGTTTCTTTTTATAGTGACGTCCGTACCATAATAAGACTCCGGTAACGGGTAAGGTGGCTGTGATTAAACTGATTAAAAACGCAAGGATTTTTCCGGCTAGACCTCCTATAGCACCAATATGAATATCATAATTCATACGAAGTATCTTATCTGCAAATTTAGCATCCTTATACTTGCCATAAATTCCAGGAGTTTCTAATTCTTCTAGGGTATTCTGATCAAAGAATCTAAAATCAGCATCGTAATATAAGCCTTCGCTGTTTGAAACTTCAACATAAATACTTTCCTCTTTATTTTCAGGATAATGAAGCTCGTAAGCTACGGCATTTGGTGATTCTTTTTGCAGTTTTACAATAAGGTGATCCATAGGTAATGTTTCAGGATCATTCAAGGCTTCACTTTCATTTTTAGGAATAATAAAAGCTGGGACTTTATCGCCTCCAGTAGATTTATAGACCACGTATTTTAACCAATTGTATGAGATTACAGATCCGGTAAAGGCTATAATTAATGCAAAGGCACAGATGTAAAATCCGACTACGGTATGAAGGTCGAAATTTTTACGTTTCCATCGGGTAGATTTTTTCCAATCGAAAGTAATACGTTGCTTAAGGTTTTTTCGCTTTTTAGGCCACCATAACACAAATCCGGAAATAATAATTAAGATAAAGATTAAGATTGATGCGGCCACCAATTGTTCGCCAATAGCTTTTGGAAGCCATAAGCGCATATGTCCTTTTAAAATAAAGGCGAAGAACCCTGTAAGGTGGTTGTCTACTTGAATGACTTCACCGCTATAAGGATTGAGGAATACACTCTGATAAAATTCAGGTTCGGCATCGTAAAAAATAACTTCAATAGCATCTTTTGGACCTTTAAATACCGTGCCATGTACAGAATTGTTAGGGAATACGGCTTCAGCAAAGGTTTTGGCTTGTGTAGGCGTTAATTGCGGAGCGTCTTGTGGTGTAACGTATTTATAGTCGTCATACAAGCCTTCAATTTCCTCTCTAAACGCCCAACAGCAGCCTGTAATAGCAACAATAAAAACAACGATACCGGTAGCTAAGCCCAATATCTTATGCAGTTGAAAGATGAATTTTTTTAATGCCATTATGCTGATTTAATTAAAAAGAGAGCAAACTTAAAATAAAGTTTGCTCTCTAGAAATGATTAATTTAGAATTTATAAGAGAAGGTCCCTAATAACACACGTTGCTGTTGTGGGGTTACGGTACTCCATCCTGAATAATAAGTTTCGTCAGTTAAGTTATTTCCTTTTACACTCACTCTAAAGGTGTCTGTTTCATAATAAATAGAGGCATTGAAAATGGTGTAAGCAGGGATGTCAAAACTACCAGTTACGGCTTTGTAATCTACCATGGTATCGTATTTACTTTGTCCGTTAAATCCGGCACCGATACCAAAGTTTTTAAAGAATTTATAATCAGCCCAAAGGTTATAAGTAAATTCTGCTCCAGACTCTCCGTAACGGTTTCCTTCTAAAAATGTTGCTGAAGGCGAATCTGTAATTTCAGAATCATTATAACTAAATCCGGAGTGAATATTTAAGTTTGAAATTGGATTAGCGTTAACTTCTAACTCAATACCTTGACTGTTGACTTCTAGATCTTGTGTTTGGGTAGCCCAATAATACTTATTATCAACGTTGATGTTATAGTAACTCAATGTGGCCTCTAATTTGCCGTTAAACATATTGGCTTTAGCACCAACTTCAAATTGGTTAGCTTGCTCTACGTCATAAGATTGTAAGGTTACTTCACCTGTATTGAAATCGGTGATGTATTGTGGATTAAGGTAAGAGAAACCATTTTGATAGTTTGCAAATAATGATAACTCATCTAGAATAGGTTGGTAAACGATTCCGAATTTAGGTGAAAAGGTAGATTCAGTGTATTCTTGATCATCATCTCCAGCTGTATTACGGTCTCCTTGGTAATCAAATTGGTCATAACGAACACTCGCCATTACAGATAGTGATGGTAAAATATTAATCACATCAGAAACATAAGCACCAAAAACGTTTTGGCTAATATCACTATTCAAATAACCTAAACCAGATAACGCCGCACTTAAGTTTTCTTCATTAATAGCAGGTTCGCCATAGACTAAGTCACCATCGATATTAATGGTATGTAAATACCCCCAGTTAGAGCTATTGTCAATAATATTATAGTCTAAGTAATCTGCACCGACTAACAATTTGTTTTCTAAATCGCCAAGGTTAAAAATACCGGTAAAATTTTGTTGTAAGTTAAGCGTCTTTGTTCTAGAATCGGTGTCTTGTGCGTATAGGTTAAATAAGGCATCAGAACCGTTCCATAAATAAGTGTAATACCCTAATGATTTGGCTAAACCACCCGAAATTAAAGTTTGTGAAGACCATTGGTCAGAAATTTTCCAAGCTACTTCACCACGGTAATTTTGAGTAATGTTGCTAATTGTAACGTCATTACTAGTGAACGATAGATCGGTATTGTAACCCAACTCATCAATAGAATTAAACGCTAAAGGTGCATAACGGTTTAAGAATAAAAACGTCTCATTGGTTTGTTCATTGTCAGAGGCTTCATAAGAAAAGTTAAGCGTAACATCATTATTTACTTTGTACGATAATGAAGGTGCGATAAACACTGATTTTTTTAGGCCAGCATCCTGAAAACTGTGTTCTTGCTGAAAACCTGTGTTGATACGAAATGATAATTTATCACTAGGACTTACATTTATATCGGCATTAAGTTTAGCAAAATCGTAAGATCCTCCAGAAACAGTGATTTCTCCACCAGTTCCGCTATGAGGTTTTTTAGTAATGATGTTAATAAGTCCACCGTAAGAAGTTACAGAACTTCCAAATAATGTTCCTGAAGGGCCTTTAATAACTTCTACACGTTCTACATTAGAAGGATTAATAAAACCATTAGTAATACCGGCAACACCATTAACAAGTTGAGGTTGTACGGCAAAACCACGACTAGAGTAATACCCTGCGCCATCACCACTACGTCCTGTAGAGGACCATAATTTAGTGATACCCGCCGCATTTTTTAAAGCATCTTCAAAGGTGTTTACGGACTGAGATACCAATAGTTGGTTAGTAATGGTATTGTAAACCTGAGAGTTCTCAATATTCTTTAAAGGCATTTTAGAAACATAGGCGCTCGTTTTTCTAGAAAATTTGTTTTTTCTATTCACGTCTAAAACCACTTCTTCTAAGATTTCATTTCCTTCATAAAGAGTTATCGTTTCTAAACTTAAATCTTGATCAGCACTAAGGCTAAAATCAATTTCTTTCGTTTTAAATCCGACATAAGAAATAGATAAGGTGTAAGATCCCGTGGCTAGATTGTCAAGTTTAAAAGTACCATTCTCATAGGTTTGTATGCCTTTAGTACTGTTTTTAATAATAACGTTCACTCCAATAAGAGGCGTTTGGTCATTGTCGGTCACTTTTCCTGAGAGGCTAGCGCTCTGAGCAAAACTCATTTGAAAGCTCACAAAGAGAATTACAATGGATAAAATGTGTTTCATCTTTTATTTTATTTAGACTTAATATAAATAGTTAGTGGCGGCAAAAGTATTTATGAAATGGTTATAAAACAAATTATTTATAACAAATCTAAATAGAGTTGAAGTGTTAGGTTTTGATCACGAGTTTAATTGACTGTAAATTAATAATGAACCATGATTTATTGGTCTGTTAAAAAACAATCTTCGAGAAAGATATAGGCGTTGATCTATCAAAATCATAGCTTAAAGTGGCACTTTCAATTTAATTTTAAGCGTTAACCATACTTATAAGGCTTTATTGAAATTAGTCTAAAATGAATTGAAGGAAATTAGAGCTTGAAGAGGAATGCTGTGATGCAAACAGTATAATCGAAAATGCGTATGGTAGTCTGAATCGGTCTAATGAATAACTAGGATCTGTTTCGTTTATGTTTTTTTAAGTATTGGTATTGAAATTATTTTTATAAATTATATAAAATTACTTAGAGCACTTTATGTTTATACATCGTCATCCTTATCCACCCTTTATAAGAAAAGACACTCAAAAGCTTATTGTAGGAACGCTACCGCCGCCACGATTTTCTACAGGAATGCTGTTTGAGAGCGATGTTGATTTTTGCTACGGAAGTTATTATAACTCCTTATGGCTGTTTATAAATAAAATACATAAGCTTAATTTGCGATTTGACAATTCTGCTGAAGCCGTGGAGCAGCGTAAAGCCTATTTAAAAACACATCGTATAGGAATCTGTGATATTGTAGAAAGTGCTAAACGTGAAAAAATAGATGCTTCCGATCTTGGAATGCAGGCCATTAAGCTCCGTAATATTATAGGGTACCTTAGGGAGTTTCCTAATGTAGATACCATTTTGTTTACAGGAGGAAATTCTAAAAATGGTCCTGAATATTTATTTAGAAAACACTTAAAAACTCATGGTCTTAAGTTAGAAGTTGTAGCCCCAGATGTGCCTCGGGTACACCGCTTTAATTTACCTGAAGCTTCAGAAGAAAGTCATCGGGAAGCCAACACTGTTAGGACTATAAAAACGGTTTCCTTAACCTCAGTATCTGGGGCGGCGAATATCTCCATTAGTAGAATGCCGCTGTACAAACAGCTTAAGGCTCGGAATCCGGATTTTAATACCTTCGATTTTAGAATGCTTCAGTATTCAGAATTTTTTTAAGCATACCGATAAGTTTGTTAATAACCCCTGGTCTTATGAAAATAAGAGAATCATTACGTCTTATTAATCTCTACGTTTTTTTTAAAAGTGGATTTGAGTTAAAATTCAGTAGTAAATGAGGTATGGCAGCAATTATAAATTTTTACCTTTAAGCACCTTAGGTGAGCCATTATGAGAATACAACCAAAGGGTGAATTTTATAATACATTTTTTCCAAAGCGAAAACAATAAGTAGATAACGCATGAAAAAGAGTTTACAGATTAGCAATACCATAGCCTTAATTATTACCATATTTATTAATTACCTTTCCAATACCGGGGCATTAAATGACACAACCATAGGAGAAGTCTCCAAAAGTTATAGCTCCTTATTCACGCCCGCGGGTTACACCTTTGCGATTTGGGGAGTTATTTACATATTGCTTTTAGGATTTGTAATCTATCAAGGGAGAGGTTTGTTTGTAAAAACGGCTAATGATGATTTTATCTTAAAAACCGGATGGTGGTTCGTAGCCTCTTGTGCTTTTAATAGTTTATGGGTCTTTGCTTGGATTTATGAATTTACGGGGCTGTCTTGCATTTTTATTTTCTTATTACTGTTTTCATTATTAAAGATTGTTATGAACAACAGAATGGAGTTAGACGACAAGCCTTTTCCTGTTATTGCTTTTCTCTGGTGGCCTTTTGTTATCTATTCGGGTTGGGTTACCGTAGCTAGTATTGCCAATGTTTCTACTTATTTGGTAAAAATAAATTGGTCGGGTTGGGGACTTGCAGACGTGCATTGGGCGCTAATTATGATCAGTATTGCGATAGCGATAAATCTTTTGATTACTTGGGAGCGTAATATGAGAGAGTTTGCTTTAGTAGGAGCTTGGGCCTTAATTGGTATCGGGAAAGCAAATGGCGATTTGTCTAATCCCATTACAACAGTAGCCTATATAGGAGCTGTCCTTTTACTACTTAGTAGCATGCTTCATGGGTTTAAAAATCATAAAACAAACCCTTTTATAAAGTTTTTGCAATGGCGAAAATCGTAGTATTTATAATATAATACACGATTTAGTAGAGTCAGCCCTAAAATAGCTGTAACTTCGCGCCAAATTAAAGGAGTGACCTAAATTAATAGAGTTTGCTTCGTAAACACTATTTATGTCATTTAAATCATTGGGCTTATCTGAGCCTATCCTAAAAGCGATCCAAGAAAAAGGATACGAAACTCCATCTCCAATTCAAGCAAAAGCGATTCCTCCTGTATTAGAAGGGAAAGATGTTTTGGCTTCGGCACAAACAGGTACTGGTAAAACAGCAGGTTTTACATTACCTATGCTTCATAATCTATCGTCTAGTAGAACTGAACAAAGACACCGTCCAATTAGAGCTTTGGTATTAACGCCAACACGCGAACTAGCGGCTCAAGTTCATGCTAATGTTAAAGAATATAGTACGCATCTTAATATAAGAAGTACGGTGATTTTTGGTGGAGTAAATCAGAAACCACAAGTTAATAAGTTAAGCCAAGGTGTAGATGTATTAATCGCCACGCCTGGACGCTTATTAGACTTAGAAAGTCAAGGGTTATTATCCTTAAAACGTGTTGAAATATTTGTTTTAGATGAGGCTGATCGTATGTTAGATATGGGCTTTGTCCGTGATATTGAACGCGTTATGAAACTGATTCCAGCGAAGCGTCAAAACCTAATGTTTTCAGCAACCTTTTCTAAGGATATTAAAAAATTAGCTTATTCTATTCTTAATAACCCTGTACAGGTTGAAGCTACACCAGAAAATACAGCTGTAGAGGTTATAGAGCAGAAAGTATACCGTGTTGCCAAAGGAAAGAAAACAGGATTAATAATTAAATTAATTTCTGATGGTGATTGGAAACAAGTTTTAGTGTTTACTAGAACCAAACACGGCGCTAACAACTTATGTAAAAAAATGATTAGTGCCGGGATTACTGCGGCCGCTATTCATGGTAACAAAAGTCAAGGCGCAAGAACGAAAGCCTTAGCCGGATTTAAAAATGGATCTATTAGAGTTTTAGTAGCCACTGATATTGCAGCGAGAGGATTAGATATTCCATTATTACCACACGTGGTAAATTATGAGTTGCCTAATATTGCTGAAGACTACGTGCATAGAATTGGTAGAACCGGTAGAGCTGGTGCAGAAGGGCAGGCTATGTCTTTAGTAAGTGCAGATGAAACAAGCTACCTAAAAGGAATTGAAAAATTAATAGGAGAATCTATTCCTGTTGAAATTTTAGAAGGTTTTGAACCTGATCCTAACGCTTCTACAGAACCGATTAAACCGGGCCAGAATAGAAATAGAGGCCAACGTAACAATCGCGGTGGTAACGCTAAGAATACTCAAAAAAATAAACCAAACAACCGCAACCGTAATAAGAGTCGTAAACGTTCGGATAGCCGTAGTTAATCGACGTAAGGCATTACTCCATGTAAAGTAAAGTAGAATTAAGGTCTTTTTATCATGACTCGGGGTTTAAAAACGAAAATTTTAGAGGTTTGTAATCAGAAATTACAGCAGAAAGGTCCTAATGTGGGCTTATCGTTTTATGCGTTTTTCAAAAATAAAAATGATCAGCCAGAACTGTTAATGGAAGCGGCAACCTGGTGGATACAAACCCATCAGCTTGATCACTTTGAAAAAGCGACTAAGATTATAGAATTAATAGAAACTGAAGCCTAAAAGCTGGCTTTTGTCACCTTGGGCTTTTTCTACGTTTTTTATCATGTGTTCAGAAATAAACAAGAATCTTTAAATTATGGCTACACAACCCAATAATCCACTTCATGGTATTAAATTAGAGCAGATCATTAACGATTTGCAAGCTCACTATGGTTGGGAGTATATGGGTTATCAAATTAATATTCGCTGTTTTACACATGATCCTTCTGTAAAATCTAGTTTGAAATTTTTAAGGCGAACCCCATGGGCAAGAGCCAAAGTAGAAGCCATGTATCTTAAATATCTAGAGCGAAATTCTTAATTGAATTTTAGTGTTTAAGCTTTTTATAAAAGAGCTTTAATGCGGAAGAAAAGTGCTTATAAAGCCCCTAAAGTTTTTCCTTTTTTCTTATCGAGATAATGGCGTAAAACACCACCTTTTACGTTATTAACATCAAACTCAATGATAAATGCGTTTTCGTCTATTTCTTCAATAACACGATGCATTTTTTTGATATCAATACGGTTAATAACAGTGTGAATAATATCGAAATCTTGTTGAGCTCCTGTGCTTCCAAAGCCTTTAGAACCTTTATAAGTGGTTAAACCTACACCGAGTTCTATCATAATCGCTTTTTTAATTTTAGCGTAGTCGTTAGAGACAATAGTCACACCAATAAAATCTTCAAAACCTTCAATCGTTAAATCGGTCACCTTAGCGGTTACAATATAAGTTAATATAGAGTAGAGGGCTATTTCTACAGAGACCACCAAAGCGGTAATACTGAAGAGAATAATATTAAACATAAGGATAACCTTACCGATGCTTAATCCAAATTTATCATTGAGATAAATTCCTAAGATTTCGGAGCCATCTAAGACCGATCCGTTTCTTATGGCAATTCCGATTCCAGCGCCTAAACAGAGTCCACCAAAAATTGAAATTAGCAGTTTATCATCGGTTATGGTTCCGTAATCTCCAAAATGAATTAAAAAAGCAAAGCTTATAATGCTTAAGATAGATTTTACAACAATGGATTTAGAAACCGTATAGAACCCTAAAACTAAGAAAGGAATACTGAAAATAACTAAGAGCATAGAAATGTCTAAACCAATCAGTCTATTGACCAACAAGGCTATTCCGGTGACACCACCATCCATAAAACCATTTGGAAGTAAAAAGGCTTTTAAACCTACGCTTGCCAATATAATACCAACTGATATTTGGCCTAGTTCTGAAAAGAAATTATAGGATTTAGAGTGTCTCAAATTGCTGATGTTTAATGGTGTAAAAGTTACAAAAACGTTTTAGAAATCGCTTGTTTTCTACGTTTAATTTAAGATTTTTAAAGTGGTCTTAGTTGTCGTAAGCCTTCGTAAACCACAATACCCACTGAATTCGCCAAATTAAGACTTCGAATATTAGTACTGAATAGAGGAATCTTAAAGAGTTGCGCCTTATACTGCTCTATTAAAGACTTTGGTAAGCCAACAGATTCTTTTCCAAAGACCAAATACATATTGTCTTTAAAGCTAATATCCCAATGTGTGGTAGTGCCATGGCTAGACAGGAAAACCATGTCTTCGACGTTGTTTTTAGAAAAAAAGTCTTCAATATTTTCATAATATATAACATCGAGATGCTGCCAGTAATCGAGGCCTGCACGCTTTAGGCGTTTGTCATCTATTTCAAAACCAAAAGGTTTTACCAAGTGAAGTCTAGAACCACTCGCTAAAGCTAAGCGTCCAATGTTACCGGTGTTGTTAGGTATTTCGGGTTCTATGAGTACGATATTTAAGGCCATAAAAGGATAAAGTTTAAGTATTAAAAATGCCTATTCAAAAATATGAATAGGCATGAAATATAAGTTTTAAAAATGTAAATTTAAGACTTTCTATGGGTTAAGCGATCGCATTTGGTGCTTCTTGTTTAGGATCAGGTCCATAGGCATTAGCACCTTGGTCTCCTTCTGTAGCAAACAAGATAATAAGCCAGATACCTCCAATAAAAGGAATTAAAGAAATAAGGTAAAACCAACCACTTTTCCCTACATCGTGAAGACGTCTAACGGCAACAGCTAAACTTGGGATTACTACAGCAAGCGCATAAATGACATATAAAGAAAAGAGTGCAGGGATATCTAAAAGTGCACCTAGAGTTCCAAAAACGATTGCAAGGGCAATTGTAATAATGAGGTTAAACAAAACAAACATCCAATACTCTTGGCGTCTAGCACGTCCTGAAAAATTTGCGTAATTATCTCTTACGACTTTTAAATACCATTCCATAATTTTAATTTTAAGGGGGTTAAGTTAATGGCGTCAAATATAGAATTTAATTTCAAATTAGCTTTAAATATGCAGTTATTTTGTAATAAAATTCTTCATATAGTTAATGTATCTTTCTATTATGTAGTGTTTTGTTGGTTTGTGTTAGTTGTAGGAATCTACTGTTTTTGAGGCTTTTTTATATGAATTATGATCACTCATATAAGGATTTTAAGTTAATGCCTAAGCCTAAGTTTTGGTTATTGTTGTGGGGGCTTGGTTGTTGTATTAACGATTTTAAAAAACAAGAGTCTAAGGAGTAATAGAAAGGGAAAGCCGTGAAAAAGGAGGTCGAAATAATCTTTAAATTCCATGCCTACAGCACCACCTAATATCCATCGGATTTTACCAAAGAGATGTGGTTCTGGAAAAAATGGCGCTAGGCCTAGGGTAAAACATAGAAGAAGGATAAGCTTCCAGTCGTTTAATAGTTTCATGGTTAACAATAAAAAAGTCTATTCAAAGATATGAATAGACTTTAAATCACTTATGTTGAACAACTATTTTTTATTTTGTTGCTTCTTAATCGTTTTTTCGTCAATGTCGAAAGTATTCGTAGTCTGATTGACGTTTGCGGTTAAGTTGGTTGGGTTTTTCTGTGTTGTTTTACGTTTAAACTTTTTTTCGTCTTTTATAATTCCCATAATTTATTTTAATTTTTGTGTTCACAGGAAGATAAGAAATAGCCTTTGTTTTTGCTCACAAGGATTTCTTAAAGTTGAAGTTTAAAACGTTAAAAACCTTTAAGATACAGGTCTTATATTATGGGTGAATTCATCAATTTTAGTTATACCATGCGTTTTTAAATGCTTTATAAAAGCACTACCAATTATAGCTCCTTTAGCATGTTTTGTAGCCTGAGAAAAAGTTTCTTGATCCGAAATTCCAAACCCTACAATTTGTGGGTTCTTGAGATTCAGGTTAGCGATACGTTCAAAATATTCAGTTTGTGTAGTACCAAAACCAGAATTTCCACCAGTAACACTTGCTGAACTCACCATGTAAATAAATCCGTTAGACACCGAATCAATATAGCGAATACGCTCGTCTGAGGTTTGCGGTGTAATTAACAAGACGTTGATAAGTCCATATTTTTCAAATGTAGCTTTATAGGTTTCGTTATATACATCAACAGGTAAATCTGGTATAATAAGTCCATCAATACCTACCGCTTTACATTTTTCACAAAAGGCTTCAACACCATACTGTAAGATAGGATTAAAATACCCCATAATGATTAAGGGAATACTAACCGTTTTACGGATGTCTTTCAGTTGTTCAAATAGCAATTCGCTCGTCATGCCGTTTTTTAAAGCTTCAGTAGAACTGGCTTGTATGGTAGGGCCATCGGCCAAAGGATCACTAAAAGGGAGTCCTATTTCTAGCATATCTACACCACTTTCTTCTAAACGTTCAATGATAGTGGTGGTATCCTCAAGATTAGGATAACCTGCCGTAAAATAAATAGATAATAATTTATGATCTGTATGTAGCTTTTCTTGTATTCTATTCAAAATTAGATGCGGTTTTATCTGTGGCGTAGCCTTAAACGTCTCAGAGGTTATTAGATTTCCGTATGAGTCTTTGGAGGGCTTCGTAAAGCACCCCGAATTATGAAATGTAAAAATAAAACTTATTCGTCAAATGACACTAGTTTAGAGTGGTCTTGTTTATTAAAATTCTGAATTCAGAGAAGGATTCTAGCGGTCGTCAAACTTAAAATTGAGCGGTAGAGGGGAGTGGTATGGCTCACTTTATTTGGAGTGATAATTCGTAAATCAGCTAAAAAAAATTACAAGCCGGTTTATAATTATCAGCAAATTCTGTCGTTATAGCTAGGGTATTCAATTATATTTGCTAGACATAAAATCATCACTAAAACACATAACTAATGATGTTCTTAAAAAGACCGTTAATCATTCTTTTTCTTATCATTTCATCCCTAGGAATGGCACAACAATCTGCCATCTATACAAATGATTATAAAGATTACCAAAAAGCACTAAATTTATATAATAACAATCAATTTAAGGCAGCTCAAGCTTTGTTTGACGATGTTAAACTCAGCACTAGTGATGCCACTATTGAATCCGATTGTGCGTATTATATTGCCAATTGTGCGGTTAGACTTAACCAAAACAATGCAGATAATTTAATTACGTCTTTTGTAGAAGATTATCCTACTAGTACCAAAAGAAACACTGCCTTTTTAGATGTCGCGGATTACTATTTTAATAATGGTAAATACGCTTATGCCCGCAAGTGGTACGATAAAGTTGATCAGGGTAGTATTGCAGGAACAGAAAAGGAGCGTTTCAATTTTAATTATGGTTATGTGCTTTATACAACTAAAGATGAAAAGCAAGCCACTAAATATTTTAACCGTGTTATCAGTTCTAAAGAATATGGGTCGCAAGCCAAATATTACATTGGGTTTATGGCTTACCAAGGCGATGATTATGATACGGCTAATGAATATTTTGATCAAGTAAGTGATAATGAGAAGTACAAAGAAAAGTTGTCTTATTATCAGGCCGATTTAAACTTTAAGTTAGGGAAGTTTGAAAAAGCCATAGCACTTGCTACAGAGCAACTGCCTAAAAGTAATGCGTCTGAAAGATCGGAATTGTCTAAAATTATAGGGGAGAGTTATTTTAACTTAGAACAGTACGATGAAGCGATTCCGTTTCTAAAAGATTACAAAGGGAAAGACCGTAAATGGAACAATACGGATTACTACCAATTAGGCTATGCCTATTACAAGCAGAATGATTTTGAAAGTGCCATTTCAGAATTTAATAAAATTATCGGAGGAAAAAATGCCGTAGCCCAAAATGCGTATTACCATCTAGGAGAAAGTTATATTAACCTAGAGAAAAAGCAAGAGGCTTTAAATGCATTTAGAAATGCGTCTCAAATGGATTTCGATTTAAAAATTCAAGAAGATGCTTGGCTTAACTATGCTAAGATCAGTTATGATATTGGTAATCCTTACCAGTCCGTACCTCAGGTTTTAAATGCTTATTTAGAGCAGTATCCTGATACTAATTACAAGGATGAAGTAGAAACCTTGTTAATCGATTCTTATATCACTTCAAAAAATTATAAAGAGGCGCTAGAGCTTTTAAAAGGGAAAAATAGTTTTGAGAATAAGTCGGCTTACCAAAAAGTGGCCTTTTTTAGAGCTGTAGAATTGTATAATGAAAATGAGTACAATGACGCTTTAGACTTATTTAAAGGCTCTTTAAAAGAACCTATAGATTCAGATTTTGTAGCAAGAGCAACATTTTGGAAGGGTGAAACACTCTACAATTTAAGTAACTACAAGGAGGCTTTAATCGATTTTAAGCAGTTTGCAGGTTTTACGGGTATTGAAAGTTTATCAGAAAACGCCAACCTGAATTATAATTTAGCTTACACTTATTTTAAGTTGAAAGACTATAGCAACGCTTCACTGTATTTTGAAAAATTCCTAAGCAAGAGGTCAGACGATAAACTACGTCAAAATGATGCGTATTTAAGATTGGCTGATGGTTATTTTGTGTCTAGTCAGTATGATAAAGCGATTGAGGCCTACGGAAAAGCTATTCAAATTAATGAAATTGAAACAGATTATGCAGCTTTTCAGAAGGCGATGAGTTTAGGTTATCTAGGGAAGGGTACTGAAAAAATTGCCGAATTGAATGCCTTTATTAACAGCTATAAAAAATCGGCCTTACGCGATGACGCGATGTATGAGTTGGCCAATTCTTACGTCAAAGCTAGTGCCACGGATAAAGCCATGGCGATGTATAATCGTTTAAATTCGGAATATCCAAAAGGTGCTTTTACGTCTAAATCCTTATTGCGTCAAGGTTTGGTGTATTACAATGCGAATGATAACTCAAAAGCTTTAACAAAATTTAAAAAAGTAGCGACAGATTTTCCAGGTTCTGGAGAAGCCGTTCAGGCTGTGGCCACCGTACGTTTAATTTATATCGATTTAGGACGTGTGGAAGCGTATGCTAATTGGGTAAGAACTCTAGATTATGTTGAGGTTACCGATGTTGATCTTGATAATACCACCTATTTAGCAGCAGAAAAACCGTATTTAGATAATGACACGGATAGGGCTATTCGTCAATTCAATAAATATTTAAATGAGTTTCCTAAGGGAATCAACAATTTAAAAGCGCATTTCTACTTGGCGCAGTTGTATTACAAAAAAGACTTGTTAGAGAATGCGCAACCGCATTATTTAGCGGTGGTGGAGTCACCTAAATCAGAATTTTCAGAACAGGCGACGGTAAAATTATGTGAAATTTACCTAAGTCAGTCGCAATGGTCTAAGGCCATCCCTGAACTCAAACGCTTAGAGGTTGAAGCAGACTATCCGCAGAATGTTATTTACGCGCAGTCTAACTTAATGAATGCGTATTACCAAACTGAAGACTTTGCCAAAGCAGAGGCATATGCCGAAAAAGTATTGAGCAACGCTAAGTTAGATAATAAGGTGCAAAGTGATGCAAAACTCATTATTGCAAGATCGGCTATTAAAATTGGTGATGAGCAAAAAGCTAAACTAGCCTATGCTGAAGTTGAGAAAATTGCTACCGGAAGTGTTGCTGCCGAAGCTTTTTATTACAAAGGTTATTTTGAAAATAAAGCAGGCGATTTTGAAACCTCTAATGCGACGCTTCAAAAATTAGTGCAAGATTACGGGAGTTATAAATTGTTTAGTGCAAAAGGCTTAGTGGTTATGGCTAAGAACTTCTATGCGCTAAATGATGCGTTCCAAGCCACTTATATTTTAGAAAGTGTAATCAGTAATTTCTCAGATTTTACAGAAGTGGTGGAAGAAGCACAAACGGAGTTAAACAAAATAAAAGCGGAGGAAGCTAAAACCAATTCTTCTGTAGAAACGGAAGAGCCTTAAAAAGCTTCGAAGAGTTAATCGTAAAAATTCAAATACTAATATTTTAATAATGAAAATTAAATATTTAATATTATCAATATTGACCTTGAGTATAAGCTTGAGTTTCGCTCAAGAACGTAGTAAAGATACCCTTGGAGAGCAGACGGTAAATGTTATTAGACCGTATACGCCTACTATTTCAGATGCTTTTAAGGTTAAAGACCGTCCTATGTTAAATGACGGTGATGTTGTAGAAAAGAAAGCCATTAAATACAATATATTTTCAATTCCTGTGGCGTCAACTTTTACACCGGCTAAAGGTAAGGCAGCAACTGTAGATAAAGCAAAAGCCATAAAATTATACGATAATTATGCTTCTCTAGGTGTGGGAACCTATACCACTATTTTAGGAGAAGTTTACCTTAATCATGAGCTGAGTAGAGGTGAAACTATTGGGGGCTATTTAAGTCATCATTCATCACAAGGTGGTATTGATGGTGTAGAGTTAGATGATGATTTTTCAGATACAAAACTGAATGCCTACTATAAAAAGAGCGATAGAGATTTTACTTGGCAAGTTGATGGAGGCTTTAACCTAAAGACCTATAATTGGTACGGCGTGCCAAAAGGATATTACGAGTCTTCAGATCTTGATGGCGTTGATCCTGGCCAAGCTTATACCGACCTTAATCTTGGTGGAAAAATTGATTTTGAAGATGCCTTGGTGAAAGATGCTAGTCTTCGTTTTAGAAATTTTGGAGATAGTCAAGATTCGGGTGAAAATAGATTGGTTGCTAAAACTGGTTTTGATGTTGTGCTAAGAGATGCACTGATTAAATCTGAATTAAGTGTGGATTATATTAGCGGGAGTTTTGATAGCGGTTATTTCAATCTTGATGCTATTAATTACGGAAACATTACTTTGGCCTTTGCGCCTTCGTATCAATTAGTGCGAGATGAGTTAACCCTAGATTTAGGTGTAAAATTAGCCTATCTTAATGATACCGAGTTTAGCGAAAATAAGTTCTATATCTATCCAAATATTGAAGCGTCTTACCGTTTAGTTGATGAGATTTTAATTGCTTTTGGTGGACTTAAAGGGGATCTTATTCAGAACTCTTACTATGATTTTGTGAATGAAAATCCGTTTGTGTCTCCAACTTTATTGGTAACACCTACCGATCAGCAGTATCATACATTTGTAGGGGTAAAAGGTAAACTCTCTAGTGATATTGGTTATAGTTTAAAAGGAAATTATACGTCTGAAAAAAATAAGACTTTATTTAAATCTAATGAAGTGCCAAATGTGCCGTTATCAGAGTACGAATATGGAAATTCTTTTGCTGTTGCTTATGATGACGTGACCACATTTTCAGTAGAAGGAGAACTGAATGTAGACCTTAATAGAAACTTTACTTTAGGTTTAAAAGGAGCTTATTATGGATACAGTACCGATAATGAAGCTGAAGCCTGGAATTTACCAGACCTCACAGCATCTATATTCTTTGATTACCAAATTTCAGAACAATGGTATGCTGGCGGAAGTTTATTTTTTGTAGGAGAACGTAAAGACCAAATGACCTTTTATGATGAGTTTGATGCCTCGATCTTATCTTCAGAAACGGTGAGCTTAGATAGTTATTTTGATGCCAACGTACATCTAGGATATAAAGTGAACGATCAACTTTCAATTTTTGCAAAAGCGAATAATTTAGCGAGTCAGAATTATGAGCGTTGGTTAAATTATCCGGTTCAAGGTATTCAAGTACTTGCCGGAGCTACATATCAGTTTGATTTCTAAGTACAATGAAAGTAGGGGGGCTTAGTATAGAAGCCTTCTTAAACAGCTTATACAACAAAAGCGTTCCAATTTGGAGCGCTTTTCTTATTTTTACATACTACCAAAACCAATACGATGAAATTTAAGCATTCCCCTTCCGCCTTAAGAGGTTTAATATTAAGTCTGCAAGCCCTTATGTACTGCGCGGTATTTTTGTTTGTGTCTTGTGAACCCGCTAAGGAAAACGTCGATTTAATGGTAACCAACGCCAATATTTATACCGTTGATGACGCTTTTAGTAAAGCGGAAGCCTTTGCTGTTAAAGACGGTAAGATCATTGCTGTAGGAAGCGCTTCGGAGATAGAAGCAAAGTATACAGCAGCAGATACTATTAATGCTGAAGGGCAAACTGTTGTTCCTGGACTTATCGATGCACATTGTCACTTTCTAGGCTTAGGTTTTAATCAGCAAACCGTTAATTTATTCGGAACAACAAGTTTTGAAGATATGATGAAACGTGTTTTAGATTTTCAGAATACACATCATAAAGACTATATTTTAGGTCGTGGTTGGGACCAAAACGATTGGGAGATTAAGGAATTCCCGAACAAGAATTTATTAGATAAACTCTACCCTAACACGCCAATAGCTTTAACGCGTATTGATGGCCATGCTATTTTAGCCAATCAAGCGGCCTTAGACCTAGGCAAGGTTACTGTAGATAGTAAAATTGAAGGAGGAGAAGTGGTTGTTGAAAATGGAGAATTAACAGGTGTTCTTATTGATAATGCAGAACGTTTAGTTATGGATCATTGGCCAAAGCCTACAAAATCAGAGATGACCACGGCCTTATTGGAAGCTCAAAAATTGTGTTTTGATTTAGGGTTAACTACTGTAGATGATGCCGGATTAGGCAAAGAAGCTATTGAGGTTATCGATAGTTTACAGAAATCTGGAGCACTTAAAATGCGTATCTATGCTATGGTCTCGCATACCGAAGAGAATTTAGACTACTATCTTAACAAAGGGATTACAAAAACGGATTATCTCAATGTGCGTTCCTTTAAGTTTTATGCTGATGGAGCTTTAGGATCAAGAGGTGCCATGTTAAGAGAGCCGTATTCAGACAAACCCGAACATTTAGGTTTACTTGTTACCGACTTAGAAACCATGACGGCGGCGGCAAAACGTATTGCGGATTCTGAATTCCAAATGAATACCCATGCTATTGGCGATTCTGCCAACCATGCCGTATTACAAACCTATGAAAAAGCCTTAGCCGGTCAAACCGATAGACGTTGGCGTGTAGAACATGCACAAATTGTATCTCCTGAAGATTTTACATTATACAAGAATATCTTTCCTTCTGTACAGCCAACGCATGCAACTAGCGATATGTATTGGGCTGAAGATCGCGTAGGTGAAGAACGCCTAAAAGGCGCTTATGCGTATAAACAATTGTTAGATGCCTACGGAAAAGTGGCTATTGGTACCGATTTTCCGGTGGAAAAAGTGAGTCCGTTTTTAAGTTTCTATGCGGCCGTTTCGAGGCAAGATTTAGAGCAGTATCCGGAAGGGGGCTTTCAAAAAGAAAATGCGCTTAGTAGAGAAGAAACCTTAAGAGGAATGACCATTTGGGCGGCTTATTCTAATTTTGAAGAAAATGAAAAAGGAAGTCTAGAAGTAGGGAAATTTGCGGATTTCATTATTCTAGATAAAGATATCATGACGGTGGATGCTCAAGAAATTCCTAATATTAAAGTCTTAAAAACAGTCGTTGGCGGTGAAGTGCAATCTTAAAACTTTGGGGGCTGAATTTTAATACTATGCTAAACGACTATCAAGTAGACCTTAATTTTTGGTTTGAAAATATGGTAGATGGCGGCCTTAAAAGAAAATTTAAGGCCACGGTTTTATTTAGAAATCCGAGCTAAGTAATCATAGTGTTCGCCTTCCTTAATTTTTTCGCATTGTAAGCCTACGGTTAAGCATGCTGTTTTTAAGGTTTCAAAATCGAGGTATAACCATTTCATCGGCGTTTCCTCAATACCTTTGTAAGATAGGTAATAGTCTAGTTCACCAGGATAACCCTGATTAAGATCTAGCCACATACCGCCATCTTCATCTTCATACATATAGGAGATGTCAGAGGAGTCCATTAAAATTTGTCCGTCCGTCTGAAGTAGCGTTTTTAAATGGTCTAAATATTGGGAAACTTTAGAGAGTTCTTGAAAAATCCCAGTACCATTCATAAGTAAAAGAATTGTATCAAATTTTTCGGTTTCCTCTAAAAGCGGTTTTAATTCCGCATTAATTACACCACGTTGCTGTGCAACTTCAACAGCGCCTTTAGAACTGTCAATGGCTTTCACCGTTTTGCCTTGGTCTTGTAACCATAAGCTGTGACTACCAGAACCACAACCTACATCTAAAATTTTCCCCCGACTTAACTTTAAGGCTTCTTGCTCTAAGGCTGGCATTTCAGCATAACTTCTAAATAAATAGGGGAGCGGTAACTCGTCCTTATCAGAAATATTCGTGGAGGTCATAAGATCTTCAGAGTAATTTCCATTTTGATAATCTAATAAGGCTTGGCCAAAAATATCTTTCATAATTAAGACGGTCTAAAACTTAACGCGCGATTTTGCTTTTCTCGAAACTGAGTCGTGAACTTTACTTAAATTTGTGCTATGCAAGATCAGATTAATAACCTTCCAAAGTGGGCCAAAGATAAACATAAGGAGAACAAAACCTTTTTTACAAAGTTAAAAAAGAAACCTCCCAAGCAGTTAGATTATATTATGCAAGAACTGCATGAAGAAGAGTTTGAACGTACCGATTGTTTAGCCTGTGCAAATTGTTGTAAAACAACAGGGCCTTTATTTACGCCTAAAGATATTCAGCGTATCGCCAAGTTCTTTAGAATGAAAGAACAACAGTTTATAGAAACTTACCTGCGTCTCGATGAAGAAAATGATTATGTGTTGCAATCCGTACCGTGTACATTTTTAGGGGCAGATAATTACTGCTCTATCTACGACGTGCGTCCTAAAGCCTGTAGTGAGTTTCCGCATACCGACCGTAAAAAGTTTCAGCAGATTTCTAACTTAACCTTGAAGAATGTAGCGATTTGTCCTGCAGCCTACAATATTGTTGAAGCCATGAAAAAGAGAATTCCTAAATAATAAGCATAGCTTAGGAATGATAATTGTGACTATTAACAAAATTTAAAATCTATGAGATATCAAATTACAATTGTATTAATTTTAGTTTTAACATTTCAATGGTCGTCCGCTCAACCGTGGATGACAAATTTAGATTTAGCGCAAGATTTGGCACTGACCCAAAATAAAATGGTACTGATGGTTTGGGAAGATACCACAAAATATCCCTATCATGTTTTGGTGAATGATGAAAATGGTTATACCATTCTGATTGAAAATTTATTTGAAAACGAAGAAGTAAGTCCTTTAATATGGAAGTATTTTGTGCCCGTTATTGTAAATGAATTGGCCTACGAAAGTTTGTATTTAGAGATTAAGGAGAAGCAATCGCAGGAATATATTGATAAGTTTAATGACGATAGTATTAAAATAATGGATGTTCATGGCCATATTTTAAATGTTAAGCATACTGCAGAGGGCTACCAAAACATCACAACGTTAATTCAGAATTATGGCATTAATACCGAGTTTTTTGCCCTAGAATTGAAAGAATACAAAGAGAAAAAAGATTTTTATTCTGCCTATTACTTGGCCTCAAAATATTTCGATTTTTCACCGTATGTAAAAGAAGCCATTCGTGAAAATATGGTGGATTTAGGATTGCTTTATCTCGAGGAAGCCTCACAATTTATAGAGGAGGTCACGGCAGAAGATAAGGCGATGTTATCGCAACGTGTTGCCCTATTAAGTATACAGCAATATATAATTTTAAACCGTCCTAGAAAAGCCTTGCGTCTGTTAAACCGTTTAGAAATTGACGAAGAACACGCAAGTAATCAGGGCTTTTTGGCATTTTTATATTATACCACACATCGTATTTTAGGCAATCAAAAAGAGGTTATGACGTGGAAATCTAAACTATCTTCAGTAAATTTGAAGAAAGCACAGGTCCTTATTAACCTCTATAAATAAGTTTTTTGGAAAACATCGTCTCTTACTTTAACACCATTCCTTCTTCGCACCGAAGTCTCATTTTGGTAGGAGGGCTTACTTTTTTTTGGTTGTTAGAAGGCGGTTTGCCCTTATTTAAATTTAAGTACAAAAAATGGAAGCATGCTATTCCTAACTTGTTTTTTACCCTAACAACGGTTGTCATAAATTTTGCCTTGGCCTTTTTATTATTGCGCGTTTCAGATTGGGTTGTGGTTCATAACTTCGGAATTATAAATTGGTTACCAAAATTGCCTTTGGGCTTATATGTGTTTTTGGGTGTGGTTCTTTTAGATTTTTTCGGAGCCTATTTAGCACACTATGTAGAACATAAAGTAAAACCTCTCTGGATGGTCCATTTGGTGCATCATACCGATCATAACGTCGATACCACCACAGCCAACAGGCATCATCCCATAGAAAGTTTTATTCGTTTCTTCTTTACTTTATTAGGTGTTTTTTTAGTGGGAACTCCTATTGCTATAATTATGATCTATCAGGCGTTGTCCTTGATTTTTACGCAATTTACTCATGCTAATATCAAAATGCCTAAGCGCTTGGATAAGATTTTGAGTTATGTTATTGTCTCGCCAGACATGCATAAAATTCACCATCATTATAGGTTGCCTTATACCGATTCTAATTTTGGTAATATTTTTAGTTTTTGGGATCGCCTATTCGGGACCTATCGTTATTTAGATCGTGAAAAATTGGTTTATGGTGTGGATGTATTTCCCGATGAAGTTAAAAATAGTAATATCAAAGATTTGCTAAAACAACCGTTTCAACGCTATGAAAAATCAACATTGTCTTCAAAAATTCATAATTAGTTTTTTAAGTATAGGTCTTATGATGGGATGTAATTCAGAAAAAAATATTGATGTTCAAGGACATCGTGGATGTAGAGGGTTAATGCCCGAAAATACCTTAGAGGCCTTTACAACGGCTATAGATCTTGGGGTAGAAACCTTAGAATTAGATATTGTAATTTCTAAAGATCGTAAAGTGGTCGTTTCACATGAGCCTTATATGAATCCTGTTATTTGTCTAAGTCCTGAAGGCATGGAACTTCCTGAGGACTCTAAAGCGGATTATAATTTATATGAAATGGATTATAAGCAGATAAAGGCTTTTGACTGCGGAACCAAATTGCATCCTACTTATCCTAATCAAGAAAAGTTTAAAACGTATAAACCTTTACTTTCAGAAGTTTTTGAGCTTATAAAGGCGAAAGCTTCAAGCGTTAAGGTTAATATTGAAATTAAATCGGCTCCGAGTTATTACGATGTGTTTACACCGCAACCCAAAGCTTACGTCGCTTTGGTTTTAGAGGTGATTGAAGCACATCAAATGGAAAATCGGGTAAATTTACAATCTTTCGATACTGCTATTTTAGAAGCCGTTAAAGTTCAGTCTCCTCATATGCCTATGGCCCTTTTAGTCGATGGTAAGGAGGACATCGACACAAAATTAGAACAGCTCACATTTCACCCTGAAATTATAAGCCCATATTTTAAGTTGCTTTCAGCGGAAAATGTTTCGGCCTATCAAAGTCAAGGATATAAGGTAATTCCTTGGACGGTGAACATTAAAGCAGATATGGCCCAAATGCAGGCCTATCAAGTGGATGGCATTATAACAGATTATCCCGATGTGCTCATCAATTTACTTCAATCTAAAGAGACTCTCAGCCAATAGAACGATTAAGGGTATAAAAGGTATTGCGCTCTTGTTTTGCTGTAGGCAGCGAGTCCTGCTTTCCAACTAGCTCTAATCTCTTTTTCAGACCATCCTGCCACAATTTGCTTTTCTAAGGATTGAGTACCGGCAAGTAGCGTGAAGAAATCCGTAAAAAATGACGTTTCAGAATTTAAAGTTTGGCTTTTGTTGTAGAAATCAATTAACCATTCTAAATGCAAACCATCTAAAGTTTTAAATTCAGACAGGTCATAACCGTAACAGATTTCACCGTCGTGCTTAGGATATTTCGCTCCAGCATTGGCAGTTGGTGTAAATTGAAAAGGAAATCCTTCATTTTTAAATTTTGGCGAGCCGATAACTTGAAACTGTTTATGAGTACCTCGACCTACACTAATTGGGGTGCCTTCAAAAAAACATAAACTTGGGTAGAGGTTTATAGCTTTAGCATTAGGAAGGTTTGGCGATGGATTTATAGGAAGCTCATATGGGAGTTGGTGGTTGTAATGGTCTACAGTAATTACCGTGAGTTGGCATTGTATTCCGTTTGTTAGCCAGTGTTCGCCATTAATCATTTGGGCATATTCGCCAATAGTCATCCCGTGAACCACCGGAATAGGGTGCATGCCCACAAAGCTTTTATGCGCTTTTTCTAAAATAGGTCCATCAATATAATGTCCATTAGGATTAGGACGGTCTAATACCAACACCGGAATGTTTTGTTCGGCACAGGCTTCCATTACATAATGTAAACTTGAAATGTATGTGTAGAAGCGAGCCCCTACATCTTGTATATCAAAAACGACAAGATCTAAACCTTTTAATTGTTCAGCAGTGGGCTTTTTATTTTTTCCATAGAGGGAAATGATAGGAAGTCCTGTTTTAGTGTCTAGGCCATCTTTAACAACTTCTCCAGCATCGGCGACCCCTCTAAAACCATGTTCTGGTGCAAATACTTTTTTTACATCAACATTCATGGCTATTAAAGAATCTACAAGATGGGTATAGTTTAATAAAGAAGCTTTAGAGCGTTTGGTTTTAAAAATAACACTGGTTTGGTTGGCAACAATACCCACACGTTTGCCTTGCAATAGCGGGAGGTAGTCCTGCGTTTTATTCGCTCCTACGTTGAGGTTTTTATTTTCGCTAAGTAAGGTCTTGTTTGCACTCGGAGCATCATTTAACGCTAAGGTATCTTTAAGTACATTATTACGGGCTTGTTCGGTGCGCTGTCCACAAGAAAATGTTACCAATGAAATGGATATTATTATAGAGAATAAAACTGTATTTTTGAAAACCTTTAAAAGCATATATAAGTTTGAATTTTGAGTTATTTATAGCAAAACGCATTATTGGCAATAAAACGTATAAAAGTAGTGTTTCGGCACCAATTATTAAAATTGGTATCGCGGCAATTGCTATTGGAATGATTGTAATGCTTATTGCGATAGCCACCGGTTTGGGCTTACAGCAAAAAATTAGAGATAAAGTTGTTGCTTTTAATGGGCATATAGAAATTACTAATTATGATAATAATTCTTCAGATGAATCGCAAGTACCCATCTCTATAGATCAAGAATTCTATCCGAACTTTGCAGAGGTTGAGGGGATTAACCACGTGCAAGGAGTGGCTCAAAAATTTGCCGTTATTAGAACTGAAACCGATTTTGAAGGTGTTGTGGTTAAAGGTGTCGGAGCCGATTATAAATGGGATTATTTTGAAGCGTTTTTAATTGAGGGGCGTTTACCCGATTTTACCAAAAATAGAAATGAAGAGATTTTAATTTCTCAATATTTGGCCAATCGCTTAGATTTTAAAGTAGGCGATAAAATGCAAACCTTATTTACGGAGCGGATAGACCGTTTGCCTAGATTAATGGGGTTTAATATTGTGGGAATTTATAATTCAGGATTTCAAGAATTAGATGAGAAATTCTGTATTGCAGATTTAAGACATATTCAACGTCTAAATAAATGGGAAGCCAATCAAATTGGAAATTTTGAAGTGTTTATAGACGATTTCTCTAAAATTGAACAAAAAACGGTAGAGGTCTATAAAGCTGTGCCGTCTATGATGAATGCCACTTCTATTACAAGAAAGTATTATACCATATTTGAATGGATTAAAATCTTTGATAAGAATACCTATGGTATTATTGCCATTATGATCATTGTAGCGGGGATTAATATGATAACAGCCTTGTTAGTTTTAATCCTAGAACGTACACAGATGATCGGAATTCTAAAAGCCTTAGGAAGTTCTAATTGGTCTATAAGAAAAGTGTTTCTCTATAACGCTTCTTACCTTGTAGGTTTAGGTCTGTTATGGGGTAATAGTATTGGTTTAGGTCTGTTATTTGCACAAAAATATTTTAAGTTATTTCCTTTAAATCCCGATACCTATTACGTGAATAATGCTCCGGTTTATATCAGTTGGGATTATATTATGCTTCTCAATTTAGGGACGTTCGTAGCTTGTTTATTAATGTTGTTAATTCCGTCGGTAATCATCTCTAAAATTTCTCCCGTTAAAGCCATTCGTTTCGATTAAACCGAATATTTGCCTGCGTTATTTTATTCAGAATTTGTGTCTTTATAAGCTGTATTTATAGGTCTTTTTTTCTTATTAAAGACGAAGCGGTAATACTCTAAGTTTATACTTTCTACTTCTAATATTTCACTTATTTTTGCACCTCGAAAATAATATTATGGATTACGTAGAAAATATATTAGGTACAATAGGAAATACCCCTTTAGTTAAGATGAATAAACTAGTGGAGGATTTACCTTGTTTAGTACTTGCTAAATATGAGACTTTTAACCCCGGAAACTCTGTAAAGGATAGAATGGCTTTACAAATGATTGAAGATGCTGAGGCAGACGGGCGATTAAAACCAGGAGGAACTATCATTGAAGGGACCTCAGGAAATACTGGAATGGGCTTAGCCTTAGCGGCAATTATTAAAGGGTACAAATGTATCTTTGTTATGGCCGATAAGCAGTCTAAAGAAAAGATAGATATTCTTAAAGCTGTAGGGGCAGAAGTTGTGGTTTGTCCAACAGCGGTAGAACCAGAAGACCCTCGTAGTTACTATTCAGTGTCTAAACGTTTAGGAGAAGAAACTCCTAATTCTTGGTATGTTAACCAATATGATAATCCAAGTAATACTAAAGCACATTACTTAAGCACAGGACCTGAAATTTGGAAACAAACCGATGGTAAAATTACACATTTTGTTGTAGGTGTAGGGACCGGAGGAACGATTAGTGGTGTTGGAAAATATTTAAAAGAACAAAACCCTAATATCAAAGTTTGGGGTGTCGATACTTATGGATCGGTGTTTAAAAAATACCATGAGACCGGAGAGTTTGATGAAAATGAAATCTATCCTTATGTGACTGAAGGTATCGGTGAAGATATTTTACCTAAAAATGTAGATTTCGATATTATTGATGGATTTACTAAGGTGACAGATAAAGATGCTTGTGTATATACACAACGTCTAAGTAAGGAAGAAGGGATGTTCTTAGGGAATTCAGCAGGTTCAGCAATTAAAGGCGTGTTGCAATTAAAAGATCAATTTAAACCCGATGATGTTGTTGTGGTTTTATTTCATGATCATGGAAGTCGTTATGTAGGGAAAATGTACAATGACGAATGGATGAGAGACATGGGCTACATCGATTAAATCATATTGTCCTATAAAAGGATAAGCATATAATAGACTTAAAAATCCTGAGCATCGCTCAGGATTTTTTGTTTTAGACGCCCTGATGTGGCATTTAGCCTGAATACAATCCGCATTTTTCTAAAAAAATAAAACATTTTTAAAGGCAAATCTTTACTTTAGAGGATGCAAGAAGATTTCCTTCATTATATATGGAAACATAAAGCCTTTAAATCGGGGGTGCTAAAAACCACTCAGAAAGAGGCGATTCGGATTGTAAACTTGGGGCAGCATAATCATAATTCAGGTCCTGATTTTTTCAATGCGCAGCTTGTTATTGCAGAACAACATTGGGCGGGCAATGTAGAGATTCATGTAAAGTCTTCAGATTGGTATGTGCACCATCACGAAACGGATAAGGCTTATGATAACGTTATTCTTCATGTGGTTTGGGAGCACGATGCCGACATCTTTAGGAAAGATAACTCCGTGATTCCAACCTTAGAGCTAAAACATTACGTCGATCAACGCTACAGCACTAATTATAAAAAACTTTTAAAATCTAAAACTTGGATTAATTGTGAATCGCGGTTTGGAGAGACCGATGATTTTCTTCTTAATAATTGGTTAGAGCGTCTCTATATAGAACGCTTAGAACAAAAATCTGAAACCATAAACAGCTTATTGATGGTTTCTCAAAATAATTGGGAAGCGGTTTTGTTCAAAATGCTATTGAAGAATTTTGGGTTAAAAGTCAATGGTCCCTCTTTTTTAAGCATTGCAAGTTCCTTTGACTATGCCGTATTTAGAAAATTACTCGATAAAATTCATAATGTAGAAGCCTTATTATTTGGTCAAGCCGGTTTATTAGAACGTAATGATATCGAAGAACCTTATTTTACAGACCTTCAAGAGAAGTACGGCTATCTCAAACAAAAATTTAATATTGATAATAGCAATGTTGTTCCAGCACAGTTTTTCAGGTTAAGACCTCCTAATTTTCCAACCATTAGGCTGTCGCAATTTGCAAATCTCTATACCTTAGAGCCGCACTTAGTTTCTAAAATTATCAGCTTAAAAACCTTAGAAGCCTATTACGAGTTTTTTAATAAAGGCGTATCGCAATTCTGGAGAACCCATTACACTTTTAGTACGGCCTCTAAAGTGTCTAAAAAATCAATGACAAAATCGTTTATAGATCTCTTGATTATAAATACTATAATACCGCTTAAGTTTAGCTATGCGAAAGCTCAAGGTAAAGCGACGGATGAGGAGTTGTTTACGCTCATTAAAGCTTTAAAATTAGAAAACAACAGTATTGTCAGTAAGTTTTTAGAACTGAAATCAATAGAAAGAAATGCCTTAAGTTCTCAAGCCTTATTACAGTTAAAACAGGAGTACTGTGATAAAAATAGATGTTTGCACTGTGCTATTGGTAATAGTCTAATCGTAAAAAAATAAGTAAATTGCGACATGAATTGGTTCTACGCACTTTTATTATATTTCCAAAAACGTGGCTATTACGTGTGTCAACGTATCGCCGATCGCTTAGGGATTAGGGCAAAAATAGTAAGAACATCCTTTATGTATCTCACGTTTGTAACCGTAGGATTCGGTTTTGCCTTATATCTGTTTTTAGCGTTTTGGATGCGTATTAAAGATATTATTTATACAAAACGCTCCTCAGTTTTTGACTTATAAATATGAAGAATCCCCTTTTAAAACTTTATAGATCTAAAATCTATACGGCAATACTCCTCCTAGGCATTTTGCTGTGTATTGGTGTTTTAGGTTATCGGTTTATTGCAGGGTATGTTTGGTTAGATGCATTTTACATGACGGTGATTACCGTTACTACTGTAGGTTTTGCAGAAGTAAACCCCTTAGATACGCCCTCTAAAGTTTTTACTATATTTTTAATCTTAACAAGTGTTGTCATTGTAGGGTATGCGATTTCTATTATAACCGAATATATTTTAAACCGAAATAATCTTGAGGATATAAAACAACGGAAGATGCTAAAGAAAATTGAAGAAATGTCTAATCACATTATTATATGTGGTTTTGGAAGAAATGGGAAGCAGGCGGCCAAGAAATTACAGTCTTATAACAAGCCGTTTGTTATTATTGAACAAGATAAGGAGGTTCTCGATAAATTTCAAGATGAAGATCTCCCATTTGTTTTAGGAAACGCCAATGATGACGAAATTCTTCTTGAAGCCGGAATTTCCAGAGCGGCAACTTTAATTACAGCATTACCTAGTGATGCCGATAATTTGTTTGTGGTTTTATCGGCACGCCAAATCAATGCTAAACTCAATATTATAAGTCGTGCTTCCGAAGAAACCTCTTATAGTAAATTAAAATTAGCAGGCGCTAACAATGTTATTCTTCCCGATAGAATTGGAGGCGATCATATGGCCTCTTTAGTCGTGACTCCAGATCTTATTGAGTTTATAGATAACCTTAGTATTGTAGGGGAACGCAATGTAAATATGGCAGAAGTTCAAGTTGAGCAACTTTATAACACAAAAGATGTAAAAACTATTAAGGACTTAGATTTGCGTAATAAAACCGGCTGTACTGTCATTGGTTTTAAAAATATTACTGGCGAATATCTTGTTAATCCTGAGGCGGATACCAAGCTTGTGCCAGGGTCCTATATCATCGTTTTAGGACGTCCTGAGCAGATCATTAAACTCAATTCTGTGTTTAAAATTGCATAGGCCCATCACTCATTTTATGAGTTCAGACTTTATTGACTCAATTTTTTTTTGCATCTTGTCAACTTTAAAACTTTTAACTTAACTAATAAATATACTAATGAAGAAATATCTTCTATCAATTTTTACGTTGATATTACCGCTTTTAAACTTTGCACAACAGACAACTTCAGAGAAAATAGACGTTATTTTCAAAGATTATACAGGTTGGTTTGTCGAGGCTATTTTTTATGAAATTCCTTTTTCTGAGACCTATCAAATTCCTTGGGTACTTATCGTATTAGTCGGTGGTGCCTTATTTTTTACCATTTATTTTAAATTCATCAATGTTACAGGATTTAGAATGGCCATTAAAGTGGTAAAAGGTGAATATGAAGATATCGAAAAGCACGGTGCTGATACTTTATATGGTGATAGTACACCAAATGAAGGTGAAGATATTATAGAAACGATTAAAGATGAAGGGGCCGATGGTGAGGTGTCGCACTTCCAGGCCTTAACAGCAGCCTTATCTGCAACCGTAGGACTTGGAAATATTGCCGGTGTGGCCGTAGCACTTTCTATTGGTGGACCAGGAGCAACATTTTGGATGATTGTTGCAGGTCTATTAGGGATGGCTTCAAAATTTGCTGAATGTACCTTAGGTGTAAAATATAGAGATGTTGGTGAAGATGGAACCGTTTACGGTGGACCAATGTACTACCTAACTAAAGGACTACGTTCTAAAGGAATGGGAGGTTTTGGTAAAGTTCTTGCCGTTTTATTTGCCATTTTTGTTATCGGTGGATCTTTTGGAGGTGGAAACATGTTCCAAGCCAATCAAGCCGCTGCACAGTTTGTTAAACTTTTTGAATTAGATCCTGCTTCTAACGCTGGTCTTTATTTCGGATTAGTAATGGCAGCTTTAGTAGCCATCGTTATTATTGGTGGTATTAAGCGTATTGCTAAGGTGACTGAAAAAGTAGTGCCATTTATGGCTGGAATCTATGTTTTAGCTTCTTTAATTATCTTAGGTGCAAATTTCTCACTTATTGATGATGCGTTCGCTTTAATCTATGAAGGAGCATTTTCTGGATTAGGAATTGCTGGTGGACTTGTAGGAGTTATGATTCAGGGAATCCGAAGAGGAGCCTTTTCAAACGAAGCTGGTGTAGGGTCTGCAGCAATTGCACACTCTGCTGTTCGTACTAAATATCCGGCTTCAGAAGGTATTGTGGCACTTTTAGAGCCTTTCGTAGATACGGTTGTTATCTGTACAATGACGGCTTTAGTGATTGTAATTACAAATTTCGATGGTGGCTTTATGGAATATGGAGTAGAGATTACCGAAGGGGTGGAGATTACAGCCACTGCTTTTGATACTGTGATTCCTCACTTCTCTGTGGTCTTAACCATTGCCGTTATATTATTTGCCTTTTCTACCATGATTTCTTGGTCTTACTACGGAATGCAAGGATGGGTATTCTTATTTGGAAAAGGAAAAATTACAGATTTAGTTTATAAAATATTATTTTTATTCTTCGTCGTAGTTGGTGCTTCTATTAGTTTAGGTGCAGTAATTAACTTCTCAGATGCGATGATCTTTGCTATGGTGGTTCCTAATATTATCGGTGTTATTATTCTTTCTCCAATTATTAAGAAAGAATTATCAAGATACTATAAAGCTATTAGTGTTAAAGATGATGCTATTGAAGATGGTGCTGAAGATTTAAACGAGATTCTATAAAAAACAAAACTCATTGCAATGAAATCCCATTTCCAGTTTTCTAAACAACAACGGAATGGGATTTTGTTGTTAATAGGCCTTATAGTTGGCTTACAAGCCGTGTTGTGGTGGAATCCCTTTCATAAAAGTGAGACAGTAGAACAGTCAGAGCAAATAGAAACCTTTATACGAGAAATAGACGCGCTACGGAAGGTGGAAATTGAAAACAATAAGCCTAAAATCTACCCTTTCAACCCTAATTATATTACCGATTATAAAGGCTATGCTTTAGGAATGGCTACTGAAGAGATAGACCGGCTCCATAAATTTAGGGCAACAGACCGTTGGGTGAATTCGGCCCAAGAGTTTCAGAAGGTCACTTTAGTCTCCGATTCATTATTAGCAACCATGGCGCCTTACTTTAAATTCCCCGATTGGGTTAATACTACCAAGGCTAAAACTCAAAAGGATAAGCCATCTTATCTTACATCCAAAACTCCAAAAACCTATGCTCAGAAAATAGACTTAAATATGGCCACCCAAGAACAACTTGAAAAAGTATATGGCGTGGGCAAGAAACGTTCTGAACGTATTTTGAAGTATCGTAATAAGTATGATGGGGGCTTTGTCTCTGATATAGAACTTTCGGAAGTTTGGGGTTTAACCGATGAGGTTATTACACAGATTCTACAGCATTTTACAGTAAAAACACCACGCCCTATCACGGTTATAAATCTTAATACCGCAGGACGCGATCAATTGGTGACGGTCCCTTACATAGATTACGAGGTGGCCTTTAATATTATAGAGGAAAGAACATTGCGTGATGGTTTTAATTCCTTAGAGGATTTATTACGTGTTGAAGGTTTTCCGAAAGAAAAAATAGAGATAATTAAGTTATATTTGCAACTCTAATCAAACAACAATTTATGTCCAATTTATATTTTACAGAAGAACATAATTTATTCAGAGAAAGCCTAAGGGAATTCCTGCAAAAGGAAGTCGTTCCGCATATAGACAAGTGGGAAGAAACCGGTCATATAGAACGATTCATTTGGAAGAAATTTGGTGATATGGGCTACTTTGGTCTTGCTTACCCAGAACAATATGGCGGATTAGATTTAGACCTTTTTTATACCGTAATTTTTCTTGAAGAATTACAACGTATTAACTCTGGTGGGTTTGCCGCAGCAATGTGGGCACATGCTTACTTAGCCATGACGCATCTTAATAAAGAGGGCGATGAGGCCATTAAAGAAAAATATTTAGCAGATAGTATTTCTGGAGACCAAATAGGTTGTCTTTGTATTACAGAACCTTTTGGGGGAAGTGATGTCGCAGGGATGCGAACAACTGCCGTGAAAGATGGGGATACCTATGTTATTAATGGTTCAAAAACCTTTATAACAAATGGTGTTTATAGTGACTACCTTGTGGTTGCCGCTAAAACCAGTCCAGAATTAGGAAATAAAGGTATTAGTATTTTTGTTATGGATAGAGATACCCCTGGTATTTCAGCAACAAAACTAGATAAGTTAGGGTGGAGAGCTTCTGATACTGCCGAAATTGCTTTTGATAATGTAGTGATTCCTGCAGCAAACTTAATGGGGAATGAAAACCAAGGCTTTCCTTATATCATGCAACATTTTGCATTAGAGCGTTTAATTATGGGCGTTAATGCTCATGCTAGAGCAGAATATGCTTTAGAATACGCTAAGCAATATATGAGTGAGCGTACGGCCTTCGGAAGAACTATTGATAAGTTTCAAGCCTTAAGACATACTTTTGCAGATTGCCAAACACAAATGGAAATATGTAAACAATTTAACTACTATGTAACAAAACGTTTAGATATGGGAGACTATGTGGTGAAAGAAGCTACAATGTCTAAATTACAATCTACAAAAATGGCAGATGATGTCATTTACCAATGTCTTCAGTTTTTAGGCGGCTATGGCTTTATGGAAGAGTATCCGTTAGCACGTATGTCTAGAGATAGTCGTTTAGGTCCAATAGGTGGTGGTACTTCAGAAATATTGAAAGAAATCATTGCTAAAATGGTTATTGATAATAAAGATTATAAACCTGCAACATAATTGTTGTAGTACGATTATATAAAGCAATTTGCTTTAATAAAATGAAAACTCGTGAATTTATTCGCGAGTTTTTTGTTTTATAAATAATTTAAGGTGGGGTAAAATCAGAATTTATCAACACGAAAACGTTTTCGTGACGTTTTAAGTTTTGTTTCGTATAGATATCACAGTAATTTTAGAGGAACTAAATAAACACTCTATATTATGAATTATTTTAAATGGTTGGGTACAACCTGTGTGGTGCTGTGTGCCTTCAGTTGTTCTCAAGAAGATATCGTTGAGACCCCAGAGAATCTTACAACAACCGAAATCACTGCTCCAATAGCCAAGCGCGCGGGCTTAAAACCGATAGGGTCGGGGGTAATGATGCAAGCCTTCTATTGGGACGTCCCTGCGGGAGGAACTTGGTGGAACGTTGTAAATTCTAAAGTGGCCGATTGGAGTAATGCCGGTATTGATGCCATATGGCTGCCACCAGCTTCAAAAGCACAAAATGGTCCGTTCTCTATGGGGTATGATCCTTTTGATTATTTCGATTTTGGTGAATTTAATCAGATGGGAAGTACAGAAACCCGTTTCGGATCGCGTTCAGAATTAATTGACATGATTGATACGGCACATGAAAACGGCTTAAGTGTTATCGCAGATATCGTTATTAATCATAATAGTGGTGGCGCTAGTGAAGCCAATCCGTATACGGGTGGGAATACCTGGACCGATTTTAATCCTATGTCTGGAAATTTTTATCGCTCGGCTACCGATTTTCATGCTAATAATGTACATAATAATGATAGTGGTGCCTTTGGGGGGTATCCCGATTTATGTCATTATCAGTCCTACGTTCAAGATTGGCTTTGGAAAAACCCAAATAGCGTAGCTAAATATTACAGAGATGTCATCGGATTTGATGGTTGGAGGTTTGATTATGTGAAAGGATTTGAACCTTGGGTGGTTAAAGAATGGAAAAATGAAGTCGGAGGATTTTCAGTAGGGGAGTATTGGGATAGTAATGTCTCTACCTTAAATTATTGGACCAGTACCGCTGAAGCTAGTGCATTTGATTTTGCCTGCTACTATAAAATGAAAGATGCTTTTATGGGGAATGACTTAACAGCGCTTAATGATGATATGCTTTGGAAACAAAATGCATCTAGAGCAGTAACTTTTGTAACCAACCACGATACGGATGAAATTATCAATAACAAAATTTTGGCTTATGCTTATATATTGACGCATGAAGGTTATCCTGCAATCTTCTATAAGGATTATGAAGAATGGTTAAATAAAGCCCAAATGAATAATCTTATTTGGATTCACAATAATCTTGCAGGTGGGTCTACATCAATCTTACATGTTGATACGGATGAATATATTGCCAAACGTAATGGGTATAATAACAACGGGCTTGTGGTTTATATAAACAATTCAGATGCTTGGCAGGAACGTTGGGTAGAAACCAATTGGTCTAACACGGTTATAAAAGATTATACAGGGAATTCTAGTTGGGAGCCAACAACGCAGTCTGGGAATTGGGTTAAACTCCAAGCGCCACCAAGAAGCTATTCCGTTTGGTCTGTAAAGTAAAAAAGGGATTCTCTTTTTTAAATCCTGCTTTCGAGTGGGATTTTTTCTTATATATGCAATTCTAAACGTCTTATTCGTTATATTTAAAATTAGGGAAGTTAACAGTATGAGTCTTAATGCATTTTCAGATTATCTATTATTAGAAAAGAAATATTCTTCACATACGGTTACGGCCTATACTAAAGATATTGAAAGCTTTCAGAAATTTCTAGATGCAGAGCATGATGCGGAATCTGTGGCAGAGGCAAACTATTCAGAAATAAGACAATGGATTGTTACCTTAGTAAATCACATTTCAAACCGAACCATTAACCGAAAAATCTCTTCCTTAAACACCTATTATAAATTCTTACTTAAAATAGAAGCGATAGAGGAGAACCCATTAAAAAAGCATAAGGCTTTAAAGGTGGGTAAAAAAGTGCAACTTCCTTTTTCAGAATTAGAATTGAAAACTGTTTTAGAACTAGCCATCGCGGTTGTTGATTTTGAAACGGCAAGGAACCAGTTAATCATAGAATTGTTTTATGCCACCGGAATGCGGCGTATAGAATTGGTTAATTTAAAGATTACAGATGTAGATTATAGTCAAAACCAAATAAAGGTACTCGGTAAAAGAAATAAGGAGCGGTTTATTCCGCTTTTAAGTTCCGTAAAGCAAACCTTAAAACGGTATTTAGACTATCGCAAGAATTTACCTATAATAGAAGATGAGCAGATGTTATTTTTAACCCAAAAAGGTATTAAAATATACGAAAAGCTTGTTTACAGAATAATAAATAAGTACTTTAGTGAAGCATCAACAAAGGTAAAGTGTAGCCCTCATGTCTTAAGGCATTCGTTCGCAACACATTTGCTAAAACAAGGTGCAGATTTAAACGCTATAAAAGAACTTCTTGGACATACAAGTTTAGCGGCAACCCAAGTTTATACTCATAATAGTATAGCAGAACTTAAAAAGGTACATGCCAAAGCACATCCAAGAAATATATCTTAAGTCGTTTTATAGGCATCCTGTTCAACCTTGTTGAAGTTATATAGTCTTTAACCTAAAACAAATCACATGAAAGTAAACACACAATCCGTTAATTTCACAGCAGATACTAAATTAATTGACTTTATTCAAAAGCGTATGGACAAATTAGATTTGTTCTATGATAAGATCATTCAGTCCGATGTCTATTTAAAAGTTCAGAACACCAGCGATAAAGAGAATAAAATTTTTGAAGCCAAGGTGAGTGTTCCTGGAGATACGTTTGTGGTAAAAAAGCAATGTAAGACCTTTGAAGAGGGGGCAGATGCAGCCATTGCCTCTTTAGAACGTCAAATAAAAAAGCGAAAAGAGAAATTAAGAGCAAAAGTTTAAAATTTTTTTCAAAAAAGTTTTGAATAACTGAAAAAAGGTTTTACATTTGCATTCCGTTAGAAATAGCGGACTTTTTTATGCTTGTTTTGAAAGTGTATAAAAGTAGCAAAAAGCCGATGTAGCTCAGCTGGCTAGAGCAGCTGATTTGTAATCAGCAGGTCGTGGGTTCGAGTCCCTCCATCGGCTCTTTAAAAACCTTAGAAATAAAGTTTTTAAATTGAAATATTGAATTAAAGTTTTGGGGAGATACTCAAGCGGCCAACGAGGGCAGACTGTAAATCTGCTGACTACGTCTTCGCAGGTTCGAATCCTGCTCTCCCCACAAAATTTTAAGTTTTAGAATTGCAAAGTTAACGTTGTGATTCTATGGTTAATTTTAGGTTGTGTCAGCAACCTAAGGTCATTTGTAAAATAATGATCTTTATTTGAAATATTGAAGCCCTTTAATTAAAGCGATTTAATTAATAAAAATGCGAGAGTAGCTCAGTTGGTAGAGCGTCAGCCTTCCAAGCTGAATGTCGCCGGTTCGAACCCGGTCTCTCGCTCATTAATTTACGAGTTGAGATGCGTTGTTTGACGCTTCGTAAATCTAACCAAATCGGTAATCGTAAATGAAAAGCCGGTGTAGCTCAGGGGTAGAGCGTTTCCTTGGTAAGGAAGAGGTCACGAGTTCAATTCTCGTCATTGGCTCTTTTTTCTAAGTTAATTACATTTAGAATATACAATTGAACACTAATAATATAATTAAGATTAAAATAAATTAAACATGGCAAAGGCAACTTTTGATCGTTCAAAACCACACTTAAACATTGGTACTATTGGACACGTAGATCACGGTAAAACAACTTTAACTGCTGCTATTACTAAAGTATTAGCTGATGCAGGTTTATCTGAAGCGAGAGATTTCGATCAAATCGATAACGCACCAGAAGAAAAAGAAAGAGGTATAACAATTAATACTTCACACGTAGAATATGCAACTGCTAATCGTCACTACGCTCACGTTGACTGTCCAGGTCACGCCGATTACGTAAAGAACATGGTTACAGGTGCTGCTCAAATGGATGGTGCTATTTTAGTTGTTGCTGCAACAGATGGTCCAATGCCACAAACACGTGAGCACATCCTTTTAGGACGTCAGGTAGGTATTCCAAGTATCGTTGTATTCATGAATAAAGTGGATATGGTTGATGATGAGGAGTTACTTGAATTAGTTGAAATGGAAATTAGAGATTTATTATCATTCTACGAATATGATGGTGATAATGGACCTGTAATTGCTGGATCTGCTTTAGGTGCTTTAAACGGAGAACAAAAATGGGTTGACACTGTTATGGAATTAATGGCAGCTGTTGATGACTGGATTAAGGAGCCTGTTCGTGATATGGATAAGCCTTTCTTAATGCCTATCGAGGATGTATTCTCTATTACTGGTCGTGGTACTGTTGCAACTGGTCGTATTGAAACTGGTGTAGCTAACACTGGAGATCCTGTTGAGATCATCGGTATGGGTGCTGAGAAATTAACATCTACAATTACTGGTATTGAAATGTTCCGTCAAATCTTAGATAGAGGTGAAGCTGGTGATAACGCTGGTATCTTATTAAGAGGTATTGAGAAGTCTCAAATCTCTAGAGGTATGGTAATCGTTAAGCCTGGTTCTGTAACTCCACACTCTAAGTTCAAAGCTGAGGTTTATATCCTTAAGAAAGAAGAAGGTGGTCGTCACACACCATTCCACAATAACTACCGTCCACAGTTCTACGTACGTACAACTGACGTAACTGGAAACATTGCGCTTCCTGATGGAGTTGAAATGGTAATGCCTGGTGATAACTTAACTATTACTGTTGAGTTGATTAACACAATTGCAATGAACGTAGGTTTACGTTTCGCTATCCGTGAAGGTGGTAGAACAGTTGGTGCTGGTCAGGTAACTGAAATTTTAGACTAATCTGATATAGTTGAAATATTATAATTAAGGTGTCTCGATGGTTCGGGACGCCTTGATTATTGTTTACAGGTTTTACTCCTCCGGTAAAGAGGTTTAAAACAGGAATACGGGTTTAGCTCAGTTGGTAGAGCACTGGTCTCCAAAACCAGGTGTCGTGAGTTCGAGTCTCTCAACCCGTGCAAATAATATTTAGAGGCGAGAAGCCTAGCCTTAACTAACGTAAAGGTGTTTCTCAACCCCGTTTAAATTAAAAGGATGATTTTATAAGTCCTAAATAAAGTAAATAATCAAATGGCAGGATTAGTAACATATATAAAAGAATCGTTTGAAGAGTTAAAGAACAATGTGTCATGGACGCCATGGCCAGAAGCTCAGAAACTAACTGTGATTGTTGCTGTGTTTTCAATTATATTTTCTTTAGCTATTTGGGGAGTTGATACAACTTTTAGTAGAGCGGTAAAGGCTTATTTTGAATTGATTCACTAACAAATATACAAGAAGCGATTATGTCTGATAAAAAGTGGTATGTTGTTAGAGCGGTAAGCGGTCAAGAAAATAAAATTAAAGCTTATATTGAAACTGAGATTTCAAGATTAGGTTTAGATGATTATGTAGACCAGGTTTTAGTACCAACCGAAAAAGTAATACAAATCCGTAACGGGAAAAAGATCAACAAAGAAAAGGTTTATTTTCCAGGTTACATTATGATACAAGCCAACTTAAGTGGCGAAGTTCCTCACATTATTAAATCCATAACTAACGTTATCGGATTTTTAGGAGAAACTAAAGGTGGTGACCCAGTGCCACTGAGACAATCTGAAGTAAACAGAATGTTAGGTAAAGTAGATGAGTTATCCGTAGAGGCAGATGCAAGTGTGGCGATACCATTTACAAAGGGAGAAACTGTTAAGGTAATCGATGGTCCATTCAATGGTTTTGATGGTACAATCGAGAAGATTAACGAAGAAAAACGTAAGCTTGAAGTTATGGTTAAGATTTTCGGAAGAAAAACACCATTAGAGTTAAGCTACATGCAAGTAGAGAAAGTTTAATAATTGTTACAATAAAGAGCGTTATATCTATGCTTCCAATATAGATAGGCGTATAAACATCAAGAAATGGCAAAAGAAATAGACAAAGTAGTTAAGCTACAAGTTCGGGGAGGTGCTGCGAATCCATCGCCACCGGTAGGACCCGCTTTAGGTGCCGCTGGAGTTAACATCATGGAGTTCTGTAAGCAGTTTAATGCGAGAACTCAAGATAAAGCAGGTAAGGTTTTACCTGTGGCAATCTCAGTTTACAAAGACAAATCATTTGACTTTGTAATTAAGACGCCACCAGCAGCAGTACAATTATTAGAAGCGGCCAAACTAAAAAAAGGATCAGGAGAACCGAACCGACGTAAAGTAGCAAAAGTAACTTGGGATCAAGTTAAAGCAATTGCTGAAGACAAAATGGTAGATCTAAATGCATTTGAACTTGCATCAGCTATGAAAATGGTTGCAGGTACGGCTAGATCAATGGGTATCACTGTTAAAGGAGGAGAAGCTCCAAACTAAATTTTTAGAAATGGCAAGATTAACAAAGAAGCAAAAAGAAGCAAGAGCAAAGGTTGATAATAACAAAATTTACTCTTTAGAAGAAGCTTCAGCTTTACTAAAAGAAATTACATACACAAAGTTTGATGCTTCTATCGATTTAGCAATCAGATTAGGTGTAGATCCACGTAAAGCCAATCAAATGGTTCGTGGGGTAGTTTCATTACCACATGGTACAGGTAAAGACATGAAGGTTTTAGCACTTGTAACTCCAGATAAAGAAGCAGAAGCTAAAGAAGCTGGTGCGGATTACGTTGGATTAGATGAGTACTTACAAAAAATTAAAGATGGTTGGACAGATGTAGACGTTATCGTTACTATGCCAAGCATTATGGGTAAGTTAGGACCATTAGGTAGAGTATTAGGACCAAGAGGTCTTATGCCAAACCCTAAGACAGGTACAGTTACTATGGACGTAGCTAAAGCAGTTGCTGAAGTAAAAGCTGGTAAGATTGATTTTAAAGTAGATAAAACTGGTATTGTACATGCTCCAATAGGAAAAGCATCTTTCAGTACAGATAAAATTGTTGGGAATGCTCAAGAATTATTATCTACAATCATGAAATTAAAGCCAACGGCTTCAAAAGGAACATATGTAAAAAGCATTTATATGTCTAGTACAATGAGTCCAAGTGTAGCAATTGATACAAAAATAGGATAGTAGTTAAACTTAGAATATTATGACAAGAGAAGAAAAATCCCAAGTAATTGAAGAGTTGACTGCTCAGTTAGCAGATAATGCAAATATCTATTTAACAGATATCTCTGGATTAGATGCAGCAACAACTTCAAATTTAAGAAGAGCTTGTTTTAAAGCTAATATTAAATTAGCAGTAGTAAAGAATACACTTTTAGAGAAAGCAATGGAAGCATCGGATAGAGAATTCGGTGAGTTACCAACGACTTTAAAAGGTAATACATCTGTAATGTATTCTGAAACTGGAAACGGTCCTGCTAAAGTAATTAAAGAATTCCGTAAGAAGTCTGAAAAGCCTTTATTAAAAGGTGCTTTCATTGAAGAAGCGGTTTACATTGGCGACGAGTTATTAGATACCTTAGTTGATATTAAGTCTAGAGAAGAGCTTATCGGTGAGATTGTTGGATTATTACAATCACCTGCTAAGAACGTTATTTCAGCACTTAAATCTAGTGGTGGTACAATCGCTGGTATCGTTAAAACATTATCTGAAAGAGAAGGATAATCGTATAGTATATACACAATAGAAAATAAAATATAACACACATTATTAAACAATAGAAAAATGGCAGATTTAAAAGATTTCGCAGAACAATTAGTTAACTTAACAGTAAAAGAAGTTAATGAATTAGCAACTATATTAAAAGATGAGTACGGTATTGAGCCTGCTGCAGCAGCAGTAGCTATGGCTGGACCAGCTGCAGGTGGTGGAGACGCTGCTGAAGAGCAAACTGAATTTGATGTAATCTTAAAAGCAGCAGGTGCTTCTAAATTAGCAGTTGTAAAATTAGTTAAAGAATTAACTGGTTTAGGTTTAAAAGAAGCAAAAGGATTAGTTGATGATGCACCAAGCGCTATCAAAGAAGGAATTACAAAAGACGAAGCTGAAGCTTTAAAATCTCAATTAGAAGAGGCAGGAGCTGAAGTTGAGCTTAAGTAAGCTTATCTTATCTACAATATATGGTTTAGGTCTAGAGGTAAACTCTAAGACCTAAACCCTTTTGTGTATATAAACGTTATATACATTTTTTAGTTTTTATTTAATAAAAATCTCGTTCATCAATGTTAGCAAAAAAGGCTGAAAGAATTAATTTCTCTTCTATTGTAAATAGGACAGATTACCCAGACTTTTTGGATATTCAAATTAAATCCTTCCAGGATTTTTTCCAATTAGAAACAAAGTCAGAAGAAAGAGGTACTGAAGGTTTGTACAATACCTTCATGGAGAACTTCCCCATAACAGATACTCGTAATCAATTCGTACTAGAATTTTTAGATTACTTTATCGATCCACCTAGATACTCAATAGAAGAATGTATTGAAAGAGGATTAACCTATAGTGTGCCTTTAAAAGCAAGATTGAAATTGTATTGTACAGATCCAGAACACGAGGATTTCGAAACAATCGTTCAAGATGTCTATTTAGGAACCATCCCTTATATGACTCCTAGTGGGACATTTTGTATTAATGGTGCAGAGCGTGTTGTCGTTTCTCAATTGCATAGATCACCTGGTGTATTCTTTAGCCAGTCTTTCCATGCTAATGGAACAAAATTATATTCAGCAAGAGTAATTCCTTTTAAAGGATCTTGGATTGAATTTGCCACGGATATCAATCAAGTAATGTATGCTTATATTGATAGAAAGAAAAAATTACCTGTTACAACCCTTTTCCGTGCTATTGGGTTTGAACGTGATAAAGATATTTTAGAGATTTTTGACCTTGCTGAAGAAGTAAAAGTGTCAAAATCTGGATTAAAGAAAGTTATCGGTCGTAAACTTGCGGCACGTGTACTTAACACATGGCATGAAGATTTCGTTGATGAAGATACTGGTGAAGTAGTTTCTATTGAACGTAACGAAATTGTATTAGACCGTGATACCATTATCGATAAAGATAATATAGAAGAAATTCTTGAGGCCGAAGTAAAAACAATTCTTTTACATAAAGAAAGCGCACAACAAGGAGATTACGCTATTATTCATAATACCTTGCAAAAGGATCCAACAAACTCTGAAAAAGAAGCTGTTGAGCATATCTACCGTCAATTACGTAATGCTGAGCCGCCAGATGAGGAAACTGCACGTGGTATTATAGACAAATTATTCTTCTCGGATCAACGTTACTCTTTAGGTGAAGTTGGACGTTACAGAATGAACAAGAAATTACAGTTAGATATCGGAATGGATAAGCAAGTGCTTACCAAAGAAGATATCATAACGATCATAAAATATTTAATTGAGCTTATCAACTCTAAAGCAGAGATTGATGATATTGATCACTTATCTAACCGTCGTGTACGTACTGTAGGAGAGCAATTATCATCTCAGTTTGGTGTTGGTTTAGCACGTATGGCTCGTACCATCCGTGAGCGTATGAACGTTCGTGATAACGAAGTCTTTACACCTATAGATTTAATTAATGCTAAGACGTTATCGTCTGTAATTAATTCGTTCTTCGGAACCAACCAGTTATCTCAATTTATGGATCAAACGAATCCTCTTGCAGAGATTACGCATAAGCGTCGTCTTTCAGCATTAGGACCAGGTGGTTTATCAAGAGAAAGAGCAGGATTCGAGGTACGTGATGTTCACTATACGCACTACGGACGTTTATGTCCTATTGAAACTCCTGAAGGTCCAAACATTGGATTAATTTCTTCTTTATCTGTATTTGCGAAAGTAAATGCAATGGGATTCATTGAAACACCATACCGTAAAGTAGAAGATGGGGTTGTAGATATTAAAAATACACCAACATACCTAAGTGCTGAAGAGGAAGAAGATATGTTAATTGCGCAAGCAACTATCAATGTCGATGAGGATGGAAAGATTTTAGCAGATAAAATTATTTCACGTCAAGAAGGTGATTTCCCAGTGATTGATCCTGTGAATGTGAATTATACAGATGTTGCGCCTAACCAAATTGCGTCAATTTCTGCATCTTTAATTCCTTTCTTAGAACATGATGATGCCAACCGTGCGTTAATGGGATCTAACATGATGCGTCAGGCCGTTCCTTTATTACGTCCTGAGTCTCCAATTGTTGGTACCGGTTTAGAACGTCAAGTGGCTTCAGATTCTCGTGTTTTAATTAATGCTGAAGGTGATGGTACTGTAGAGTATGTAGATGCTCAAAAAATTACAATTCGTTACGAGCGTAGCGAAGAAGCTGCTATGGTTAGTTTTGATAGTGATACTAAAACTTATCCATTAGTAAAATTCAGAAAAACCAACCAAGGAACGTCTATTAACTTAAAACCTATTGTAGAAAAAGGTGATAAAGTAGCAAAAGGACAAGTACTTTGTGAGGGTTATGCAACTGAAAATGGTGAATTAGCACTTGGTAGAAATATGAAAGTAGCCTTTATGCCTTGGAAAGGGTATAACTTTGAGGATGCGATTGTAATTTCTGAAAAAGTAGTTAGAGAAGATGTCTTTACATCAATTCATATTGATGAATATTCTTTAGAAGTAAGAGATACAAAATTAGGTAACGAAGAGTTAACTAATGATATCCCTAATGTTTCTGAAGAAGCCACTAAAGATTTAGATGAAAATGGTATGATTCGCATCGGTGCTGAAATCAAACCAGGAGATATCTTAATTGGTAAGATTACACCGAAAGGAGAATCAGATCCAACACCAGAAGAAAAATTATTAAGAGCCATCTTCGGTGATAAAGCAGGAGATGTTAAAGATGCTTCATTAAAAGCTTCACCATCACTTCATGGGGTGGTTATCGCTAAGAAATTATTTGCTAGAGCGGTAAAAGATAAGCGTAAGAGAGCACAAGATAAAGAAGATATCGAAAAGTTAGAAGATGTTTATGATAACAGATTCGATGATCTTAAAAATGTACTTGTAGACAAGTTATTCAATATTGTTAACGGTAAAACGGCTCAAGGTATCTATAATGATTTAGGTGAGGAAATTATTCCAAAAGGTAAAAAGTATACCTTAAAAATGTTAAATGCTGTAGATGATTATACACACTTAACATCAGGAAAATGGACTACTGACGATCATACTAACGAGCTTGTTGCAGATCTTATCCATAATTACAAAATTAAGGAGAATGATTTACAAGGATCTTTAAGACGTGAGAAGTTTACAATTTCTGTAGGAGATGAATTACCAGCAGGAATTATCAAATTAGCGAAGATTTACATTGCTAAGAAACGTAAGCTTAAAGTAGGTGATAAGATGGCAGGACGTCACGGTAACAAAGGTATTGTTGCACGTATTGTACGTCAAGAAGATATGCCATTCTTAGAAGATGGAACACCTGTTGATATTGTCTTAAACCCATTAGGGGTACCGTCACGTATGAACATCGGTCAAATCTATGAAACTGTATTAGGTTGGGCTGGTAAAGATTTAGGAAAGAAATATGCAACGCCAATTTTCGATGGTGCAACATTAGATCAGATTAACGCATACACAGATGAAGCTGGTATTCCAAGATTTGGTCATACCTATCTTTATGATGGTGGAACAGGAGATCGTTTTGATCAACCAGCAACTGTTGGTGTGATCTATATGATTAAACTAGGACACATGATTGATGATAAGATGCACGCACGTTCTATTGGGCCATACTCATTAATTACACAACAACCATTAGGTGGTAAAGCACAGTTTGGTGGTCAGCGTTTTGGTGAGATGGAGGTATGGGCACTTGAGGCTTATGGCGCATCAAGCACCCTACGTGAGATCTTAACTGTAAAATCAGATGACGTTATTGGTAGAGCTAAAACTTACGAAGCGATCGTTAAGGGTGAGCCTATGCCAGAACCGGGACTTCCAGAATCATTCAACGTACTTATGCACGAATTGAAAGGTTTAGGATTAGATATTAGATTGGAGGAATAATTTTAAAAGAATTTTTCCTTAAGGGCAATAGTTTTATGGCCTAGAGAACAATCGAAAAAAACAGTGTACGGGCAACTTTAGGGTTGCCCATACCAAACAACAAAAATAACATGGCAAGAAAACAAGATAAGAATACAGTACAGAAATTTAACAAAATTTCTATCGGTTTAGCATCACCTGAGTCTGTTTTAGGAGCGTCTCGCGGTGAGGTATTGAAGCCAGAAACTATTAATTATCGAACACACAAACCAGAGAGAGATGGTTTGTTCTGTGAGCGTATTTTTGGTCCTGTAAAGGATTTTGAATGTGCTTGTGGTAAATATAAAAGAATACGTTACAAAGGAATTGTTTGTGACCGTTGTGGTGTAGAAGTAACAGAAAAGAAAGTCCGTAGAGATCGTGTAGGGCACATTAACTTAGTGGTACCTGTAGCGCATATTTGGTACTTCCGTTCTTTACCTAATAAAATTGGTTACCTTCTTGGATTACCGTCTAAGAAATTAGATATGATTATCTATTACGAGCGTTACGTGGTTATTCAACCAGGTATTGCTATGAATGCAGAAGGTGAGCCAGTACAAAAAATGGATTTCTTAACCGAAGAAGAGTATCTAAACATTTTAGAGTCTATTCCTCAAGAAAACCAATACTTAGATGATTCAGACCCTAACAAATTCATCGCTAAGATGGGTGCAGAGTGTCTGATTGATTTATTAGCGCGTATTGACTTAGATCAGTTATCTTACGATTTAAGACACAAAGCTAATAATGAAACATCTAAGCAACGTAAAACTGAAGCTTTAAAACGTTTACAAGTTGTTGAAGCGTTTAGAGATTCAAACTTAAACAGAGAAAACAGACCGGAATGGATGATCATGAAGGCTGTACCTGTAATTCCACCAGAATTAAGACCTTTAGTGCCTTTAGATGGTGGTCGTTTTGCAACCTCTGATTTAAATGATTTATACCGTCGTGTAATTATCCGTAACAACCGTCTTAAAAGATTAGTTGAGATAAAAGCACCAGAAGTGATTTTACGTAATGAAAAACGTATGTTACAAGAATCAGTAGATTCATTATTTGATAACACACGTAAATCATCTGCAGTAAAAACAGATTCTAACAGACCATTAAAATCATTATCAGATTCCCTTAAAGGTAAGCAAGGACGTTTCCGTCAAAACTTACTTGGTAAGCGTGTGGATTATTCAGCACGTTCGGTAATTGTTGTAGGACCAGAATTAAAATTATTTGAATGTGGTCTTCCTAAAGATATGGCTGCTGAGCTTTACAAACCTTTTGTAATTAGAAAATTAATTGAAAGAGGAATTGTAAAAACAGTTAAGTCTGCTAAGAAGATTATAGATAGAAAAGAGCCTGTAGTATGGGATATCTTAGAGAATGTTCTTAAAGGACATCCTGTATTATTAAACCGTGCTCCTACCTTACACCGTTTAGGTATCCAAGCATTCCAACCTAAGCTTATTGAAGGTAAAGCGATTCAATTACACCCATTAGTGTGTACGGCATTTAACGCCGATTTCGATGGGGATCAGATGGCGGTTCACTTGCCATTAGGACCTGAAGCGATTTTAGAAGCGCAACTTTTAATGTTAGCCTCACATAATATTCTGAACCCTGCAAATGGTTCTCCAGTAACTGTACCTTCTCAGGATATGGTACTTGGTTTATATTATATGACTAAGCTTAGAAAAACGGATGAAGAGTATACTGTAAAAGGACAAGGTTTAACGTTCTACTCTCCAGAAGAAGTAAATATTGCTTATAATGAAAAGCGTGTTGACTTAAATGCAGGTATTAAAGTAAGAACGCAAGACTTTAATGAAGAGGGAGAATTAACAACTCAGATTATTGAAACGACTGTTGGTCGTGTACTTTTCAACGAAAAAGTACCAGCAGCAGCAGGATATATCAATGAAGTCTTAACTAAGAAATCATTAAGAGAAATTATTCACGGTATTCTTAAGAAAACAAGTGTACCTGAAACAGCTGATTTCTTAGATGAAATTAAAACGTTAGGATACAAATTTGCCTTCCAAGGTGGATTATCATTCAGTTTAGGTGATATTATTATTCCAGCTGAAAAGCAAGGAATGATTGATTCAGCAAACAAACAAGTTGATGGTATTATGGGGAACTATAATATGGGTCTTATTACCAACAACGAACGTTATAACCAAGTTATTGATATTTGGACGTCTACGAATGCCGAATTGACTGAATTGTCTATGAAGCGTATTCGTGAAGACAAACAAGGATTCAACTCGGTATTTATGATGCTTGATTCTGGGGCAAGGGGTTCTAAAGAACAGATTCGTCAGTTAACAGGTATGCGTGGATTAATGGCGAAACCTAAAAAATCAACCGCTGGTGGTGGAGAAATTATTGAAAACCCGATTCTTTCTAACTTTAAGGAAGGTCTTTCAATTTTAGAATACTTTATCTCTACGCACGGTGCACGTAAAGGTCTTGCGGATACGGCTCTTAAAACGGCCGATGCAGGTTACTTAACACGTCGTTTAGTTGATGTTTCTCAAGACGTTATTGTTTATGAAGAAGACTGTGGTACACTTAGAGGTATTGAGGTTTCTGCACTTAAGAAAAACGAAGAGATTGTTGAAAGCTTAGAGAATAGAATTGTGGGTAGAACGTCATTAAATGATGTTTACCACCCATTAACTGAAGAGTTATTAGTAGAGTCTGGTGGTCATATCGATGATATCATTGCTAAGAAAATTGGAGATTCTCCTTTAGATTCTATTGAAGTTCGTTCACCTTTATCTTGTGAAGCTAAGAAAGGAATCTGTGTTAAATGTTACGGACGTAACCTTGCTACTGGTAAATTAGTACAAAGAGGTGAAGCTGTTGGTGTTGTTGCGGCACAATCAATTGGTGAGCCAGGAACACAGTTAACCTTACGTACGTTCCACGTTGGAGGTATTGCAGGTAACATTTCTGAAGATAACAAGTTAACGGTTAAGTTTGACGGTATTGCTGAAATCGAAGATCTTAAAACGGTTAAGTCTAAAGATAATGAAGGAAAAGATGTTGATGTTGTCATCTCTAGAACTTCAGAATTAAAATTAATCGATGCTAAAACAGGTATCGTATTAAGTACAAGTAATATCCCTTATGGTTCATTTATTTATGTGAAGCCAGGTGATAAACTTAAGAAAGGTGATGTTGTTTGTTCTTGGGATCCATATAACGGTGTTATTATTTCAGAATTTGCAGGTAATGTGAAGTATGAAAACATCGAACAAGGGGTAACTTATCAAGTTGAAATTGATGAACAAACAGGTTTCCAAGAAAAGGTTATTTCAGAATCTAGAAACAAGAAATTAATACCAACGTTATTAATTGAAGATTCTAAAGGAGAAACAATTCGTTCTTACAATTTACCAGTAGGAGCCCACATTATGATTGATGATGGTGATGCTATTGATATCGGTAAGATTTTGGTTAAGATACCTCGTAAATCTGCTAAGGCGGGTGATATTACCGGTGGTCTTCCTCGTGTAACAGAATTGTTTGAAGCACGTAACCCTTCTAATCCAGCTGTAGTAAGTGAGATTGATGGTGTTGTTTCTTTCGGTAAGATTAAGCGTGGTAACCGTGAAATTATTATTGAGTCTAAGCTTGGTGAAGTTAAGAAATACTTAGTAAAATTATCGAATCAGATTCTTGTACAAGAAAATGATTACGTAAAAGCAGGTATGCCTTTATCAGATGGTTCTATAACACCAAACGATATTCTTAACATTAAAGGCCCTTCAGCGGTACAACAGTATTTAGTAAATGAAGTACAAGAAGTATATCGTTTACAAGGGGTGAAGATTAATGATAAGCACTTCGAGGTGGTTGTACGACAAATGATGCGTAAAGTTAGAATTATTGATTCTGGTGATACCATTTTCTTAGAAAACCAATTGGTGCATAAGTCTGATTTCATTGAAGAAAATGATAAAATTTTCGGAATGAAAGTAGTTGAAGACGCAGGTGATTCTGATAATTTAAAATCAGGTCAGATTGTAACAGTAAGAGATCTAAGAGACGAAAACTCTAGTTTACGTCGCGAAGATAAGAACCTTGTAACAGCTAGAGACGCAAGTCCGGCTACTGCAACGCCAATCTTACAAGGTATTACAAGAGCCTCATTACAAACTAAATCGTTTATCTCTGCGGCATCGTTCCAGGAAACAACGAAAGTACTTAATGAAGCGGCCGTTAACGGTAAAGTAGATTCTCTTGAAGGACTTAAAGAAAATGTAATTGTTGGACATAGAATTCCAGCAGGAACAGGTGTTAGAGAATACGATAATATCATCGTAGGTTCTAGAGAAGAATTTAATGAAATGATGAAAGCAAAAGAAGAAATGAATTTTAACTAATTCGTGAATTTTGTTTCAAAATAACAATTGAATTAAAAGCCTTCTTGTATTTTTACAAGAAGGCTTTTTTAATTATAAAGTAAATACTAGAAATCATAAATACGTTTTATTATGGCAGACGATACCAATAATCCAAATCCTAAAAAAGGACAAATAAATATAGAACTAGACGAAAAGGTTGCAGAAGGAACCTATTCTAACTTGGCAATCATTAATCATTCGGTCTCAGAATTTGTTGTAGACTTTGTGAGCATTATGCCAGGAACCCCTAAGAGTAAAGTTAAGTCGCGTATTATCTTAACGCCGCAACATGCCAAGCGTTTATTAAAAGCTTTAGGCGAAAATGTAACGCGTTTTGAGAACGCTCATGGCGAAATAAAAGATTATGAGCAAGCACCTATACCACTTAATTTTGGACCAACAGGGCAAGCGTAATGAGACCGGTTTACGAAATGAAATAGGTTAAGGGACTTAAATCTTAATGTGAAGTAGGTCTTAAAGGAATAAAAAAAACCTTAGAATTAATTTTCTAAGGTTTTTTTTATGAATTGATTGAAGTAAGGTCTTATTATTATAAGACAAGATAAGGGCTTAATCAAATTCAGAAGTCATATGAAAAGTAATACTCGGATACTTCTGTTGTGTCATTTGAAGTGTAAACATAGAATCGGCTAAAAATACCAATTGGTTTTGTTTATCTCGCGCTAAGAAACGTTGTTTTACACGTAAGAAATCTTGAAATTCTTCACTTTTAGGATTGTCAGTTTGTACCCAACATGCTTTTTGAACATTTAAGTTTTCGTAAGTACATTTAGCACCATATTCATGCTCTAAACGGTATTGGATAACTTCATATTGTAAAGCTCCAACGGTACCTATAACTTTTCGGCCGTTTAAATCTAGTGTAAAGAGTTGTGCTACCCCTTCATCCATTAATTGATCTATACCCTTGTAAAGTTGTTTAGACTTCATAGGATCAGCATTATTAATATATCTAAAATGCTCAGGTGAAAAACTCGGTACACCTTTATAATGAAGCACTTCGCCTTCGGTTAAAGTATCTCCAATTTTAAAACTTCCTGTATCTTGTAATCCAACGATATCTCCAGGGTAAGAGATGTCTACAATCTCCTTCTTTTCAGCAAAGAAAGCATTTGGACTAGAGAATTTTAATTTCTTTTTATTTCTAACATGAAGGTAGGCCGTGTTTCGTTTAAACTCTCCGGATACAATTTTAATAAACGCAAGTCTATTTCTGTGGTTCGGATCCATGTTGGCGTGAATTTTAAAGACAAAGCCACTAAATTCCTTCTCATCAGGTTGTACCAAACGTTCTTCACTATGTTTAGGTCTCGGTTTTGGTGCAATATCCACAAAACAATCTAATAACTCACGGACCCCAAAATTATTTAAAGCAGAACCAAAGAATACCGGTTGTTGCGTTCCATCAAGATAGTCTTCTTTGTTAAAACTAGGGTAGATGCCTTCTACCAATTCAATTTCATCTCTTAAGGTGTTAGCGGCATTTTCGCCCACTAAGGTATCCAATTCAGAAGATGATAAATCTGAAATTTCAATGGTTTCCTCAATATCTTTTCGGCTATCTCCAGAAAATAAATTGACATTCTTTTCCCAAATATTATAAATCCCTTTAAAGTCATAACCCATACCAATTGGAAAACTTAATGGGACCACTTTTAAGCCTAATTTTTGTTCTATTTCATCTAAAAGATCAAAAGCGTCTTTTCCCTCTCTATCCATTTTATTGATAAAAACAATCATTGGGATGTTACGCATTCTACAAACTTCAACGAGTTTTTCCGTTTGCTCCTCAACCCCTTTAGCAACATCAATAACCACAATAACACTATCAACGGCTGTTAAAGTTCTAAAGGTATCTTCAGCAAAATCTTTGTGACCAGGGGTATCTAAAATATTTATTTTTATACCATTATATTCAAAAGCTAAAACAGAAGTGGCTACAGAAATTCCACGCTGACGTTCAATTTCCATAAAGTCACTCGTAGCCCCTTTCTTAATCTTATTACTTTTTACGGCTCCTGCTTCTTGGATAGCACCACCAAATAAAAGTAACTTTTCTGTTAGGGTTGTTTTTCCCGCATCGGGGTGCGAAATAATTCCAAATGTTCTGCGTCTGTTAATCTCTTCTATAAAACTCATAATAAACTTAAAAATGACTGCGAAGATACTATTATTAACAACAATAAAAATAGAACCGAGTGGGGCATTTTAAAAAATCTTAAAAGCCTGAAAATTTACATAAATTTTCGACTTTTAAAAGAAACGAGGTCTAAAAGCTTATAATCAGGTACTTAAATGTTAAAAAATCCGGTATTTTGTCGAAAAAACTTACGAATTTATTGAATTACTATAAATTATGTTAATTTCATGTAAAATCAATAGTGAATTTAATTATTAATACATTAAGTTTATTTTATGGTGTTATTTTAACATAATTTAACCGGTTGCCCCTGATTATTTTGTGATTTATGTCCCAAACATTAAATTGTAAACCCCATACAATTACTCATTTTACAGTAGTAAAATAGCCTTTCTAAAAACCGAGAATTGTATTCATCTACTGCTGAGTTTCACAAGAGCAACTCCTCTCTCCCCCTTGCTTGTTAGAATATCATCTGATAATATTAATCTTCTAAAATTATCATTATGGATAGACCTACTTTCCAATTCCACATTCTGAAAAGCTTTATTGTACGTTTTAAATCAATGTTATTTCTCATCGTTTTGATGTTAAGTTTATTGTCTGTTACAAGGTCAGAACCCGAACATTCAGAGTTTCATACTTTAAATAAAGAGGCCCAACCTTACTTTAGTTCGGTAAGCGTCCCCTGTAATACGGACAAGCCCGTACCTATATCGGCTACAAATTATACGGATATAGCAGTAAGTAGTAATACTTCTGGTTTATGTATTCTAGGTTGTGGTATAAGTAACGAAAATGCTTTGGTAGATAGTAATGATGCTAATTATGCCACAGTAACGACGGCAGTGGGTCTAGGGGTAACACACACTATTAAAGTTGAAGATACAACAACAGATGAATTTTATAGCAGTGGGAATTATGCCGGATTTCTATTAGAAAATAGCACGGTTTTGCAAGTAGATTTGCTCGATAATATTGTTGTCAAGACCTTTTTAGATGGGGTAGAGCAAGAATCAAAATCGAGTAATACCTTAGCGGTTATTGATACGAGCTTGTTGGGGTCTAATCAGTTTTATGTTGGTTTTTATACTACTGAAGATTTTGATGCCATTCAAATTTCATTGTCCAGTTTAGCAGGGGTACTTTCTTCGACTAAAATTTATCATGCCGTAACCAATAGCTTTTGTGCCGGACCAGACTTGGTTTGTAATACACCAACAACGTTAACAAAACCTGATTTTCCGGCTAGAATAGTGGAGGAACACACAGGATTCGGTGGCGTATTAGGTGTAGGAAGTGTTATCGATGCTACAGCAGCCGTAGACTCTAATGCTAACTCTTACGCCAGTATAGACTTTACCTTAGGGGTGTTAGCAACGGGTAGTCTCTCTATTAAAGATGAATTTACAACATATCCTGAGCATACTTATGCAGGTTTTGATATTGAAAATACATCTGTTCTTAATTTAGATTTACTTAATGGTGTCACCATTTCAACCTATTTAAATGGATCACTACAAGAAAGTCAAACAGGAAGTTCTGAGTTAATAGCAGTAGATAGTGCGCTTTTGCTAACAGGATCTGAGCGTTCTCAGGTGGGGTTTGTAACCAGTTTACCTTTTGATGAAGTACAAATATCTATAAGTCAGACGCTTTCTGTCGACTTAGGTAGCACAAGGGTCTACGGATTAGTTTTAAAGTCTTTTTGTGAAGGAGAGCTTGCCTGTAGTTCTGCAACGGTTCTGAGTAATCCATCGCAGCCTGTAATTATTAATAATACGAACACTGGTGTAGAAGGATTAGCTTGTGTAGGGTGTGAGGTTGATAATGCTAATCATGTAATTAGTGAAAGCAATTCTGATTTTGCCATGATTAATGTCGTGGCCGGTGTAGCTAATACCGCTTCAATAGCAGTAGAAAATGTCTTAAGTACGTTTCCTTCAGGGAGTACGGCTGGATTTATTATTAGAGATACCAATGATTTATTACAAGTTGATTTATTAAATTCTCTTACGTTAAGTACTTATTTAGACGGGACATTATTAGAATCTAAAACAGCCAGTAACTTACTTGCTTTAGAAGCATTAGGACTTATAAATATTACACCAGTAACAACGGATGGTTTCTTATTGGTAGGTTTTGAAACTAGCTTCGATTATGATGAAATTAAACTTTCAGTAAGTGCTTTAGCTGCCGTTATTAATAGTATTGAAGTTTACGGAAGTTATGTAGATACTACCATTCAGATTGAGGGTACAGTAATTAATGAAACCACACTCGGCATTGCAGACGGTAGCTTATCAGTAGTGGTATCAGGAGGTACACCGCCTTATACGTTTGAATGGAGTCCGGGGGGAGAAACCACAAATTCCATTTCAGGATTGTCACCAGGAACCTACACGGTTACGGTTACAGATGCGCTAGGTTGTGAAGCTACGGAGGCCTTTATTGTAAATACCGATGGGGTTCAATATGAGGTGCCTTGTAATACCGTGAATCCTGTGCCAATTACGAGTTCTGGCTTTACGGATCTCACAGTGAATACAAATACTTCAGGGACTTGCGTGTTAGGTTGTGGGGTTTACAATGACGCCCATTTAATCGATGGAGATGAATCTACCTATGCCACAATCACTACAGGAGTAGGACTTGGTACAACCCATACGCTTAGAGTAACCGACGCCACAGCAGGAGAATTTTTTACCGCTGGTGGTTATGCAGGGCTACTCATAGAGAACAGTTCTATTCTTCAAGCAGATTTACTAGAAGCAATTGTTATTAGAACATATTTAGATGGTGTAGAGCAAGAATCTAAAACAAGTTCAGCCTTAGCCGTTGTAAATAGTACTTTATTAGGGAGTGATAAATATTATATAGGGTTTTATACCACTATGGATTATGATGCTATAGAAATTTCAATAGCCAGTTTATTAGATGTTTTGTCCTCTACGCGTGTCTATCATGCGGTAACAAACCGATTTTGTGAAGGGCCAGATTTAGTATGTAATACGCCAACGGCCTTAACCAAACCAGATTTTCCAATGAGAATTGTAGATGAACATACCGGTACGGGAGGATTACTCGGGGTTGGCAGTGTTAATAATACAGATAACCTGTTCGATTCTAATGCAGGAAATTATGCCACAATAGATTTGTTGGCAGGAGTTGCAGCAACGGCAGCCTTAGCCGTAAAAGACGAATTAACGGAATACCCAGCAATGACATATGCCGGATTCGATATTGAAAATGCAAGTTTATTAAATACTCAGTTGTTAGATGCCATTACCATATCAACCTATAACAATGGAGCCTTGGTAGAATCTCATACAGGTGCCACCGAGCTTGTACCTGTAAATTCAGGTTTGTTATTGACCGGTAATGAAGCTATAAGAGTTGGATTTGTAGCGTCTGCGCCATTTGATGAGGTTCAAATAAGCCTCTCGCAACTCGTGTCTGTGAATTTAGGAAGTACACGAATTTATAATGTGGTTTTAGAAGCTTTCTGTGCAGGAACGATAGATTGTGAAGATCCTTATGTATTAGCCAATCCCAATGATTCTGTAATTATTAATTCTTTCAGAACAGGAACCGATGGTTTGGCCTGCGTAGCTTGTGAGGTTGATAATTCTCAAAATGTATTGACGCAAGAGGGGAGTGACTTTGCATTAATCAATATTGTAGCAGGTGTTGCCGGAAGTGCGTCGCTTTCTGTACAAGATGTGCTTTTAGAATATCCTGCAGGAACAAGAGCAGGGTTCGTTATTAGAGATACAAACGATTTATTAGAAGTCGATCTGTTAAATTCAATAACCTTAACCACCTATTTAAACGGACTGCAACGCGAGCAAAAAACAGCAAGTAATTTATTGAATTTAGAAGCTTTAGGTCTAATTAATATAACGCCATTAACTACAGATGGCTTATATGTTGTGGCTTTTAATACGACTTTAAGTTTTGATGAAATTCAAATTACGGTAGGCTCACTTGCTAGTGTTATAAATTCCATAGAAGTCTATGGTGGGTATATCGATGCAACAAATTCAAATTTGTGTGATACGGCCAACATTGCTGTAATTAAAACAGTAGAATTTAATGATGAAAATGCCGATGGATTTGCTGAAGTCGGAGAAACTTTGACTTATGACTTTACTGTAACAAATGAAGGTAGCGTAGATTTATCCGATGTGGTGTTAACGGATACTATGCTGGGTGGCGAATTAACTTTGGTTTCTGGTGATACAGATGGTGATAATGAATTGGATGTCGATGAAGTTTGGTTGTATTCTGCGAGCTACACGCTTACACAAGCCGATGTCGATACAGGTTCAGTTAGTAACCAGGCAAGCATTACATCCGTTAATGTCGATGATGGAACAGAAGAAAGTGACCTTTCGGATGACGACTCTGTTTTTGAAGATGATTTTACGGTAATAGACTTGCCGCAGTCTGCAGAAGTTGCCGTGATTAAAATAGCCGATTTTAATGACGAAAATAACGACGGTTATGCTAATGTAGGCGAAACAATCACCTACAGTTTTACAGTCACCAACGAAGGAACTACGAGTATTACAGATGTGACATTAACAGATACCATGTTAGGCGGAGAACTCACCTTAGCCTCAGGAGACGAGAATAATGATAACATCTTAGATGTCGATGAAGTTTGGTTGTACTCAGCCAACTATACAATTACGCAATCAGATATTGATGCAGGTATCGTAAGTAATCAAGCTGTAGTAACTGGAACAAGTTCAATAGATGGTTCCACTTTAGAAGACCTTTCAGATGATGATACTGTTTTAGAAGATGATATTACCGATCTCATCTTGCCATTAGAATCAGGCATCGCAGTGATAAAAACGGGAGTTTTTAATGATGAAAATAGTGATGGTTATGCAAACTTAGGAGAAACCATAACCTACAGTTTTACAGTGACCAACGAAGGGCAAGCCACGATAACAGATGTTGTTCTTACAGATACCATGTTAGGAGGAGAACTCACTTTAGCCTCAGGAGACGACAATAATGATAACATCTTAGATGTCGATGAAGTTTGGTTGTATTCAGCCAACTATACAATTACTCAATCAGATATTGATGCAGGC
>NZ_JBHTKM010000063.1:988989-989094 GCF_042675845.1 Winogradskyella rapida | reverse complement strand
ACACAATCAGATATTGATGCAGGCATCGTAAGTAATCAAGCTGTGGTAACCGGAACAAGTAGCATTGACGGTTCAACGCTAGAAGACCTTTCAGATGATGATACT
>NZ_JBHTKM010000063.1:987879-988979 GCF_042675845.1 Winogradskyella rapida | reverse complement strand
TCGTAAGTAATCAAGCTGTGGTAACCGGAACAAGTAGCATTGACGGTTCAACGCTAGAAGACCTTTCAGATGATGATACCGTTTTAGAAGATGATATTACCGATTTAATCTTGCCATTAGAATCAGGCATCGCAGTGATTAAAACGGGAGTTTTTAATGATGAAAATAGTGATGGTTATGCAAACTTAGGCGAATCAATCACCTACAGTTTTACAGTCACCAACCAAGGGCAAGCTACGATAACAGATGTTGTTCTTACAGATGCTATGTTAGGCGGAGAACTCACTTTGGCCTCAGGAGACGACAATAGTGATAATATCCTAGATGTCGATGAGATTTGGTTGTACTCAGCCAACTATACAATTACACAATCAGATATTGATGCAGGTATCGTAAGTAATCAAGCTGTGGTAACTGGAACAAGTAGTGTTGACGGTTCAACGCTAGAAGACCTTTCAGATGATAATACCGTTTTAGAAGATGATATTACCGATTTAATCTTGCCATTAGAATCAGGCATAGCAGTTATAAAAACGGGAGTTTTTAATGATGAAAATAGTGATGGTTATGCAAACTTAGGAGAAACGATTACCTACAGTTTTACAGTGACCAATCAAGGGCAAGCCACGATAACAGATGTTGTTCTTACAGATGCTATGTTAGGCGGAGAACTCACTTTAGCCTCAGGAGACGACAATAGTGATAACATCTTAGATGTCGATGAAGTTTGGTTGTATGCCGCAAGTTACAGTATCACACAATCAGATATTGATGCAGGCATCGTAAGTAATCAAGCTGTGGTAACCGGAACAAGTAGCATTGACGGTTCAACGCTAGAAGACCTTTCAGATGATGATACCGTTTTAGAAGATGATATTACCGATCTCATCTTGCCATTAGAATCAGGCATAGCAGTTATAAAAACGGGAGTTTTTAATGATGAAAATAGTGATGGTTATGCAAACTTAGGAGAAACGATCACCTACAGTTTTACAGTCACCAACCAGGGGCAAGCCACGATAACAGATGTTGTTCTTACAGATGCTATGTTAGGCGGAGAATTAACAATAGCCTCAGGAGACGACAATAGTGATAACATT
>NZ_JBHTKM010000063.1:987504-987869 GCF_042675845.1 Winogradskyella rapida | reverse complement strand
TGACCAACGAAGGGCAAGCCACGATAACAGATGTTGTTCTTACAGATACCATGTTAGGAGGAGAACTCACTTTAGCCTCAGGAGACGACAATAATGATAACATCCTAGATGTCGATGAGATTTGGTTGTACTCAGCCAACTATACAATTACGCAATCAGATATTGATGCAGGCATCGTAAGTAATCAAGCTGTGGTAACTGGAACAAGTTCAATAGATGGTTCAACGCTAGAAGACCTTTCAGATGATGATACCGTTTTAGAAGATGATATTACCGATTTAATACTGCCATTAGAAACAGGTATCGCAGTGATAAAAACGGGAGTTTTTAATGATGAAAATAATGATGGTTATGCAAACTTAGGG
>NZ_JBHTKM010000063.1:987270-987494 GCF_042675845.1 Winogradskyella rapida | reverse complement strand
TCGTAAGTAATCAAGCTGTGGTAACTGGAACAAGTTCAATAGATGGTTCAACGCTAGAAGACCTTTCAGATGATGATACCGTTTTAGAAGATGATATTACCGATCTCATCTTGCCATTAGAATCAGGTATAGCAGTGATAAAAACGGGAGTTTTTAATGATGAAAATAGTGATGGTTATGCAAACTTAGGAGAAACAATCACCTACAGTTTTACAGTCACCAAC
>NZ_JBHTKM010000063.1:987170-987260 GCF_042675845.1 Winogradskyella rapida | reverse complement strand
GGGCAAGCCACCATAACAGATGTTGTTCTTACAGATGCTATGTTAGGCGGAGAACTCACTTTAGCCTCAGGAGACGACAATAGTGATAAT
>NZ_JBHTKM010000063.1:986806-987160 GCF_042675845.1 Winogradskyella rapida | reverse complement strand
GGGCAAGCCACCATAACAGATGTTGTTCTTACAGATGCTATGTTAGGCGGAGAACTCACTTTAGCCTCAGGAGACGACAATAGTGATAATATCCTAGATGTCGAAGAGATTTGGTTGTACTCAGCCAACTATACAATTACGCAATCAGATATTGATGCAGGCATCGTAAGTAATCAAGCTGTGGTAACTGGAACAAGTAGTGTTGACGGTTCAACGCTAGAAGACCTTTCAGATGATGATACCGTTTTAGAAGATGATATTACCGATCTCATCTTGCCATTAGAATCAGGCATCGCAGTGATAAAAACGGGAGTTTTTAATGATGAAAATAATGATGGTTATGCAAACTTAGGA
>NZ_JBHTKM010000063.1:881273-986796 GCF_042675845.1 Winogradskyella rapida | reverse complement strand
GAATCAGGCATCGCAGTGATAAAAACGGGAGTTTTTAATGATGAAAATAATGATGGTTATGCAAACTTAGGAGAAACGATCACCTACAGTTTTACAGTCACCAACCAGGGGCAAGCCACCATAATAGATGTTGTTCTTACAGATGCTATGTTAGGCGGAGAACTCACTTTAGCCTCAGGAGACGACAATAGTGATAACATTTTAGATGTCGAAGAGATTTGGTTGTACTCAGCCAACTATACAATTACGCAATCAGATATTGATGCAGGCATCGTAAGTAATCAAGCTGTGGTAACTGGAACAAGTTCAATAGATGGTTCCACTTTAGAAGACCTTTCAGATGATGATACCGTTTTAGAAGATGATATTACCGATTTAATCTTGCCATTAGAATCAGGCATAGCAGTGATAAAAATGGCAGTTTTTAATGACGAAAATAGCAACAGTTGTAGCGACGCCGGAGAAACGATTTCTTATACGTTCAACGTCACTAATGAAGGAAACACAAGCATCACCAATGTTGAATTAACGGATACCATGTTAGGTGGTGAAATTATGTTAGCGTCTGGAGATACTGATGCCGACAATGAGTTAGATGTTGATGAAACATGGATCTACACCGCAGACTACACTTTATTACAAGCTGATATCGATGCAGGAATGGTGAGCAATCAAGCCACAGTAAGTGGAATAAGCATTATTGATGGTGCAACACTTACAGATTTATCGGATGATGATAGCGTTTTAGAAGATGATGCCACAGAAACCGAGGTATGTCAATTACCTGCAGCGATAGCAGTGATAAAAATAGCCGAAGTTAACGATGCGAATAACAACAGTTGTGGCGACGCCGGAGAAACGATTTCTTATACGTTCAACGTCACTAATGAAGGAAACACAAGCATCACCAATGTTGAATTAACAGATACCATGTTAGGTGGTGAAATTATGTTAGCCTCAGGAGATACTGATGCCGACAATGAGTTAGATGTTGATGAAACATGGATCTACACCGCAGACTACACTTTATTACAAGCTGATATCGATGCAGGAATGGTGAGCAATCAAGCCACAGTAAGTGGAATAAGCATTATTGATGGTGCAACACTTACAGATTTATCAGATGATGATAGCATTTTAGAAGATGATGCCACAGAAACCGTGGTATGCCAATCAACAGCGTCGATAGCATTGATAAAAATTGCTGAGGTTAATGATAGCAATAGCGATGGTTGTGGTGATGTTAATGAAACCATAAGCTACACGTTTATGGTGAGTAATGAAGGTAACACAAGTGTCACTAATGTAGAGTTGACGGATACCATGCTTGGTGGTCTTATCGCGCTTACATCAGGAGATATAGATGCCGACAACGAACTTGATGTTAATGAGATCTGGGTTTATACCGCAGACTACACTTTAACTCAAGCCGATATTGATGCAGGAATGGTGAGTAACCAAGCCACAGTAAGTGGTATAAGTGCAATGGATGGCGTTATACTCACAGATTTATCGGATGACGATAGCGTCTTAGAAGATGATGCTACAGAAACACAAGTGTGTTTATCGTCTGGAGTAATAGCAGTAGTCAAATCGGGGGTTTATAATGATCTTAACGCAGATGATTGTGCTAATATCGGTGAAACTATTACTTATACGTTCACTGTGACTAATGAAGGCGATTCAAGTATAGCATCGGTAGAATTAACAGATGTGATGCTAGGAGGTCTTATGGATTTAGCTTCAGGAGATACAGACGGCGACAGCCAATTAGATAGTGATGAAACGTGGATCTATGTTGCCGATTATACCATTACCCAATCAGATATTGATATAGGAATTATATACAACCAAGCAACGGTTACAGGTATTACTGTTAGTGATGGTTCTGCTGTGATGGATCTATCGGATGATAATAGTGCTTCAGAAGATGATATCACTGAAATGATTTTATGCCAAAAAGCAGCAATCGCAGTAGTGAAAACCGGAGTTCTTAATGACGATAATTCTGATGGATGTGGAAATATAGGTGAAACAATTTCATATACGTTCCAAGTTACCAATGAAGGTAATTTAAGTGTGCCTTTAGTAGAATTAACCGATAGTATGCTAGGCGGTGTCATGACGCTTGCTTCTGGAGATGATGATGCCGATACTGAGTTAGATGTAAATGAAACGTGGTGGTATACCGCAGATTACACACTTACTGCAACGGATATTGAAGCCGGTATCGTTAACAATCAAGCTATGCTTACAGGAATGAATATGATGGACGGAACCATGTTGATGGATTTATCGGATGATGATAGCACTATGGAAGATGATGTTACCATTACGACCATCTGTCTATCAGGAGGGCTGTCCCTAGAAAAAGTTGGAGTTTTTAATGATGAAAACGGAAGTGGTGTTCCAGAAGTTGGTGAAACGTTAAGCTACACCTTTACGGTTTACAACACTGGGTTTATAACGCTTTATGATATTAGCATTGAGGATCCTCTTCCTGGTATTATCATCGAAGGCGGCCCTATTGCCGAATTAGATGCAGGCGGAATAGATGACTTCACTTTTGTAGCAACTTACACACTTACTGAAGAGGATATTGCCAACGGTCAAGTCACCAACCAAGCTATTGTTACGGCAACTGGAGCAGATGGAGTGACCTACACGGACACCTCCGATGATCCTAATAATTTTGATGATATAGACCTTAATGACGATAATGAACCCGATGATCCTACGGTTACGGATTTACCAGAAGTCTTAAGTGCACAATTCGAAATTTTTAATGCCATTACACCAGATGGCGATGGTGATAATAATTTCTTCAGAATTGTAGGTATAGAAGATTATCCTCAAAATAATTTAAAAATATATAACCGTTGGGGTGTATTAATTTATGAGATGGATGGTTACGGTATTAACGGCAAGGTGTTTACCGGTGTCTCTGACGGTCGTGGTACCATTAATAAAGATGAAGAATTACCAACAGGAACCTACTACTATATATTAAGACGATTTGTAGGGAGAGAGACCATAACGAATCAAGGATATTTATATATAAAAAATAATTAAACCCCCATAATCTTATGAAATATTACATTTTAATACTGCTAGTTTTTATGAGTATTAGTTTAAGCTTTTCTCAGCAAGATTCGCAATACACGCAATACATGTATAACACCCAGGTTATTAATCCAGGGTATATAGGCTCTAAAGACGTCCTTAGTTTTGGGCTGTTGTATCGGTCGCAATGGGTAGGATTTGATGGCGCCCCAGAAACAGGAACATTTACCATAAGCTCCCCAATAGGTGAAGCTAAAAAAATGGGACTCGGGCTGTCTATTGTTAATGATCAAATTGGTCCATCTACAGAGACTAATATCGTTGTAGATTATGCTTATGCCTTAATGTTTTCTCGAGTATCTAAATTGTCTTTTGGTATAAAAGCAGGGGTTAATATTCTAGATGTAGATTATACAAAACTTAATATTTATGATACTAATGATTCGCAGTTTTCAGAGAACATCAACAATAAACTCTATCCGCAAATAGGCGCCGGAATTTTTTATAACACCGATAAAATGTACGTCGGGTTGTCAGTACCTAATTTGCTGAATTCAAAACATTATAACACGGATAATATCGATGATATTAATGTCGATGAATTTGCGATAGAACGTTTACACTATTTCTTAATTGGGGGCTATGTGTTTGATCTCAATGAAAATCTAAAATTTAAACCAGCCACCATGGTGAAATTGGTGGATGGTTCTCCTATTCAGGCGGATATCTCGGCTAATTTTCTCATTAATGAAAAAATTACGCTTGGTGCGGCTTATCGTTTTGATGCTGCCGTAACAGCCATGGCAGGTTTTCAGATTACAAACAGATTATTTATAGGGATGGGATATGATTATCAGACTACAGATATTGAAACCTATAGTGATGGTTCTTATGAGGTCTTTATCAAATTTGATGTCCTTAAAAATGTTGAACGTATACTAACGCCTAGATTTTTCTAAACCTTAAAAACTATGAATCTACATATATATAAATTAATACTCTGTTTTTTTACACTGACGTTTTCGGCAAGTTCTTTGGCCCAAATAGGGAAATTAGAAAAAGCCAACGCAAAATATGATAAATACCACTATATCGATGCCCGCGAAATTTACTTAGAAGTTGTGGCTAATGGCTATCGATCGGCTGAGGTGTATAGAAAACTCTGCGACACTTATTATTTTAATAGTGAATATGCCGGCGCTTCAAAATGGTATTATAAATTGTTAAATGAATTTCCTGATGACGTTCAGCCAATTGATTATTTCCGCGCCGCACAATGCTTAAAAAGTACAGGCGAATTGCGCGAGGCAGAACGCTTAATGGAAACCTACAAAGCTAAAGGAGGTAAAGCCTTAACTATAGCATCTTATAAAAATGTTGCCGATACCTTATTTGAAAAAGGAGTAGACGATAAGCTATTTGAAATCGATAAAATTAGCGCCAATACTGAACATTCAGATTTTGGACCGGCTTTCTATGACAATAAAATAGTATTCGCTTCAAGTGATAATGCGAGTGAGAATTTTGATTCAGAAGCTGTTGATCTTGCTGGTTGGGATAAACAACCTTTTCTTGATTTGTATCAAGTTGAGGTGGATGATGAAATGAACTTAAAAAAAGTAGAGCCCTTAAAAGGTGATATTAATACCAAGTATCACGAGTCTACCCCCGTGTTTTCTAAAGATGGAAATACGATGTACTTCACGAGAAATAATTTTTTAGACGGAAAAAAACGACGAGACAAAGATTTTGTTATTCGACTTAAAATATACAAGGCTACAAAAGTAGGGGACAGTTGGGGCAATATAAAAGAACTCCCCTTTAATAGTGATAGTTATTCCGTAGGACATCCGGCATTGAATCCTGAAGAAAATAGATTGTACTTTGCTTCAGATATGCCGGGTACTATTGGAATGTCTGACCTTTGGTATGTAGATATTTTAGATAATGATACCTATTCCACTCCTGTAAATATGGGGACTACTATTAATACGGTGGCCAGGGAAACATTTCCTTTTATAAGTACCGAAAACAATTTATACTTTTCTAGTGATGGCCTTAAAGGTTTAGGAGGCTTAGATATTTTTGTCACCAAACTCAATGCAGATGATCATGGAGAAATTGCAACATTTGGTGCTCCAATTAACAGTAGTAAAGATGATTTTAGTTTTATTATTAAAGAAGGTCGTATAGGTTATTTTACATCCAATAGAGATGGCGATGAGGGGAGTAAAAGTGATGATATTTATCAAATTTGGGAACGTTGTGAAATCACAATTCAAGGTCCTGTTACCGATGCGGATACTGGCGAGTTACTGCCAGATGCCGAGGTGACGCTTTTAGATAGTAATAATGAAGTTATTCAGTCGGTGATTCTTAAGGAAGATGGTCTTTTTACTTTCAATTTAGATTGTAACCAACAGTATATTATAAGGGCTAAAAAAGAAGGCTATAATCCTAAAGAAGAAATTTTTGAAACCCCTAAGAATCCGAAAACAATTGTGATGCCAATTGTACTAAATATGCCTTTAACCTTAAAGGTTATGGATCCGTGTTTACCTAATGACCTTGGCTGTAAGTTAACCTTACAACCTATATATTTTGATTATGATAAATCTAATATCCGTGCAGATGCTGAGGTAGAGCTAGCTAAAATATTAGCGGCATTAAAGCAATACCCAGAATTAAAAATTCATATAGAATCTCATACAGATTCAAGAGGTCGAGATGCTTATAATCTTAAATTATCGCAACGTCGCGCAAAATCTACGTTGCAATGGTTCTATGATAAAGGAGTGGCTAAAAGTAGACTGTCTGCAAAGGGCTATGGAGAATCGCAGTTAATTAATGAATGCGCAAATGGAGTAGATTGTAGCGAAGAAAAACATCAACTTAATAGGCGATCCATGTTTATTATTAAAGACTAATTGGGGTTGGTTTATTTGTGGAAAAGCATCTTGTTTACGGCTTGTAAACAAGATGTTTTTAGTTGTAATATGGCCTTTTTATGAAAAGATTAATGCATTTTAAAGTTTAACTTGGTATTTTTACGGCATGACAGAAGAACAAGTGATCCTCGTTGATGAAAACGATAATAAGATTGGATTAATGCCAAAAATGGAAGCGCATGAAAAAGCATTGCTACATCGCGCCTTTTCGGTGTTTGTATTTAATGACAAAAATGAATTAATGCTTCAGCAACGTGCGCTACACAAATACCACACACCAGGCTTGTGGACCAATACCTGTTGTAGTCATCAGCGCGATGGTGAGTCTAATCTTGAAGCCGGTAAGCGCCGCCTTCAAGAAGAAATGGGGTTTGTAACCGAATTGGAAGAAAAAACAGCTTTTATTTATAAAGCACCTTTTGAAAATGGATTAACGGAGCACGAATTTGATCATATTATGGTTGGGTGTTATAACAGCGTTCCTCAAATTAATCCTGATGAAGTTGCTGACTGGAAATGGATGAGTTTAGAAGCTGTACAAGAAGATATTGCAGCGCATCCAGAACTTTACACCGCTTGGTTTAAAATTATTTTTGAAAAATTTTATGAATTTATAAACGTTAGTTAATCATGCAAGTTACCGTACATCGAAAAGCACATTTTAATGCGGCTCATAGACTTTATCGTAAGGATTGGAGTGCTGAGAAGAATCAGGCGGTATTTGGATTGTGTAATAATCCTAACTTTCATGGTCATAATTACGAAATGATTGCTAGTGTTACAGGAGAAATAGATCCTGAAACAGGCTACGTTATCGATATAAAAACGTTGAAGGACCTTATAAAGTCCGAAGTGGAAGAGGCTTTTGATCATAAAAACCTTAACCTTGACGTCCCAGAATTTCAAGACTTAAATCCTACAGCAGAAAATATTGTAGTGGTGATTTACAACAAACTCAAAGCGAAACTCGATGCTAAGTTTCAGCTAGAAATTACGCTTTATGAAACACCACGTAATTTTGTAACTTATTCCGGAAAATAATGATGAAATCAAGTTTATACCCATTAAAGTTTCAACCTATATTAAAAGATAAAATCTGGGGAGGAAGTAAATTAAACGAATACTTTAACAAAGCTTCAGAGTCGAAAATTTTGGGCGAAAGTTGGGAGATTAGTACTGTTCCAGAAGCTGTTTCTATCGTTTCTAACGGAGCCTTATCTGGGCAGTCTCTACAAGATTTAGTCAATGAGCATCAATCTGCTTTATTAGGTGAAAAAAATTGGGAACGTTTTGGTAAGGCCTTTCCATTACTTATTAAATTTATAGATGCCAAACAAGATCTAAGCATTCAACTGCATCCTAATGATGAACTGGCTAAAAAACGTCACAATTCCTTCGGAAAGACGGAAATGTGGTATGTAATGCAAGCCGACGAAGCCGCTAACTTAATTGTAGGTTTTAATAAAAAAGTAGATAAAGAAATTTACTTAAAGCATTTAGAAGAAAAACGCCTCACCGAAATTTTAAATTTTGATACCGTAAAAGAAGGCGATACCTATTTTATTGAAGCGGGTAGAGTTCATGCTATTGGAGCGGGTGTCCTTTTAGCAGAGATACAGCAGACTAGTGATGTAACCTACCGAGTGTATGATTGGGACCGTGTTGATGCCAACGGAAAGGAGCGCGAATTGCATAATGATATTGCCATTGATGCCTTTGATTTTAACATGGAAGACGATTATAGAGTGTCTTACAAGAAGGAGAAGAATGTCTCTAATGCCATGGTGACCTGTCCTTATTTTACGACCAATTTTATGATTATAGATTCTGAAATTGAAAAGCATAATAAATGGGATTCCTTTCTAATTTATATGTGTGTTGATGGTGCTGTTGAAATTATAACCGATAGCACTACAATTAAGATTTCTAAAGGCGAAACAATATTGATCCCAGCAACCGTTAAAGATTTTAGTTTAAAGTCTGAATACGGGAAGCTTTTAGAGGTTTACGTTTAAAACTTAAGATAAATTAAGAAAATGCAATTCATTAACTAAATGGATTTAGTATTTTTGCAGTTATTAAAATAAAATTATCATGGCTAATAAAAGAGAATTAAAAAAAGATATCAATTACGTACTAGGAGATATTATTGAAGCAGTTTACGTTTGGGAATTGACGAATGCAGAGAAACCAACAAAAGAGAGTGAAGCTGTTATTGACGAGGCTATTGTTACGTTTGATGAGTTAATTGCTCGTGTTAATGACCGTAGTGTAGAAAATAAAAAGGCACATTTTAAAGCGATAAACGCTGATCTTGAGTCTAAAGGAAGAGCTCTTATTGAAAAAATAAATAAATTAAAATAAATTTATTTGCAGATTTAAAAATCTATCTTAAATTTGCGCTCGCTTACCGATATTAGTAAGCAATTGTTGCCGATGTAGCTCAGCTGGCTAGAGCAGCTGATTTGTAATCAGCAGGTCGTGGGTTCGAGTCCCTCCATCGGCTCTTCATAAAAACTCTAACACTTTTTAAAGTGATTAGAGTTTTTTTTTGCTCTTGTTTTAACACGTTTAAAGGCTTCCTATTTAAGCTGTCTTAGATTGTAGTCTTAATTGATTTTAAGCTTCTGAAATCGCATTGTTATTATAGCAATGACGACTATTAGGATGATAAGGTGGGTTAGAAGCTTGTGTTTAATGAAGAATGTTTAAGGTAGCATCAAAAAAAAAATCCAATCGGCTGATTGGATTTTTTTTGATGTATTATCTAAAGTTTTTAATTGGCTTCCTTACGAGCTGCAATTATTTCTGCGAGCTTTTTACCATAAAGCGAAGTCTTAACCTCTGGACTAAGGCTTTTATAAATAGAGTCTATAAAAATAGGATTCACGTTTCGAGTTTCATACAAAGCTAAATACGGTGCAATCTCGTTATCTTTATGATTTAAGGCATACTGAATGGTATAAGCGTATTTACGTTTGATAAGTTTATCTGAAGCTCGGTTTAAAGAATCTGCAGTAACTGAATCGTTCGCTTTTTGAGCAATAAAACTCGCTTCAATTAAATCTAAATTTTTAGAATTGTATTTAGAGACCACGTTGGTATACTCATTTAATAGATTTTGCTGCTCAGAACCTTTAATTTTAGAGTCGTAATTAAAGTTTTTTAGTGTTGTAGAGATTTCAGTAACACCTTTATCAGCAAAAAACGGAATGTAATGTTCGTCTTTGTCGTTTTTAAACAGTTTGAGATAAAGAATCTCTGGTTCTTCAATATCGGTATGTAAGCTAAATTCAGACTGTCCAGAAATGGCTACGGAGTCTAGATTTACAATACTAGAATCGCCATCTTTTTGAAGATAAACCATCCCTTTTTTTAAACCTTTAATATGTCCTTTTAAGGTAAAGTTGGTGTTTGGACTTTGGCTGCATGAAAACGCTAAGGCCACGATAAAGGTTAAACTTAAGATCTTATTTAATTTTGTCATGTGATAGAGTGTAATTTTAGGTGGGCAAATATCTTATATTAGTTTTAATTTTACTAGCTGATAGAAGCTAATTCCATTAAAATTGTACAACCAATAGCGGCAATAGTCCCTACGGCATAACCAAAAACAGCGAGCAAAACTCCTACAGTGGCTAGCGAAGGGTGAAAGGCTGAAGCGACGATAGGCGCAGACGCTGCTCCACCAACATTGGCCTGACTTCCCACAGCGAGGAAAAAATACGGTGCTTTAATAATTTTGGCAATTACAATTAAAAGTAGGGCATGGATAGTCATCCATACTACACCAATGGCAATAAGTCCCATATTATCAAAGATCATTGTTAAATCCATTTTCATACCAATACTAGCGACCAAAATATAGATAAAGACGCTTCCAAATTTACTAGCGCCAGCGCCTTCATAGTTTTTGGCTTTTGTGTTTGATAATAAAATAGCAATTAGTGTAGAGACACTAATCATCCAAAAGAATTTAGAGCCTAAGAAGGTAAAAATGTTTCTGGTGGTTGCTGAGGTAATTCCGGAGACTAAAGTTTCAAAAAATGGAGCTAAATAACTAGCACTTAAATGAGCGATGCTCACCGTTCCGAAGGCAATAGCGCAGATAATCATAATGTCTGTAAGCGATGGGTTGCGTTTCACCTTTTCAGAAAAGGTAGACATTTTTTCTTTTAATTCTTCAATAGAAGAGGTATCCGCTTTTAACCACTTGTTAATACGATTACGCTTTCCTATACCAATTAGAATTACGGCCATCCAAATATTAGCCACCACAATATCAACGAATACCATACCGCCATATTTGGCTTGGTTATACCCGTAAATTTCTAGCATGGCTGTTTGGTTAGCGCCACCACCAATCCAACTTCCTGCAAGGGTAGAGAGTCCTCTCCATACGGCATCAGGACCAATACCACCAACTGTACTTGGCGATACGCTTGCAATTAAAAGTATGGCAATAGGACCACCGATAACAATACCAAGGGTACCTGTAAAAAACATAACTAAGGCTTTCCACCCTAAATTAAATACGGCTTTTAAATCAATACTTAAGGTCATTAGGACTAAAGCTGCAGGGAGTAAGTAGCGGCTAGCCACGTAATATAAGCTAGAACTATGTTCGGTAATAACACCAGTTTCTGAAACCGTAGTCCATTCTGGTGAGATTAATCCTGTTGTTGTAAGTACAGCAGGGAGCATATAAGCCATAAAAAGTCCCGGAACAATTTTATAAAATTTAGGCCAAAACCCTGTTTGTATAGATTCTGTAATAAATACAAAACCAAGAGCTAGCATTAAAAGTCCAAATACAATAGTATCATCAGTAAAAATGGGAGTATTATCCATAGAAGTTGTTTGTTTAGAGGACGCAAAATACAAAAAATTAAAACTAAAAAAAGTGAGCCTTACGGATCACTTTTCTTCGGTACTATCGTCAGATTTTGGTTGTCTATGATGTTTTTTTAGAGCTTGCATGAGGATCCATTCTATTTGACCATTAGTACTACGAAACTCGTCTGAAGCCCATTTTTCAATAGATTTCAGCATCTCTTCATTTAATCGTAATGCAAAGGCTTTCTTTTTAGACATTATAGCTGTTGATATTTTGATTTATAATAAGCAATACTGCGCTCGGCGGCTTGCTGTTGTTGCGTTCCTATTAATAATTTTTTACCATTTTTTAGGATCATTTGTATTCCAATATCCCCAGAGACGGTTATGGATTGCCCTTTAGATCGGTTCCAAAGTGCGCCTCCTTTAAATCCCCAACCGCCATAATCGCTTATAGGATCGTAGGTTTTTACATGGATATGTTCTATCTCCGTCCAAGGAATGATTTTAAAACTCCTATGGATGGGAAAGAATTTGTAGTGGATACCGTGCTGGTCTATTTTAGTACTAAGTTTTATAAAAAAGATAAAACAGCCAACAAAAATAAGAATACTTAAAAGGAGTAACAATTCTGTTACGGAATAGGTTTCAGGATTCTTAAGATAATCATTAATAAAAAGGGCTAGTGGCACAAGGCTAGATATGAGCATAAGCACAATAAGCCAGGTTTGATTAAAACGTTGTTCTTCTTTAAAAATTCTCATGATCTCTTGTTATTATTCAAAGGCGGTAATACTTATTTGGGATTAAATTATTAAGGCGTCATTTCAGTAGTATTTAGGTGACGTATACTGTTAAGTACACATAATTGGCTTCTTAATGATTTAAGGTCCCCGTGTTTAAGACCGGAGAAGCATCTCTATCCCCACAAAGCACTACCATAAGATTACTCACCATAGCGGCTTTGCGCTCTTCATCTAAGTCCACAACTTGTTTCTCGTTCAGTTGTTCAATAGCCATTTCTACCATACTTACAGCGCCTTCAACAATTTTATGTCGTGCTGCAACAATGGCTGTAGCTTGTTGGCGTTTCAACATCGCGTTTGCAATTTCATTAGAATAAGCTAAATAACCAATTCGGGCTTCAAGTACTTCTATACCTGCGATTGTTAAACGTTCGTCAATTTCTTTTTCCAAAGCATTACTAACTTCATTAACACTAGATCGTAAGGTGATATCTTCATCAACACCTTCATCTGCAAAATTATCATAAGGATACATACTTGCGAGCTTACGGACGGCTGCATCGGTTTGTACACGCACAAAGTTTTCATAATTATCAACATCAAAGGCTGCTTTGTAGGTGTTTTGAACTCGCCACACTAAAATGGTACTAATCATAACAGGATTACCCAATTTGTCGTTCACTTTTAAACGTTCACTATCAAAGTTACTAGCTCTTAATGATATTTTCTTTTTGGTGTAAAATGGATTTACCCAGTAGAACCCATTCTTTTTTACCGTACCGACATATTTTCCGAATAGGAGCAGAACCCGAGAGCCGTTAGGTTGTACCATTAAAAATCCAAAGGCTAAGACTAAGGAAATAACCATTGTAAATACAGGCCATCCTGTTTTTAATAGGGCTATGCTAGCGATACTTCCAAAGAAGAGTAAGACAAATAAAAAGAGCATTAAATACCCGTTAGCAGGAACTATAATTTTTTCTTCTTTCATAGTGAGTTGGTTTTAAGTTAGAATTTAATGTGATATTAAAATGATGTCATAAAGATATGCTTTTATTTGTTGGTCTACAACTTTTTAGATTTGTTACACTGATGTAAAAATTTGGCACGACGTTTGCTTACTATATGATATAATGTGAATTACGATAGTTACCAATGTGTAACCTATACAAAATCGTAACATTATTATGGTTGGTTAGTTAGAAAAAGCATCTCGTGGTTGGGATGCTTTTTATTTTATTTATTTAGAGAGTAGAATAAAAAAAAAGCATCACTAGAGTGATGCTTTTTTTGTTATGATTATAGAATGTTTTAAGCTCTATTTCTTACTTATAAAATTACTAATCTGTTCAATGAGTTGTGGAGAGATTGGTCTAAACGATTCGTTATAAGATTTAGAATTTTCTAAATCACCACCTTCAATTTCAAATAAGACATGGTTCATGTTTTCAATAAGGACCAATTCTGCTTTAGGGTTTGCTGCTTTTAAAAGCTCGGCTTCATCTACTGATACTTGAAGATCTTTAGTGCCGTTAACAATAAGTATAGGCATATCGAGGTCTTTTAGAATTTCGGTAGGCGAATAAGATATCCAATTTATCATAAAGGGTTGTAAATCGGCATTAAAAATTGAGGCTAAAGCTACGGGATAATCTGTCGTGGTTTTTCCGGCTTTTAAACTGTCAACGACGCGTTTTGTATCTACAGTAAACATCGGAGCCGTTTTTGAAATTTGTTCAACGAGTACATCCCCAATATTATTCCCGGCCCCGGCTAATGAAATAAAACCGTCGGCTTTGTTTTTAGCCGCTAGCATTCCTACTAAGCTGCCTTGACTATGACCTATAATATAAATAGTGTTATAGCTGTTTTTTTCTATGAAATAATCGAGAACATCTGTGGCATCAGTTACAAAATCGTCAAACATCATGTCGTTATCCACATTATTCTGTCTAATTTGCTTTACCACTCGTTTATCAAATCTAAAAGTGGCAATGCCTTGTTTGCTGAGTTCTTCGGCTAATTTTTTTAAAGCATTGTTTTTAAGAAAATTTTGGTTGCCATCTCTATTGGTAGGACCAGATCCTGCAATTATAATCGCTAAGTTAGGTGCTTCTGTATCTTTTGGTGTTAACAGCGTCCCATCAATCCAGTGCGAAACGGATAATTCTTCTTCCGTAAATGGGGGCTCTTGGCTAAATCCCAAACTACTTAGAACAATACAAATAAAAAATATATAAGCTTTCATTTATTAGAGCGTTTTAATAAGTGTCTAAAGTTAATTGATAACAGGTGAATTTTATGCAAAGTTTTCATTTTTTTAAGAAATTATAAGCACATTTTTAGCTCTATATTCAATTTTGTTGACTTGCTTTTTATCGGTAAAATAGGTTATTTGGTCGTAAATTGTTAAAATTATATGTATTTCATCGATTAAATGTGTTTTTTATCTGCGCACAACGAAATGAATTATATATTTGACTCGTACTAAGATTTAGTTTTAGTTCAATGGATTAATTAATTAATATTTGCCGTATGTTGCGTTGGCTTAGAGACCCTGAATCTACCAGCATATTATAAAGCAAATAAACGAAAACCGAGATTGAGGGATCTCGGTTTTTTGTTTTTATACACTTTTTTTTACACGATAATTTTAGTGCTTTGAAGGGGATATAAGCGTTCTAAACGTTAAATTAATTCTTTCCGTAATCGGTTGCTTTGTCTTAGCGATTTGATGTCGCCAGAAATGTTGCATTTCACCTTTCATGAGTAGTAAACTTCCATGCTCTAATACCAGTTTATGACGTTCCGTTTTTATCGTTTTATGTTTAAAATGAAACGGACGTTCAGCGCCAAAACTCAAGGAAGCAATTACGGGGTTAGTCCCTAATTCTTTTTCATTATCAGAATGCCAGCCGTTACTGTCATTACCATCGCGGTATAAATTCGCTAAAATTGTATTAAACGGAGTAGCACTAAACGTTTCGACTTTGGTTTTTATAGTGTCTAAGGTCTCGGTTAAAGGCATGGGGTGCATAGTAATATTAGAATAGCTGTACGGCTTTTGCGTGGTACCATATAAGGCGGTTAAACGGGGTTGTTTATAGGTTTTTCCAAAGACGGTAATGTCATCCTGTTGCCATGGGGTTTCTATTTTCAATTGTTGTAATAAACGGTTTGCTTCTGCTTTAGAAAAAAATTGCGGAACATAAATTAATTCGGCTTGAGGTCGTTTAAAATGTTGTTTCGCTTCCGAAAATAGATTCATAGTTTTATTTTTGACTAAATTAATGCTTCACAATGAATTATAAAACGCTCATTTATCTCACGGTCTTTATAGGAATCTCCTTTAGTTTTCAGAAAAGTAACAACTTGCCGGAAGGTTTTGTCTATGTCTCTTCACTAATTCCTGATTTAGATGTTGAGTTAAGGTATTATACCACTCATAATTTTGTTGGTGATACTATTGATGGGTATCATGCTAACCAATTAATACTTACCAAAGGTACAGCTGAAAAATTAAAACGTGTTCAAGAGGAATTGCAAGAGCAAAACCTATGTTTAAAAGTGTATGATGGGTATAGACCTCAAAAAGCGGTAAATCATTTTATTAGATGGGCACGCGATTTAAATGATACGCTTAATAAATCTGAATTTTATCCGGAAGTAAAAAAAAGAAACTTATTTAATTCGGGGTATATCGCTTCACGCTCCGGACATAGCCGTGGGAGTACCGTAGATTTAACCATTATTGATGGGCAAACGGGTGAACCTTTAGATATGGGAAGTCCTTATGATTTTTTTGGACATGAATCTTGGGTGGCGCATGAGCCTTTAACCGAAATTCAAAAGAAAAACCGACAGTTATTACAAACGGTGATGCTAAAACATAATTTTAGAAGCTATGCTAAAGAGTGGTGGCATTTTACTTTGCGTTGGGAACCTTACCCAAAGACTTATTTTGATTTTGATGTGGAATAAATGGCTTTTGCCTTAAATGAAAGCGTCCAATTATGGGACCTAATGCTAGGATTACAAAAGCATAGGGTGCCCACTCAACATTTAAGATGAGAAGATTTAAAAGTTGAATACTTATAATGGTGATACTGTAACCCAAACAGTTTACAATAGTTAAGGCCGTTCCTAAAGATTGTGCGTCACAATTCTTAGCGACCAAAGTGGAAAATAAGGGCGAATCTGCTATAACCGCCATACTCCAAAGCATTACAAAACTTAAAAATACTGCTGTTGGTGTAAAAATGATAAACAGCGGAGAGAGTAGGCAACATAATCCTGAAAGGCTCAAGGCTAAAACAGCGGTTTTTTTAACACCAATTCGGTTAGAAATAAAACCGCCTAAGATACACGATAGGCTTCCTGAAGCTATAATTAGAAAGGCATACAGCGGGATGTTTAATTCGACTTTTTGAAATTTTTGATGCAGCACTAACAAAGCAGGGACAAAGGTCCAAAAAGCATAGAGTTCCCACATATGACCAAAATAGCCGAAGGCTGCTGAACGAAAGCTAGAATTTTTAAAGACCTTAAAGATTTTAGAGACTTCAAATTGATTTGCAAGCTTTTGGTAAGGTCCGTTAGGGACGAAAAACAGAATTAATAAACCTCCAAAAGTAGCTAAGGCCGAGGTCGCCCAAATCACGGTTTCCCAAGAAATATTAACATTAAAGGATTGTATAAAGTAGGGGAAGGCGGTGCCTAAAACTAATGCGGAAATTAAGAAACTTAAAGATTTTCCTAAGCCTTTTTCAAAATGATCTGCGGCAATTTTCATCCCAACCGGATAGATACCGGCTAAACTAAATCCGGTGAAAAACCGAAATGCTAACAGGGAGAACATCGTGTTACTCGCTAAGAGCAATCCTAGATTACATAGCGCTCCGAAAACGGCGCTTATAAAGAAAATTCGCGATGGGGAATAACGATCACTTAAGGTTAAAACAGCAAAAACAAAGGATCCGGCAATAAAACCAAATTGCACGGCAGAACTCATATTTCCTAGTGCTTCTGTGTTAAGGTTAAAATGTTGTAGCAAGTTATCTGTAACAGCGTTTCCTGCAAACCATAATGAGGTGCAACAAAACTGTGCTCCAATAATAATGGCTAAAATCCACGACTGTTTTTGAGCTTTCAAAACACGTTTAATTTAGATAATACCAAGCCCAATACATCAATCCAAATTGAAGGGGAATCCGTAAAATTAAAATCCATTTAGGGAGGCCTGCAGAGGCTTTTTCTCCAGACAACATATAAAAATGCACCAATAGAAAAACGGCTAGCATAGCTATGATACCGTAAATCGCATAGTTTTTTAGTTCAGGAAAGCACAAGCCAACACCTAAAATTATTTCAGCTGCACCGCTGAGGTAGACTAAAGCTTTGTGGTTGGGCAGGTATCTAGGCATAATGCGCATATAAGATTTAGGTCTTATAAAATGCATTAGGCCAGCAAGGATATACATGGCGGCCATGCCAATAATGGAGTTATTCATCTTTATACGTTTTATAGGTAAGACCAATGCCATAGTTAAACAAACCCTTATCGAGTAACGTTGAGGTGAATTTGTTGCCTTTGTCAAATTTCACCCAATTATTTCCATTGATAAACACACGTTTAATAAAGGTGTTTTTCGTCTCAATTTCATCTGTAAAAGGTAATAATGGTCTAAAATTAGTAGGGATTTTTACCACATCTCCAGATTTAGAAACAATTTCCTTATACTTTTTATTGGGCAATAACTTACCGTCTTTATTGGTGTAGCCTAAAACCTGAAGTGATACAAAAAAACCATCTTCAGGAATATGGATATCTAAGTCATCAACATCTAATTGATACACGTCGCCCTTTTTTTCTGTGGCTCTAAAGACAGTCGTTTCATAGGTTAAAACCTTACCGGGGAACCCATTATTATTCTGATAAAACTTGACTTTAAATAAGGTTGAAAATTTTTTCTTTTCGCTATTAGAGCGTTTTCTCTTGCTCCAATCTTTAGATTCTAAGGCTATAGGAAATAAAACTTCAGACAATTTTTGATCTTTAGTGGTGGTTTTAGGGAAATAAACCGCAATTTCAGATTCTATAGTGGGTAACCAACATTTGTAGTAGTCGTCATCTAAATAAGGTTTTAACTTTTCCTCTTTGTATTTTCTATCTTTTTTATTGGCAATAATCACGGCGTCTAACAAATGGGCCTGTGGTTGCATAAGGAGTTGTTTGGGAAGGTTTTTCGTGGCGATGTTTAAGTCTTTAAAACCTAAAGCCGATATAAAAAGCGAATCGATATCGGGGTATAATTTTTCGGTAAAAATAAATTGGCCTTCATCATCTGCGAAAAGACCATTGCCGTTTCCGAAAGAAATAGTGGCATAACTCACAGGATACGATGTGATACTGTCTTTAATGGTGGTTTGTGCAAATACGCAAGATCCAAAACATAGGAATAGGACGAGTGTTTTATACATGTTGAATTTTTTTTTAAGGTTTTAAGCTGGGGTTACCAACCGCTATAGCATTAGGGGTAAAGACTAAAGATGCTGAAATAAATTCGGCATTACAATAAAAGCCTATTAAATTCTCGAAAAAATTTAAGGAATTGCATTTTTTTATAATAATTTGAAACCTCAATACTTTTTTATCGTTTTTAAAATAGAACCTGCTAACCAAACCAATGCAAAAATTAGAGCCTAAACTTATTACGCTTTGCAAAAAAGGAAATGACCTTGCGCAACTACAAGTTTATGATGCTTATGCACAGGCGATGTTTACTATAGCCTGTCGTTATCTAAAAGATGAAGAAGATGCCAAAGATGCGATGCAAGAAGGGTTTCTAAAAGCATTTAAAAATATAAAAACGTACAAACCGGAAGCGACATTTGGAGCCTGGTTAAAACGTATTATCATTAATCAGTGTTTAGACGTTTTAAAGAAAAATAAACTCGAATTTGACGCTGTTGAGGTTTCAGAATTACAGATTATTAACGAGGATGACTGGCAATTTGATACGGCAATTACAAAGCAAGAAATTTTAGATGCCATTGTTCAACTCAATGAAAAACATAAGGTAGTCGTGCAACTTTATTTGCTGGAAGGCTATGATCACGAAGAGATTTCTGAGATCTTAGAAATTCCCGTAAAAACATCGCGAACCCATTTAAGACGCGGCAAGTTAAAATTACAAGACTTATTAAAACACAAGTACAATGAAGCAAGATATTAGAACCTTATTTAGTGAGGAAGACGATTTAAAAACGCTTCCTAAAAATCATAGAACAGAATTTGCCGATAAGCTTAAGAAACAATCTCAACTCAAAAGACGTCCTTATGCGTGGTTAGGTGTAGCGGCTATTTTAATTATTGCCTTAACCATTGGCTTTAATAGGGTGGATATACAATCCTATGACAACCAAGATTCACCGTCGCCAATTGTAGCTCAGATTGAGTCTGTAGAAGCTGAATATTTGGCTGATATTGAAACCGAATGGCAAAATTTTATCGCTCTGGCAGATGATCCTGTTTTGGTAGAACGGTTTAGAAAAAAACTAAAAGATTTAGACGCCGATTATAAAGCCATATCTGTTCAATTTAAAGCCGATGCCAATAACATTTTAGTCATTGAAGCCTTGGTCGAAAATCTTCAAACGCGACTTCAAATTTTAAAAGACATACAGAATCACATCAACATATTAAATCAAAACAACGAACAGTATGAACACACTATTTAAAATTACGGCTTTGATGCTCATCACATCATTACCCGTTCAATCTCAAATTAAAGAGATATTTAAAAAGAGCTATGATGCAACAAACCTGAAAAACTTAGTTTTAGATTTAGAAGGAACTTTTGTAGACATTAGAGCATCCGACGATAATAAAGTCCATTTCGATTATACCGTTGAATTTGAAAACTATTCAAGTAAAGAAATTGATGAAATTTTGAAAGTAATTAAACCTGAATCACAAATTGTAAATGATAAATTAGAGTTTAAAAGTAAAGGGAATAACATCTCTGGTGAGGTTACTTATTCTATAGAAACTCTTTACGGAATTACTTTTGAAGGTGATTATATCAACTTTAAAGAACCAACCACTAAGATGTTTAGGAAGTCTAAACAGTATTTTTTAGAGATTAATAGTAGTTCTAGAGGGAAAAGCCTAAAAGAGTATCTAAAGAATTTAAGAGAGATCGATGATAAGGGAGAGAAAAGAAAAATTAATTCTAAACATGTAAAAATATTGAGAACCAATTTCACCATAAAAATACCTTCTCATTTAAATATAAGACTTATGGCTGTTAATTCTAACATGACGTTTAAACTAGACTTAGAAAGTCAAATAAATGTCAATGCAAGAAACACAGATTTAAAATTTCAAAGTATACAAAATCCGTTAAATAATTTCGATATTGTCAATGGAAGTTTTAGAAGCAATACTTTAAATGGAGGTTCTTATAAATTTACGCATGTAGATGAAGTTCAAATTGCTGAGATAAAAAATCTAACTATAGATAGTGAATTTACAACGACTAAAATAGGAGAAATAGGTGAAGGTGTTAAAATTGTTGATTTTAACAGTAAATTCTGGATTCATAATTTTTCTAATGATTTTGGTATTTTTTTTATGAATACAGAGTACTCTGAAATCAATCTATTTTATCCAGAGGGAATTGATTATTATATTGAAACCTTTGGCCATGATACCTTTCATAATGTAGGTTTTACAAGTGCTGATATTCCGCCAAGTCGCAAAAATGAATCTTCAAAAATGATGGTAATTGGGGAGGAAACGAGCCCGAACAAAATCCAAATTAATGCAGTTCACGGTATTATAAGATTTGCTGAGGATTTTATTGAGCTAGAAGAATAAATAATAAACTACATTTAAAACAAAAAGCACTTAGAAAATCTAAGTGCTTTTTGTTTTTTTACCATCAACCATCAACCATCAACCAACTTAATACCAACGTTTTTTCTTCTTCTTAGAAGCTTCGCTTTTACGCCCTTTTTTATACTTACTGCCACCTTGTTTTTTGTGTACAATAGGTTTTGCCTTAGGATCTAAAGGATAAGGGTGTTCCGTCTCTACAGGAATCTGAACATTGATCGCATTTTGTATCGTTTTTACATAGGTCTTTTCATCTGCAGAGCACATAGAATAAGCCTTACCAACATGACCGGCTCTTCCTGTTCGTCCTATACGGTGCACATAAGTTTCTGCAACATTTGGCATATCAAAATTAAGCACATTATCTAGCTCATTAATGTCAATACCACGTGCGGCCACATCTGTAGCAATCAACACTTTTACATAGCCATTTTTAAATTTGTTTAAAGCGGTTTGTCTATCGCTTTGGTTTTTATCCCCGTGAATACTATTTACAGCATAACCATTTTTAGATAGCGTTTTTTCAAGCTTATCTACCCCATATTTGGTACGTCTAAAAATAAGGACATTGCCTTCAATAGTATTGCGCATTAAGTGTAAACACAATTCTATTTTACTTTGTTTAGGGACATAATATAAGATCTGACTTACATCTTTTGCTACCGATTTGGTTGGCGTAACGTCAATACGTTCAGGAGTTTTTAAGATTGAAGTGGCTAAGTCTTCAATTTTATCCGGAATCGTTGCCGAGAATAATAAGCTTTGTTTGTCATTAGGACACAAACGCTCAATTTTTTTAACATCGTCAATAAAGCCCATGTCTAACATGAGATCGGCTTCATCTAAAACTAAAGTTTCAACATAGTCGAGATTAATATAATCTTGTTTGTGCAAATCGAGTAAACGCCCTGGTGTAGCCACCAAAATATCGATCCCTTTTTTTAGGACGTCAATTTGAGGTTCTATAGAAGCGCCACCAAAAACCACTAAAGAGGTGAGGTTAGTGAACTCGGCGTAGGTGTTGAAATTCTTTTGAATTTGTATGGCGAGTTCTCGTGTTGGACTTAAAATTAAAGCCTTTATTTTTTTACCTTTTTTAGGCGCATCTTGTTTATCAAAAAGATTTTGCAAGATAGGCAACGCAAAAGCCGCTGTTTTTCCGGTTCCGGTTTGTGCTGAAACAATGACGTCTTTACGATCTAAAATAAAAGGAATAGCACGTTGTTGTACTAAAGTTGGTGCTATATAACCTGAAGCTTCAACAGCTTTTAGGATTGGCTTAATAAGATGTAAGTCTTTAAATGACATAGGTTTTGTATTTGTTACAAAGGTAGAATATTTGTGAATTCAAACTTTGATTTAAAAATTGTAAAATTACAAATCACGTTAGTTTGCGTAATTTATGAAATATGAGCATATCGTATCGAGAACCATTTTGTTTCAATAGCTTCTCAATACATCCCGATAAAAATATCGGAACAATCGAAGTGACGAAATCGTTCTACCAACGCTCTTTTATCCAGTCGTTTTGTTCTTGTTCCGTTAAAAAAGTCCAAGCGATAAATCTACTGATTTTATGGCCTTGTCCCATTTCAATAGTTTTTACGACAGTCGCATTTACTTTTTCTAAAATCTTATAGGTTGGTTTTAATGTCGCTTCTTTAGAAATTAAACTTGTAAACCAAAAACACTGTTTTCCAAAGTGTTTGCTTTCATAAATCATGTCTTTTACAAAACGCGCTTCACCACCTTTAGTCCATAATTCATTGTGTTGTCCGCCAAAATTTAAAAGGGCTTTATTAGGACGTTTTCCTTTTAAGTTTTTTTGCTTTTTAAGGCTTGCTTTTTGCGCGTCTTCTGCAGAGGCATGAAAAGGAGGGTTACAAATGGTGAAATCTACTTTTTCTTCAGGTTTTAAAATGTCGTTAAAAAAGTTGTTAGACTTTTCTTGACGTCTTATTTCTAGGGTAGATCGCAGTTTGTAATTTTTCTGCTCAATAGTTTTCGCAGAACTTATAGCTGTTTCATCAGTATCACTACCTATAAAAGACCAACCATATTCATGCTGCCCAATAATAGGGTATATGCAATTGGCGCCAACCCCAATGTCTAGACCTTTTATGTGTTTTCCTTTAGGAATTTCAGATTGGTTGCCTTTTAGTAAATCAGCAATATTATGAATGTAGTCTGCACGTCCTGGAATTGGAGGACATAAATAATGCTCAGGAATATCCCAGTACTCTAAACCGTAATGGTGAATTAATAAAGCTTTATTCAAGGCTTTTACAGCAGCAGGATTGAAAAAATCTACAGATTCATCTCCGTATTTATTTGGCGCAACATATTTAGCTAATTCTGGTGAGCTCTTTATTAAGGCTTCAAAATTATAGCGTGTGCGGTGTTGGCTTCTAGGATGAAGTTCTGATTTTACTTGTGGATGTTGTTTTTTCTTTTCCAATACATGTTAATTTAAAGGTACAAAGGTAATGGAAAAGAAATTGGGTTATTAGACCTTAGCCCAAATAACCCAATTATTTAAAATTCAATTTGAAAACGTCCTAATCGCCTTTTTTAAATTTTAAAACCTCTTCGCCTAAAGCATTAAAAAAACTTAATGTATTATTTTCTTTTTTATAGGTTGCAATGGACTGCAAGGCTTTATCAAAACGATCGGGGATGGTCATATCCATACACATCTTTTTTGTGGACGCTATGGCACCAAAATTAATGGTGTCGGAGTTTATCTTTTTAATTTGACCGGTGTAATTGTTACAGCCATTAGTACCGTAGACTTGCATTTTAGTGGTATTAATCTCAAGCGTTGGGACTTTGGGAGTCTCGGTAATGGGCTCTTCATTAATATGGGTCGCCACCCAAATATCGTGAATGGCTAATTTAGGATCTTGTTTTTTCTCTAAAACCTTCACCAACTCGTAGTGTAGTGAAGAGGCGTCTGCAGGCGTGCTACTTTTATCTAAAGTTGTTTTTAAGACTTCAATTTTTTGAAGATAGCCAGGTTCAAAATTAAAGCCTTTAATAGGGGTATATAAGTTAGACCATTCTGCATTTTCGTAATTCTCAGTTTGGCTCCATTGCAAGCAGGTTGTTTTCCCGGCGCCAGCATCACAATTTACTTTTGCGCTATTCACCCAATAGGTTTCTGTGGTTTGTTTTGAAGTCCCACAAGCACTAAGCATCATTGTGAAAATAAAAAAAGGAATGGTTTTTAATAGGGTCATAAATATAAGTATTGGTTATAGGGCTTAAATTTCAAAAGTCTTGCCAATTCTAAGATGCTGTTGTTAAATAAATGTTAGAGTATGTGGCACTATGTACTAAAGTTTTGATTTGTAATTGACTATGCTTTTTGCTTGAAAATATTCAGGTGGACTTCTTAATAAAGTCGCTTATAAATTACTCCTACAGGGAATTCCATTTTACCATCGTCTAGATTCCGAAGGGATCTTAGATTTATTTTAAGGTAATCACTAAATCATCTTGACCTACCATACTGCCTTCAGACAATGCTATGGCCGCAATTTTACCAGCTTTAGGAGCCGTTACTGTAGTTTCCATTTTCATAGCTTCAATAATAAAAAGCGGGTCATTTTCTTTTACCGTAGCCCCTTTTTTGACTAAAATTTTATAGAGGGCACCTTGCAGTGGTGCTCCAACTTGGTTATCGGCTTCAGGGTCTATTTTTAGGTTCTCTACTTTTTTAATATTTAAGGAGGTATCAAAAATTTCTACAAATCGATTTTCTCCATTTACTTTAAAAAATACCGTTCTCATACCGTTATCATTAGGAATACTGACGGATAGGAGTTTTACAATAATGGTTTTTCCGGGCTCTAAAGTGATTTTGGTTTCCTCTTGAAGTTTCATGCCATAGAAGAAATCTTTAGTCGGTATAAGGGCGATATTGCCGTATTTCTTATAATTCTCATGGGCAGTTTCAAAAACCTTCGGATAGAGCATAAAGGATAAGAAGTCTTCCATTTCAATAGGTCGGGTAAAGCCTTGTTGAAACTTGGTTTTAAAGGAGGCAAATTCTTTAGTGAAATCTACAGGTTCTAAATACGCGTTAGGTCGGTCTGTATACGCTTTTCTATTTTTAAGAATAATTTTTTGAAGCTCTTTGGGAAAACCACCGTTCGGTTGTCCTAAATCGCCTTTAAAGAAATTAATAACCGACTCCGGGAAAGAGAGGCTATCGCCACGTTGCATCACATCTTCTGGTGTTAAATTGTTAGTCACCATAAATATGGCCATATCGCCGACCACTTTAGAGCTTGGGGTGACTTTAATAAGATTACCAAACATTGTATTGACCTGAGCATACATTTTTTTTACCTCATCAAACCGATCGCCTAAACCTAATGCGATAGCTTGTGGTCGTAAATTGGAGTATTGACCGCCTGGAATTTCATGCTGATAAACCTCAGCGGTTCCGGCTTTTAATCCGGATTCAAAAGGATAATACATCTCGCGTGTGTCTTCCCAATAATTTGAAAACTGATTTAATTTCTGTATATCAAAATCGTGTGCCCTTGGTTGGCCTTTCAGCATTTCAACAACCGCATTAAAATTAGGCTGCGACGTTAAGCCCGATAAGCCTCCGAGTGCCACATCTACAACATCTACACCTGCTTCTATGGCCTTTAAATATGTGGCCGTTTGTAGTGATGAGGTATCATGGGTGTGTAATTGGATGGGGATCTTTACGCTATCTTTTAAAGCCGCAACTAATTCTGTTGCCGCATATGGTTTTAGTAAACCGGCCATGTCTTTTATGGCTAACATATGGGCGCCTGCGTTTTCTAAATCTTTAGCCAAATTGGTATAGTACTTAAGATTGTACTTGCGCTCTGTGGGGTCTAAAATATCACCGGTGTAACTGATGGCCGCTTGGGCAATACCACCGGTTTTATTTCTTACATAATTTATACTTGGTTCCATGGCTTTAACCCAATTTAGGGAATCGAAAATTCTAAAAATATCGACACCATTTTCCCATGATTTTTCTACAAATTTTTCAATTAAATTATCCGGATACGCTTTATAACCCACCGCGTTAGAACCCCGTAATAACATTTGAAACAAGATGTTGGGGATCGATTTTCGTAATTCTCTCAAGCGTGTCCAAGGACTTTCATGTAAAAAACGCATACAAACATCAAACGTAGCGCCGCCCCAAACTTCCATACTAAAGGTGTTAGGGTGGTTTTTGGCAAAACTTTCCGCAACGTTTAGCATATCGTAACTACGCATTCGGGTGGCTAAGAGCGATTGGTGAGCATCGCGCATGGTTGTGTCTGTATACTGTATTTTGTTTTCATCTTTTAACCATTGACAAAATCCTTCAGGGCCTAATTCGGTTAATAAATCTTTTGTGCCCTTCGGAAAGGCTTCTGAGCGACTGTATCTAGGGACTTTGGCAGTTCTAAAGACTTTATTTTCGTCAATGTTTTTAACATCAGGGTTTCCATTAACAATTACTTCGGCTAGAAAATTAACCGCTTTCGTGGTACGGTCTTGAGGGCGTTTTATTTCGAAAAGCTCTGGAGTGTTTTCAATAAAATTAACGGTAACGTTTCCCGATTTAAAGGTGTTATGCTGAATGACATTTTGAAGAAAATGAATGTTGGTTTTAACGCCTCTAATTCTAAATTCTTTAAGGGCGCGCACCATTTTTCTCACGGCACCATCTAAAGTACGTCCTTGTGCCGAGACTTTAACGAGCATTGAATCGAAAAAAGGACTGACATTATAACCCTGATAAATACTACCAGCATCTAAACGGATGCCCATACCAGAGGCACTTCTGTAGGTGGTAATATTCCCGTAGTCTGGCGTAAAATTGTTTTCAGGATCTTCTGTGGTTAAACGACATTGTAGGGCATATCCGGTTGTTTTAATAGAATTTTGTTCGTAGATTTTTATTTGCTGATCCGATAATTTGTAACCTCCGGCAATAAATATTTGGGTTTTTACCAAATCAATCCCCGTAACCATTTCTGTTACGGTATGTTCAACTTGAATTCTTGGGTTCACTTCAATAAAATAAACCTGATTCTCCTTATCAATTAAAAATTCTACCGTACCAATATTGTTGTAATTAACTTCAGAAGTAATGGCAATAGCATATTTGTATAAGGCTTCTTTTACTTTTTCAGAAACATTAAATGACGGTGCAACTTCTACAACTTTTTGATGGCGACGCTGTACAGAGCAGTCACGCTCAAATAAATGGCGGATGTTGCCATGTCTGTCGGCAACAATTTGAACTTCAATATGCTTTGGGTTTTCTACATATTTTTCTAAAAACATGGAGTCGTCACCAAAGGCATTTAAGGCTTCGTTTTTAGCGGAGTCAAAATGTTGTTCTAAATCTTTGTTATTTCGCACCACACGCATTCCACGACCACCACCACCTGATGCCGCTTTAAGCATAAGGGGGTATCCAATACTATTGGCTTCTGAAAGTGCAACTTTTAATGAGGTTAGGCTATTTTGGTTACTTTCTATAATAGGAACTTGACATTTTACGGCGATTTTCTTTGCTGTTATTTTATCGCCTAAGGCATCCATGACTTCGGGGTCGGGTCCTATAAAAACAATATCATTTTCAGCACAACGTCTTGCAAATTCTGAGTTTTCAGATAAAAAACCATATCCCGGATGGATGGCATCGACATGTTTGCGCTTTGCTAAACCAATAATTTCCTCAATATCTAAATAGGGTTTTAAAGGCTCGTGGTCTTCACCTATTTGGTAAGATTCATCGGCTTTATTGCGGTGCTGAGAATAACGATCCTCGTAGGTGTATACCGCAACCGTAGCGATATTTAATTCCGTACAAGCACGTAACACACGGATGGCAATTTCACTTCGGTTAGCTACTAGAATTTTCTTGATTTTCATATGACTTAATGGATATATTACGTGTTTGGACCTTTTAGTTTCTGAGTATTATTGCATTCTGCTTAAAGATATAAAACACTCGCGAAAACGTTTTCGTTAAATACTTTTATTTTCAGATTTCTTATCGGTGTTGAAATTAAAGGCCTCGTTTGATATCTTTTGATGCTATCGCTAGGAATTATAGTCCTAAAGCTAAAATAGGAGTGACTCTCTTCGCTAATATTCAAAAGTTAGAAGGTAGATTTTTGGAGTCAGCTATAACAAAGTAATAAGCGGTTATTATTAGAGCTTTTACTTTTTTCAATTCCATTATGAATTTAGATGATTGTTATGATGTTTACTTGTCAATTAAGTAAAATAAAATTCAAACGGCTCTACTTTTAATCATCTCTATTTCAGTTTTTAAAGTGTTTTGTAGATGTTAAAAAATGTTAAAGCGGTTATTTTTTAAAACCCACTAATTCATTTTCTCGTAAGCATTAATGTCTCCACTCTAGAGGCATAACTAATAACCTTTTAACCAAAAACTAATTCACATGAAAAACAAAATTACACAAGTTATTGCATTGTCAATGACTTTATTTATTTCAACAAATTTGTTTGCGCAAGTCGTTACTAGCAGTGCAGATGATGGAACAGACGGAACGTTACGAAACGAGATTGCAGATACGCCTGCAGGTGGCACGATTACTTTTGATGCCGCTATAACTACAGTAAGCTTAAATAGTGAGTTGTTAATTACTAAAGAACTCACAATTGATGGGAGTTCGGTAACAATTGATGCGAATTTTAATGGTAGAGTATTTTATATTACTGCTGGTCCGTTAGAATTAAATGGTTTAACACTGACCAATGGTGTGGCGATTGATGGTGGTGCAATTTACTTAACCAATGCGGCAGTTACAATCAACAATTGTATAATTACTAATAATCAAGCTAACGGAACATCAGGTTCTGGAGGTGGTATTTTTAATGACGTTGGAGGTGTTTTAACCGTTAACGATTCTGAAATATCATACAATCTAGCGAATAGAGCTGGTGGAGGAATTGAAGATAATTCAGGAGCTGGTTTAGCAATAACCCTAAATAATGTTACTCTTAATAATAACACTACAGGTGTTTCACCTGCGGCTGCGGCTCCCGGTAATGGAGGTGGTCTGCATATAACAGGAGCAGGAGATGCTCTTATTTCAGGTGGAATGGTGTCTGAAAATACGGCTGCTAAAGAAGGTGGCGGCTTATGGAACGGATCTGGAATTATGACCGTTTCAGGAACAGCAATAACAGGAAACTCTGCTGTAGGAGATGCTACTGGAGGTGGTGGAATTTTCAATAACGGTGGAACAGTTAACATTAATAATACAACAATACTTAGTGAGAATATAGCTATGGGAGCAACGCCTGGTGGTCGTGGTGGTGCAATTTTTAATAGTACTGATGGTATTTTGAATTTAGCTGAAGGCCTTGCAATTACGGGTAACTATGCCAGTAGAGCAGGTGGTGCTATTGAAGATAATTCTAATGGAACTTTAATTTTATCTGGTGTTACACTGACTGGAAATTCTGCAGGTGTAGCTATTGGTTTAGGAAACACAATTGCACCAAACCCAGGAAATGGTGGTGCTGTGCACTTATCAGGAACGACGAATGCGACTATTTCTAATTTTTCGACAATTTCAAATAATTATGCCGCTCAAGAGGGTGGTGGACTTTGGAACAATATGGGAGTTATGAATGTGAGTACAACATTTTTGGATGGTAATATAGCTTCTGGAGATGCTGCTGATGATGGTGGTGGTGCTATTTTTAACAATGGTGGCACATTAATCGTTGGTAATGCAGCTTCAATAATAAATAATATTGCAGATGGGGTTGCAGGTTCTGGAGGAGCTATTTTAAGTACCAATGGAGCGGTTACAATTACAGATGCGGTGTTAGCTTTTAATCAATCTAACCGCGCCGGTGGTGCGATTGAAATTATAGATGGGTCAATTGAATTTTCGGGGAACTTTAATATTAGTGATAATAATACTGGTGTTTCACCAGCTGTTGCTAGTCCTGGAAATGGAGGTGCATTGCATATTAGTGGTTCTGCTACAGCGATGATTATTGGTGGAACAATGGCTAATAATGTTGCAGCAAGAGAAGGTGGTGCACTGTGGAATAGTACTGCAACAATGACTGTAGATGGCACTATGATTGACTCTAATATCGCAAGCGGACCAGCAGCTGATGATGGTGGTGCAGGGATCTTTAACAATGGTGGGACGCTAATCGTACAAAATGGGACTGTAATTACGAACAACGTGGCTGATGGAACTTCTGGTTCTGGCGGTGGACTTTTAAGTATTGGAGGTGCTGTAATGGTTGAAGACGCTTCAATAACAAATAATCGTGCCAATAGAGCAGGTGGTGGTATTGAATTGGCAGATGGAACATTAGATATGTCAAGCACAGATTTAAGTTATAATAATGTCGGTGTTTTACCAGCAGTCGCTAGCCCTGGAAATGGTGGTGGATTGCATTTAGGTGGTCCTGCTACTGCAACAATTGCTTATAGTACGGTAAGAGATAATTTTGCAGTTGAAGGTGGTGGACTTTGGAATGGCGGATCAGATATGACAGTGACGACTTCAGAAATATCTGGTAATTCAGCAAACGAAGGTGGCGGTGTTTATAATGAAACAGGAGCAACTTCTACAATTATGACCAGTACCATTTCTGGTAATGCAGCATCAATTTCAGGTGGTGGATTAACGAATAATGGATTTAGTTTAGAACTAAATGCTGTAACTGTAGCAATGAATGAAACGCCAGGCAATGGTGGTGGAATTGATGCTGTAAACAGTGTGGATTTAAAGAATACGATTGTAGCGTTGAATTCTGCAGCTTCTGGGACTGATGTTTCAGGAACAATAATTTCAAACGATTATAATTTAATTGGCTCAGATGATTTGAATGTGTTTACACTTCAAACCAATGATATTGTTGGTGTTAATCCTTTATTAGGTCCATTACAAGATAATGGGGGTACAACATTTACACATCAACTATTAAACGGTTCTTTAGCTTATGATGCAGGTGATTCCACTGATGTTTTTGTAGATCAGATAGGCCAAGTTGTATATGGCTCTGCTCGTGATATTGGGGCTTTTGAAGCCCAAATGACACTGTCATTAGAAGATTTCAATTCTGAATCAGTCTTTAATATCTTTCCAAATCCAACCAATGGACAATTCAATATTGTGATAGATGATTCAATATCTGGTGATATGGATGTTCAAATTACATCAATGACAGGAAAATTATTAAAGCAATTGCCATTATCTACGGGTAATAATACAATGGATATAAGTGGTATGTCTTCTGGGATATATATTGTTAATGTGATTACGAATAGAGGGCGTACTTCACACAAATTAATTTTAGAATAAAGTTATATAACTACCACTTATTTATATGAAAAGGCCATCGAAAGATGGTCTTTTTTTTGAATATGTAAACCCTGTTCGCTATTCTGTTTAATTAATGTTATGGTTAACATTTGTTTTTGCTTCTGAATTGTAAGGCTTAAAGATGTAAAAAGGAAGAGGTGAAGTGCTGTTTGTTGAAATGTTTCTGTTGGGTTAGAAAGTAAATAGCCTTTTTAATTGGAGAACAAATAACAACGTTTGAAATTTAGAACTACGTTGTTTATAGGGTTTAGAAAGCTATAAGGAGGTCTTGAAGCGAAGTTTTATTTAAGAGCTAAGGGAGATAACTATTGTGCAAAAAAAAAATCGCAAGAACTTAAACTTGCGATTTTTTGCTATTAATCCTAGGGAAACTATCTGTGTACAAATTTATTAGGGTTTTGTACAGGGGCAAAACTAAGACTTTTTAAGAAGCAAAAAATTGATGTATGTTAATAAATTTAGTTTTTAAGGATTATAAAGTTCTTTTCTTATGCGGCTTAGACTTTCTGTAGTAATGCCTAAATAGGAGGCAATATGGTAGTTTTTTAATTTCTTTTCTAAATCGCTATGCGTGTCTAAAAATATAAGATAACGGGCTTTTGCCGATTGTGATAGGCTGAGAATGATTCGTTTCTGAAATGCCGCATAGGCTCCTTCAAGCTTTCGGATAATAAAACTTTGCACCTGAGGAATTTCCGAATAGAAAAATGCTTTATTGGCCTTAGTTAAACTATATACTGTGGCGTCTTCTAAGACTTCGAGAGTCATATAAGCTTTTGTATCGGTGAAATAGGCGATGTAATCTGTAATCCACCAATCTTTAATTCCGAATTGAACGGTATGTTCTTTTCCAGAATCGTCCATATGAAAAGTTCTTAGACAGCCGTCATAGATATAGAACATCTCATCAATATCCTCATTCTCTTTAAAAATGATGCTTCCTTTTTTGTAGTGCTTTTTTATAAAGACTTTAGAAATAACGTCTAGTTCTTTCTCTGAAAAAGTAATTCCGTTAAAAATTTCTCGAAATATATTGTGATTTGTGTTCGCCAAATGTTCATGTTTAAACGTGAAATTATGGAATTGTTTTTTATTCCCGGACTTCCTCGTCTTATTTTAATATAAAATGGTTAATCTGTATTTTAATGTAAGAAAATAACAGTGTATACGTGTGATGTAAATTTTAATTTCAGGCTAACGATGAAAGAGGAATGGCGTTTGTTTCTACCTTTTATAACCCTATCGAGTTGTACACTGTTTTTGCGTAATAAAACTTAGGAATTCTTTGTTTGCGGAAATTACAAGGCCTTGTTATAGGTAACAGTTTTTTAATAGGAGCGATAGGGAAGAGGGCAACGAGGTTAGGACTTTAAGAAAAAAACCACTTAGAATGATCTAAATGGTTTTTCTACATTAGTTGATATAGGGAGAACGTTTAATTTTTAACGATTCTAAAGATTTTTCCTTTAGTGTGGGGTTGATCTGTTTCCTTCACCTTAAATAAATAGATGCCATTATCGTAAGGACTCATATTAATTTGATGCGTTCCACTGCGGAATGTGTTGCTGTTAATTCGCTTTCCTAATAAATCATAAATTTCTACAGTAATACTTCTATCAGTCTTAAGGGTTAATCTATTTTTTACCGGATTAGGATGAAGTGTTACTGTCTTACTAAGGTCATAATCATCTACTGATAGATTAGACATAGGCACACAGTCTGAAATTACGGTACAACCATCTACGGTCAGTTCTACAGCATATTCGCCATCTATGGTTGGTGCAAAGACCTGATCCGTTGCGCCATCAATAGGCGTATTGCCGTTTAAACAATCGAGCCATTGGTACGATGCGCCACTGAGATTAGCCGTTATCGTGCTGGCCTCTGCTGTTACAGAATTATCAATTTCAGAATTAAAATTAACGCTTATACTTGATGATGTTACGGAACATAAGCTTGAATTTACGTTTGTAATTTCTACACTATAATTCCCACTAGTTGTTACGTCAATACTTCGTGTGGTGGCACCATTAGACCAAACATAATTTCCTTCAGCATAATCTGCTGTTAGAGTTACTGTGGTTCCAAAACAGGCTGGTAAGCTTGTAGAGGCGGTTACTGTATTTTCAGGTAACTCATAGACCGTTATGGTTTGGGTAGCAACATCGGTTAAACCTGTACTTGAGTCTTCAAGAGCTAAACTCACCGTATAGGCTCCAGGCGTACTAAAAGTATGCGCAGAATTTACTGTGCTGCTTGTTTCACCATCATCAAAATTCCAAAGTTGGTTGTCATAATCGACACTAAGATTTGTAAAGGTTATAGAACTTCCTGAACAAATTTCTGTAGCATCGGTTGAGAACATAGCCTTTGGTAAAATGGCTTTATTAATGGTATCTGTCATTACCACACTATAATTACCATAAACATCCTTAAACTGTGTATTCAGTTTATATTCACCTGCCCATAATTGGCTGACATCAATTTCTAACAGATTGAAATTAGCGGTCGCTGGCGTGATGTCTACACTAATCACAGAAGCGGTGTCGTCATTAAACCAATAGTCATAACTTACTAAGGTGTTATTCGGAAAGGTTATGGGGGTTGGCGGTTTAACAAAAATCTTACTAATAACGCTACTCCATTGCCCAATGTCGTCTTGAAACCGAATGTAAAATTCGTTAATATCATTAGGCAAACTACTCACATCGATGTCGGTCACTAAATTATAATCTACCGATGGCGTAATTGAAACATAAATTGGGTCTTCGTCGTCATCAAAACCATACTCATAACCTACAATGTTACTTGCAGTGACAAAGGCTTCAGGAGGTTTTACAAATATTTTGCTAATTATGCTGCTCCATTGTCCAATATCATCTTGAAACCGAATGTAGAAAACATTCACGTCATTAGGTAAATTGCTCACATCAATATCCGTGACTAAATTATAGTCTGCTGTTGCTGCTACATCAACATAAACGGGAGGGTCTTCATTATCAAATGCATATTCATAACCTACAATGTTACTTGCAGTGGCAAAGGCTTCAGGAGGTTTTACAAATATTTTGCTAATTATGCTGCTCCATTGTCCAACATCATCTTGAAACCGAATGTAAAAAACATTCACATCATTAGGTAAATTGCTCACGTCAATATCCGTGACTAAATTATAGTCTGCTGTTGCTGCTACATCAACATAAACGGGAGGATCTTCATTGTCAAATGCATATTCATAACCTACAATGTTGCTCACTGTGGCAAAGGCTTCTGGAGGTTTTATAAATATTTTGCTAATTATGCTGCTCCATTGTCCAACATCATCTTTAAACCTAATATAGAAAACATTCACATCGTTAGGTAAACTACTAACATCAATAGAAGTATTTAGATTAAAACTCGCTGTTGGTGGTACGTTGATATATACCGGTGGAGCGTTATTGTCAAAGGCATATTCGTAACCGACTATAACATTCTGTGCTGCACTATGAAAGCTAAAAAGCAAACTTAATAACAACCATAGTTGTGAAATTAATTTAAGTGCTTTCATAATTAATTGTCTTGAACTTCTACGGTTATATTAACTTGAATTTGACCACTTGCATCTGAAGCTCCAGATATTGTTTTACTTACAATATGGGGGTTTGATGGAATAGAATAGTCTTTCCATGAATAGGCACCACCATAAATTCCTGTCTCTGTGCCATCCGTACCTAAATTGGAGGCCGCGGTAGGTTGTAAATGGTAGTCGTGCTCATAATCAAAAGTGCTTCCTGTTTGATCTACCAAGACTTCAGAGCGCGTCATGTAATAATTGTTCACAAGTGTTGGGTCTGTTCCTAAACTTGGGGTTCCATGGCAAAAAATGTTGTTTTCAAAAGTTGAATCTGCACCGTAGCTTAGTTCTGATCCTTGATTTACAAAAATATTATTTTGAAGCACGCAATTGTTAAAGGTGAATCCGCCATAAATATAACCCGATATATCCTCATACAAGAATACATTATTGGAGAGGTATAAATCTGTTAGAGACGCATTTCTATTGCCACTAACAATAATATTGTTAAAAAAAGAGCTGCTTCTTAAATTGGAACCATCGTATATTGAAGTAAATATGTTTTCAACAAATGCATTATTGTAACTGGTATTGGTGCTGCCTGGCACCCTAAGATTACCCCACTTGCAACGTTTTATTACAACGTCATTAACTGACATATCGGTTCCAGGAGAACCAAGATATAGGTCAGAGGTAATGTTTACACCTTCAAGATGAAAACCATCGGCATTTTCGCCAAGAATAACTTGCCCCGAAATTGTGGTTTTAAATGTTGCTGTGGTAGCCTCTGGATGATGTCCGGCACCAAAAATAGTGAGCTGCTTATCAAATACACTTGGAGGGGTATGTGTCCCGCCAGGTAAATAAATAGTATCACCAACCACGGCAGCTTCATAGGCTTCTACAAAAGCGCCACTTTCGTTAAAATATTGGGTGCCGTTGGTGGGGCTGTGCAATGCGACAACTTTTTGTGCATTAAGGGTCAATGTGCTACAAAGCACAATAAAAGCTAGAGAAAAGATAGTTTTCATAATAATAGAGTATTTAGTTAAACTTATACTCTTAAATTACAACTAAGTTTTAGTTTTTTTCATGACTTTTGTCATGTGACTATCAGATTATCAGTCAATTACCTTTGGGGAATTAATAGGGAAATTGTGCATGTACAAACGAATGATAATGGCCATTAAAAATAGGCTTCACGCTTTATCTAAATCAAACAAAATATTAAAAGCTAGTTTTCTGGCTAAAACAGAAAAAACCCATTTCAAAAAAGAAATGGGTTTAATTTATAAAACTATAATGTGTAAAAACATTATTTAATCATCTCGTAACTACGCTTAATAAAGTTGGTTAACTCTTCACCTTTTAAAAGGCCTTGTGATAAACGTGCTAAGTCTAAACTTTGCGTTATTAAACGTTCTTTGCTCTCTTTAGAGTCCGCTTCTAAGATATCACCAACTAAAGGCGAATTGGTATTAACAATAAGGTTGTATATCTCTGGCATGTTACCAAACATATTCATACCACCACCTCCACCGGTCTGTTGCATCTCTTTCATTCTACGCATAAATTCAGGTTGGGTAATGATAAATGGTGAAGCATCACTATCCATAGCCTCTAATTGTACCGTGAATTTTTCAGAAGGAACAACTTCTTTTAAAAGGGTGTCTAAAGTGGTTTGTTGCTCTTCCGTTAATTTAGAAATCGTAGTTTCCTCTTTCTTAATTAAATTGTCAATATGATCTCCATCAACACGTGCAAAAGAAATGTTTTCTTTAGACGATTCTAATTTCTGAATTAAATGCGATACAATAGGAGAGTCTAACATTAATACCTCATAACCTTTAGCTTTGGCAGCTTCAATATAGCTGTGCTGTTGGTCTTTGTTAGACGCATAAAGTATAACTAGCTTACCATCTTTATCAGTTTGGTTTGCTTTAGTTTTGTTATATAATTCTTCGTAAGTATAGAACTTACCATCTACACTTGGATATAATGCGAAAGCATCTGCTTTTTCAAAGAATTTTTCTTCAGAAAGCATTCCGTATTCGATAACAATTTTTATATCGTCCCATTTTGCTTCAAAATCTTCTCTATTGCTGTTGAATAGTGATTTTAATTTATCGGCAACCTTACGCGTGATATAAGAAGAAATTTTCTTTACAGCACCATCGGCTTGTAAGTAAGAACGCGATACGTTTAATGGAATGTCTGGAGAATCAATAACACCACGAAGCATGGTTAAAAATTCAGGAACAATACCTTCAACATTATCTGTTACATATACTTGGTTTTGGTACAGTTGAATTTTATCCTTTTGCATGTTCATATCGTTGGTCATCTTAGGGAAATATAAAATTCCCGTTAAGTTGAACGGATAATCAACATTTAAATGGATATGGAATAAAGGCTCTTCAAATTGCATTGGGTACAATTCTCTGTAGAAACCTTTATAGTCTTCTGCCTCTAACTCTGTAGGTTGTTTTGTCCACGCTGGGTTAGGGTTGTTAATAATGTTATCAACAGTAATTTGTTTATGAGGCTCAGTGGTTTCTTTACCTTCAGCATCTGTAGTCGTTTCCGGCGTAAAATCTGGATCGTTAATTTCCTTAGTTCCAAATTTAATTGGAATAGGCATAAACTTGTTATACTTGTTTAATAGAGCACTGATTCTTTGTTCTTCTAAAAACTCAGTAGAATCTTCAGCAATATGAAGAATAATTTCAGTTCCTCTATCTGCTTTATCAGAAGGTTCTAAAGTAAACTCAGGAGAGCCATCACATGTCCAGTGTGCAGCCTCAGCGCCGGTATGTGATTTTGTAATAATCTCTACCTTTTCTGCAACCATAAATGCCGAGTAGAACCCAAGACCAAAGTGACCTATAATTCCAGAATCTTGAGCAGAATCCTTGTACTTATCTAAAAACTCTTCAGCACCAGAAAAAGCGACTTGATTAATGTATTTTTCTACTTCTTCAGCAGTCATACCTAAACCTTGATCAATAATATGAAGTTTTTTACCCTCTTTATCGATCTTTACTTCAATTTGTGGGTTTCCATATTCAGATTTAGATTCCCCTATACTTGTAAGGTGTTTTAATTTTAGTGTGGCATCTGTACCATTACTAATAAGCTCACGTAAAAAGATTTCGTGATCGCTGTATAAGAACTTTTTAATTAACGGAAAGATATTCTCTACCGATACATTAATACTTCCTTTTGTCATGATATATAGTTTTTTGTATAATTAATTTGAACGATTAGCTATAGTCAAATAAAATACCAAGACAATAATTGTGACAAGATGACATATACAAAAGTGTTGTTTACTATACTCTAAGCTTAAGGTTTGTATTATGCGTGCATAATAAATATAAGTCCAACTAAATCTTTGGTAACGCCGAAAAGGTTAGCTTTGTTTTAGAATACTATAATAGAGCGATTGCTGAACTTAAATAAACGACACATGTATAATTCAAAAATAATTGGTTTAGGTAAATACGTGCCCGACAACGTGGTTACTAATGACGATTTGTCTAAAATGATGGACACTAACGATGCTTGGATTCAAGAGCGTACAGGGATAAAAGAGCGCCGTTGGGTTAAAAAGGGGAGTGGTGATACCACAGCAACGATGGGCGTAAAAGCTGCTAAAGTGGCTATTGAGCGTGCCGGAATTGATAAAGATGATATTGATTTTATCATTTTTGCAACCTTAAGTCCTGATATGTATTTTCCTGGTCCTGGGGTGCAAGTGCAACATGCTTTAGGGATTAAAACCGTTGGAGCACTTGATGTCCGTAACCAATGTTCTGGATTTATATATGCCATTTCTGTCGCTGATAATTTTATAAAAACGGGGATGTATAAAAACATCTTAGTTATTGGTAGTGAGTTGCACTCCTTTGGTTTAGATAAAACCACTCGAGGAAGAGGTGTTTCTGTGATTTTTGGTGACGGAGCTGGTGCTGCGGTATTAACCCGAGAAGAGGATAACAGTAAAGGAATTTTATCTACACATCTGCATTCTGAAGGGGAGCATGCTGAAGAATTAGTATTAGTTGCACCCGGAATGGGGAAACGTTGGGTCAGTGATATTATTGCGGATAACGATCCTAATGACGAAAGTTACTTTCCACATATGAATGGGCAGTTTGTGTTTAAAAATGCTGTGGTTCGTTTTAGCGAAGTCATTATGGAAGGCTTAGCCAAAAATAAAATGGAGGTTTCGGCTATTGATATGCTTATTCCACACCAGGCCAATTTGCGTATCGCTCAATTTATCCAGAAGAAATTTAAATTGGCAGATGACCAAGTATTTAATAACATTCAGAAATATGGAAATACAACCGCAGCGTCTATTCCTATTGCTTTAACCGAAGCTTGGGAAGAAGGAAAAATTAAAACTGGAGATACTGTTGTGTTAGCCGCTTTCGGTAGTGGGTTTACTTGGGGAAGTGCGGTTATAAAATGGTAAGAAAATTTTTATAAGCAACTGTTCTACCTATCTTAAAACTATTTATAAACCTGACCTGTTTCTACAGGTCAGGTTTATTTGTTATTAATACGATGTATTCCATCGTTTTTGTGTTCTAATTTTATATCTTGACCTCTTGAAAATGAATCACATCGAACGCATTCTCTACCTTTCAATAGCTTATTGAAATATTTGTGTTGTGATTTTAAGACGATAAACTAATGAACCCGAACAACAAAATTATGGATACGAGTCCTCCCTCTTTTGCGACTAAATTAAAAAAGAAAATTAAAGATTTTGGCCCTGCCTTTTTTATCATTGGCTATGTCGTCGGTACCGGAAGCGTCACCTCCATGGTGGTTTCTGGGGCTAAATTTGGCTTAAGTCTCTCTTGGGCTTTATTGCTTTCTTGTTTTTTTACGTATTTCCTTTTAATCTCTATTAGTAAACTTACTATTGTTACAGGAGATACGCTGATGTTTTTATTTAAAAAGAACTTTGGTAAACCCATAACCTTATTTATTATTATCGCCTTAGCCGTGTCTATTATTTCGTCTGTTATTGGCGTCATGGGTGTGGTGGCTGAGGTGTCTATGGAATGGATTGCCGTAAAAACATCCATTTCGTTTTTAAATAAACCTGCTATAGCGGCTTTATTTACGGCCTTGTTAATAGGTTTGTTTTGGACTGGGAAACACGAGAATTTTATTAAAGCGATGAGTGTTATGGTGGGCTTTATGGCCTTGGCTTTTATATTCACTAGTTTTATGGTCATAAAAGAGTCTGGGAAGTCTATTGTAGATTTCTTTCCAGAGTTGCCTATCGGTGATAATACAGGTTTAATAATAGCAGGGATTGTAGGGACTACAATGGCTGGAGTTTGTTTAGCATCCCGTAGTATTTTAGTCCATGAAGAAAAATGGGGCTTAAACGATTTAAAGAAAGAAAATAAAGATGCGCTTTCTGCCATGGTCATGACTTTTTTAATTAGTCTTGCCATAATGATAAGTGCTACAGGAACCCTGTATTTTAAAGGCACACCTGTTGATGATGCTACCGACTTAATGGCGGCATTAGGTCCGTGGGCAGGCGATTTTGCTCTCACCTTATTTACGTTAGGGATAATAGGAGCAGGCTTATCATCTATATTCCCTAACCTATTACTTTTTCCTTGGTTAATTGCAGATTATAGCAATACACCACGAAATATGAAAAGACCATTATTTAAAGGTATTGTGGTACTCGTAGCATTAACGGGTTTAATTGTGCCTTTTTTAGGCGGAAAACCGGTTTGGATTTTAATTGCCTCGCAAGCACTAAGTCCTTTTGTTATGCCATTAATCACCTTGTTTTTAATAATTTTACTGAATAAATCTCAACTGATGACATCGCACCTGCCTAAGCTAGGTATGAACCTTGCCTTGGGAGCGACGTTTATTTTTAACTGCTATATGTTATATGTCGCTTTAGTTGGATTTATAGATTTTGTACACTAATAAGTTTTAAGAGATTGCAAACCCATGAGTAAAGATTTACAGAAATACGCCCATATACCTTTAAAACAAAAGTCTAATCGTGTTTGGAGAACTTACGAAGGCGGCGCCTTAATTGACCGTTGGAAAAACCATAGCCCAGAAACCGATGGGCAGATGCCAGAGCAGTGGATAATGTCTACCGTGACCGCTCGTGGAAATGGTAGGCCCGAAAACGAAGGCCTTTCTCTAATTGAAACCCCTGAAGGTACGTTTTCTTTAAAAGAATTAATAAACGCCAATAAGGAATTGTATTTAGGTGAAGCCTTGGCTAAGAAGTACGGCACTACTGGTGTATTGATAAAAATGCTCGATTCTATGGAGCGTTTAACCGTGCAAGTGCATCCGGATAAGGCGTATGCTAAAACCGTGTTTAATTCTGAATTTGGAAAAACAGAATCTTGGTATGTGCTGAATACCAGAGAAATTAATGGTGAAAAAAGTGTGGTGTACATGGGCTTTAAAAAGCATGTTACTAAAGCGCTATGGCAAACGCATTTTGAAAATCAAGATATTGAAGGAATGCTAGATTGTTTGCATAAAATAGAAGTGCAACCTGGCGATGCTTTTATGATTTATGGTGGTGTGCCGCATGCTATTGGTGCGGGTTGTTTTCTAATGGAAGTACAAGAGCCTACAGATTATACCATGCGTGTTGAAAAAACAACACCAGCAGGATTAAAAATTGGCCCGGAGTTAATTCATCAAGGGGTTGGAGAAGCGAAAATGTTAGAATGTTTCCACTACGACACCTTTACTATGGAGGAAGCTTTAAACGAATGGAAAATTGAACCTGAAGTTTTAGAACAAACAGAAGCTTATACGCTTAAAACCTTATTCAATACGAAGCATACCAATTGCTTTGGTTTAAGTGAGCTTTTATTAGATGGGGAACACACTATAAAAGGTAATGCTTGTTTTTATGTGGCGGTTATTTATTCCGGTGCAGGACAAATGATCTGTAATGGCGAAACGTATTCCTACGCTCAAGGAGATGAGATTTTTATTTCAGCAGCAATTTCAGAGCTTACGTTTAAGTCCGACACCGCCTCTAAAATTTTACTGTGTTACCCGCCAAATTAAACGGATTAACAATTCACAAATCAAAAGAAAATAAAAATATAAAATGAATTTATTCAATTTAGAAGATCAAATAATTCTTGTTACGGGAGCCTGTGGTGTTCTCGGTGGTGGTATTGCAAAATACTTATTAGAAAATAAGGCAACCGTAATTTTATTACATTATAAGGAAGCTCCTTTATTAGAACGAATCCATGAATTTAAAGCTATAAGTGATAAGGTTGATGGCTATGTGTGTAATGTGGTAGAGGAGGAGAGTCTTCAAGAAGTGGCTAGCACTATAATGGCTAAATATGGAAAAATTGATGTACTTATTAATGCCGCTGGTGGTAATAAACCAGGTGCAACAGTGGCTCCAGGTCAGTCAGTTTTTGATGTAGATATAGAGCAATTTAAACAAGTTATAGATCTGAATTTATTTGGCAGTATTCTTCCGTCCTTAGTCTTTGGTAAAGAAATGTCTAAGCATAAAAAAGGAACTATTATAAATATGTCTTCTATGGCAGCCGATAGGGTGATTACACGCGTAATGGGTTACTCGGCATCAAAAGCAGCTATAGATAATTTTACAAAATGGATGTCTGTAGAATTGGCTCAGAAATATGGGGAAGGTATGCGTGTTAACGCTGTAGCACCAGGATTTTTTATAGGAAACCAAAACCGTGCACTCCTTACTAATGAAGATGGGACTTATACCGATAGAGGTCATACCATTATAAGAAACACGCCAATGGGTCGTTTTGGTGAGGCTGACGAACTTAACGGGGCTGTACATTACCTCTGCTCAGAGGCTTCAAAATTTGTAACCGGAATAGTCGTTCCGGTTGATGGTGGGTTTAGTGCCTACAGTGGTGTTTAAAACACAACAGCTTTAAAAACTTAAAAAGCCCAAACGAAACGTTTGGGCTTTTCAGCTATTAACCAACCTTAACTAACACTATTATAAAAATTAATTTATAATCTTATTACTTAAAAACTATATAGCTTAAGACGTTAGAAATTCATTTTTATTACATCGTTTTTCGCATTTAACGCGTATTTAACAGTATAAAGAAAACGATTACGGTCCATTACATAAATATGATAATTGTAGATTTAAAGTGTATGTGGCGGACTTAAATTAAAACATACCGCCACCTTCTTTCACATCGTTATCACGTTGTTTTCTTGATTTGGCTCTATAGTTACCCCCTCCAAAACGGTAAGATAAACGTGCAGAGATCTGTTGGCTCTCCCAATTAAATTGCCCTTGTTGCGCATAAGGACGTTCGCTTTCGAATGCCGCATACATCGTATCAAAAATGTCGTTATAACTTAAGCTGAAATTTGCTCTATTCTCCATAAACGTATAACGAAGCCCTAAGTTAACCATAAGCATATCTTCCATTTCAAATTGTATATTTTGGTTTTTTCCGCGATACATTCCGAAGGCCGAAAGACTAAAACTTTTACTAATTTTAAAATTATTGAAAGCTCTAGCGCTCCAAGCAACATTATCAACCTTCACCGTATTTAATAGAATATTCTGATCTTCATCAAAAGACTCTGCTAAACTTTTCTGAGATTGTGCATACAAATCAAAACTCGCATTTACACTCCACCAAGACGTTGGACGGTAGTTAGAAGATACCTCAATTCCGTAAGCCGTACTATTGTCAAAATTAAGATTGGTCATAATCAATCGGTTGATGTCTGTACGATCTATAAGAATGGCTTGCTGAATTTCATCTTCAATAATTCTGTAAAATAAACCGGCAGTAAGGCTTCCTTTTTCTAACTGTCGGGTGTAGTTGGTCTCTATAGAATTGGTAAACTGTGGACGTAATTCCTGATTTCCAAATTGCGATATTAATGGGGTATTCCATTCTGGTAAAGGGTTAACTTGCCCAATCCCCGGACGATCTATACGTCGGCTATAACTCAATTGATAGCTGTTTTTTTCTGAAGGGCTATAGGTAAAAAAGGCCGACGGATACAGCTCAAAATAGTTGTTTTCAAAAGGAATATTTAAAACCTCATTAGACGCTAAATCTTGTTTAAAAGCATCAGAATCTACATAAACAGATTCGGCTCTTAGGCCAAGTTGATAACTCCATTTTTCTTTTTTAGTGCCGTAAGTGGCATAGGCCGAATAAATGTCTCTGGTATAATCAAAACGTGTGGTTGTTGGGATATAATCGCCATTGGCATTGGTTTCACGCGCATCAGATTCATAAAATAATTCTGTGTCAAATAAACGCACTTGTAAGCCAAGTTCTAGTTTTGTAGCCTCTGTTAACGGATTAACGTAATCTAAATTTAATGTGGTATTGCTTCGGTCTGTATGGGTTTCTTCAATAAAATTAGGGCGTTGCGAGTTGTAAAAAGCGTTACTCGTATCCGTAAGGCCGTTGTACGTATTGTAATCTGCTTCAAACTCAATGTTATGCCCTTCTTCATTAAAGTCGTGCTTATAATTCAGATTGTATTGTTGCGAGTCGTTATCGTTGTCACCTCTAGTGTATTGCGATTCATCTAAAGCAGGGTTAGTACGGTAATCAATACTCGAATACACATCACTCCAAGCATCAAAAATATTCTGATTGGTGAAAACTGAAAGTGTGTTCTTGTCGTTAAGGTAGTAATCAAGCCCTACTTTAAAGAGGTGCGATTTATTATTGTTTAAAATATTAAAATTCTGTGCAATCTCTTGTTCCACACGATTAATCTGTCCGTAGTTAACATTTTTAGCCACACTATTGCTGTAAGATCCGTAGAAATTTAATTTACCGTTACGGTAATTGGCGTCTATAGAACTGTTGAATTTTGGTTCTATATCATAAGCTAAGCCAACGTTAATATTACCATTAAAGCCAATTTGTGTGTTTTTGTGGAGGATAATATTAATTATACCACTCATCCCTTCAGGATTGTATTTTGCTGAAGGATTGGTAATAAGCTCAATACTTTTTATAGAGGTTGAAGGGATCTGTTTTAGTAATTGTTCTGCCGGAATATTAGATAATTTTCCGTCTACCATAACGCGTACATTCTGATTGCCACGTAAACTTAGCGCTCCCGTTTGCTGATCTACGCTTACGGCCGGAAGATTATTCATTATCTCACTTGCTGTGGCACCGGCGGTTTGTAAATCTTTTCCAATGGTAATAACTTTGCGGTCTACACGTTGTTGAATCGAAGATACATCGGCTACAATAGTAACTTCGTCTAAGCCTGTAGATGCTTCCTCTAAGCGTATGACTCCTAAATCTACTTTATAATTTGCTTTACCAATAGTGGTGTCTTGGTTGATGGTTTTAAAGCCTACAAATTGAACAGACACTAGGATCTTTCCTTCAGGAAGGTTATCAATATAGAATTTTCCATCGTCGTCGGTGATTCCTCCTGTTATAATTTTTTTTGCCATATCTGAAATGACAATATTAACATAAGGCAAGGGTTCATTGAGTTCTGCGTCGATAACACGACCGTAAACAGCGCCATTCTTTAATGCTGAATGGGCCGCTGGCTGGGCGCTTATAAGAGTTGATGAAGCTATTATAAGCATAAGTAAAAACTGTTTCATTGTTTAGATTGATTAAATTTGATGGTATTAAGATTGTTCGATAAAGAGAAGACGATTATATTTAGGGTATGTTACTTAAATATATTTTCTTAACACGACTTTAACAATATGACAAAAAGAACACTAGTTATAGGCGCATCCTTAAAACCGGAACGCTATTCTAATATCGCTATCAAAAGATTAAGACGTTATCAACACGATGTCAAAGCCTTTGGTTTAAAATCAGGTGAAGTGGAAGGAGTGCCTATTGATACCGAATTAATGCCTTACCAAGATATTCACACCGTGACCTTGTATCTTAACCCACAACGTCAAAAACCATATTACGATTATATTGTGGGCTTAAATCCAGAGCGTGTGATTTTTAATCCAGGAACTGAGAATTCTGAATTTTATAATGTGCTAGAACAGCAAAACATTCATTATGAAGTGGCGTGTACCTTAGTACTTTTAGCTACAGATCAGTACTAAACTATTATTTTAGAAATTTAACTTTGCTATTTACTAAAGTCCCCACTTTAATCCCTTGATCAAGACCAATATCTATAGCGGATCTGTAATGAATACCTCCGTAAAGCCGACTCAAGGCCGCCTCTTGGGCTGCGTCTCTAAAGGAATTGAACGGTCTAATAGGTAAACCATATTGTACTTCCGTGAGGTCTTCAAAATAAAAATCCTCACCAAAAATAGAGGTTAATATTTCTGAAGATGCCCCTGAGACCACCGAATGGCCACTAGTATATTCTGGAAAGGGAGGGGTTTGCAATACTGGCGCCCACGATTTGTCTATATAAGCGTTGATCAATGTTTCAGGACGTACCAAATTGCTTCGGTATTTTTCATCCCAGCAACTTATAAAGGCATCGGCAATACCTAATGAGATTTTGGTATAGGCGTAGACGGTTTTTTCAAAATCAGTCTTTGTTTGTCTGCAGGCAATTTTACAGATGCCTACCCAATGCGCTCCGGGTGTAATTTTCTTTACCGCAAACATAAAGTGGCCTTTATTTACAGAAACAAAAGGATTGCAGTCCCAAAACTTGGCAATAAGAACCTCCGGACTTTCGTCTCCTTTTTGTGACATCTCACGATTAACCGTGTATACCTCCATAATCTCTTTGTAAAATGGACTGTCTTTCTCTAAGGAAAACTCAGGATGTCTTTGGGGTTTAAATTGGGCTGCGGAGTCTAAAACAAAAGGTCTAATTTTACTCCAATGGGGCTCTATTCCTGTGGTATATGAAGGCGGTGTCGGTTGCCATCTCGAAGGATCATCAGAGTAAATATTGTAGTTCGGCATGGTGCGGGTTTCGGCATACTGGTCTTTTTGCATCCAAGTTATTACTTGTTGGGAGATGGTTGTGCCATAAGTTTGAGCAGCTTCTAATTCATCGGGATTAAGCGTATTCCATTGTTGGTATAAGCTATCTCTGTAAGTGGTAATCGCTTCTTTTGAAAACACCAAATCTTTAGCAACGTCTAAATAGGCAATGAGTGACGCTAATTTTAAATTCACTTCGTCGTTCGTGTTTGTTGGACTAATGATTGACAAGTTGTTGAGTTGATCACTTAAAGAATGGTAGTTGGAACTCTCTTGGTTTAAGGTCTCATAGGCCGCAATATTAGGATAGGTATAAATTCTGCTCGCTACAGGAGGAGAAAATATATCATGCACCATAATTTGGGTGAGTTTTTCTACAGCATGGTGGTAATCTTCACTAGAAATCTCAATAGTTGGGTGCTCTGTGTTACACGATGAAAAAAGGACTACAATTAAAAACGTGAGGGAGAAATAAAACTGTTTCATAGGGATTACTTGTAGGTGTAAAGTTGTAAATTATCGTCATTAGAAAGGATTAAGATTAAGTTTTCATCCTTCATCTTTAGAGTCTCTAATTGTTTTACTTGCGTGTTTATTGGAGTCATTCCGTAGTCTGAAATCAATTTATAATCGTTTTCATTTTTTAATAAAAGGCCTTTTAAAGCCGTGTAAGCACCATGATAGCTGTTTAGCTTAGTAGAGTTTCCGGCCACCATAAGCTGTGATTCATTCTCTAGGTTGACATTTAAAAATGTGGTAATCGGAGCTAATTGTAAAGCATCGTCAAAAGGAATAAACGTATTAAACTGCCCATGGTCATTTCTCATATAGCCTGAAGCTAATTGGTGCACTTCAAACTTTTCGGCACGATTTATAGTGGTTTTAGTTAGGGCTTCTTCAATGGTTCTGCCAGCATAACTTTTATGATTCGTGTAAATTCTATTAATCACATTCATCTGCGAGGCGAGTTCATCTTTGGTGTTTAACGGGTAGTAGTAGCCTCCTTTATTGTAGGCTAATAGAGTTTCATTTTTTCCATTCTGGTCAAAGTCGGAATGATAAAGCTGTAAAGGACCATCAAAGTTGAGGTTGAATTTAGTATTTAAGCCCCAATTGCCTAATAAAATATCTTGATCGCCATCTTTGTCAATATCGTAAGTGCTGACGGTTTGCCATAAACCATTAAGCTGCTGAGGTACGGTGGTTGGGGTTAAGGTTCCGCCTTGGTTTAAGAAAATTTTAGGCGCATCCCATTCTGTGGCAATTAGTAAATCTTTTAATTGGTCGCCATTAATGTCTTCCCAACGCGCGCTAGTAACTTTAGATTCTACTTTAAAATTAAGTTGTTTTGTAAAATGCCCTGTTCCGTCGTTAACTAAAATATACGAGGAGACGGCTTGTCCAAAATCATGGGCATCAGAGTGGTTTCCTATAAAAAGATCCATGTCGTTATCGGAATCAAAATCATATGCGCTCACAACTGTGCTTACTAGAGGATTTAAAGGAATTTGAGATTGAGAGCGTTTAAACTGCCCGTTGTCATTGATGTACAGTCGGTCTACCTGAAATTCTTCAAGCTGTCCTTCTTGGATTCCAGAGGCGATGTAAAGATCTAAATCACCATCATTATCAGCATCGAAAAATTCAGCATCGTTATCTTCAAAAAGCGAATCATTTTCTATAGCTTTCATATGTAAAGGGGTAAAATGACGCCCGTTGTTCAGAAATAATTGAGCTTTCTTTCCGGAGCTATTCCCTATAAAAATATCTTCATAACCGTTATTGTCAATATCAGCTTTAGCTAGAGCCGGTCCTAAGGTCGAAATCCTATAAGGGATTAGTTTTTCCTCAGAGAAATCATTGTAATGATCTTCTTGATGGGTGTAGTCTATAAAAGATGCTTTCTTAAATGTGCTTGCTAACTCTGAAGGGGATTCTGGGTGATACGTTCGACTCTGTTCGGAATAATTCACCGTTAAAGTTTGATTAATTTTAGGGTTTTTAATTGTCTGAACCTTTTGGTTGGGCCATACGACAACAAGAGAATCGATAGTCGTGGCTTCGTTTAGTCCAAAGTGAAGTTGATTATTGACCGAAGAGGAGAAGCCGCGAGATCTAAATAATTGTTTTAATTGTGCTTTGTTGTTGCTATAAACAGTGGCTTTAAGGCCAATGCCTTCTTGGTTAGCACCTTTATACTTAAAGTCTAATGCGATATAGTTTTTAGAGGTGTCGGTGTTATTTTTGTAAATACTTGTGGGAGCACCAAAGTTGTTAGTGATCAGTTCTAAATCACCGTCTCCATCCAAGTCTACATAAATAGAGCCATTAGAAAGGCTTGGTGTGTCTTCAATCCACTGACCGGTTTGGCGTTCAAATTGTTTTGAGTTGCCCTGGTAAATTTCGTTTGTTACTTTACCACTTGGCATTTCCCCAATAGAATTATATAGCCATGCTAGAGCTTCCTGTTCAGAACGTCCTCTAAAGGCATGGGAAACATATTTTTTAAAATCTAAACTATTAGGGCGTCTAAAGATTCCGTTGGTTATAAATAAATCTTGATGCCCGTCATTATTAAAATCGGCAAAAAGCGGTGACCAACTCCAATCTGTTGCAGCAACTTTGTTAAATAATGCTGTTTCTTGGAAATATTGCCCTTGATGATTAAGCTGAAGCATATTACGGGCATATTGATCTTTATAGCCTAGCTTTTTTAAGTGCGCCTGCATATTAAACATAACATCATCGCCTTCTGTTTCTTTTAAGGTACGCTCGTCATTAGGGAGCATATCTAAGGTAATGAGGTCTTGGTAACCATCCCCATTAATATCGGCCACATCGCTGCCCATTGAAAAGCGACTTATGGTGCTAAAGGCTTTACCTAGTTCTTCAGAAAATGTGCCGTCTTGGTTGTTGAGGTAATAATAATCATCTTCATGGAAGTCGTTACAGACATAGATGTCGTCCCAGCCATCATTATTGAAATCTGCGATGGAGGCGCTTAGGCCGTACCCATTTTCACCACCAAAGATTTTTGCGGTCTCGCTGACATCCTCAAAAAAGCCATTGTTATTATTGAGTAAAACATCACCTACTAAAGGTTTTCTCTCGTGTCTTAATTCTGCTTTACCATGAGATAGCGTGGTGTGCACCGCGTGGTTAACAATATAGACATCCAAGTCATCGTCTTTATCATAATCAAAGAAGTAGGCTTGGGTAGAGTAACCTTTAAAATCGAGGCCGTAAGCTTTGGCATTTTCTGTGAAGGTGCCATCGCCATTGTTAATAAAGAGTTCATTATGCCCTTCAAAATCTAGAAGTCCAGAAACGGCACAAACATAGATGTCTAATAACCCATCATTATTAATATCAACCATTGTAACGCCTGTATTCCAACTAGAATTCCCGCTAATCTGAGCTGTCTTTGAGACGTCTTTAAATTTTAAATCGCCAAGGTTGAGGTAGAGTTTGTTTTCGCCTGTATTAGAAACAAAATATAAATCAGGAAGTCCATCATTATTAACATCACCTGAAGCAACGCCGCCACCATTATAATAATAGATGTAGTTGATGATGCTATGTTCGGCATCTTCAGATACCATATTAGCAAAATCAACCCCAGTATCTAAAGGGCTTAAATTTTGAAGTATATATGGTGAAACTTTTGTGGGTTGCTGTTCTGTACAAGCGGATAAAAGTGCTAGTGTGGATAAAGCAAATATTAATTTACGCATTGTGGTTTGAGTTGGTCAATGCGATAAAAATAACACTTTTATTAACGTTTATTTAACATAGCTTTAACATTTGCTGAATTATTAAAAAAGTGTTGTTAAAATTATTGATTTTTCTGAAAATAGTCAAGTCGATTGTGATTTTTAATCAGTATAATTTTCTTTTTTATTAGTTTTTATCAGTAATAGTCCTAAAAACATCAGAAATCCATTATAAATTAGGATTTCGAATCCTATTTCATGACCGTTGAATAATTCTTTAGAATACAGGTTTAAGAGGTACGAAATTAAAGGTGCTGCAATGGCAATAACCCAGACCCAACGATCTTTGATTTGAAATTTTGTTAATAACCCAAAAGCGAATAAACCTAATAAAGGACCATAGGTATAACCTGCCGCTTTAAATAATTCCCAAATCACTGAAACATCAGTAAAAATAAAGTCGAATAATAGGATGACTAAAATGAGGACAATACTAAACCCAATATGGACTTGTTTTCTTAAGCTTTTGCGCTGGGTTTCTTTTTTATTTTCAATGTCTAATATGTCAAAACAAAACGCTGTGGTTAATGAGGTTAATGCGGAATCGGCACTAGAGTAGGCAGCTGCAATTAAACCAAGCAAGAAAAAAGCAGACGTTACGATGCCTATTTCTGGTAGCATTGCAATGGTAGGGAAAAGGTCGTCTTTTGAAGCCGTGATGCCATTGGCTGCGGCATATTCCGTGAGCATTAATCCTAGGACTAAGAACAAGATGTTAACAAAAATAAGAACCACACTAAATGTGACCATATTCTTCTGTGCGTCTTTAAGGGTTCTACAGGTTAAGTTTTTTTGCATCATATCTTGGTCTAAACCCGTCATCGTGATGGTGATAAATATACCAGATAAGAAGCTTTTCCAGAAATACTGTGCATCATTGCTATCTTCAAAAAAGAAAACTTTACTCAAAGAGCTATCTTGGGTAAACGTTACAAGCTCGCCAATACTATTAAAGTCTAAGGCTGAAGCTAAAAACACAATAGTAACCACTACAGAAACCAGCATAAAAAGTGTTTGTAGCGTATCCGTAAAAATGATGGTCTTAATGCCGCCTTTAAAGGTATAGAGCCAAATTAAGGCAATTGTAATCATTACCGTAATTGCAAAGGGAATATGAAAGAGATCAAAAACAAGAAGTTGTAAGACTTTAGCGACTAAAAAGAGTCTAAATGCGGCACCTACAGTTCTAGAAATAAGAAATGCTACAGAGCCTGTTTTATAACTGATAATACCAAAGCGATCTTTTAAATAGGTATATATAGAAGTAAGATTTAGTCTATAGTAAAGCGGAAGCAGAACATAAGCGATTATTAAATACCCAAAAAAGTAGCCAAAGACCACTTGTAAATACCCAAATTGTTTTGTGGCTATGGCTCCTGGGACAGAGATGAAGGTAACTCCAGATAGGGAGGCGCCAATCATTCCAAAAGCTACCAAATACCATGGTGCTGATTTATTGGCCTTAAAAAAAGCGGCATTAGAGTCTTCTTTTCCGGTGAAATAAGAGACGACGATAAGGATAGCAAAATAGCATACAATTAAGAAGAGTATGGCGGTTGGAGACATGCGGATCTAATTTTTAAAATAAAGTATGAAAGTAATGTATTTGTAAAAAAGGAATCTTAAAAAACAGACTTAATTATTAAAAAAGTGTCGTCTTTCAAATTTTAATGGGTCTAAGAGACTTTTAAATGGGTTACTTTTTTATCTGTAAAAATCAGTACCTTCGCGGCTATGGAATTTTCATCTAAACTCTTAGAGAATGCGGTTAATGAAATGGCGCAATTACCAGGGATTGGTAAGCGTACCGCATTGCGTTTGGTCTTGCATATGTTACGACAACCCGAGAATCAAACTTTTCAATTGGCAAAGGCTTTAACTAAAGTGCGTTCAGAAATTAACTTCTGTAAATCCTGTCATAATATTAGTGATACCATATTATGTGAAATTTGCGCGAACCCTAGTCGTAATAGCGAATTAATTTGTGTGGTTGAAGATATTAGAGATGTCATGGCGGTAGAGAATACGAGTTCTTTTAAGGGCCTCTATCATGTGCTTGGAGGGAAAATTTCACCTATGGATGGTATTGGTCCACAAGATTTAAATATTTCCTCTTTGGTAGAAAAAGTAAAAGCAGGTAAGGTGAAAGAATTAATTTTTGCCATGAGTCCAACGATGGAAGGCGATACCACTAACTTTTATATTTTTAGACAAATTCAAGATTATGATGTATCGACCTCTACAATTGCAAGAGGTGTGGCAGCAGGAAATGAATTAGAATATACTGATGAAGTTACACTAGGACGTAGTATTATTGATCGTGTTCCTTTTGAAGCATCCCTAAAATCTTAATCTAAATTTGAAACTTTCCGTTGTTATTTTAAATTATAATGTGCGCTACTTTTTAGAAGTTTGTCTTCGAAGTGTTGAAGCCGCAATAGCAGATATTGATGCTGAAATTATAGTGATTGATAATCATTCTTCTGATGATAGCTGCGCTATGGTGAAACAGCTTTTTCCGTCTGTACATTTAATTGAAAATAAAGAAAACTCCGGATTTTCAAAAGGCAATAATAAGGCTGTCGCCCAAGCTAAGGGTGAGTACCTTTGTATTTTAAATCCAGATACTATTGTGTCTGAAGACAGCTTTGTAAAGCTTTTAGACTTTTCTGCAGAGCAAGAGGATCTCGGTATTGTGGGCTGTCAACTCATAGATGGGCGAGGGCAGTTTCTTCCAGAAAGTAAACGTCATATTCCAACCCCTAAAGTCGCTTTTCAAAAAGTGATAGGCCGCACGGATGCCTATTATGCCAACCATTTGCAAACCGATGCTATTGGGCCGGTAGCTATTTTGGTAGGCGCATTTATGTGGATGAAAAGAGCAGTGTACCAGGAGGTAGGTGGTTTTGATGAAGCCTATTTTATGTACGGTGAGGATATTGACTTGTCTTACAAGGTGAAGAACGCCGGGTATCATAATTTCTATTATGGAGCCACCTCGGTAATTCATTTTAAGGGCGAGAGTACCCTAAAGGATGCTCAGTATGCAAAACGTTTTTATGGCGCCATGCAGATTTTTTATAAAAAGCATTTTAAAAAGCATGTTTTTATGAGTGTGATGGTTTGGTTAGGGATTAAAATGGCGCAATTGATGCGTCCTCAAAGCAAAGCGGCTAGTATTCCTGTTCGTCATGTTTATGCTTACACGCAGCATTTAGTCCCTGCTTTAATTGAACAATTACCACAATCACCTCATGTTTTAGAGCAGATAACCTCTCAGGTTAAAAATGAAAGTATGGTGGTGTACGATTTTAAATTATTGAAGCCTAGTGCAGTAATGACGGATATGAAACGAAATGCTAAACAAGACACAATTGTGTTTAGATTTCTTTCAAAAAACTGTAAATTTATCCTCGGAAGCGATAGTGCAAGTAGTAGAGGAGAGGTTTTACGCTTCTGAAATGTTTTTTGTTGAATTAAATTCAGAAAAACACGTATTTTTTTAGTAATTTTGCACGCGATTAGCAAATAAGGACCTACAAATTAATGATATGGCAAATTTTGAACTTAAGTTACCTAAGATGGGAGAAAGTGTTGCAGAAGCAACAATAACCTCGTGGCTTAAAGATGTTGGAGATACTATTGAAGCCGATGAAGCGGTTTTAGAAATTGCTACAGATAAAGTAGATAGCGAAGTACCAAGTGAAGTGGATGGCGTTTTAGTTGAAAAACTATTTAACGTGGATGATGTGGTGCAAGTGGGACAAGTTATAGCCGTAATTCAAACTGAAGGTGGTGATACTGTAGAAGTAAAAGCTGAAGACAGTGCGGCAGAACCTAAGGTTGAAGAAACAGCACCTAAAGAAGTTGCAGAAATAGCAAACACTGTAGAAGCGGCTAAAGAAACCGTAGAACCTGTAGTGTCTACTGAAGGTCGTTTTTATTCGCCTTTAGTTAAAAATATAGCAAAAAAAGAAGGTATTTCTCAAGCGGAATTAGATACCATTCAAGGCACAGGTAAAGATGCTCGTGTCACTAAAAATGATATTAAAGCCTATTTAAAATCACGTACATCAGCACCAAGCAAGGCGTTAAATTCTGAAACGGGGACCGCGCAGAATAAAGCTACGGCAGTAAACGTTAAGGAAAGTCCTAAAGCAGAGGCGCCAGCAACGAATGCTGTACTTACTGATGGTGGTGATGAGATTATTGAAATGTCTAGAATGGGTAAACTCATTTCTAAATATATGGTAGAATCGGTACAAACTTCTGCGCATGTGCAGTCTTTTATTGAAGCCGATGTTACGAAAATCTGGAATTGGAGAAAGAAAGTTAAAAATGAGTTTGTAAAGCGTGAAGGCGAAAACCTAACCTTTACACCAATCTTTATGGAGGCGATTGCTAAAGCGCTTAAAGATTTCCCTTTAATGAATATTTCAGTTGAAGGTGATAAGATTATAAAGAAGAAAGCAATCAACGTAGGAATGGCTGCAGCCTTACCAGATGGTAACTTGATTGTACCTGTAATTAAAAACGCCGATCAGTTAAACTTACTTGGCATGGTAAAACGTGTTAATGATTTAGCAAACAGAGCGCGTATGGGCCAATTAAACCCTGATGATATTCAAGGTGGAACGTATACGGTAACCAATGTAGGTACATTTGGTAGTATTATGGGAACTCCTATTATTAATCAACCACAGGTGGGTATCCTAGCTTTAGGAGCTATTAGAAAAGTACCTGCTGTAGTAGAAACACCAGAAGGTGATTACGTGGGGATCCGTTACAGAATGTTTTTGTCTCACTCATACGACCACAGAGTTGTTAATGGGGCATTAGGAGGACAATTTGTAAAAGCGGTTAAAGATTATTTAGAAGCTTGGGATCCTAACCGAGAAATATAAATTAGCGCTTGCTTTTAGCATGACTGATAAAATAAAATCTATTAATTTTATTTAAAGATTAAAAAAAAGCATAGTTTTAAGACTATGCTTTTTTTATGAGCTTTGGGAGGGTGTCCTAAAGGCATGAAAACATAGTGTTTAGGTCTCTTAGAGGTAACAGGTTAAAGTTTGAATTAAGTTTTAAACGGCTTGCTGCGCACTTCAAGATGGAATAAATTAAAAGCTTAATGGTTTCAAATTTTTAAAATAAACCTATTTTTATCGAAATTTTATAAGGCAACCTAAAAACGGCTTTATAAAGCGAATCAAATTAAAGACTCCGCACTTGTGTATGAGCATCTCGTTTGTAAAGACGAAAAAATTAAAGCATCTATGACAAATAATGTAATTATTGAAAATCAATATAAAAGAACAAGTCTATTTGAAAGAGATAATGTAAATTATCTAGTTCATGTTTTAAAACGTTTTAATACCGTTCCAAAACTGAACAATATTAATATTATTACTTCAAGCTCTGTACCAGATGTTTTTAAAATAGTCCCGAATAAGTCAATTATTATTGGGGAAGCGTATTTAAAAAATCCAGTATTAGCCTTAGTGTACTTAAGGTACGGTATAGAATGGCAATTGTGGTATAAGGCTTTAAGTAATAAGGCTGACGATGCGGCTTTATGTGATATTGCAGCTTTTGAAGTGACTCGTATTTTTTACCAGCTTTTACCTAAAGAAGATAAAGAGAAATTAAAATCTTTAGATTATTTCTTAATTGAATTATTTAAGAACGATGAAGATTTAAGTCCTGAAACCTTATTACAACACGAAGGTTTACAAGGATTTCATAGTTTAGATCATTCTGAAAACACATTTGAAGAATCTTGGGGACCAATCGTAGAGAATTTGGCCAAACCAACCGAATATTTATTAATGTCTGGTGGGGATTTAAGATTGAATATTGATGAGGTTGCTTTATTAAATAAGTACGGTTGTCGTCCGTTTCCTAGACCAGAGGCTTTTACTTTTGCGTCTTCTACGGCAACAAGTGTCTCTAACTTCGCTTTCGATAAAACAGATAAAGTTAGAAGTATTCTTATAAAAAACAGTTTAAAAAATGGTTTTAAGAAAACCACAACTGAGTTTTCAGAATTATTAAAAAATAACCTGAAAAACATTTTTAAATTAAATGATGCCTGCGAAATTATCTTTTCACCTTCAGGCACCGATGCTTCGCTTCAAATTGCAGCAATCACACAAATTGTTACCGATAAAGAAATTACTCATGTGCTTGTAGCTTCCGATGAAACAGGAAGTGGAGTTCCAGCCGCATTAAAAGGTTGTCATTTCGAAAATACTACAGCGCTTAATGTTCCTATTAAAAAAGGAGATAAAATTGAAGGGTTTAGAGATGTAGAGCTCATCAAAATCACCTTTAGAGATGAAAATGGGAAGTTAAAATCGGATGATCAATTAGATAAAGAGGTTTTTACAGCAATTACTGAAACTAATAAATTAGGCAGACATGTGGTTTTACATGTTATGGATCACTCTAAATTAGGATACCAGTCGCCAAGTGAAAAAATGATGCAAGATTTAGATGCGCTTAAAGACGTCTCTATGCAAGTTATTGTAGATGCTGCGCAATTGCGTTTAGATCCTGCAGATATTCAGGCCTACTTAGAAAAAGGTTATATTGTTTCGACCACCGGAAGTAAATATTTTACGGGACCTCCTTATGCTGGGGTTTTAATTTTGCCAGAAAGTGTGAGCCAGCAAATACAAGCGGCCAAACTGCCATTACCAAAAGGATTAACTCAATATTATAACCATTCCGATTGGCCAAAGTCATGGTTCTGTTCAAAAGCTTTATCAGAAGGCTTTAATTACGGCTCTTATATGCGTTGGAATGCCGCTATTGTGGAAATGGATAGGTATTATAAAACGCCAATTCTCTATAGAAATATGGGAATTGAAATGTTCTGTAATTTCGTGGAAGATTCTATTGCAGATGCCACATTTTTAGAGCCCTTATATGGTGAGGAAACAAAACCTAATAGTTACAATAATAAAGAATTCGGTATTGGTAACTTCAGAACCATATTCCCGTTCTTTATTTTACAAAATAGAGATGCGCTATCCGTAAATCAGGTTAAAAAGCTCTACACGCTTTTAAACTCCGATATTTCAGATTTATTTGAAGGCTCGCCTTTAGAGATTGTGAGATTGGCAGGGCAGAAATGTCATATCGGTCAGGCGGTAAATGTAAAGTACCGTAACGATCTTCAAAGTGCGGTGTTAAGAATTAGTTTAGGTGCTAGAGTTATTTCTGAAAGTTGGGTGAATAGAGATATCAGTTTATTCTTCAGAAATATTGAAGCTCAAATGAACCAGATTACTGTGATCATAAGAAAAATTGAATTAATTCTAAGTGAACCCGACTTATTAAAAGAGGCGCTCTAAACCAAGACGGCTTTAAGTTATACATGAAACGCTCAGCAGAATTGGGCACTATTATAAGAAGAGTACAGGTGTAAAAACTGTACTCTTTTATTTTTAATCTTGAAATTGCCAGCGGAGAAAGCCTTACCGTAGGTTTGTAGCTGTGCGATTTTTTATATGTTTTAAGGACCGAAGAAGTCTTTTTAAAAGAATCTAATTACCTTTGCACAAATTAAATAGCCAATGCAACTGAATTTATCTAAGCCTATCTGTTTTTTCGATTTAGAAACCACAGGAGTGAATATTTCAAAAGATCGAATCGTAGAGATTTCTATTCTTAAAGTCTTTCCTGATGGAAAAGAACTCGCAAAAACTTGGGTTGTAAATCCTGAAATGCCAATCCCTGCAGAGGTTACAGCAATTCATGGAATTTCAGATGCTGATGTGGCAGATAAACCAACGTTTAAAGAATTATCAAAAGAAATCTATAACCTTATTAAAGATTCCGATTTAGGAGGCTTTAATTCTAACCGTTTCGATATTCCGTTGTTAGCGGAAGAAATGTTACGTGCAGAGGTCGATTTTGATATGAAAAACACCCAATCTGTAGACGTGCAAACCATTTTTCATAAAATGGAACAACGTACTTTAGTGGCGGCCTATAAATTTTACTGTAATAAAAGTCTTGAAGATGCACACAGTGCAGAAGCCGATACAAAGGCTACTTACGAGGTTTTAAAAGCGCAGTTAGACAAGTATGAAGAGCTAGAAAATGATACAAAGTTTTTAGCTGAATTTAGTTCGCGTAAAAAATTCGCGGATTTCGCTGGCTTCATCATTTATAACAAAGAAGGTGAGGAGTGTTTTTCATTCGGAAAACATAAAGGAAAACGCGTGTTAGAGGTCTTAGATAAAGAACCTGGGTATTTTGGATGGTTGCTCAATGCCGATTTTCCGTTGTACACCAAAAAAGTATTAACCGCAATTAAATTAAGTCAGTTTAATAATAAGTTAAGCTAATCACGAGCGTTTTTAAAGACGTTTAGTTGAAGAATAAATAAGGCTTAAAAATTAATAAAATTTCTATCCGAATAGGACGCATAGCTATATGAAACTAATCTGTATAGGTCGTAATTATACCGATCACATTAACGAACTAGAAAATGAAAAACCAACAGATCCGGTCGTGTTTTTAAAACCAGACACCGCTATTTTGTTGAAGAAACAACCATTTTTTATTCCAGATTTTTCTGATGAAGTACACCATGAAGTTGAAGTCTTAGTGAAAATTAATAAAGTGGGTAAACACATCGCTAAAAAGTTTGCACACAAATACTATGATGAAATTGGTTTAGGAATTGATTTTACAGCGCGAGATTTACAAGCGCAGTTAAAAGCAAAAGGCTTACCTTGGGAAAAAGCAAAAGCTTTTGATGGGGCAGCAGTAGTAGGGAAATGGTTACCAAAAACGCAATTGACGTCGGTAGATAACCTTTCCTTTAAATTAACAAAGAACGAAGAAGTCGTCCAAGAAGGAAATACAGAGCTTATGCTTTGGAAAATTGATGAACTCATCGCGTATGTCTCTCAATATTTTACGTTAAAAATTGGAGATATTATATTTACAGGAACGCCAGCAGGTGTCGGTAAAGTGTTTGCAGAAGATCAATTAAAAGGATACCTTGAGGACGAGGAAATGTTTTCAATAAAAATTAAATAAATGTCACAATATTATAAATTAGATCGTGTACGAGAGTTAGCTGATAATGATGAAGATTTCGTATCTGCCATTGCAGCAGCATTTTTGGAAGAAGTTCCTGTAGACGCCGAGCGTTTAAAAGTTGGAGTACCAAAAAAAGATTATAAAGATGTGTATCAGGCTGCGCATAAAATGAAACCTACGGTAGATTTATTTGAATTAGGAGTTTTAGAAACCTTAATTGAAGTTCAAGACTGGGGGAAATTTGAGCAAACTGAAAAAGACATTACCGCAGAACTACAAACGGTACTTACCGCAGTAGAAAATGCAACCAATGAAATTAAAGCCGATTTCGGACTTTAAGCCCTAGGCTACAATTTTCAAAATAGTTTTAGGCTTACTTTAGGCTATTATAGCGGTGATCCCTTTAATAAATTACCATCGCTAAATGTATTTTAAGCTTTGTAAGCAGACCTTCTTTTGAAAAGAAAATAACAGAACTTACCCCATGCAAGCAGAAATAATTACGATTGGTGATGAAATCCTAATCGGACAGATTGTTGATACAAACTCAGCATTTCTAGGAAAGGAATTTAATAAAATAGGAATTTCAATTTATCAAATTACTTCCGTTCAAGATGAAAAATCTCATATCTTAAAAGCGCTTAAAGAAGCCGAAGAAAATGCCGATATCATTATTGTTACCGGAGGTCTCGGACCTACTAAAGACGATATCACTAAGCACACCATTTGTGAATATTTTGATGATGTTTTAGTCGAAGACCAAGACGTTTTAGAAAATGTAGAACGTATTTTTTCAAAATATAAGTCGCCTTTATTAACCGTTAATAAACACCAAGCCTTAGTACCTTCTAAGTCTAAGGTCTTAATGAACCATAATGGTACGGCCCCAGGAATGTGGTTAGAAAAGAATGGAAAAGTATTTGTCTCTTTACCCGGCGTACCTTTTGAAATGAAAGCCTTAATAACCGAGCAGGTTATTCCTAATTTAAGAGCGCAGTTTAAGTTTCCTTACATCATGCATAAAACCATATTGACCTATGGTCTTGGAGAAAGTGCTTTGGCAGAACGTATAGAAGCTTGGGAAGATAATTTACCGCATTATATAAAACTGGCGTACTTACCGAGTTTAGGGCGTGTACGCTTACGTTTGTCTGCAAAGGCAGAAGATAAAGTGCTTGTAGAAGAAGAAGTACAACGCCAAGTCAATTTACTATTGCCTCAAATTGAAGATGTTTTTGTGGGGTATGAAGAAGACCGATCTATAGAAGCCCTTATAGGACAGCGTTTAATTGCTATTGGGAAAACTTTGGCCGTGGCAGAAAGTTGTACAGGAGGATTTATTAGTCAGTCCTTTACTGCTAATGCAGGATCTTCAGCATTCTTTAAAGGAGGTTTAGTCCCGTACGAAACGGCTTCTAAAGTGAAACTTTTAGGAATTCCTGAAGCACTCATAGAAGAGCATTCAGTAGTAAGTAAGGCCGTGGCAGAAGCTATGGCGCAAAATATAAGAAACATGTTTGAGTCCGACTATGCCATAAGCACCACGGGTAATGCCGGACCTGCAAAAGGCGACTCGGATGCCGAAGTGGGAACCGTACATATTGCCATTGCCACAAAAGACTATGTTATATCTGAAGAATTTAACTTCGGAAAGCATCGTGAAAACGTGATTGGTAGGGCCACAAATAAGGCTTTTAGCATGCTTCAAAAAGAAATTTTAAAAAAGTAGTGATTTATATTTGTTGAAACGCAAACTTTTATTAAATTTGCACCCTTGTTTAAAATATCCATTATTGGATTTGGAGTAAACAGAAAACAATAATACACCTAAAGAAAGAATACAATGTCAAGAGTTTGTGAACTTACTGGGAAGAAAGCGATGGTTGGAAACAATGTTTCTCACGCAATGAATAAAACTAAACGCAAGTTTGATGCAAACTTGATTAAGAAACGTTTTTATATTCCTGAAGAAGATAAGTGGGTAACATTAAAAGTTTCAACATCAGCGTTAAAAACAATCAACAAGATTGGTATCGATGCGATGTTAAAAGAAGCTAGAGCAAAAGGATTTTATAAATAATAGCGTTTAGTTAACGCTTAAGTCGATTTACAATGGCAAAAAAAGGAAATAGAATACAAGTTATCTTAGAGTGCACAGAGCACAAAGCTTCTGGTCAACCAGGAACATCAAGATATGTTACAACAAAAAATAAGAAGAATACGCCAGATCGTATGGAGATTAAGAAATTTAATCCTATCCTTAAGCGTATGACAGTTCATAAAGAGATAAAATAATAAATCATGGCAAAGAAATCAGTAGCGTCTTTACAGACAGGATCAAAGCGTTTGACAAAAGCGATAAAAATGGTGAAGTCACCTAAAACTGGAGCTTACATGTTTGTAGAATCAGTAATGGCACCAGAATTTGTCAATGACTTTTTAAACAAAAAATAATCTTTATTTCTATAGAGATTTATAAAACTGCTTTCATTTGAAAGCAGTTTTTTTATGTTTATATTTGAAAACGTCTGACAAGTTAACAGTAAATTGTTATCGGCAAGATTATTGTTTGTTACAAAATTGAATAACAATACGATTAAAACAGAATTCATACTTCTGTCTAAGTGTTGTATAAATAGAATTATACAAATGAGTTTTTTTAAAAAAATATTCTCCTCTGAAAAAAAAGAGACCTTAGATAAAGGCTTAGAAAAATCTAAAACCTCTTTCTTTACTAAACTTAATAAAGCGGTTGCAGGAAAGTCTAAAGTTGATGATGACGTTTTAGATAATCTTGAAGAAATTTTAGTGACTAGTGATGTTGGTGTCAATACCACATTAAAAGTTATTACCCGTATTGAAGCGCGTGTTGCGCAAGATAAATACTTAGGAACTTCAGAACTTAATAAGATTTTAAGAGAAGAAATTGCTGCGCTTTTATCGGAAACAAAATCTGGAGAAGAAACCGATTATGTTATTCCTCAACTTCCTAAACAAGCCGATGGTTCTAAAACCCCTTACGTGCTTATGGTGGTTGGTGTTAACGGTGTAGGAAAAACAACAACGATTGGAAAATTAGCCTACCAATTTAAAAAACAAGGTTTAAAAGTGGTTCTTGGTGCTGCAGATACATTTAGAGCGGCCGCTATAGACCAATTACAAGTATGGGCAGATCGAGTAGAGGTGCCTATGATTAGACAAGAAATGGGATCTGATCCCGCTTCTGTAGCTTTTGATGCGCTTAAATCTGGAGTGAGTCAAGATGCAGATGTTATTATTATTGATACCGCAGGACGTTTACATAACAAGATTAACTTAATGAATGAGTTGACTAAGGTAAAACGTGTGATGCAAAAAGTAGTCGGAGACGCGCCGCATGATGTCTTGTTAGTTTTAGACGGATCTACAGGTCAAAACGCCTTTGAACAAGCTAAACAATTTACAGCCGCAACCGAAGTGACCTCTTTAGCCGTAACCAAATTAGATGGGACCGCAAAAGGTGGTGTTGTTATTGGTATTAGTGATCAATTCCAAATTCCTGTAAAATATATTGGAGTAGGTGAAGGCATTGAAGACTTACAAGTCTTTAATAAATATGAATTCGTCGATTCTTTCTTCAAATAAAAAATACTTTATATCGTCCGGTTGTTTCAGTTTAAAATGTTAACGCTTTAAACTGAAAGGACCGGTTTACGTTTTATCACTTTCTGGTGTAAGGACAATTATTGGCATACACGGTATAGCTACTGACTTCAAACCTTGAAACGCTAGGACATACTTGTTAACTAATCGGGTAACGGTAGTCGAGAATTCATCTCAAAAGGCCCTAATTTATAAAGGCATTAAGTTTCTCCCAAAGCTCGTTATCAAAATTTGACAGGGCGAAATTTTCTTCATCAGCAGCCTCACCCATTCTTATAATGACTAATTCTTGACTTGGAATTACATAAATCTTTTGATCATTTTTTCCTAGAGCCGCAAACATATCACTAGGTGCATTGGGAATTAACGCGCCTTGAAATTCGTATTGCGTTTGGGGTAAGCGATAAGTACCACTTCCGTTTAGCCACCATAAGTAGCCATAAGCTTCATTGATGGTTTGTGTGGCGTGAGTGGCATCATACATAAACAATTCGGGAACAATTTGATCGCCATTCCAATTGCCATTGGCTAAAGATAAGAGTCCAAAACGTGCCATACTTCGTGCTGTACTCCAATACACATTAAAGTCATCTGCACTTAACCAAGCCCCCGACATTCCTATTTTAGTTTTTAACGCACCATTAAAGTAATTAGACCAAGTCTCTTGACTTGCCGTTGCAATAACATCTTGTAGTTTGACGTACACATTATGATACGCCCAACGTTGTCCTGCATCTTCAAGATATTGTAAATCACTTGGCGAAGTACCATCACCTAGACCGTCATCTAAACCAGAGGTCATTTGTAAGAGATGTTCATTTGTAATAAGGGCTTCTTTGTCACTAGGCGCATTGGTCCATCCTGTTCCTAAATAATCAGAAACTTTAGATTGAAGGTCAATTAGACCTTCTGCTTCAGCAATACCCGTAACCGCGGCCGTTAATGTTTTTCCGGCACTTGCCCAATACCAAGGCGTGGTACTGTTGTGGGAATTAAAATAATGCTCTTCGACGATTTTTCCTTGGTGTAATATGATAAAAGCTTTTGAGTTCTTTTCTTCTAAAAATGCTAATAAATCAGGCAATTGGCTCGTGTCCCAATTTAAGTCTTCTGCGGCAGTGGTCTCCCAAGTATCAGAATTATTAGGCGGAAAATAAAGATCAGTTGAAGGTGCTGTAACAGAGGAGTCATCTGTAGAGCACGATAGAACACCTAGAAGGCAGACCCCTAATATAAGCGTATAGATTGGTTTCATAAATTGGGTTTTTTATTAGACTCTTCAAGATACAAAACGTTTAATTGAGCTAAGGAGCAACCAATTTTCGTAAATCATTCCGTATCTTTGCAAACTGATTTATAAATAAGCATGAGAACAAAGACCATTAAAAAGAATAAAATCAACGTGATAACCTTAGGCTGTAGTAAGAATGTTTACGATAGCGAAGTGTTAATGGGGCAGTTGAAAGCAAGTGGAAAAGAAGTAGTCCACGAGCAAGAAGGTAACGTCGTGGTGATTAATACCTGCGGATTTATCAATAATGCCAAAGAAGAAAGTGTGAACACCATTTTGGAGTACATGCAGAAAAAAGAAGAAGGAGAGGTTGATAAGGTTTTTGTAACAGGATGTTTAAGCGAGCGTTATAAGCCAGATTTAGAAAAAGAAATTCCTAATGTAGATCAGTATTTTGGAACTACAGAATTACCAGGTTTATTAAAAGCACTTGGTGCCGATTATAAGCATGAACTTATTGGGGAACGTTTAACTACAACACCTAAAAATTATGCGTACTTAAAAATTGCTGAAGGCTGTGATAGACCTTGTAGTTTTTGTGCCATTCCTTTAATGCGTGGAAAACATAAGAGTACACCTATTGAAGAGTTAGTTATTGAAGCTGAAAAATTAGCCGCTAATGGCGTTAAAGAATTAATTCTTATTGCTCAAGATTTAACCTACTACGGTTTAGATATCTATAAGAAGAGAAACCTTGCGGAATTACTAGAAAATTTAGTGAAGGTTGAAGGTATAGAATGGATCCGTTTGCATTATGCATTTCCAACAGGTTTCCCGATGGATGTTTTAGATGTCATGAAACGTGAGCCTAAAGTTTGTAACTATTTAGATATTCCGTTACAACATATTTCTGATGCTATCTTAAAGAGTATGCGTCGTGGAACTACAGAAGCTAAAACCACAAAGTTACTTCGAGATTTTAGAGCTAAAGTGCCAGAAATGACCATACGTACAACGTTAATTGTTGGGTATCCTGGTGAAACTCAAGAAGATTTTGAGTTGCTTAGAGACTGGGTTAAAGTGATGCGTTTTGAGCGTTTAGGTTGTTTTACCTATTCGCATGAAGAAAATACACACGCTTATAATCTTGAAGATGATGTTCCTGAAGATGTGAAAATGGAACGTGTTAATGAAATCATGGAAATTCAATCTCAAATTTCTTGGGAGTTAAATCAAGAGAAAATAGGAAAAGAATTTAAAGTGGTTATCGATAGAAAAGAAGGAAATTATTTTGTTGGAAGAACAGAATTTGATTCTCCAGACGTGGATAACGAAGTTTTAATTGACGCTTCTACAACGTATTTAAAAACAGGAGAATTTGCTAAGATTAAAGTTATTGAAGCTGAAGATTTTGACCTATATGGTGAGGTTGTCAGTTAAATAAAGTGTGACTTTAGTTTGGTTTTTGAGTCTAAGTATTATCAAAATACTTTTTTATGACTCCTATAAGAAGAAACCAAATGCGACTGATCATGCTGTTTGCATATCTCGTTATAGCAGCTTTGCTATATCAATTGGCATTACATAGCTAATTTATTTATAATGCTGAATTGATAGTCGATTTAAACGCAACAAGTTTTATTGAAAAGCATAAATGAAAACAAAAAATAAGCCCATTCTATATTGTATTAGAATGGGCTTATTTATTTTAGAAGCTATACTAAGTTTATCTTCTTATGGATTTAATAGAATAGGAGCTCCAAAATCTAAGGCTTCTAATTTGCTGAGTTGCGTTTTAGCATCTCCAACAATTACATATATCATTTTATTGGGTTTTATGTAAGTTTCAATCAAGGCCTTTACATCGTCTACCGTAAGGTTTCTTACAATGCTTTGGCGTTGTTTTGCATAATCGTCAGCGTAACCCAAGTTACTAATCTTACTAAGCATTTGTAATTTAGATCCTAAAGTTTCAAAAGCGCGAGCACTACTTTTTAAGGTAAATCCTTTTGTAATTTCTAAATCCTTAGCGTTATAGTTAGGCCCGTAATTTTCTAAAATAGTTTTTACGAGGGCGGCCGATTCGTAAGTCACATTTGTTCTTACACTACTATTAATGGTGAATTGACCACTGTAAGCATCAGCATCAAACCTAGAACGAATACCATAGGTATACCCTTTCCCTTCACGTAATTCTTGTGTTAATTGCGAAGCAAAACTTCCGCCACCTAAACGGTAATTCATTACTGTAGCAGCATAATAATCGCTATCAGTTGCCTTTAATGAAGGGTAACCAAATTTTATAACCGATTGTTTTGCTCCAGGAACATCATAAAAATAAACTTTAGAGGTTTCCGGATATTCTGGTGTTGGTAAGTCAGGGAGGTTTACCGTTTTAGAGTCCCATTTGGTATTCAGTTGTTCTAAAGCCTCTACAACTTGTGTTTTAGAAATTGCACCAACCACATGAAAATTAGTCAACTGAGGGCTTAGTTTTTCCGTATAATAGTCTTTTAAATCTTGAATGGTAATAGCATTTACAGAAGCTTCAGTTCCTTGTGGATTGTAGGCTAAAATATGATCTTCACCATAAACTTGTTCTGCAAAGGCTTGCGAAGCAATACTATTAGGATTTCCTTTTTGGCGTTGAATATTACTAATCGTACTTTGTTTTAATAACCTAAATTCGGCTTCATCCCAACGTGGTTCTAGTAGCATTTCCGTTACTAAAGCCATTGTGGCATCAAAGTGTTTTGCTAAGGTGGTTCCGGCAATGGTAACGCTGTTGCTGTTGGCATAGCTATAAATTTGAGCTCCTAAACTTTCAATGGCATTTTCTAATGCTTCAGGAGTTTTGCTTTGCGTGCCTTTACTCATTAATTTGGCCATAAGATTGGAAACTCCAACCTTCTCAATAGATTCTAGAAGTAATCCGCCTTTAATTTCCAATTCAAATTCAACTAAAGGAACTTCAGTATTTTCAATACCATATACGTTTAGCCCTGAACTTAAGTCTTGTTTCCACACTTTTGGGATCACTAAATCCGGACTCGCTCCATAAGGCGGTTCCTGAGAGCGATCAAATAAACTCGGAGTTTTTTCGTAGTCCGCTGCAACACTGGCATCAAAGCTATCTTCAGCACCTTCTATAATTTGCTCTTCAACCACCTGCGCTAATTCTGAGTTTTCTAGTATAAGGTCTTGCTGTCCTTGAGGAACAAAACTAGTCGCGATATATGGTTTACCTTTAATATAAGTTTGGTACACACGCATTACATCTTCCGGAGTTACCGCTAAGATGTGTTTTACATCTTGGTTAATATAGTCAGGGTCACCGGCAAAAATTTCATATTGTGCTAACTGAAATCCTTTTCCTAAAACACTAGAAAGTCCGCTGTAGAAATCTGTTTCTTGTCCTGCTTTAATTCTGTTAAGATCACTTTCAGAAATACCATGGGTTTCAAAATCCTTAAAAGCCTTGTCTATGGCTACAGCAACATCATTTAGGTTACTGCCACTAAAAGCGGTAACATTTAACATAAGTTGTCCGGCAATTTCAGCATTGTTTTGATAGAAACTAACACGGTTGGTCAGCTGCTCTTGGTCAATAAGCACTTTGTTAAGTGGCGCTTTTTTACCTCGTGCTAAATAATTCGTTAAAACACTTAAGGCATAAGCGTCTTTATCATACTCCGGTACTCCTGGCCATGCCATTGTGAGTTGTGGTAATTGCGCAAAATTATCGATATAGTATAATTTCTTTGTGGCGTCTAAAGTCACGGGTTGTTTTTCTATTTTAGGAATCGCTTCACCTTTAGGAATTTCATCAAAGTATTTTTTTACCCAGGCTTTGGTTTGTGCCACATCAATATCTCCAGCAATAGTTAAAGTCACATTATTAGGTACATACCAGCGTTTGTAAAACTCTTTAACATCATCTAAGGTGGCATTCTGTAAATCTTCTAAAGATCCAATAACTTCCCAGCTGTAAGGATGTCCTTCAGGATATAAGTTACTATTGATAACGCTAGAATTAAACCCGTAAGGTTGGTTATCTGCACGTTGGCGTTTTTCGTTTTTAACCACTTGTTTTTCCTTGGCTAAAACAGGTTCAGTTACAGTATTGATAAAGTAGCCTAGTTTATCAGCTTCAGCCCAAATCATTTTTTCTAAAGCATCTTTAGGGACGGTTTGAAAATAATTGGTACGATCGCGACTTGTAGAGCCGTTTGCACCCGAGCCTCCTATACGAGCACTCATTTGGTCTAAACCTCCTTTACCTAAATTCTCAGATTCTAAGAAAAGTAAGTGTTCAAATAAATGGGCAAAGCCTGTGCGGCCTTCTTTTTCGCGTGCTGATCCTACGTGAGCCGTTAAGGCAACAGCCACCACAGGGTCTGATTGATCTACGTGAAGGATGACTTGTAAACCGTTGTCTAGCGTAAATTTTTCAAAATCGACTTTAAAGTTTTCTTCTGTGTCTTGTACGGGTTTCTCCGTTGCCTCTTGGCAAGACCATAGTCCGAAAAGGACCCATAGACATAAAAAACTTGATTTAAGGTGTTTCATAAATATTAGAGTTTAAGGAACTGCTGATTTTTAAGTCCGTTCCGTATTTAGGTTGGTTTTATATCTTAAAAAATAAACGTGTTCGTCCTTTTATAAGACGGTATTGTTTGAGTTGAAAACGCGACTACAATTCAAAAGCGTTATTATTCACCATAAAAATAGAATTCGCTAAAAAGAGTTTTCCATTTTCCCAGAAATTCCTGAAAAGCGTGTTGTCTACCATGTAAATAAAACTTCCATTTCCAAAAGGCTCTTCGCCAAAAATTAAAGTTTGGTCTAATTGCTTTAAAGCCTCTTGTCCGGCAAAACCAGAAAAAACTTGGGTGTTATTTAAATACGCCACATTATAACCTTTGCTAAGTAAATTATAATTGTGACTTCCTTGTTTTAAGGTGAAATAGTCTTGCTCATATCCAAAGGCCATAGGATGGGTGTTATCTACTTTAGCTTTAAAAATCGCTCCCGTAATTAAATGATTACTGTAGGCACGCTCGCGGTCAGCATAAGAAGTCAATAGTGGTGTTTCCGTATTGTTTTCTGATCGTTTAGAGCTTAAATTTAAATCTTCATCCCTATCAAAATTTCTTAAAGCGCCGTCTATGGCAATCAATTTTCCTCCAGAACGTACCCAGTCTTTTAGTTTCGTCATGGTTTTTTCACTCAGAACGTTTCTATAATTCCCATTAGGAAGGATAAGCACATGGTAAGCATCTAAATTGGTGCGGGCTAAATGAGCCGTGTTTATTGAGGTTAAAGGGTAGTGTAAATCTTGTTCAAAGAAATACCACACTTCGCCATAACTTAAAGAAGAGGTACCTTCTCCAGAAAGTACAGCAACCTTTTGTTTGTTGATTAATTTAATATCTGGAGAGCCTATATCTGGTGTGGTTTGAGAAAATCCTGAATGAATTTCAGTTAACTCTTGATTAAAGGTTTTAGCAATACGTTGTAATTGTGATACGGCATTTTCAATATGCTTATTATCGCCTTTTGTAATAATGAGTGAACCGCGTTCAAACTTGCTGTCTTTTGAGCGGAACGGTTTTTCAGTAAAGCGCACCTTAAAGTTTTGTTGTAATAATTCCGCTAAAAACTGAGCGTCATTCATGCTATTCCAAGCACTGACGTAACCATAAGCATCGTTTAAGGCAGGTTGATTTTTAGTCGTAAAGTTGGTGTTGCTCTTCACTTTTATAGTGCTGGCTATAGCTTCTAAACCATAAGCATAGGGTAGGGACCAAGCCGTGATATCGTAAGTTAATGAATCTGAAAGTTTGGCATTAGGTTCAAAAAGGACTTTAACCATCTTACCTTTTGGTTGATCGCTATGGATCACTAAAGCCGAATTGTTAATCGTCATCTGACCTTTCTTTCCAGTGCTGTATTGGTAGCCTGAAACTTTATCGGCCTCAGGTTTTTCAAATTGAATCTGATGAGTAGTTAATAGCTCCTTTAGGCTATTAATGTGATTGCTTTCTCCTTGAACCACGTAACTTTTATAGTTAAGCGAGGCATTGTTAAAGAACTTTTTAAATTCGGTATTGAGTTGTTTTGCATTTTTTGAAGCCATTTCTATAGTAGAAAGTCCCGTTGTTGTATGGTGAGTAAGGCGTTCTACTAAAGTTAAAATATGGCCTTCATCGTTAAGAATCCCTAAACCGGCTCTACCATGCCCTCCTTGTTCGTAAGTCATACCCATAGCGCCCATATAGGTTGGGTAAGTATCTCCATAACTTGGGTAAAACAAATCGAAACGTTCTCGAGTGAAAAATAACCAACCTTCAGCATCGAAGTATTTCGCATGATTTTTTCCAATTTCAGTTTGAAAATCGCGTTGCCAATCGGTTATGATTTCATGAAAAGGTTCTGCGGCAGGTGCAAAATAATAAGGCTCATTTATACCTTGTTCATGAAAATCAACATGCACATGCGGCATCCATTGGTTATAAACTTTAAGGCGTTGCTGTGTTTCTACTTGTGTCGCCCAAACCCAATCTCTGTTAAGATCAAAAAGGTAATGGTTGGGTCTTCCGCCAGGCCATGGCTCTTGATGTTCACTAGCTTGGGCATCTGTATTATAGATATTGTCGGCAGTTTGGTTGTACCAATTCACATAACGATCGCGACCATCAGGATTTACAGAAGGATCGATAATAACGACCGTATTTTTAAGCAGGTCGTTATGTTTGGTAAGTAAATTATACAAGGTTAACATTGCAGCTTCAGAGCTAGAAGCTTCATTACCGTGCACATTATAGCTCAACCAGACAATAGCAACCTCAGAGGACGTAGCCTTTCCATCTAAAAGGCCAATGTTTTTTAAATTATTGGTTCTAATGGTTTCTAAATTCTTTATATTTTCTTCACTAGAGATGTACGCTAAGTTTAAAGCTCTACGTTCATTGGTGGTTCCGTAAGATTCAAATTTTACTTGTTTAGGGCGTGCTGCTGCGACAGCCTTAAAATAATCGACAATTTGATGGTTTCTACTAAATTGACTTCCAATAGGGTAACCTAGGAATTCGCTTGGCGATTGCAGGTTTTGAGACACTAAGGACAGTTGAAAGGTAAAAAGCACAACGAGTGCTAGCATAAGTTTTTGCATGGAATAGCGGATTAATTACAAGCTAGTAAATATACATTGCTCGGCTGAATTAACTAAAAATTAGTAGTTAAAAAATAGAAGTGCAGTATATTTATGCCCAAATAAATAATTTGTATGCCAACCGACTGTATTCCGTTTAGGGAAACCCATTATTTTTCAGACTTTATTTGTGATTATCTCGATGAGAACCCCGAGTTAAAAGGCTTCTATCATCGATTTCCAAAATTAGAGAACTTTAAAGCACAGTTAGAAGAGAAACAGGGAACTATAACACCACAGTCTCGAAGCGTTTTGGTAGAAAGTTTAAAACAGCAATATGAAGATGTTCAAGCTTCTGAGGCCACGACGGAAAATATTTCGCTGCTTAATTCAGAAACGACCTTCACGATTACCACGGGACATCAATTGAATTTATTTACAGGTCCGCTTTATTTCCTGTATAAAATTATTTCTACCATCAACTTAAGTAAAGAGCTAAAAGCGGCTTATCCTAAGTATGATTTTGTGCCGGTGTATTGGATGGCTTCTGAAGATCATGATTTTGAAGAAATCAATTATTTCAACTTTAAAGGAAAAAAAATACAGTGGAATTCTGAGCAAACCGGAGCGGTTGGACATTTTAATACCGAAGGCTTAGAGGCCGTTTACAATGTTATTGCGTCCGAATTTGGACCCGGAAAACATGCAGAACAATTAAAAACATGGTTTAAAGAGGCCTATCTTAACCATGATAATCTCGCTGATGCCACACGGTATTTAGCCAATGCCTTATTTGCAGATCAAGGTTTAGTAATTATAGATGCGGATGACAAAGCTTTAAAACGCTTATTTATACCGCAAATGAAAAAGGAGTTATTAGATCAAACGGCGTTTAAAGAGGTTGCTGAAACCAATAAAAAGCTTGAAGATCTAAACTTAACCATTCAAGTTAATCCTAGAGAAATCAACTTATTTTATATCAAAGATGGCTTAAGAGAACGCATTGTAGAACAGGATGGGGAATATTCTGTTTTAGAATCTGATTTTAAATGGACGGAACCCGAATTGCTTCAGCATTTAGAAACTTATCCAGAGCGTTTTTCTCCAAACGTGATCATGAGACCTTTATATCAGGAAGTTATTTTACCCAACCTTTGTTATATTGGTGGTGGCGGAGAAATGATTTATTGGTTGCAATTAAAGGCCAATTTTGAAGCTCAAAATGTCACTTTTCCTATATTGTTATTACGAAACTCAGCCTTAATAAAGTCCGAAAAGCAAGCAGAAAAATTAGAACGACTACAGATTTCTAATCGCGATTTGTTCTTAGATCGCCATTCTTTCATTAACAAGAAAGTGCGTAAAATTTCTAATATAGATATCGATTTTTCTGAACAGGTAAAGCATTTAGAGACGCAGTTTAAAGCCCTTTATGATTTAGCGGAGCAAACAGATCAATCTTTTGTGGGGGCCGTAAAATCGCAAGAAGTCAAACAAATAAAAGGATTACAACATCTTGAAAAGCGCTTATTAAAAGCACAAAAACGAAAGCTTGCAGACCAAATAGAACGCTGTACCGCTCTGCAAGAAGCCTTGTTTCCAGGTCAAAGTTTACAAGAACGAAATACCAATTTTTCAGAATTGTATTTAGAATACGGCGACCAACTGATACCCGAACTAACCAAAGCCTTAAAACCACTTCAAGGCGAATTTTTAATATTAAATTTAAAATAATTAATGCATCACATTGATATTGATTTGATTGAGATGACTCTAGATGTCATGAAATATGTCATCGGAAGAGTTTCAGCAACAGAACATCAAATTGGAAAACCTAGAAAATCGGAAGATTTAAAAGCCTTAGTCGGTGATACCGTAACTCCAAAAGGCGTCGGCGGCGAATACGCTTTTAATTTATGGAAAGAACACTTGGCGAAGACCAACGTTCCTGTAGATCACCCTCGAAATTTGGCCTTTGTACCGGCATCGCCAACAAAAGCAGCCATCATGTTCGATCTTATAACGTCAGCGTCAAGTATACACGGGGCGTATTGGATGGAAGGCGCTGGTGGAATATTCTGTGAAAACGAAGCTATGAGTTGGATTGTCTCTTTAACAGGGATGCCAGAAGGGGCTTTCGGAGTCTTTACAAGTGGCGGAACAGCAGCAAACTTATCGGCTATAGTTACGGCAAGAGAACATTGGAGAGAAAATGCAGAATTTAAAGGGGAGAAAGGATTAATTATTACCTCTATAGGAGCGCATTCTTCTATTAAAGCCATGGCAAAAGTTGCCGATGTTGATATTATTTTGGTGGATTCTGAAGAGCATCTTACAGGAGCCATGCTAGAGGAAACTATTGCAACTTTAACCGAGCACCAACGTAAATGTTTATTTGCGGTAGTGGCTACAGGTGGAACAACGAATGCGGGGATTATTGATGATCTGTCAAGTGTAGCAGACGTTTGTGAAGCTCAAAATTTATGGTTTCATATTGATGCCGCTTATGGTGGTGGTGCCTTAGTGGCAGACTCTGTACGTCATCTTTTTAAAGGGATTGAGCGTGCCGATAGTATTACCATTGATCCTCATAAATGGATGTTTTCACCTTACGATTGTGGAGCCGTACTTTATAGAGATATGGAATTGGCCAAAAATGCACATTCGCAACAAGGCTCTTATTTAGAGATTTTTAAAGATGAAGGAGCTCACGGATTTAACCCTACCGATTATCAAATTCAATTAACAAGACGTGTTAGAGGGTTACCGTTATGGTTCTCTTTAGCAACACACGGTACAGATCGTTATAAAGAAGCGGTAGAACGTGGATTAGAATTGGCACAGATAGCAGGCCGTTTAATAGAAGCACATCCTAAATTAGAATTGGTGAGAGAGCCAAGTCTGTCTTGTGTGTTATACCGAAGAATAGGATGGGAGCCGGAAGATTATACGCATTGGACTTACGAGAATCATAAAAAAGGATTCGCATTAGTAACACCTACAAAATGGAAAAATGGCGATACTTTTGAAACCTGTTCTCGTTTCTGCTTTATCAATCCGGATACTACGGAACGGGATATAGAAATGATTTTAGAAACTATGGAATAACCGCTGTAGTTTTAGTCTTAAAGCCGTTAGTTGTGTTTGGCATGGCTAACGGCTTTGGTATTTCAAAATTATATGAAGTATAGGGCTTTAATTCTTAAAGTCATTACCGATTATAACTAAGTTAATACAAGCCGAATAGGCTTAAAAGCGGGTTTTAAAATAAAACCTATAATATATTGTTTTTTAATTATTTAATATTTTTTGAAATTTTATGTAATTCGTAAATCGAAAATTTCAAAATCAATCGTTATTTTTGCGCATGCAACACAACAAAGTCCTTATTTTAGATTTCGGTTCGCAATACACACAGCTTATTGCGCGTCGCGTTAGAGAATTAAACATCTACTGCGAAATTCATCCATTCAACAAAATTCCTTCAGATTCTGATAGCTTTAAAGCTGTTATTTTATCTGGTAGCCCAAATTCCGTTCGAGGAGAAGCCGTGCTTCATCCCGAGTTGGAAGGCATCAGAGGAAAAAAGCCAATGTTAGCCGTTTGTTACGGAGCACAATATTTGGCGCATTTCTCAGGTGGCGAAGTGGCAGAGTCTAATACCAGAGAATACGGTAGAGCCAATTTAAGCTACATCAAAACTGATGAACCTTTCTTTGAAAATATTCACGAAGGAAGTCAGGTTTGGATGAGTCATAGTGATACTATAAAACAATTGCCTACAGGTGGTGTTTTATTAGCAAGTACTAATGACGTAGAAAATGCAGCTTATAAAATTGAAGGTGAAGAAACCTATGCGATTCAGTTTCACCCAGAAGTTTACCATTCTACAGATGGTTACCAACTATTAAATAATTTCTTAGTAAAAATTGCTGAGGTAGAACAAGATTGGACACCACAATCTTTTGTAGAAGAAACCGTTGAAGGTTTACAAGAACAATTAGGCGATGATAAAGTCGTTTTAGGATTATCTGGAGGGGTAGATTCTTCAGTAGCCGCTATGTTATTACATAAAGCTATTGGTAAAAACCTCTACTGTATTTTTGTAAATAACGGTTTGCTTCGTAAAAATGAATTTGAAGACGTCCTTACGCAATACGAAGGTATGGGCCTTAATGTAAAAGGTGTTGATGCTTCGGCACGCTTTTTGGATGCTTTAAAAGGATTGAGTGATCCAGAGCTAAAACGAAAAGCTATAGGTCGTGTATTCATTGAAGTTTTTGATGATGAAGCCCACTTAATACAAGATGTAAAATGGTTAGCACAAGGAACAATTTATCCTGATGTTATTGAGAGTGTCTCAGCGACAGGCGGGCCAAGTGCAACGATAAAAAGTCATCATAATGTTGGGGGCTTACCAGATTTTATGAAATTAAAAGTCGTAGAACCTCTAAAAGCCTTATTTAAAGATGAGGTAAGACGTGTAGGGGCTTCGATGAATATGGATAAACACTTGTTAGGAAGACACCCTTTTCCAGGGCCTGGACTAGCAATTCGTATTCTTGGAGATCTAACGGAAGAGAAAGTACGTATATTACAAGAGGTCGATGCTATTTTTATTAATAACCTACGCGCTTGGAACCTTTACGATAAGGTATGGCAAGCCGGAGCAATGTTATTACCTGTTAATAGTGTTGGAGTTATGGGCGATGAGCGTACCTATGAAAAATGTGTCGCTTTAAGAGCGGTAGAAAGTACCGATGGTATGACGGCAGACTGGGTAAACTTACCATATGAGTTTTTACAGAAAACCTCAAATGAAATTATTAATAAAGTAAAAGGGGTAAACCGAGTTGTTTATGATATCAGCTCTAAACCACCTGCGACCATTGAGTGGGAGTAAATTTAAATGACCTGTTTAGTCTTAAGTAAAGACCAAACAAAACCTATAAAATCCTACAAGGTTAATTTTAACCTTGTAGGTATAAAGAAAGCGTTTATGAAGAAAATTTTGGCTATCATTTTAATTGCGGTTACAACGTTTGTAAGTGCGCAACAGAAATATATTGAGCATACGGTTCAACCTGGAGAAACTATTAAAAGTATTGCCAAAGCCTATTTAGTAACGCCTTTCGATATCTATGCTTTAAATCCTGATGCACAGCGTAAATTTCAACCTAATTCGGTATTAATTATTCCGAATTCTAAGATTAAGAATGCGCCTATTGAAGAAGAAAGCAAAGAACTTACCGGATATACAACACACAAAGTAAAACGTAAAGAAACCTTATACGGTTTAACCCAAAAGTATGGGGTCTCTGAAGAAGAGATTAAAAAAGCCAACCGTTTTCTTTATGCCAACAATTTAAAAAAAGGGGATAAAATTAGAATTCCACGTTATAAAACTGTGAGTTCTAAACAAACCTTAACCAATACGGTTAAAAAGTACACGGTGCAACCTAAAGAAGGCAAATGGAGAATTGCCTATAAATTTGGGATTTCTGTAGCCGATCTCGAGGCGTTAAATCCATTTATGAAGGATACGATTCAGCCTGGAGATGAGTTAAACGTGCCTAATATTCAAGATCAAGAAGAAAAAGAGATCGAATCTGAATTTGGCTATTATGAAGTATTACCAAAAGAAGGATTCTACAGATTAAAGGTAAAATTAAACCTTACTCAAGAACAACTTGAACATTTAAATCCGGAATTAAAAGAAACCGGATTAAAAGCGGGAATGGTGTTAAAGATTCCTGGTACTGTTAAAGGGACCTCTGAATTAGAAACGGTTTCAACCACCAATTTAAAAACAAATCTTACCAATTTTAAGACTAAAAAAATAGCCTTAATGATGCCTTACCGTCTTGACCGAATTGATGTGGATGCGGTGGAAGAGACTAAGGAGATGATGAAGAATAATAACTTATTGTCTACAGTTTTAGAATTTCATATTGGTGTGATGATGGCTTTAGATTCTGCCAAGCAATTAGGGATTTCAACAGATTTAAAAGTCTTTGATACCCGTTATAACGTGGCGAAAACCAATGATATCTTGGTTGAAAATGATTTTTCAGACTACGATGCGGTTATAGGACCAATTGAAGAGAAGAGTTTTAGTCGTGTAGCCATGAGTCTAAAAAGAGACAATATTCCTGTTATAGCGGCTATGACAAAACCAAGTGAGTTGCTTAGCAATGTGTTTCAAACCCTACCGGAAGAAAAATTAATGCGTCAAGCTATGATTAATTTTGTTAAAGCCGATAGTAGCCAAACAAAAGTGGTTATTATTTCAGACCATGCACACCGTACAAGTAGCGAAGCGCTTAAGCAAGAGTTTCCAAATGCTAAGATTATTTATTCTCGTCCAGATAAAAAGAATAAAAGTAAAGATGCGTTCTTTATCTATCATACCGATTTGCAAAATGTAATTTCAGCAGGCAAAACCTTAGTGTTTTTAGAAACAGATAACTACAATTACTCTACAAGCGTTATTAGTATGCTTAATGGATTGGTAGGACCTAAAACAGATATTATCTTAGCAACTCTAGATAAAGGGAAAGCTTTTGAAGGTAAGGATATCGATAATAATAACTTATCTAATTTACATTTTCATTATCCATCAGTACGTAAAGATTACGACGAAGCAAGCTCTAACGGTTTTGTTAAAGCTTACAGAGCAGAATATGGAGTATCGCCAAGTAAGTATGTGGCTCGTGGATTCGATATTACTTTAGATTTACTGATGCGTTTAGCTTCTGCTGAAAATCTATACGATAGCAACTTAGAAGCTATTGAAACGGAGTATGTTGAAAATAAATTTAGATACAAGAAAACCTTATTTGGAGGGTATATTAATGAAGCGATTTATATTGTGAAATATGATAATCTTAAGATCATCGACGCAAATTAAATAGATGGCTGTAAAGGTGTAGCAGACTTAAGTTTAGAGTCCTTCTTGGGAGTTAAGAATAGGGTGCTATATGAATAGGAGAACAACACGTGAAAATTATAATTCTTTTTCTAAGCTTACTAGTGGTGACGCCCGTTTCTAACGACGATGCCATAACTTGGAATGAAGATAAAAAACTGATTTGGGCCGATTTTAAAGCGCAGCCAGATTCCAATTCTGATGCAGCAGCCTTAACAGCGTCAGGGATAACTTTTGGTTTTGCTGTAAAAACATCAGGAAACCAAATTGTAGATTTTTCTACCACAGTGTCCGCTCAATTTTATCCACATAAATCATGGTATATTAAAGACAAAGCCAACCCTCATGTTTTGGCCCACGAACAATTACATTTTGATATTACAGAACTTTATGCCCGTCAGTTTAGAAAAGAACTGGCCTTATTAAAGGTAAATAGAAAGATAAAGGCACAAATGAAGGCCTTGCATTCGCAGATCAATACGGCCTTAAATGAGCGCCAACAACGTTACGATTTAGAAACTAATCATTCTATGAACGAAACGGCGCAACAAGAGTGGAAAACCAACATTGCACAAGAGCTTAAGCAGCTAGAATCGTTTCAATCCTTATAAGATTAAACCGGTTTTAGTAAGGTTTAAGAATTCAACAAAACCCCTACCGATACAAGTTAGCATGGAATTAGACGGCACCGTTTTAATTGAGTTGGCACATTATAAAATGCCATTCGGAAAATATAAAAACTATTATCTTATAGATGTTCCTGAGCCTTACTACATATGGTACCAACAAAAAGGCTTTCCACCAGGAAAGCTAGGACGTATGATGGCGCAAATGTGCGAGATTAAGATTAATGGTTTAGAGGAGTTGATCTACAACATCCGAAGAGATTTTAAGAAGTAAACCCATCCATTTATTTTCTTCAGTGCTAAACTTTGGGCTATAGATGTCTGATTTTTTTAGAACGTTCAGAGCTTATCTTTTGTTAAAATAGGGACGCTTCTTTTTTTATTTCTCAATTATCATAAAAGCTTAGTGGATTTGTATAGACTTTTAAATGAAGTGTGAATTTTAAAGCGCTTGGACTATAAGGATTAAGCCTTGTTTTTGGTCTTTACTTTGAATATTAAAAAGAACATATCAACAAACCATAAACAAATAGAGAATAACTCATTAAATTTTGTAATTTTGCCTGCGTTTAATAACGTATCATGACTACAAACCCGAAGTATATTTTTGTAACCGGAGGCGTATCTTCTTCTCTCGGAAAAGGTATTATAGCAGCATCACTAGCTAAACTCCTTCAAGCACAAGGTTACAGAGCCACCATCCAAAAATTAGATCCATATATTAACATCGATCCCGGTACTTTAAATCCTTACGAGCATGGCGAATGTTACGTAACGGATGACGGTGCTGAAACCGATTTAGATTTAGGACACTACGAACGCTTTTTAAACGTGCCCACTTCACAGGCCAATAACGTTACTACTGGTAGAATTTACCAAAGTGTTATTGATCAAGAACGTCGTGGCGAGTTTTTAGGGAAAACAGTTCAAGTAATTCCTCATATTACTGACGAAATTAAACGTAGAATTCAGATTTTAGGAAATTCTGGAGACTACGATATTGTCATTACTGAAATTGGAGGAACCGTTGGAGATATTGAATCCTTACCTTATATCGAAGCTGTAAGACAGTTAGAATGGGATTTAGGAGAGCACAATACCTGTGTTATTCACTTAACCTTAGTGCCTTATTTATCTGCTGCCGGTGAGTTAAAAACAAAACCAACCCAACACAGTGTAAAAACATTGATGGAGAGTGGGGTACAAGCCGATATTTTAGTTTGTAGAACAGAGCACAAATTAAGTGACAGTTTAAAAACGAAATTAGCGCGTTTTTGTAATGTGAAAAAAGAAGCGGTTATCGAATCTATTGATGCTTCAACCATTTACGACGTGCCTAATTTAATGCTAAAAGAAGGTTTAGATAAAGTGGTTTTAAACCAACTTCAGCTTAAAAGCGACGTGCCAGATTTAGAGCAATGGAATGAATTTTTAAAGCGTCATAAAAACCCTAAAAGCGAAGTTACTATTGGCCTTATTGGTAAATATGTAGAACTTCAAGATTCTTATAAATCTATTTTAGAGGCGTTTATTCATGCCGGTGCAGAAAATGAAGTAAAGGTTAATGTAGAACCAATTCATTCTGAATATTTAACGGAAAGCAATATTGAATTTAAACTCGGCCATTTAGATGGTGTTTTAGTGGCACCAGGTTTTGGAGAACGTGGTATAGAAGGTAAAATTGCAGCCGTTCAGTTTGTACGTGAAAATAATATTCCATTTTTAGGAATTTGTTTAGGGATGCAAATGGCGGTTATTGAATATGCTAGAAATGTCTTAAAACTACCAGAGGCTAACTCTGTAGAAATGGACGATAAAACTGCAGATCCTGTGATTAGTTTAATGGCCTCACAAAAAGGTGTGACTAATAAAGGAGGAACCATGCGTTTAGGAACTTGGGATTGTAAATTAGAACAAGAGAGTATAGCGCATAGTGTTTATAATTCTGAATTAATAACGGAAAGACACAGACACCGTTTTGAATTTAATAATGATTATAAATCCCAATTTGAAGCTGCAGGAATGAAAGCTACAGGCTTTAATCCTGAAACAGGATTGGTAGAAATTGTGGAAATCCCTACAAATGATTGGTTTATTGGGGTACAATACCACCCGGAATATAAGAGTACGGTGAAAAATCCACATCCTTTATTTATCGCGTTTATTGAAGCAGCCTTAAAATACAACAAGAAAAAATAATGCGTCACTTTGTCGCAAACTAAAAATTGGTTAGCTATTTGAGGAATCGGAATAGAACCATTTAAGACCTCTTAAGTGAGATGCCTAATAAAGGGCGACTTATCACTTAAAGAGGTCGAAAATTAATATGACATGGAAGAAAAGAAATTCGACGTTAAATCTATTATAGGTTTCGTACTCATTTTTGGGATATTATTATACGTAATGTACCAAAATCAACCTACACCAGAGGAGCTTGAAGCACAAAAACAAGCGGAGCAAGCTCAGGCAGAAGCAGAAAATAATCAAAGTAAACAGAATGCCGATTTAGTAACCACGGCTAGTGATTATACTGAAAATACTCAAGTTTTAGACTCGACACAAAAAGCAGCCCTTCAGAATAAAGTAGGCGCATTTGCTTATGCTTTAACCTTACCAAAGTCGTCAGAACAATACACAACGGTGACTACGGACGTGTTTGAATTAAAATTCAACCGTAAAGGGGGACATTTAGCAGAAGTGAAATTAAGAAACTTTGTAGACTATGACTCGGTTCCGGTATATATGGTAAAAGACCAAAACAGTGCCTTTAACCTTACCTTTGGAACTTCTGATAACAGAACTTTAAATACTCAAGATTTTCCTTTTGAACCTACAGTGACTAAAAACGGTGAAAATACCGTAGTCTCTATGAAACTTAAGGTCTCTGCTTCGGACTTTTTAGAATACCGTTATGAGTTGAAACCAAACGATTATATGATTGACTTTTCAATTCGATCGCAAGGTTTAAACGGTGTCTTTAATACATCGCAGCCTATTGCTATAGATTGGAAACAAAAGACCATTCGTCATTCAAAAAGTATCAGTTACGAAAACCGTTACACACGTTTAACCTATATGCATGATGATGGTAAAGTTGATAAATTATCGCAAGGTGGTGATGACGATGAAACGGTAAGTGATGTTGATTGGATTTCTTACAGACAGCATTTCTTTAGTACAATTTTAGCGGCTGAAAATGCAACTTTAGATAATGTGGCTATGACCTCGTTAAATTTAGTTGAAGATGAAGAAATAGATACTTTATACACTAAATTATATACCGCTAAAATGCCTTTAGCGTATAATGGTGGTGAATTAAATAAGAATTTCGGATTGTATTACGGACCTACAGACAGTAAAACCTTAAAACAATACGATAAAGGATTAGAGAAAAGTATTCCTTTTGGATGGGGAATTTTTGGTTGGATAAATAAAATGTTATTCATTCCATTATTTAACTTCTTAAGTGGCTTTTTACCTTACGGTATTGCTATTATTGTAATGACGGTTCTAGTTAAGATTTTATTATCTTTTGTACAGTACAAGCAATTCTTATCGCAGGCGAAGATGAAAATCTTAAAGCCAGAATTAGATGCAGTAAGAGAAAAATACAAAGACAATAAATTAAAAGCACAGCAAGAAACCATGGCTATTCAAAGCCGTGCAGGAGCAAGTCCTTTAAGTGGTTGTTTACCTGGATTAATGCAAATTCCTGTATTCTATGCCTTATTTATGTTTTTCCCAACAGCCTTTGCATTAAGACAAAAAAGTTTCCTTTGGGCAGATGATTTAAGTTCATTTGATTCGGTTTTAGATTTACCATTCCGTATTCCACTATATGGAGATCACGTTAGTTTATTTCCAATTTTGGCAGCGATTGCGATTTTCTTTTATATGAGAATGACAACAGGTCAGCAAATGGCAAATCAACCAACACAAGAAGGGATGCCTGATATGGCTAAGATGATGAAGTACATGATATACTTCTCTCCATTAATGATGTTAGTCTTCTTTAATAACTATGCCTCTGGTTTAAGTTTATATTATTTTATTTCTAACTCTATTAGTATTGGAATTATGCTCGTGATTAAAAATTACATTATTGACGAGGACAAAGTTTTAGCTAAGATTGAAGTGAATAAAACCAAGCCTAAAAAGCAAAGTAAATTTCAGAAGAAAATGGCTGAAATGATGGAGCAAGCCGAGCAACAAAAGCAAGCGCAACAACGTGGACGTAAAAAATAAGTCTACAGACGTTTAACGTCGTCTTTATATAGAGACTCACAAAGTCTAATAGAGCCTTAACATTTAGTGTTAAGGCTTTATTTTTGCCTTGTATTGGGCTTTAATTGAGAGGGTTGAATCTTCAGATTAAATATAAAGCTCAAAGAATATATAACTCTCAATGAATATATAACTCAAAGCTAAGAAAATATCATAACAGTCCATGCTTTAGATAGAAGGGTGCAGGGAAGACGCTAGGGTTGGAGTGAGGGATGAATAGCGTTATGATGAAATAAACAGCATAAAAAACACCCAAACGGTATGTCGTTTGGATGTTTTGAAATTAATCAATCAATATAGGGGTATGCAATTTCTTTGCTTTTATTTTAATTAGTCGTATCTGGAAGTAATACAGTTTCAACAGCATGAATTACACCATTAATCGCTTGTACATCTACAGCAATAATATCGATGTCTGTATTCCCAGCACCATCGGTAATTTTAGCCGGATTTCCGTCATTTCCTGGTAAGTTAATCGTTATCATATCCCCTTGTAAGGTCGTTGGCATCATACCATCGCTAAGGTCTTCCGATCTTACGTTGGCTTCAGTAATAACGTGGTGTTCTAAAACACTTGTTAATAAGTCCGAATCGATATTTTCAATAGAGTTCCAATTATCGTTACTATCTAATAAGGCTTGGAAAGCAGAGTTTACTGGAGCAAAAACCGTAAATGGCGTTGGCGTTACACCAATAGGAAGTGATAGTGTTGTTACAAAATCAGGTTGATCATCGGCGGTTAAAGCCTCAACTAAACTGCTAAAATTAGGGTCTGCAGTAGCGAAGGTTACTATTGAAGGTAAAGTAATCACTTCATCCACCACATGAACAATACCATTAGAGGCGGTGACATCGGCCGTGGTTACAGTAGACATTCCGTTTAATATAACGCTACCTTCAGTAAAATTATAAAATAAACTCATGTTGTTCCCTGCAACACCAGCAGCTTCAGTACTCACATAACCAGAACCTGCACCAATTAAATCGGTAGAGGTAATAGTAGCTCCGGCAATCACATGATTAGATAATACATTTCTTACGGTTACAATTTCTGTAGCCGTCATATTCGATAAATCAATATTGGCTTCCGTTAGAAAATCACTAAATGCATCATTCGTTGGAGCAAATACGGTAAAAGGTCCGTCACTTTGTAATGTGCTAACCAAATTGGTAGCTTCTAAAGCGGCGGCTAGAGAGGTTAAATTGTTTTCAATCGCTACATCTACGATTGTCATAGGTTCTGTAGGGGGTAAATTGTTGTCGTCATCATCACTACATGCAGTAAGACCTAAAACCAATAGAAATACTGTAAGTAATTTGAAGTTTTTTGAAATAATTTTCATTGTTTTGAGTTTTTAAATTGTTCAACATTCAAACTTTATAAAAGTTTGTTTAACTAAATTACGAAATGATTAAACAATTAGTTTATAGCTTATTTACTTTAACATTATTTTTAACATCTGTACAGGCACAAGATGCAGTAAATCAGTTTGATAAAAACAAGAAACGGCACGGCTTGTGGACCAAGAACTACTACCAGACGGATCAAAAACGTTATGAAGGGGTTTTTAAACACGGTAAGGAAGTCGACACCTTTAAATATTACACGCTATCGGCTGGGAAAAGTGTATTAAGTGCCGTCAAAGTTTTTAACGAAACCGATAGCATTGCTAAGGTTACCTTTTACGCTTCTAATAAAAAAGTGATTAGTGAAGGGCAAATGAATGGGAAGCGCTTTATGGGCAAGTGGATTTTTTACCATAAAAATTCTTCAAAAAAAATGATTGAAGAGTATTATAATGATGCGGGTCTACTTTCGGGAGAACGTTTTGTGTATTACCCTAATGGTGTTTTAGCAGAAAGTGCGCATTATAAAGATGGGAAGTTAGACGGTGAAGCCAAGTGGTATTCTGAGAAAAATACCCTCTTACGCCATACCATTTATAAGAACGACAAACTCCATGGGCAAGCGTATTATTACAATGCGAATAATCAGTTGACCTCAGAAGGGGTTTATGAAGAAAATCAGAAAAAAGGGATCTGGAAGTATTATAAGGATGGTAAATTAACTAAAACTGTAGATCACACCAATCAGAAAGTCATATCTAAAAAACCATAGGGATTAACTATGGTTTAAATAGGATTTGAGAATGGCAATCTATATAAGATTGCCTTTTTTATTTCGTAATTTTGCCAAATGTTTTCGAACAAAGCATAATGTAAATTGATAACGATGTTTAGAAGACGTTTTGCTTAGCCTTTTTTAAGTTGAAAAAAGTGCTAACAATAAGGACTTAAAATAAATATAATAAGGATATTAACGGATGAAAAGAGTAATAGTAGGGCTTTCGGGAGGTGTAGATTCAAGTGTAGCCGCATATTTACTAAAAGAACAAGGTTACGAAGTTATTGGGCTTTTTATGAAGAATTGGCATGATGATTCGGTAACCATCTCTGACGAATGTCCTTGGCTAGAAGATAGTAATGACGCCATGTTGGTGGCAGATAAATTAGGGATTCCATTTCAAACTGTAGATTTAAGTGAACAGTATAAAGAGCGTATTGTAGATTATATGTTTGACGAATATGAAAAAGGTCGAACGCCTAATCCCGATGTGCTTTGTAACCGAGAAATTAAGTTTGATGTTTTTATGGACATTGCCTTAGAACTTGGAGCCGATTACGTGGCCACAGGTCACTACTGTAGAAAAAGTACTATTGAAAAAGATGGCGAAGAGGTGCATCAGCTTTTGGCCGGTGTAGATGGTAATAAAGATCAGTCGTATTTTCTGTGTCAGTTGTCGCAACAGCAATTGGCAAAAGCCTTATTTCCTATTGGGGAATTGCTTAAACCTGAAGTTAGAGAAATTGCTAAAGCACAAGATTTAATTACCGCTGAAAAGAAAGATTCGCAAGGGCTTTGTTTTATTGGTAAGGTAAGGCTACCCGATTTCTTACAACAACAATTAAAGCCTAAAGAAGGGCAGATTGTAGAGATTGATGCTAATTTTGAACGTTACAATCATGTCCCGCCGACCTTCAGTACTAAAGAAGAAGAATTAGCCTATGGGTCTAAAAAACCAGAATACAAGGTTGCCGACGGAAAAGTGGTAGGGAAACACCAAGGGGCCCATTATTTTACCAAAGGACAACGTAAAGGTTTAGGCGTTGGCGGCACGGTAGAGCCCTTATTTGTTATTGATACCGATGTTAATGAGAATGTCATCTATACAGGTCAAGGTAAAAAACATCCAGGACTTTACAGAAACGTCCTTTTTGTGTCTAATGAAGAATTACATTGGGTACGTACGGATTTGGCATTAAACGACGGAGAAACTATGGACGTCTTGGCAAGAATACGTTACCGACAAAATTTAGATAAAGCCACCTTACATAAAGTAGCTTCAGGATTGTATGTTGAATTTGAAACCATGCAATCGGCGATTACGGAAGGCCAATTTGTAGCCTGGTATTTAGGAGAAGAACTCGTAGGTTCTGGCGTAATTTCTTAAATTAGTCGTAAAGGTTAATTTGTTTGAAGACCTTTTAGATGTTCATCTGAAAGGTCTTCTGTATTTTAGAGACCAATTTGTCATATGAAAACCGAAGCCCATGTTGAGAACAGTACTCGTTATTCTTTTAGTTTGCCTAAGCGCACCTACTTTTGCACAAGAAGACGCTTGGATTTATTTTACGGATAAACCTAATGTAGCGGCTTCGCTTGCAAATCCTATTAGTATACTGACGCAGAAAGCTATAGACCGAAAGCAAAATTTTAATATTGCTATAGATGCACGCGATGTTCCTGTAAATGAAGGGTATGTTACCACGGTTAAAACGCAAACAGATATTTTGGTCTTGGCAAAATCGAAATGGTTTAATGCGCTGCATGTGAGAGGAACGGAAAGTGCTATAAACGGGCTTACCAATTTAGATTTTGTAGATACTGTTGTTTTTGCAAATCCTAATCTTAACAGCAGTGGGAGACCCGAGCAGCAGCATACGGATTTAGATATTGAAGATATCACGATTGCGTTTACCTACGGAAATACCCAAAATCAGGTAGAAATGATTGGGGTGGATAACTTACATCTCGACGATTATACCGGAGAAGGAGTCAGCATTGCCATTATGGATGCCGGATTTCCGAATGCAGATACCATGGGCGCGTTTCAAAATTTAAGAGACCAAGGGTTATTATTAGGCGGGTATGATTTTGTAGACCGAACAACCGATATTTATAACAGTACCTCAAGTAACCATGGAACTAAAGTATTAAGTACTATGGGCGGCTTTATTCAAGATAGTTTTGTGGGCACTGCACCAAATGCGTCTTATTATTTATTTAGAACCGAAGATGCCTCAAGTGAAAATCCAGTGGAAGAGAGTTATTGGGTAGAAGCAGCAGAACGTGCTGATAGTTTAGGTGTAGATATTATAAATACATCTCTGGGCTATACCACTTATGATAATGCGAATTACAGTTATACTCCTGCAGACATGAATGGCGAAACGGCCTTTATTACTAAAGGCGCTAATATTGCTGCTGAAAAAGGACTATTAGTTGTGGTTAGCGCAGGAAATTCTGGAAGCTCTTCGTGGCAAACGGTCGGCGCTCCAGGAGATTCGCCTAACGTGCTTAGTATTGGTGCTGTAAATGCAGATGGGGATTATGTGTCTTTTAGTTCCCAAGGTAGTGCCGCGCAAATTGGTTATCAGAAACCCGATGTTGTGGCAAGAGGTGGAAATGCTTTTGTTATTGATGAGTATAATAGTATTGTTCAAAATAATGGGACCTCTTTTAGCGCACCAATTCTTTGTGGGGGACTTGCGGCCTTAAAACAAGCCTTGCCTAATGTAACACCAAGCGTTCTTAAAGATTTGGTGAGGCAATCGGCATCACAGTATAATGCTCCAGATCAATTTTTAGGATACGGAATTCCTAATTTATACACGGCTAAGAATTTAGCGTTATCAGTGGACGATTTCAATTTAGAAGGCCTTCGTCTGTATCCTAATCCGGTAAATTCAGACCTATATCTCAGTTTTCCAGAAGCTCAAAGTCAGATCAAGGTTGTTGTTTATAACCAATTAGGTCAAGAAGTCTTACAAGAAACACTTACGGAAACTACCGAGAGTCTTGACGTTTCCGCATTATCCGCAGGGGTTTATCTTATTCAACTTAGCACCGAAGTAGGGGTTAAAACACTTCAGTTTATTAAAACGATGCCTTAAATTAAGGCTGAGCTAATTAGACCTTAAGACGTCATAATGGAATAGAAGTATCTTCATAATTTCATGGCATTTCCATCGTAATTTTCATCTGAATTGTCGAATTTTATACACCATAAAATATAGAACACTTATGATGACTAATAGAATCACTTCACTATTCAATATCAAATATCCTATCATCCAAGCCGGAATGATATGGAATAGCGGTTGGCGTTTGGCCTCTGCTGCAAGTAATGCTGGAATTTTAGGATTAATTGGAGCAGGATCTATGTATCCTGATGTGTTGCGAGAACATATTCAAAAATGTAAAGCCGCTACCGATCAACCTTTCGGGGTTAACGTCCCGATGTTATATCCCAACATTAAAGAAATCATGGATATTATTGTAGAGGAAGAGGTTAAGATTGTATTCACCTCTGCAGGAAATCCGAAGACATGGACTAAATGGTTACAAGACCAAGGGATTACTGTGGTTCATGTGGTAAGCAGTGTTAAGTTTGCTTTAAAAGCGCAAGCGGCCGGAGTAGATGCTATTGTGGCTGAAGGTTTTGAAGCTGGTGGCCATAACGGAAGAGATGAAACCACTACTTTGACCTTAATTCCAATGGTGAAAGAACAATTGGATATTCCATTAATTGCAGCTGGTGGTATTGCCACAGGAAAAGCCATGCTGGCGTGTATGGTTTTAGGTGCTGATGGTGTACAAGTAGGAAGCCGATTTGTGGCTAGTGAAGAATCTTCTGCGCACCAAGCGTTTAAGCAAGTGGTGGTCGATGCTAAAGAAGGTGATACCCAATTAACCTTAAAAGAATTAGCTCCAGTTAGATTAGTGAAAAACAAATTTTACAACGACGTCCAAGAGCTTTATAAAACCAGCCCTACTCCAGAGCAACTTAAAGAATTATTAGGCAGAGCTCGTTCTAAACGAGGAATGTTTGAAGGTGATTTAGAAGAAGGCGAGTTGGAAATAGGGCAAATTGCAGGCTTAATTCACGATGTGCAACCCGTGGTTAAAATTGTCGAGACTATGGTTGCTGAGTTTGAAACAGCGAAAGACCAAATAGCAACCTTATAGATTAATGCGAATACGTTTCCGGTTAAGGCTAGACGATTAAAGCACGCATGTTGTTTGAATGTTGTAAAACACTGCAATTAAATTTATTTGCAGAATACAAGACCTTAATTTTTCAATTTTAAAAGCAACGGATAGCTCGTTATTAGAAGATAAAAAAACTAAATTTGCTTGCACTGACCTTTGGCAAGAAAAGCATGAATTTAACCATTGAAAATATATTATTAGTAGGCTCTATTTTACTTTTTATAAGTATTGTGGTCGGGAAGACCTCTTATAAGTTTGGGGTGCCTACCTTAATCCTTTTCTTGGCTATAGGAATGTTAGCGGGTTCTGATGGTATTGGAGGGATTCGATTTGATGATCCTAAATTAGCACAGTTTATAGGGATTGTTTCCCTTAACTTTATCCTCTTTTCGGGTGGTTTAGACACCAATTTTAAAGCCATTAAACCCATTCTGAAAGAGGGATTGATACTCTCTACATTGGGGGTTTTTCTAACCGCCGCAACCCTAGGTTTGTTTGTGTGGTTTGTTACAGATTTTACTATTTACGAAAGTATGCTGCTCGGTTCTATTGTGTCTTCTACAGATGCGGCCGCTGTATTTTCTATTTTACGATCTAAAAATTTAGCCTTAAAAACCAATTTAAGACCTACATTAGAACTAGAGAGTGGGAGTAATGATCCTATGGCTTATGTGCTCACTTTGGCGTGTTTAACCTTAGTGATTAACCAAGATGAGAGTATTTTTTCTATGGTGTTGTTGTTTTTCCAACAAATGATTTTAGGTGGGATACTAGGATTTGCCTTTGGAAAATTAAGCAAGATAATTATCAATAGAATTAAACTAGGATTCGAAGGTCTTTATCCGGTGCTAGCCATAGCAATGATGTTTATAACCTTTTCTGCGACCGATTTTGTAGGCGGAAATGGTTTTCTGGCCCTTTATATTTGTGCGGTCTACTTAGGGAATCAAGATTTAATTCATAAGTCCACCATCTTAAAAATGTTTGATGGTATTGCTTGGCTGATGCAAATTGTACTGTTCTTAACCTTAGGACTGCTCGTATTTCCGTCGCAAATAATTCCTTATATGGGCATTGGCTTACTGATTTCAGTATTCCTTATTTTGGTGGCAAGACCGGTTAGTGTTTTTATCAGTCTGATGTTTTTCAAAATGAAACTCAAAAGGCGCTTTTATATTTCGTGGGTAGGCTTACGTGGAGCAGTTCCTATTGTATTTGCAACCTATCCGTTATTAGCCGGAATAGATAAGGCCAATATGATTTTTAATATTGTCTTTTTTATCTCGGTGACCTCTATCTTAATTCAAGGAACCACCTTATCTATTTTTGCAAAATGGTTAAAAGTGGCACTTCCGGAGAAGGTTAAACCTATTGCAGAAAATGATCGGTATATTTTAAATCTTCCGAAATCTGCAATGGAAGAAGTGGCCATTCCTCCAAATAGTTTCGCGGTAGATAAACGTATTATAGATCTGCATTTACCACTTTCAGCATTTATTGTAATGATAAAACGAAACGATAAATTTGTAAGACCAGGCGGCTCAACCATTATTGAAGCGAACGATACCCTTGTTTTTCTTTTAGATAAAGAAGACAGTTTAAAAGAAGTACGAGAGATTCTTTTATTATCTTCTTAGGTATTGTATTTTTAAGCAGACTATAATCTGCGGCTTTTACACTAATTTTGTAGTCATTAATTAAAGCGTACCTTATGAAAAAGTTCATCATTTTAGTCCTCAGTCTGTATTGTTTTTGTGCTTGTGACGAGGCTACAGGCACGGATGACTACGAAAAAATTGATTGGAAAGCCCGCGTTGCAGCTCTGCCATCTTCAGAAGGCTTAGAACAAGGAACTTCTTATTTATCGGTATACTCACAAATTTACAGTTACACACAGCATAAGACGTATAACCTTACGGCAATGATTAGTATTAGGAATACCAGTGCTAAAGATAGCTTGTACTTATCTAAGGTGGCGTATTACGATACTCATGGGGTTTTATTAAAATCCTATATTGACCAACCGGCCTATTTGGTACCTATGGAAACCCTAGATATTGTGATTAATGAAAAGGATATTGCTGGGGGAACTGGAGGGAATTTTATTTTCGATTGGCAAATACCACAAGGAAGTCATGAACCTATTTTTGAAGGGGTGATGACGTCTACCTCAGGACAACAAGGTTTATCTTTTTTAACGCAATCCACAAGAATCGATTAATTACATCCGATATAATCGGGATTTTAAGATGAAAATTAGCCCGCTAAACTTTCCTATTATTTAAGAAATAATTCATTCTAAGAACTAAATGGAAGTCTTATTTTTGCGCCATGGTTTTAAGTCAATACACTAAAGAATTTCGATATAATCTAAAACTGGCCTCACCGGTTATGCTGGGTATGCTAGGTCATACCTTTGTTAGTTTTATTGATAATATTATGGTAGGCCAATTGGGAGCTGCAGAGTTAGCGGCAGTCTCTTTAGGGAATAGCTTTATTTTTATAGCCATGTCTCTAGGCATTGGGTTCTCTACGGCCATAACGCCGTTGGTTGCCGAAGCTGATTCCGAAAATAATTTTGACAAAGGAAAATCGGTATTTAAACACGGACTTTTTTTATGTACCGTTTTAGGGCTGATCTTGTTTGTCTGTTTGCTGTTTGCTAAACCTCTAATGTATGTAATGGATCAACCGGAAGAGGTGGTCGATTTGGCTATTCCTTATTTAGACTTGGTGGCCTTTTCATTAGTGCCCTTGATTGTCTTTCAGGCTTTTAAGCAGTTTAGTGATGGGCTTTCTTTAACCAAATATCCTATGTACGCCACTATTGTAGCCAATGTGCTTAATGTGGCTATAAACTACGTGCTTATTTTTGGAAAATTTGGTTGTCCTGAAATGGGGATTGTAGGGGCGGCTGTCGGAACCTTAGTGTCCCGTTTTGTTATGGTGGCCTATTTGTGGTGGTTATTGGCAAAACGAGATAAGTCTAAGGCTTATGTCACTCATATCAAGTTTTTCAGTTTAAGTAAACAACCCATGAAAAAATTGACCAATCTCGGTTTGCCTAGTGCCATGCAGATGTTTTTTGAAGTCGGAATTTTCACTGGAGCAATTTGGCTAAGTGGTACCTTAGGGGCCAATGCCCAAGCAGCAAATCAAATTGCCTTAAACTTATCTTCTATGACCTTTATGGTGGCTACAGGCCTAAGTGTGGCCGCTATGATCCGCGTTGGAAATCAAAAAGGATTGAAGGACTTTGTCGCTTTACGCCGTATTGCGGAATCTATTTTTATCGTAGGTTTTATTTTTGCAGTCCTTTTTGCGCTATTATTTGTCATTTTTCATAAAATGTTGCCTACGATGTATGTGGATTTAGACGATCCGGCTAATGCTGTTGATACTATGGAAGTGGTTTCAATTGCGGCAACCTTGTTATTAGCCGCTGCGGTATTTCAAATTACAGATAGTCTACAAGTGATAGCCTTAGGTGCTTTAAGAGGACTTCAGGATGTTAAAATACCAACCTTGATCACCTTTGTGTCTTATTGGGTTATTGGTTTTCCTATATGTTATTATCTAGGAAAAGCTGAAGCTTATGGCAGTCTTGGGATTTGGATTGGACTTATAGTAGGGCTCAGTGTTGCCGCTATTTTACTGTTTATAAGATTTCATTTATTAACCAAAAAACTCATCTTAAAAACAAGCCACTAATCCGCGAAAGCGTTACGTTAAGGCGATCTTGTAATATTAATCGATAGGCTCAATCAAAATCAATATATTTGTAGCCTAAGTTATAAATTAAGCGTTTGGCTTAAGACTTTAAATGTACCCTATGGAATTACCAAAATTTATACTAGGCGATAACACCGATTATCCAGAAGCAATATTTATCATTCATACTGAATTTCCACGCTTTATCATTAATCTTGAAAATGATGAGGTAGAATGGTTTGAAGAGTTTGATCAGCATGACGAAAAAGAATTAGAGACTGAAACTGAAAACTACATTCAGCAGGCTACGGATTTTTACGATAGAGAAATTGCCCGATACGACGATTAATGATAGAGCAGCTATTAGAATTAGATAAAACCCTATTCTTATATCTTAATAATTTAGGGACAGCATCTTGGGATGGGCTTTGGTTAGCCATAACCAACAAGTTATATTCTATCCCCTTATATGCCGTATTACTATTCTTAATATATAAAAAGTATGGGTGGAAAGCTTTATTACTCTTAGTGTTTGTAGTAGCGGGTATGATCACCTTTACAGACCAAATTACCAATCTTTTTAAAGATGGTTTTCAACGTCCAAGACCATGTAGAGCAGAAGGCATACAGGATCTTATGCGTTTTGTAGCGCCGCGATGTGGAAAATATGGCTTTTTCTCAGGGCATGCTTCTAATTCTATGGCTGTAGCCATATTTACAGGCTTATTATTAAGACCTTACTTTAAATACTTAATTATAGGATTGTTACTTTGGAGCTTAACCATTGCATACAGTCGTATTTATGTAGGCGTGCATTATCCTTTAGACCTTATTTGTGGTTTAACTTTTGGAGGTTTTGCAGGCTTCTTATTCTACAAACTTTATAAGTTTTTACTGAATAAATACGTGGCTTAAAGCCAATGTAACGTCTCGAGACTTATAAAAGCGCTTTTATTTTCTAGTAAGGAGATACATGTGGTTCACCAAACGGGCTCTATGATTATTACTCGAAAAGTTGAGGTCATAGCTATCTTTAAATTCAATAGTAAATAGCGTATTCAGTTCTTTAAACGCTTCAGGATCTAAGCTCGAGGTTAGGACTCTGAAGGTTTTTTCAGAAGGAACCATAAGCCCTTCTTCTGTTTTTAACGATGGAATTTTTTCGCCATAATTATAAATGGCTTCCGGCGATACACCACCTAAGCTATAAAGCGGAATAGTGTCGTTGGACAATTGCGACAGTGGTAAATAACTAGGTTGGCCTTGCAATTGTGCAAAAGGCAACGCTAAAAAACCTATACTCAGCATAAAACTTAGCGTAAGGTAGAAGGTCGCTTTTATATTTTTCTGCTTTAAAGTTTTAAAGATAAAGAATCCTATCACCAATAATACGGCACTAATCAGTATAAAACGCAGAAGCACTACACCGGTTAGAAAAGGGCCTAGACTAAAACCAATACACCAAAAGAGTAAAGCGATAAGGCCAATAAGTCCGAACTGAAAATAAACAGGAAACGTTTCTTTCTTAGTGGAAAGGTTTTTGAATTCCCGGATGAGATAGTTCACATAAAACCCAATGTTGATGGCCAAAGGGATGAGTACTGGCATTAAATAACGCGATTTTTTTTCTGGAATTAAAGAGAGTAAAATCACAGCGATAAGCGTCCACAATAAACTAAAACGGTAAGCTTTTAAATTGTTGACTCTGGTTTTTAAATACGGATAAAATAAACTGATAAGTGCAGGGACCGTCCAGATACCGCTTTGCACAAAAAAGCTCCAATAATAATAAAACGGTCGTACGTTATAGCTATGCCAATTTGAGGTTTCCCGTTCTGCTATGGCCATAAATGTAGCAGGATCGGCAGTTCTGACGTAGAGGTACCACCAACTTCCTAAGGTAATTCCGAAGACTAAAAGGCTTATTAATTTTAAAAAATGAAGCAGGTTTCCTTTAAATTTAAAGGCAATTCCATAAGCAATAACAAAAGGAAGGAATAAGACATATAAGGAAACAGGACCTTTAGATAATACAGATGCCGCAATAAATATCACAAAAAGAAGGCTTCTTATAAGCGGTGTTTTACCTTTTTGAAATAAAAAGAACAGTTGAACTAAAGCCATGAGCATAAAGCCATGGGTATAAATGTCCCATGTGGCTTCAATTGTAATTCCAATAATATAGAAAGACGTTAATGCTATAAATCCGTTAATTAAGCTGTGTGCTTTTGGTAATTCTAAGGCTTTTGATAAATAATAGATAGAAATACCAATGCTTGCTAAAAACAGAAGGGCTGGCCAGCGCAGGGCTAAAACAGAACCCATACCAAATAGGTAACCAAAACCAGCGGTAATCCAGGTTGGTAAGGGAGGCTTTTCATAGCGAGCATTGCCATTCATGGTGGTTAAGATCCAATTGTTATCCGTAAGCATTTCTCGTGCCGAAATAAAATTTCGAGCTTCCATAATACTTACCGGAATGGCATCTATGGTAAACCCAAGCATAATAATTACGAATAGTAATAAACTGAGAACGGGATATTTTTCTATCTGTTTAATCATCAGATTGTCTTATTAAATAGGCGTTACGGGCATAGATGACTAAGCCAAACAAATGCCCTATAAATAATACAGGATCTTTTCTAATTATGGCGTAAGTAAGGATTAATCCGGCGCCGACCAAGCTTAAAACCCAAAAGCCCATGGGTAGGGTAGAGGTTTGCTGACGTTCAGAATGAATCCATTGGTATACAAATCTTAAGGTAAATATGACTTGGGCTACAATCCCTAAAACCAATAACCAAGTTGGGATATTTTCATTTTGAAAAAGTAAATCGAGATCAATTTTATTATTGTTATAATAGAATATGACGATTAAAATGGGGATTGTAAAGAGCAGAATCTGTACAATTTTAGGAAACTTTTGCCATTGTTTCTGCAGTTGTAAATTTCTGATATAAATGTAATAGGTTAAACTCTGTCCTAACATGATGGCAAAGTCTAAACGCAAATACCCGTAAATAAAGAGTAAAAAAGAGGCGATGAGACTAAGGGTCCAAAAGGTGTTAGGAGTAATAACTTTACGTTGCTTCTCAGAAGTAATCCATTGGATTATAAGCCGTGAAGAAAATAAGATCTGAGCGATAAAGCCGATGCTATATATAATCCAATCTTTCAAAATGACGTCGTGGCTTTACTTGATTTGGAAATGTTGTAGTTGATATATTTTTTCTTCATCCATAAATACGCAAAACAATCCATTAAAGGACCTAACAGTCGGTTCCATAGTCCGAATTTTGCGGTACCTGCCATTCTTGGGAAATGTTGCACGGTGACCTGAATAACGCGTCCGTTTTGTAACATAATCATCGCCGGTAAAAAACGATGTAAACCTCTAAACATAGGAATACGTTTAGCATATTCTGTTTTTATGACCTTCAATGGGCAACCTGTATCATCCATACCATCATGTGTAAAGGCACGTCTAATTCCGTTAGCAATTTTTGAAGACATGTTCTTTACAAAAGAGTCTTTTCGGTTAGATCGGACACCGGTAACTAATTCATGCTCGCCAATATGCTCTAGAAGAATATTAAAATCTTCAGGTGCCGTTTGTAAATCAGAATCGATATAGCCTACCCATTCCGAGGTTACAGTATCGAAACCAGCTTTAATAGCTGCACTTAAACCTCTATTTTCTTTAAATAAAATGTATTCAAAATCAGGCTGACGGGCACAAATGGTTTCAATAAGTGCTTGACTATTGTCACTAGAACCATCATTAACAAATAAGATAGAGGTAGGGACAGAAGCGATTTTAAGGTAGTTAGAAAGTTCTGTTTCTACACGTTCAAGATTTTCTTCCTCATTATATACGGGAACGATGATGGTAAATTGATAGGTCATGCAATGTTAAGCTTTGTGGGCACAAAAATATTGTTTTTTTAGCTTAGAACATAAGTCTTACAGTTTAATGTCGCTTTATGTCTAAGACTTATAAAAATAAATGGTTTTATACGGTTTAAAAGTGATGCAGCTTATGTTGCTTGTATTTTAAAAGTATAAGGCCCGTAAAAAAATGAGTGGTTTACTTTTTTAGGTGAAAAGTGAAATGCGTATCGTGTGGTATAGGATACAAAAGTCGTTATGGCCAAGCGACGAGGCTTAACCTGCGTAACACAACACCCTGATGACTTGAATATTATTCAATCACATCAATTGGGACTTCTATAAGCGTATTGTCCCACGCCATGGTTAATTTAAGATGGCCTGTTTTATTATCAAAAGCAATGGTAAAACGTTCTACAGTAACATCTAGACTTTGTGCCGGTACAATAATCTCTAAGGCATCGTAATTAGGATCCCACATCGGTTCCATTTTCTCGTTAACTCCCCATTCATATTGTTTAGAGTTAAACATAACCTTCCATTGGTCTTTCATGGGTACCGTCCAAATGGTGTATTTTCCTCTCTTTAGTTCTATACCGTTAATTAAAAGGGGCTTATTGGTTTCAAAAGTCGTAGCTTCATTGGCTCCTGTTCTCCAAACTTCATCAAAAGGAACAAGCGCACCAAAAACAACACGATCGCGTTTGGAAGGACGGTTATATTCCACCGTTAAATCTAAATCGTTTAGCGTAATCTTCGCGGTATCTTTTGGACTTAAACGTGGAGAGAAAATATTTTCAACGTACACCGAATAAAGTAACAATCCTAAAGCTAAAATAGATAATAAGATAAGGAGGCGTTTTAGCATAATGTAAGTCTTAATGAGTTTTAATTTGAAATGATGACACAAACATAAGTATTCAATAATTAAAGATAATTCAAATCCCTAACTTTATGATAGCTACCTACTGAATTTTAAGTTTTTCTTATCATTCAGAAAATATTATGAGAATATCATAAGGCCTAATTTTATTGTAAACCATAATGTGTAATTTTGAGTTTGAAAATTTAAAACCATGACGCTGTCTCCTTTCGAACAATTTCTAAGCGCATTACCATCTCATGTGGTGCTTGAAGCCTTAGCGGATAAAAGTTCTATTATGCCTCTTAATTTATCCTTAACCAATACAGCTTTACAAACTGTAGATTTATCCTCGTCTAAAGCTCTAGAGGTTTATATATGGAATGAAATGGCACGTCAGCAAGCTAAAGTAGCTGTTGGGGGCTATTTAGAGCATCGAGGGCTTTACAGGCGAAGTACTTATTTTAAACCTTTAAATGATGCTACGGAAAGAAATATCCATTTAGGATTGGATGTATGGGCGGCAGTAGATACCCCGGTTTTGGCGCCTTTAAAAGGGAGTATTCATAGTTTTAACAATAACACCAATCATGGAGATTACGGACCAACGTTAATCCTAAAACACAAGATTGAAGGATTTGAGTTTTATACCTTATACGGTCATTTAAGTCTAGCATCTATGTCATCGTGGCGTGTGGGTGAGGTCGTAAACCAAGGTCAGCAAATAGGAAGTTTGGGAGCGGCAGAGGTTAATGGGGATTACCCTCCACATTTACACTTTCAAATTATAAGGGCTATTCAAGATTTTAAGGGCGATTATCCTGGGGTCAGTAATTTAAAAGACATTGCTTTTTATAAAGAAAACTGCCCTGATCCTAATTTGCTTTTAGGTTTAACCATGTAACAAATTAAAAGCAGGGCAGCTTATTTTGGCTTAGTTGAAGCGCTTTATCTTAATATTACTTTCTGAACTTTAGTCAGTGAACTATTACTGATTTGAACAGCATAGATACCACTTACTAATTGACTTACATCAATATATTGAGAGGTCTTATCAGATTGTAAAGATTGGGTACGGATTAATCGACCGTGTAAATCGTAAATGTTTAAGATTGAATGTTCTGGTAACTGCCCGCTAATTTCAATTTGTTTTTCATAATTATGAGTAACGATATTAACAGCATTTAAGGTTGTACTCACAATGCTCAGCGTATTCGTTGAAAATCTTAAATAAAAACGTCCTATACCATTAAGAGCCGTATTTGTAACTATAGTATAATCGCCAGCGGTAAGTAATGTAGACGTATTTTCTAAGGTATCGTCTAAATAAACAGCATACGTGTCAGGTAGTACAGATTCTGTTAGACTAAAAGTTATGGTTTGTGCGGCATTAGCATTGACACCAATAGGAATAGAGAGGTTAGATAAATTTGTATCGTCAATGGCTTGTATTGCCATAGGGTTACCCAAATTATCTTCAACTAAATTAGAATATATAGAAAAATTAGGGGCTGTATTTTTCCATACATTGGCATCATAACCCGGGTCTAAGCCAAGACTAGCATTTGGGTTAATATATAAAGCGGTTTGGTAGTTTTGAGACCCACTAGATAAACCTAATTTTAAATAGGTTAAAGTATCTTCAGAGTTTCTACCTTGAATAAAATCATCAGTAGTCCCTATGGTGCGCATGTCTTGCGTAAATTGTATATCTCCGGAAGTGACCACGTTTATATAAAACCCTTGCCCAGGTGTTATTGCAGTTGAAGATGATGTTGTTGCGAAATTATGTATCGTCCAACCATCTGCCTCGTATCCATCATAGCCATAAATTGCAGTAGAATTCTCATCCAATAATGCTGAATTTACATCTAAAAAGTCTAGAACTTTAATATAGCTCGGATAAGGATTTCCTATAAGGTTCCAGTGTGATAAACCTGCACTAGACACTGGTATGGTAACACTACCTGTTGCAGGAGTACCTGTAAAGATATAATTTCCATTGTCTGTAGAACCTGTACGGTAACCCATACCGGCAACTAAAGGATCTTCATAATTTGATGCATTGTAATGAATATAAGCATTATTTGCGGTATCAAAACCACCAAATAAATACGAGAATACACCATTAATATTTCCTGTTAAGATATTAGAATTCGCCGTACTAAAGTCTCCAAAGTTTTGGCCACCTAAAGGCGGACTAACCAAATCATTATCCCCTGTTGTGGCACCGCTACTAGCGGCGCTATTAATGTGTCTAGAATAATAGATTGTTCCTGTGAGGTCTCCATCAAGGATTAAGCTAGAATAGTTTGTACTGTTAGACTCTAATAATAGAGAATCTTCAATATTTAAAGTAACTCCATTTTCGATCGTTAAATTAGCTGTAGGGTTTACAATGATATTTGCACAATTAGTCGTCGTCGTTATAGTTGCGTTACCATATTCAACAATTATTTTGTCAAAAGTATTGGCAACACCGTTAGGGTCAGAAGGCGACCAGGCATCATCATATACATATTCAGTAACGACATTGACCACTTCATTGTAGAAGGGTTGAGCAGGTAAACTGTTGGTGTCATAAATAGCCGCAGATACTGCGGTGTTTAAACTTGCATAGGATAAGGTAATAGAGGAAGCAGAATCTAACACAACAGAAGGTGTAATTTCTATAGTAGAATCGGTTATAGTGATTTCGCTGATGCTTATAGGGGATCCATTATTTGTTAGATTAAATGATGACGTTGTCACTGTAGAATTTGAATCTATTGTAGGTAAAGAAGCATCTGTAAAAGGTACCGTAATCTTATTGGTTGAAGCCTCATAATGTAAGTTTTCTTTATCTAAAATAGGACCATAACCATCTGTTGCATTATAGAAGCCTTTATTTATTGCCGTATACCAACGTGAAGCAAAAATAGCCATGTCTCCATCCGATTTAAAATGTAAGGTATCGCCATCAGATAAATCAATATCGTAGGTCGCTGGTCCCATTAAAGCATTGTCATTAGTATTAATTACTGCAATTTGTCCTGCTCTAATGGCGTCGTTTCCTGAGTAGTTATTGTGTCCTATCTGACCAATCATGGTTTTTGTATCTGGGAAATCCGTTGCAATAGTATTTACAATAGTGGTAAGTCCTGTTTCGTAGTCAGATTGGGTAATGCTAGTGCTTGCATCGCTTTCCCCTTGGAAAAATAACACTCCGGCAACTTTACCACCAACGGCGTTAATACGTCTATGCATAGAACCATATAGAGTTGAAGTATCGGAATGATTGGTTGCAGGCTGCCAATCGTCTATACTTGTACCTCCTTTAGCCGTTGGTACAAAAGCTACAGGTACCGAAGAGTTAGCTAGTATGTTGGTTGCTACAATAGGCCATGGGGACCCCTTTGCCGAGCTGTCTGCACTTACACCATCGATTTGATTAGAATTACTATCTGTAGCATCCTCTAGGTTTTTCCAAACATCATCGTTACCAAAAAGAGTAGCTTTCAGTGAAGCATGGGTGTAAGAATTTAGGTTGTTACCTCTTCCTGAAGCATTACTTTGTCCTGCAATTACGTAAATATCTCCAATACCAACATTGTTAACAGAACTCGTTTTAGATGTGTCGTTAGTAAAACGCACATCTAGAGTGCCCTGTCCTACATTTTGATTTGCTAGCGTTCCAGTAAACTCACCGTTAGATGGGTTGGCATCTATAGTGACATAGTTCTCTCCATTAAAGCTAGCTTCAATAGCGGTCGGTGTACCTGTGTAGCTACCTGAAATTAAAATATCAGCAGTGTTAGATGAACTGCGTTGGATAATTTGATATTCATTAATATTGGTAATCGTTAATTCATCTTCAATTTCATAAAAACTTATGTCATCTACATAAGAGCCTGTAAAATAATTACCATAACCTCTTGTGTATTGTGTGGCTCCAGCAGACATATAGGTTGAATCGGTAATAGAAGTCAGTAGTGTAAAGGTTAAGCCATCATCAGAATATTCAAAAGTGAGGGTGCTTCCATTTATAGTAGCTCTATACCACCTTGAGACATTAACACCAATAGCAGCTAAACTAATAGTTGAAAGTATTGTATAATCAGTAGCATTAGATCTATAAATACGCATATCATTTTGTATTGGATTTGCTTGAAACAGGTAGCCTTTCAGAGATCCAGGATTTCGACTATTCTCTCCATGACCTCTTAAAATGAATCCAGAACGGCCGGCGGTCTCATAGGTTTCTTTCCAAGTTACAGAATAATTGGTGGATGTTGGAAATAAATCTAAAGTAAAAGATGCTGTGTTGGCTTCGGTAGAAGATAAAACCGTCATCGTCTGTGTTCGATTAGTGTCGGCATTAACTTCAAAAGTACCGTTGTTCGAAGTTACATTGTTGGGAGGACTCCCTGGAGTATCAGATTCAAAAGTGTAGGTTTGAGAATTAGAGTGAAGTGTAATTCCTAAAGTTACTACTATAGTAAGTAGGTAATGAGATAGTTTAAAAGGCATTGGTCTTATAAATTTTAGAATATAAGCAAGCGAAAGTAAAAAAACGGTCAACATTTTAACCCTAAAATGCAATTAGATTTTAGGGTAATTTATAAGTTTATTTTAACGGTTTGAATATGAGTCTTTTCGTGAAAGAGAAAAGATTCTTAAATTCATACGAAAAGTCTCTGCCTATCTAGGGTTAAGTTTAATTTAAGGTTGGGTATATTATAATTTTTACAACCTATTTAGGGATGTATTTTATTCTAGCTTTTTATAAAGAAAACTGCCCTGATCCTAATTTGCTTTTAGACATTTAAAACTGAAGTTGTTTTTTAGCAAGACTCTTGCCTAAGAAAAACCCGAGTAGGGCCAATGAACCATCAGACAGTGTAAACCAAAATTCTTTAGGTAACATTATAATATTAGATAAAGTGGCGAAAAGCATCATAATTCCCACAATATAACTGGGAATTATGCTTTTTTTCGAAATTTTAGCCGCTACAAACATTCCTACAATGATGCCTATAAAATGCGCGAGAACAACACAAATTTTCATGCCCACCGGAATTTCGTGCATATGGGTGCTTAACCATTCCATATTTAAAGGATCTGCACCATGAGGTAACGGAAAAAGATGATGTCCGATAAGGCTCTCAATAACATAGACCGTTAATGAAGCGGAGATCAGCCCGATAATAGTGGCAGCAATAGATCTTAACATACTTCTATAGTTTTTTTTGCTAGGTTTAAATGAGCAAAGCTTATAAAGTGTCTTTGAGCCATTTAAAGAACTCACGTTGCCAAACTAAAGCATTTTGAGGTTTCAAAACCCAGTGATTTTCATTTGGAAAGTAAAGAAGTTTACTTTTAAGTCCTAATAATTGAGCGGCTTGATAAGCACTTAAACCTTGTTCTATAGGGACTCTAAAATCTTTACCACCTTGGATAATTAGTATTGGGGTATCCCAATTTTGAACTTTGGTTATTGGGTTAAACGTGTTGTACGTTTTTTGTGCTTCTTTATTGGACTGGTCCCAATACGGACCACCGAAATCATGATTTACAAAGAATAATTCTTCAGTAGTACCATACATACTACGCGTGTCAAAAACACCATCATGAGCAATAAAGGATTTAAATCTGTTGTTATGCATTCCGGCTAAATAAAAGACAGAATAACCACCAAAACTAGCTCCAATTGCGGCTAGGCGGTTGGCATCTACATAGGGTTCCTTAGCTATAGCGTCAATAGCACTTAAATAATCGTCCATAACTTGTCCGCCCCAGTCTTTACTAATAGCTTCATTCCATTGTACACCATGTCCTTGCATACCACGACGGTTTGGAGCAACAACAATATAGCCTTGAGAAGCCATGAGTTGAAAATTCCAACGATAAGAATAAAACTGCGATAGGGGAGATTGGGGACCACCCTGAGCATAGAGTAAGGTTGGGTATTTCTTAGTGGCATCAAAGTTTGGCGGTAGCACCACCCATACTAACATTTGCTTTCCGTCCGTCGTTGTAACGTAACGCTTCTCTACGGTTGGTAAATCAACCTTTGCATATAAATCTTTATTAATGGCGGTGAGTTGCGTAAACGTTTCTTTTTTTAGATTGAAACTATAAATGTCTGCGGCATGATTCATGTCAGTTCGTGTCACCAAAAGTGTCTGATCTTTTTGCGCAACAATACTAGTGACATCAAATGGTCCTTTAGATAGTTGAGTAACTACCGGAGCCATTCGCTTTCGGCCCGGATAATTGACCTTAAAGAGTTGAATAGTGCCCTCTGTAGCTGCTGTGAAATAAATACTTTCTCCGTCCTGACTCCAAAGAAAACTTCTAACGGACTCATCCCAGTTTGCGGTTAAATTTTGTTTGATGCCTTGATGTAAAACAATAAGGTCGTTTTTGTCACTTTCGTAACCGTCGGTTGACATCTGTAACCACGCTAGGGCACCTTTAGAAGAAAAGGCAGGAGCTGTATCATAACCTTTATTTCCTTCGGTAATATTTTCAGTAGTTTTAGTTTCTATATCGTATTTGTAAATATCTGTGTTGGTGCTTGTGGCATAATCTTTTCCCTTTAGTTTTTTACTTACATAGTAAATCGATTTACTATCAGGTGCCCAAATATAGTCTTCATCACCACCAAAAGGACGTTGTGGCGTATGGTAAGGTTCATTAGGCATAATATCAATTCCCGAAGCTTTTTCGTCTTCTAATGATTTATAAAATACATGGTTGTATTTTCCTTCTTGCCACGTATCCCAATGACGAATATCTAAATCGGAAAAGATATAAACTTCAGCATCTTTAAGGTCTGAATAGACCTCATTCCCTTTTATCGCTTCTAGTGCCACCTCTTTATGAAATAGCTGATATTGTCCATCTGGTGAAATGTTCATATCCTTAACAGACATGGCGTCCTTTTTAATTTCTATAAGAGCACCCGTAGCAAGTGTCATTTTATAGTATTTAGCGTCAAAACCATTGGTGCTGATATTTGGTGTTTTAACAGTAAAGAATAGTTCCGTTTCGGCTTCGTTTAGGCCGTTAACACTAAGGCGTTCTACCTGCCAAAGTAATTCTGGAGTCATGGTGTTTTGTGCGTTAACTAAGGTGCTGCTTAACATAAGGGCTATTATTAGGACGATATTTTTCATTAGGAATGGGTATTTATAACTTGAAAAAGAAGCAGATTTTAGGTTTTAAAGGTGCTTATTTTTGTGTCGTTTTCTGAATTGTAAATTTAAGAATTTTCTTTTTGATAAAGTTGAATGTTGAGGTTTATGCTTTTTTTGTTTGCGGGTTTGTAGGTCAGATGGGTTGTGCTAGAAATGTACCCAGAACGAGGTTTGTAAAAAAGCTTCTCGATACAAAATCTCTGAAAAACGAGATTTCACTCGAAGTGACGTTGAGGTTTAATTTGTGTTCTTTCGTCAGTTCGAGTGTTTCGAGTGAGTGAGAAATGTATCGAGAACCATGAGAGGTAGAATGCTTCTCGATACAAAATCTCTGAAAAACGAGATTTCACTCGAAGTGACGTTGAGGTTTAATTTGTGTTCTTTCGTCAGTTCGAGTGTTTCGAGTGCAGGATAAACGTATCGATAACCCTGAGTGGTAGAAAAG